>NZ_CP015583.1:175000-1375000 GCF_001941945.1 Roseomonas gilardii | reverse complement strand
CGCCGCGGCATGCCAGCACCGGCCGCCGGGTTGCCATCGTCACGCGAGGGTGATGCCCGGTGGGGCGCCATCGGGGCACCATGCAATTGCGGTGACACCCCCGGGGCCCTAGCTTGCCGTCCCCAAGGACAATGATGTCCAGAATTCTGTCCGCGCCTCCCGTCCCTGGATCATGGCCCTGTCCTCGTCCGATCGAATAAGGCCCTCCCGCCGCCCGACGACCCAGCCCTGCCAGACCGGGAGCAGTTCCGAAGGGTGCGGCCCATCCGGCCACAGCCATCCATCCCCGGAGGAGTCCGCCCCCGCCCTGTGGCTTGCGGCGGAAGCGGCCGGGGAAAGCGCTTTCCGCCGCATCGCCGACTGCACCCCTTCCATGATCTGGCTTTCCGACCAGCATGGGAATTGCGTCTTCGCCAATCGTCACCACGAGCGGACGCTGGGCTATCCGGCCAGCGAGTTGCAGGGGCAGGGCTGGCGCCGGCTGGTCCATCCCGACGATCTGGGCACCTATGAAGCGGTGATCATCCGCGCCCTCTCCTTGCGCGAGCCCTTCCAGATCGTCGTCCGGATGCAGGCCAAGGGAGGGCGGATGTACTGGATGCGGGTGGATGCCGCCCCGCGCCTCTCCGCCGAGGGCGAGTTCCTCGGCTTTGTCGGCATCGACACGGACATGACCGCCAGCCACCAGGCCGAGGAAGCGCTGGAACGCCTGGTCCGGCAGCGCACCAGCGATCTTTCCGAGGCCAACCGGCGTCTGCAGGAGCAGATCGAGGAGCGCGACCGGCTGGAAGCCTCGCTCCGGCAGATGCAGCGCGCCGAGGCGCTGGGCCAGCTCACCGCCGGCGTGTCGCATGATTTCAACAACCTGTTGACCGTCATCCTCGGCAACCTGCGGTTGCTGCAGCGCCAGCCCGCTTTGCCGGGCCTGTCGCCCGCCCTCCTCGCGCGGCGGCTGGAAGCGGTCCGGCTGGCCGCCGAGCGTGGCGCCCTGCTGACCTCGCAGCTCCTCGCCTTCTCCCGCCGCCAGCGGCTCGACCCCCGGCCGCTGGACATGAACGCGCTCATCCAGGACATGGTCGGGCTGCTGGGCACCACTGTGGGCGGCAGCATCCGCCTGGATACCAGCCTGGACGCCAGCCCGGGACGGGAAGCCTGGCTCGCCATGGCCGATCCGACCCAGATCGAGCTCGCCGTGGTCAACCTCGTGCTCAATGCGCGCGACGCCATGCAGGGCAGCGGCACGATCCGCATCGCCACCGGCAACGTCACACTCGGACTGCCCGGGCACCCCGAGGAACCGCCGGCCGGGGAGTATGTGGCGATCACGGTCCGCGACACCGGAACCGGCATGACGCCGGAGGTCCGGGCCCGGGCCTTCGAGCCCTTCTTCACCACCAAGGATGTCGGGCAGGGCTCCGGCCTGGGTCTCAGCCAGGTGCTCGGCTTCGTCCAGCAGTCCGGCGGCGGGTTGCGGGTGGAGACGGCGCCCGGCCAGGGCACGGCCATCCATCTCTATCTGCCCCGCGCCCAGGCGCGCCCGGCCGCTCCTGCCTTCGCCCCCGCGGAGGGGCAGGAGAAAGACGACCGGACCATCCTGCTGGTGGATGATGAGGAGCCCGTGCGGGAGATCACCGCCCTCACCCTACGGGACCTGGGCTACGACGTGGTCGAGGCCCATGATGGCCTCGCGGCGCTGCACCTGCTGGACGGAGACACCCGCTTCGACCTGCTGCTGCTGGACTTCGCCATGCCCGGCATGAATGGCGTCGAGGTTGCGCAGGCCGCACGCAGCCGGCGCCCGCAACTGCCGATCATGTTCCTCACCGGCTATGCCGAGGCCCCGGCCATGGCAGGCGAGAACAAGGACAGGATCCTCCAGAAGCCCTTCCGCACCGAGGAGCTCGCCCGGCGCCTGACCGCCGTGCTGACCCCGGCCTGCCGCGCGATGGCCGCCGGAGCCTCCCACTGACGGCTTGGCCCCTTGGGGACGGCACGGGGCGGGAAGCGCTTGCGGAGGCTCGGCCAGACTGATATATCAGATGGCATGAACGGCCTCCAGCCACTCTCGCAGAGCGAAACGGCCTCGCTCTCGGAACGTGTCTATCACCGGTTGCGCGACGCCATCGCCATGGGCCGCCTCGCGCCGCGCACCCGTGTCTCCGAGCGCGGCCTTGCCGCCCGCCTCGGCGTCTCCCCCGCCCCCGTCCGCGAATCCCTGCGGCGGCTGGAGATGGAAGGGCTCGTCGTCACCTTGCCGCGCCGCGGCACGCTTGTCGCCGATTTCGGCCCCAGCCAGCTGGAGGAAATGGGGCGCATCCGCGTCGCCCTGGAAGCCGTCGCCGCCGGGCTTGCCGCCCGCAACGCCACGCCCGAGGACATCGCCCGCCTCGCCGGGCAGCTCGACGCCATGCGGGCCGCCACCGGGGCAGGCGACGCCGGCCGCCTCGCCGAGGCCAATACCCGCTTCCACGAGATGATCCGTGACATGGCCGGCAACGCCATGCTGGAAACGACGCTGCGCTCCCTGCGCGGCTATGACCAGGTCGGCCGCCAGCGCAGCCTCGCCACTCCAGGCGAGTTCACCCGTGCCCTGGCGGAGCACACCGAGCTGCTGGACGCCCTGCGCCTGGGCGACCAGGACCGCGCCGAGCTGTTGATGCGCGCGCATGGCCTGCGCTCGCTGCGCCAGGCCTCCTTGCATCCGGCCCAGCAGCGGGCCGACGCCTCCATGGAGGAGGACGGGATGGCCGACAGCCTCGCCATCGCCGACCCGGACGGCTCCGGACGGAACAGTTCCAACCAGAAGAGGAGGACGACGACATGACAAAGACCCGGGAAGAATGCCTCACCGCCCTGCGCGGCATCTCCGGCATCCTGGTGACGCCCTATGACCGCGACGGCGCCATCGCGCCAGCGGCGCTGGAGCCCATCATCGCCCGCGCCGCGAAGGCCGGCGTCCACGGCCTGACCGTGAACGGCAATACGGGCGAGTTCTACTCGCTCTCCTTCGCCGAAGCCGAGCGCATGCAGGCCGAGGTCCCGGGCATGGTCGCCGGGCGTGCCGCCGTGATCGCCGGCGTGGGCCGCTCCATCGTCGAGGCGGAGAAGCTCGCCCGCGTGGCGAAGCAGGCCGGCGCCGACATGCTGATGGTGCACCAGCCGCCCGATCCGTTCTGCGCCCCGCGCGGCATCAAGGCCTATCTCCAGCGGGTGGCCGAGGCCGGCGAGCTTCCCATCGTCCTCTACCTGCGCAACGACAGCATGGGCATCGACCGCATCGTCGAGCTCGCCAGCCTGCCCGGCGTCGTCGGCGTGAAATGGGCCACCCCCAATGTCATGCTGCTGGCTCAGGCCGTGCGCCGCACCGCGCATCTCGGCGTCAACTGGACCTGCGGCCTGGCCGAGCCCTGGGCCCCGCCGATGTATGGCGTGGGCGCGCGCGGCTTCACCTCCGGCCTGATCAATGTCGTGCCCGAGCGTTCCGTCGCCATCCATGCGGCGCTGGAGCGCGGCGACCTCGCCGCGGCGCGCGAGAACATCGAGGCGATCGACCCCTTCGAGGTGCTGCGCGCGCAGGAGCTCGGCGGCGCCAATGTTTCCGTGGTGAAGGCGGCACTGCAGCTGATGGGCGAGGATGCCGGCCCCGCTCGTCCGCCCGCAGCCTGGCCGCTCACGCCAGAGGCGCAGGACACGCTGGTGCAGCTTTTGCGGGACTGGGGCCTCACCGCGCGCAAGGCGGCCTGACGCCGCCCAGGCAGGCGATGATCGCCGCAACCCCGGGGGAGTATGCCCCCCCGGGGCCAGGGGGGGCCGCCACATCCCGCTCCTGCCAGGGCAGCCCGGCTTCGTGCGGCCGGGATCGCTCGTCGGGAAGCTTCTCGTTCCAGAAACGTCATGACAAGCTGTGCTCCGGTCTGAGGAGTCTCCTGTCATGGCCACACGCATCATCGCCATCCCCGACGCGAACGGTCTCATCCGCATCGCCTGCGGCGGCGATATCCTGGAGATCGAGGTCCAGGCGGCGTCGCAACCGGCGAACGGCGATCCGTTCCTCAATCCTTTCACCCCCGTCCATATCCCCAATCCTTTCGACACCCCCGGCGCCTATATCAACCTGCAGCACGGGCAGGACGGAACGCCCGATATCGACAGGCTGGTGGCCTCGGCCCGGGACCAGATCGCCGACGACAGCAGGCCCGACCCCGCTGGCGCGATCCTGAACGTCGAAACCGCCAACCTGCACGACATCACCCGCGCCGCGACCCAGATCGCCCGGGTTCTCCCGCAGCTTCTCCTCGCCATAGACTTCGGCAAGCTCCGCAAGCCATGAGCGACCCCGATCCCGTCGCCTCCGCGATGGCGACGGCCGCGCAGTCCCTGCGCGACACCGCCCGCTGGATGGTGGGTGGCGTGGTGGGGACCGCGGCGGGCATCTTCGCCGGCAGTTCGCTGACCGCCTTCGGATCGCTGGACCCGGTGGCGAATACGCTGCGGCTGATCCTGGCCATCGGCGGCCTGCTGGTGGGCTTCGGGGCGCTGGCCGTCATCCTCCACCACGCCATATCGGTCCTCACCCGCGAAAGCATGACCTTCCGCGAGATCGCCTCGGCCGGTCACGACAACCTTCCGGAATGGGTCGAGGTCCGCACCAGGCTGCTCGAACGCTACCGGGACAGGCTGCCGCCCGGCGCGACATCCTTCGCCGACTACGTCAGCCTCGTGGATCAGGCCCGCAGCACCAACCCGCAGACGCCCGCGACGACGCAGCTCCTTGCCCGGGCCAGGGAGGACAACACCCTCTTTGGCGCCGATGGCAGCTTTCTCTTCGTCAGGGCGCGCTTCGAGCGGCTCGTCTGCGCCCTTTGGCGCGCAGCCCCCTTCGCGATCCTGGGCTTTGCCCTTTTCGCCTGGGCAGCGAACCCGCCCAAGCCCGACGCGGCCGCCACCACGCCCCGCCCGGCCGACGCGAGTACCGGCCGGGCCCTCCCCGCGCCCGTTCCCGGTGCACCCGTTCCCGGTGCGCCCGCTCCCGGTGCGCCCGCCAGTACGCCCGCTGGCCCCGCGCCCGCGGTCCCAGCACCCGCTGCCCCTGCTCATAGCCCTGCGGCCGGGGGCTGAGCCCCCCTTGCCAGCCACCTGGCCACAGGACAGGCTCCCCCGTTCGCGGCCGCCCCTTCGACCACTCCGGGTTTCGCCGCATCGGGAGGAGCAGACAGGATGAACACCACACGACGCGGCCTGCTGGCCGCCGCCGGCGGCATTGCCGCGACTGCCGCCCTGGCCCGGCCGGCCCTGGCGCAGTCCTTCGCCTTCGCGCCGAACCAGCGCTATCCCGATCCGGCGGTGCAGATCCTCGATCCCAGCTTCGCGAAGTACCGGATCTACAGCAGCACGCTGGAACAGGTCGCCACGGGGATGCGCTGGGCCGAGGGGCCGGCCTATTTCCCCGCCAGCGGGGATGCGGGCGGCTACCTGCTGTGCAGCGACATCCCCAACAACCGGATCATGAAGTACAGCGAGAAGGATGGCAGCTTCACCGTCTTCCGCGCGCCGTCCAACTTCTCGAACGGCAATGTGCGGGACCGGCAGGGCAGGCTCGTCACCTGCGAGCATTCCGTCACCCGCCGCGTCACCCGCACGGAGAAGGACGGCTCCATCACCGTCCTGGCCGACAGCTACGGGGGCAAGCGGCTCAACGCGCCGAACGACATCGTGGTGAAGTCGGACGACACGATCTGGTTCACCGACCCCACCTTCGGCATCAACGGCGAATGGGAGGGCTTCCGCGCCACGCCGGAACAGCCCACCACCAATGTCTATCGCATCGGCACGGACGGGAAGCTGACGGCGGTCCTCACCGATCTGGTCAATCCCAACGGCCTCGCCTTCTCCCCCGATGAGAAGAAGCTCTATGTCGTCGAGTGGAAGGGCACGCCCAACCGCAGCATCTGGAGCTATGACGTGCAGCCGGACGGCACGCTCTCCGGCAAGACCAAGCTGATCGATGCCGCCGACCAGGGTGCGCTGGACGGGTTCAAGGTGGACCGGGACGGCAATCTCTGGTGCGGCTGGGGCAGCAACGGGCTGCTGGAGGCCGAGCCGCGCGATGTCGGAGGCCGCAAGGTCTATGAACTGCGCGGCAGGTCCGAGGATCTCGATGGGGTGATGGTCTTCAACCCGCAGGGCAAGGCGATCGGCTTCATCCGCCTGCCGGAACGCTGCCCGAACCTGGTCTTCGGCGGGCCGAAGAACAACCGCCTCTACATGACCAGTTCGCACTCGATCTACGCCATGACCTTCGAGGCGCACGGGGCGGTCTGAACGCCCCGCCTTCCGGGGGCCGGCTCACGCCGGCTCCCTCTCTCACCCGCCCAGCGCCCATTCCCGCAGATCCGCCACCAGCAGGTCCGGCGCCTCCAGCGCCGCGAAGTGCCCGCCATGCGGCATGGGCGTGTAGCGCGTGACGTTGAACCCCTTTTCCGCGAAGCCCCGCGGCGGCCAGGGGTGCAGCGGGTCCGGGAAACAGGCGAAGGCCGTCGGCACCTCCACCCGCACGCCCGGCGGCAGGCTGCGGAAGCCGCCTTCCATCGCCGCCGCGTAGAAGCGGATGGAGGAGTGGAAGGCCCCGGTCATCACGTAGATCATGATGTTGTCGAGCAGGTCCTCGCGGCTGAACACCGCCTCGAACGGCCGCTCCCGCCGGTCCGACCAGTCGTGGAAACGCTCCAGGATCCAGGCCGCCTGCCCCACCGGGCTGTTGCCCACCGCCCAGGACAGGCTCTGCGGCTTGCTGCCCTGGAGATGCCGGTAGCCGCCCAGGCGCTGCTCGATCCCGGGGAACTTCGCCGCCCATGCCTTCTCCTCCTCCGTGTCCGGCGCGGCGCCGGGGCGGGGGAAGAGCATGGTCAGATGGATCGCCTCCAGGCTGGGGGCATGGTGCAGGCCCAGCAATGCGGTTATCAGCGCGCCCCAGTCGCCGCCATGAGCGCGGTAGCGGCGATAGCCCAGGACGCGTGTCATCAGCCCGTCGAAGAGCGCCGCCACCCGCCGCTGGTCGATCGTCTCCGCCGGTTTGGCCGAGAAGCCGAAATTCGGCAGCGAGGGGATCACCAGGTCGAAGGCATCCTCCGCCCGTCCGCCATGGCGCGAGGGAAAGGCCAGCGGTTCCGCGACCTTCCAGAACTCCCGGTGCGAGCCGGGCCAGCCATGGCTCATCAGCAGGGGCCGCTTCCCCTGCGCCTCACCCACCAGATGCAGGAAGTGGATCTCCACCCCGTCCACCTCCGCCACGAATTGCGGAAAGCGGTTCAGCCGCTCCGCCGCCGCGCGCCAGTCATAGTCCTCCGCCCAGAAGCGGGAGAATTCGCGCAGGAATCCGGCGTCGCAGCCGTAGCGCCATCCCTCCCCTGCCGGCGCCGGGGCGAATTCATGGCGCCGCACCCGATCCAGGACGGGTTCCACGGTTCCATCCGTCCAGTCCACGCGAAAGGGGGTCATGGCTTTCCTGCTGTGCCGCCTGTCCCGGCACAGCGCATGGCCCCGGCTGGGGGTTGCCCGATGGGAGCGCCCGATGGGGCACCGTGCCGGGTGCCGGCCTGGGGCAGGGCTGGTATCCGCCCGGCGGGGGAAGCTCAGCCTTGCCTCGCCCTTGAGGAAAGGCAAGACAACCGGCATGTCGGACCTGATCCAGATCCCCTACTATGTCGGCATCGTCGTGATCGGCATCCTGCCCATCATGAACCCGCTCAGCACGGTTCCGCTGGTGATCGCGCTGACCCGCACCATGCCGGCCGAGGAACGCAAGCGGCAGATCCGGCTGTCCACGATCTATGCCGCCTCGATCCTGATCGCCTTCCTGCTGGCTGGGCAGCTCATCATCAGCGGCTTCGGCATCTCCCTGCCCGGCATCCGCGTCGCGGGCGGGCTGATCATCCTGGCGCTCGGCTTCCGCATGATCTTCACGGGGCAGGACGAGACCGGCCCGACGCATGAGACGGTGGAGACCGCCAACCGCCCCGGCCAGCCCGACATCGCCTTCACGCCCCTGGCCATGCCGAGCCTGAGCGGCCCCGGCTCCATCGCCGCCGTGCTCGGCTACAGCTCGCAGATCCCTCCGGGGCGGATGGTGCTGGGCTATCTCGTGATCGCGCTCGGTATCGTCATCACGCTCTTCCTTGCCTGGCTGGTGCTGTCCTCCTCCTTCCGGATCGCGCAGTTCCTGGGGCGGCATGGCGTGATGGCGATGACGAAGATCATGGGCTTCCTGCTGACCTGCATCGCGGTGCAGTTCATCGCCTCGGGCATCCACGAATTCATCCTGTCCTGGCACCCGCAGCCCTGAACAGTGCCACCCGATGCGAAGGGCGGAGCGCATGATCCTCGGGGGGCATCACGGCCTGGTGCCGGTTCTGTTCGCCCTTTCCCGCCTGCAGGGGCGAGGGTCTTTCGTCCCATGCGGTATCCCGGGTTTTAGTGTTTTAAGATTTTAGGGTTTTAGTCCTTTATCTGTCCGACGGATGCGGGGCCCCGCTTCGTAGACGAGAGGATTTTGCCCAGAATCCTGCCTCCAGTGGTTGGCGATGTGACGGCGGGATGTTGATTTTATTCCTATATCCTAAGCCGGGTTCGGGAAGCAAGGGGCGTTGGGGAGGCGCGGGATCGGGCCTTCGGGCCGACGGTCACCGCGCGTGCCAGCTCATCGGGTTCAGGGCGCGCAGCGTCCTGGCGGAGAGGGGGTCCGGGGCGAGAGGCAGAGCCTCTCCCCCGGGGGCTGGCCCCGAAGCATGGCGCCGGACCCTCGCGAGCCCAGGCGCCGGCGCGTTCCGCCGTTCGATCAGTCCAGCTGGAAGCCGATGCGCGGCCGCTGCGTCAGGGGCCCCTGCTGCTTCAGGCTGCGGCGGAGTTGCTCGTATTCCTGCTCCATCTCCGGCGTCACCGAGGGGCGGGATTCCCGCAGCGCCTGCTCGAACTGCGTACGGCCCACCGCCGGGCTGGCGATGTCGCCGCGCAGGGCGAGCAGGCCGGCCCGGCGCACCACGTCGCCCAGATCGGCGCCCGTGTAGCCCTGGCTGCGCTTCGCCAGGTCCGCGAGGTCCACGTCGTCGGTCAGAGGCATGTCCTTGGTCTGGATGCGGAGGATATGCAGCCGCCCGGCCTCGTCCGGCACGGGGACATAGACCAGCTCGTCGAAGCGGCCGGGGCGCAGCAGGGCCGGGTCCAGCAGGTTCGGCCGGTTGGTGGCGCCGATCACCACCACGCTCTGCAATTCCTCCAGCCCATCCATCTCGGCCAGGATGGTGTTCACCACGCGCTCCGTCACCGCGGGCTCGCCCAGGCTGCCGCCGCGCGCCGGCACCAGGCTGTCGATCTCGTCGATGAAGATCACCGTCGGCGCCACCTGCCGGGCCCGGGCGAAGAGGCGGCTCACCTGCTGCTCGGACTCGCCATACCATTTCGAGAGCAGGTCGGAGGATTTGGTGGCGATGAAGTTGGCACTCGCCTCCCGCGCCACGGCCTTGGCCATCAGCGTCTTGCCGGTGCCCGGCGGCCCGAAGAGCAGGAAGCCCTTCGCCGGGCGGATGCCCAGCCGCCGGAAGGCATCGGGATGCCTCAGCGGCAGCTCGATGCCGTCGCGGAGCTGCGTGCGCGTTTCCTCCAGCCCGCCGACATCCTCCCAGGACACGTTGGGCACCTGGATCATGATCTCGCGCAGGGCCGAGGGCTGGATGCGCTTCATCGCATTCTCGAAATCCTGCCGGCAGACGCGCAGGTCGGCCAGGATCTCGGGCGGGATGCCCTCCCGCAGGTTGATCTGCGGCAGGATGCGCCGCACCGCATCCATCGCCGCCTCCCGCGCCAGGGCCGACATGTCCGCGCCGACATAGCCATAGGTGGAGCGCGCCAGCGCATCGAGGTCCACGTCGTCGGCCAGCGGCATGCCGCGCGTGTGGATGCTCAGGATCTGGCGGCGCCCCGGCTCGTCCGGCACGCCGATCACGATCTCCCGGTCGAAGCGGCCCGGGCGGCGCAGCGCCTCGTCGATCGCATCGACGCGGTTGGTGGCGGCGATGACCACCACGTTCTGGCGCGGCTCCAGCCCGTCCATCAGGGTCAGGAGCTGCGCGACGATGCGGCGCTCGACCTCGCCGCGCGTCTCGTCGCGCTTGGGCGCGATGCTGTCGATCTCGTCGATGAAGATGATGGAGGGGGACTGCTTGCCCGCCTGCTCGAAGATCTCGCGCAGCCGCTTCTCGGACTCGCCGTACTGGCTGCCCATGATCTCGGGACCGGCGATGGAGAAGAAGTTGGCCTCGGACTCGTTGGCCACCGCCTTGGCCAGCAGCGTCTTGCCGGTGCCGGGCGGGCCGTGGAGGATCACGCCCTTCGGCGGGTCGATGCCCAGGCGCTGGAAGAGCTCGGGATGGCGCAGCGGCAGTTCCACCATCTCCCGCACCTGGTCCACCGCATTCCCCAGCCCGCCGATGTCGTCATAGGTGACGTCGGCGCGGCGGACCTCCTTCGGCTCCGCGTACTGGGGCAGGACCTCGAACTCGGTGTGCTGGTCGACGCGGACGATGCCCTTGGGCGTGGTTTCCACCACGACGAGGCGGATTTCCTGCAGGGCATAGGTCTGCTGCTCGAAGAAGCGGCGATAGACCTCGTCCGGGATGCCGTCGGCGCCGCGTTCGGGCCGGTGGTAGACCGAGGTGGAGATCACGTCCCCGGCGACCACCGGCCGGCCCATGAAGGTCCGACGCAGTGCCTCGCCGGAGCCGGAAAGCCGCAGGTTCTTCTGCGCCGGGCCGAGCACCACGCGGCTCGCGGGCTTCACCTGGGCGCGGCGGACCTCGATCCGCTCCCCGGCCGAGACGCCGGCATTGGCGCGCTGCAACCCGTCCAGGCGGATGATCTCCAGGTCCTCGTCCTCCGGGAAGGGCGGGATCGGGATCACGGCGGTGTGCCGCTGGCCGACGACCTCCAGCACGTCGCCGGGCTGGAGGCCGAGTTCCTGCATGATGCGCCGGCTGACCCGCGCGGCCCCCTTGCCGACATCCTCGGGGCGGGCATTCGCCACCTGCACCTGCGCGCTCTTGCTGTCCTCGGCCATGGCCTGCGGTGTCCATTTCCTGTGCCGGGCGGGCTCCGTGCCAGGGCGCCTGGCCCGGACCGTCCGGCTCGGCAACCAGTCTGGCAGGCCGAGGTTGCGAGAGGCTTTCCGGAGTGTCTTTCACAGGACGGGGATGGGCCGCCTGTCTTCACCTCAGCGTCATCGCATTGCCTCGCAAGCCGTCGGTAACCCGTGCGAAGGGCGAGTGGCACCCGAATTGCGTGGGGAATTCCATCCGGGCCGTGCCGCCCGGATTTGGCGGAGGGCATGGGATCGCAGGAGAGCGGGACGATCAGGGGCGGCGGGGCCATGGGCCCGATCCTGGACCGGAGGGGGAGCCGCAACCTCTCCCCCAGCCGGACCCGCAGGAGGTCTCGGATGGCCGGCTGCGCAAGGGCCTCGCCTGGGCCGCTGCGATCGGTCTCGTCTGCTGGCTGGTCGTGATCCTGCTGGTGATCGAGCTGCGTGACGGCCGCTGCTGAGGCTATCCGGTCCGGTCGCTCTTCCCGGAATGCCCCCGATCCGTTGGAAACCATGCCGGAAGAGCGGCTGTGTCCACAACTCTGGGAAGAAAATTGATCCGGCAATACAAACAATTGATTTGCCCAACCCTCCCTCATTCGCGTTCAGATTCGCCAACGCCAATGAATGGCGGGCGCTGCCGGACAAGGATTGGGGGAGGCCAGCGATGCGATCGGATTGGGATGGATATCCGCCAGCCAGGTGTCACCAGATGGAATCCTGGCACTGGCTTCAACTTTCGACCTCGCATACCGGGCGGGCCTGTACGCCCCGGCCGATGCTGTGGAAACCGGCCGAAGGGGTCTGGACCAACGACGATCTCTGGGGCGACGGGCCGATCCGGCTTTCACCGGCCGAGATCGACGCCGTCTATATCTCGCGCTTCTGCGACGAGCCAGGAGGCGGGATGGAGCGTGGCGCGGCTGCCGTGTTCCCCGTGGCGCCGCCCATCGCGTCGGAGCCGCATCTGATCGAGACTCAGGCGAGCCTGTGGGGAAACCCTCCCCCGGCGGACCGCCTTCCGCTGCGCTGAGGCGCACCGTCCGGCCCGGCGGCTTTCCGCGGTCCGCCGCGCCTCGCGATCTTCATGTTTGCTTCAGACCTTGCCGGCAGAAAGGTCCGGCAAGGAGGAGCGCATGTTTCAAGACATCGTCGATGTCCGGCAGATCCGCTTCCCGCTCCCTGTTCTTTCCCAGGCGCTGGCCAGTGCCCCGGCAGTCCTCGGACTGACGCCGGAGCCGCTGGAGATCCTCCGCTGCGAGCCGCTTTCCCAGGACCCACCCAGTCTGCGGGTGGTGGTCCGCCCGGGCGCCGGCGCCGAGCCGGTGTCGCAGATCCTTCATGCCGCCGCGCTGGCGGCCGCCCTGATCGCCTATTGCAAGGTGATTGGCCTGCCGATCTCGCGCAGCGCCGACAAGCGCCTGATTCTCGGGCGGGATTGGATCACGCTGGAAACGGAACTGCGTTGTCCGGTTCCGTCGCCCGGAAGGCCAGGCAACCTCCCCGCATCCCTGGCGCCGAACGGTGTGGCAAGTTCGGATGTGGATGTGGGGAAGATGGTGCCGACTCGGGGAATTGAACCCCGGACCTACTGATTACGAATCAGTTGCTCTACCCCTGAGCTAAGTCGGCCTGCCGAAGCGGCGTGGCGCGCTATCTACCCTCGCCCGCCGACTTCGGCAACTCCGGTTTACACCTTTTCCGCGCGCGGGACGGGCGGGCGCTGATAGGGAGCCGTCCAGCCGATGCGGCCGGTGGTGCCGCAATGGTCGCAGACCGGTGCCCAGGCCTCGTGCTCCTGTCCGCACTGGCCGCAGACCCAGCGGGGCTCCGGCGCGGCGGCGGCGGCGGCGCGCAGCCATTTCGCCTCCCCGGCGCGGCCGGCGGGGGTGTCCCCCTGCTCCACCCGCTCCAGATCCACCAGGGCGAGATAGGCACGGCGATCGGCCTCGCCGCTGGCCGCCAGCGCCTCCAGCTCCGTGCGGGCCCGGCCGACCAGCGAGGCCTCCAGCGCCAGCCGCCCGAGCAGCAGGCGGCTTTCCGGATGGGTGCGGTTCGGCTCCACCAGGGCCTCGGCCGCGCGCACCCGGGCCAGGACATCGCCTTCGCCGGCCAGATAGGCGCGGGCAAGATCCGGATGCGGTGCGGCCTTCCAGCTTTCTTCCAGCACCGCGCGCGAGCGGCGGGGGGAGCCGAGGTCGCGTAGTTGCGCCGCATAGGCCAGGGCGGCGGGGGCAAAGCCCGGATCGGCCTGGAAGGCGCGCTTCTCCAGCTCCGCCTTGCGGGTCGGGGCCTGCTCCTCTTCCGCCGCGGCCAGGGCCAGGGCGGATTCGGAAAGGCCCGGCGCCCGCAGCGCCAGCGCCTCACCCCAGTGATGCGTGCGCATGGCGAGCAGCGCCCGCTCCTCCCGCACCCAGGAGGCGCCGGGCTGAGCCGCCTCGGCCTCGCGCGCCAGACGCTGCGCCTCGGGCCAGTCCTCCCGCTGCATGGCGGAACGCAGCAGCCCGCGCAGGCCCAGGAAGCGGGCGTCCTCGCGCTCGGCCAGGGCCTGGAAGGCGGCGTTGGCCGCCTCCTCCCGCCCGCTCATGCGCTCCGCCTCGGCGGTCAGCAGCAGGGTGTGCGGCGTGTCCCCCAGCAGCTTGCGGGCGCGGCGGATCTCCATCCGCGCCTGGTCGGCCGTGCCGGAGGCCAGAGCCACCAGGGCGCGGGTCACGGCGGCATCGCCTTCCGTGCGGTAGCGGGCGGTGCGGCGGTCACGGATGCGCTGCGGCCAGGAGCGCAGCAGCGCCCAGCCCCGCAGCAGCCCGTGCAGCACCACGAAGCCGACCACGAGGATCAGCAGCAGGACCCAGAGCGGCAGGCCGACGAAGACATCGCCCACCCGCATCTCGACGGCGCCGCCGAGGTTGCGCAGGTACCAGGCGAAGGCGACGCCGACCGCGAGGACGATCAGCAGCCAGATGGCGCGAAGCATCAGCCGGCGCCCCCGTTGCGGTCCGCGGCGAGGGTGCGCAGCGCGGTCTGCGCCGCCAGCAGCCCCTGGGCCTGATCCAGCCAGCCGCGCATGGCGGCCTTGGATTCGGGCGGCAGCGCGTCGAGTCGTTGCAGGGCCGCGGCGAGGTCGCCGGCATCCAGCGCCCGGCGCGCGGCCTCCAGATGGCCGGCGGCGGTGTCGCCCACCACCACCTGATCGCCCCGGCGCACGGTCACCAGCCCCTGGATGCGCGCCAGGGCGGAGTCCATGACCCCCTGCCCTTGCGGCTCGGCGGCGGCGCGGGCGGCACGGGCGGCGTCCTCGAAGCTCAGGCGTAGCGCGGCCTCGGTCGGCGGTGCCGTGTCCGCATAGCGTTGCAGCGCGGGCGGCGGCGTGCCGGGCAGGCCGGCAAGGGGTTGCTTCAGCGGCTGTCCGGCCTCCAGCGCGGACTGGATGGCGCCCCGCGCGGCCAGGAAGCCCACGCGGCGCTCGGCGCTCTCGGCCTGCTTCACCCGGGCGTCGAAGGCGGCGAGGCGCTGGTCGAGCGCGCTGTTCTGCGCGTTGACGCGGCGGTCCAGTTCCTGCGTGGCGGCCTGCACCCGCTGGGCGATGCTCTGGTCCAGCGCCGCCAGCCGGGGCGCGATGGCGGCCTCGGCATCGGCGACGCGCTGGGCGATCTGCTTCTCCGCCTCGGAGATGCGCTGCGACAGGCTGCGCTCGGCCTCCGCGGCGCGGGCGGCGGCGCGGTTCTCCACCTCGCCGACCCGGCCGTCGATGGCCTGGATGCGCTGGGCGTTCTGCTGGCTGGCCTCGCCGGCGTTCTTTTCGATGGCCGAAAGCCGGGCCTCGTTGGCCTGGCGGCGCTGCTGCAGGTCGTTCTCCAGGGCGGCGAGGCTGTCGGTCAGGCGCTTGGTGCTTTCGCCGTCCCGGGTCTCGATGCCCTGCAGGCGGGCGCCGAGATCCTGAAGGGCGGCCGGGTCGCCGGCCGGGCGCGTGGCGAGCTGCTGAGCCTGCTGCTCCAATGCCGCCATGCGGCGTTCGTCGGCCTGCACGCGCTCGGTGGCGGAGGCGAGCTTCTCCTCCAGCGCCGCGATCCGGACCCGGTTGGTCTCGCCGGAATTGACCGTGCCGGAGGGCGTCAGGAACAGGAAGGCGAGGGCGCCGCCCAGCACCAGCACACCGATCAGGATGGGCAGCACCGCCGGATCGAGCTTGCGAGGCGGCGGCGAGGGCGGGAGGGTGGAACGTGCCGGCGCGCCGCCGGACCCGGACGGGCCGGCAGCCGCCTGCGGCTCCTGACGAGGCCCCTGCTGTGCCCCTGGTTGTTCCCTTGGGGCCGTGTCCTTGTCGGGGGAATCGCTCATGAGGGCGGCGGCTCTCCTGTTTGGCCTGCCGGACCCAACAGGGCCAACAAGGCATTCTGGTTCAGATCGGACGCGACGCGGACACCGCGCCAGGGGAGGCCCCGGAGCGTCGTCGCGACACGCGCGCTCAACGCGAGGGCCTCGACGGACGTTGCCGCCGCGGCCAGGCCCGCGTCCCGCATCAGCGACAGCGTAACCTCCGCGGAGCGCGGCGAGAAGAACAGGGCCGAGCCGATCTTCCCCGCACGAAGCGCCAGCAGCGCCTCCTCCGGCAGGTGTCTTGCGGGGTGGGCGTCATAGACCACCCGGCGCCGGACGCGGAATCCCCTCTCCCGCAATATCCTGGCCAGATCAAGCGCGTAGCCACGGCCCACCGCCAGCAGGAGTGGCCCGCCCGCCGGGTCCAGCACGGCGGTGGCAAGGGTTGCGAGGGCCTGGGCATCGCCGGTTGCCACATGCAGCGTCGTGGCGCCGGCGCGGCGGGCCTCCGCCGCCGTGGCCCCACCCACGGCCAGGACCGGCATGTCGGGCATGCGGCCCACCAGGGCGCGGGCGGCGGCGCGGCTGGTCAGCAGCAGGGCCTGGGCCGGCGGCAGCGGCACGTGGCGCAGTTCGAGCAGCAGGGCGGGCGCCAGCACGGGCCGCCAGCCGAGCGCGGCGACGAGAGTGGCGGTCTCGGCCGCCCCGGGCTCCGGCCGCGTGACGAGGCAGCCGGGCGAATCCCCGGCTTCCGCGGCGCGGCTCAGGTGAAGAGGTCGGCCGGGCTGTCCAGCCGCAATTCCTGGCCCAGCGCGTCGCCCAGCCGCTCGGCATCCCGGGCGTCGCCATGCACGCTGCGCTTGAGCAGGAAGGAGCCGTCCGGCCGCGCCACCAGCCCGGTCAGGCGGAGCCGCCCGTCCGGCAGCAGCTTGGCATGGCCGCCGATCGGCGTGCGGCAGGAACCGTCCAGCGCCGAGAGCAGCGCGCGCTCGGCGCGGGATACGGCGCGGGCTTCCGGATTCTCGATGGCGGCCAGGAGCTGGCGCAGCTCGGTGTCGCCCTCGCGCACCGTCACGCCGACGATCCCCTGTCCGGCGGCGGGGACCATGGCCTCCGGGTCCAGGATCACCATGCCCTCGGGCGCGAGTTCCAGCCGCTTGAGCCCGGCCAGGGCCAGCATCGTGGCATCCACCTCGCCGGCACCGAGCTTGCCGAGGCGGGACTGGACGTTGCCGCGGATCATCGTCACCCGCAGGTCCGGCCGCGCATGCAGCACCTGGCTCTGCCGCCGCAGGCTGGCCGTGCCGAGCAGGATGCCCGCCGGCAGCGAGCCGAGCGGGTCCGCCGGATCGAGCGCGCCGCAGCCGGGGCCGGGGAGCAGCACGTCCCGCGCATCCTCGCGCTTGAGGGTGCAGGCGAGGACGATGCCCGGCGGCATCTCGGTTTCCAGATCCTTGAGGCTGTGCACGGCGAAGTCGATCCGCCCGTCCAGCAGCGCCTCGTGGATCTCCTTGGCGAAGAGCCCCTTGCCCCCGATATCGGCGAGGCGCCGGTCCTGGATCCTGTCGCCCGAGGTGGCGATCACATGCTCGTCGAAGGCCTCGGCCATGCGCAGCACGGGGCAGAAGTGCAGGATCTTCTGCAGGAAGTGCCGCGTTTGCCACAGCGCCAGGGGCGAGCCGCGCGTGCCGACGCGCAGCGGCAGGTTCCGCCCCGCATGCGGCTGCACGCGCGGTCTGGCCTCGGAGGAAAGGGCGGCGGGCTTGGTCCCGGGTGCCGCGGGGTGGGCAGGAAGCATCGGCGCGTCATAGAACCGCCCTGCCCTTCGTGGAAGCGGGCTTGTCGCGGGTGTGACTGGGACAGAATGTCCCACGTCCTCTCGCGGGCCGGGCCCCCGGGACCGGGCAGGGTGGGTGAGGCGCGCACCGGCTGCGAGGAATGGGCCGAGAGGATTGGGATGATGGAACTCAAGGGGCCCGTGCTCGGCCTGGAAAGCAGTTGCGACGAGACGGCGGCGGCTCTGCTGGCCCCCGATGGGCGCGTGCTGGCCGAGGCGCTGCTGAGCCAGGTGGCGGAGCATGCGCGCTTCGGCGGCGTGGTGCCGGAGGTCGCGGCGCGGGCGCATCTGCACCACATGCCGCGCCTCGCCGCCCGGGTCTTCGAGCAGGCCGGGATCGCGCCGGCGGCGCTGGGCGGCATCGCCGCCACCTCGGGGCCCGGGCTGATCGGCGGGCTGATCGTCGGTGCCAGCTTCGGCAAGGGCCTGGCCCTGGCGCATGGCCTGCCCTTCGTGGCGGTGAACCATCTGGAGGCGCATGCGCTGACGCCGCGCCTTCCCGGATTGCTGCCCGAGGCGCCGGCTTTTCCCTACCTGCTGCTGCTGCTGTCCGGCGGGCATTGCCAGTGCGTGGCGGTGGAGGGGCTGGGCCGCTACCGCCGCCTCGGCTCGACGCTGGACGACGCGGTGGGCGAAGCCTTCGACAAGTCGGCCAAGCTGCTTGGCCTGCCCTGGCCCGGCGGGCCGCATCTGGAACGGCTGGCGGCGTCGGGCGACCCGAAGCGCATCCCCCTGCCCCGCCCGATGCTGGGGCGGCCGGGCTGCGACTTCTCCTTCTCCGGCCTCAAGACCGCCGTGGCCCAGGCGGTGGGCAAACTCGCCGACGAAGCCGGAAAGGCGGACATCGCCGCCGCCTTCCAGGCCAGCGTTTCCGCCGTGATGGCCGACCGGGCGCGCAACGCCCTCGGCATGATGCGCGGCGCCACGGCGCTGGTGGTGTCCGGCGGCGTCGCCGCCAATGGCGGGGTGCGCGAGGCGCTGCGCGGCGTGGCGGAACGGGCCGGGCTGCCGCTGATCGCCCCGCCCATCCGGCTCTGCACGGACAATGCGGTGATGGTGGCCTGGGCCGGGATCGAGCGGCTGCGCGCCGGCCTCACCGATCCGGTGGACCACGCGCCACGGCCGCGCTGGCCGCTGGCGGAGCTTTCTCCCGCCGGGGAGGGGATATCCTGATGTGGCCCTTCCGGCCTTCCCGCGGCACGGCGGCCGCGCCTGACCCGAGCGGGCCGCGAACCGGTCTTCCCGCCGCCCAAAGGGACAGGATCGGCCGGAACGGGATCGGCCGTGGCGCCGCCGGCCTGGCGCTCGAACCCACCCTGCCGCCGCTGCTGCTGCCCGCCGCGCCGGAGCTCCTGGACCCGAGGCGGCTGGAAACGCAGGTTCTGCCCTCGGTCAGCAATGCCCATCGCATCGCCATGGGCATGCGATGCCGCGATGCGGAGCCCATGCCCCGCGTGCCGGATGCCGGGCGCGTCGGCAGGATGGCGGATGGCCGCCGCGTCCAGATCATGCACAACGGCATACGGGTCCTGGCGGATGGCTATTGCGGCGCCTGGATGACCGAGCTGATCGAGCGTTGCCATGGCCATCACGAGCCGCAGGAGGAGCGGCTGTTCCACGAGCTTCTCCGCTGCCTGCCGCCGGGCGGCACGATGCTGGAGCTTGGCGGATACTGGGCCTTCTACTCCATCTGGTTCCTGCTCGCGGCGCCGGGCCGGCGCGCGGTGCTGCTGGAGCCCGATCCGCGGCACATCGAGGTCGGGCGCGCCAATCTCGCGCTGAACGGCGTCGCGGCGGAGATCGTGCAGGGCTTCCTCGGCGACCGGCCGGGCGAGACCCTGCCTTTCCCCACGGAGGAATCGGGAACCCTGGACCTCGCCTGCCATGACGTGGCCGGGCTGATGGCCGCGCGGGGCCTTGACCGGCTCACCATCCTGCATTGCGACGCGCAGGGCGCCGAGTTCACCATGCTGGAGCAGGCGGCGCCGCTGCTGCGCGACGGGCGCGTGGACTGGCTGTTCCTGTCCACCCATCACCACCTCATCAGCGGCGACCCGCTGACGCACCAGCGCTGCGTCGAGGCGGTCCGGGCGCTGGGCGGCGTCATCGAGGTGGAGCACGATGTGGGCGAGGGCTTCTCCGGCGACGGGCTGATCCTGGCGCGCTTCGGTGCCGCGCCGCCGGGCTGGCGGTGCCCCGCGATCAGCTACAACCGCGCCTCGGAATCGCTGTTCCGCCATCCGCTTTATGATCTCGCCGCCTCGCGCGGCCAGGGAATGCCGTGAACTACCGCCACGCCTACCATGCCGGGAACTTCGCCGACTGCGTGAAGCATGCCCTGCAGCACCACATCCTCGCCGCCCTGCGGCGCAAGCCGGCGCCTTTCCGCGTGCTCGACACCCATGCCGGGATCGGCGCCTACGACCTGCGGGAGGAGAGGGCCGAGCGCACCGGGGAATGGCGGGCCGGGATCGGGCGGCTGGAGGGGATCGCGGAGGGTCCGCTCGCCCCCTGGCTCTCGGCCGTGCGGGAGTTCGGCTGGCCGCCGCTCTATCCCGGCAGCCCGGCGCTGAGCCAGGCGATGCTGCGGGAGGGCGACCGGCTGGTGCTCTGCGAGCTGCATCCCGAGGACCAGGAGGAGCTGCGGGCCCGGATCGGCCGCGACCGGCGCGTGGCGGTGCATGCGCGCGACGGCTGGGAGGCCGCGACCGCCCTCACCCCCTTTCCGGAGAAGCGCGGGCTGCTGCTGATGGACCCGCCCTTCGAGCAGGAGGGCGAGTTCGACCGCCTCGCCGACACGATCGCCGCCGTCTCGGGGCGCTTCCGGGGCTGCATCCAGGCGGCCTGGTATCCGGTGAAGCACCGCGCCCCGGTGCGCGACTTCCACGACCGGCTCCGCGCCTCCGGGGTGCGGGATCTGCTGGCCTGCGAGCTCTGGCTGCGCGAGCCCACCGACCCGACGCGGCTCAACGGCTGCGGGCTGGTGGTCAGCAACGGCCCCTGGGTGCCGGAGGGGAGTTTCGAGGCCGTGACCGGCGACATCCTGCGCGCGCTGCTGGAACGCCTGGGCCAGGGCGAGCCGGGCCAGGGCTGCGCCGTGACGAGGCTGACCGATGAGTGAGGCGAACAGGCTCGCCGTCCTTGGCGCCGGGGCCTGGGGCACGGCGCTGGCGATCCAGGCGGCACGGGCGGGCAACCGGGTGACGCTCTGGGCGCGCGACCCGGAGAAGGCGGCGGCGATGCGCGGGACGCACCGGAACCCGCGCCTGCCGGATGCGGTGCTGGAGGGGCTGCGCGTGACCGCCGATGCCGCCGAGGCGCTGGAGGGGGCGAGCCTCGCCGTGCTGGCCGTGCCGATGCAGCCGCTGCGCGCCGCCGTCGCCGCCATGCCGGAACTGCCGCCGGTGGTGGCGGTGGCCAAGGGGGTGGAGAGCAGCTCGCTGTTGCTGCCGCTGGAGGTGCTGGCCGAGCTGCGGCCGGGCCTGCCCGCCGCCGTGCTCTCCGGGCCGAATTTCGCGCATGAGGTGGCGGCCGGCCTGCCCGCCGCCGCCGTGCTGGCCAGCACCGATCCGGTGCTGCGCGCCGCCGCCTGCGCCCGCCTCGCCACGCCGGCCTTCCGCCTCTACGAGGGCGAGGACGTGCTCGGCGTGCAGATCTGCGGCGCCGCCAAGAATGTCGCGGCCATCGCCGCCGGGGCCGCCATGGGCGCCGGGCTGGGCGAGAATGCCCGCGCCGCCCTGGTCACGCGCACCCTGGCCGAGATCGCGCGCCTCGTGGTGGCGCTGGGCGGGCGGGCCGAGACCGCCGCCGGGCTTTCCGGCCTGGGGGACCTGCTGCTGACCTGCACCGGGCCGAGCAGCCGGAACTTCGCGCTGGGCCATGCGCTGGGGCGCGGCCTGAGCCCGGCCGAGGCGCTGGCGGACAGCCGGGGAGTCGCGGAGGGGGCGGCCACCGCGCCCGCCCTGCTCGCCCGCGCCGCGGCGGCCGGGGTGGAGATGCCGGTCAGCGCCACCGTCGCCGCCGTGCTGGCGGGGCGGCTCGACGTGGCCCAGGCGGTCGGGCGGCTGATGGAGCGGCCGCGCCGGAGCGAGTAGCGCCGGGAGAATGATGGCGGGTGCCTTGTGCCGTGGGCCGGGCGCCCCTTATTGCGAGCGGTTCTCGCTTCCAGGAGGCCCCGCCCTTGGCCCGCATTTCCTCCCGCCTCCGCCTCGCGCTGCCATTGCTGCCGCTGCTGCCCTGGCTCGCTCCGCCGGTGCGCGCCCAGGCAGCGGATGGCGGATGGCCGCGCCGTGTCACGGATCTGGCGGGGCGCGAGGTCACGCTCCCGCGGCAGCCCCGGGCGATCCTGCTGGCCGAGAACTTCCAGCTCCTGACCCTGTCGGTGCTGCTGCCCGACCCCGTCTCCCTGCTGGTCGGCATGGGCGGCGACCTGAAGCAGCACGACCAGGGCAGCGACCGGGCCTTCCGCCAGCGCTTCCCGGCGATGAACCAGGTGCCGGAGCTCACCAGCGCGGTGGGTCAGGGCCTTTCGGTGGAGCGGGTGCTGGCGCTGCGGCCGGAGCTGGTGATCCTGAGCACCTGGCAGCTCGGCTCGGCCGAGACGCGGCAGAATGTCGAGCACCTCGCCTCCGCCGGCATTCCGGTGATCTTCATCGACAACTTCCAGCGGCCGCTCAGCAACGGCATCCCGAGCATCCGCCTGCTGGGCCGGGCGCTGGGCTGCGAGGAACGGGCCGAGGCGGTGATCGGCTTCCAGGAGGAGCGGCTGGCGCGCATCCGCGAGCGTGTCGCCGCCCATGCCGGCCCGAGGCCGGGGGTGATCATGAACGCCTTCGCCGGGCGGCGGCCCTGCTGCTGGGTGGCCGGGAATGACGGCACGGGGCAGATGCTTTCGCTGGTGGGCGTGCGGAACCTGTCCGAGGGCATGCTGCCCGGCCCGCGCGGCGGCGAGATCAACCTGGAGCAGCTCCTCGCCGTGGCGCCGGAGATCGTGGTGAACACCGGCAACCGCCATGACGAGGACCAGCAGGGCCTGCGCGTCGGCACGGGCGTCACGCTGGCCGAGGCCAGGGCCTCGCTGGAGGCGCTGATGGCCTCGCCGGAACTCGTGGCCCTGCCCGCCACGCGGGACAGGCGCGTCTATGGGTTGTGGAACCCGGTCTTCGGCAGCCCGGTCGGCATCGCCGCGCTGGAGGCGATGGCGCGCTGGCTGCGGCCGGACCTCTTCGCGGATCTCGACCCGGCGGCGACGCTGGCGGAAATCAACCGCCGCTTCGCCGCCGTGCCCTTCGAAGGGACCTACTGGGTCGGCCCCGGATAGGCGGCCGGGGGACCTGGGGGTGCCCCGGCCTGCGCTTCACCAGCGGTAGGAGACGTTGCCGATCACCGTGCGGCCATTGCCCCAGTAGCAGTAGTAGGTGCCGGTGCAGGAGGAGACGTACTCCTTGTCGAAGAGGTTGCTCGCGTTCACCGACAGCCGGTACTGGCCGAGGTCGTAGCTCACCGAGGCGTCGAACAGCGTCACCGAGGGCGAGAGGTACTGGTTGGCATCCTCGCCATAGAGGTTGCCGATGTAGCGCACGCCGCCGCCCAGCCCGAGGCCGGCCAGCTTCGAATCCCGGTCGAAGCGGTACTTCATCCAGAGATTGGCCGTATGCGCCGGCACCAGCCCCGGGCGGTTGCCCTTGGTGGTGCGCGTCGTGCCGGTGATCAGCGTGTTGCTCTTGGTGATCTCGGCATCGAGGTAGGTGTAGGAGGCGGTGAGGTCGAGCCCTTCCGCCAGGCTCGCCACGGCCTCCAGCTCCACGCCGCGCGAGCGCACCTCGCCCGTCTGGATCTGGGAGGAGGTATAGACCGGGTCGCGGGTGGTGACGTTGGTCTGCGTCAGCTCGAACACCGCCGCGGTGACGAAGCTGTTGCGGCCCGGCGGCTGGTACTTCACGCCGAGTTCGTACTGCTCGCCCTCCGTCGGCTTGAACGGCGTGGCGCCGCGCTGGGCCGCGGTGGCACCGATCACGGGGTCGAAGGAGGTGGTGTAGCTCGCATAGGGCGAGAGGCCGACGTCGAAGAGGTACATCACCGCGATGCGCCCGGTCAGCGCATCGTCGTCGGAGCGCGTGCGCACCCCGTTGCGGCGCGAGGTCTGGCTGGTGGTGGACCAGTCCTGCCGCAGCCCGCCGGTGATCAGCAGCCGGTCGAGCCGGACCTGGTCCTGCAGATAGATGCCGTGCTGGCCGTAATCGTCGTTGCGGTCGGTCTTCGCGCCCGTGCCGAGGCGCGGGTCGGGGACCGCCGCGCCGTAGTTGCGGGTGAAGATGTCGAGCGACGGGACGGTGCCGGTCTGGCCGAAATTGGCCTGGTAGTGGCCCCAGTACTGCCGGAAGTCATAGCCCGCGAGGACCGTGTGCCGCAGCGCCCCGGTATCGAAGCGCGCCTCGACGCTGTTGTCGAGGTTGACCGTGTCGGAGCTTTCCCGCTGCAGCAGGCTGCCGCGCGTCAGGCGGCGCTGGTCCGCCGAGAGGCCGCTGACATACATGGTCTCGTAGGCCACGCGGTTGTGCATGTAGCGGGCGTTCTGCCGCACGCTCCAGACATCGTCGAAGCGGTGCTCGAAGTTCCAGCCGATGCTGGTGGTGGTGATGTCGGAGTTGTTGAAGCCCGGCTCGCCCGCGAACCAGTTGCGCTTGATCGTCCCGTTGCGGTTCGGCAGCAGCGTGCCCACGGCCGGCAGGCCGATGGGCGAGCCGCCCTGGTCGTACTGGAAGCGCCCGAGCAGGGTCAGCGTCGTGTCCGCGCTGGGCCGCCAGGTGATGGCCGGGGCGATGAAGTAGCGGTCGTCATCGACATGATCGACCTGGGTGCCGCTCTGCCGCACCAGCCCGGTCAGCCGGTAGAGGAACTGCCCGTCCTGGGTCAGCGGCCCGCCCAGGTCGAAGCTGCCCTGGTAGCGGTCATAGGAACCGGCCTGCAGGTTCACCTCGCCGAAGGGGCGCTCGGTGGGGCGCTTGCTGATCATGTTGATCATGCCGCCCGGCGGCGTCTGGCCATAGAGCACCGAGTTGGGGCCGCGGATCACCTCGATCCGCTCCAGCCCTTCCTGCTCCATCGAGGTCGGGCCGAACTGCCGCAGCAGGCGCAGCCCGTCGAGGAACTGGCTCGACCGCGCGTCGAAGCCGCGCAGGCGGAAGCTGTCGAAGCGCGTGTCGTTGCCCGAGAAGCCGGTGGCGAGGCCGGGCACGTAGGCCAGCGCCTCCTCCACGTTGCGCACGGCGCGGTCGTCCATCTGGTCGCGCGTGACGACGGTGACGGATTGCGGCGTCTCGATCAGCGGCGTGTCGGTCTTGGTGGCGGAGGCGCTCTGCGTGGCGACATAGCCCTGCACCGGCCCGGTGGAGGTCTGCCGCTGTCCCTGCACCTGGACCTCCGGCAGTTGCACCGTGCCGTCCTGGGCCATGACGGCCCGGGGAGTCAGGGCCAGCGGTACGGCCAGCAGCGCGAGGCCTGCCATGCCCGGGGCGCCGGAACGCTTCGGTGCGGTGGTCAATTCCAGTCTCCGGCGGATTTTTCTTAGCCGGGGTTCTTATTCAGAGAGATTATCAATCTCAATGTGCATCAAACGGAATGTTCCATCGCATGTCCTTTCGGCCACACTCCCATGCCATGCGGCCGGGAGGGCGCCCGCTCAAGGCTTTTCCGGGGTCGGAACGGGTTCTCCCTCCGCTGCCGGGAAAGCAGGTGCCCACCGCCCCGTGACCATTCCTCCGAGCCAGCGCGCACGGTAAGGGCGGAACGGCGCGAGCGCGGTCTCCAGCGCCGCATCGGGCCGTGCCTGGGCACGGATCTCCAGCCCCGCCGCTTCGGAAAGCGGCGACCGGCCCTTCAGCCAGGGGTCGGACTGCACCACACCCGCCAGCGTCCCGATCCGCGACGGGTCCTTGGCGGCAGCCAGGACGAAGCCGGTCAGGCGCTCCAGCGATGCCTGCTCCCCGGACGGCAGGGCCACGCCGTTGGCGGCGGCGAGGCGTTCCAGCGCCGAGATCGGTTCCAGCGCGAAGAGGTGGTAGTGCAGTGCCAGGGCGCCGCGCGCGAGTTCCTGCGGCAGCGCCCCCTCCCCCGTCACCTGGGCGAGCTGCGCGTGCAGGCGCGCCATGCCCCAGTCGAAATGCGCCCGGCTGTCGCTGGCGATGCCGGCCACCGCCACGGCGAGCCCGGCCCAGGCGGCGTGGTTGTTGCGCACATCGCTGACCAGCGCCCGGGATTCCCGGTCGTAGCGGGGCTGGATGGCCGTCGCGACCTCGCGCATCCAGCGGCCGACACGCCCGATCGAGACGGGCTCCAGCCCCGCCGCGTCACGGATCCGCAGGAAGGCGAGCCCGGCGCCGGCCAGGGCCCAGACACGGTGATAGGCGCCCTGCTGGTTCACGGCGCCCAGCATGGCGCCGGACTTGGCCCAGTCGTCGAGCAGGGACAGGGCGCAGGCGGCCGCCCCCGCCTGCCCGTTCCGGGCCTGCTCCACGGCGGCCTGCACCGCGTCCAGCCAGTCATCCAGCCGCTTTTGCACGGCGGCATCGGCGGCCAGCCGCTCCGGATCGGGGCGGGAGAAGGCCGGGTCGGTGTAGAAGGACACGCCCTCGATGCTGCGCATCGCCTCCGGGGGCGCCGGGCATTGCGCCGCCGGCCCCGTCGCGGGCGGCAGCGGGACGAAGGGCGTCCGCAGTGGCTCCGCCGCCGCAGCGCCCCCCGACAGAAGCAGCAGCAGGGCCAGCCCGGCCCGGGGACGCCGGGATCGCCGGTCCGGGGCCGCCCTCGTCCCGTCCGGCGGCATGGCGGGCGCCCTCACGCCTCGCTGTTGAACAGCGGCAGCGCGGCCTGGCTCTCCTTCAGCCGCTTCGGCCGGTCCCGGTCCGCCCGCAGGCGCAGCAGTTCGCCCAGCAGCCGGTCCATGGTGACCCAGACGGGCTCGTCACCCTTGCGCTCCCTCATCACGAGGCGATGCGCGTCCAGCGTGACGTTCAGCGTGCCGCGCGTGGTCTCGGGGCGCGGCATGCGCATCTGCACCAGCGCCTTCTCGACCTCCTCCAGCGGCACGTTCAGCGCCTTGGCGATCTGTTCGGGCTCATGGCCCTGGCGGCGGAGCTGGCGCGCCTTGTCCCGCTGCTTCGGCTCCAGTGCGATCGATGGGCGCAGGGCGGCGGTGCGCCGGGAAATCTCGCCGGCGCCGGCGCCGGGCGGCTTGCCCTTGAAGGTCGGCATGACCGTGGTTTCTCCTTGGTCTTCCGAATGAACCGGCTGGCGGCGGGATTCAAGGGACTCATCGCTCTCCTGTGCGGTGAGGCCGGCGTCAATCGCCCCGCAGGGCCGACCCGGCCGCCAGGGGCGCCAGGGGCGTGGCCAGCGCGGCCAGGGCGGCCAGCAGCAGGAGGTAGGGACGCGGCGACAGGCCGGCGGTGGCGGCCTCGATGGCGGCGGCGGCGAAGATGGCCACCGGCACGGACAGGGGCAGCACCAGCACGGGCAGCAGCGCCGCGCCGCGCCGCGCGCCCAGGGTGAGCGCCGCGCCGAGCGTGCCGAGCAGCGACAGCACCACCCCGGCCAGGGCCAGGGCGGCGCAGGCGGTGGGCCAGGCCGCGGGATCGAGGTTCAGCATGGCGCCGGCCAGCGGCACGGCCGCCACCAACGGCAGGCCGGTGGTCAGCCAGTGGCCGGTGGCCTTGGCCAGCGCCAGGGCGGCCGGCGAGAGGCCGGAGAGGAGCAGCAGGTCGAGCGACCCGTCCTCGGCCTCCGCGCCGAAGAGCCGGTCCAGCGGCAGCAGCGCGGCCAGCAGCCCGGCCGCCACCAGCGCGCCGGGCGCGAGGCGCGCCAGGGCCTCCGGACTCGGGCCCACGCCGAAGGGGAAGAGAGAGCAGACCACGAGGAAGAACAGCATTGCGGCCAATGCATCGCCTGGATGGCGGACCGCGAGCCGCAGTTCCCGGGACAGGACGGCGAGCCAGGGCCTCACCGCGCAGCCCCCGTGATCGGGCGGCGCCTCACAGCGTGATCTCCCGCATGTCCGGCAGGGGCAGCGGCAGATGCGTCGCGGCCAGCACCATGCCGCCGCCCGCCCTGTGCCGGGCCAGGAGCGGGCCGAGCCGCGCGACGGAGGCGGTGTCCAGCCCCACCGTCGGCTCGTCCAGCAGCCAGAGCGGGACGGGCGAGAGCGCCAGCCGCGCCAGGGCGAGGCGGCGCTTCTGGCCGGAGGACAGGGCGCGGGCCGGCTGTTCGGCGATGGCGTTCAGCGCCAGGGCATCCAGCGCCGCCTGCACCGACCCACCCAGGAGCCGCGCCAGGAACTCCAGGTTCTCCCGCACGGAGAGGGAGGGCTTGGCGGCATCGAGATGCCCGACCCAGCGCAGGCGGCGGGCATGGGCGGCGGGGTCGGCGGCGATGTCGGCGCCATTCCAGGCGACCAGCCCCCCGGCGGGACGCAGCAGCCCGGCCAGGGCCCGAAGAAGCGAGGACTTGCCGGCGCCGTTGCGACCGAGAATTACTATCGCTTCGCCAGGACTCACAGTGAAGTCCAAATCGGCGACCACGTCATGGCCCCCACGGCGCAAATGCAGCTTTTCCGCCGTCAGCACGGTCCCCACCTTATGACTGCTTCTGTGGTCCCCCTGGACCCGCACCGGCCGCCATGCTTCAAGCCGGTTAAACGTCACCAACGTCTAGCAGGGGTTTTACGCGCCATGCGAATGATCGGGCAGGACAGTCTGAAGACCAGCCGCACTCTCTCCGTGGATGGCAAGGAATACACTTACTTCAGCCTGCCCGAAGCCGGGAAGGCGCTGGGCACGGATTTCTCCCGCCTCCCCAACAGCCTGAAGGTGCTGCTGGAGAACGTCCTGCGCTTCGAGGACGGCCGCGCCTACACGGTCGAGGACGCGAAGGCCTTCACCGGCTGGCTGGAGAACGCGCATAGCGAGCGCGAGGTGCCCTTCCGCCCGACGCGCATCCTGATGCAGGACTTCACCGGCGTTCCCGCCGTGGTCGATCTCGCCGCCATGCGCGACGGCATCCTGAAGCTGGGCGGCGAGCCGCGCCGCGTGAACCCGCTGGTGCCGGTGGACCTGGTGATCGACCACTCGGTGATGGTCGATGTCGCCGGCCGCGCCGACGCGCTCCAGAAGAACGTGGACATCGAGTACGAGCGCAACGGCGAGCGCTATGAGTTCCTGCGCTGGGGCCAGGCCGCCTTCGACAACTTCCGCGTGGTGCCGCCGGGCTCGGGCATCTGCCATCAGGTGAACCTGGAGCATCTGGCGCAGGTCGTCTGGACCCGCTCCGAGGCCGGCATCGCCTATGCCTATCCGGACAGCTGCTACGGCACGGACAGCCACACCACCATGGTGAACGGCCTGGGCGTGCTGGGCTGGGGCGTCGGCGGCATCGAGGCCGAGGCCGCCATGCTCGGCCAGCCGATCGCCATGCTGATCCCCGACGTGATCGGCTTCCGCCTGACCGGCAGGCTGCGCGAGGGCGTCACCGCCACCGACCTGGTGCTGACGGTCACGCAGATGCTGCGCAAGAAGGGCGTGGTCGGCAAGTTCGTCGAGTTCTTCGGCCAGGGCCTGGACCAGCTTCCGCTGGCCGACCGCGCCACCATCGGCAACATGGCCCCGGAATACGGCGCGACCTGCGGCTTCTTCCCGGTGGACAGCGTGACGCTCGACTACCTGCGCCTGTCGGGCCGCGAGGAGAGCCGCATCAAGCTGGTGGAGCAGTACGCCAAGGCCCAGGGCATGTGGCGCGAGACCAGCACGCCGGACCCGGTCTTCACCGACACGCTGGAGCTGGACCTTTCCACGGTGCAGCCCTCCATCGCCGGTCCGAAGCGCCCGCAGGACCGCGTGCTGCTGAGCGACGCCGCCCCGGCCTTCCTGCGCGAGCTGCCGGGCCTGTCCGGCAGCCCGAACGCCGACGTCACGAAGCGCCACGGCGTGGCCAACGCGAACCATGACATCGCCCATGGCGACGTGGTGATCGCGGCCATCACCTCCTGCACCAACACCTCCAACCCCTATGTGCTGGTCGCCGCCGGCCTCGTGGCCCGCAAGGCGCGGGCGCTGGGCCTGCAGCCGAAGCCCTGGGTGAAGACCTCGCTGGCCCCTGGCTCCCAGGTGGTGACCGACTACCTGAACCGCGCCAACCTGCAGGAGGACCTGGACGCCATCGGCTTCCAGACCGTGGGCTATGGCTGCACCACCTGCATCGGCAATTCCGGCCCGATCAGCGACGACATCGTCGATGCGATCGAGGCCAACAAGCTGGTGGCGGTCTCGGTGCTGTCCGGCAACCGCAACTTCGAGGGCCGCATCCACCCGAACGTGCGAGCGAACTACCTCGCCTCCCCGCCGCTCGTGGTCGCCTATGCCCTGGCCGGCACGATCACCAAGGACATCACCAAGGAGCCGATCGCGCAGGACAAGAGCGGCAAGGACGTCTTCCTGAAGGACATCTGGCCGACCCAGGCGGAGATCAACGAGATCGTCGCCCAGTCCCTGACCCGCGAGATGTTCCAGGAGCGCTATGCCCATGTCTTCGAGGGCACGGCGCAGTGGCAGGCGATCAAGATCGACGCGGACAGCGAGACCTACCGCTGGAACTCCGGCTCGACCTATGTGCAGAACCCGCCCTATTTCGAGGGCATGACGATGGAGCCCGAGGCGCGCGGCGGGATCGAGGGTGCGCGCATCCTGGCCAAGCTGGGTGACTCGATCACCACCGACCACATCTCTCCAGCCGGCTCCATCAAGAAGGCCTCGCCCGCCGGCGAGTACCTGCTGGAGCACCAGGTCCGGCAGGCGGACTTCAACAGCTATGGCGCCCGCCGCGGCAACCACGAGGTCATGATGCGGGGCACCTTCGCCAATATCCGCATCAAGAACGAGATGGTGCCGGGCATCGAGGGCGGCATCACCAAGCACCTGCCCTCCGGCGACGTGCTGCCGATCTACGACGCGGCCATGCGCTACAAGAGCGAGGGCGTGCCGCTGGTGATCTTCGGCGGCAAGGAATACGGCACCGGCTCCTCCCGCGACTGGGCGGCGAAGGGCACCTTCCTGCTGGGCGTGAAGGCGGTGATCACCGAGAGCTTCGAGCGCATCCACCGCTCGAACCTCGTGGGCATGGGCGTGCTGCCGCTGATGTTCAAGAACGGCGAGAGCCGGGAGACCCTGGGCCTGACCGGCGAGGAGACCATCGACATCCTGGGGCTGGAGGAGATCAAGCCCCGCATGGACGTGACGCTGGTGATCCACCGCCCCGACGGCACCGAGCACCGCACCACCCTGCTCTGCCGCGTCGATACGGCCGACGAGGTCGAGTACTACCGCCAGGGCGGCATCCTGCACTACGTGCTGCGCTCCATGGCGCAGGCGGCCTGACGCCGCATACGCCGGGGGGCCATACCCCCCGGCCGCTGCGGGCGGGATGGGCAACCATCCCGCCCGGGGCCGCGTTGCCGCCTCGGCTGCCCGCGCTGGGACAGGCAGGGGAACCGGGATGACGCGTGCCGTACTCGTGATGAACAACCGCGCCGGAACGCTCGCAGGCCGGCCGGAACTGCCCGGACAGATCGAAGACGCCCTGCGCGAGTCCGGTTTCGACCTCCACATCATCGCCGAGGATGCCGCCTCCGACATGGAGGGCCGGCTCGATGCCGCCATCGCCGCGACGCGGAGCCTGCCGGCGGCGCTGGTGATCGTGGGCGGTGGCGACGGCACGGTGCGGGGCGCCGCCGGCAGGCTGGCCGGCACGGGGATCGCCCTCGGCATCCTGCCGCTCGGCACGCTCAACATCCTTGCCCGCGACCTCGGCATGCCGCTCGATCCGCTGGAAGCCGCTCAGGCGCTCGCCGGTGCCGAGGCGCGGCGGATCGATATCGGCGAGGTGAACGGCGAGATCTTCACCTGTCAGGCCGTGCTGGGGCTGCCGAACCGCTTCGCGCGGCTGCGGCAGGCGAACCGCCGCACGCCCGGCATCGCCGCGCGGATGCGCACCATCCTCGGCACCCTGCGCGCCTTCGGCCGCCCGCCCCTGAGCCTGAACCTCGTCTGGTCCGAGCGGGCGGGCGGGCCGACGATCCGCCGGCATGTCCGGGCCCGCGCGCTGTCCGTGGTCAACAATCCCTATGAGGAGGCGCTGGGCAGCTTCTTCCACCGCCCGAGGCTCGACAGCGGGGTGCTGGCCGTGCACCGCCCGAAGCGCTTCGGCCTGTTCTGGTCGCTGGTGATGCTGGCGGCCATGGGTCTCGGCCTGTGGCGGCGCACCGAGGAGGTGGACCATTTCCTCACCCCCGCCCTGACCATCGAATCGAGCCGCCCCAGCCTGCGCGTCTCCACCGACGGGGAGATCCAGATGCTGACGCCCCCTTTGCGCTTCCACATCCAGCCCCGGGCCCTGCGCGTGCTCTCCCTCGCCCCCGTGACGGAGGCGGACGTGGCGGCGCAGAGCGAGACCCAGCCGGCATGAGGCGGATCGACCATATCTCCGACCTGCATTTCGGCCGGGTGGACGAGGCGGTGGTGGCCGGGTTGCTGGACGAGCTGAATGCCGCGCCGGCGGATCTGGTGGCGATCTCGGGCGATCTCACCATGCGCGCGCGGCGCGGCGAATACGCCGCCGCGGCGGAGTTCCTGCGCGCGCTGAAGGCGCCCTGGATCGCCGTGCCGGGCAACCACGACATCCCCTACTACGACCCCTGGGAGCGCTTCACCAATCCCTATGCCCGCTGGCGGCGCTTCATCCAGGAGGAGATCGAGCCCGCCTGGGTGGACCAGGAGATCGCGGTGCTGGGGCTGAACACCGTCAGCCGCGGCGGCCTGCGGATGAACTGGGCCGACGGCACGGTGCACCTGGCCGGCCTGTCGCGGCTGCTGGAACGGCTCCGCGCCCTGCCGGACGGCGCGGTGCGGATCATCGTGGCGCATCACCCCTTCCTGGCCCCGCCCTGGGCGCCGGACACGGTGCTGGCCGGGCGGGCGCGCAAGGCCCTGGCCGTCCTTTCCCGGGCGGGCGTGCGGCTGGTCCTCAGCGGCCACCTGCACCGCACCTATACCTCGCAATACGAGAACATCGTGGCGGAAGGGAGCGGATTGCAGATCGTCAGCGCCGGCTCCGCCACCTCCGTCAGGCTGCGCAACGAGGTGAACACCTATAACCGCCTCACCATCGGCCCCGAGGGCATCGCCTGCGAGCCGCGCGCCTGGAACGGCCAGGGCTGGGAAAGGCTGGCGCTGAACCGCGCGACCGAGATCGCCACCTGACGCGCCGCCGCGTTCAGCCCTGCGCCATCATGTGGCGGATGCGTCCGGTCAGGACCTCCATCGTGAAGGGCTTGGTCAGGAGTTGCGTGTCCGGGCCGGAAAGGGCCACGCCCTCCAGCGCCGCTTCGGGATAGCCGGTGATGAAGAGCACCCGCAGCCGGCCGCGCAGCTCTCGGGCCGCCAGGGCCAGGTCGCGCCCGTTCATGCCCCCGGGCATCCCGATATCGGTGACGAGCAGGTCGATCGCCGTCCCCCCGCGCAGGATCTCCAGGGCCGCGGCGGCATCCGCGGCCTCCAGCGCCGTGCAGCCATGCTCCCGCAACGCCTCGGCCGCCAGCAGGCGCAGCGAGGGCTCGTCATCGACCACCAGCACCGTGCCGCCCAGGCCGGCGATGGCGGCTCGCGGCTTTCCGGCCTCGGGTGCCGCGATGGCGGCCCCCCTGTGACGTGGGAAGCAAAGGCGCAGCGTGGTGCCCTGTCCCGGCGCGCTCTCGATGGTGACCTGGCCGCCGGACTGCTGCACGAAGCCGTAGATCATCGACAGGCCCAGCCCGGTGCCCTGGCCGATCGGCTTGGTGGTGAAGAAGGGGTCGAAGGCGCGCCGCATCACCTCCGGCGCCATGCCGCTGCCGGTGTCGCTCACCGACAGCATGACCTGGTCCTCCCCGCCGCCATCCGGGGCGCCATCCGGGGCGCCGGACGCGGGAAGGTTGGCCAGGGCGATGGCCAGCCGGCCGCCGCCCGGCATGGCGTCGCGCGCATTGATGCAGAGGTTCAGCAGAGCGTTCTCCATCTGGTGCGGATCGCAGAGCACGGGCCAGGATTCCGCCGGCGTGGTCACCCCGATGTCGATCTCCGGCCCGATCGTGGAGCGGATCAGCCCCTCCATCCCGGCCACGAGCCGCTGCAGCTCCACAGGCTGCGGCATCAGGACCTGGCGGCGGGAGAAGGCCAGGAGGCGCTGCGTCAGCGCGGCGGCGCGTTCCGCCCCGGCGCGCGCCAGGCCGAGGAAACGCTCCAGCTCCGAGAAGCGCCCCTTCGCCAGTCGCGCCTGCATCAGGTCGAGGCTGCCGAGCACGCCGGTCAGCATGTTGTTGAAGTCGTGCGCGATGCCGCCGGTGAGCTGGCCCACCGCTTCCATCTTCTGCGCCTGGGCCAGGGCGGCGGCGATGCGGCGGCGCTCGGCCTCGGCCGCCTCCAGCGCGGCGGTGCGCTGCCGCACGCGTTCCTCCAGCAGTTCCGCCATGCGCTCCGCCGCGGCGGCCTCGGCCTCCATGTGGCCGCGCAGGCGGCGCTGCCAGGAACGGGCGCGCAACGAGGTCTTCACCGCGCTGAGCAGCGTGACGGCGTTCAGCGGCCTCTCGATGAAGAGGACATTGCCGAGCCGGTCGGCCAGCCGGATCTCGTCCATCTGGCGCCGCGCCAGCGTGCCCATCTGGCTCAGCACGATGAAGGGCAGGTCCGACCAGGGCGGCTGCTGCGAGAGGCGGCCGGTCAGCGGCCCGAGATCGGCATGGAACAGCAGCTCGTCCGTCACCAGCACCAGGCCGGTGGCCTCGCCGATGGTCTCGGCCAGGGCCGGGAGGGATTCGACCTGGCGGCCGTCGATCCTCTCGCTGGCCAGGAGGCGGAACAGCCCGAGCCCGTCCCGCTCGGTCGGGGCCAGGATCAGCACCGGCCCGGCCTCTTCCGGGTTGTGCTCAGCCAAGGGCGGCTCCGCCGGGACCGATGGCGGAATCCGGGCGCGCCGGGACGGCGATCCTTCCCGGGCCATGGTCGCCGGGAATGCCGGGCCGTCCCGGCGGGTCCTTGCGGCAGGTGACGCGGCGGATGGTCATTTCGGACTGGATTTGTAACAGATTCGCCTGTCGCTGCCCATGATGGCACAGGGCCCCGCCGCGCGACGGGGCCCTGCCCAATTGCCCGGGGACGGCCGCGCGGTGCTATCCCGCCTCGGCCAGGATGCGCGCCCCGCTGCGGACGGAGGCCTCGCTGACCCGGATGCCCAGGCCCGGCCCCTCCGGCACCACCACGGCGCCGTCGCGGTTGGGCACGCGCTCCTCCAGCACGTCCTCGGTCAGCACGTGGTGCGGCATGTAGAACTCGCAGCCGAGCGAGATGCCGGGCGTCGCCGCGATCATCTGCGTGCCGGCGGCCAGCGCGATGCCGCCTTCCCAGAGCGTGCCGCCATAGCCCGGCAGACCAGCCGTGTCGGCGATGGCCATCATGGCCTGCGCCTTCAGCATGCCGCCGCACTTCATCAGCTTCACCGAGATGGCATCCGCCGCGCGGCGGCGCACCACCTCCAGCAGGTCCACCGCGTCGTAGCAGCTCTCATCCGCCAGCACCGGTGTGTCCAGCGCGGCGGCGAAGCCGGCCATGGCGTCGAGGTGCCGGCGCGGCACCGGCTGCTCGATGAAGGTGGGGCGGAAGCGGTCCACATCACGCAGCACCGTCATCGCCGCGAAGGGCTCCAGCGCCTGGTTGTAGTCGAGGCGCAGGTCCACCGCGTCACCGAAGGCGCCGCGGATCGCCTCCAGATGCGCCATGTCCTCGCGGTGCGGCTTCACGCCGGTCTTCACCTTGAACAGCCGGTGCCCCGCCGGGACCATCTCCCGCATCCGCGCCATGTCGGCCTCGAAATCCGGATCGGCGATGGAGAAGGAGAGCGGGATCGTGTCGCGCACCCGGCCGCCCAGCAGATCGGCGACCGAGAGGCCCTTCGCCTTGCCCAGCAGGTCCAGCACCGCCATCTCGACGCCCGCCTTGGCATCGGTATGGCCGATCAGGGCGCGGTCCATCCGCGCCAGCATCGCGCGCAGCCGCAGCGCCGGATGGCCGACCACATGCGCGCGCAGATAGGTGTCGAGGGCGGAGAAGGCGCCTTCCGGCGTGCCGGTGAAGACCTCCCAGGGCGCGGCCTCGCCCCAGCCGGTCAGCCCGTCGGCGGTGGACAGGGCGATCAGCACGCGCTTCACGCTGCCCTTCACCGAGCCCACGCCTTGCGCGCGGGCCATCTTGATCGGGCTCTCCACCAGGAAGAGCCGCATGCGGTCGATGATCATGTCTCTGTCTTCTCAGGCCGTGGCGCCGGGGAACTGCTGCGGAGGGGGGCTTTCCGGCAGCCCTCCCTGGCGATGGAAATGCGACAGGAAGGTGCGCGTGGCGGCTTCGCGGGGGGCGTCGATCACCTGCCGCGCCGGCCCCTCCTCCACCACCACCCCGTCGCGCATGAAGACCACGCGGTCGGCGACCTCGCGGGCGAAGGCGATCTCGTGCGTCACGATCACCATGGTCATCCCCTCGGCGGCGAGGCTCTGCATCACGCCCAGCACCTCGCCCACCAGTTCGGGGTCGAGCGCCGAGGTCGCCTCGTCGAAGAGCATCACCTCCGGCTCCATGGCCAGGGCGCGGGCGATGGCCACGCGCTGCTTCTGCCCGCCCGAGAGGCGGGAGGGAAAGTAGCCCGCCCGGTCCGCCAGCCCGACCCGGGCGAGCAGCCGCTGCGCCAGCGCCTCGGCCTGCGGCTTCGCCATGCGGCGCACCGTGACCGGGCCCTCCATGACGTTCTCCAGCGCCGTCAGGTGCGGAAACAGGTTGAACTGCTGGAAGACCATGCCGGTATTGGCGCGGAAACGGGCAAGTTCCCGCCGCCCCGGCAGGCGCTGTCCGGCGGCGAAGTCGAAGCCCTGGCCGCCGATCCGCACCCGCCCGCCATCCGGCACGACGAGCAGGTTCAGGCAGCGCAGCAGGGTGGACTTGCCGGAGCCCGAGGGGCCGATCAGCGCCACCACCTGCCCGGGCTCCACCCGGAAGTTGATGTCGCGCAGCACGGTGTTGTCGCCGAAGCTCTTGCGCAGCGCGGCGACGTCGATCTTGGGTTGGGATGCGCTCATCACGCCCTCCTCAGTCGCTGCGCGCCATGCGGCGCTCCAGGTATTGCACCAGCAGGGTGAGCGGGAAGAGCACGGCGAAGTAGATCACCGCCACAAGGGAGTAGGTCTCCAGCGGCCGGTAGGTGTCGTGCGCGATGGCCTGGCCCTGGTAGAGCAGGTCCGGCACCGCCAGCACCGAGACCAGCGAGGTGTTCTTGAACTGGATGATCGACTGGTTCATCAGCGGCGGGATCATGCGCTTGATGGCCTGCGGCAGGATGATGCGCCGCATGGACTGGCCGGGCGTCATGCCCAGCGCCTCCGCCGCTTCCCGCTGTCCCGCGTCGATCGAGACGATGCCGCCACGGATGATCTCGGCATAGAAGGCGCCGCCATAGAGCGAGAGCGCCAGCATCGCCGCCGAGGTCGCCGACATGTCGATGCCAGAGAGGATGGGCAGGGCGTAGTAGAACCAGACGAGCTGCACCAGCACGGGGGTGCAGCGGAAGACCTCGATATAGGCCTGGGCGATCCAGCGGACGATGGCATAGGGCGCGAGCCGCCCCAGCCCGGCCACCAGCCCCACCACCAGCCCGATCAGCACGATGCCGACGGTGAAGGCGATGGTGACGCCGAGCCCCTGCAGGAAGAGCCAGCGGTAGCCCCAGATGAAGTAGAAGTCCCACTCGTACATATGGTCTCTCTCGTGCCGCCCGCCCGGCCCGGAAGGCGGGGCGGATGGCCGGGCCACGCGACGCGGCCCGGCCTTCCCCTTAAGCCCCTGCCCCTCAGCGCGGGGCGGGCGGGGACAGGACGCCGCCACCGCCGGCCGGGCGCGGGGCCCGGGCGGCGGGGCGGCAGCGAAGCGGGATCAGAGCGTCAGGCCCGCCGGGAAATCGGATTCCTCGACGCCGACCAGCCTCATGTTCGACACGATCGCCTGCCGCACCACGCCCAGGCCGCGGTTGTAGTCGATCCAGACATTGACGAAGTCGCGCCAGGTCTTGTCCGGCTCGCGCCGGAAGCCGGCATTGGAGGTGGTGAGGAAGACCGGCTTCGGCGTGACGATCTCGCCGAGATTGGGAACCTTCTTCTTCACGGTCAGGGCCAGGATGATCACGATGCACTGGGCGTCGGCCCGTCCGGTCTGCACCGCCATGGTGGCCTCGTCCGCGGTCTTGAAGCGGGAGATGGTGGCCTTCGGGCAAAGGCGGGTGACCGCACCATCCTGGGAGGAGCCGCTGTCCACCGCGATGCGGATCTCGGGCTTGTTCAGGTCTTCCCAGGTCTCGAAGGTGAAGCCCTTCTTCGTGATGAAGGAGAAGGCATTGTTGAAGCAGGGCACCGAGAAATCCACCGCCAGGGCGCGGCGCGGCGTCGGGTTCAGGCCGAAGAAGACGTCGAGCTTGTTGCTTTGCAGGTCCAGCACCGCATTGCCCCAGGTGGTCTCGTGCAGATCCAGATCGACCTCCAGCTCCTGTGCCAGGGCACGGCCGAGATCCATGTAGAACCCCTTCCACTCCCCCGTGGCGAGGTCCTTCACGTAGTAGGGCGTGGCCCCCGCGACGGCGCCGAAGCGCAGCTTCTTCGTGCGCTTGATCCGGTCCAGCGTCGGCTCGCCGCTCTCGGCCGGGGGCGTCTGCGCCGCGGCGGAAGGGATTCCCAGCGAGGCTCCGAGTCCGGACCCTGCCGCGAGTGCCGCGAAGCCGCCGGTCCTGGCCATCAGGCGTCGTGAGATCATGATCGAGACTTCCCTTTCCAAGGCGGCCCCTCCCCAGGGCGAACGCCAGTCAAACGTCAGTTATCCGCCCGTGGCCCGGCCGCCGCCAGACCGTCCGCGCGACGAATGCGGGCCGGAAGGGGACATCCGGGCCCGGCCCCCGGCCAGTGGGGCCGATCCGGGGAGATGGATGCACCCCCTAGCAGCATCCGGGCCAGATCAGGACCGGTTCCGCCTGAAATGCCCGGCGCGGTCGCCGGCGAGCACCCCGATACCGCCGGAAGGTGGTCCCGGGGCACGGAATCGCGTCATGGCGGGGCGTGGGGCGCATTCTCCGGCCCGGTGACGGTTGCCAAGCGCCTCGGCCATTGCCACACACTCCGCCCGGAATGAGTCACCACGACACGCAGATGTTCGAGCCCCGGGTCAAGGCTGTCCTGGGGCCGACCAACACCGGCAAGACGCATCTCGCCATCACGCGGATGCTCGCGCACAGCTCCGGCATCATCGGCTTCCCGCTGCGCCTCCTGGCGCGCGAGAACTACGACCGGATGGTGGCCGCCAAGGGCGAGCAGCACGTCGCCCTGATCACCGGCGAGGAGAAGATCATCCCGCCCGAGGCGAGGTGGTTCGCCTGTACGGTGGAGGCCATGCCGCTCGACCGGAAGGTCGAGTTCCTGGCGGTGGACGAGATCCAGCTCTGCGCCGATCCGGACCGGGGCCACGTCTTCACCGACCGGCTGCTGCATGCCCGCGGCATGGTGGAAACCATGTTCCTCGGCGCCGAAACCATCCGGCCGCTGCTCCAGCGCCTCGTGCCCCGGGCGGAGATCGAGACCCGCCCCCGCCTGTCCCAGCTCACCTATGCCGGCCCGGCCAAGCTCACCCGCCTGCCGCCGCGCTCCGCCGTCGTCGCCTTCTCCGCCGGCGAGGTCTATGCCATCGCCGAGGCCATCCGCCGCCGCCGGGGCGGCTGCGCCGTGGTCATGGGCCGCCTGTCCCCCCGCACCCGCAACGCCCAGGTGGCGCTGTACCAGGAGCGGGAGGTGGATTTCCTGGTGGCCACGGACGCCATCGGCATGGGGCTGAACATGGATGTGGACCATGTCGCCTTCGCCTCGCTCACCAAGTTCGACGGCCACCGCTCGCGCGAGCTGAGCGCCCAGGAGGCCGCGCAGATCGCCGGCCGCGCCGGGCGCGGCATGCGCGACGGCACCTTCGGCGTCACCGCCGACTGCCCGCCCTTGTCGGACGAGATCGTCGAGAAGATCGAGAGCCACCAGTTCGAGCCGCTGCAGACGCTGGCCTGGCGGAATTCGGCGCTCGACTTCGCCTCGCCCGAGGCGCTGCTGGAAAGCCTCGCCGCCCCGCCGCCCTTTGCCGGGCTGGCCAAGGGCAACGACGCGGACGACCACATCACTCTCGCCGCCCTGGCACGGATGGAGGATGTCCGCGGCCTGGCCAACAGCCGCTCCCGCGTCGCGCTGCTCTGGGAGGCCTGCCAGATCCCGGACTTCCGCAAGCTGGCCGACGAGACGCACCAGAACTTCTGCGCCCGCGCCTTCAAGCATCTGGCCCAGGACGGGCATCTGCCGGAGGACTGGATCGCCTCCGGCATCGCGTCCTGCAACAGCATCGAGGGCGACCTCGACACGCTGATGGCCCGCCTCGCCTCGATCCGGGTCTGGAGCTTCGTCGCCGTGCGCAATGACTGGTTCCGCGACGCCGCCCGCTTCCAGGGCGAGGCGCGGGAGGCCGAGGACCGGGTCTCCGACGCGCTGCATGAGCGCCTGACCGCCCGTTTCGTGGACCGCCGCGCCGCCCATCTGATGCGCAAGCTGGACGATGGCGAGGAGGAGCTGCTTTCCGCCGTCACCCGCCGGGGCGAGGTGGTGGTCGAGGGCCATCCGGTCGGCAAGATCTCCGGCTTCAACTTCGAGGCCGCGACCGAGGCCGGGGCCGGCGAGGAGGAGCGCAAGGCCCTGCTCCGCGCCGCCCGCCGGGCCCTGAAGGAGGAGATGCCGCGCCGCGTCTCCCTGCTGGAGGCGAGCAACGACGACGCCTTTGGCCTGACCCCGCTGCAGCGCGTCACCTGGACCCTGCCCGGCTCCCCGCCCCCCGGATCGCCCGGTCACGAGGCGGCCGAGATCGCGCGGCTCAAGGCCGGGCCGAGCGCGGACAAGCCGCTGGTCGAGCCGCTGAACTCCGAGTTCCTGGACAGCGCCCAGCGGGAGCGCGTGCGCGCCCGGCTGGCGACCTGGCTGGAGAACACGATCAAGAAGGCCATGGCGCCGCTGGAGGCCGCCGAGACCAAGGCGGCCGAGGATTCCAGCCTGCGTGGCCATCTCTTCCGGCTGCGGGAATATCTGGGCCTGGTGCCCGGCGGCACGGAGCGGGAGATCACCCCGGAGCTCCGCGCGAAGCTGAAGGGCATCGGCGTGCGGGCGGGGCGCTTCGCCCTCTATCTGCCGGAGATGCTGAAGCCCAGGCCCATGGCGCTGCGCGCGCAGCTCTGGGCACTGGCCGCCGAGAGCGCGGTGCCGCCGTTGCCGGTGGGCGGGCTGGTCTCGATCACCCCACCCTCCAACTGGCCCGCCGGCTTCGCCGCGCAGATGGGCTGGGTGCTGGCGGGCGAGGTGATGATCCGCCTCGATGTCGCGGAGCGCGTGGCGGGCGAGCTGGGTCATCTGACCCGGCGCGCCCCGGCGCTGCTGCCCGGCGATATCGCCAGCCGCCTGGGCGTGAAGGCCGAGGCCCTGGCCCCGGCGCTGACGGCTCTGGGCTTCCGCCTGCTGAATGCCGAGCCGCTGCCGGACGAGATGTTCGGCCCGCCGGCGCCTCTGATGGTGGCCGCACGGCGCGAGGACCATCACCGCCACGGGCGCCATGACCATCGCGGCCGGGGCCAGCCCGGCGCTGGCCAGGGCGGACGGGGGCGCGAGCGGGGTGGCCAGGGGAGTGGCCAAGGGGAAGGCCGTGGGGCGAACCGCCCTGCGCCGGCCACCGCCGCCGAAGGGGAGAACCCGGCTGCGGCCGAGGTCCAGGGGGCCGAGGGTCAAGGGGCCGAGGGTCAGGGCGGGCAGCCGGCCTCCGGAACCCCGGACGGAGCGCCGCGCCCGCGCGACGAGAGGCCGCGCGAAGGCAACCGCCATGGCCGCCGCGACGAGCGCCACGGCAAGGGCCCGGGCCAGGGTGGCGACAAGGAGCGCGGCGAGCGTTCCGGGGGCGACAGGCCCCGAGGAGACAGGCCGCAGGGAGACAGGCCCCAGGGAAACAGGCAGGGGGGCGACAGGCCGCGCGGCGACCGTCCGAGGGGCGACCGTCCCTTCTCCGACCGCGACCGGAGGGGGGGCGACCGCGAGCCGAGGGTCTTCCAGATCGGTGGCAAGCGTGACTCCGGCCCCGATCCGGACAGCCCCTTCGCGGCCCTGGCCAAGCTGAAGCTCGGCAAGTGAGGGCTTGAGCGGCGCGGGCGAAGGCCCGGAGGAGGGCCGGGACTGGCAGCGGCTGGATGCCTGGCTCTGGTGCGCGCGGGTGGCCAAGACCCGCGCGGCCTGCTCCCGGCTGGTCGAGGCCGGTGCCGTCCGCCTGAACCGCCAGCCGGTGGAGAAGGCCCATGCCCGGCTGCGCGCCGGGGATGTGCTGACCCTGGCGCTGGGCGGGCCCGAGCACGGGCGTATCCAGGTCTGGCGTGTCCTGTCCCTCGCCCAGCGCCGTGGCCCGGCGCCCGAGGCCCGGCGGCTCTACGAGGAGCTGGTGGACTGAACGCGGCTTCGCTCCAGCGGTGGAGCAGGGTTTCCTACCGCGCCATCCCTGGTCCCCGCCACCCGGCCTAGACTGCCGCCCCCCGCAGGCCGCGCGGCCCCTCCGCCGGCAGCGCCATTCCGCCGGATCGGGCTCCATGTCGAATGCCACCCCCGCCACACGCTTCCTCGACAAGGCCGGCATCGCCTATGAGCGCCGGCACTACGACTATGCCCCGGGGGCGGAGCGCATCGGCCTCCAGGCGGCGGAGGCCATCGGCGAGCCGCCGTCGCGCGTGCTGAAGACCCTGCTGGCCCGTGTGGACGGCAGGCCCGTCTGCGTGCTGCTGCCCTCGGACCAGGAGGTGAGCATGAAGCGCCTCGCCGCCGGTTTCGGCGGGAAATCGGCGGAGATGATGCCGCCCGGGGAAGCGGAACGGCTCACCGGCTATCATGTCGGCGGCATCAGCCCCTTCGGACAGCGGCGCCGCCTGCCCACGGCGATCGAGGAGGCCGCCCTGGCCGAACCCTATGTCTTCGTGAATGGCGGCCAGCGTGGCCTGCAGTTGCGCCTCGCCCCGGCGGAGGCCCGGGCCGCGCTGGAGGCCGTGGCCCTGCGCCTCATGGCCTGACGCGGCCGGCGCACAGGGGACGGCGCACAGGGGAGATGTCCCCTCGGGGCAGCCCGGCGGCCTGGACGGCTTGCCGGGAAGCCCCGTTCGCGCCATGTGACGCCGGAACTTTCGCCAGCGTGCCGGAAGAGATACCGGACAGGAGACTGCCGCAGTGACCTACGTCGTCACCGAGAACTGCATCCGCTGCAAGTACATGGACTGCGTCGAGGTGTGTCCCGTGGACTGCTTCTACGTCGGCGAGAACTTCCTGGTCATCCATCCGGATGAGTGCATCGACTGCGGCGTCTGCGAGCCGGAATGTCCCGCCGAGGCGATCCTGCCGGACAGCGACGACCGCGCGACCGCCTGGGCCGAGGTCAACCGGACCTATGCCCAGCAATGGCCCAACATCACCCGCAAGGGCGAGGCGCCGGCGGATGCGGAGGAGTGGAACGGCAAGCCGGACAAGGCCGGCCTGCTGAGCCCCAACCCCGGCAAGCCCTGAGCGCCGCTGGCGGCAGGCTTTCCGGCCCGCCGCCCCTTCCCGGCTTCTCCCCGGCGGTCTCCCTGTCCCAGCCGGCGTTTCGCCCGCCCGCACCCCGCATGTGACGAGGGGCGTATTTTCTGCTATGGGGCCGCTCGTTTTCGGTCAAAGCATCCCCAATCTCCCGTGGCGGGCCCGTTCCGCCGCCCGGCCGGTTCCGTTCCAGCAGGGTGGGACCGGGGGGATGGGCATGGCCCGATCCGGAGAAGGCAGCCCTCGCCGCGGGGTCGCGTTCATCCGCACTGGAGGTAGAGAATGAAGGCTCCCGCGCAAGCGCCGGCGTCATATCCGGATGGAACCAGCAAGGGAGTGGCCGGGCATGAGTGCTGATCCGAAGCCGGAAGAGACCGTGGCCGACGCCGCCCCCGCCAGCCCCGAGCCCCGTGCCGAGGAAAGCCAGGCCAGCTCCGTTCCCAGCGGTCCGATCCGCCCCGCCCCGCCGCCCAAGCCACTCGGCAACCAGGGCAAGGACTTCAAGGCGGGCGACCATGTGGTCTATCCGACCCATGGCGTGGGCCAGGTGCAGGGCATCGAGGAAGTGCCCGTCGCCGGCACGACCCTGAAGGTGATCGTGATCACCTTCGAGGAGAACCGGATGACGCTGAAGGTGCCCATGGCCAAGGCGCCTTCCTCGGGCCTGCGCAAGCTCGCCTCGCCGAAGGTGATGGACGAGGCCATGGCGACCCTGCGCGGCAAGGCCCGCATCAAGCGCACCATGTGGTCGCGCCGCGCCCAGGAATACGAGCAGAAGATCAACAGCGGCGACCCGATCGCCATCGCCGAGGTGGTGCGCGACCTGCACCGCAATGCCGGGCAGCCGGACCAGTCCTTCTCCGAGCGGCAGATCTATGAGCTGGCGCTGGACCGCTTGGCCATGGAGGTCGCGGCGCGCGATGCCACGGACAAGATCAAGGCTACGGTGAAGCTGATGGAGCACCTGAACAAGGCCGACAAGAGCGCCGACAAGGGGGAGTGATCCCTTTACCCCCCGGCATGGGGGCGGGGGCGTGCCGGGGAGAGGCTTCCTTTCCCCGGCCATCCGCAGCCGGCCGGCGGGGGATATGGAAAAGGCCCCGGGGATCGCTCCCCGGGGCCTTTCGCCGTTCCGGCCCTCGCCTGGGGCGGGGCCGGGATCGATCAGTTGGACTGGTTCCGCACGCCCATGAACTGCAGCATGAACTGGAACAGGTTCACGAAGTTCAGGTAAAGGCCCAGCGCGTCGAAGACGGAACGCTTGGCGGCCTCGTCGCTGCCCTCGGCATAGGCGTACTCGATGTAGTCCGCCTTGATGCGCTGCGTGTCATAGGCGGTCAGGCCCACGAAGATCAGCACGCCCAGCACGCTGATGCCGAACTGCAGCGCCGTGGAGCCGACGAACATGTTGACCAGCCCGGCGATGATGATGCCGATCAGGCCCATCATCAGGAAGCTGCCCATGCGGGTCAGGTCGCGATTGGTGGTGTAGCCGTAGATGCTGACCGCCGCGAACATGCCGGCCGTCACGAAGAAGGTCGTGGCGATCGAGGTGCCCGCGTAGATGACGAAGAGGTTCGCCATGCTGGCGCCCATCGCCGCGGCGAAGGCCCAGAACAGCGCCTGCACCGTCGTCTTCTGCATGCGGTTCACGCCGAAGGACAGCACCAGCACGAAGGCCAGCGGCGCCAGGATCGCGGCCCAGCCCAGCAGCGTGGGCTGCGTGACGAGGTAGCCGGACTGGGTACGGCCCACGGTGTAGAAGGCCTGGGACAGCGCGGTGTTCGCGATGACATAGGCAACGATGCCGGTCAGCGCGAGGCCGGAGGCCATCCAGTTATAGACCCGCAGCATATAGGCGCGGAGCCCGGCATCCAGGACGGCGGCATCCGTGCTCGCCCGCCCCAGAGGCTGGGTCCACGCCGAGCCGCCGGTCGTGAAGCGGTTGTCGGGACGCAGTGCCATGGTGTGTTTAGGACTCCTCCTGGCGGGAATGAGGTTTGGGCCATCCCCGCGGTCGCGGAATTATATGGACATTCTGTAATGCGGATCAATGGCCGAGAGCGGCCCGGCCCTTCGGGCTGCCTCGCGCCAGGAGCCGCGATCGGGGTCCCTTCCCTTCCTCCCCGGGCGGGAAGCGGCGGCATGGGGCCGCACCCGACACGTCCTGGCAGGATAGCACGATCCCGCCGCCAGCGGCCGGCTATTGTGCGGGCCCGGACACGGTGTGACGGCTGGCCGTCCTTCATGACGGAAACCGCGAGCCCGATCCGGGACATGCCGGGAAAACCTCCTCTTCCGCAGGGAAAGATGATGCGCTGGGGGAGGAAGGACCATGGGCTTTCCATGTCCTGCGGATTGCAAATGGTGACGGATTGGCACTCGCCGGGCCCGGTTGCCCGAAATCAGCCCATCCAGGTCTGTTCCGCATCTCCGTCGGATGCCGGAAGCCGTGTCGCGGGTGGCGGCTGTACGAGGGTCTGCGCCGTCGCCCGCATGGCCCATGTCGTTGCGCGGCCCGATTCGCGCGACGTCCCGACCCCGGCAGGAGGCGGGGCGGGCACGGTCGCCGTGCCCCAGGTCGTATCGGCCCAGCCGCTGCCCCAGACTTCCTCCGCGCTCTCGGTCCCCTGCCAGGGGTAGCGACCTGGGGCGCGGGGCAGGAAGCTGTGCATGGATGCGCAATCCAAAATGACTTCAATTGTCTTTTTAATGATATTTCGTGAGAATGTCAGTCCCTGTTTTCGTTTTCCGGGCTGATCGGATGTCCCGGCGAAACGGCCGCCGGAGGGATGGCCCCTCCGGCACGCCCGTCCTGCCCCGGTGCCCTGGCTCAGCCGAAGCCCATGAAGCCCGGGCTCTCGCGCAGCGGCGTGGCGGCCTTGAGCTTCGCCATGTCCGGCACCGGCCGGGCCGTGCGCGGATCCCCGGCCAGCAGGCGCTCCAGCGCCGCCGCGACGGCCAGCACCTTGGCATCGCCGCCGCGGGGCCCGACGATCTGCAGGCCGAAGGGCATGCCGTTATGGTCCAGCCCCACCGGCAGGGAGATGGCGGGGTGCCCGACCAGGGTCGCGGCATAGGCGAGCGCCAGCCAGTGGAAGTAGGTCCGGGTCGGCTTGCCGTCGATCTCGGCCGGGTAGAGCTCGGTCCAGGGGCGCGGGCTGAGCGTGACGGCCGGGGCCAGGATGACATCGTGGACCGCGAAGAAGCCCTGCCAGCGCTTGTACATCGCCGTCTGGAGCTTCATCGCCTGCGCCACGTCGAGCGCGCTGTAGCCCAGCCCTTCCTCCACATTCGCGCGGACATTGGGGCCGACCTGGTCCGGCGTGTCCCGCACCTTCTCGTGGAAGCCGGCAATGAAGGAGAGCGCGCGCAGCACCTCGAAGGACTCGTCGGCACCGGCGCAGTCCGGGGTGGTATCCTCCGCCCGGGCGAAGACATGGCGGAACAGGCCGGTCTTCTCGGCGAAAACCGCGCGGATGTGCTTCTCGGTCGGGGCGAAGCCGAAATCCGGCGTCAGCGCCACCTTCAGCGAGGCGAGATCCACCGCGCCCGGCACGGCGAAGTCCTCCGGGCGGCGCACCTGCCGGCCCTCGATGGTGGTGGCCAGCGGATCGCCGGCATCGTCGCCGACCATGGCGGACAGCAGCAGGCAGAGATCCGGAACGGTGCGCGCCATCGGCCCGAGCACGCCGAGCGCGGCCCAGCCCAGCGGCTTCTTCTCGTTCGGCACCAGGCCCGGCGTCGGGCGGAAGCCGACGATGCCGTTATAGGCCGCCGGGTTGCGCAGCGAGCCGCCGGTGTCGGAGCCGGTGGCGATGGGCACCATGCCGCAGGCCAGCGCCACGCCCGAACCGCCCGAGGAGCCCGCCGCCGAAAGCGACGGGTCGAAGGGGTTGCCCGTGGCGCCATAGACGGCGTTGCGGGTATTGGCGCCGGCGCCCCATTCGGGCGTGTTGGTCTTGCCGAGCACGACCGCCCCCGCCTTGCGGGTATGGGCGACGATCAGCTGGTCCTTTTCCGGCACATGGTCGCGGAACAGCGTGCTGCCATAGGTGGTGCGCAGCCCGGCCACATCCTCCAGGTCCTTCACACCGATCGGCAGGCCATGCAGGGCCGGCAGCGCATCGCCGCGCGCCACCGCCGCATCGGCCTCCTTCGCCGCCGCGCGGGCACGGTCGTAATCGCGTGCCACCATGGCGTTCACCGCGTGATCCACCGCCTCGATGCGGGCGATGCAGCTTTCCAGCAGCTCGGTGGCGGAGAGCTTCTTCTCGCCGATCAGCGCGCGCGCCTCGACGGCGGACAGATCACAGGGTTCGGTCATCGGTGGTTCCTCGAAGTCGGACGCCCGTGGCGCCGGGTCGTGCCGCAGGCCGCCGCCATGCCGGCCGCGAATGCGGAGCCGGGCGCCTCGGGCCCGCGCAGGTTGGAAGCAGCGGGGCCGCCGCACAAGAGCCCCGGGGGCGGACCGGACGCATGGCGGGGCGGTTGGCCCGCCCCGCCGGGGAGGACGCTCAGACCAGTCGGGGGGAGATCGGCTGTCCCTTGGGCTGCCCCAGGGGCAACACCGGGGCGGAGGCCGGTTCCGGCGGCAGAACGGGATCGATCGACATGTCCGTCTCCTTCGCCTCCACGCCGAACAGCGCGAGCAGGCAGAAGGCCACGGCGCCGACCGCCACGACGATGCCCAGGCCCAGTCCGTAATTGCCGCCGAAGGACGCGGCGAGCGCGGCCTGCACCGTCGCGTTGCCCGCCGCGAGCATGTTGCCGAACTGATAGGTGAAGCCGGGAAAGGTCGCCCGCGCCTCGGGCGGCGAGATCTCGTTCAGATGCGCGGGCATCACGCCGAAGGTGCACTGGACCAGGAACTGCATCAGGAAGGCCGTGGCGCCGAGCGCCACCACGCCGGAGGCGCTGGCCCAGAAAGGCAGCAGCAGCAGCGCAAGGCCGCTGGCCAGGGCGAGCTGGCGACGGCGCCCGATGATCTGCGAGAGCGAGCCGCCGCAGAGGCTGCCGAGGATGGCGCCGATGTTGAAGATCACCGCCAGGATCGAGATCTCCCGAGCGCCCAGGTGGTGCTGCTCCCGCAGGAAGACGGGGTAGAGGTCCTGCGTGCCATGGCTGAAGGTGGCGGCCGCCGTCATCAGCAGGATGGCATAGAGGTAGAGGCGCCGGTGGCGGCGCAGCGACTGGCCGAGCGAAACGCGTGCCGCCACTCCGCCCGCCTGCCGCTGCCGCTCCCAGGCCGGGCTCTCCGGCACGGCGCGGCGGATGTAGAGCACCAGCAGGGCCGGCACCACGGCGGCCAGGAAGAGCCCGCGCCAGCCCAGCGTCGAGTAGCCGATGCCGTAGAGCAGTGCCGCCAGCAGGTAGCCGAAGGAATAGCCCGACTGGAGGATGCCGGAGACGGTGCCGCGCCAGCGGGCCGGGATGCTTTCCATGGTGAGCGAGGCGCCGATCCCCCATTCGCCGCCCATGGCGATGCCGAAGAGTGCGCGCACCAGCAGGAAGACCATCAGGTTCGGCGCGAAGCCGGTGGCCACGGCGAGGAGCGAGAAGCTGAGGATATTCGCCATCAGCACCGGCTTGCGGCCATAGCGGTCGGCCAGGCGGCCGAAGAGCAGGGCGCCGACGGGCCGCAGGCCGAGGGTCAGGGTGAGCGCCCAGGTGATGGTGGTGATCGAGGTGCCGAATTCCCGGGCAACGTCGCTCACGACGAAGACCAGGATGAAGAAGTCGAAGGCATCGATGGTCCAGCCCAGAAAACAGGCCATGACGACGTGCCAGGGCTTGGCTGCCTGAGGCATCCGCAATCTCTCCGTCCGTTTCCCTGTCCGTGGCGTCGTTGCGCCCGGATCTGACCGAGGTTCCCACTTCCGGACGGTGGCACCAAGCGAAAGTAACCTTGTGGTTACTTAATTAACGTCCATCTCTAAGGTAATTTATGTGGTGCGGGGCAAAAAAGTAACCGAATGGTTCACGAAGCCTCGCATTCCGCACGGCTGCCGCCATCCGGCCCGTCCTGCCACAAGGGGGCCCGTCATCCGGGCTTGTGGCCCGATGCCAGTGGGGTGCGACATGGTGCTGCGTGAGGGTGGAAGGGCGCGGCGGCGCTGGCCGGTGCCGGTGCCGGTGCCGGTGCGGCCCTGGGGCCTATGGCGTTTCCGGGGGCGCGGCCGCCCGCGCCTGGAGGCGATCGCGTCCGGACGGGATCACCCGGACACGGCGGAGCGCGGCATGTTTTACGGGCGCGCCTCGATGACCATGCTGAACGGCGTTTCCGCCGCCTTGCGCAGGTTGCGGAAGCCGCCTTCCCTGATGGTGTCGGAAACGCGGGCGAAACCCGCCTGCGCGCCGAGGGCGGCGCCCACCGGCTGGTCCAGCGAGGTCGGCACGCAGATCATGGTCGAGGCCGCGTAGTAGAGGCGGCCCACCGGGTTCAGGTTCTCCTCCAGCCGGTCGCCCGCCCGCGGCTCGACCACCATCCAGCAGCCTTCCGGCTTCAGCGCCTGGAGCACGTGCCGGGCCGCCCCGACCGGGTCGCCCATGTCGTGCAGGCAGTCGAAGAAGGTCACGAGATCGAAGTCCTGGCCCGGGAAGTCGCTGGCCAGGGCGACCTCGAACCGCGTGTTGGCCGTCACGCCATGCTCTTCCGCATGGAGCCGGGCCTGTTCCACCGAGCCCGCGTGGAAGTCGTATCCGGTGAAGCGCGAATTCGGGAAAGCCCGGGCCATCAGGATCGTGGAGAAGCCATGGCCGCAGCCGACATCGGCGACCGTCGCACCCCGCTCCAGCTTCGCCACGACATCCCCGAGCGCGGGCAGCCAGGACGCCACGAGGTCACGTTGATAGGCGGGGCGGAAGAAGCGCCCGACGGCGCAGAACAGGCAGGGCGCCTGCCCTCCCCAGCCGACACCCTTGCCGCTGCGGAACGCGCGCTCCACCAGCGGCTCGTTGTCCATCAGCGCGGCCGCCATGTCGAAGCCGCCCTGCATGAAGAGCGGCCCCTCGGAGTCGGCGAGGAGCATCGCCTGCTCCGGCGGCAGGGTGAAGCGTCCGCTGCCGGGATCGTAGGACAGGTAACCGGAGGCCGCCTGATGCGAGAGCCATTCCCGGGCATAGCGTTCGGCCACGCCCGCCTCCGCCGCCAGCTCGGCCGGGGTCATGGGACCCCGGGCCTGGAGCGCCTTGTAGAGGCCCAGCCGGTCACCGAGACGGACGAGTGCCACGCTGCAGGCACCCCCGAGATCGCCGAGCATCTGGCCTATCACCTGATGAAGCCTTGCCTCGTCCATCCTGGTCGTCCTCCGATGCATTCATGTCCCGTTCGCGGCACCGGGCCGGCGTGTCGCGGGGTCGGAAGGCAAGTCGGGCGTGGCCTGTCGCGACGATGGCCATCTGCCGTCCCGTCCGCGAACCGGAGAAGAGCTCCCCGCTGACCGTGCATCCATCCGGCTCGCCACGGCAAGTTAATTTCGATATCGAACTTATATGCGCCACCATCCATCGCTGGCCTTCCTTCGGCGCGGCCTTGACCCCGGATGCCTCTCACCTAGGCTCGCGGCGCATTTCCGATGGGGCGCGACATGACGCTGGCGATGAGCTGGGACGAATGGGCGAAGCATGACGCGGTGGCGCTGGCCGATCGCGTCCGGGCCGGCGAGGTGAGCGCGGCCGAACTCGCCGCCCAGGCCGCCGCCGGCATCGCCAAGGTGAACCCGGAACTCTGCGCCGTGGTCGAGGTCTTCGAGGATCTCGTCGCCGAGCCCTTCCGGGATGGCACCGCCCCGGACGGCCCCTTCGCCGGCGTGCCCTATCTGATGAAGGATCTCGGCCCCACCCTGAAGGGACGGTTGCAGGAGATGGGCTCGCATCTCATGCAGGGGAACCGGGCGCAGGCGGACAGCTTCCTCGCCGGGCAGATCCGCCGCGCCGGGCTGAACATCCTGGGGCGCACCACCACGCCCGAATTCGGCTGCTGCTCCGCCGCCGAGAACCCGGCGATGTATGTGACGCGCAATCCCTGGAACACGGGCTACACCACCAACGGCTCCTCCGCCGGCACGGCGGCGGCGGTGGCGGCGGGGGTGCTGCCGATCTCGCATGCCACGGATGGCGGCGGCTCGATCCGCATCCCGGCGGGCGCCACCGGCAATATCGGGCTGAAGCCTTCGCGCGGCGTCTTCTCCATCGCGCCCTATGCCTCGGACCTGACCGGCCTCGTCTCCATCCAGGGCTGCCACAGCCGCAGCGTCCGCGACACGGCGCTCTTCGTCGATGCCTGCCGCGGCGGCGCGCCGGGCGAGTTCATGCCCTACTGGAAGGCGGACGAGCCCTATTCGTCGCTGATCCGGCGCGACCCGAGGCCGCTGCGCATCGCGCTGTCGCATGAATGGGGCGACTACCGCGGCGTGCCGCATTTCGTGGCGGAGCTGGAGCGCGTGGGCCGGCTGCTGGAAAGCCTGGGCCACCATGTCGAATGGGCGCTGCCGCGGGTGGATTTCCGCGCCGCCTTCGCCGCGCAGACCACCTGCTACGTCAGCAACTTCGCGCAGACGGTGAACAACCTGATCGCGCCGCTGGGCCTCGACCGCCCGCCGGCCGACAAGGTGGAGCCGATCAACATCCGCATCTGGGAGGCGGGGATCAACACCAGCTTCACCGAGCGGGCGCGGATGCAGGCGGTGTTCAACAGCACCTCCCGCGCCTTCGGGGAGTTCTTCGAGGACTGGGACATCATCCTCACCCCGATCACCGCCCTGCCGACGCCGGTGATCGGCACCACCGAGTACCTGACGATCAGCGACAATCCGGATGTCTATGACTGGTTCGGCAATCTCTGGCGCAACTTCGCCTATACGCCGCTCTCCAACCTCTGCGGCATCCCGGCCATCTCCCTGCCCCTCGCCTGGCAGGAAAGCGGGTTGCCGCTCGGCATCCAGGCGCAGACGCGGCAGGCGGGCGACGGGGTGCTGCTGCAACTGGCGGCGCAGATCGAGCGCGCCATCGGCGGGCGCTGGAACGATGGGAAGCGCCCCGGCGTGCATGTGACGGCGGGCTGAGGCGACCGGGGCGGACGCGCCGCCCCGGCTCCTTCCACGATCCGGCCCCTTCCGCTATTCGGCCGCCGGCAACGGCGCCATCCCCATGTACCCGATAGCAAAGAGGGGGCAGGGCAGCCCCCTCCCCTGTCCCGGTGCTATTCGTTCCGCAGCAGCGGCGCCGGGCGCACCCGCAGCGCCAGAGCGGTGCCCACCCAGCCCATGCCGAGGGTGAGCACGGCGCAACCCAGCACGGTCAGCAGCAGCGTGCCGGGCAGGAAGACCCAGTCCATGCGCATCACGAAGCGCACCACACCCCAGGAGGCGAGCGTTCCGGCCGCCGCCGCGATCAGCCCCGCCGTCACGCCGAGCAGGCCAAACTCCACCAGCCAGGCATTGCGGATCTGCGCGCGCGTGGCGCCCAGCGTCTTGAGCACCACCGCGTCGCGGATGCGCCGCGCCTGTCCCGCCGCCACCGCGCCGGCCAGCACCAGCGCCCCGGCGATCAGCGTCAGCGCCGCCGTGGAGGTCATGGCCATGGCGAGCTGCCCGAGCATCTCGCCCAGCGCGTCCAGCGCCTCGCGCACGCTGATGCCGGTGACGTTGGGGAAGGCATCGGTCACGGCGCGCAGGATGCCGCCCTCCGCCGCCTGGTCGGCGCGGATCGTGGCGATATGCGTGTGGGGCGCGGCTTCCAGCAGGCCGGGCGAGGCCACCAGGGCGAAGTTCAGCCCCAGCCCCCGCCACTCGATGTCGCGCAGCGAGGCGATGCGGAACTCCAGGTCGCGGCCCAGGATGTTCAGCGCCACCGTGTCGCCGAGGCCGACGCCCCAGCCGCGCGCGAGATTGGCGTCGAGCGAGACCAGCGGCGGCCCCTTGTAGTCCGGCGCCCACCACTGCCCGGCGGTGAGGCGCGTGCCCTCCGGCGGCGTCGCGGCATAGGTCAGGCCACGGTCGCCGCGCAGCGCCCAGGCGGAGTCCTCGCTGACCCGGAGCTGCTCCACCGGGATTCCCTTCACCGCCACGATGCGGGCGCGCAGCGAGGGCACGCGCTGTTCCTCGTGCACGCCCGGCAGGCCGCGCACCAGCGCGTCGAAGCGCTGCGCCTGGTCGTTCTGGATGTCGATGAAGAAGAAGCTCGGCGCGCCGTTCGGGATCTGCTCGCCGATCTGGCGGCGCAGGTTGCCCTCGATCAGCGCCACTGCCGCCAGGGTGGTGAGCCCGATGCCCAGCGAGACCAGCATCAGCGCGGTCGGCGCGCCGGGGCGGTGCAGGTTGGCGAGGCCCAGCCGCAGCTCGGGGCGCCGCACGCCCCGGAAACGCCGCGCCAGCGCCTGGAGCGCCCAGGCCCCGCCCCGGAACAATGCCAGCGTCACCGCCGCGCCCAGGCAGAACCAGAGGGCGAAGAGCTTCTGCTCGGAGCTGAGCACGACCAACGCCACCAGCAGGGCGATCATGATCCCGTTCACCAGCAGCAGCCAAAGGCGCGGGCGCCCGGCCACGGGCTGCACGACATCGCGGAACAGGGCCGCGCCGGGGATCTCCCGCGCCCGCCCCAGTGGCCAGAGCGAGAAGGCGAGCGCCGCGAGCAGGCCATAGACCGCCGCCACGAGCAGCGGCAGCGGATAGAAGCCGAAGCGCGGCGGAACCGGCAGCACCCCGGCCAGGGCTTTGGCCGCCAGCCAGGTCAGCCCCGTGCCGCCCAGCAGGCCGATCGCGATCCCCAGCGCGGAGAGCACCAGGAGCTGCAGCAGGTAGGTGGCGAAGATCACGCGCGCCGGGGCACCGAGGCAGCGCAGCGTGGCGATGGTCCGCGCGCGCCGGTCCAGCCAGGCACGCACGCCGGTGGCCACGCCGATGCCGCCGACCAGCAGCGCCGTCAGCCCGGCCAGGGTGAGGAAGGAGGCGGCATTGTCCACGAAGCGCCCCACGCCCGGCGCGCCGTCCGAGGCATCGCGGATGCGCCAGCCGCTGTCGGCGAAGCTCTGGGCGCGCAGCGCGGCGGTGAAGCGCGCCTCGTCCGTCCCCGGCGGCAGGCGGAGGCGATAGGCATAGGTCACGAGCGAGCCGGGCTGGACGAGCTGCGTCGCCGGGATGGCGGCGAGCGGGACGATGGCGCGCGGCCCGAACTGGAAGGCGCTGGCCACCTTGTCGGGCTCGGAGGCCACGGTGCCGCGCAGCACGAAGCGCGCCTCGCCGATCCGCACCGTGTCGCCCACCTTCAGGCCCAGCCGGTCGAGCACCAGACGGTCCAGCGCCAGCGGCCAGCGGCCCTCCGCGTCGGGGCTGTCGCCCAACGGGTGGTCCGGCGGGCCGGGCGGGTCGAGTTCCAGCGTGCCATAGAGCGGGTAGGCGCCGTCCACCGCCTTCAGCTCCACCAGCGAGCGGTCGGTGCCGGAGCGCGGCTCCGCCTCCGCACCGGCGGGCGCTGTTCCGCCGCCTGCCGCCTGCGGGGCCGCCAACGGGACCACATGGGGGGCCACCGCCATGGCGCGCATGGAGACCACCTCGCTGACCCGCGCGCCCTGCGCCTCCAGCCAGCGTCGTCCCTCCTCCGGCATCGGGCGCTGCGAGGCCCGGACCTCCAGGTCGCCGCCCAGGAGCCGCGCGCCATCGGCCGCCAGCCCGCTCTCGACGGCGGCGCGCAGGGTGCCGACGGCGGCGATGGCAGCGACGCCCAGGGCCAGGCAGGCCAGGACGATGCGCAGCCCCTTCACCCCGCCGCGCAGCTCGCGCCGCGCCAGGCGCCAGGCCAGGGCCAGCGTGCCGGCGGAGGCCCCGCCCCCGGCGGCCTGTCCCGGAAAGGCCGAGGCGCTCATGCCGAGGGGGAGCCCGCGACGCCGAGATCCAGCGCGGCGCCGCCCGTGGCTTCCGCAGGGTCGGACTGCCGGCCGGGCGACCCGCCATGGGTGGCGGTGTCGGACACGATCCGCCCATCCTCGATCCGCACCTGACGTTCGCAGCGGTCCGCCAGGGCGGGATCATGGGTGATCAGCACCAGCGTCGTGCCGAGGCGCTGGCGCAGGCCGAACAGCAGGTTCATCACCGTCTCGCCGGTCGCGCGGTCGAGATTGCCGGTAGGCTCGTCGGCGAGAAGCAGCGCCGGCTCCCCCACGAAGGCCCGCGCCAGGGCCACGCGCTGCTGCTCGCCGCCCGAAAGCTGGCCCGGATAGTGGTCGAGCCGGTGGCCGAGTCCGACCTCGCGCAGCGCCGCCTCCGCGCGCTCGAAGGCATCGCGGCGCCCGGCGAATTCCAGCGGCACGGCCACGTTCTCCCGCGCCGTCATGGTGGGCACGAGATGGAAGGCCTGGAAGACGATGCCGATCCGGTCCCGCCGCAGCCGCGCCAGCGAATCCTCGTCCAGCGCGCCCAGATCCTGGCCCGCCACGCGCAGCGTGCCGGAACTCGCCCGCTCCAGCCCCGCCAGCAGCATCAGCAGAGAGGTCTTGCCGGAGCCGGAGGGGCCGACGATGCCCACCGCCTCCCCCGCCCGGATCGAGAGGTCCAGCCCCTTGAGGATGTTGACCGGTCCGCCGCTGGCAACCACGTTGAAGGTCACGCGCCGGGCCTCGACGAGAGGTCCGGCGGGGGGCGAGGAGGAGGTCATCATGTCCGGCATCGCCCAGAGATTGTCCCGGCGCGCTGCGCTGCACAGGGGGCTTTCCCGTTTCGCTTTGTGTCTGGCCGCGCCCATGACGCTGCCGCTCCTGGTCGCCCGGCCGGCCCGGGCGGTGGCGAAGCCGGTCAAGTTGTTGATGTTGGGCGATTCCATCACCGCCGCCTATGGGCTGTCGCGGGAGGATGGGCTGCCCGCGCAGCTCCAGGCGGCGCTGTCACGGCCCGACCGTCCGGTGCAGGTGACCGATGCCGGGGTGTCCGGCGACACCACCGCCGGGGGGCGGTCCCGCCTCGACTGGGCGCTGGCCGATTCGCCGGATGCGGTGATTGTGGCGCTCGGCGGCAATGACGGCCTGCGCGGGATCGAGCCGCGGGATACCGAGGCCAATCTGGGCGCCATCCTGGACACGCTGAAGGCGCGGAAGATCCCGGCCCTGCTGGCGGGAATGCTGGCGCCGCCCAATCTCGGCGCCGATTACGGGCGGGACTTCTCCGGCGCCTTCGCGCGGCTGGCCAAGGCGCATCCAGAGGCGGTGTTCTACCCCTTCCTGCTGGATGGCGTGGCCGGGGATCTGGCGCTGAACCAGGCCGACCGCATCCATCCGAACCCGCAGGGGGTGAAGGTGATGGTGGAGCGGATGCGGCCCGCGGTGGAGGAGCTGATCGCCCGCCTTCCCGCCGGGGCCTCCGGCGGGAGCTGACGCGGCAGCCGAGGGGAAGCCGGGGGAAGAAGGAGGAGGGAGGACCGGGCAGCCAGGAGCCAAGACCGACGCACCAGAGCCGCGGGGCCGCCGAGTCCCCCGCACGACCACCGTCACGACGCCATGGGGGCTTTCCGATCCGATGTTGCGACTGTTTGTGGCTCTCGCCCTGCCCGAATTGCTGCGCGACCAGCTTGCCGGCCTTGTCGGCGGCATCCCTGGGGCGAAATGGGTGCCGCCCGACAACTACCACCTGACCCTGCGCTTCATCGGGGCCATCGAGCGCTGGCGGGCCGAGGAGGTGGACGAGGCGCTCGCCGCCATCCGTGCCCGCCCCTTCGACCTCTCGCTCTGCGGCGTCGGCACCTTCGAGAAGGCGGGGCGGATCCAGAGCCTCTGGGTCGGGGTGGAGCGTACCGAGGCGCTGTCGCATCTCCAGGCCAAGGTGGAGACCGCCCTGCAGCGCGTGGGGCTGGAACCGGAGCGCCGCCGCTTCGCGCCGCACATCACCCTGGCGCGGGTGGACCGGGCCGAGGTGCCGAAGCTCGTCTCCTATGTCCAGGCGCACAACCTGTTCCGCGCGCCGCCGGTGCGGATGGAGCAGTTCACGCTCTTCTCCTCGCTGCTCGGCAAGGAGCACTCGGTCTATACGCCGGAGGTGGAGTACGCCCTGGCCTGAGTGGCCCGCCCACCGCAGCGTGACCGCCGGGCCGCTTGACGGGCGGCGGGGTGCCATGTCCCAAAAGGGCATGGCTTCCCCGCCGAAGATCGTCGTCCTCACCGGTGCCGGGATCAGCCGGGAATCCGGCCTGTCCACCTATCGCGACCGGGACGGGACCTGGGCCAAGGTGCCGCTGGAGCAGGTGGCCCAGCCCGCCGCCTTCGCCCGCGACCCCGCCTGGGTGCATGCCTTCTACAATTCCCGCCGCGCCCGGCTGCGCGAGGTCGAGCCCAATGCCGCGCACCGCGCGCTGGCGGAGCTGGACGCGCGCTGGCCTGGGGATTTCCTGCTGGTCACCCAGAACGTGGACGGGCTGCATGGGCGGGCCGGTTCCCGCCGCGTCGTGCAGATGCATGGCGCGCTGCGCGAGGCACGCTGCACCCGCTGCGGCGCGGTCACCCCCTGGGAGGATGATCTTTCCACGGACACGGCCTGCCCCGCCTGCACCCAGGCGGGCGGGATGCGGCCGAACGTGGTCTGGTTCGGCGAGATGCCGCTGCACATGGCGCGGATCGAGGCGGCGCTGGAGGGCTGCGACCTCTTCGTCTCCATCGGCACCTCCGGCAGCGTCTATCCGGCGGCGGGCTTCGTGGCCGGGGTGCGGGACCGCGCCGACACGCTGGAGCTGAACCTGGAGCCTTCCGCCGGATCGCATCTCTTCGACGAGGCCCGGCACGGCCCGGCCACGCGGCTGGTGCCGGAATGGGTGTCGGAGGTCCTGGCCCGTTGGGCCTGAAACGGGTGGAGGCCCAGGCCCGCGCCTGCACCCTCTGCGCCCCGGTTCTGCCGCTGGGGCCACGCCCGATCCTGCAGGTGGGCACGCGGGCGCGTCTGCTGATCACCTCCCAGGCCCCGGGCACCAAGGCGCATCTGTCCGGCATTCCCTTCCAGGATGCCTCGGGCATCCGGCTGCGCGACTGGCTGGGGCTGGACGAGGCGATCTTCTACGATCCGGATCGCGTCGCCATCCTGCCCACGGGCTTCTGCTATCCCGGCCGCCTGCCGCGCGGTGGCGATGCCCCGCCCCGGCCGGAATGCGCGCCGCTCTGGCATCCGCGCCTGCTGCCGCTGATGCCGGAGGTCCGCTGCCGGCTGCTGGTGGGCAGCTACGCCCAGCGCCTCGTGCTCGGGCCGGGCAGCCTGGCGGATCGGGTGCGGCGGCATGAGGAGTTCCTGCCCCGGCACTTTCCCCTGCCCCATCCCTCCTGGCGCACCCTGGCCTGGGCGGCGAAGAATCCCTGGTTCGAGGCCGAGGTCATCCCCCGTCTGCGGCAGGTGGTGCGGGAGGTGCTGGCGGGGTGAGCGCCGCCCTGGCCCGGCCCGGCCCACGCCTCCGAGGAATTCTGCTGGCCATGCTGCTGGCGCTTTCCGCCGGAGCCACGGACGCCCGGGAGAGTGGCGGCGACGGGCCGGGCGAGGCGGAGGCCACGGCCTTCCTGGCGCAGTCCGTCTGCCTGGACGATGCCGGACGTCCCGTGCCCGGCCGCCTGCCCTTCGAGCCCGGCTGCGACCGCCGCCGCCCGGCCCGGATCGACGAGGTGCTGCCCTGGCGCAAGACCGACTATCCCGACAGCGCCGCCGCCGTGGCCCGGCCCCAGGGCTACATGGCCTCCGATGCCGTGGTCGGGCGGCTGCTGGGCCGTCCCGCCATCATCCAGACCTTCGACATCGGCGGCGGCTTCCAGGGCCATGAGTTCGGCCGCTTCGAGCCCGACGAGGGCGGACAGGCCGCCTTGCTCCGCCCGGGCCCCGGCGGGGTGGAGGCGAGCTTCGTGGTCACGCAGGACGGCGGGCGGCCCGGCGTGCTGCAATGGTTCCTTTCCCCCGACTGCCGCCCGGGCGAGCCCCCCGCGCCGGCCTGGCTGGCCTTCGCCGGCGAGGTTCCCGAGGGCCGCTGGGCCGAGCGGATCGCGCCGATCAACATCGCCTCCGCGCCCGATGCCTGCCCGCGCGATTTCGGCCAAGCCCTGACCCGCTGGCGGCGGGCGCGGATCGCCCTGCCGATGCGCTGGCACGACGACCCCACGCCCGGGAGCCTGCCGGTGGAGGCCATCGTCTCCGAGCATTATGCCCGGACGGAGATCGCCGCCTCCGATCATCTGGAACGCTTCTGGTTCGCCCGCGATCTCGGCATGGTGCGGTGGGAGCGCTGGAACAACGGCGCCTTCCTGCCCGACACGGCGGAACGGGGCCGGTGGTTCGCGCGCACCGGCCGCTGCGGGCCGGTTCCCTTCTCGGACAGCCCGGGCCCCGGCTGGGCGCTGGTGGATTGCCGGACATGGACCAACTTCTCCCGGCAGGGTGGCCGCGTGGCGCCCTGGCCGCTCCCCTGACCCCGGAACCACCCCGGCACGGCACGGCGAGGGAGCCAAATCCCCACTGCCGCGTTACCGGAAGGCATATCGCCAGGGAGACGAGTCATGAACAACCCGAAGAAGCCGGTCGATCAGAGCGAGGACTGGGAGCACGCCCGGCGCCAGAACGAGCGGAGCTGGGGCGACGACCCTAATCTGCCGAACGAGGGACAGGACCAGTCCGACCGGCAGAAGCAGGAACGGACGGACGAGGATTACGGCACCGGCAAGGAAGGGGCCGACCCTCATCGGGACGAGCCGGGGCGCTCGCCGGAGAAGCCCGTCTGAGGACAGGGTAAGGGGCGGGGCCGCGCAGGCAGCCTCGTGCCCTGCCCGAGGGGGTGGAGCGGCCTCAGCCCGGCGTGGCCTCGTCCCCCTCGCCTTCCAGCCGGGCGATCTCCTCGTCCGAGAAGCCGAAATGGTGGCCGACCTCGTGGATGATGACGTTCCGCACCAGCCGGAAAAGATCCCCGCCGGTCTCCACCCATTCCACGAGGATCGGCTCCCGGTACAGCGTGATCATGTCGGGTTCCCGCGGCAGGTCGCTGGCGGAGCGTTCCGTCAGCGGCACGCCACGGTAGAGGCCGGTCAGTTCCCAGGGATGCTCCAGCCCCATCTCCTCCAGGGTCTCCTCGTCGGGAACCTCCTCCACGGCGATGGCGAGGTTGCGCACGGAGATGCGCAACTCCTCCGGCAACGCGCAGAGGGCGGTTTCGGCCAGGCTGGCGATGTCCTCGGCCGAGGGCGGGGTGGTGTGGTGCGGAACCATGCGCGGAGGGGGCGCATATTTCCCCCTGCCCCGTCAAGCAGGGGGTGCCGTCCCGCCCGTCGCGGCCCCTTCCGCCAGGGCCAGGATCTCCCCGGGGGAAAGCCCGTCCCGCAGGAGTTCCCGCACCGGCTTCGCGCCGTCTCGCTTCGCCAGACGCTTCCCGTCCGGCCCGAGCAGCAGCGGATGGTGGGCGTAGCGAGGTTCCGGCCAGCCCATCAGCGCCTGCAGCAGACGGTGGATGTCGGTGGCGGCCCGCAGGTCCTCGCCCCGCGTCACCAGCGTCACGCCCTGGAGCGCGTCGTCATGCGTGACGCAGAGGTGGTAGGAGGCCGGGGCATCCTTGCGCGCCAGCACCACGTCGCCGAAGCGGGCCGGCTCGCAGCGGACCCGGCCATGCCCCTGTTCCTCGTAGGAAAGCGGGCCATCCAGGGTGGCGAGGGCGGCTGCCATGTCCAGCCGCAGCGCGTGCGGCTCCCCGGCCGACAGGCGGCCGGCGCGTTCCGCCGGGTCCAGGCGGCGGCAGGTGCCGGGATAGACGGGCCCCTCCGGTCCGGCTTCCCCCGGATGCGGGGCCGCGCCGCTGCGGGCGATCTCGCGCGCGATCTCGGCGCGGGTGCAGAAGCAGGGGTAGAGCAGGCCGCGCCGCGCCAGGCTGGCCAGGACCCGGCGGTATTCCGGCAGGTGCCCGGACTGCACCCGCACCGGACCGTCCCAGTCCATCCCGAGCGCCCGCAAGTCCTCCTCGATCGCCGCGCGGTATTCGGGGCGGCAGCGTGTCGGGTCGATATCCTCGATGCGAAGCAGGAAGCGCCCGCCCGCCTGCCGCGCCGCGCGCCAGCCTTGCAGGGCCGAGCGCACATGGCCGAGATGCAGGTAGCCCGTCGGACTCGGTGCGAAGCGCGTGACCGCCTCCGCCGTCACGGCGCCGCTCCGACGCGATGCGCTCCGGCCGCGGAGACGGCGATGCCTTGGTCCGATACGGCGGGATGAGGTTCGCGGGGCATCGGAGGATCCTGAACGCCTGGCAGGCGGGGCAGGCTCTATCGCCGCTTTCCGTCCAGGGAAAGCGAGGAAGGAGAAGGCGCAATGGCGCAGGAGAGTTCCAACACCCTGCCGGACGGGCCGGAGCCTGGGCAGGGCACGGTGGTGCGGAGCTGGGGCCCGCCTTCGGGCCGGGCGCCCCGGCATCTGGTGGTGCTGCTGCACGGTGTCGGCGCCCGGGGCGACGATCTGCTGCCCTTCGCCCCCGCCCTGGGCGGGGTCCTGCCGGACGCGCTCTTCCTGGCGCCGGATGCACCGGAACCCTATGACGGCGCGCCTTTCGGCCGGCAATGGTTCTCCCTGGGTGACCGGCGCCCTGCCGTGCTGGTGCCCGCCATCCAGACGGCCGCCCCGCTCCTGGCGCGCCGGATCGCCTTCTGGCTGGAAAGGCTGGGACTGGATCACGGTGATCTGGTGCTGCTCGGCTTTTCCCAGGGCGCCATGATGGCGCTCCATACGGGGCTTCGCCTGCCCCGCCCGCCCGCCGCGATCCTCGCCTATGCGGGGGCGCTGCTGGACCCGGAGGGGCTGGAGCACGCGCTGGTGCACCCTCCCCCGCCGGTCCTGCTGGTGCATGGCGAGGCCGACCCCGTGGTCCCCGCCGAGGCATCCCGCCGTGCCGCACTCCGGCTGCGGCAGCTCGGCGTGCCGGTGGATTCCCGGTTCGAGCCGGGCGTGGACCACACCATCTCGCCGGATGGCATGATGGCGGGCGCGGCCTTCCTGCGGCGCTGCATGAAGCCTTCGTGACCTTTGCGGCACAAGCTGTTGCGGCCCGGCCCACTGCATGGCAAACCAGCCACACACATCGGACGGCGCCACTTCATCTGGGGCCTGATCGTCCGGACAGGCCCCAGCGCTGGTGGCCCCGTCCCTCCGGGATGGGGAGCCACACTTGCCTGACGGTGGTCACACTTTCCCAGCGCTGGTGCTGAACGCGGATTTTCGGCCGCTGTCCTATTATCCGTTGTCGCTCTGGTCCTGGCAGGATGCGGTGAAGGCCGTGTTCCTGGACCGTGTCTCCGTGCTCAGCGAATACGAGCACGAGGTGCGGTCTCCGACTCTCACCATGAAGCTGCCGAGCGTCATCGCACTGCGGGAGTACATCCCCTCGGCGCGCAAGCCGGCCTTCACGCGCTTCAACGTGTTCCTGCGCGATCACTTCTCCTGCCAGTATTGCGGCGACGGGTTTCCCACGCCGGAACTGACCTTCGATCATGTGATCCCCCGCTCCCGCGGCGGGCGGACGACCTGGGAGAATGTCGTGACCGCCTGCGGCCCCTGCAACCTGCGCAAAGGCTCGCGCCTGCCCCGGGATTGCCAGATGATCCCGCGCGTGGCGCCGCGCCAGCCCACCTCCTGGGAATTGCAGGACAATGGGCGGGCCTTTCCGCCGAACTATCTCCACCAGAGCTGGCGCGACTACCTGTACTGGGACAGCGAGCTGGAGAGCTGACGGGCCAGTCCGCTCAGCATGAGGCGCCCGGCCATGGGACGGGCGCCTCGCGGGACCGGCGGACCGATCCTCAGCCGAACAGGAAGTCGCTGGCGTGGAAGCCGGCGACGGTCATGTTCTTGAAGGTGATGACCTCCCCGCCATCGAGGGTCATGATGACATTGGTGCCGGACTGCTTCATCGCGGCATGGGCCTCGGCCCAGCTATCGACGCCGAAGCCCTGCAGCTTGATGACGTCGCCCTCGGCATGGCTGAAGTCCACGACCGTGTCGCGGCCGGCACCGTCGCTCTTCAGGAAGAGGAAGGTGTCGGCCCCGGCGCCGCCCAAGAGCACGTCATTGCCTGCTCCGCCGATCAGCGTGTCGTTGCCGGCATAGCCATAGAGGGTGTCGTTGCCCGCCATGCCCTTCAGCACGTCCTTGCCGTCGCTGCCGTAAAGAATGTTGTCGAGGGCGTTACCGGTGCCGGTCAGGCCGGAGACCGTCAGGCTCAGTCGCTCGACATTGTCGGTCAAGGTGTAGCTGATCGAAGCATAGACCCGGTCGTCGCCGCCATTGGCCGCCTCAACTACCACGTCGCCGGCATTGTCCACGATATAGGCATCGTTGCCCGCACCGCCGGTCATGCGGTCCGCGCCGGTGCCGCCATTCAGGGTGTCGTTGCCGTCGCCGCCCTCCAGCGTGTCGTTGCCGGCATTGCCGTAGAGCGTGTCATTGCCCGCCATGCCCTTCAGCGTATCGGCACCGTCGCTGCCGTAGAGGATATTGTCCTGGGCGTTGCCGGTGCCGGTCAGGCCGGCAGCCTTCAGGGTCAGACGCTCGACATTGTCGGTCAGGGTGTAGCTGATCGAGGCATAGACCCTGTCGTCGCCGCCATTGGCCGCCTCGGTCACCACGTCGCCGGCATTGTCCACCACATAGATATCGTTACCCAGGCCGCCCGCCATGTGATCCGCGCCGGTGCCGCCATCGAGGTAGTCGTTGCCGGCGCCGCCGTTCAGCGTATCCGCCCCGTCCTTGCCATAAAGATTGTTGCCCGCATCGTTCGCGGTGATCGTGTTGTCCAGCGCGTTGCCGACACCCTTGAGCGCGGCGGAGCCCGTCAGCACCAGGTTGTCCGCCGTGGAGGCGAGGGTGGTGCTCACCGCGCTGCTGATCGTGACCGGCGTCTTGCCCGCCACGAGCTGGTCGGTCAGGGAGACGGCGTAGTCGATCGTGCGGTTGTAGGTCAGCCAGGAGGCGCTGGTCAGCAACTCGTTGCCGTCCACGAGGATCTGGTCGACATAGGCGTTCCGGTCGGTGCCGGCCGTGCCGCCATAGGCGTCGTTCAGGAACTGCACCGAGATGGTGTGGGCGCCGGCATCCCAATGGCCGCTCAGCGTCAGGTCCTGGGTCTGGCCACTGCCGTGCTGGGCGGTCACGGTGACCGTGTCGCTCATCGCCACGCCGTCGATGAAGACCTTCACCTGGGCATCGCCCTGCCAGCTGTCTCCGGACAGCTTCAGCGTGATCGTGTGCGCGTCGGTCGTGCTGGTGGTGCCACCCGGCGAGATGGCGACGCTCTTGGCATCCGCCATCTCGATGACCAGCGGATGGTCGGTCAGGCTGATCTGGAGCTGGCTGACGTTCGAGTAGATGCTCTGGGCGTCGGTGCCGAGCAGCGGGTCATAGACCTTCACGGTGCCGAAGGTGTGGTCGAGGGTCACGGTGACCGTGGTGCTCTTGGCCGCGATCTCGCTGAGGGTGGCGCTGTCCCAGAGCTTCTGCTCGTTCCACACCGCCAGCTCGTAGGTGCCGGAGGACTTCTCCAGCAGCAGTGTGTTGCCCGTAGCGGGCAGGCCCGAGACCGAGTAGCCCAGCGTACCGGTGGTGAAGCTTTCCGCCGTGCTGCCGGTGTCGGACAGGATGGTGGTCAGGTTGTGGATGGCCACCGCCACGGGCTTGGCCGACCAGTCGTAGTTGAAGAGGCCGTAATGCGCCTCCTGGTTGGTGTCGGTGGGGTCCTGGAAGGAGTCCACGAGTTCGTAGAGATAGGTCGCCGCATAGCCGAGCTTGTAGGTGTCCAGCAGCAGGTTCAGCGTGTACTTGGCCTGGACCGCCTCGCTCACACCCTGGTTGCCCGCGCCGGAGGTCTGTGTCGGATAACCTGATTCCGTGATGACCATCTGCTGGCCCGGATTCATCTGGTTGGCCATCGGCACATAGGTGCTGAGCACGGAGTAGGAGGTCGCGCCGCCGCCGTAGTAGATATGCGCGTTGCCGTAATCGGCATTGGCCGAGTTGTCGCCATAGGCCGCGAAGCTGCCGGAATCCGAGGCCGCGACGCTGAAGTTGATGATCGGCACGTCCTTCAGCGCGGCGCTGGAGCTCACATAGTCGGCGATCAGCTTCTGCACCGCCCGGGCGCCGGCGATGCCGCCCACGCCGTTCAGCGTGGCCTCCCAGTAGTTGACCTCGTTCGGGCCTTCCAGGCTGCGCAGATAGGGCGCGAGCTTTTCCACCAGGGCGAACTGGTTGGCGTAGGTGTCGCCCTGAACACCCACCATCATGTCGAGCTTGATGCCGTTCTCACCGAGATAGGCCAGCCGGTCGAGCTGCAGCGAGGCATAGCCCGTGGCGTCGCGCACGCTGCCGATGCCCAGATACTGGAGCGAGGCCAGCACCTGATCGATGTCGTAGTAGGGCGTGTCGTAGAACTGGGAGTGGATGTTGACACCAAGGGAATCGATGAAATCCCCGGCGCGGGAAGCCGTCGTGCTCGCCATCTTTGCAACCCATGGTTGTATTTAAGGACAAAATTCTTCCATGCGGGGCAGAGGCAGACACCCTTGCCAGGTGCAATCCCTTATCCGCTTACAACCCTAGGTAGCATCAACAAACACAAATGCGAGAGGGATTAATCAGGAATTCGTGAAATTCATGTTTCGAGGGTTCCTGGTAACGATTTGTTCCTCATTTGTTCTATTTATGGCTACGATTGGAAGTCATTCACCCACATTTGGGGATTATTGTCGTCCACACGCAAAAAATGGACATCACCAAGCTCGATGCCCGGCCATTTCCGGCCGGGCCAGATTGCCGGCCGGACAGGTTCAGGCCGGCTCCCTTGGCCCGAAGGCGGTGCCCTCCGCCCCCGGACCGGCGCCGGTCAGGCGTCGCGGCGCAGCGCCTGCCGAAGCCCGAAGCCGCCCAACAGAAGCGCGTAAAGCAGGTTCAACTGGGCAATGGTGACAGGCAGTCCGGGGATCACATAGGTCGGCGCGTCGCAGGGCTTGTCGGGCTTGGCCGCCATGGCCTTCAGCATGTCGTCCACGCTCAGCCCCAGCGTGGCCGCGGGAGCCTGGCAAGATGGAAGGGGCGACGGCCACCACTGCTGCTCCACCCCGATATGCAGCACGGCGAGGCCGCCCGACACCAGCACGGCGAGGGCCGCCAGAGCCAGCAGGCCACGCGATCGCAGGAAGGCGGCCAGCAGGGCCAGCACCGCCGCCACCCAGTAGGGCCAGCGCTGCCACAGGCAGAGGGCGCAGGGGGCGAGGCCCAGGAAGGTTTCGGACGCCAGGGCGGCCAGGGGCGCGGCGGCGGCGAGCACGGCCAGCGACAGGGAGGAGCGGCGAATCATGGCCGCCACGCTGCGTCCGCGCCGTCAGGCGGGCAAGGGACGCCGCCGCCTGCGCCGCGCGAGGCTGCCCGGCAGAGAGATCAGGGCCTGCGCCAGGAACAGGCCCAGGACCAGGCCGCAAAGCCCGTAGGTGGCGGCGGCGCTGCCGAGGATGACTTGCGGCACGTGCGTGTCGACCGCCGTCCGCAGCACGGCGCGCTTGTCGGCATCGGGCTCGCTGATCAGGTCCCAGGCCGCGTCCAGCGGCTGCAGCAGCGGCGGCGCACGCTCGATCCGCTCATGCGCCCGGCGCAACGTCTCCGCCTTGGCGACCGAGACGGCCAACCCCTCGGCATTCGACGGCTCGGCCTGCCGCAAGGCCGCGATGACACCCTCGTCCGTGCCGGTCGCCAGCCCGTAGAACTGCCGTGCCTTCTCCTTGCGTTGCTCGATGTCGCGCCGCGCGTCCCCGCTCACCTGCTGCAGGGCCGTGTCATAGGCATGCGTCAGTGCCGGGACCTGCATCGCCGCCACTCCCAGGACCAGGGCCAACCCGATCCGCAGCGAATCGGAAAGCCAGCGCCCGATGAAACCCGCCATCCCCTCTCGCCTCCATGCCGGGACAGGCTGGAAAGCACCCGCCCCGGGCGGTGGTTGCGGAGGAGCGGACACCCGTGGGGAACCGGCCGCTTCCCCGGCTCCGGTTGCGGTTGACTGTGCCTCCGCTTCCCTTAAATCTCCCGCCGCCAACGGGGGCCCTCCGAGGTGGCCGACGCCGCTTCAGGGGCCCTCTCGGCATTCGGGGGCGTGGTGGAACGGTAGACACGAACGACTCAAAATCGTTTGCCTTCACAGGCTTGCCGGTTCGAGTCCGGCCGCCCCTACCATTCCTCGCAGCGGACGTCGGTCCCCGATCCGGCAGCCCGAAGGAGACCGGAGTTCGAGTCCTTCCGAAGGTGCGCCAGGCCGCGGGCTCCGGCCTGAACCGGGCGTCCATCCGGAAATGAGGCTCCGCGCAACCGTATCCGGCAGGGTGTCATCGCTAAGGCGTGTGCGGCGGATGCGCTCCTGCCATCTTACGCCGGCATGGCCGCGGGCTATGTAACCGTCTGTCCCCGGCCCTCCCGCCGTGGGTGCGCCATGCCGCCCGGGGCTCCGGGCGAGATGCGAGGAGCCCTGGATGACCCCCGCCCTCTCCCGCCGCGCCATCCTCCTGGCTGGCCTTGCCCTTTCCCTGCCCGCCATCCTGCCCGGCCGCGTCCGCGCGCAGGCCGCCTCCGGACGGCCGGTCGTGGTGGGGTCGAAGCTGGATACGGAAAGCGCCCTGCTCGGCCAGATGATCGCCCTGGTGCTGGAGGCGCAGGGGGTGGCGGTCGAGCGCAAGCTGCAACTGGGGCCGACCCGCATCCTGCGCGCCGCCATCCTGAACGGGGAGGTGGACGTCTATCCCGAATACACGGGCAACGGCGCCTTCTTCTTCCAGATGGAGGACGATCCCGCCTGGCACGATCCGCAGGCGGGGGCGGAGAAGGTCCGGACACTGGACCTGGAGCGCAACAGGCTGGTCTGGCTGACGCCCGGCTCGGCCAACAACACCTGGGCCATCGCCGTGCGGCAGGATCTGGCGAAGAGCGCGAAGCTGGAAAGCCTGGAGGACCTTGCCCGCCATCTGAGCGGCGATGGCGCCTTCAAGCTGGCCGCTTCGGCGGAATTCGTGGAAAGCCCGGCCGCCCTGCCCGCCTTCCAGAAGGCCTATGGCTTCACTCTGCCGCCCGGGCGGCTGCTGGTCCTGGCCGGCGGCGACACGGCGGTGACGATGCGCGCCGCGGCGGAGCGGCTGAACGGCGTGAACGCCGCCATGGTCTATGGCACCGACGGCGCGATCCAGGCGCTGGAGCTGAAGGTCCTGGCCGACCCGAAGGGGGCGCAGATCGTCTATCGCCCCGCGCCGGTGGTACGTCAGGCGGTGTTCGACGCCCATCCGAAGATGGGCGACTGGCTGAAGCCGGTCTTCGACTCCCTCAGCCTGGAGGTGCTCCAGACGCTGAACGCCAAGGTCGTGGTGGAGGGTGCCAACCCGCGCGACGTGGCGCAGGCGCATCTGCGCAGTCTCGGCGCGGCGCGCTGAATGGCCCGCAGCGCGGCGCTGCCGGCGCTCCGTGACCGGGCGGCCGCAGCCCCGATCCCGCGCGAGGCCCTGGCAGCGGGCGTCCTCCTGGCCCTGGCGGCCCTTTCGCCCTTCCTGCTGGGTTGGCTCTCGGTGGCGCCGAACCGGCTGGTTTCCCCACGCCCGGTGGCGCTGCCGCTGACGCCATCCGTCTGGGCGGCCGTGGCGGTCTTCCTGCTTTCCGCCCTGGGCGCCGCGATCCTTGCCCGGCGCGCGGCGCTGCTGCCCTGGGCCGAGGCGATGGTAGCCCTGGCCGCACTCGCCATGCTGGCGGCCACGGGGCTGGGAGCGGCGGCAGCCCTGCGGGACGCCTCCTCCGTCGCCCGGGCGGCACCCGCCGCCGGGGTCTGGGTCGGCCTGCTGCTGTCCGCCCTGGCCGCCGGTTGCTGCGCCGCCGGGCGCGGCGGCACGCCGGGGCGCTTCCTGCTGGGCCTTGGCCTGGGCCTCGTGCTGCTGGTGGGCAGCGGCACGCTCGATGCCCTGTCCCTGCTGCGGGAGGCCGCCTCGCGGGGCGCCGAGCTGCGCGGTGCCCTGGTGGAACATGTCTTCATCGCTGCCGCCGCGCTGCTGCTGGCGGCGCTGGTGGCGGTCCCGCTCTCGGTTCTGGCGCTGCGGCGGCCCAGGCTGGAGGCCGCGCTGATGGGCCTCGCCAACGGCTTGCAGGTGGTGCCCTCCATCGCCCTGTTCGGCCTGCTGATGGCGCCGCTGGCGGCTCTCGCCACCGCCTTTCCCGTGCTGCGCAGTCTCGGCATCGGCGGGATCGGGCCCGCCCCAGCGGTGCTGGCGATCGGCGGCTACCTGCTGCTGCCCCTGGCGGCCGGGCTGCTGTCCGGGCTGCGCGCCGTCCCCGCCCCGGTGCTGGATGCGGCCACCGGCCAGGGGCTCGGCCCGTCGCAGATCCTCTGGCGCGTGCGGCTGCCGCTCGGCGCAGGGATCGTGCTGGGCGGGGTGCGGACGGCGGTGATCCAGGCGATCGGCCTCGCCACCCTGGCCGCGCTGATCGGCGGCGGGGGGCTGGGGCGGCTGGTCTTCTTGGGTGTCGGCCAGTTGGCGACGGACCTGATCCTGCTCGGCGTGCTGCCGGTGGTGGCGCTGTCCCTGGCGGCGGATGCCGGGCTGGCGGCGGTGCAGGCCTGGCTGGCCCGGCGCCAGGGGGCTGCGTCGTGATCCGCTTCGAGGGGGCCACCAAGACCTATGGCACCCGCCGCGCCGTGGATGCCGTGAGCCTGGAGATCCGGAACGGGCGCTTCTGCGTGCTGCTGGGGGAATCGGGCTCCGGCAAGTCCACGCTGATGCGGATGGTGAACCGGCTGGTGCGGCCGGATGGCGGGCGCGTGACGCTGGACGGGCGCGACGTCGCCCAGGCCGATCCGGAAGCGCTGCGCCGGGGCATCGGCTATGTGATCCAGTCGGTCGGGCTGTTTCCGCACTGGCGGGTGGCGGAGAACGTCGCCACCGTGCCCCGGCTGCTGGGCTGGGACGCGGCGCGGATCGCCCGGCGGGTGGAGGAGCTGCTGCAACTGGTGGGGCTGGACCCGGAGCGCTTCGCGGAACGCTGGCCGCACGAGTTGTCCGGCGGGCAGGCGCAGCGGGTCGGGCTGGCCCGGGCCCTGGCGGCGGACCCGCCGGTGCTGCTGATGGACGAGCCCTTCTCCGCCCTCGACCCCAGCATCCGCCGCAGCCTGCAGCGGGAGATGCGGGCCATCCATGCCCGCACCGGCAAGACCATCCTCTTCGTGACGCATGACGTGGAGGAGGCTCTGACCCTGGCCGACCAGCTCGCCGTGCTGCGGGACGGGAAGCTGGTGGCCAGCGGCACCCCCGCCGAGGTGCTGGAGCGGCAGGCGGATGGCGCGGTGCGCGAGCTGCTGGGCGAGGAGGCGCTGGCCTTCCACCGCCTCGCCACCCAGCCCGCCCGCCGCCATGCGCGTGTCGCGGCGGAACCCGGGGAGCGGGACCTGCCCCTGCTGCCGGCGGATGCCACGCTGAAGCAGGCCCTGCTGCTGATGCTGGACCGGCGCACGGACCGCCTCGTGCTGGAGGCGGAGGAAGCCGGCCCTCCGCGCATCCTGCATCTGGGTGACCTGCTGTCCCCGGTCATGTCCGGCGACCGGGCGCCGCCATGAGGCGCCGCCTGCCGCGCCTCATGGCCGAGGCGGCGCTGTTCCTGCTGGCCCTGCTGGCCGCGCCGCATCTGGGCGCGCTCTGGGGCGGCCTCTTCCCGGAGGTGTCGCGGCCGGTCTGGACCTCGGAAAGCTGGTTCGTCCTGCTCGGCAGCCACCTTGCCCTGTCGCTGGGCGCGGCGCTGATGGCGACCGCGCTGGGGCTGGCGGCGGGCGTGCTGGCCAGCCGCCCCGCCGGGCGCCGGCTGCGGCCGCTGCTGGACGCGCTCTTCTCCCTGGCCCAGTCGGTGCCGCCGGTGGCGGTGATCGCGCTGGCCCTGCCGCTGCTGGGCTTCGGCGCCGCGCCCACCCTGCTGGCCCTGGTGCTCTACGCCGCCCTGCCGGTGATGCGTGCGGCGGCGGGGGGCTGGACGCCGTGCCCGGCCCGGTGCGTGACGCCGCCCAGGGGCTCGGCCTGGGCCCGGCGCGGCAGCTTTTCCAGGTCGAGCTTCCGCTGGCCCTGCCGGTGATCCTGTCCGGCCTGCGCGTCGCGGTGGTGCTGTCCATCGCCACGGCGGCGGTGGGGGCGGTCGCCGGGGCGCGCTGCCTGGGCACGCCCATCGTGGTCGGCCTGTCGAACGGCAATCCCGCCTGGGTGCTGCAGGGTGGCATCTTCACCGCCTGGCTGGCCCTGCTGGCGGACCGGGCCCTGCGCCTCCTCGCCCCGGTTCGGCCCGGCGCCTGACCTGCCCGGAGACATGCCGCCATCGAGACCGGTCCCCTTTCCGCCCATCCGCCGCCCCCGGAGTTGACGCCCCTGCCCTGGCCGCCGCCGGGCGCGCTGGCCGCCATGCAGTGCCCGGGCCGCCATGGCGATCTCACCGCCGATGTGGCCGCCCTGCGGCGCTGGGGGGCGAACTGGCTGCTCAGCCTCTGCGAACCGCGCGAGTTCCCCGATGCCGCGGCGCTGGAGGCGCGGCTTGCCCGCGCGCGTATCGGCTGGGTCCGCTTTCCCATCCCGGATTATGGCATCCCCGCCCCGGGGCCGGCCTGGAGGGTGCTGGCGGGCCAGACCCTGGAACGGCTCGATGCCGGGGAAAGGGTGGCGATCCACTGCTGGGGCGGGCGGGGCCGTTCCGGCACCCTGGCCGCCGCGCTGCTGCTGGCCAGGGGGCTGTCGGCGCCCGAGGCCATCGCGCAGGTGCGGCGGGCAAGACCGGGGGCGATCGAGACACCGGAACAGGAAGCCTGGGTGCTGGCCCAGGAGGGCTGGCGGCGGCCGGGGAGCGGCCGTGATGGCTAGGGCCTGCCCGGGTCACATGCCTCCGCCGCGGAAGCCCGATCGCATGTGTCCGGGGAACGGCTCCGCGCCGTCTGGCGGTGGCGCCCCGCGGCGATCCGCCGCGGAGCGGATAACCTTGTCCCCGCGGCCTGCCGGGGCCGTCCGGCCCACGGGGCGCCCCTGGAAAAGGGCGGGGCCGCAAGCCCTATGGACACCCGCCCCCATTCCGGTCCATCACCCGCTCCCTAATCCGACCGACGCCCTCGTTTTCCCGGCTGGGATTTCCCCCGAACCGGGGGTACGGGCGGCGACCCTTGCCCATTCAGGAGCCGTCCATGGCCTCGGCCTTCGAGCGCATCGCCGACATCATCGCCGCCAATTCCGAAGTCCCCCGCGACAAGATCACGCCCGACAGCCATGTGATCGACGATCTGGGCATCGACAGCCTGGACTTCCTCGACATCGTCTTCGCGATCGACAAGGAGTTCGGCATCAAGGTGCCTGTCGAGAAGTGGACGCAGGACGTGAATGCCGGCACCGCCCCGGCCGAGCAGTACTTCGTCATGAAGAACCTCGCCACCCGGGTCGAGGAACTGGTGGCGGCCAAGGGCGCCTGACGCCCAAGCCTCCCGGCACCGCCGGACAGGACGGCCAGAGACGGAGGACGCCGGTGCGCCTGGAATACTTCATGATGGTGGACCGGGTGCGGTCCTTCGATGGCGACGCCATCGCGGTGGAAAGCACCGTGCCGGACGCCTCGCCGGTCTTCGAGGGGCATTTCCCCGGCCATCCGCTGGTGCCGGGCGTGCTGCTGGTGGAAACCATGGCCCAGGCCGCGGGCTGGCTGCTGCTGGCGCGCAACGGCCTCTCGGCCATGCCCTTCCTGTCCTCGGTGAAGGAGGCGAAGTTCCGCTCCTTCGTCGGGCCGGGCGCGCGGCTCGATGTCACCGCCCGGATCGCGCATGACGGCTCCGGCTATGCCGTGACCGCGGCGCGCATCGAGAGCGGCGGCAAGCGCCTCTGCGACGCGGAGATCATGCTGCGCATCATGCCCTTCCCCGCGCCGGATCTGGAGAGGGCGATGCGCGAGCGCGCCGCCGATATCGGGCTGAACGAGATCCTGGCCGCCCAGCCCTCCGCTCAGGGAGCCACCAGCTGATGCGTCAGCGCGACGTCGTCATCACCGGCATCGGCCTCGTCACCTCGCTGGGCGAGGGAAGCGACACGCACTGGGAAGCGCTGCACGCGCCGGACCGCCGCCCGGTGCTGGACGAGACGGGCTTCGCGCCCTGGATGGTGCATCCCCTTCCCGCCCTGGACCTCGACCGGCAGATCCCCAAGCGGGGCGACCAGCGGCAGATGGAGCCCTGGCAGCGCCTCAACACCTATGCCGCCGGCCTCGCGCTGGACGATGCCGGGGCGCGCGACCTGGTGGGCGAGACGCATCTGGTGGTGGCCGCCGGCGGCGGCGAGCGCGACGTGGCGCTGGACGAGCAGATCACCGCGGAACTGGCCCAAAGCTTGGCCCAGAGCAATGACGGGGGCGCCCGGCTGAACGAGATGCTGGCCACCGGCCTGCGGCCGACGCTGTTCCTGGCGCAGCTCTCCAACCTCGTGGCCGGCAACATCTCCATCGTGCACGGCGTCACCGGTTCCTCCCGCACCCTGATGGGGGAGGAGGTGGCCGCGGCCGACGCGCTGCGCATCGCCCGGGCGCGGATCAGCGAAGGGCGCGGCGAGATCGCCCTGGTCGGCGGCGGCTTCGCCGCCTCGCGCTGGGACATGCTGATCCTCTATGCCCGCAGCGGCCTCTGGCAGGGCGGGTTCCGCCCCCTGTCCGAGCGCGAGGGCGGCGGCATGGTGCTGGGCTCCATGGCCGCCTATCTCGTGCTGGAAGCCGCCGACCATGCCCGCGCGCGCGGCGCCAGGGCGCTGGCCCGGCTCGATGCCGTGGCCACGGATTCCGCCCGCCGCTCCACCCCGGGCCAGTCCGCCGCATCGGCCACGGCGCTGCTGCCGCTGGTGGGCGGCCCGGCCCGCGCGGTGATCTCCGGCGCCTCCGGCGCCCCCGCCGCCTGGGCCGAGGAGGAGCGCTTCCTGGCCTCGCTCGGCGAGGGCGGGGAGCGGGTGGTGCCGCGCCGGACCGGCAGCCTGATCGGGCATGGGCTGGAAGGCGCCTTCATGGTGAACACCGCCCTGGCGGCGCTGGCGCTGTCGCGCGACGGCTTCTATCCGCCGATCGACCCGGCGGACCCGGAAACGGCCGAGGCCGCGGCGCCCCGGCGGATCCTCGTCACCGGCTTCGGCCAGTGGCGCGGCGAGGCCCTGGCCAGCCTGTCGAAAGCGAAGGCGTGAGCGGCATGCAGGACCATCTCGGGCGGCCCATGGTCGCCGTCACCGGCATCGGCGCCGTCACCCCGCTGGGCTTCGGCGTGGCGGAAAGCTGGTCCGCGCTGCTGGCCGGCCGTTCGGGCCTGCGCCGGATCACCCGCTTCCCCACCGAGCACCTGCGGACCAGCATCGCCGGCACGGTGGACCTGCCGGAGGAAGCCGGGCACGAGCCCTATTCCACCCCCGTCCGCGTGGAGCGCATCGCCGCGATCGCCGTGCAGGAGGCGCTGGAGATGGCCGCGCTGGGCCAGCCGGGCAGCTTTCCCGGCCCGCTCTTCCTCGGCATGCCGCCGGTGGAGATGGAATGGCCGGAACGCTTCACCCTCGCCCGCGAGGCCGGCCCCGGCTATGCCGCGATGACCCGTGCGGCGATCGGCCACCCGGAGATCCACGAGCGCATCCTCTATGGCGGCATCGGCGAGCGCCTGGCCGAGCGCTTCGGCACGCGCGGCGCCCCGGTGGCCATCACCACCGCCTGTGCCACCGGCGCCTCCTCGATCCAGCTCGGCGTGGAGGCCATCCAGCGCGGCGAGGCCACGGCCTGCATCGCGGTGGGCGCGGATGGCACGGTGCAGCCGGAATCGCTGATCCGCTTCTCGCTGCTCTCGGCCCTGTCCACCCGCAACGAGGAACCGGAGAAGGCCTCCCGCCCCTTCGAGAAGAACCGTGCGGGCTTCGTGATGAGCGAGGGCGCGGCGGCGCTGGTGCTGGAGGACTATGACAGCGCCGTGGCGCGCGGCGCCCGTATCCTCGGCCTCGTTTCCGGTTGCGGCGAGCGGGCCGACAGCTTCCACCGCACCCGCTCCAACCCGGACGGCAACGCGGTGATCGGCGCCATGCGCGTGGCGCTGTCCGATGCCGGGCTGAAGCCTGAGGACATCTCCTACGTCAACGCGCACGGCACCGGCACGCCCGAGAACGACAAGATGGAGAATCTCGGCATGCGCGCCGTCTTCGGCGAGGACGCGCCGCCCATCTCCTCCAACAAGTCGATGATCGGCCATACCCTCTCGGCCGCCGGGGCGCTGGAGGCGGTGTTTTCGCTGCTCACCATCCGCGACGGCCGCCTGCCGCCCACCATCAACCACGACGAGCCCGATCCGAGCATCACCCTGGACGTGGTGCCGAACGTGGCGCGCGACGCCCGGGTGACGCATGTGCTGTCCAACTCCTTCGGTTTCGGCGGGCAGAACACCTGCCTCGTCCTCTCGGCGGAGCCACGCTGATGCGTAACGTGAATCGGAGTGCCCGCTGATGCGCGCCCTGCGCCTGCATGGCGACCGCGACCTGCGGATCGACGACATCGCCCCGCCCCCGCCGCCCGGCCCGGGGGAGGTGCAGATCCGCCCGCTGGCGGTGGCGCTGAACCATATCGACGTCTGGGGCTGGCGCGGCATGGCCTTCGCCAGGCGCAACCTGCCGCTGGTGACGGGCGCCGAAGCGGTGGCCGAGGTGGTCTCCGCCGGCGAGGGCGTGACGGGCTGGCGGGCGGGGGACCGCGTGGCGCCCTATGGCGCGCTCACCTGCGGCCATTGCCGGGCCTGCCGCGAGGGGCGCGACAACCTCTGCGAGAATGTCGGCGGCGTGATGGGCTTCCATCTCGACGGCTTCGCACAGGAACTGGTGAACATCCCCGCGCGGCTGCTGATCCGCGTGCCGGAGAATGTCGCCACGAACGACGCCGCCTGCGCCACCATCACCTTCTCCACCGTCGAGCACATGCTCTTCGACAATGCGAGGCTGGAGCCGGGCGAGACGATCCTGATCCAGGCCGCGGGCTCGGGCATCGGCACGGTGGCGATCAAGGAGGCCAAGGCCATCGGCTGCACCGTCATCGCCACGGCGGGTGACGACGAGAAATGCGCGAAGGCGAAGGCGCTCGGCGCCGACCATGTGGTGAACTACAACACCCAGAACTTCCCCACCGTCGCCCGGCGCGTCACGGGCAAGCGGGGCGTGGACGTGGTGTTCGAGCATGTCGGTGCCTCCACCTGGGCGGGCTCGCTGCTGTCGCTGCGGATGGGCGGGCGGCTGGTCACCTGCGGCTCGACCTCCGGCGTCTCGGCCGAGACCAACCTGATGATGATCTTCCAGCGCCAGCTCCGGATCTTCGGCTCCTTCGGTGCCTCGATGCGCAACGTGGCCGATGGCCTCGCCAAGATGGCGGGCGGCATGACCCCGGTGCTGGACACGGTGATCCCGCTGGAGCGCTTCACCGAGGGGCTGGACCGGCTGGAAAGCCGCCGGGTCTTCGGCAAGATCGTGGTGACGCTGTAAAGCCGAGACCGTGACCCCGGAACTCCGCTACCGCTGGCGCAAGGCCCAGCTCCGCGCCCTGCAATGGCGCGACCAGGCACTGGCCCTGCTGGTGCGCGGCGCGTTCGCGGCCATGCGCGCCATGGGGCCGGACCGCGGCCCGCGCTTCGGCGCCGCCGTGGCCCGGAAGCTCGGCCCGCTCTTCAAGCAGCATCGCATCGCGCTGGAGAACATCCGCGCCTCCTTCCCGGAGCGGGACGAGGCTTGGCACCAGCAGGTGGCGCTGGAGGCCTGGGACAATCTCGGCCGCACCGCCTGCGAATACGTGCATCTGGGCGCGATCTGGGACCTGACCGAGGAGCGCCGGCCGGGCGGCCGCGTCGAGATCGACGACGCGACCTATACGCGCTTCCAGCAGGTGCGCGAGAGCGGCGGGCCCGTGGTGGTCTTCGCCTCGCATCTCGCGAACTGGGAACTGCCGGCCGTGGCGGCGCGCAAGCACGGGCTGGACACCGCTGTGCTCTACCGGACGCCGAACAACAAGGCGATCGCCCGGCTGATCATCGGCATGCGGCGCGACCTGATGGGCGAGATGGTCCCGGCCGGCATCACCGCCCCGACGAAGCTGGCCAAGGTGCTGCAGGCCGGCGGCATCGTCGCCATGCTGGTGGACCAGCGCTTCAGCCGCGGGCCGCAGATCGAGTTCCTCGGGCGCCCGACCCCGGCCAATCCCCTGCTCGCCAACCTGGCCCGGCGCTTCGACTGCCCGGTGCGGGGCGTGCGCGCCATCCGCCTTCCCGGCGGACGCTTCCGCGTGGAGGTGACGGAGCCGCTGGACCTGCCGCGCGATGCGGAGGGCCGGATCGACGTCGATGGCGCCACGCAGGCGATGAACGACGTCATCGCCGGCTGGGTGCGCGAGCATCCGGGGCAGTGGCTCTGGATGCACCGCCGCTGGCGCTGACCGGCGCTTCGGCCCGCTGATCGCCCCGCCGAACCGCGGGCTTCCGGCGCCGTCTTCACGGAATCTTCGTGACCGGTGCGCTATCCCATCGCCGCGACCGAAGCGGGACGACGATGGACGAGCTGCTCGCCGATTTCCTGACGGAAACCAATGAAGGGCTGGTGGCCCTCGACGACGCGCTGCTGCGGCTGGAGCGAACGCCGGAGGACCGCCAGACCCTTTCCGAGATCTTCCGCCTGGTGCACACGATCAAGGGCACCTGCGGCTTCCTCGGCCTGCCGAGGCTGGAGCGCGTCACCCATGCGGCGGAGAACCTGCTGGGCCGCTACCGCGACGGGCAGCTCCCCGTCACCTCGCCCGGCGTCACGCTGATCCTTTCGGCGCTGGACCGCGTGAAGCTCATCGTCGCCGATATCGCCGGCACCGGGGCGGAGCTGGAAGGCGACGATACCGCGCTGTTGCACGCGCTGGACGAAGCCTATGCGGGACGGCTGGCCGAGGCCCCCGAAGCCGTCGCACCTACCACGCTCCCCGCGCCCGTGCAGCCGCCGCCCGAGCCTGCGGGTCCCACCAGGGCTGCCGCCCCGCCGGCCGAGGCCCCGGAGGCCGCGCCCGTGGCGCAGCAACAGACCATCCGCGTCTCGGTGGAGGTGCTGGAGGAGCTGATGGTGCTGGTGAGCGAGCTGGTGCTGACCCGCAACCAGCTTTTGCAGAGCGTGCGCGGGCGCGATGACGCCACCCTTTCGGTGCCCCTGCAACGCCTGTCCCACATCACCTCCGACCTGCAGGAAGGGGTGATGAAGACGCGCATGCAGCCGATCGGCAATGCCTGGCAGAAGCTGCCCCGGCTGGTGCGCGACCTGTCGCACGAGCTCGGCAAGCGCATCGAGCTGGAGATGCGCGGCGCCGAGACGGAGCTCGACCGCCAGGTGCTGGAGATGATCCGCGATCCGCTGACGCACATGGTGCGCAACAGCGCCGATCACGGGCTGGAGGATGCCGGGCAGCGCCGCGCCGCCGGCAAGCCGGAGACCGGCCGCATCCTGCTCAATGCCTATCACGAGGGCGGGCACATCATCATGGAGGTGGGCGACGACGGGCGCGGCCTGGCGCTGGAGCGCATCCGTGCCAAGGCGCTGTCGCAGGGCCTGGCGACGGAGGCCGAGCTCGCCGCCATGGGCGAGCGCGATGTGCAGCGGCTGATCTTCCATCCCGGGTTCTCCACCGCCGCCGCCGTCACCGCCGTGTCCGGCCGCGGCGTCGGCATGGATGTGGTGAAGACCAACATCGAGCGCATCGGCGGCACGGTCGAGGTACATTCGAGGGAGGGCAAGGGCAGCACCTTCGTGGTGAAGATCCCGCTGACGCTCGCCATCGTCTCCACGCTGGTGGTCCAGGCGGGGAGCGAGCGCTTCGCCATCCCGCAGATCGGCGTGCTGGAGCTGGTGCGCGTGGGTGGCAGCGGCGCCCGGATCGAGCGCATCAAGGATGCCGCCGTGCTGCGGCTGCGCGACCGGCTGCTGCCGCTGGTCTCCCTGTCCGGCCTGCTGCGGCTGGATGGCGGCGCGGGCGAGGAAGGCGGCTTCGTCGTGGTGACACAGGTCGGCAGCGACCTCTTCGGCATCGTCGTGGACCGGATCTTCGATGCCGAGGAGATCGTGGTGAAGCCCGTGGCGCCGATCCTGCGGCACCTCACCGTGTTCAGCGGCAACACCATCCTGGGCGACGGCACCGTCATCATGATCGCCGATCCCGCCGGCATCGCGCGCGCCGCCGGCATCGGCAGCGACCGTGGGCTGGAAGCGGAGCGCAAGCCCGTCGCGGCGCGGACCGCCAGCGCGGCCTCGGCCCTGCTGCTCTTCACCGCGGGCGACGCCACGCCCAAGACGGTGCCGCTGGCCCTGGTGTCGCGGCTGGAGGACATCCCGGTGGAGCGCATCGAGGTGTCGGGCGGCCGCTGGATGACCCAGTACCGCGGCCGGCTGATGCCGCTCGTGCCGCTCTCGCCGGGATGGAGTCCGGGCCCGGCCGGGACGCGCCAGGCGGTGCTGGTCTTCACCGAGCGCGACCGCGCCATGGGGCTGATGGTGGACAGCATCCTGGATGTCGTCGAGGACAGCCTGCGGATCGAGCAGGCCTCGACCTGCCTCGGCTATCTCGGCACGGCGGTCATCGCCGGCCGCGCCACGGAGGTGCTGGACTGCGCCTGGTGGCTGGAGCAGGGCGGGGAAGGCTGGTTCGAGGCCGCCGCCGTCCGGACGCGCCTCCTGCTGGTCGAGGACAGCGCCTTCTTCCGGGGCGTCGTGGCGCCCATGCTGTCCGCCGCCGGCTACCAGGTCACGGCGGTGGCGAACGGGGCGGAGGCACTGCGGCTGCGGGAGGCGGAGGAGGGCTTCGACGCCATCGTCTCCGACATCGAGATGCCGGAGCTGGGCGGCATCGAGCTGGCCCGCACGCTGCGCCAGGGTGGCGCCTGGGCCAGCCTGCCGATGATCGCGCTCAGCTCGCGCACCACGCCTGAGGCGATCCGCCAGGCGCGCGAGGCGGGCTTCACCGACTATGTCGGCAAGCTCGACCGGGAGGGCCTGCTCGCCTCCCTGCGGCAGTGCCTCGGCACCCCGACACAATGGCCCGCCATGGCGACGGAATGAGGAGACGGCCATGAGCATGACCGAGGCGGATCGTCCGCGCGCTTTCCGGGAAATGCCTTCCGGGGAAACCGAGGTCTTCCTGACGCTGACCGTGGGCGGGCAGCTCTGCTGCGTGCCTGTCCAGCGCGTGCGGGATGTCCTCCTGCCGCAGGCCACCACGCCGATCCCGCTGGCGCCGCCCGAAATCGCCGGCAGCCTGAACCTGCGCGGGCGCATCGTCACGGCGATGGACCTGCGGCGGCGGCTGCGCCTGCCGCCCCGCCCCGCCGGAGCGCCCGGCCCCATGGCCGTGGTCGTGGAACAGGGCAGCGAGCTCTACGCGCTGCTGGTGGATGGCGTCGGCGATGTCGTGCCGCTGGCCCTGGGGGAAGCGGCGCCCAATCCGCCCACGCTGGAGCCGGTCTGGCGGGAGATCTCGCGGGGCGTCTTCCGCGGCATGGCGGGCGAGGAGGGGCAACTCCTGATCCTGCTGGATGTCGATCGCCTTCTCGCGATCGGATGAGGAGGCGGGACATGCCCGATTGCCTGGTGGTGGATGACAGCCGCGTGGTGCGCCGCGTCGCCCGCGGGATGCTGGAGCGTCTCGGCTTCACGGTGCGCGAGGCCGAGGACGGGGCCGCCGCCCTGCGCGCCTGCCGGGAGGCACGGCCCGACCTGATCCTGCTCGACCGCAACATGCCTGTGATGGACGGCCTCGAATGCCTGCACGCGCTGCGGCAGGACTTCGGCGAGGCCTGCCCGCCGGTGATGTTCTGCACCACGGAGGCCGCCCTGCCCCGGATCATGGAGGCGCTGGAAGCCGGGGCGCGGGAATACATCATGAAGCCCTTCGACGAGGCGATCCTGGCCGACAAGCTGGCGGTGATGGGCTTCGCCCCGGGCGGCGGAGCGGCATGACCCCTGCGCCCGTGCGGGTCATGCTCTGCGATGACAGCCTGACCGTCCGCGCTGCCTTCGGCCGCATCCTGGAGGCGGACCCCGGCCTGCGCATCGTCGCCCGGGCGGGCGACGGGCGCGCTGCCCTTGCTGCCTTCGCTGCCCTGCCAGCCGCCGAAAAGCCGGAGGTGGTGCTGCTCGACCTGGAGATGCCCGTGATGGACGGCATGACCGCCCTGCCCCATCTCCTGCGCTGCGAACCGCGGCCGAGCGTCATCGTCGCGTCCTCGCTGACGCAGCGCGGCGCCGCGATGGCCATGGCGGCGCTGCGGGCCGGTGCCGTGGACTACATGCCCAAGCCCATGGCCGCCGCTGGCGGCGTCGCCGGCCAGGCCTTCGGCGCGGAGCTGGTGGAGAAGGTCAAGGGCTGGGCCCGCATGCGCCGGAACATGCCCCGGCCCTCTGCCGCACCGGCCCCGCCGCCGCGACGCACCCGGCAGGAGGCGCAGGTGCTGGCGATCGGCAGCTCCACCGGCGGGCCGCAGGCCCTGGCGGCGCTGCTGCGCGGCCTGGGCACCGCGCCGCCGGTGCCCGTCCTGGCCGTGCAGCACATGCCGGCGGGCTTTCCCTCGATGCTGGCGGACCACCTGACCCGCCTGGGGGTCATGCCGGTACGGGAGGCCGGGGATGGGGAGGTCCTGCATCCGGGGCGGCTCTATCTCGCGCCCGGCGATCGCCACCTGCTGGCGGTGCGCGAGGGCGGGGTGCTCGTCTCCCGGCTGAGCGACGCACCGCCCGAGAATTTCTGCCGCCCGGCGGTGGACCCGATGCTGCGCAGTCTGGTCGCCACCTGCGGCGGCCGAGTCCTGGCGGTGATCCTGACCGGCATGGGCTCCGATGGCCTGGCCGGCAGCCGGGCGGTGGCGGCGGCGGGTGGCACCGTGCTGGCACAGGACGAGGCCTCCTCGGTGGTCTGGGGCATGCCCGGTGCCGTGGCCAGGGCCGGGCTCGCGGAAGCGGTGCTGCCGCCGGAGGGGCTGGCGGAACGGCTGCGGCAGCAGCGCTGGGCACCAGCACGACGCGCCCCGGTGGGGGTGGAGGCATGACCGCCACCGCATTGTCGGCCATCTCCGCACTGGTGCAGGCGCGTTCCGGAATCGTGCTGGGGGAGGACAAGGGCTACATGCTGGAAACCCGGCTGGCCCCCCTGCTCCGCCGCCACGGGCTGCGCGACCTGCAACTCCTGGCCAGCCGCCTGCAGGCCCCCGGTGCCCAGGTGCTGGCGCGCGAGGTCACGGAGGCGCTGACCACCAACGAGTCCTCGTTCTTCCGCGACGTCAAGCCCTTCGACCATCTGCGCCGCATCCTGCCTGAACTGGCCGCCGCGCGGCCGCCGGGGCAGAAGCTGCGCATCTGGTCCGCCGCCTGCTCCACGGGGCAGGAAGCCTATTCGATCGCCATGATCCTGGACGAGTTGCGGGGCCGGCTGGGCGGGCGGGATTGCGAGATCCTCGGCACCGACCTGAGCCGTGAGGTGGTGGCCCGCGCGCAGGAAGGCAGCTTCAGCCAGTTCGAGGTGCAGCGCGGCCTGCCGATCCAGATGCTGGTGAAGCATTTCCGCCAGGAGGGCTCGCGCTGGCGTGCCTCGCCCGAACTGCGCGCCCGCGTGCGCTTCGCGGAAGGCAATCTGCTGGAGGATCTGCGGGGCCTGGGCCGCTTCGACGTGATCTTCTGCCGGAACGTGCTGATCTATTTCGACACGCCGACCAAGCGGCGCGTGCTGGAGGCGCTGTCCGGGCGTCTGGCGCCGGATGGCCTGCTCTATCTGGGTGGAGCCGAGACGGTGCTCGGCGTGACCGACGGCCTGGTGCCCCTGCCCGGCGAACGCGGGCCGCACCGGCTGCGCGGCGCCGCTACCGTGCCGTCACGGTAGGGCGGCGCCATCGCGCGACAAAAACAGCCCCCTTGCCTGATCCGCCCCCTTCAGGCGGCGACGAGGGGGATCTTAGGGGTTTCCTCGGTCTTCTGCGCCTTCGCGGCCCGGATGTTTCCCACCGGTTCCCGCAGCACATAGCCGCGGCCCCAGACCGTGCCGATCAGGTCGGAGCAGCCCGCCTGGGCCAGCTTCTTGCGCAGCTTGCAGATGAAGACGTCGATGATCTTCACCTCCGGTTCATCCATGCCGCCATAGAGGTGGTTGAGGAAGGCTTCCTTCGTCAGCACCGCACCCTTGCGCAGCGTCAGGAGTTCCAGCGTTGCATATTCCTTGCTGGTCAGGTGGACAGGCCGGCCGTTGACCGTCACCTCGCGGGAGGCGAGGTCGAGCGTCATGTCGCCCACCGTCAGGCTGGGCTGAGCGAAGCCCTTGGCGCGGCGCACGATCGCCTGGATGCGTGCGATGAGCTCCTGCTGGTCAAAGGGCTTCACGATGAAGTCGTCGGCCCCCATGCCGAAGCCCTTCACCTTCGCCTGCGGCCGCGAGAGGCCCGAGAGGATCAGCACCGGCGTCTCGATGCGCGCCGCCCGCAGCCGGCGAACGACCTCGTAGCCCTCCATGTCCGGCAGCATCAGGTCCTGGATGACGATGTCGTAGTCGTAGAGGCGGGCCAGCTCCAGCGCTTCCTCGCCCGTATCGGCCGTGTCCACGATCATCGAAGCGGATTTCAGCATCAAGGAGATGCCGCGGGCGGTCGTGAGATCATCCTCAACCAGAAGAACTCGCATCTTTTTTGCTCCACACCTTATGCGTGCATTTGGCCTCATAATTCGGAAACTGAAAAGGGTCATTTTAGAGATTGAGCGAGTGAAGACATGAGACGGAAATCATAAAAGATATGGACAGCCTTGGCTCCCTGACGCCTCGCCTGCTGGCGCTTTCGAATTTATTCATCCAAAAACAACCTATTGCCAGATATGGATCTGTGGAATCGGTGCTCGGACAGGGCTTGACGCTGTCTGGCTTCCACCCCGCACCCGCTCTCGGCGCCCAACTCCAATTTGTCTGTAATTATGAGAATATTATCAGATTAGAGGTTGTTGGAGCGAATAATGGAATCGTCCAGGCAGCGCTGGACCGCAGGCCGGACGGTGTGGCCGTCGGAGACACGGTCCGGCTTGCCGGAGAGACTGGAATCGCCCCTTCGGACGGCTGGCTGGGGCGGGTGGTCGATGCCTATGGGCGTTCCATGGATGGCGCGGCGACTCCGCCGCCGGGGTCCCGGCGGCGCCGTCTCCATGCCTCCCCTCCCCCGGCCGGGCTGCGCGCGCGCCTGGGAGAGCGGATCGACCTGGGCGTCCGGGCGCTCGATCTTTTCGCCACCTGCCGGCGTGGTCAGCGCCTGGGCCTTTTCGCGGCCTCGGGCGTCGGCAAGTCCACGCTGATGTCGATGCTGGCCAGGGGCGCCGACTGCGACGTGGCCGTGATCTGCCTGGTGGGGGAGCGGGGGCGCGAGTTGCGGGAGTTCCTGGAGGACGATCTCGGGCCGGAGGGCCGGGCGCGCAGCGTGGTGGTCTGCGCCACCTCCGATGCCTCGCCGCTGGAACGACGCGACGCGGCCCTGGCCGCGATGAGCGTCGCCGAGCATTTCCGCGACGAGGGGCGGCGCGTGCTGCTGCTGATGGACAGTGTCACCCGCTTCGCCATGGCACTGCGGGAGATCGGGCTCGCGGCCGGCGAGCCGCCCGCCACGAAGGGCTATCCCCCTTCCGTCTTCGCGGAACTGCCGCGCCTGCTCGAACGCGCCGGCATGGCGGCGGAGGGCGCGGGCGGCGGCAGCATCACGGGCCTCTTCACCGTGCTGGTGGAGGGTGACGACCATGACGAGCCGGTGGCCGATGCCGTGCGCGGCATCCTCGATGGCCATGTCGTGCTCGACCGCGCCATCGGGGAGGCGGGGCGCTATCCGGCGGTGGACGTGCTGCGCTCGCTGTCGCGCACCTCACCGGGCTGCCTGAGGCCCGAGGAAAGGCCCCTGCTGGTGCGGGCGCGGAAGATCCTGTCGCTGCAACGGGACATGGCGGACCTCGTGCGTCTGGGGGCCTATCGCGCCGGCAGCGACCCGGCGGTGGACGAGGCCATCCGCCTGGCACCGGGGATCGAGGCCGTGCTGGCCCAGGGCCGGGAGGAGCGCGGCACGGTGGAGGATGCCTTCCACCGCCTGGCGCAGGCCCTGGAGGGCGCATGAGCCGGCCGGGCGGGCGCGATCCCCTGGCCGTGCTGCGGCGGCTGCGGGCGACCGAGATGGAGCAGGCGAAGCGCGTCTTCGGCGACCGCCTGTCGCGGCTCGCCACGGCGGAGCGATCCGCCCAGGCGGCGGAGGAGGCCTTGCGGCGTGAGGCGGCGCTGGCCGCCGAGCCGCGCGACCACACCGCCTGGCTTCCCCTCGGGCTGCGGCAGCGGGACGACGCGATGCAGGCCGCCCGGCGGGCGGAGGCGGCGGCGGAGCAGGCGCGGGCGGCGCTGGCCGCTGCCCGCGCCTCGGAACGGGCGGTGGAACGGTTGCAGGAGCGGTGGGAGGACGAGGCCGAACGCCACGCCGCGAAGGCGGAGCGGCAGGCGCTCGACGCGGCGGGGCTGCGCGGCAGGACGCGCTGAAACGGTCCGCCGCGTGGCCCGCTCCCTCTGCCGTCAGAGCGGCAGCAGGCTCAGTCCCTCGATCCCGTCGTTCCCGGACGGCACCATGTCCAGCCGGCATTCCGCCGTTTCCGCCAGCGTCACCAGCAGCGGCGCGAGCACCTCGCGCGGGCCGCTCACCGCCTCTCCGGCCAGCGCCAGGGCCAGGCCGGGCGGCCAGTGGGCGTTGCGCCCCTCCGGCAGCACCAGGAGGGCGCCGGCACCGCCGGAAAGGCGCACCGTGCCGCCGCGCGGCAGGGCCTCGCCGCCCAGCATGGCGGCGGCCAGGGCCGCGCGGGCCATGGTCGCGGGCAGTTCCCCGTCCTCCATGCTGGACAGGTCGGCGGAAACGCGACCGCCGCCGAAGCCGCCGGCCAGCAGCGTGGCGAGACCCTCCCGGTCCAGCGGGCCGGCGCCGGCGCCGGCGAGCGCCCGCCAGAGCCGCAGCCGGCCCTCCAGCACCTCGGCGCTTTCGCGGGCCACCAGCGCGGCCTCGTCCACCGGCCCGATCAGGTCGAGCGCACCGGACACGCTGCCCAGGGGGCCGCCCAGGTCGTGGCAGAGGCGGGCGCAGAGATCCTGGGTCAGGGAAAGGTCGAATCGCATCCGGTGTCGGTTCCGTGGGAAAGCATGCTCTCTGGCGGATCGGGGGTTGCCGCAAGATGAATGCCTGCCCTTCCTTCCGCCGCCGTGACGGCCTCGCCCTCCCGGCCCCCTCATGGACACCGGGTGCGGGCCGGTGCCATCCTGCCGGCATGTCCGTCGGCAACAGCGACCTGATCGAGCCTGGAATGCGCGTGCGCCATCCGTCGCGCCCGGACTGGGGCATCGGGCAGGTGCAGTCCGTGACCGGAGAGCGTGTGACGGTCAATTTCGAACATGCGGGCAAGCTGCTGATCAATACGGTGCATGTGACACTGGAAATCGTGCCGGATCGCTGAGGGCGAGGCGGAGGCAGGGCTGCGCCGTGCCGGCGGGGCCTTGCGGTGACCGCCGCGTCCCGCCACATCGGAGTGCCAGCCGCCGTCGTTTCGCCGGGCCCATCCACAGATGCCAAGGCCATCGTGTCCGACCTGACCCTGCCCTTCCCCGCCGACACCGCCCTCGCCGGGGTGGCGCCCTTGCCGATGGAAGACCCGTTCGGACGGCGCATCAGCTACCTGCGTGTCTCGGTCACGGATCGCTGCGACCTGCGCTGCGTTTATTGCATGGCGGAGGACATGACCTTTCTGCCGAAGGCGGAGGTCCTCGGGCTGGAGGAGCTGGAGCGGCTCTGTGGCGCCTTCATCGACCTGGGGGTGGAACGCATCCGGCTGACCGGCGGCGAACCCCTGGTCCGGCGCAACGTGATCACCCTGTTCCGCGCCCTGGGCGCCCGGCTGCATGGCGGCGGGCTGCGGGAGCTGACGGTCACCACCAACGGCACGCAGCTCACGAAGCTGGCGGACGATCTCTACGCTGCCGGGGTACGGCGGGTGAACGTCTCGCTCGACACGCTGGACCCCGACAGATTCCGCGCGGTCACGCGCTGGGGAAAGCTGGACCAGACGCTGGACGGGATCTTCGCCGCCAAGGCCGCCGGCCTCGCCGTGAAGATCAATGCCGTGGCGCTGAAGGACGTGAACGAGGCCGAGTTCGACCGGATGGTCGAATGGTGCGGCGAGCATGGCTTCGACCTCACCCTGATCGAGACCATGCCGCTGGGCGAGATCAGCGGCGACCGCACGGACCAGTACCTGCCGCTCTCGCTGGTGCGGTCCCGGCTGCGGCGGAACTGGACGCTGGAGGAGAGCGACCACCGCACGGGCGGCCCGGCCCGCTACTACCGCGTGGCGGAGACCGGCGGCCGCCTCGGCTTCATCACGCCGATGACCCACAATTTCTGCGAGAGATGCAACCGCGTCCGCCTTACCTGCACGGGCACGCTTTACATGTGCCTGGGGCAGGAGGATGCGGCGGACCTGCGCCACCCGCTGCGCGACCCGGCGCTCGGAGAGGCCGGTTTGCAGGATGCGATCCGCGACGCCATCGCCCGCAAGCCGAAGGGACATGACTTCGTGATTGACCGGAGGCAGGCTCGTCCTGCACTGCATCGTCACATGTCCGTCACCGGGGGCTGAACGTGCCGTCCGAACTGATCCATTCCCTTGCGATACCGGGGCTGCCCGAATGGTCGGGCCTCGTGGTGGCCCTGCTGCTGCTCATGGCGGCGATCGCCTTCCTGCTGATGCCCTTCAGCGTCTTCGGCGTGAAGGGCCGCCTGGAATCGCTGGAAGCGCAGCTTGACGAGATCCAGGACGATATCCGCGCCCTGGCCATGCGCCTGCCGGAACTGCCCTCCGCGCGCCGCCTCACGCCCGAGGAAGGCTGGGAAAGCCCGCCCTCGATGCGGGCCACCGCACAGCGTGACATCCGGCCGATCCGCACCACGCCGCCCGTGCCGCCGCCGCCGGAAGTGCCGGGCGCCCACGGCTACCGGCAGGAGCCGCGGCTGCGCTGAGGGCGCGGCCGGACCCGCGCCGGCCTCCCGGCGCCAGGGCGTTCGCGCCCCGCCCGCCCGCATCGCGCAGGCCCCGGATTCTCGTCCGGGGCGCGGATTCACGCTTCCGGGCGATGCCGTTCCGGAGCGATCTGCTCTAGGTTGCGCCCCATGCCGCCCAAGCGTGCCCCAGAGACCTCCCACGCCGCACCGGACCTGTTCGGCGGGACGCCGGAACCCGGCGCCGGCCCCGCATCCGGACCGGACGCCACCGGGAACGCCCCCGCCTCCGCTCCCTTGGCCGACCGCTTGCGTCCGCGCCGCCTCGCGGAGGTGGTGGGGCAGGACCACCTGCTCGGCCCGCAGGGCAGCCTGCGCCGGATGCTCGACCGCAACGCCCTGGCCTCGCTGATCCTCTGGGGGCCGCCCGGGGTGGGCAAGACCACCATCGCGCGCCTGCTGGCCGACGAGGCCGGGCTCCGCTTCGCGCCGCTCTCGGCGGTCTTCTCCGGCGTCGCCGATCTCAAGCGGGCCTTCGACGAGGCCCGCGCCCGGCGCCAGAACGGCCAGGGCACACTGCTCTTCGTGGACGAGATCCACCGCTTCAACCGGGCGCAGCAGGACGGCTTCCTGCCGGTGGTGGAGAACGGCACGGTGGTGCTGGTCGGTGCCACCACGGAGAACCCGTCCTTCGCGCTGAACGGCGCCCTGCTCTCGCGCTGCCAGGTGCTGGTGCTGCGGCGGCTGGACGATGCGGCGCTGGACCTGCTGCTGGACCGCGCCGCGGAGGAGGCCGGGCGCCCCCTGCCGCTGGACGAGGCGGCGCGGGCCGCGCTGCGCGCCATGGCCGATGGCGACGGGCGCTACCTGCTGAACATGGCGGAACAGCTTCTCGCCCTGCCGGAAGACACGGCGCCGCTGGATGCGCGGGGGCTGTCGGAGCTGCTGGCGAAGCGCGCCGCGCTGTACGACAAGGACCGGGAGGAGCATTTCAACCTCATCTCCGCCCTGCACAAGTCGCTGCGGGGCTCGGACCCGGATGCCGCGCTCTACTGGTTCGCCCGCATGGTCCGGGGCGGGGAGGACCCGCGCTACATCGCCCGCCGCCTGTTGCGCTTCGCCTCCGAGGATATCGGCGCCGCCGATCCCGCCTCGCTGCACCTCGCCCTGGCGGCCTGGCAGGCCTATGAGCGGCTCGGCTCGCCGGAGGGGGAACTGGCGCTGGCGCAGCTCGTGCTGCATCTGGGCGCGGCGCCCAAGTCCAACGCCGCCTATGTCGCCTGGAAGGAAGCCCAGGCCGCGGCGGCGGAGACGGGCAGCCTGATGCCGCCCGCCCATATCCTGAACGCGCCCACGAAGCTGATGAAGCAGCTCGGCTACGGCCATGGCTATGCCTATGACCACGACCAGGAGGACGCCTTCTCCGGCCAGGACTACTTCCCCGAGGGGATGGCGCGCCGCCGCTTCTACCGCCCCACCGACCGGGGCGCGGAGGCCCGGGTGGCGGCGCGGCTGGAGCAGTGGGAGGAGCTGCGGGCGGCGCGGCGCGGCGAAGGAGAGCCCGAGGGCTGACCGCGCCGCCGCCCTTCAGCCTGGCCGCCGCATGTCGAAGCGGTTCTCCGGCGCGATCGCGGCATAGGCGCTCGGCCCCCCGGCGCGCAGGATCACGCCGGCGCCGAAGGTGTCGAAGATGCCGTCCTTCAGCAGGCTGCGGCGGATATGCACCGCGATCACCTCGCCCAGCACCAGCCAGGCCTGGGCAGGGTTGCCGCGATATCCCTTGAGCTGGACGATCTCGGAGACCTTGCATTCGAACTGCACCGGGCTGGCCGCCACGCGCGGCGGCGCGACGAGGCGGGAGGGCGCCTTCTCCAGCCCGGCCAGGGCGAACTCGTCGGTGCCGTAGGGCACCGGGGCGCAGCTCGCATTCATCGCCTCGGCCAGCTCCCGCGTCGCGAGGTTCCAGACGAATTCCCCCGTCTCCCGCGCGTTGCGCAGGCTGTCCTTCGCCCCGGTGGAGGAGAAGCCGATGATCGGCGGCGTGTAGCAGAAGGCGTTGAAGAAGCTGTAGGGCGCGAGGTTGATGCTGCCGTCCTGGCCCTGGGTGGAGACCCAGCCGATGGGGCGCGGCCCGACGATCGCGTTGAACGGGTCATGCGGCAGGCCATGGCCCTTGGCCGGCTCGTAGAAGTGGATGTCGTCCTGCTGGGTCATGCTGGGCCTTGCTCCGGTGGCGTGCTGGGGGCCGAACCTGCCCCGGTTCGGCCCTTGTGGCGAGGCAGGCCCGCTTCCCGGCATCCCTCCGCGTCACGGCGGGATGTGCCCGGCCCCGGGCGATGCTAAACCCGCCCGGTCATGACCGTTTCCACCCGCTCCGTCGCACCGGACGAGGCCGACCTGCGCCTCGACCGCTGGTTCCGCCGGCATTATCCCGCCCTGACCCAGGGCGCCCTGCAGAAGATGCTGCGCACCGGGCAGATCCGCGTCGACGGCAAGCGGGCCGAGACCGGCACGCGCCTCGCGCCCGGGCAGGAGATCCGCATCCCGCCCATGCCCAGCGCCCCGGCGCCGAAGCCGGTCCGCGAGGTCTCGGAACGCGACGCGGCGATGCTGGAGCGCATGGTGATCTACCGCGACGACAGCGTGATCGCCCTCGACAAGCCGCACGGGCTGGCGGTCCAGGGCGGGCCGGGCATCACCCGCAACCTCGATGCCATGCTGGACGCGTTGCGCTTCGGCGCGGAGGAGCGGCCGCGCCTCGTCCACCGGCTGGACCGCGACACCTCCGGCGTGCTGCTGCTGGCCCGCACCGCCGCCGCCGCCGCGAAGCTGGCCGCCGCCTTCCGGGGGCGCGACGCGGAGAAGACCTACTGGGCCGTGGTCGCCGGGGTGCCCACGCCGCGCGAAGGGCGGATCAACATGCCGCTCGCCAAGCTGGCCGGTGCCCGGGGCGAGCGCACCGCCCCGGCCGAGGACGGGGACGGCACCCGCGCGATCACGGACTTCCGCACCGTGGACGCGGCGCGCGGCCATGCGGCCTGGCTGGAGATGAACCCGCTTACCGGCCGCACGCACCAGCTCCGCGTGCATGCCGCCTCGGCGCTGAAATGCCCGATCGTGGGCGACGGCAAGTATGGCGGATCGGCGGCGCATCTGGAGGACCTGTCCGGCCAGTTGCACCTGCATGCCCGCGCCATCGCCGTGCCGCATCCCGAGGGCGGACGGCTGGAGGTCACGGCGCCGCTGCCGCCGCACATGAACGAGACCTTCGTCTTCCTCGGCTTCGACCGCCCGAAGACCCCCCGTCCCCGCTGGATACGAGGATAATGGCCCCGCCCGAGGCGCCGATGGATGGCGGGCTGCCCCCGCGCGATCCCTCGGGCCCCGAACCGGCCGCGCCGCGGCGCCGCCGCCGCCGGGGGTGGTGGATCGCCGGAGGGGTGGTCCTGGTGCTGCCCCTGCTGAGCTATGCCACCCTTTCGGTGCTGCTGGATGGCGAGAACCTGCGCCAGCGGGTGGAAGGCGCGGTCACCGCCGCCACGGGCCGCAGGTTCACCCTGTCCGGGCCGGTGGGGCTGAAGCTGGCGCTGGTGCCGACCGTGGTGCTGGAAGGCCCGCGCTTCGCCAATGCCCCGGGCGGCACGCAACCGGAGATGTTCACCGCCCGCCGCGTGGAGGCGGAGGTGGCGCTGCTGCCGCTTCTGTCGCAGCGGCTGGAGATCCGGCACCTGACGGTGGTGGCGCCGGAACTGCTGCTGGAGACGGATGCCGCAGGGCAGCCCAACTGGCGCTTCCACCCGGCCGCCGCCCCGGCGCAGACCCCCGATTCCCACGCCGCCCCGGCACAGGGCGGCGCGCCCCGGGGCAGCCGCCCAGCCCAGGGCTATGCGGTGGAGCTGCGTCAGGTGGAGCTGCGCGACGGCAGCGCGGTTTGGCATGACATGCGGTCCGGCCGCACGGAGCGGCTGGCCCTGCCCAGGCTGACCCTGCACACCGAGGGGGACGGCACCCTCCGCATGGCGGGCGATGTCGGCTTCCGGGGCCTCCCCCTGTCGCTGGATGCCCGCGGCGGCACCCTCTCCGGCCTGCTTTCCGCGCAACCGGGAATCCGGTCGGGGCAGGCATCCGCGTCCCCGGCGACGGAGCGCCCGGCCCAGGACTGGCCCATCGATGCCTCCCTGTCCGGCGAAGGGATACAGGCGCAGCTTTCAGGCACCTTTTCCGGAAACACCTGGTCCGGCCGGCTGAGGGTCTCCGCCGACAACAGCGCGCGCCTGGCGATACTGGTGCCGGCACTGGCGCTGCCGCCGGCCGAGGACCTTGCCCTCGACATGGACCTCGCTCCCGAAGGGCCGAGGGCGATCCGCCTCGCCGCCGGGAAGGTGGACCTGCCCCGCCGCGAGAGCGGGCCGGACATCTCGCTCGGCCCCATCACGGTCACCGCGCCGGATCTCGACGCCCCGTTGTCCGCCACCGGCGAGGCCCAGATCGGCGACCTGCCGCTGAGCTGGAAGGCCGACCTGCCGCCGCCCCGGGCGGCGCAGTCGGGCCGGGGCCCCTGGCCGATGCAGGTCTCGGTGACCGGCGAGGATCTCGCCCTTTCCCTCGGCGGCACGCTGGCGGGGCCCGGGCTCGAAGGTGCGGCTCTGGACCTTTCCCTGAGGACGCAGGACCTGCGCGCCCTCGGGCAGCGGGCGCGCCTCCCCCTGCCCGGCCTGCGAGGCCTGGAGGCCAGCACGCATCTGGCGGGCGAGGCGGAAGGATGGATCGGGCTGCGGAACCTCGCCCTGCGCTCGGAACAGGCCGAGGCAACGGGCGATCTGCGGTTGCGGCCCGGCAGCGTGCCGGCGCTGGACGGGCGGATCGACATCGCGCGGCTCGATCTGGACGCCATCCCGCCAGCCCTGCCGCCCGCCCCGGCCGCGAAGGCGGATGCGCAAGGATCAGGCCAAGGGGCAAGCCAGGACGCCGGCGGCACCCCGCCCGCGGCCCCCGCCGCGCCCGCGCCGCCCGTCCTGCCCGCCGGGGGCCGCAAGGTCATCCCCGACCTGCCGGTGCCGCTGGACCGCCTCGCCGCCCTGGAGGCCGATCTCCGCCTCCGGATCGGGCTGTTGCGTGCCGCCCGGCTGGACTGGCGGGACGGCGAGGCCGTGGTGGCCCTGCATGGCGGGCGGCTGCTGGCCGATCCGCTGGCCATCGACGGCCCCGGTGGCCGGATCGCCCTGCGCGTGGCGGCGGAGGGCGCGACCAGCCCACCCAGCCTGGATGTGTCGGCCCGGGCGCCCTCGCTCGACCTCGCGGCGCTGATTCCGGCCCTGGGCCTGCCCGGCGGCGTCAGCGGCATGCTCGACGCGGAAACCGCACTGTCCGCCAGGGGCACGACGCTGCGCGAGATGGCGGCCGGGCTGAACGGCTCGCTCGGTCTCGCCCTGGCCGATGGACGGGTGGATATCAGCCTGCTGGACGCGGTGGCGGGCGACCTGCGCCGCCTGCTGCTGCCCAACGCCCCGCGCAACGGCAGCGAGGCGGTGCGCTGTCTCGCCCTGCGCCTCCAGGCGCGGGACGGCGTGGCCGCTGCCCAGGCGATGCTGCTGGAAACCGATATCGCCAGCGTGCTCGGCTCCGGCTCGGTGGATCTGCGGCAGGAAAGGCTGGACCTGCGGCTGCTGCCCCGTGCCCGCCTCGGCGGCATCGGCCTGGCCATCCCGGTGGTGGTGGACGGCGCCCTGGCGCAGCCACGCCTGCGCGCCGACCCGCAGGGCGCGGCCAGTGCCGGTGCCGCGATCCTGAACGAGCTCTCGAATCGCCGGAGCGATCCCGGCGGCGCGGTCGGACAGGCCCTGGGACAGATCCTCGGCGAAGGCGACAGCGAGGCGGGCTGCGCCGCGCAGCTCCGGATCGCCCGGGGCGGGCGCGAGGGGCCGGTGCCGGCCCCGGCCGCGCCGGAGAACCGGCAGGGCGGCGTCGGCGACCTGCTGCGCGGTCTGCTGCGGCGCTGAGGCGGCCGGGCCGGACGACGCCGCGGGTGCATTTGCCCCGGCGCCGATCTGGTCTAGACCGGGGCGGAACCTGCCGTTCCCGTTCGGAAAAGCTTCTGGCCGCAGGCCCGGCGAAGGATGGGAGCGAAGTGTCGCGGAGCGCCCCACCGGGAGGGGCGCCGCCGCCAACCGCAGAGGGGAGAGAGTGCTTCGCCCCCGCCCGGATGGGACGAAGCCGCTCCGGAGGACCCGCGATGAAGCGATTCTGGGACCGGGCCGACTATGCCGAGGTGCCTGGCGGCTTCGCCATCACGCTCGACGGAAAGCCCCTGCGCCTGCCCGGCGTGGATGGCCGCGCCGCCGGCTTCGTCCTGCCCAGCCGCCCGCTAGCCGAGGCCGTGGCCGGAGAATGGCAGCAGGCGGGCGGCGGAAAGGGCGGCGAGATGAGCCTGGACGAGGTGCCGCTCACCCGCCTCACCGCCACCGGGCTGGACCGGATCGCGCCGGACCCCGGCCCGACGGTGGAGGCCATTGCCCGCTATGCCGAGACCGACCTGCTCTGCTACCGCGCCGAGGATCGCCGCCTCGCCGCGCTGGAATCGGCGGAATGGGACCCTGTCCTCGACTGGTGCGCGACTTGCCACGGCGCCCGCCTGCACCCGACCAGCGGCATTGGCTACCGCATGCAGGACCCGGAAGCGCTGGAACGGCTGCGGGACGCGGTGGCGGCGCATTCGCCGCTGGAGCTTTCCGCCCTGGGCCTCGCCGTTCCGGCGCTGGGCAGCCTCGTGCTCGGCCTGGCGCTTTCCGCCGGGGCACTGGACCCGGTCGCGGCGCACCGTCTCTCCATCGTGGACGAGACCTACCAGGAAGCCTTCTGGGGCGAGGATGCCGAGGCCCTGGCGCGGCGGGAAAGGCTGGCCGCCGACGTGGCGCTTTCGGCCCGGCTGCTCTTCCTGGCGAGGGCGCACTGATGGCGGCGCGGCTGATCCGCATCCGGGGACGCGTGCAGGGCGTGGGGTTCCGCGACTGGCTGCTGCGCGAGGCGCGGGCGCACGGCCTCGCCGGCTGGGTCCGCAACCGGCAGGACGGGTCCGTGGAGGCGCTCCTGTCCGGCGACGAGGCGGCCGTGCGCGACGTGCTGTCCGCCTGCCGCCGGGGCCCGCCTCTGGCCTGGGTGGACGAGCTGGTGGAATCCTTCGCCGAGGCGCCGGACGAACCGGGCTTCCGCCGCCTGCCGACGGCCTGAGGCGGGGACTACGCCTCCCGGATCGCCGGCTCGCAGGCCACCGGGAAGTTGACCGAGCTGGCGATGAAGCAGCGCGCATGCGCCTCGTGGTGCAGGGCGCGGGCCAGTTCCGAGTCGCAGCCGGCGCAGATCGTCACCAGCGGGCGGAGGGTCGCCCCGACGAAGCGTCCGCCCACGCCTTCCTCCACCATCTCCGCCTCCGCCTCGTCACGATAGGCGGTCACCACCACCCCCGCCTCGGCGCAGAGGTGCAGGTACTGGAGTTTGTGGCAGGCCGAGAGCGAGGCGAGCAGCAGTTCTTCCGGGTTCCAGCGCGTGGCATCGCCCCGGAAGGCCGGGTCGGAGGAGCCTTCGACCGGCGGCTTGCCGGGCGACTCGATGCGGTGGTCGCGGCCATAGGCGCGGTAATCCGCCGTGCCCCTGCCGCGGTCGCCCGTCCAGACGACCGTGACCCGGTAGCGATGGCTTCGTGCGTGCATCCCCGTCCCCCTCACCTCGCACCGTGCCCGGAGCGGCTTGCGTTCGCCCCGGCCCGCCCCAATCTGCTGTTTTGACAGCATTTTCGCGCGTCCGGATGGGTCCATCCGGACGCGATCTGCTCTAGCCACGCGGCGGAAGGCGTGTCGAGGGGGCGAATCAGCCGCCGGCAGTGAGCGGCGGGGTCTGCTGGTGCTGCACCACGCGCCATTCCTCATGCCCCAGACGGCGATAGGTGGAGGTGCAATGCGCCACATAGGGCTCCGAACCCTCGCGCTCCGCCTCGGCCCTGTAGGCCACCACGATCAGCCCTTCCTGCGGGCGCATGACCTGGCGCTCTTTGAGCGCCACGCTGGTCCAGCGCGGCGTGCCCGACACCGCCTCGATGGCCTGCTGCCCGCTCATCACATAGGGCGGCTGGGGCAGGACCATCAGGCATTCGTCGTCGATCGAGGCGCGGTAATGCGCGGCATCGGCGGTCCAGAGGCTCGTTTCGAAATCCCAGACCCGGTCGTCGTCCATCGCGTTCCTCCCTTTCCGACACCGGCACAACGCATGGGCGGTGGATTCAGCGGGGTTCCGGACCGGCGGCTCGCGGCATCGGCATCGCGCGGCGAGGTGGAGCTGCGCCCCGCGCCGGGCGCAGCGCCGACCCGTGCGTTCACGGGCGCGCTTGCATCCTGCACTGCAACAGTCCATATGCCGCCCACCGGCGATCCGCGCCGGTCATGCTCCCTGACGCGAGCGGGCCGCTTCCATCATGGCCCTGCGGCGGAGCAACCTTCTCCCGGGCCGCCATCCGCGTCGTTCGCGGCCCACTGGAAGACGCTCTTGCCCCAGGGAAGCCATGGGCCGGGCGCTTCACGGACCGATCGAACACTGATGACCGATTTCCTGACCCTCGGCCTCGCGTCGCCCATCCTGCGCGCGCTGGACGAAGAGGGCTACACCACCCCGACCCCGATCCAGGCCCAGGCCATCCCGGCCGCCATGGAAGGGCGGGATGTGCTGGGCATCGCCCAGACCGGCACCGGCAAGACCGCGGCCTTCGCGCTGCCGCTGCTGCACCGCCTGATCATGGACAAGCGCCGCGCGCCGCCGACCGGCTGCCGCGCGCTGATCCTGTCGCCGACGCGCGAGCTGGCGGCGCAGATCCATGACAGCATCAAGGCCTATGGCCGCCACCTGGGCCTGCGCAGCGCGCTGATCTTCGGCGGCGTTCCGGAGAACCCGCAGCGCCGCGCGCTGTCGGGCGGCGTGGACATCATCGTCGCCACGCCGGGCCGCCTGCTGGACCATATCGGCACGCGCAACTGCCGGCTGGATTCGCTGGAGGCCTTCATCCTGGATGAGGCCGACCAGATGCTGGACCGGGGCTTCTGGCCCGCGATCCGCCGCATCTCGGGGATGCTGCCGAAGCAGCGCCACACGATGTTCTTCTCCGCCACCATGCCGGAGGCCATCGCCTCGCTCGCCAAGGACCTGCTGCGCGAGCCGGTGAAGGTCGAGGTCACGCCCGTCGCCACCACGGCGGAGCGGGTGAACCAGCGCGCCATCCATGTGAGCCGCGACGGCAAGCGCACGGTGCTGGCCGACATCCTCCGCAAGCCGGAGGTCGGGCGCACCCTGGTCTTCTCCCGCACCAAGCACGGCGCCGACCGCATCGTGAAGCAGCTGGAGCAGGACGGGCTCGCCGCCAACGCGATCCATGGCAACAAGAGCCAGGGCCAGCGTGAGCGCGCGCTCGACGCCTTCAAGCGCGGCACGGCGCCGATCCTGGTCGCGACCGACATCGCCGCGCGCGGCATCGACGTGTCCGGCGTGACGCATGTGATCCAGTACGACCTGCCGGAAGTGCCGGAGACCTATGTCCACCGCATCGGCCGCACCGCGCGCGCCGGCGCCTCGGGCGAGGCCATCGCCCTGGTGTCGCTGGACGACGTGCCGCTGCTGCGCGCGGTCGAGAAGCTGACGCGCCAGGCGGTGCCGGCCGAGGGCGACATCCCGACCGGCCCGGTGCCGCGTGCCCCCGGGCGCCAGCAGAACCGCGGCCGTGGCGGCCAGGGCCGCCCCGGCGGCGCGCCCCGCCCGGCGGGTGGGCATGGTGCCGGCGGCAGCGGCCGCGGCGATGCCCGCCGCCCGCAGTTCGCGGGCGACCGTAAGCCGGCGGGCGGCCATCGCCCGCATGGCGAGAGCCGCGACCGTCGCGCCGATCACGCGCGCCCCGAGGGCGAGGCCAAGAGCCGCTCCTGGCGGGACAGCGATTTCCGCGACACGGACCGTTCCGGCACGCGCTGAACGACTCCGGAGGGCGGGTTCCGCGCCCGCCTGCCTGACCTGATCGAGCCCGGCTTCCCCTTGTGGGAGGCCGGGCTTTTTCATGCCCGCCCGCTTCCCGCCGGGCTGTCGCCGCCGGGCCGGGTGGGTAGGATGGACGCGCCCCGGACAACCCGCGAAAGGGCCCCCGCTTGAGCTTCGTCGCCCCTCCCATCCCGCCCGGCATCGTCTGTGCCGCCGATTACGAGGCCGAGGCGCGGCAGCGCATGGATGCCACCGCCTGGGCCTATCTCTCGGGTGGCAGCGCGGACGAGCTGACCCTCCGCTGGAACCGCGAGGGCTTCGACCGTCTACGGCTGCGTGGCAGGGTGCTCGCGGACATGGCGGGTGCCAACACGCGGCTGGATCTCCTCGGCGCCCCGCTGGAACACCCCATGCTGGTGGCGCCGATGGCCTTCCACCGGCTGGCGCATCCGGGCGGCGAGGCCGCGACCGCGCTGGGCGCGGCGGCGGTCGGCACGGGCATGGTGGTCAGCACCCAGTCCAGCATCCCGGTCGAGGAGATCGCCGCGCAATACGCGGCGGGCGGCGGGCGCGCGCCGCTCTGGTTCCAGCTCTATCTCCAGCACGACCGCGGCTTCACCCGCGCCCTGATCCAGCGGGCGGAAGCCGCCGGCTGCACCGCGCTGGTGCTCACGGTGGATGCACCGGTCAGCATCCGCAACCGCGAGGCCCGGGCTGGCTTTACCCTGCCGCCGGGGATGGAGGCGGTGCATTTACGCGGGCTCCCCCCCGCCCCGCCGAACCGGGCCGGCATGGCGGAAAGCGCGGTCTTCCAGGGGATGCTCGATGCCGCGCCGACCTGGCGGGACCTGGAATGGCTGCGAGCCGCCACGCGCCTGCCGATCCTGCTGAAGGGCGTGACCGACCCGGAGGACGCGTTGCGCGCCGCCGGGGAAGGCATGGCCGGGATCATCCTGAGCAACCATGGCGGGCGGGCGCTGGACACGCTGCCGGCCACGATCGACCTGCTGCCCCCGATGGCGGAGCGGCTCGGCGGGCAACTGCCGATCCTGCTCGATGGCGGCATCCGGCGCGGCACGGATGTCGTGAAGGCGCTGGCGCTGGGCGCGAAGGCGGTGCTGGTCGGGCGGCCGGTGCTGCACGCCCTGGCCGTGGGCGGGCCCGTGGGCGTGGCGCACCTGCTGAAGATCCTGCGCACGGAGCTGGAGGCCGCGATGGCGCTGACCGGCTGTCGCGACCTTGCCTCGATCGGGCCGGAGGCGATCTGGCGGGGCTGAGAAGGCGGGGCGGGAGGCTGTCCCGCCCCCATCCGTTTCAGCCCTCCCCCGGCTCCTTGGCGTCGATCAGTTCCGGCGTCTTGGCCAGCGGGAACTCGCGGCCCTGGTCCGGGTCGATCGGGCGGCTGCGCCGGGCCGGCGGCAGGGTCTGCGGCTGGCCGGTTTCCAGTGCCCGCTCGATCGCCTCCAGCACCCGCACGTCGAGGAGGCCCTCCTCGCCGCCGGGCTCCGGATCGCGGTCGTTCAGGATGCAGTCGGAGAAGTAGTCCGTCTCGCCGGCGAACTGGTCCACCACGGGGAACTCCCGCGTGCTGGTCTCCCCCTCCACGGTGGCGATGTGCTTCGGGGAAACGCCGGGGCCGAAGCCATAGGCGCTCTCGACATAGAGGTCGCCCTTGGTGCCGGTGACGCGGTAGGTGCCGGTGCTGGCGCCCGTGTAGCTGACGGTGAACTGCGCCAGACGCTCATCCGGGAAGCGCAGCGTCACCGCCACCGTGTCGTCGAGCTCCATGCCCGAGTCCGGCGTGCGGATGCCCATGGCCGAGACCTCGACCGGTTCCGCGCCGAAGAGGTTGCGCACGGCGTTCAGCGGATAGGGCCCCATATCCGTCACCGGCCCGGCCCAGTAGCCATGCTTGGCGCGGTGGTTGGAGGGGCTGACAAACTGGCTGAAATTCGAGACGAAGGAGCGGATCTCGCCGAACTCGCCGGAGCGGACGCGCCGGATCGCCTCCAGCGTGCCGGGCTCGAAATGCAGGCGGTAGGCGATCAGCAGCTTGGCGCCCGAGGCCTTCGCGGCGGTGTTGATCGCCTCGCACTGGGAAGCGCTCACCGCCATCGGTTTCTCCAGCAGCACATGGATGCCGGCCTCCAGCGCGGGCACGGCGAATTTCTCGTGCTGGTCGTTGGGCAGGGCGAGGTAGATCGCGTCGATCTCGTCCGAGGCCAGCAGTTTCGCGTAATCGTCGTAGTGGTAGCTCTTCAGCCCGTAGAGCGCGGCCAGCTTCTCCGCCTTCACGGGATCGCCGGTCACCAGCGCGGTCATCTCGGAATTCGTCGTCTGGCCGACACCCGGCATGAAGGCGGCCTGCGAAATCCAGCCGCCGCCCACCACGGCATAGCGTACCTTGCGACCCTTCACCTGACGTGCGGGCATGGCGGTCTCCTTTTGCGTCCTGTGCGCCGCGACAACGCCTCGGCGCGCCGGGTGTTGCCTGCGGCGGCCATGTTGCCCTGCGGCAGGCTCCGTCCGAACCTGCCGGACGACAGAATCCCCTCTGGACCGGATGCCCATGACCGAATCCGCCGCCGCCCTGCATGCCCGCTATGGCGAGGCCGCGCCCGACACCGCCATCCCCTGGAATCCCGCGCTGGACCTGCTGCTGTCGCATCGCTCGGTGCGGGCCTACCGGCCCGACCCGCTGCCGGAGGGTACGCTGGAGGCCCTGGTCGCGGCGGCGCAGTCGGCGGCCACCTCCTCCAACATGCAGGCCTGGTCGGTGGTCGCCGTCACCGATCCGGGCAGCAAACGGCGGCTCGCGGCGGTGGCGGGCGGCCAGCGGCATATCGAGCAGTGCCCGCTCCTCCTCGTCTTCCTGGCCGACCTGTCGCGCCATGCCCGGCTGTCGGAGCGGACGGGCCAGCCCCTGGAAGGGCTGCCCTTCCTGGAGACCTTCCTCGTCGCCGCATTGGATGCCGGGCTCGCGGCGCAGAACGCCGTGATCGCGGCGGAATCGCTGGGGCTCGGCACGGTCTATATCGGCGCCCTGCGCAACGATGTGGAGGCGGTGGCGGAGGAGCTCGGCCTGCCGCCCGGCGCCACGGCGGTCTTCGGCCTCTGCGTCGGCCATGCTGCGCCGGATGGTGGGGCGGTGAAGCCGCGCCTGCCGCAGGCGGCGGTCCTGCACCACGGGCGCTACGACCCGGAGGCGGACATGCGCGCCCTGCCCGGCTATGACGCGGCGCTGGAGGCGTTCAGCCGGGCGCAGGAGCGCAGCCCCTATACCTGGACGCAGCGGGCCATGGCGCGCTGGGGCACGTTGCGCGCCATGGCGGGGCGGGACCGGCTGCGGGAGGCACTGGGAAGGCTGGGCTTCCCGCTGCGCTGAGCCCCGGCCCCCGCAAGGGGGCGCCCTCAGGCCAGCACGTAATGCCCCTGCGAGACCTCCCGCAGCGCCGCGTCGGGCGCGGCGGGCTTCGGCTCGTAGAAGAGGCGCTGCCGGGCACGCTCGCGGTCCGGGTCCGCGATCGGCGCGGCGGACAGCAGCGCCTTCGTATAGGGATGCTGCGGGTCGCCGAAGACCTGCGCCGTGGTGCCGAGCTCCACGATGCGACCGCGCAGCATCACCGCGACGCGGTGGCAGAGGTGGCGCACCATCCCCAGGTCGTGCGCGATGAAGAGATAGGCCATGCCCATCTCTTCCTGCAGGTCCATGAACAGGTTCACGATCTGCGCCTGGATCGAGACGTCGAGCGCGGTGATCGGCTCGTCCGCCACGATCAGCTTCGGGCGCAGGGCGATGGCGCGGGCGATGCCGATGCGCTGCCGCTGGCCGCCGGAGAACTGGTGCGGGAAGCGGTCCATGAAGCGCGGGTCGAGGCCGACGAGGCGGAACAGCTCGGCCACCTTCTCGCGCTGCTCCGCGCGCCCGTGGACGGCGCCGTGGTTGGTCAGCGGCTCGCCCACGCTGTCGCCCACGCGCATGCGCGGGTTCAGCGAGGCATAGGGATCCTGGAACACCACCTGCAGACGCTGGCGCACGCGGCGCAGGCTCTGCTTGCGCAGGCGGGTGATCTCCTCGCCCTCGAAGAAGACGCGCCCGGCGGTGGGTTCCTCCAGCCGCAGCACCAGCCGGCCGGTGGTGCTTTTGCCGGAGCCGGACTCGCCGACCAGGCCCAGCGTCTCGCCCGGCTGGAGGTCGAAGGAGATCCCGTCCACGGCGCGCACCGTATGCGTCACCTTGCCGAAGAGGCTCTTGCTCACATAGTGCCGGGTCAGCCCCTCCACGCGCAGCAGCGGCTCGCGCGCGGCCCCATCGGTCGTGGCCCCATTGGTCATGATCCCGGCGCTCATGCCGCCACCCCCGCCGCGCGGGCGGCGCGCAGGTCGTACCAGGCGGCGACGAGATGGCCGGGCTCGCCTTCCGCCGCCTGCACCAGCGGCGGCACCTCGGTCAGGCAGCGCTCGGTGGCCAGCGGGTTGCGCGGGGCGAAGGGATCGCCCGCCGGCGGACGGTACATGTCGGGCGGCGATCCGGGGATCTGGTAGAGGCGCTTGCGCTTCGCGGCCGGGGTCGGGTCTGGGACAGGCACGGCATCCTCCTCCTCCGGCAGGGAGCGCAGCAGGCCCCAGGTATAGGCGCTGCGCGTGTCGTGGAAGACGGCGCGGGCGGGGCCGCGCTCCATGATGCGGCCGCCATACATGACCTGCACATTGTCGGCGAGGCCGGCGACCACGCCCATGTCGTGGGTGATCCAGATCATCGCCATGCCCAGCTTGCGCTTGAGGTCGCGCATCAGGTCCAGCACCTGCGCCTGCACCGTCACGTCGAGCGCGGTGGTGGCCTCGTCGGCGATCAGCAGCTTGGGCTCGCAGGCGATGCCGATGGCGATCATCGCGCGCTGCCGCATGCCGCCGGAGAACTGGTGCGGGTACTGCTCCACGCGCTTCTGCGGATCGGGGATGCCGACCAGGTCCAGCAGCTCCACCGCCCGCTTCAGTGCCGCGCCGCGCGAGAGCTTCAGGTGGCGACGCAGCGATTCGCAGATCTGGTAGCCGACGGTGAGGACCGGGTTCAGCGAGGTCATCGGGTCCTGGAAGATCATGCCGATCTTGCCGCCGCGCAGCTCCTGCAGCTCCGCCTCGCTCATCCGCAGCAGGTCGCGCCCCTCGAAGAGCGCGCTGCCGGCGGCGATGCGCCCCGGCGGCTTGGGGATCAGCCCCAGCATGGACAGGACGTGCACGCTCTTGCCCGAGCCGCTCTCGCCCACGATGCCCAGCGTCTCGCCCGGCTGCAGGGCATAGCTCACGCCGGTCACGGCATGGACCGTGCCCTCCCAGGTGTCGAAACGGACCGTCAGGTCACGGACATCGAGCAGCGGCGCCGTCATCGGGCAATCTCCGGCCAGGGCATGGCGGACCTCATCAGGGGTTCGGGATGGGGGACGGAAGGGGCGGCGGGGGAGGACGCCACGAGACGCAGGCGCGGCCGGCCCGCGGCCTCCGGGCCCGGGGTGGGAGCGGGCGCCGGGAGGGGAAGGCGGTGGTCCTGCGCCAGCATCGCCCGGGCGAGGGAGCGGGTGGCCGCTGCCACGGTCCCATTCACCGCTGCCCGCACGAACCAGGAGAGGTGCGCTGTCAGGGCGGCCTCGTCCGGGATCTCCTCCGCCGGCGCCTCGGCCCCGCTTTGGGCCAGGGCGAGGATGGCGAGCAGCCGGCGCTCGTCGCCGGTCACCCGGAGGCAGCCGGGCGCCTCCATCACGATCGGACGGCGGGCGCCGAGGCCCAGCAGGAAGAGGAAGCGGTACACGGCGCGTGCCGTCTCCTCCCCCTCTCCCTCGAAGGCACCGACGATGCCCTCGTGGATCTCGGCATCCTCCCCTCTTTGGACGACGGTCCGGAGGCACCAGAGCAGCAGGTGCTCGCTGGAGGTCAGGCGCAGCAGGTCGCAGGGAAAGGTCATGGCCCGGGCAGGATAGCCATGCGTTCTGATAATGCAAACGAATTGCAATTGCATTTGCAAAGAGGGTAAGCTGGCCCATGGGGCGACGCCGCCCGGAACCGGAGATGTCCCATGCACGATGCCCGCCAGAGGACCTGCGAGAGGCGACAGGTCTGGTCTCTGTCCCCGGTCGAGAACCTGATGCTCTGGTCGATGCGCGCCTGGGTGCTGGATCGCTTCCACGGAATCGCCCTGGCGGACGAGATCGAGGAGGCGATGGAAGCCATCGGCGCGCCGGAGGCGCTGCACTCGCTCGACGGCATGATGGGTGCCCTCAACGGCGGCGCGCTGCGGCTGATCGAGGTGAACTGCGTCTGCTGCGAGGAGGTGAGCCCGGACGAGGCGGCCCTGCTGGAATGCCTCGCCCTGGCGCAGAAGGACCGGCCGGCCGAGGCGGCCCGGCGGCTGGCCGGACTGGCCATGCCCCATACGCTGGAGGAATGCGCCCGGGCCATCCTGCCCCTGGCCCGGCAGTTGCGCCGGGCCGGGCACGACCTGCCGCTGCCGGCCGGGGGCGGAAGCGGCATCGTGGTGCCGTTCAAGGCCCGGCCGGCGGCCTCGACCATGCTGCACTGACCCGTTCCCTCATCGGGAGAACCGGGCGCCGCCTCAGCCGAAGACCTCGGCCCAGGCGCCGCGCAGGGCCGAATCGGCCTCCTCCATGGTCGCGGGGATGCCCAGCGCGTGCAGGCTGGTGACGCCGTGCTCGCTGATGCCGCAGGGGACGATGCCGCCGAAATGCGATAGGTCCGGCTCCACGTTCAGCGCGATTCCGTGCCAGCTCACCCAGCGCGTCACCCGCACGCCGATGGCGGCGATCTTGCTCTCCCGCCGCGTCACCGGATCGGCGACCCAGATGCCGACCCGCCCCTCGCGCCGCTCGCCCTTCACGTTGAAACGGTCCAGGGCGCGGATGATCCATTCCTCCAGCCCGTGGACATAGGCCCGGACGTCCCGCGCCACGATGCCGCCATGCGGCCTGGTCAGGTCGAGCATGACATAGGCGGTGCGCTGGCCGGGGCCGTGATAGGTCCATTGCCCGCCGCGCCCGGCCTTGAAGACGGGGAATCGCGCATCCACCAGCCCCTCCGCCGTGGCGGAGGTTCCGGCGGTATAGGTGGGCGGATGCTCCACCAGCCAGACGGCCTCCCCGGCCGTGCCGGCGCGGATGGCGGCGGCGCGTGCCTCCATGGCGGCCAGCGCCTCGGGATAGGGCGTGCGCCCTTCTACCACCGTCCAGAGGGGTCCCTCCCCGCCTCCCTGCCCATCTTCCGGCCCGGCTTCAGGGAGGAGGGAGAGACGTTCAGGCGAAATCACTGTCATGGGGGCCGTTGCTAGGTTCGTGTTCATCGGTTATAGGCGCCTCGTCTGCACGCGGTCGTGGCGGAATGGTAGACGCGCCAGCTTGAGGTGCTGGTGGGGGAAACCCCGTGGAAGTTCGAATCTTCTCGACCGCACCAGATTTTCTTCATCCAGGCATCTCTCCCCGAACGCCCCCCGCTGGTAAGTCTGAACAGTCAGTGCTGACTGTTGACGTTGGGGCGCAGCCCGATCCGGCTGCTGCGAAGAGGGCATCATGGACGAGGATTTCCGCAAAGCCGCGCTCGATTACCACCGGCTCCCGCGTCCGGGAAAGCTGAGCATCGAGCCGACCAAGCGAATGGCCACGCAGCGCGATCTCGGACTGGCCTATTCGCCCGGCGTCGCCGCCGCCTGCGAGGAGATCGCGGCGAATCCCGAAACGGCCTACGACTACACCACGCGCGGCAACATGGTGGCCGTGATCACCAATGGCACGGCCGTGCTCGGCCTCGGCGCCATCGGGGCGCTGGCCTCCAAGCCGGTGATGGAAGGCAAGGCGGTCCTCTTCAAGAAGTTCGCCGGCATCGACAGCGTCGATATCGAGGTCGAGGAGCGCGACCCGCAGAAGTTCATCGATGCGGTCTCGGTGCTGGAGCCCTCCTTCGGCGCCATCAACCTGGAAGACATCAAGGCGCCCGAGTGCTTCGAGATCGAGCGCGAGCTGCGCGCCCGGATGAAGATCCCGGTCTTCCACGACGATCAGCACGGCACCGCCATCATCGTCGCCGCCGCCGTGCGCAACGGGCTGCTGCTGCAGGGCAAGGACATCTCCCAGGCCAAGATCGTGGCCTCGGGCGCCGGCGCGGCGGCGCTCGCCTGCCTCAACCTGCTGGTGGAGATGGGCGCGAAGCGCGAGAACATCACCGTCTGCGACATCGAGGGCGTGGTCTATGAGGGCCGCACGACCCTGATGGACCCCTACAAGGCGCGCTATGCCCGCCAGACCAACGCCCGCAAGCTGCCGGACGTGCTGGCCGGGGCCGACGTCTTCCTGGGCCTCTCCGCCCCGCGGGTGCTGAAGGCCGAATGGCTGCCGAGCATGGGCGAGAAGCCGCTGATCCTGGCGCTCGCCAATCCGGAACCCGAGATCCTGCCCGAGGCCGCCCGCGCCGTGCGGCCGGACGCGATCGTGGCCACCGGCCGTTCGGACTACCCGAACCAGGTCAACAACGTCCTCTGCTTCCCGTTCATCTTCCGCGGCGCGCTGGATGCCGGCGCCACCACGATCAACGAGGAGATGAAGGTCGCGGCGGTGGAGGCCATCGCCCGCCTCGCCCGCATCGAGGCCAGCGAGGTGGTGGCGGCCGCCTATGGCGGGCAGGCGCCGGTCTTCGGGCCGGACTACATCATCCCCAAGCCCTTCGACCCGCGCCTGATCCTGGAGATCGCCCCGGCCGTGGCCAAGGCCGCCGCCGAGAGCGGCGTCGCCACCCGCCCGATCGCCGACCTCGCCGATTATCGCCGCAAGCTGGAGCGCCATGTCTTCCGCTCCGGCGACCTGATGCGCCCGGTCTTCGAGGCCGCGCGCAAGTCGCCGCAGCGCGTCGCCTATGCCGAGGGCGAGGACGAGCGCACCCTGCGCGCGGTGCAGACCGTGCTGGACGAGGGGATCGCCGAGCCGGTGCTGGTCGGCCGGCGCGAGGTGATCGCCGCCAAGGTCCAGGCCATGGGTCTGCGCATGGACCTGGAGAAAAGCGTCACCATCCTGGACCCTGTGGCGGATGCGGAGGTCTTCGGGCCGCTCACCGATGTCTACACCCGCCGGGCGGGGCGCCGGGGCGTGCCCCCGGACGCCGCCGCGCTGAACGTCCGCACCCGCCCCACCGTGGCGGCGGCGCTGCTGCTGGAGGCGGGCAAGGTGGACGCGGCCATCGTCGGCGGCACCGGCGAGTGGATGCGCCACTGGCACCAGGTGAACGACATCATCGGCAAGGACCCGCAGGTGGGCCGGGCCTATGCGCTGACCGGCGTCATCACCCCGGCGGGCAACCTGTTCTTCGTGGACACGCATCTGCTGGTGGAGCCCACGGCGGAGCAGGTGGCAGAGATGACGCTGCTCGCCGCGCAACAGGTGCACGCCTTCGGCCGCCGGCCGCGCGCGGCGCTGCTGTCGCATTCCTCCTTCGGCGCCTCGCAGGCCCCTTCGGCCAAGAAGATGCGGGACGCGCTGAAGCTGATCCGCGCCAAGGCGCCGGACCTGATGGTGGATGGCGAAATGCATGCCGATGCCGCGCTGATCCCCGCGATCCGCGACCGCGCGGTCTGCGACAGCCGGCTGGAGGGTGCGGCGAACCTGCTGGTCTTCCCGAACCTCGATTCCGCCAACATCGCCTACAACCTGGTGAAGGCGGCAACCGACGGGCTGCAGATCGGGCCCATGCTGCTGGGCATGCGCAAGCCGGTGCATGTGCTGGTGCCCTCCGTCACCGCCCGCGGCATCGTCAACCTGACGGCGCTGGTGGTAGCCAAGGAGGTCCAGGCGCAGGAGCACGCCTGACACTCGCGCCTCTCCCCCGCCCCTCCCGGAAGGGGGGCGGCCGGGGGCGATGGACCCTGGCGCCGGGCGGCCCGCGCCCCCATTCTTCCTGCATGGCGAAGCCGCCCGTCCTTCCCCCTTCCGGTCCCGCCACCCCGAGCCGGGCGGTGGCCGGTTTCCTGCGGCGGGCGGAGACCCTGCCCGGCCTCCGCCTCGCGCCGCGTCCGCGCCCGGCGCGCCTGCTCTTCGGCATCGACGCCACCGCCAGCCGCCAGCCGGCCTGGGACCGTGCCTGCGCCGTGCAGGGGGAGATGTTCCTGGCGGTGCGCGGCCTGGGCGGCATCGCGGTCTCGCTGGCCTATTACCGGGGCTTCGGGGAATTCGCCGCCACGCCCTACCTGAACGATGGCACAGAGCTGGCGCGGCGCATGTCCGGCTTGTCGTGCCTCGGCGGCCGCACCCAGTTGCTGCGGCTGCTGGATCATGCCCTAGCGGAAACCGGGCGGGACCGCCTCGCCGCGCTGGTCTTCGTCGGCGATGCGCTGGAGGAGCCGGCGGACCCGATCTGCCATGCCGCCGGGCTGCTCGGAAGCAGGCGGACGCCAGTCTTCCTGTTCCAGGAAGGCCGCGACCCGGCTGTGGAGAACGTGTTCCGGCAAGTCGCCCGGCTTTCCGGCGGCGCCTGGGCCCCCTTCGATTCGGCCTCCCCGAGCGCCCTGGCGGATCTGCTGCGGGCCGTGGCGGTCTATGCGGCGGGGGGTCACGCCGCCCTGTCGCGGCTGCCCGGCACGGCGGCCCGGGCCCTTGCCCGGCAGCTCCCGGCGCCCGCCGGCGCATGATCCCGGCACTCCCCTCCGTGGCGCCTCGCTGCTCCGCGCCACCGGCGACGGCGCGCCGGGAGGGGCGCTGAAGCCCCATGGTGTGGATCGCACTCGGCAGCCTCGTGCTGCTCCTGGCGCTGTTGGCGCTGCGCGGCTTCGCCAGCGCCTCGGTGACGCAGGTCCGGGCAGCCTTGCTCTGGTTCGGCGCCTTCCTGGCCCTGGCTGTCGGCGGCCTGCTGGTCGTCAGCGGGCGAGGGCCGATGGCGCTCTTCCTGCTCTTCACCCTGGCGCCGCTGGCCTGGCGCCGGTGGCAGGCCCGGCGCCTGGCGGCGAGCTTCGGCGCCACCCCGCCGCCGCAGGGAGCGGCGGAGGATGTGGTGGAGACGGCGACCCTCTCGCTGCGGATCGACCCCGCCACGGGCACCATGTCGGGAACGGTGCTGCGCGGCCGCCACGCCGGATGCGACCTCGCCATGCTCCGGCGATCACAAATCGAAGAAATTTTTGCTGATTGCCTGGAGAATGATCCGGATAGCGTGCCTCTCCTGGAAGCATGGATTGCCCGGATGCAACCGGGAGACGAGGCGGAGCCGCCCCGTCCCGGCGCGCCTCCGATGGGTCGGGAGGAGGCCCTGGCGGTGCTCGGCCTGCACGAGGATGCCAGCCCCGATCAGGTCAGGGCCGCCTATCTGCGCCTGATGCGGGTGGCCCATCCCGACCGGGGAGGCTCGGACTGGCTGGCGGCACGGCTCAACGAGGCACGCGATACGTTGCTTCGTTGAAATATTAACCTACAACCACAAGTGGCTTTACCCGCGGGCTGACAGCGGCCAAGCCTCATGGCAATCCTAGCCCTGCGTTTCGAAAGGACCCGATGTTGTGAACAAGCCTCTTCGCAAGGCTGTCCTGCCCGTCGCGGGCCTGGGCACGCGCTTCCTGCCCGCCACCAAGGCGCTGGCCAAGGAGATGCTGCCCGTCGTCGACAAGCCCCTGATCCAGTATGCGGTGGAGGAAGCCCGGGAAGCGGGTATCGAGCAGTTCTGCTTCGTCACGGGCCGCGGCAAGACGGCCATCGTCGAGCATTTCGATGTCGCCTACGAGCTGGAGCGCACCCTGGAGGAGCGTTCCAAGACCGAGCTGCTGGAGATGCTGCGGCACCAGTCCCTGCCGCCGGGCAGCATCACCACGGTGCGCCAGCAGATCCCGATGGGCCTGGGCCATGCCATCTGGTGTGCCCGTGCCTTCATCGGCGACGAGCCCTTCGCCATCCTGCTGCCCGACGACCTGATGCTCTGCGAGACCTCCTGCACCAGGCAGCTCGCCGATGCCTATCAGGAGACCGGCGGCAACGTGGTGGCGATCGAGGAGGTCCCCATGTCGCGCGTCAAGAACTACGGCGTGCTCGACGTGGCGGAGGACAAGGGCAAGCTGGTCTCCGTGAAGGGGCTGGTGGAGAAGCCCGCTCCGGAGGAGGCGCCCTCGAACCTCACCATCATCGGCCGCTACGTGCTGATGCCGGAGGTGGTGCAGTACCTCTCCCGCATGGAGCGCGGCGCGGGCGGGGAGGTGCAGCTCACCGACGCCATGGCCAAGCTGATCCCCGACCAGCCCTTCCACGGGCTGCGCTACGAGGGCCGCCGCTTCGACTGCGGCGACAAGGGCGGCTTCCTGGAAGCGCAGATCGCCTTCGCCCTGAAGCGGCCGGACCTGGCGGACAAGGTGCGCGAGTTCCTGCCCAAGTACTGCGACTGAGAAGGGCCGCCACTTGCGTATCGCCATGATCGGGGCCGGCTATGTCGGCCTCGTTTCCGGAGCCTGCTTCGCGGAGTTCGGCGTGGACGTCCACGTCGTGGACAGCGACGCGGAGAAGATCCGGGCCCTGCGGGAAGGGCACATCCCGATCTACGAGCCGGGCCTGGACCGGCTCGTGGAGGATAATGTCCGCGACGAGCGGCTGCACTTCACCACCGATCTCACCGAGGCGGTCCGGCGGGCCGATGCGGTCTTCCTGGCCGTCGGCACGCCCACCCGGCGCGGCGACGGCCATGCGGACCTGACCTATGTCTATGCCGCCGCCGAGCAGGTGGCGCGGGCGGCGGAAGGGCCGCTGGTGCTGGTCACCAAGTCCACCGTCCCGGTCGGCACGGGGCGGGAGGTGCAGAAGATCGTCCGCCGGGCCCGCCCGGACCTGGACATCCAGGTCGCCTCCAACCCGGAATTCCTGCGCGAAGGCAGCGCCATCGGCGACTTCATGCGTCCGGACCGGGTGGTGATCGGGGTGGAGAACGAGCGTGCCGAGGCGGTGCTGCGCCGGCTCTACCGCCCGCTGAACCTGATCGAGACGCCGATCCTGGCCACCGGGCTGGAAACGGCGGAGCTGATCAAATACGCCGCCAACGCCTTCCTGGCGGTGAAGATCTCCTTCATCAACCAGATGGCCGACCTCTGCGAGAAGGTGGGTGGCGACGTCCATGCCGTGGCCAAGGGCATGGGGCTGGACGGCCGCATCGGCCGCAAGTTCCTCCATCCCGGCCCGGGCTTCGGCGGCTCCTGCTTCCCCAAGGACACGCTCGCCCTGTCCCGCACCGCGCAGGACCATGGCGCGCCCATGTCCATCGTGGATGCGACCGTGGCCTATAACGACGCGCGCAAGCTGGAGATGGCCGAGCGCGTCATCGCGGCCTTCGGCGGCGATGCCCGTGGCAAGACCGTCGCCATCCTGGGCCTGACCTTCAAGCCCGAGACGGACGACATGCGCGAGGCCGCCTCGCTCGCGGTGATCCCCCGGCTGGTGGAAGCCGGGGCCAGCATCCGCGCCTATGACCCGCAGGGCTCCGGCCATGCCCGCCAGATCCTGCCCGGGAGCGTGGTCTTCGCCGAGAACGCGCTGGATGCGGCGCGCGGCGCGGACGCGACCGTGCTATTGACGGAGTGGAACGAGTTCCGCGCCCTGGCGCCGGAGAAGCTGCGCCAGGCCATGCGCGGCGACCTCGTTCTGGACCTGCGCAATGCCTGGGAGCCGGAGGCCATGCGCCAGGCCGGCTTCCGCTACCACTCCATCGGACGATCCTGAGGAACCCGCATGACGTTCCAGCATAAATTCGACCCGACCAGCCTGCGCGAGTACGACATCCGCGGCATCGTCGGTAAGACCCTGTCCGGTGAGGATGCCTTCGCGATCGGCCGCTGCTTCGGCTCCGTCGTGAAGCGCGAGGGCGGCTCGGTGGTCGCGGTCGGCTATGACGGCCGCCTGTCCTCCACCATGCTGGAGGAGGCGCTGGTGAAGGGCCTCACCGCCTGCGGCCTGAAGGTCCTGCGCGTCGGCTGCTGCCCGACCCCGATGCTCTATTACGGCGCCTATGAGCTGAAGGCCGATGGCGGCGTGATGGTGACGGGCAGCCACAACCCGCCCGACTACAACGGCTTCAAGATGGTGCTGAAGAACAAGCCCTTCTTCGGCGCGCAGATCCAGCAGATCGGCACGATGGCGGCGGCCGGCGACGTGGTGGAGGAGGCCCAGGGCTCCTCCGAGACCGTGGACATCGCCGACAAGTACGTCGCCCGCATGATGCAGGACTATGACGGCGGCGACCGCGAGCTGACCGTGGTCTGGGACCCGGGCAACGGCTCCGGCGGCGAGATCACCGAGAAGCTGGCCAAGGTGCTGCCGGGCAAGCACATCGTGATCAATGCCGAGATCGACGGGCGCTTCCCGAACCACCATCCCGACCCGACCGTGCCGAAGAACCTTGAGCAGATCATCGCCGAGGTGAAGAAGCAGAAGGCCGACCTCGGCATCGCCTTCGACGGCGACGCGGACCGGCTGGGCGTGGTGGATGACGAGGGCCACATGCTGTTCGGCGACCAGCTCCTGGTGGTGCTAGCGCGCGACGTGCTGAAGTCCATGCCGGGCGCTACCATCATCGCCGACGTGAAGGCCTCCCAGGTCCTGTTTGACGAGGTCGAGAAGGCCGGCGGCAAGCCGCTGATGTGGAAGACCGGCCACTCGCTGATCAAGCAGAAGATGGCCGAGACCAAGGCGCCGCTGGCCGGCGAGATGTCGGGCCACACCTTCTACGCGGACAAGTGGTACGGCTTCGACGACGCCCCCTACTCCGCCGTGCGCCTGCTCGGCATCGTGGCGCGGATGTCGGAGAAGCTCTCCGACGTGCGCAAGGCGCTGCCGCAGGTGATCAACACCCCGGAGCTGCGCTTCGACTGCCCCGAGGAGAAGAAGTTCGTCGTGGTGTCCGAGGTGAAGGACCGCCTCGCCAAGGCCGGCGCGAATGTGCAGGACGTGGACGGCGTGCGGGTGCTGACCGAGGACGGCTGGTGGCTGCTGCGCGCCTCCAACACCCAGGCGGTGCTGGTCGCGCGCTGCGAGGCCAAGAGCGAGGAAGGGCTGGAGCGGCTGAAGGCCAGCCTGTCCGAGCAGCTCCAGGCCTCCGGCCTCGCCGCGCCGGATTTCTCGGGCGAGAACGCGGGGCACTGACGCTTCCGCTCTTCCTCTACGGCACGCTGCTCGACCGCCGCGTGCTGGCCCGGCAGTCGGGAGACCCCCGGCTGCCATGGCGGGCCTGGCCCGCCAGCCTGGAAGGCCACCGCCGGGTGGTCTTCCGCGGCACTCCCTACCCCACCCTTCGCTCCGCGCCGGGCGGGACCGTGGCGGGGCTGCTGGTCCGTCCCGCCGCCAGGGCGATGTGCCGCCTCCGCGCCTATGAGGGCGCCTGCTACCGCCTCCATCCCTTTCGCGTGCTGACCCGCCATGGCCCGCGCCGCGCCCGGGCCTTCGTCGTGCCGCGCCATCTCGCGGGGGCAGAGCTCTGGTGAAGCCGGCGGCCTGAACAGGGGCGGCGCCCCGCGCTACCGTGTCCCGGACGAATCCAGGGGATGGTTGGAATGTTGCAGCGGCTGCCGGCGGAGCCGGGGATGCGCGAGGAGGAGGTCGATACCCCGGCCCTGATCCTCGACCTCGATGCCTTCGAGGCCAATCTGGATGCCATGGCGGCCCGGCTGGCCCCCACCGGCTCGAAGCTGCGCGCCCATGCCAAGACCCACAAGTCGCCCGTCATCGCGCGCCTGCAGATGGCCCGCGGCGCCGTGGGCCAGTGCGTGCAGAAGGTGGCCGAGGCGGAGATCCTCGCCTGGGGCGGGGTGGACGACATCCTGGTCAGCAACGAGGTGGTCTCGCCGCGCAAGCTGGCGCGGCTGGCGGCGCTGTCGGGCATCGCCCGGGTGGCACTCTGCGCCGATGACCCGGCCATGATCCCGGTGATCGAGGAGGCCGCCGAGGCGGCGGGGTGGCGCCTGTCCGTGCTGGTGGAGATCGATGTCGGCCCCGGGCGCTGCGGCATCGCGCCGGGGCCGGAGGCGGTGGCCCTGGCCGGTCGCATCGCCGCCTCGCCGCACCTCCGCTTCGGCGGGTTGCAGGCCTATCACGGCAAGGCACAGCACCTCCGCACCCCGGAGGAGCGCGCCGCCGCCATCCGCCACGCCGCCGATGACACCCGGCATACGCTGGAACAGCTCCGGCAGCAGGGACTCGACTGCCCCATCGTGGGCGGCGCCGGCACCGGCAGCTTCCCGCTGGAGCTGGAAAGCGGGCTCTGGACGGAGATCCAGGCGGGTTCCTATGCCTTCATGGATGCGGATTACGCCCGCAACGGGACGCCGCCGCCCTTCCGGCAGTCGCTCTTCGTGCTGGCGCAGGTGATGAGCGCGCCCAGGGAAAGCGGCCGCGCGGTGGTCGATGCGGGCCACAAGGCGCTGCCCACCGACAGCGGCATGCCGCTCGTCCATGGGCGCCCCGGCCTGATCTACGGGCGCCCCTCGGACGAGCACGGCACCATCACGGCCGAAGGCACCGCCCTCCCCGCGATCGGCGAGAAGCTCCGCCTGGTGCCCGGCCATTGCGACCCGACGGTGGACCGCTTCGACTGGTATGTCGGCGTGCGGGACGGGCGCGTGGAATGCGTCTGGCCGGTTGCGGCGCGCGGCGCGATGGCCTGATTTCCGTCCCCTGAACGGAAAAGAGCGCCTTTCGCCGGCTCACGCGGGCGGAAGGCGCTCCCCGGAATGGCGGCGAAGGGGGCGGCCCTTCGCCTGGCGCGTCAGCGGCGCGCCTCGCGCTGCTTGGTGCCGGCATGGGCGGCGCGGGCGGGCGCGGGGGCGGGCTTCGCCGGGGCGCGCACGGCGACCGGGGTGGCGGCGCGGCCGCGCGCGGCCTGGGGCTTCGCCGTGCGGATGAAGGCCCCGCCATCGCCCTGCTCCAGGACCTTGGCATTGCGGGTGATCGGACGCAGCGGGCGGATCTGCGCCGCGGTCCGCACCAGCTTCGCCGGGGGATCGCGGCGTGCCAGCTCGGCGGCGGCCAGCCGGGCCTGCCGGGCCGCGGCGAGGCGGGCCACCCGCGTGCCGCCACCAGCGCTCACCGTGGCCGCATGGGCCCGGCCGGTGATCAGCCCGCCGGCGGCGCGCGCGGCACCCGCGCCGGCGGAGGCCATCAGCAGCGAGGAGGGCGCGGAGGGCTCGACGCCCATCTTGGCGAAGCCGTCATCCAGCAGCGCGGCGGCGTGGCGGTCGCGTTCCACCCAGGTGGAGCCGCCGAAGACCGCCACCATCAGCCTCTGCCCCTGGCGCTGCGCCGAGGTGACGATGTTGAAGCCGGAGGCCGAGATGAAGCCGGTCTTGATGCCGTCCACACCGTCATAGGTGCCGATCATCCGGTTGTGCGACCGCACGCGCCGGCCGCCGTAGCGGAATTCCGGCGTGGAGAAATAGTGGTAGCGATTCGGGAAATCGATGTAGAGGCGCCGCCCCAGCGTCGCCATGTCCCGCGCCGTGGTGATCTGCTGGAAATCCGGCAGCCCGTTGGCGTTGCGGAAGACCGTGTTCGTCATCCCGATCTGGCGCGCCTTCTGCGTCATCATCTGGGCGAAGCGGTCGTTGCTGCCACCCAGCGTCTCGCCGATCATCCAGGCCACGTCGTTGGCCGAGAGGGTGACCAGGGCCAGGATGGCCTGTTCCACCGAGATCGAGCTGCCGGGCGGGATGCCCAGCTTCGACGGGGCCTGCGAGGCTGCCTCGGAGCTCATCACCATGCGGCTGTCCAGCGTCATGCGGCCATCCCGCAGCGCCTCGAACAGCAGGTAGAGCGTCATCATCTTGGTCAGCGAGGCGGGATAGCGCGGCTCGTCGGCATTCGCGGCGGACAGGGCCTGACCGCTCCGTGCGTCGATGACGATCGAGGCATAGCGATCGGAGCCGATCTGTGCCGCCGCCGGGGCGATCCCCAGAACGGTTGCCCCCCAGCCCGATACCAAGGCGAATGCCAAGGCCAAGCATCGCACGCGACGGGGCGTGCGCCAGCCAAGTGACATATCCGTAGTTCCCCCTCGCGGACTCGATGTCCAGGCCCAGGCACACCCCCCAGCGTGCCGGACAACCGACGATAATCATCACCCCATGTCCGTGTCCACGGCCATCATGCGGAATTTGCTCGAATTTTCGGAAAGCTGCGGTCCTCTGTCCCCGGCTGGGCACAAATTTTTGTGTCCCGCATCAATTTTGTTGTGGAACCCAAACCGATTTGAGGCGAAAACCCCTTTGCTGCGGCGCAGCAAAGAGCTACAACACTGGCCGCAAGACTTGGGAGATATAGAAGACATGGCTACCGAACCGAAGGTTGCGCGGCTCGCGTCCGACACCACCCAGAACGTCGCTGCGGCCGCCAACGAGGCAGCGCAGCAGAGCAAGGCCGCCCTGGAGACCGGCGCGACCCAGGCTCGTCGCATGATGGAGGAAAGCATGACCCAGGCCACCAAGCTCGCCGAGGGCATCTTCAAGTCCGCTCAGGAAGCGATGGATTTCGGCCGCGGCAATGTCGAGGCGCTGACCCAGGCGACGCAGACCTACGTGGCCGGCACGCAGGATCTGAGCCGCCAGACCTTCGCCCTGTTCCAGTCCCTGTCCGACCAGGCCATGGAGAACGCCCGCGCCTTCGCCACCGTGCGCAGCGTGAAGGACGCGGCGGAGCTGCAGGCCAACTTCGCTCGCCAGACGCTGGAGCGGGTGATGGGCGAGACCGCCAAGCTGCAGGAGGCCGGCTTCCGCCTCGCCGAGCAGGCCGGCGCCCCGCTCGCCCAGCGCATGACGCTGGTGATGGAGCGCGCCACCAAGCCGCTGAACGTCTGATCCCCGTCACGGATCCATGGCGGGGCCGGAGGATATCCGGCCCCCAGGCACAGCCTGGCCGCGAGAGTGGCCGGGCTTTTGCCGTTTCCGGCTTTGGCCCTGGCCCGGCGGGGCGGCACGCATTCCCGCAGCCGCGATCCGGGCCGCGTGGGCCGCGGGACCGGTGCCTTGCATTCCCGGACAGCGAGCGCCATCTCGGCAGCGGTCCGGCGCGCGCCATTTCCGGCGCGTCGCCCCGGCGGACGGTGCGGCTTCATCTTGATATTCCCGCGCCAATCGCCTTCCATTCCAGAGAGCATTCCGCCGCCCCGCCCCTTCCGGCGGGACGGCCCGGTTGAGCGGGCGACCGATGAGCGAACAGGATAAGAGGCCCGACGGGAACACCCCCGGCGGCGGACAAGGGGATCAGGGACCGGCGAGCGGCGTGGTCGTCAAGGCGCGTCCGAAGACGCGCAAGCCCGCCATGTACAAGGTCCTGATGCTCAACGACGACTACACGCCGATGGAGTTCGTCGTGCATGTCCTTGAGCGCTTCTTCCAGAAGAACCGGGAGGAGGCGACTCGCATCATGCTCCACGTGCACCGGCGCGGGGTCGGGGTCTGCGGTGTCTTCACCTATGAGGTGGCGGAGACCAAGGTGACCCAGGTCATGGACCTGGCCCGGCAGAACCAGCACCCACTTCAATGCACGATTGAGAAAGACTAGACGTGAAACAATCGTGTAACGCCTCTCCCGTCCTGTAAGGAAAGGCCCCACATTAGCCTTCTAACCACCCTGTCCCCGGCGCATCCCGCTCCGGGGCAGACCATCAGGGGAGCGTCGCCTCAGTATGCTGTCCCGCAACCTCGAACAGACGCTCCATCGCGCCCTGGCGCTCGCGAATGACCGCCGGCACGAGTATGCGACGCTGGAGCACCTTCTTCTTTCCCTCTGTGACGATACGGACGCCACCACGGTGCTTCGCGCCTGTGGTGTCGAGCTGGAGAAGCTCAAGCGGGACCTCGCCGAGTTCCTGGACAAGGACCTCGCCGGCCTGATCAGCGACCGCGGCGGCGATCCCAAGCCCACGGCCGGCTTCCAGCGGGTCGTCCAGCGCGCCGCGATCCACGTCCAGTCCTCCGGCCGCGACGAGGTGACGGGCGCCAATGTCCTGGTCGCCCTGTTCAGCGAGCGCGAAAGCCATGCCGTCTACTTCCTGCAGCTGCAGGACATGACGCGGCTCGACGCCGTGAACTTCATCTCCCATGGCATCGCCAAGGCCCCCGGCCGGTCACAGAACCGCCCGGTCCAGGGCAATGCCGAGGAAGGTGGCGAGCCCCGGGGCAAGGAGGAGGAGCGCCGCGGCGAGACCGGCGCCAAGCGGGGCCAGGACGCCCTTTCCAACTACTGCGTCAACCTCAACAAGAAGGCGCAGCAGGGCAAGATCGACCCGCTTATCGGCCGCGACAGCGAGATCGAGCGGACCATCCAGATCCTCTGCCGCCGCACCAAGAACAACCCGCTCTATGTGGGCGACCCGGGCGTGGGCAAGACTGCGATCGCGGAGGGCCTGGCCAAGCGGATCATCGAGGGCGACGTGCCCGAGGTGCTGCTGAAGTCCACCATCTTCGCGCTCGACATGGGCGCGCTTCTGGCCGGCACCCGCTACCGCGGCGATTTCGAGGAGCGGCTGAAGGCCGTGGTGACGGAGCTGGAGCAGCATCCGGGCTCCATCCTCTTCATCGACGAGATCCATACGGTGATCGGCGCCGGCGCCACCTCCGGCGGGGCGATGGACGCCTCCAACCTGCTCAAGCCGGCCCTGGCCCAGGGCACGCTGCGCTGCGTGGGCTCCACGACCTACAAGGAATACCGCCAGCACTTCGAGAAGGACCGGGCGCTGGTCCGCCGCTTCCAGAAGATCGACGTGAACGAGCCGTCGGTCGAGGATGCGGTGAAGATCCTCCAGGGGCTGAAGACCAACTACGAGAAGCACCACAAGGTCCGCTACACGCCGGAGGCCATCCGGGCGGCGGTGGAGCTTTCGGCCAAGTACATCAATGACCGGAAGCTGCCGGACAAGGCGATCGACGTGATCGACGAGGTCGGCGCCTCCCGCATGCTGCTGCCGGAGAACAAGCGCCGGAAGACCGTGACGCTGAAGGATGTCGAGGACATCGTCGCGAAGATCGCGCGCATCCCGCCGAAATCCGTCAGCACGGACGACAAGGAGACGCTCAAGAACCTGGAGCGCGACCTGAAGTCCATGGTCTTCGGCCAGGACAAGGCGATCGAGGCACTGTCCGCTGCGATCAAGCTGTCCCGCGCCGGGCTGCGCGACCCGGAGAAGCCGATCGGCAACTACCTGTTCAGCGGCCCGACCGGCGTCGGCAAGACCGAGGTGGCCAAGCAGCTCGCCAAGACGCTGGGCATCGAGCTGACCCGCTTCGACATGTCCGAGTACATGGAGCGGCACTCGGTCTCCCGCCTGATCGGCGCGCCGCCGGGCTATGTCGGCTTCGACCAGGGTGGCCTGCTGACGGATGCCGTGGACCAGCACCCGCATTGCGTGCTCCTGCTCGACGAGATCGAGAAGGCGCACCAGGATCTCTACAACATCCTGTTGCAGGTGATGGACCACGGGAAGCTGACCGACCACAACGGCAAGATCGTGGACTTCCGCAACGTCATCCTGATCATGACGACCAATGCGGGGGCCTCCGACATGGCCAAGGCCGGCATCGGCTTCGGGCGTGAGGTCCGGACGGGCGAGGACGAGGAGGCGATCAAGCGCCTCTTCACCCCCGAGTTCCGCAACCGCCTGGATGCGGTGGTGCCCTTCAGCGGGCTGTCGCCGGAGATCGTGGGCAACATCGTCGAGAAGTTCGTGATGCAGCTGGAGGCCCAGCTCGCGGACCGCAACGTCACGATCGAGCTGTCCTCGGCGGCCAAGGAGTGGCTGGCGGAGCGGGGCTACGACCCCCTCTACGGCGCGCGCCCGCTGGCCCGTGTCATCCAGGAATACGTCAAGAAGCCTCTGGCCGAGGAACTGCTCTTCGGCAAGCTGGTGAAGGGCGGCTCGGTGAAGGTCGGCATGAAGGACGGCATCCTGACCTTCGACATCACCGAGGCCCCGCCCCCTGCCCTGCCCAAGCCCGAGGAAGGCCCGGGCGATGGCGAGGCGGAGCGCGAGCCCGAGACGGCGGACTGATCCGTCCGGCCACCGGGAAACATCAGGGCGCGGCGGGAAAACCCGCCGCGCCCTTTTTCATGCGCGCCGGATGTTGGTGAACTGCGGCGGGCCGCTCAGCATCCCCACCAGCCCCTTCCGATAGGCGGTCGGCTGCCGGATCTTGCCCAGCGGCACATAGGGTACGTCGAGGAAGGCCTGCTTCTGCAACCGCGCCGCCAGATCCTTCTGGCTCGCCTCATCCGGCGCCGTGAACCAGGCGTCGCGCAGATGCTCCAGTTCCGGGCTGGTCGGCCAGCCATTCGGCGCCTTCTCCCCATTGCCGCGCAGGAAGTTGTGCACGGCGGGCGACCACTGATCGATCCCGGCCCAGTAGGTGCAGTAGCAGTTGTAGCCACCTTCCTCGATCGGCTTGCGGACCGTGGCGCGCGAAACGACGCTGCCCCAGTCGGCGGCGACATAGTCCAGATTCACGCCCATCTGCCGCATCGTCTCGGCCACGACCTCGGACACGGCGTTGATGCGCGGCACATCCGTCCCGGCCAGGATCACCACCCGCTCGCCCTTGTAGCCCGCCTCGGCCAGGGCCTTCTTCGCCTTCGCCGGATCGCTGAGCGAGCCGAGCGCCTCCATCCCGACCTCGGAAGCCATGGGGGAGGCCGGGTCGAAGAAGCCCACCCCGGTCTGGCTCAACGCGGGATCGGCACCCGCCGCCGCGGACATGCAGTCCGCTTGGCTCACCGCCGCCAGCACCACGCGGCGGACCGCCGGATTGTCGAAGGGCGGCAGCAGATGGTTGAAGCGCAGGTTGCCGATCAGCCCGGTCGGGTCGTTCACCCGGACCTCCAGCCCCGCATCGCGCTTCAGCACGGGCACGAGGTCGATCAGCGCATGGTCGAGCCAGTCCACCGAGCCCGACTGCACCGCCGCCGCCGCGGTCGCGGGGTCCGGCACCACATGCCATTCCACTCGGTCGAAATGCGCCACCCTGGGCCCGGCGGTGAAGCTGGCCTCGCCGCCTTCGCGCGGCACATAGCCCTCGAAACGGGCATAGGAGAGGCGGGCGCCCGGCACATGCTCCCCGGCCAGGAAGCGGAAGGGCCCGCTGCCCACCATCTCCTTCACCTGCGTATAGGCATCGGTGCTCGCCAGCCGCTCCGGCATGATGACCGGAACATTGGAACCCGGCTTGCCCAGGGCCGCCGGCAGCAGCGGGAAAGGCCGCTTGAGGCGGAACCGGATGGTCCTGTCATCGGGCGCCGAGAGCTCGTCCGTGGCGGCCATCAGCGCCTGCCCGAAGGCATCGCGCCGGGCCCAGCGCCGGATCGAGGCGACGCAGTCGCGTGCCAGCACCGGCTGCCCATCATGGAACGTCAGCCCGGGGCGCAGTGTCAGGCGCCAGAGCTTTCCGTCATCCTCGGTGACATGGCCGGCGACCATCTGCGGCTGTGGCTCGAAGCGGTCGTTCAGGCCGTAGAGCGTGTCGAAGACCAGCAGCGCATGGTTCCGCGTGGCGTAGGAGGTGGTCCAGACCGGGTCCAGCACCGCCGCATCGGCATAGGGGATGAATTTCAGGACGCGGGCATCCTGTGCCCGACCGACCCGTGGCGCGGCGAGCAGGGCGCCGGCCGCGCCCAGTACGGCGCGTCGCTTCAGCATCATGACAGCACTCCATCCCGACATGCTGCCCTTCCGCCTGCAAGCGGCATGCCGGTGGAGGATGGCCGCGGACGGGGCCTAGTTCGGGTTCTGCGCCAGCCGGCTTCGCATGGACTGCGCCTGGGAGGCCGTGACCGCCGGAGCGGCATTGCCCCAGCTGTTGCGGATATAGGTGGTCACCGCCGCCGCCTGGTCGTCGGTCAGGCGCCAGCCGAAGGCCGGCATCGATGCGGCGGTGGGCACCGCATCGGTGGTGGCCGGCTTGGAACCCTGCATCACCACCCGCAGCAGTGTCTCCGGCCCGGACTGCTGCAGCGTGGGACTGCCCGCCAGCCTGGGGAAGAGGCCGGCCACGCCCTTGCCATCCGCGCCATGGCAGGCCTGGCACCCATCCATGTAGATCGCGGCGCCCGCCTGCATCTGGACATTGCCGGCCGGCAGGGGCGCGGGGGCGGAAGCGACGGCGGGCTCCTCGCGCGGCTGCTTCAGATAGGTGGCGATGGCACGGAGATCGGCCTCGGTCATCAGCTTGGTGGAGTATTCCACGACCTCCGCCATGGGGCCGGAGGCGGCGCTGTGCGCGTTATGGCCGGTGCGCAGGTATTCCACGATCTCCTCGATCGACCAGCCGCCAATGCCGGCGCGGTTGTCCGTGGTCAGGGCAGGCGCGAACCAGCCCTGCAGTTCGCCGCCGCCCAGGGTCTGGGAGGTCCTGTCGCCGCCCAGCATGTTCTTGGGGGTGTGGCAGGCGCCGCAATGGCCCAGTCCTTCCACGATATAGGCGCCACGATTCCATTCGGCCGAACGGCCGATCACCGGCTCGAACTCGCCGGGGCGGAAGAAGAGCAGGTTCCAGCCCTTCATCAGCAGGCGGATGTTGAAGGGAAAGGGCAGCGTGTTCCGGTCCACCGGGTTCTGCACCGGCTCCAGCGATTGCAGGAAGGCGAAGATCGCGTCGGAATCCTCGCGCGTCACCCGGGTGTAATAGGTGTAGGGAAAGGCCGGGTAGAGATGCGTTCCATCCGCCGCACGGCCTTCGTGCAGGGCACGGTAGAAATGATCCGCCGTCCAGGTGCCGATGCCGGTTTCGCGGTCCGGCGTGATGTTGGCCGCGCGGATCTGGCCGAAGGGCGTCTCGATCGGCCGGCCGCCCGCGAAGCCTCGGGAGCTGTAGCCGGGCATGCCGGGCGCGATGCCGGAACCGGCATGGCAGGCGGTGCAGTCGCCCAGTGTGGCGAGGTAGCGGCCGCGCTCGATCTGGTCGTAGCGGTCGGGTTCGGCGCGGGCGGGCGAACCGGCGGCCATGGCGGTCGCGGCGAAGCCCGCCAGGGCGAGGAACAGCGGGCGCATCAGGCCTGCACCAGCGGCTGGCCGGGGTTCTTCAGGTACTGCGTGGTGATGGCGTCCGCGGCCATGTAGGCCAGCGCCCCGACCGTGCCGGTGGGGTTGTAGCCCGGGTTCTGCGGGAAGGCGGAGGCCCCGAAGACGAACAGGTTCGGCACGTCCCACATCTGGGAATACTTGTTGATCGCGCTGCTGCGCGGATCGGCCCCCATGATCGCGCCGCCGGTGTTGTGCGTGGTCTGGTAGGGAACGACGTCCCAGCCCGCCTTCTTGGGCGTGGAGCGGATCTGCTTCGCGCCCATGGCCCGCATGATCGGCTCCATCTTCTGCGTCACATAGGCGGACATCTTCACTTCGTTGTCGTGGTAGTCGAAGGTCATGCGCAGCAGCGGCCGCCCGAGCCGGTCCTTGTAGGTCGGGTCCAGGTCCAGGTAGGCGTCGCGATAGGACATGACGCTCCCCTGGCTGCCGACATTGGCGACCTTCAGGTAGTTCTCGGCCGTCGCCTTCTTCCAGGCGCTGCCCCAGCGCGGCGTGCCGGGCGGGGTGGGGCGGGCGGAGATCGGCCGCGCATTGGTGGTGGTGCAATTGATGTTGGCACCGCCGACGAAGCCCAGGCCGGTGTGGTCGAAGACATCGCCCTGGTAGTCGTCACAGGTCATGCCCAGCGCGCCCGCCCCCGCCCAGGCATTGAAGAGCTGGTCGTCGAAGAAGCCGTTCACCGAGGAATTGCACTGGTAGGCGTAGTTCTTGCCGATCACCCCCTCCCCCGTGTTCGGGTCATAGGGGCGGCCGATCCTCGAATGCAGCAGCAGCCGCACGTTCCAGAGCTGGTAGGCGCAGAGGAGCACCATGTCGGCGGGCTGCTCCCATTCCTGCCCCTGCGGATCGACATAGACGACGCCGGTCGCCGTCTTGCCGTCCGCCGACATCAGGATATGCGAGACCTCGCACTGCGTACGGGCCTCGAAGCCGGGATGGCGCATCAGCAGCGGCAGGATCGTGGTCTGGGCGCTGGCCTTGGAATAGTTGGCGCAGCCGAAGCGCTCGCAGAAGCCGCAATAGGTGCAGGGCCCCATCGTGATGCCGAGCGGGTTGGTATAGGGCTGCGACATGTTCGCCGAGGGCAGCGGGAAGGGATGCATCCCGACTTCCGTCGCCGCACGGGTGAAGAGGTTCTGCGCGTGCGACATCTTCATCGGCGGCGTCGGATAGGGGCGCGAGCGCTCGCCCTCGAAGGGATTGCCGCCCGGCTGGATCTGCCCCTTCAGGTTCCCCGCCTGCCCCGCGATGCCGCAGAGATACTCGAACCTGTCGTAGTGCGGCTCCAGCTCCTCATAGGTCAGGCCCCAGTCGGCGATGGTCATGCCCTCCGGGATCATCGACGCACCGTAGCGTTCCGTCAGGTGCGAGCGCAGGCGGAAGTCGCTCGGCATGAAGCGCCAGGTGTGCCCGTTCCAGTGGATACCCGCGCCGCCGACGCCGTTGCCCGGCAGGAAGCTGCCCCAGTTGCGGATCGGCAGCGCCCGCTGCGACGGGTTGTTGCGCGCCGTCACCGTGTCCTGCGCCGGCTGCGAGAAGAGCTCGTTGCGGATGGCATAGCGCAGCTCGTCCGGCGCCGTGCCGATGTTGAAGTCGGTGGAGGTGTCGCGCCAGGGGCCGCGCTCCAGCGCTACCACCTCCAGCCCCGCCTGGCAGAGCTCGTAGCCCATGATGGCCCCGGTCCAGCCGAGGCCGACGATCACCGCATCCTTGCGTGGCAGGCGCTGCATCAGATGCGCCCTCCCGATCCGGCGGTGATCGGCGGGCCGCCGGGGCCGCCCCATTCCGGGCGCCCCATGAGACCCACGGGCGGGATGGTGTAGCGCTGGTTCGGATGCGCGATCACGTCACGGAAGTCGTAGCGCGCCCCGGGGAAGCCGATCATGCGCCAGCCGACCATGCCCTTGTTGCCGCCATAGATCGGATCGGCGAAGTAGCCTTCCATGACATTGCCGTAGATCTGCTCGAACAGCACCTTGCCGTCGAAGCCGTCGAGCTTGACCTCGCCCTTCTCCAGCCCGGTCAGCAACTTGTCCTGGTCCTCGCCGCCGAGGTCCTGGAAGCGGCGGTTGCTGAAACTGGCGGCGACATGCCGCGCGAGGGCCGCAAGGCCCTGGCGGTAGATCTGCCGCGGGGTGAAGGGCAACTGGTAGCCCTGGGTCGGCAAGGGGTCGGCGGGAAAGGGCCCCTGCATGTACCAGCCGTCGCGGCGGCCATAGGGGCCGGCGAGCTGGCGGTCGATGAAGATGGCGCAGCCCGCGTCGCGCCCGCCGGGTCCCAGGGAATCGGTCGGGATCATCCGCTCGGCGATCACCTCGATCACCGCGGCCTCATCCGCCGTCAGGAAGAGCCAGGATCCCGGCTGGGCCATGGTCTCCGGCGGCCAGACCTCGCCCGGCTGCCACGGCAGCAGGCCGCGGATCTCGCGCGCCTGTCCGGTTGCGCCCAGCGCCACGAGAGCACTGGCCGACAGCAAGGCCCGCCGCCGCGTCAAACCACCCCGCATCGGAAACTCCACTTTCTTCCCGCAGCCCTGCGGCCCCGGCTTTGCGGGCGATGCTAGGCAGGCTGGCGCAGGAGGAAAGCGAGGCGCGCGAGTCCCGGGGCGCTTATCGTCTTGTCTTGAACTTCATGAACGGAAGTTCACCGGTCCGGCAGACCGGGCCAGCCCTGGCGGCAAACCTGTCAGCTCAGGGCCTTGCGCGCCTTCTGCAAGCTGTCCCGCTGGGTTTCGCTGACCTCGGGATAATGCAGGTCCAGCTTCCGCATCGTTCCGAGCAGGATCTCCGCCACCAGCAACCGGGTCAGCCACTTCCGGTCCGCCGGCAGGACGTACCAGGGCGCATAGGGCGCGGCCGTGGCGCGGATCGCCGTCTCGTAGGCGGTCTCGTAATCGTGCCAGCGGCGCCGGTCCACGATGTCGGAAGGCTGCAGCTTCCAGTTCTTGTCCGGCTCGTCGATCCGGGCCAGGAAGCGCTTGCGCTGCTCCTCCTCGCCGAGATGCAGGAAGAACTTCAGCAGCACCGTCCCCTGCCGGGAGAGGTAGCGCTCGAAGCAGGCGATGTCCTCCAGCCGTTCGTCCCAGATCGTGTCATCCACCAGGACCTTCGGAAGCGCCTCGCCGGCCAGGATCTCCGGATGCACGCGGGCCACCAGGACCTCCTCGTACCAGGAGCGATTGTGGATGCCGATCCGGCCACGGGCCGGCAGCGCCACCACATGGCGCCAGAGGAAGTCGTGCTCGCGCTCCAGCCCGACCGGCGCGGAGAAGGAGACGACCTGGCAGCCCTGCGGGTTGATGCCGGAGAAGACATGCTTGATGGCACTGTCCTTGCCCGCGGCGTCCTGCGCCTGGAAGATGCAGAGCACGGACCAGCGGCGGCTGGCATAGAGCCGGCCCTGCAACTCGGCGATGGCCTCGATCCGCTCCTGCAGCGCCGCCTCGCTTTCGACCTTGGTCAGCGGGATGCTGCCCTTGTCGTCGGTGGCATAGTCCTTCAGCGCGAATCCCTCACCCGAGGTGATGCGCCGTCGTTCCACGAGCTGGCGAATAGGATTCGACATGGGTTGGCCTCCGTTCCGTCCGGTGCAGCAAGCAACGCGCCAGCGACGGCACCGTTGACCGCCGCGTCCGGGCGGGCGCTTCCTCGTTCACGGCAGGTCCAGGCGGACCGAGACGGGGCAGTGATCCGACAGGCGTTCCTTCCAGCCCGGCTCGCGCTCCGCATAGACCAGCACGCGCAGGCTGTCCGGCACCAGCCAGTCCCGCGCCGCGCCGCCGAGCAGGATGTGGTCGATGAAGTCCCGCCCGCCCCAGCAGGGATCGGAACGCCCCTCCGTGGTGCGGAGCAGCGTGCCGCGCTTCGCGATCCGGCGCAGGAAGGCATCGCGCGGCCCCTGGAAGCGCCGGTTGAAGTCGCCCAGCACGGCGAAGCCGCCGCCCTCCGCCTGCCGCGCCGCGATCCAGTCCGCGAGGATGCCCGCCTGCTCGCCCAGGATCGTGCATTCCCGGTCGCCTTCCAGGAAGGCCCCCTGGCGACAGCCGGCCTTGAGATGCACCGCCAGCAGCCGCAGCGGGGCGCCACCCGGCCCCTCGACCGTCACATCCACGCCCCGCCGCAGGCTGAACCGCGCCTCCGGCGCCCGGTCCAGCGCGGCGAGATCGGGATTCTGCCGCGCCCGCAGGCGGCGGCGCACGGCGATGCCGACACGCTGCACATCATGCTCGTCGGCGAAGAAGAAGCGCCATTCCGCCGGGTCCAGCAGCCGCGCCGCCGCTTCCGGCCCATCCACTTCCTCCAGCGCCAGCACATCCGCCGCCAGCCGCTGGGCATAAAGGCGCAGGCGCGCGAAATCCTCCGCGCCGCGGCCGGGCAGTTCGGGCGGCAGCAGCGGATCGCCCGGCCCGCGCGTGGTGAGCCAGTTCAGGTTCCATGTCGCCAGCTTGATCTCCCCGGCCCGGGCCGGCGCCGCGAGGAGGAGGAGAACGGCGAGGCTAGAGAAGAGACGGCGCATCTTCCATCTCCGGTTCCGGCGGCTCCACCAGGGTCTCGTCCAGGCTCCGCGCGCCGCAGCGGAACAGCCGGGCCGCCAGCAGGTCCAGCGCCGCCGGGTCGCGCGTCCGGTCCGCCGCGTCGCCGCGGGGCACCCAGATCACCGTCTCGTAGCGCGCCCGCGTCAGCAGCACGCGATAGGTGTTGCGGATGAAGTCGCGCTCCTGCGCCTGGCGCACCAGTTGCCAGGCGCTGCCGAGGAAGCGGCGTGCCTGCCACCCCGATGCACCGGCGGGCAGGAAGTCGCCACCCCAGGCCAGCCCCGCCACATCCAGCTCCAGCCCCTGACAGGCATATTCCGTCGCGCCGGTCTCCAGCGCGTCGGAGGCGCGCACATCCGGCCAGCGGCGCAGGAACCAGTCCGCCACCGCCGGCGCCGGCACCTCCTCGCCGAAGCCGTCGCCACGCAGGCGGCGCGCGCCGGAACTGCGCAGGATACCGGCCCGCCTCTCGCCCCGCGCGAAGTCGCGCAGGGCCCACCGCAGGGCACCCAGGTCGCGGGTGAGGAAGACCGGCAGCCCGCCCTCGGCCTCCGCCGCGATGTGCGCGGCCTCGGCGCCGCGCCCGTCCAGCACGGCCTCCACCCAGGGCGCGACGGCGGCGCTGCGGATGCCGCGGATCGGCACGGTCAGGTCGAGCGCCGGATCGAGCCGCAGCCAGGGCACCGGCCCGGGGGCGAGGCGCTGCACCGGATCGGCGGCCCCCAGCACATGCGGCGCGGCCACCGCACGCCAGCGCCCGTCGGCGGCGATGCAACGGCCCCATTCCGCCAGCCCGGCCTCGCCCGTGTTGATCTCCTGCCCCTGGCCGATCAGCGCGACGATGGCCGACCAGCCCTCGGCCCGCGCCATGATCTCCAGCGTATGGGCGGGTTCGCTCATGGTCAGCACGGCCTTGCGCCGCTGCGTGTCGCGGCTCGCCTGCCTCGCGTCCCAGGCACGCTGCGCCTCGTCGAAGACGATCAGCCGTTCCGGCGGCGGTCCATGCCGCGGGTCACCCGCATGTTCGGCCAGGAAGGCATGGACGTTCTGCAGCGCCGACTTCACCCGCCGCTCCGCCTCCTCCCGGCCACAGGCACCGCGCGCCACCGCATCCTGGGCCAGCGCGGCGCGCAGCACGCCGACCAGCGGCACGTTGCCGGTCAGGAAGGCCGCGCCGTCCAGCCGTGCCGCGCCGAAGACCGCGTTCAGCCCGCACAGCGTCTTGCCCGCGCCGGGGATGCCGGTGACGAAGATCACCACCCGCGCCGCATCGCGCCGGGCCTCGTCCAGCGCCCGCGCGATGGCCTCCGTGGTGCGGGTCAGGTTGGCGGCGTCCGAACGGGCCGCCGCGATCTCCGCCACCCCGTGCCGGGCATAGAGCATGGTGGCGGCCTCCACGATCGTCGGCACCGGGCGATAGGGGGCGGCGAGCCAGGATGCCCCATCCAGCGGCATGGCCGGGGCCGGGACGGAAGCCTGCACGGCGGACAGCAAGGCGGGCAGGCCGCGCGCATTGGCACGCAGCGGCGGCACCACCGCGTGCCAGAGCAGGCTGAGCTGCTGCGCCCCCTGGTCCAGCGCCAGCAGCGGCACCAGCACGGGCACGATCGGATGCGCCCGGCTGCCGGCATGGAAGTCGCGCAAGTCCAGCGCGTAGTCCTCCACCTGCCGCAGGTCGGCGGGGGAGAAGCCCTCCCCCTTGAACTCCAGCACCAGGATCGCGCGGTCGGTCAGCACCACGGCGTCGATGCGCTTCTCCAGGCGCAGCAGCTCGTATTCGAAGGCCAGGGTCCAGTCCTCGCCACCCGCCTGTGCCACCGCCTCGCGCAGCAGGGCCGCCGAGGCTTCCCAGGCGGCGAGCTGGGCATAGGTGGCGTCGAAGCCGCGCCGGGTCTGTGCCGCCGCGAGGCGTCCGGCGACATCGGCGGCTTCGGTCCGCAACAGTTCCGCGCCGGTGCAGGCGAACCAGGCCCTCATGCGCGCCGCCGCGCCGGCCAGGTCGCCAGCAGCAGGCTGGCCAGCATCAGGGCGAAGCCGGCGAGATGCGCCGTGGTCATCGGTTCCCCCAGGAACAGCACCGCCGTCACCGCCGCCGAGGCAGGCAGGAAGGCCATGAAGACGCCCGCCAGGCCCGCCGGGGCGCGGCGCAGGCCGGAATACCAGAGCAGCAGGCTGAACACGCTCGCCGTCAGCCCGTGGAAGACCAGCAGGCCGGCCAGGAGCGGATCGGCCAGCACGCCGGCCGCGCCCGGCCAGGGGATGGCCAGGGGCAGCCAGGCGGGCAGGAGCAGCATGGCGGAGAAGATCTGCATCCACAGGCTCGCGGTCAGCACCGGCATGCGCCCGGCGAGGCGCTTGGACAGCAGCGCATAGGCGGCCTCGCCACAGACGGCCAGCAGCACCAGCGCATTGCCCGCGAGGCTGCCGCCCCCGGAACCGCCGCCCCCGCTCCGGGCCAGGGTGACGGCACCGATCCCGCCCGCCGCCAGCAGGGCCGCCGCCCAGCCGCGCGGCGTCAGCCGTTCCCGCAGCAGCAGCGCCGCGCCCAGCGCCACCACCGCAGGGATGGCCGCCAGCATCAGCCCGCCCTCCAGCGCCGTGGTCAGGCGCAGGCCGAGCAGCAGCGCGGCGTTGTAGAGCACCGTGCCCAGCAGCGCCTGCCAGAACAGGTTCAGCAGGGCGCCGCGCGGCGGCGGGCGCAGCCCGTCCCGCCAGAGCGACAGCGGCAGCAGCACCGCGACGGCCAGCAGGCAGCGCAGGCCGAGGATCATGGCGATGGGCAGCGCGCCGGCCAGGGTCTTAGCGACGCCGACATTGACCCCGGTGAGGATCATCGACCCGGCGAGCTGGGCATAGGCGGTCAGCATCGCGGCGCCGGGCGCTCGCCCCGCGGCACTGGTGAAGCCGGCATCGGTGGTGGCGTCAGTCCTCTTGTCCATCCCGGCGGAAGGGCGAGGCCAGGGCCAGCGCCTCCATCTCCGCCAGCATGGCCGGACGCTCCTGATTCAGGAAGCCCGCCACGGCACGACGCAGCCCGGCATGCTCGATCCAGTGCGCGGAATAGGTCGGCACCGGCAGGTAGCCGCGCTGGATCTTATGCTCGCCCTGCGCCCCGGCCTCCACGCGCGGGATGCCATGCGCGATGGCGAAGTCCATGGCCTGGTAGTAGCAGAGCTCGAAGTGCAGGAAGGGCGCCTCGACCAGCGAGCCCCAGTTGCGCCCGTAGAGGGCGTCCCGCCCGATCAGGTTCAGCGCCCCCGCCACCGGCTCGCCATCGCGCTCCGCCACCATCAGCACCACGCGGTCGCCGAGCCGCTCGGAGAGCAGCGGCCAGAAGCGCGGCTTCAGGTAGGCATCGCCCCACTTGCGGTCCACGGTGTGGCGATAGCACCGGTGGAAGACGCGCCAGTGCTCCGGCGTGATCTCGGCGCCCCGCAGCGCGCGGAAGCGCAGCCCGGCCGCCTGCGCGTCCCGCCTTTCCCGCCGCAGCGTCTTGCGCTTACGCGAGGACAGGGCACCCAGGAAGTCGTCGAAGCTGGCATAACCCGGGTTGGCCCAGTGGAACTGCGTGCCCAGACGCCGCAGCCAGCCCGCCTCGCCCAGCGCCTCCCACTCCGCGCCGGTGCAGAAGGTGACGTGGCAGGAGGAAAGCCCCAGATCGGCCACCGCCTGCCGCAACCCCTGGGCCAGCGCCGCCACCGGCACGCCGCCACCGGGGCGGGTCAGCAGGCGCGGGCCCGGCACGGGGGAGAAGGGCACCGCCACCTGGAGCTTGGGATAGTAGCGCCCGCCCGCCTGCTCGAAGCCGCGCGCCCAGCCCCAGTCGAAGACGTACTCGCCATAGGAATGGCTCTTGGCATAGGCGGGCGCCACCGCGAGCAGCGTGCCGCCCGCATCGCGCAGCGCCGCGTGCTGCGGCAGCCAGCCCGTCCTGCCGCCGGCCGAGCCGCTATCCTCCAGCGCCGAGAGGAAGGCATGGGAGACGAAGGGATTCTCGTCCCCCGCGCAGGCATCCCACTCGGCGGCGGGAATCTCTGCGATGCGCGGATGCAGGGTCAGCGTCAGTTCGGGCGCGCCATCAGGCATGGGCCCAATGTGCGCCCTCCCCCGGCCAGCGCAAGTTCCCGCCGCTGCGATGCGGCAGAGGGCGGAGCCGGGGCTTCCGGATCAGGCGATCTCGATCATCGCCTCGACCTCGACCGCCGCGTCGCCGGGCAGCGAGGGCACGCCGATGGTCGAGCGCGCATGGCGGCCGGCCTCGCCGAAGACCTCCACCGCCAGGTCGGAGGCGCCGTTCATCACCACCGCATGCTGGGTGAAATCCGGCGTGCAGGCGATGAAGCCGCCCAGCCGCACCACGCGCTTCACCCGGCCGAGATCGCCGCCCAGCGCCGCCCGGGCCTGGGCCAGCACGTTGAGGAAACAGGTCCGCGCCGCCTCGCGCCCGGCCTCGGGGCTGACGCCCTGGCCCAGCTTGCCGGTGACGGCGATCTTCCCCTCCTGCATCGGGATCTGGCCGGACACCACCAGCAGCGACCCGGTGATCACCGCGGGCACATAGTTGGCGATGGGCGTGGCAGGCTCGGGCAGGGTGATGCCGAGTTCCCGCAGGCGGGCGTCGATCGGGCCGGACATGGACATGCTCCTCGGAAGAGAACCGGGGGCCGTCATAGACCGGGCCACGCGGCCCGGGAAACCGCCAGCCTGGGAAACCCCCAACCCGGGTTTCCTCAGCCCACCAACCGCAGGCTGCGCCGCCGCGCCTTGGGCCCGGCGGGAGCCTCCAGCGGCAGCAGCGGCTGCTCGCCCGCCGCCGCGCCCAGCTCGGCGCCGCATTCCTCCTCGGTCGGGTCCGCCAGGGCCGGCCCTTCCAGGTATTCCAGCGCCAGGCGCCGGAACCCCCAGTCCAGGATCGAGGTGGCCCGGGCAATCCGCGGGTCGCCCTCCACCACCCCAGCCGGGCCGAAGCGCGTATAGGCATGGGCCTGCACGAATTCCGCCAGCGGCACGCCCCGGGCGAGGCCCAGCGAGACGGACTGGCACAGCGCGTCCAGCACGCCCCGGAAGGCCGCGCTGTCCTTGGCCAGCGTCAGCGAGACCTCGGACAGCGTGCCGTCCGGATGCTCGGCGGTCCGCAGCGTGACCTTGTGCCCGGCGATGGACACCTTCCAGACCTGCCCGCGCGCCGCAGCGCGGGTCGGGGCGGGCATCGGGGCCGGGCGGGGCCGTTCCGAGGCGGCGACCGGCGCCGGAGCCCCGGCATGGAGGAAAGGCTCCACCGCAGCCTGCATCGCCGCCCGGGCCTCCGGGCCACGCGGCGCCAGCAGCGCCTCGGCCCGCGATCCGGCGCGGCGCGCAGCGGCGGTGGGCTCCTCCCCGCCCGCATCGGTCAGTCGGCTGGGCCCAGCGGCGGGGGCGAGGCCGGCCGACTCGGCGCCGAGCAGAGCCTCCACCGCATCGGCAGGGCAAAGGGCGAAGAGCGATTCATGCCGCAGCCCAGGCGCGCCGGCGGCGGCGTCCAGCGCCTCGCGCGCGGCTTCCGCCAGCCCGGGCACCACGCAGGCGGCGGGCGGCGGCGGCGCGAAGAGCGTCACCGGCGCACGCTCTCCCAGCATGGCGGCGCATTCACCGCTGGCCGCCTCGGCGGCGCCCCGGGTCAGGGCAGAGATGGCCTGGGCCACCTCGCGCGCCTCGCGGCTCTCATAGTCGAGTCCCAGCCCGGCCAGCAGCCCCGCGAGATCGGCGAAGCCGATCCGCAGCCGGCGCGCACGTCCGGCGGACAGTCCCTCCAGCGCCAGCACCGCGAGACGGACCGCCTGCGCATAGCCGGCCGAGTCGAAGCCCGCCGGGGCTTCCAGGAAAGCGGGGAGGTTCAGCACGAAACGCGGCTCCTCCTCGGTCGAGTCGCGCCAGATGGAGGCACCGGGGGCGCCACGCCGGGCCAGCAACAGCGCCCGCAACGCCTCGGCCAGCGACCCGGCCTCCGGGAGGCCGAGCGCGGCGGCGCCTGCGGCGGCGCGGCGGATCCAGGCCTCCGCCAGGGAGACCAGGGAAAGGGAGCGGGCGCCGGAACCCGCCTCCGGCACCAGGGCGGCCAGGGCGTCAGCGGCGCCGTCCTCCCAGGCCGCGGGCAGGGCCACGGCGCGGGACGGCGCATCCGGATCCGCCCGGCCGCGGGTGCGGCGCAGCGTCACGTCGGACCACACGGTGCCTGCGAGCCTCTGCATGACTGTCCTGCCCCCGAAAGGAAATTCCCGCCGGTGAAGCAACATGTGGTGACGCCCGGAGTCAACCGCCACCAGATACGGTAGGAAAAGCGCGGCCTTTCACGCGCGGCGCCCGCATGCCATATGGCGGTGCCAGGAGGCCCCAAAGCCCATGTCCATGCTCATGCGCCTGTGCTCCGGCTTCAAGGGCCGGAAGGTCGGCACCGACCGCCACGGGAACCTGTATTTCGAGAGCCGCAACGTCGTGCCCGGCTTCAACCACACCCGCCGCTGGGTGGTGTATGCGGGCAAGGCGGAGGCCACCAACGTGCCGCCGGAATGGCACGGCTGGCTGCACCATGCCACGCCGCGGCTGGACGAGAGCCGCCGCTATCCCTGGCAGCTCGACCACCAGCCGAACATGACCGGCACCGCGCTCGCCTATCGGCCGCCCGGCCATGACTACAAGGGCGGGGAGCGTCCGAACACCGCGGGCGACTACGAGGCCTGGACGCCCGGCGCGTGATGGCATGCCGGATGGCCGGGCCCTGGCCTTCCGGGATTTCCGGGCACCCGTTCCGCCCCGTCGGATAAGGATCGTGATTTGAAGGGACGCAGCCTCGCCGAGCTCGCGGCCGGCGCTATCGTGCTGGTCGTCGCCGTGGTGTTTCTCGCCTATGCCGCCACGAATTCCGGCCGGTCCACCACCAGCACCGGAATGACGCTGCACGCGCGCTTCGACCGGATCGACGGCCTCGCCCCCGGCTCCGACGTCCGCATCGCCGGCGTGCGGGTGGGCAGCGTGACGCAGGAGCGCATCGATCCGCAGACCTTCCTCGCGGTGGTGACGATGCAGGTGGATTCCGGGCTGAAGCTGCCCGACGACACCTCGGCCGAGATCACCTCGGAAAGCCTGCTGGGCGGCAAGTACATCGCCCTGGTCCCCGGCGGCAGCGACAAGGACCTGCGGGACGGTTCGGAGATCAGCATCACCCAGTCCTCCGTCAGCCTGGAGGCCCTGCTGGGCAAGTTCATCTTCTCGGTGACCCAGATGAACTCCGCCAAGCCCGAGGAGGAAGCCCCCGCGAACGGCCAGCCCGCCCCCGTTGGGAATGGTCCTGCCGGAGCCCGGCGCCCGTGAGCGGAGGGCTGCAGCCGCCGGAGCTCTGGCCCGGCCAGGACGGCCAACCCCTGTCCTGCCGCGACAAGCTGAAGGTGCTGGGCGAGAACCATGAGGAGCTCGTCCAGGTGCTCCGAGATGCCTTCGAGGATGCGGTGCTGATGGGGGTGGACGAGACGGCGATGCGCCGGCTGCTGCACGGGGTGGTGGACGCCCTGCCCTCCCCCCGCCAACCGAGGGTCTGAGCGCGCCGATGCGGGTCGCCCTCCTTCCCACGCTGCTGCTCGCCGCCATCCTGCTGCCCGCCGGCCCCCTGCCGTCCGGCACCGGGGATGCCAGGGCCCAGGAATCCGCCAACTGGATCCCCGGCAAGACCGCGAAGCTCCAGGCGCTCGACAAGGTGACCGCCCAGGTCACCGTGCTGGATGCGGCGGTGGACAGGCCGACGAAGTTCGGCACGCTCAGCATCACCGTCCGTGCCTGCGACTACCACCCGCCCGACGAGGTGCCGGACGCGGCCGCTTTCATCGAGGTGCGGGACACGCTGGCCCCCAGGGATGCGCCCCCGGCCTTCCGGGGCTGGATGCTGGCGAATGCCCCGGCCGTGAACATGCTGGAACACCCGGTCTACGACCTCCGCATCCTGGAGTGCCGCTGACCACGGCCGATTGACGGCTACGGGAAGGCGACCGCAGCCTTTCCGGCATGAAGACCCCCGATCCATCCCCTGACCCGAAGCCGGGGCGCCGCCGCGTCCTCGCCGGCCTGGGCGCTGCCCTCGCCCTGCCGTCCCTGGCCGCGCCGCGCCTCGCTCATGCCCAGGCGGCGCCGCTGCGCTTCGTCGCCCAGGCCGATCTCACCATCCTGGACCCGCACTGGACGCCGGGCGTGGTCACGCGCAACCACGCGCTGATGGTCTTCGACACGCTCTACGGCATGGATGCCGACCTGCGGGTGCAGCCGCAGATGGCCGCCGGGCATGAGATCGATCAGGACGGGCGTCGCTGGACCATCACGTTGCGCCCCGGCCTGCGCTTCCACGATGGGGAGCCGGTGCGGGCGCGCGACGCGGTGGCCAGCATCCGCCGCTGGGGGGCGCGCGACACCTTCGGCATGGCGCTGCTGGCCACCACGGAGGAGCTGTCCGCCCCCGACGACGCGCGCATCGTCTTCCGGCTGAAGCGCGCCTTCCCCATGCTGGCCGAGGCGCTGGGCAAGCCCGGGACGATGAACTGCTTCATCATGCCGGAGCGCCTGGCCCTCACCGATCCCGGCATGCAGGTGACGGAGATGGTGGGCAGCGGTCCCTTCCGCTTCGTGGCGGCGGAACGGGTGGTCGGCGCCCGCACGGTCTATGAGCGCTTCGACGGCTATGTGCCGCGCGAGGGCGGCGCGCCCAGCCTGCTCGCCGGGCCGAAGCAGGTGCATCTGGAGCGCGTGGAGTGGATCTCCATGCCCGATCCGGGCACCGCCGCGGCGGCGCTGCAACGGGGCGAGATCGACTGGTGGGAACAGCCGCCCGCCGACCTGACGCCCATGCTCGCCCGGCACCGCGACATCCGGCTGGAGGTGCTGGATACGGCGGGCTCGCCCTGCTTCATGCGCTTCAACCAGCTCTACCCGCCTTTCAGCGATCCAGCCGTCCGGCACGCCCTGCTCGGCGCGGTGCGGCAGGCGGATTTCATGCAGGCGGTGGCCGGCGACGACCGCAGCCTCTGGCGGGACGATCTGGGCTTCTTCCTGCCCGGTTCCGCCATGGCGAGCGATGCGGGCATGGCGGCACTCGCCGGCCCGCGCGACATCGCAGCCACGCGCCGGGCGCTGGAGGCCGCCGGCTATCGCGGCGAGCCGGTGGTGCTGATCCACCCCACCGACTATCCCTCCGTGACCGCGCTGAACGCCGTGGCGGCGGACCTGCTGAAACGCTGCGGCCTGAAGCTCGACGTGCAGGCGATGGATTTCGGCACCTTCATCCGCCGCATCGCCAACCAGGAACCCCCGGACCGGGGCGGCTGGAACGTCACCTGCATCAGCACCTCGGGCGCGAGCTGGATGAACCCCGCCGCACACAACTACCTGCGCGGCAGCGGGCGCCGCTCCATCGTCGGCTGGCCGGCGAGCGAGCGGTTGGAGTCCCTGCGCGACCGCTGGTTCGACGCGCCGGAGGGCGAGCAGGCGGAGATCGGCCGGCAGATGCAGGAGGCCGGTTTCGCGGATGTGCCCTTCATCCCGCTCGGCCTCTTCACCCAGAACACGGCCTATCGCAGCAACCTCACCGGCATGGTGAAGGGCGCGCCGGTCTTCTGGGGCCTGCGCCGGGGCTGACCGGCGCGGAATGCGAAAGGGCCCCGGGATCGCTCCCGGGGCCCTTTTCACGTCAGGCTCAGTTCTTGGCCTTGTCCACCAGCTTGCCCTTGGTGATCCAGGGCATCATGCCGCGCAGCTTCTCGCCCACGGCCTCGATCTGGTGCTCGCTGTGACGGCGGCGCGTGGCCTTGAAGGAAGCCTGGTTGACCTTGTTCTCCAGCATCCAGTCGCGGGTGAACTTGCCGCTCTGGATGTCGGTCAGGACGCGCTTCATCTCCGCCTTGGTCTCCGGCGTGATGATGCGGGGGCCGGTCACGTACTCGCCATACTCCGCGGTGTTGGAGATGGAGTAGTTCATGTTGGCGATGCCGCCCTCGTAGATGAGGTCGACGATCAGCTTCACCTCGTGCAGGCACTCGAAATAGGCCATCTCGGGGGCATAGCCCGCCTCGACCAGCGTCTCGAAACCGGCGCGGATCAGCTCGACCAGCCCGCCGCAGAGCACCACCTGCTCGCCGAACAGGTCGGTCTCGCACTCTTCCTTGAAGGTCGTCTCGATGATGCCCGAACGGCCGCCGCCGACGGCGCAGGCATAGGAGAGCGCGATCTCCAGCGCGTTGCCCGAGGGGTTCTGGTGCACGGCCACGAGGCATGGCACGCCGCCGCCCTTCTGGTACTCGCCGCGCACGGTATGGCCGGGGCCCTTCGGCGCGATCATGAACACGTCGATGTCGGAGCGCGGCTCGATCAGGTTGAAGTGGATGTTCAGCCCGTGCGCGAAGGCCAGTGCCGCGCCCTCGCGCATGTTCTCGTGCAGGTGGTCGCGGTACAGGTCGCCCTGGCCCTCGTCGGGGGTCAGCACCATCACCAGATCGGCCCACTTGGCGGCCTCGGCGGGGCTCATGACCTTGAAGCCGGCGGCCTCGGCCTTCTGGGCGGAGCCGCCCGGGCGCAGGCCGATCACGACCTCCTTCACGCCGCTGTCGCGCATGTTCATGGCATGGGCATGGCCCTGGCTGCCGAATCCGATCACCGCGACCTTGCGGTTCTTGATCAGGCCCACATCCGCATCGCGGTCGTAATACACGCGCATATCCGCGCACTCCCCTCAAGGGTTGGACGAAAATCCGGGGCGGGCCGGGGGCGTTGCCCCGGCCGCCGGTTCAGGTGGCGAGGCTCCGCGTGCCGCGCGCGATGCCGACCGCGCCGGTACGCGAAACCTCGGCGAGACCGAGCGGGCGCATCAGCTCGATGAAGGCATCGATCTTCTCGGCGGCGCCGGTCATCTCGAAGACGAAGCTCTCGATCGTCGCATCCACCACGCGGGCACGGAAGGCATCGGCGAGGCGCAGTGCCTCCATCCGGTGTTCGCCATGGCCGACGACCTTGATCAGCGCCAGCTCCCGCGTCAGGTGCGGCCCCTCCAGCGTCAGGTCGGCGACGCGATGGACGGGCACCAGCCGGTCGAGCTGCGCCTTGATCTGCTCGATCACCATGTCGGTGCCGGAGGTGACGACGGTGATGCGCGACAGGCGCTTGCCGTCATCGACCGGCGCCACGGTCAGGCTCTCGATGTTGTAGCCGCGGCCGGAGAAGAGGCCGATGACGCGGGCGAGCACGCCCGCCTCGTTCTCCACCAGCACCGCGATGGTGGCCGTGCGCTGCAAGGGCGCCCTGTTCAGGTCGGACATGTCGGCGCGCCTCTCAGACCAGGACCTTGCCTTCGTCGGTGACGCCGGCGACGCCCCCCTGCTGGCCCGGGCCCAGGATCATCTCGTTATGCGCGGCGCCGGAGGGGATCATCGGGAAGACGTTCTCCTTCGGGTCCACGGCGATGTCGGCAATCACCGGGCCGGGATAGGCGATCATCTCGCGGATCACGTCGTCCAGCTCCTCGGCCTTCGTGGCGCGCAGCCCCTTGGCGTGGAAGCTCTCGGCGAGCTTCACGAAGTCCGGCAGCGCGTCGGAATAGCTCTCCGAGTAGCGGCCGCCATGCAGCAGCTCCTGCCACTGCCGCACCATGCCCATGTACTCGTTGTTCAGGATGAAGACCTTCACCGGCAGGCGGTACTGCGCCAGCGTGCCCATCTCCTGGATGTTCATCAGGATCGAGGCCTCGCCGGCGATGTCGATCACCAGCGCGTCCGGATGCGCGATCTGCACGCCCGAGGCCGCCGGCAGCCCGTAGCCCATGGTGCCGAGCCCGCCCGAGGTCATCCAGCGGTTCGGCTTCTCGAAGCCGAAATACTGGGCGGCCCACATCTGGTGCTGGCCGACCTCGGTGGTGATGAAGGTGTCGCGCCCGGTCTCCAGCGTCAGCTCGTAGAGCCGGCGCACCGCGTGCTGCGGCTTGATGATCGAGCCCGCCTGCTCATAGCGCAGGCACTTCGTCTCGCGCCAGGCATCGATCTGGCGCCACCAGGCGGCCAGTGCCTCGCGGTCCTGCGGGCGCTCATCGGCCTTCCAGGCTTCGGTCAGCGCCCGCAGCACGGCGCCGGCATCGCCCACGATCGGCACGTCCACCGCCACGTTCTTGTTGATGTTGGACGGGTCGATATCGGCGTGGATCTTCTTCGCATCCGGGCAGAAGGCGTTCAGCCGCCCGGTCACGCGGTCGTCGAAGCGCGCGCCGATGTTCAGCAGCACGTCGCAGCCATGCATGGCGAGGTTCGCCTCGAAGGTCCCATGCATGCCCAGCATGCCCAGGAACTGCGGGTCGCTGGCCGGATAGCTGCCCAGCCCCATCAGCGTGTTGGTGATCGGGAAGCCGGTCTCGCGCACGAAGCGCGTCAGCAGCTCGCTGGCCTCGGGACCGGCATTGATGATGCCGCCGCCCGTATAGACCATCGGCCGTTTGGCGCCCTTCAGCAGCGCCACGGCCTCGCGGATGCTGTCCACCGAGGGCTCGGTCTGCGGGCGGTAGGAACGGTGCGGCGCGGTCGGGGCCGGGGTGTAGCGGCCCTTGCCGATCAGGATGTCCTTCGGCAGGTCGATCACCACCGGGCCGGGGCGGCCGGAGCGCGCGATGTGGAAGGCGTCGTGCACCGTCGCCGCCAGATCCTCCATTCGCTTGACCAGATAGTTGTGCTTGGTCGCCGGACGGGTGATGCCGGTGGTGTCGGCCTCCTGGAAGGCGTCGTTGCCGATCAGGTGCGTCGGCACCTGCCCGGTCAGGCAGACGATCGGGATGGAATCCAGCAGCGCATCCACCAGCCCTGTCACGGCATTGGTGGCGCCGGGCCCGGAGGTCACCAGCACGCAGCCCACCTTGCCGGTGGAGCGGGCATAGCCCTCGGCGGCATGCACGGCGGCCTGCTCGTGCCGCACCAGCACGTGGCGGATCGCGTTCTGCTGGAAGATCGCGTCGTAGATCGGAAGGACGGCGCCCCCCGGATAGCCGAAGATGACCTCTACGCCCTGCTCCTTCAGCGCGCGCAGGACGATCTCGGCGCCGTTCATCACATCGGCGTCGGAGGCGGCGGGAAGGGTGGCGGACATCGGCGAGGTTCCGTTTCCTTGAACTGGCTCCGCGCAAGGTAACAGCGCGGAGCGGCCCATCTAGGGGGCATGCTGTGATGCGTCAACGGGCAGAATCAACAAACGATATTATTTTCGCCCGAAGACTTTCCGAAAATTGCGTGGAACTCGTAAAGCGAGCACGGATCGTATGCGAACCGCTCGGGTCTGCCCCCCGCGCAGCGGGCAGCGCGAGATCATGATGGCGGAACCAGGTCGCCTGCCGCTTCGTGTACTGGCCGATGGCCAGGCAGGCGCGGCGCCCTGCTTCCTCCAGGGTCATCTCGCCGCGCACCACGCCCCCGAGCTCCGGTACGCCATGCGCCCGCATGGCTGGCAGGGCCGGGTCGAGCCCGCGGGCCAGCAGCGCCCGCACCTCCTCCATGGCCCCCTGATCCAGCATGGCGGACCAGCGGCGCCGGATGGCCTCCCGCAGTTCCTCGCGCGGCGGGTCGAGCAGGACGGACAGGACCGGCCGTTCCGGCGGCGGGTCGGGAATGGGCATCTCCTGCCAAGCCGCCAGCCCGCGCCCGGTGCCGCGCCAGACCTCCCAGGCCCGGGCGATGCGCTGGCTGTCGCCCGGACGGAGGCGGGCGGCGGTGTCCGGATCGGCCTCGGCCAGCCTTCCATGCAGCGCCTCGGGCCCCAGCGCCGCCAGGAGGGCGCGCGCCTCCTCGCGGGCAGCCTCCGGCACCTGCGGCACCGGCGCCAGCCCCCGCAGCAGCGCCTGGAAGTACAGCCCGGTCCCGCCGCACAGGATCGGCACGAGCCCCGCCGCCGCGACCTCCGCGATGGCGCGCTCCGCCTCGCCCCGCCACCAGGCGGCGCTGGCCGCCTCCGCCGCGTCGCGTATGCCATAAAGGCGGTGCGGCGCCTGGGCCTCCTCCTCCGGCGCCGGGCGGGCGGTGAGGATGCGCAGGTCGCGATAGACCTGCATGCTGTCCGCATTCAGCACGGCGCCGCCAACCTGCCGGGCGATGGCGAGGGCGAGAGCCGACTTGCCGCTGGCGGTCGGGCCGGCGATCAGCAGGAGGGGCGGTTGCCGCATCGGGGGATGGCCTGGACCCAGGTGGTGAAACACGGGGGGGTGAAATATGGTCCCGCCAGCATGTCGCATGTCCTGACCCTGATCGCAGCCCCCGCTTCCGTGGCGGAAGCGGTGCTGTCCCCCTCGCTCCTGCCCGTCATGGCCGATGCGCTGCGCGCGCTCGGCGCGGAAACCGGGCGCCCCGAATGGCTGGCGGAGCGGGAGGCGGTGGACCTTCCCTTCTCCGGCATCGCGCCGGACCAAGCCTCGGCCGCCGCCCGCGCGGCACTGGCGGAGCGCCCGATCGACGCCATCGCCCAGCCGGCGGACGGACGGCGCAAGCGCCTGCTGGTCGCCGACATGGACAGCACCATCGTCACCAGCGAGACGCTGGACGAGCTGGCGGCCTATGCAGGCATGGGCGAGAAGGTCGCCGCCATCACGAAGCGCAGCATGAATGGCGAGATCGACTTCGCCACCTCCCTGCGCGAACGCGTGGCACTGCTGGAAGGGCTGTCGGTCGAGGCGCTGGAGGCCACCTGGGCCAAGACGCATCTCATGCCGGGCGCGCGCGCCCTGGTCCGGACCATGGTGGCGAACGGGGCGCATTGCGCGCTGGCCTCCGGAGGCTTCACCTGGTTCACCGTCCGCATCGCGAAGCTCTGCGGCTTCACCACGCATCACGCGAACATCCTGCTCGATGACGGACAGCGCCTGCTGGGCCGGGTCGAGGAGCCGGTCTTCGACCGGGATGCGAAGCTCACCATCCTCACCCGCCTCGCCACGGAGAACGGGCTTTCCATGGCGGAGACCCTGGCGGTGGGCGACGGCGCCAACGACCTCGCGATGATCGGCGCGGCGGGGCTCGGCGTGGCCTACCACGCCAAGCCGGTGGTCGCGGCGGCAGCGCGGGCCCGGGTGGATCATGGCGACCTGCGCGCCGTGCTTTATGCCCAGGGCTACAAAGCCGCCGAGATCCTGCCGGACGGGGACTGACCCCCCCGTGCCCGTCAGGCGTCGCCCCGGGCCGGCTGCCTAGCGGATCGCCTGCCACAGACCGCCATCCGGCGCGCTCGGCGACGCCCCGCCCGGGAAGGCGCCGTTCATCTTGCCGGCCCTGCTTCCGCCGCTTCGTTCCACACCGGAACAAGTGATTGAAGAGAAAGGATTTTACGACGGCTCGGAGAGCCTCACGCGAAGTCTATGTTGCAGCACGGTAAATCCCGGTCCGTTGGCCCGAATCAAACATGACAAAACGCTCATGTCTGCGTTCATGTTCCTCCGCCCAACAGGAGACTTCCAATGCCGAGTTCCGTGATCACCAGCGCCTCGCGCTTTCGCACCGAGGTCTTCCCCCGCCACGGCGATCTTTACCGCCACCTGGCGCAAAACGGACAGCAGCCGAAGGCCCTGGTCATCTCCTGCGCCGACAGCCGTGTGATCCCGGAGGAGATCATGCAGTCCGGCCCGGGCGAGATCTTCGTCTGCCGCAATGCCGGGAACATCGTGCCGCCCACGGCGCAGTTCACCGGCGGTGTTTCCGCCTCGATCGAATATGCGGTGGTGGTGCTGGGCGTGCGCGACATCGTCATCTGCGGCCATTCCGACTGCGGCGCCATGAAGGCTCTGCTGCAGCCGGATTCCCTGAAGAGCATGCCCAACGTGCAGGCCTGGCTGCGCCATGCCGATGCGGCGCGCTGCGTCGTCTGCGAATCCTATCCGGATCTGGAAAGCAAGGCCGCCGCCCGCGCCCTGGCCATGGAGAACGTGGCCCTGCAGCTCAACCACCTGCGCACCCATGCCTCCGTCGCCGCCCGGCTGGCGCGGGGGGAGATGACGCTGCACGGATGGTTCTTCGACCTGGAGACCGGCGGCCTGCTGGCCCTGGACGGAGAAAAGGAGCGGTTCGTGGAGGTGGCCGAGGGGGCGGAGATGCCCGTGGCCGTGACCGCCGCGGAGCGCCGGGTGGCATAAGGCAGGCCGGCGTCCCGGCCAGCCGCCTCCTGCGCGGCGGCCGAAGACTCCGTCCGCGCGGGAGGCTGCTTCAGGCCACCTGCCCCGGCGCGGGCTGCTCTTCCGGCACGATCGCCGGGACCGCCGCCCGCCCGCCTCGCCCCGCCGCCAGCCGGGCGAAGAGGCGCCGCCCTGGGACCTCGACGAAGCGGTAGGTCAGCAGGGCCAGCAGCACCGTCACGGCCAGCAGTCCGGCGGAAACGAGATCCATCAGCCAGGGCGTACCGAAGTCGAGCCCGACCAGCACGCGCCCATCCGCGGTCTGCCAGGTGCCGAGCAGGGAAAGGCCCGTCCGGTTCTGGAGCACCGAAAGCGCCTTGGCCGTGGCATCGAAGACCGGGAAATGCACGAGGTAGATCGAGTAGGACAGCATCCCCAGCAGCACCAGCGGCGCGCTGCGCAGCAGCCGCGACACCACGCCGCGCTCCCCGGCGAAGAGGCAGACCAGCAGGGCGAAAAGCGGCGCCGCCAGGAAGGCCAGGATGCCCTGGGCGAAGCCCAGGAAGACCGCCATCAGCGCCACCGCCCCGATCTCCAGGGCGTCATGGAGGCGCGGCGGCAGGGATGGCGCCTTCCACCGGCTCCAGGCCGCATGGGCCAGGCAGCCCAGGAAGAACCCGCCGAGGCAGCGGAACAAGCCGAAATCATAGGAGACGTTCAGGTCGTGTGGTGTGAAGGCCAGCAGCACAGCCGTCGAGCCCGCCACCATCGCGACGGCGAAGCCGGCGAAGACGCGGCGGAAGCCCAGCATTCCCGCGGCGAAGGCCAGATAGGCCGCCATCTCCACGCTGATCGACCAGCTCGGGATATTCCAGGCATCGATCCGCAGGAAGCCCAGGGAATGCAGCAACAGCGCATTGGGCAGGATCAGGGAGGCCGCCGTCCGGCCGGTGAAGGCGGCGTTCTCCACCCCCTCCGCGCCGTGGGACAGCCGGAGCTTCACCAGTTCCAGCCCGATCAGGGCCAGCAGCATGAAGACGTGCAGGGGCCAGACGCGGCCGATGCGGCGGATCAGGAAATCCCGTGCCGAGGCGGGGCCGTCCAGCCGGTCGCCATAGGCCTGGGCCATGACGAAGCCGCTCAGCACGAAGAAGAAATCGACGAAGAGGAAGGCATGGGCGCCGAAGGACGAGGCCACGTAATGCCCGCGCACCGTGAAGTGGAAGAGCGCGACCATCAGCGCGCAGATGCCGCGCCAGCTGTCGAGGACGACGAAGCGCCGTCCCTTTCCTCCCTGCGGCATCCCTTCCCCCGTCCCTATCCGGTGCGGCGTTTCCGCCGCGGCGATAGTATCCAGATATGGAGCGAAGTTACAGTTTTTGATACATTACAAGACAGTCATGCTCGGCGGCGGCTCTCCCTCCGCCGGAAACTCCAGCGGGACGATCAGAGTTCCCGCAGCGCGCCGCAGACGCGCTCGACCTGCGCGTCGCTGAGCTCGGGGAACATCGGCAGGCTCAGCACCTCGCGCGCCGTGGCTTCGGTCTCGGCGCAGCGCGCCGGGCCCAGGGCGATGCGGCCGCGATAGGCCGGCTGGAGATGCACCGGCACGGGATAGTGGATGCCCGTGCCGATCCCCTGCGCGCGCAGCCGGCCCTGCAGCAGGTCGCGCTCCGCGCTTCGCAGCACATACTGGTGGAAGACATGCGTGGCGCCCTCGCGCCGCAGCGGCGGCGCCAGCGCGCCGCCCTCCAGCGCCGCATCATAGGCCCCCGCGATCTCCCGCCGGCGGGCATTGTTGGCGTCCAGCCTGGGCAGGCGGGCGCGCAGGATGGCAGCCTGCACCTCGTCCAGCCGCGAGTTCACCCCCGTGAGGTCGGAGACATAGCGGGAACGCCAGCCATACTGCCGGATCGCCCCGATCTTCTCGGCGAGCTGCGGATCAGCGGTGGCGATCACGCCGCCATCGCCCAGCGCACCGAGATTCTTGGTCGGATAGAGGCTGAAGGCCGCGGCATCCCCGATCGTGCCCAGCCTGCGCCCGCCCAGCGTCGCGCCATGGGCCTGGGCACAGTCCTCGATCAGCGCCACGCCCGCGCCGCGGCAGGCCTCCAGCATCGGGGCGAGGTCGCAGGCCTGGCCATAGAGATGCACGGCGATGGCGGCGCGGATCGGCGGCAGGCCGGGCGGCGGCTCCTCCAGCACGGCCACCAGCTCGTCCGCATCCATGGTGTAGGTATCCGGGTCGATGTCGAGCAGCAGCGGCGTCGCACCGGCCATCTCGATCGCCGCCACGGTGGCGACGGCGGTGTGGGACACGGTGGCGACCGTGCAGCCCTCGCCGATACCCAGGCCGCGCAGGACCAGCGCCAGCGCGTCCGTGCCGTTGGCGCAGCCGATCGCGTGCTGCGCGGCGCCCTGGCCACGCCCGAGCCAGGCGGCGAACTCGCTTTCGAAGCCCTTGCCCTCCTGGCCCAGGATGTACCAGCCGGATTCGAGCGCGCGCATCACCGCCGCGTCGATCTCCGCCTTCTGCGCGCGGTAGCCGGCGCCGGGATCGGCTTGCGGCACCAGGAGGTCGGGCACGTTCATCCGGGGTCTTCCTCAGATGCGATCAGGATGGGGTGTAGTCGGCGAGGCGGGGCCGGAACCATTCGACGCTGCGGCGCAGCCCTTCGGCCAGGGGCACGCGCGGGACCCAGCCCGTCGCTTCCCGGAACGCGCTGTCGTCGGCATGGTAGGACCCGATATCGATGGCCGCCCGGTCGGGCGGAAAGGAGCGGATCTCGTAGCTCCCCTGCCCGGCGGCGTCCACCAGAAGCTCCGCCAGCCGCAGCAGCGAGACCGGGGCGTCGCCGCCGAGGTTGAAGGCCTGCCCGGCGCAACGCTCCGGCGCCGCGCCCAGCAGGGTCTCCGCCGCCGCCAGGAAAGCCGCCACCACGTCATCGGCATAGGCGAGGTCGCGGAGCTGCTCGCCACCCCAGACCTCGAAGGGCTCGCCCTCCAGCACCCGGCGGATCCAGATGCCGAGGAAGGTCTGCCGCGCGTCGCGGATGCGCAGCCGGGGGCCGTAGCAGTTGGTGAGGCGCAGCGAGGTGACGGGCCGCCCCTGCACGCGGCCTTCCAGCAGCCAGTACTGCTCGCCGGCGAATTTGGAGACGCCGTTGGCATCGGGCGGGACGATCGGGTGCCGCTCATCCACTGGCAGGTATTGCGGGCGGCCATAGAACTGGCGGGTCGAGGCATGCACCACCACCGCCCGCGGCGCGGCCTGGCGCAGCGCCTCGATCAGGCGGAGCTGCGCGGTGGCGTTGATCTCCAGGTCCGGCAGGGGCTCGCGCATGCTGCCGGCATGGGAGGTCTGGGCGGCGCAGTTGAACAGCGCGTCCGCCCCGCGCAGGGCGCCCTCCAGGTCCAGCGCCGGATCGCGCAGGTCGCCTTGCAGCAGCCGGGCGCCGCTTCCCTCCAGATTGCCCGGATGCGCGCCCATCCCGGGCAGCATCGCGTCGATGGCCAGCACCTCCGCCCCGGCGGCGGAAAGGGCATGGCAGAGATTGGCGCCGAGGAAGCCGGCCCCGCCGGTGACGACGGCGCGGCGGCCGCGCCAGGAGGAGGCCGTGCTCATGGCCTCGTCCTTCGGCACGGCGCGATGGCCGGGCGGACCCCGGCGGGTTGGCGGTGGCGAAGCGTCATGTCTCGGCGATCCTCGTCCTGCCCCGGGGCAAGGTGCTGGCGCGATTGCGGCGGTCCGGAGGCGAAAAGGGCCGCTTCCGGACCGGAAGGCCCGTCATGCGGCCGGCGCCAGGGCGACGCCGGTGATCTCCACCTTCCAGGCCGGATCGACCAGCGGCGCCTGGATGGTCATGCGCGCCGGCTTGGCCCCCGGGTCGAGCCAGCGGTCCCAGGCCCGGTTCATGGCCGGGGCATCGGCAATGTCCGTCAGCACCACGGTGATGGACAGCAGCGCCCGCTTGTCGGTCCCGGCCTCGGCCAGCAGCGCGTCGATCTGCGCCAGGATGTCGGCGGTCTGCCCCTCGGCGTCGAGCGTGGCGTCGTCCGCCACCTGCCCCGCCAGGAAGATCAGCCCGCCACCGATGGTGGCACCGGACAGGCGGGCTTCCCCGGCCAAGCGTCGGATGGTCATGGTGGCGTGCTCCCGGGCATGAATGGCACCCCCAGCATGCGCGGGACGCGACGGCGCGCCAGCCCCCCATGGCACGAATTCGCCGGGCGCCCGCTCCCGCCGTTCCGGACCGGCACGGCGGTCGGGGCGGCGGCCGGGCTGCCCTGCCCCGCGATGGGCACATGGCTTTTCCCGTGGACAGCACCGTGACGGCTCCGTAGCGTCCCCGCCGTGCCCATGACCTCGCTCAAGCGCATTACGACCAAAAAGACGTCCCCTGGCGGGGCGTCCTCGGGCGTGCGTGCGGCGATCACGACGGCATAGCAGAACCCCGAGGACCCCGCCGGCAGCGGCGGGGCCCCGAAACAGGCTCCCGCCCGCTGGCCTCCACACAGAGACCAGAACCCCCATGAGCCTGGACCTTTCCCTCGAAGCGCCGAGCGACGCCCCGAACCGACCTGCGGATCTCCGTGCGCCCATGGTGGCGCCCGTGGTCGCGATCGTCGGGGCCACCGGCGCCGTCGGCGTCGAACTGCTGAACTGCCTGGAGGCGCGGAACTTCCCCGTCGCCTCGCTGAAGCTGCTGGCCTCCCCCCGTTCCGCCGGACAGAAGATGCGCTTCCGGGGCCAGGAGTTGGTGATCGAGGCGCTCGGCCCCGACAGCTTCCAGGGCGTGGACATCGCCCTCTTCTCCGCCGGCAGCGGCGTCTCCAAGCAGTACGCCCCCGTCGCGGTCCAGGCCGGCGCCGTGGTGGTGGACAATTCCTCCGCCTTCCGCATGCGCGCCGACGTGCCGCTGGTGGTGCCCGAGGTGAATGCGGAGAGCATGGCGGATCATGCCGGCATCATCGCCAACCCGAACTGCGTCGCCGCCATCGCCACCGTGGCGCTGGCCCCGCTGCACCGCGCGCATCCGATCCGCCGCCTGACCGCCGCGACCTACCAGGCCGCCTCCGGCGCCGGCGCCGCGGCGATGGAGGAACTGCGCCAGTCCACCGCCGCCTATCTGCGCGGCGAGGCCTTCGAGCCCAAGGTCCTGCCGCATCCCTATGCCTTCAACCTCTTCAGCCACAACGCGGAGATGGACGAGGAAAGCGGCTACAACGGCGAGGAGCAGAAGGTCGTGGCGGAAACCCGCCGCATCCTCGGCACGCCCGACCTGCCGGTCGGCATCACCTGCATCCGCGTGCCCGTCCTGCGCGCCCATGCCATGGCGCTGCATGTGGAGTTCGACGAGGTGGTGACGCCGGAGGAAGCCCGCGCCCTGCTCGCCGACGCGCCGGGGCTGAAGCTGGTGGACGACCGCGCCCGCAACCACTTCCCGATGCCCTCCGAGGCCTCGGGGCAGGACGACGTGCTGGTCGGCCGCATCCGCCGCGACCTGGGCGACCCGTCCGGCCGCACCCTGGCCCTCTTCGTGGCCGGCGACCAGTTGCTGAAGGGTGCCGCCCTGAACGCCGTGCAGATCGCCGAGCGCCTGCTGCGCCGCGGCTGAAAAGGCGGCAGGCGGAAGGGCCACCGCTCTTCCGCCTACCCTGCCCGCGATGCCACGCCGGCTTCGCGATCGGGTGAGGCGGGCGGAGAGTTCCGCCCGGCCTCTCGACCTTTCCCGCGCGCCATAGCATTCCGGGTTTCGTACCATTCCGGAGTCTTGACGATGTGGAGCTGGCGTCCGTCCCTTTCCGGGCGGCGGCGATCCCTGGTGCCCGCGATGGCGGCCCTTTCCCTGCTGCTGGCCGCCTTCCCCGCCATGGCGCAGACCGCCGTGCCGGAGGGCATGCTCCCCGCCCCCGACCGCTCGGGCGAGATCCGCCGGGGCGAGGCCTCGGTCTTCGCGCCGAACCTCGCCGGGCGCCGCATGGCCAATGGTGCACCCTTCGATCCGCAGTCCAACAGCGTGGCCAGCAGCGACCTGCCGCTCGGCGCCACCGCCCGCGTCACCAACCTGCGCAACCGCCGCAGCACGATCGTCGCGGTGCGCGACCGTTTCCCCCGCCGGGGCGACCGCATCCTGAACGTCAGCCCCATGGTGGCGCGGCAGCTCGGCATGCGCGGCACCAGCGTCATCCGCGTGGAGGTGGCCCCGCTCGCCGTGCCGCAGGCCGATGGCGGCATCCGCATCGGCCAAGGCAGCGGCCTGTCCGGGCGCAAGGCCTATGTGACCCCGGCCCGCTGAGCCCCTCCGCTCCGCCGAAGCGCATGGGGTGACACCCCGCCGCTCAGGGCCGAGGATCGTGCCGCAAGGAGGTGCCGCGCCATGACCGATACCCAGTGGATGCCCCGCTTCCGCATCGAGGATGTGGAGATTCCGGCCGGCACGGCGCATGTGCCGCCCGGGCTGCGCATCCGCGCCGCCACGCGCGGCGCGGGCTATCCCGTCCTGCTGCTGCACGGCCATCCGCAGACGCTGGTGACCTGGCGCCATGTCGGCCCCGCCCTTGCCGAGGCGGGCTATGCCGTGGTCGCCACCGACCTGCGCGGCTACGGCGATTCCGGCAAGCCGGAAGGCGGCGCGCGGCACGTGAACTACAGCAAGCGCGCCATGGCGGCGGACCAGGTGGCGGTGATGCGCGCCCTGGGGCACCGCCGCTTCGCCGTGGTCGGGCATGACCGGGGCGGGCGGGTCGCGCACCGCATGGCGCTGGACCATGCCGAGGCGGTGGAGCGCATCGCCGTCCTCGACATCGCGCCCACCGCCACGATGTACGCCCGCACGGACAAGGAATTCGCCACCCGCTATTTCTGGTGGTTCTTCCTGATCCAGCCGCACCCGCTGCCGGAGCGCATGATCGGCGCCGATCCGGAATTCTTCCTGCGCAAGCATATCGAGGGGCAGGTGAAGATCCCCGGCGCCACGCCGGAGGCCGTGATCCAGGAATACCTCCGCCCCTATCGCGACCCGGCCACCATCCACGCCATCTGCGAGGACTACCGCGCCGCCGCCGGCATCGACCTGGAGCACGACGCCGCCGATGCCGGGAGCCGCGTCCGGGCGCCTCTGCTGGCGCTCTGGGGCGGGCGCGGCACGGTCGGCGCGCTGTATGACGTGCTGGAGACCTGGCGCGAGAAGGCGCTCGACGTGCGGGGCCGGCCGCTGGACTGCGGCCATACGCCGCAGGAGGAATGCCCGGAGGATACGCTGCGGGAACTCCTGGCCTTCCTGCCGCCCGCCACCCGTCGCGGCTGACCGGGGCCGCGCCTCTCTCTTTCCTGCTCCCCTTTCCCGGGTCCCGGGCGAACCGGGACGGCCCCCGGGACGTTGCTTCGGGGAAGGCGGCCGGCGCCAGCGCACCGGCCACCGCATCGTCGAAGAGGGAGGACCGCCATGTCCCCGATCGCATCGAGCCCCGGTCCGCAGCCCGGCGGCAATCCCATCCCCGAACCGGGCCTGCCGCCCGGCGCGCCCGTTCCGCCCCTGCCGCCCGAGGAACCCGCGCCGCCCATGCCACCGGAACCCGACGGACCGAATCCCGGCCCCGGCCCGGACATCACCCCGCCGCCGGGGCCATCGCCCCAGGTGCCGCCCGTCACCATGTAGCCCTCGGCGGGAAGCGCGGCGCAGGGCGCCGCCGGAGGCTCTTCCATGGTTTTCCGCGACCGGCGGGACGCCGGACGGCAACTGGCGGAACGGCTGCGAGCGCTGGACCTGCCGCGGCCACTCGTACTCGCCTTGCCGCGGGGCGGAGTGCCCGTGGGCTACGAAATTGCGCGAGTGCTGGATGCGCCGCTGGACCTCGTCATGGTCCGGAAGCTTCCGGCACCGGGGTTTCCCGAACTCGCCCTGGGCGCCGTCGTGGACGGCGACCCGCCGGGGCAGGTGATCAACGAGGATATCCGGCGCGAACTTGGCGTGTCCGACCAGGAGGTCAGCCGCATCCTCGCCATGCAACTCGCCGAGATCGCCCGCCGGCGTGCCGCCTATGCACCGAACCGGCCCCTGCCCGTCATCCCGGGCCGCAGCGTCATCCTGGTGGATGACGGCATCGCCACCGGGGCCACGATGCGGGTGGCTTTGCAGTCCCTGCAGGGCTCAGGGGCCGGGCGTCGAGTCATGGCAGTTCCCGTCGCGCCGCCCGAGGCTGTCGCCGCGCTGGTGCCGCTCTGTGACGAGGCCGTGGTCCTGTTGCAGCCGCATGCATTAGGGGCAGTCGGGCGTTTCTACGAGGACTTCACGCAGACGGAGGATGCGGAGGTCATCGACCTGCTGCACCGTGCCGGCCGCAAGGAGGACCGATGACGGAACCGGCGCCGGGATGGATGGCCAACCGGTGTCAGCCCTCCCCGGAAGACCCGCCGCCGGGCAAATGGCCGAGGACCGATGGCATGCCGGCCTCCGGATAGCCGGTGTCCTGCCGCAACACGGCGCGCAGGGCGATCTCCAGTTGCTGCAACAACAATCCGGCCTGATCGGCTTCGAGTTCCGAGATGGCCGTCCGGTCGTCCATGTCGTGGATCATGACAACCCTGCCGGCAATGGCGCAGGCGCGATAGGTGCTCATGCAGGCAGCCTATCAGCCGCGAAACCTGGAAATCAAGAACGCGTGATGACGGAAAGGCCCCGGATCGTCTCCGGGGCCTTTCCGCCGTGACAGGCTGGGACGTCGCCCCGGACCCGCGGACACTGGCTGGTGCCAAGCGGGCCTGGAGGGCTCAGGCGCTAGCCGGGGTCGCGATGAGGAACGGAGGAAGTGGGCGTCCTGTCGTCGGTCACATCCACTTCCGTGCGGCGGACCGTGTCCTTCACCGTTTCCGTATGCTCCGTCGCACTCTTGCGGATGACCACCTCTTCCTTCACCCGCGCCTCCTTGGCAACGACCGCTTCCTCGCCATGCTCGGTCGCCTCGATCGTCCGCTCCTCGAACATGCGGTCGGCGTCGGACACGGGCCGGTCCACCGCGCGGCGCTGCACCTCGACATGTTCCTCGCGCAGGGTCACGTCCTCGCTGACCGGCGTCTCGACGACATAGGAGCGGACGCGGACGCGCCCATGCTCCATGTCTCGCTTGCCGATGCGGATCTGCTCCTCGACGATCGGGATGACATCCTCGCTGCCATCCCCGGCGATGCGCGCCGTGCCGGTCATGTCCGAGGTGGACATGGCGGCAGCCGCCGGCATCGTGCCCATGCCTGCCGTGGCGGCGGGGGCCTGTGGCAGCGACGTCGTGGCGTCGCCCATCACCATGCCCTCGCTGGTGCCGCTCCAGCCCTGGCTGCGCCACTCGGCCTCCCGGGCATCCAGATCGACGGCGCCATGGCTTTCGAAGACATCGGAGGCATGATCCATGATCTGTTCCGGCACCTCGGCCGAGACAATGACGCCACCCCGCCGCAGGCCCTCGGAATAGGTCGCCCGCTCGTCATCGGGCACGAAGAGGTCCCGCAGGGAGGCCCAGAAGCCCTTGTCGTCCGCCGGTCGGTATCCCGACGCCGTATCTGCGTCGACCGCGTAGACCCTGACATGGCTGCGGTCGATTCCATCGTGTCGCAACAGGTGCTCGACGACCGCGTCGGCTTCCTGTCGGGTGTCGAACAGGCCGGTAAGGGTGCGGGTCATTCTGGGCTCTCCTTCCTTTGTCGATGCTGGGTCTTGCAGAACGCTCCGGGCAGGGTCGGCCTCGCCGGCCTCCACCCGTTCGATCACCGCCGACTGGCTGCGGCGCGTCAGCGGATACTCCACGGCTTCGGTCGTATTCACGTAGCGGAGCCGGACCTCCTCCTTGAGGACCAGCCGCCTCTCGACCACGAGGATCTCCTCGACGACAGGAATGATGACGACTCCGTCCTCCACCCTGCTTTCGAGCACATGGTCCACTTCCCGCCCGATCGGGACCCGTTCCACCTCCACGCGACGGCCGCGCAAGGTTTCCCGGACCACGTCCTGCAAGGTTTCCGTCTTCAGCGACACGCGAACGCGCGCCGTTTCCACGTCCTGCTTGGTGACCGTGAGTTTTTCTTCAGCGACGGGCACAGCCACTGTTTCCGGAATTCTGCCGGACATCGTGGTCTCCCTCGGGGCTGGTGTCTTAACGCCCGCCCCGCGGCGCGGGTTTAGGCCGCCCGTTCGTCCCGGAATGACGCTGCCGTGATGCCCGCCTCAGAAGGCCACGTGCCCCGCGATGGCGCTCAGCAGCGCGAAAAGCGCGCCGCCGACCAGGAAGCCCACCACCGTGCCGTTGATCCGCACGAACTGCAGGTCGCGTCCGACCCGCAGCTCGATCCGGTCCGTCACGGTCCGCGCGTCCCAGCCGCTGACGACCTCGGCCACGAAGCCGGACAGGCGCTGCCGGGCGGAAGGCAACAGCGCCAGCAGCATCCGCTCCACGGCCGCGTTCACCCGGGCGCGGGCGCCGGAGTCCTCGGCCAGCACCTGGCCCGCATTGTCCAGCGCGGCCCGCGCCAGGGCCGCCAGCCTTCCGTCGGGATTGGCGGCATCCAGCTCCGCCGCCCAGCGCACCCGGTGCCAGGCATCGTCCAGCCAGCCCGCCACCACGCCATGGCGCAGGGCCGAGCGCAGCGCCGCCCCGATCTGGGCGGCGCGCTGCGGGTCGTGCTCCAGCCGGTCCAGCTCCCGCATCACCCATTCGTCGAAGGCGGCGCGCAGCCCGCTTTCCGCGTTCTCGGAATTCAGCGCCTCGTCCAGCGCGCCGTTCACCGCCGTGACCACGCGCTTGGCGAGATAGGCCCCCGCCACCCAGCCGACCACGGAGCCGCCCTGCTCGCGGACGCGCTTCTCCACCTCCTCGCGCAGGGAATGCTCCTTGTTCCGCAGCACCTCGCGGATCTCGCCCAACGCCAAGGCGAAGACGTCACGGTGCTTGCCACCCTCGACCAGCGTGCGCAGCGCATGGGCCAGGAGCTTCGTGGCGGCGGGGCCGTCGGCAAGGCGTGGCAGGATGCGCAGCATCAGCTTCTGCGCCCTTCCCTCCTGCACATTGGCGAGAAGGCGCGGCACGGAGGCGGCGATGGCCCGCGCGGCCGGCCGCGTCGTCGCCTCGTCGGCCAGGACATTGCGGATCACACCGGCGAGATCGAGCCGGGCGATGACCTTCGCGACCTCCCGCTCGGTGAAGACATGCTCCGCCACGAAGCGGCCCAGCGCGGCGCCGAGGCGCTCCTTCTGGCGCGGGATGATGGCGGTGTGCGGGATCGGCAGGCCCAGCGGGTGACGGAACAGCGCCGTGACCGCGAACCAGTCGGCGATGCCGCCCACCAGCCCGGCCTTGGCGCTGGCCTGCAACAGGTCGGTCCACCAGCCGGGCGGCAGGGCATAGGCCCCCACCGTCAGCGCCGCCATGACCAGCAGCAGCCCGCCCGCCAGGGCCTTGTGGCGCCGCAGCCGGCGGCGCAGCTCGTCCTCGCCCGCCGCCAGTGGGGGAGCAGACGGGGGAGCAGACGGGGGAGCAGACGCGGCGGCCGAGGTTTCCGGCGGCGGGACGGCGTCCTCTCCAACCGGGAAAGGCGCGGTGGGGGGAGCGGGGCTGTCCTGCATAGGGCGCGGAATTGGCGGTGACGGAAGCGCTTGTCCAGTGCCCTCAGGATGTTATGTAATAACGTATGGTCCGCCTGCCCGATCCGCTTGCCCTGTCCACCGGTGTCGCCCCTCGCCTGATTCTGGCCATCGGCCTGTCCGGGCTGCTGTGGCTGGGGGTCGCCTGGGCCATGTCCGACGGGCCCATGCCGGGCGAAGCTGCCCCCGTGGCGGGAGGCCTGTCGTGAGTGCCGTGGGCGGCATCCGCCTCCGTGACCTGACGGTGGCGCATGAACGCCGGCCGGCGGTGCACCACGTGAACGGCCTCTTTCCGGAAGGCAGCCTGACCGCCGTGGTCGGGCCGAATGGCGCCGGCAAGACGACCCTGCTGCGCGCCATCGCCGGGCTGCACACCCCCAGCGAGGGCCGGGTGGAGCGCGATTGCGGCCGCATCGCCCTGCTGCCGCAGATGACCTCGCTGGACCGTTCCTTTCCGATCACCTGCCTCGACGTCGCCATGCTCGGGCACTGGCCGCGCCTGGGCGCCCTGCGCGGCGCCTCCGCCGCCGACCGGGATCGTGCCGCGGAAGCCCTGGCGGCGGTCGGGCTGGACGGCTTCGGCCGGCGCCCGGTGGGCAACCTTTCCGCCGGCCAGTTCCAGCGCCTGCTCTTCGCGCGCCTGCTGGTCGAGGACGCGCCGGTGATCCTGCTCGACGAGCCCTTCAACGCCGTGGACGCCCGCACAGCCGCGGACCTGCTGCGCCTGGTCCGGGACTGGCACGGCCAGGGGCGCACCATCCTCGCCGTGCTGCACGACATGGACCTCGTGCGCCGGGAATTCCCGGACTGCCTTCTGCTGGCGCGGGAGGCCGTGGCCTGGGGGCCGACCGAGGCGGTGCTGACCGCGCAGAACCGCCTGCGCGCCCGGATGATGGCGGAGGGCTGGGACCAGGATGCCGAGGCCTGCGACCGTCCCGTCGCCGCCTGAGGCCCGCCTGACGCCATGCGCCTTTCCGCCACGCCGCCGGCCGGGACCCTGCCCCCGGCATGAGCGCCTATGACCTGCTCTTCTCGCCCTTCGTCGAATTCGGCTTCCTGCGCCGGGCGCTGATCGGCTGCCTGGCACTCAGCCTCGCCGCGCCGCCGCTCGGCGTCTTCCTGATGCTGCGCCGGATGAGCCTTTCCGCCGACGTGCTGGCGCATGGCATCCTGCCCGGCGTGGCGGCGGGCTTCTGGGTCGCCGGCCTCTCGGTCACGGCCATGTCCCTGGGCGGGCTGGTGGCGGGGCTGGGCGTGGCGCTCGGCGCGGGCGCGCTGTCCCGCGCCACGGGGGGGCGGGAGGATGCGACCCTGGCCGCGCTCTATCTCCTCGCTCTGGCGCTGGGCGTCGCCATGGTTTCCGTGCGCGGCGGGGCGGTGGACCTTACCCACCTGCTTTTCGGCAGCGTGCTGGGGGTGGATGACGACGCCCTGCTGATGATGGCGGGGGTCGCCACCCTGACCCTGCTCGCCCTGGCCCCCGCCTGGCGGCCGCTGGTGCTGGAATGCTTCGACCCCCAGTTCGCCGCCGCGCAGAGGGCGCATGGCGGGGCCTGGCACATGCTCTTCCTGGCGCTGGTGGTGCTGAACGTGCTGGCAGCCTTCCAGGCGCTGGGCACGCTGATGGCGGTGGGGCTGATGATGCTGCCCGCCGTCGCCTCGCGCCACTGGTCGCGGCAGATCGGCGGGCTGGCTCGCGCCTCGGTGCTGCTGGCGGCCATGGCCTCCACGGCGGGGCTGCTGCTCTCCTATCACCTCGATGTCCCGACCGGCCCGGCCATCGTGCTGGTGGCGGGCTGCCTCTGGGCCGTCTCGGTGATCGCGGGGCCGGTGGACGGTCTGTTGGCCCGGTTGCTGCGGCGGCGCCACCTGGCGGGGTAGCCGGGGCGCCGCCGCCCTTCCGTCAGAGACGGAGATTGCTGCGCGCGAGGTCCAGGATCTCGCTGCCGCGGCCGCTCATCACCGCCTTCAGCGCGAAGAGGCCGAAGCCCTTCATCTGCTCCGCCGTGATCTTCGGCGGGATAGCCAGTTCCTGCCGGTTGCTCACCACGTCCAGCAGCGCGGGGCCTTCCTCCGCCAGCACATCCCGCACCGCCGCCTCCAGCTCGCCGGGATCGGTGACCCGGCGGGCGGGGATGCCGCAGGCCCGCGCCACGGCGGCGAAATCCGGGTTCTCCAGCGACACGCCGGTTTCCAGCAGCCCGGCGGCCTTCATCTCCAGCTCCACGAAGCCCAGCGTGCCGTTGTTCAACACCACGACCTTGGCCGGCAGCTTCTGCTGCCGCAGGGTCAGCAGGTCGCCCATCAGCATGGTGAAACCGCCATCGCCGGAGAAGGAGATGACCTGCCGCTGCGGGAAGGCGCATTGCGCGCCGATCGCCTGGGGCAGCGCGTTGGCCATGGAGCCGTGCACCCAGGAGCCGATCAGGCGCCGCCGCCCGTTCATCTTCAGGTAGCGCGCCGCCCAGATCGTGGGCGTGCCGACATCGGCGGTGAAGATGGCGTTCTCCGCCGCCTGCTCGCTCAGCACGCGGGCGAGGTGCTGAGGGTGGATCACCCCCTCCCCCGGCTTCCCCTGGGCCAGCTCGTCCAGCCCCTCCCGCGCCTTGCGGTAGTGCGCGAGGCAGGAGTCGAGGTAGCGGCGGTCCCGCTTCTCCACCAGCCGCGGCAGCAGCGCCGCGATGGTGGTGCCGACATCGCCGACCAGCCCCAGGTCCAGCCGTGTGCGGCGGCCCAGATTCTCGGGGCGGATATCGACCTGGGCGATCTTCGCCTTCTGCGGATAGAACTGCCGGTACGGGAAGTCGGTGCCCAGCATCAGCAGGGCCTCGCAATTCTCCATGGCGTGATAGCCCGAGGAGAAGCCGATCAGCCCGGTCATGCCGACATCATAGGGATTGTCGTACTCGACGAATTCCTTGCCACCGAGCGCGTGGACGATCGGCGACTTCAGCACCTCCGCCAGTTGCAGCAGGGCGCCATGCGCGTCGCGGCAGCCGCGCCCGCAGAGCAGCGTGACCTTCGAGGCACCGTTCAGCATCTCGGCCAGCGCCTCCAGCGGCCCTTCCGCCGGGCGGACCACGGGTGCCATCGGCAGCAGCGCCGTGGTCGTGGCGGGCGCGATGGCGGGCTTCATCGCCACGTCGCCCGGGATCACCACCACCGCCACGCCGCGTTGCCCCACCGCGGCGCGGATCGCGTTGTCCAGCACGCGCGGCATCTGCTCGGGGCTGGAGGCCATCTCGCAATAGACGCTGCATTCGCGGAACAGGTTCTCCGGATGCGTCTCCTGGAAATAGCCGGAGCCGATCTCGGCGCTCGGGATATGCGCGGCGATGGCCAGAACCGGCACACGGGTGCGGTTGCAGTCGAAGAGGCCGTTGATCAGATGCAGGTTGCCCGGACCGCAGGAACCGGCGCAAACCGCCAGCGTGCCGGTGAGCTGCGCCTCGGCCCCGGCGGCGAAGGCGGCGGCCTCCTCGTGCCGCACATGCACCCAGTCGATCTCGCCGCGTTGGCGCAGCGCCTCGGTGATCCCGTTCAGGCTGTCGCCCACCACCCCGTAGATCCGCCGGACGCCGATGCCCTGCAGGGTCTCGGCGAAAAGATCGGCCACGCTCGCACTCGCCATGGTGTCGCTCCCGCTGGTGTCAATCGGCAGGACAACACCAGAGGCGGCGGGAAATATTCATCTGGAAGAGTCGATTCCACGCAGCCATTCGCCGGGCGCGGCCCCACTCCCCGGCGGCACGGGGAGGCCCGGATCAGTAGGGAACCTTGTCCGCCTTCGCGGCCCAGGCCTGGAAGGGGGCGATCGCCTCCTCCGCCAGGAAGCGCCGCAGCGGCAGCCGGCGTTCCCCGATCGGGCGCGCCACCTCGTCATAGATGGCGGCATCGTCGAAGCCGATGGCGGCGGCATCGGCCCGGCCATTGCCATAGGCGATCTCGCCGATCCGCGCCCACCATGTGGCGGACAGGCACATCGGGCAGGGCTCGCAGCTCGTATAAAGAACCGCTCCGTTCAGGTCGTGCGTGCCCAGGCGGCGGCAGGCGTCGCGGATGGCCGTGACCTCGGCATGGGCGGTCGGGTCGCCATCCGGCACCACCCGGTTCGCCCCCTCCCCCACGATCCGCCCATCCTTCACGATGACGGCGCCGAAGGGGCCGCCGCCCGTCTCGATATTCTCGCGCGACAGGGCGATGGCCCGGCGCATGGCCTGTTCGGGCGTCACGGTCGCGGGGGTCTGGGTGTCGGACAAGCTCGCATCCTTTCGCATCGGGCGCTTCCGCCCCATTTCTCCCGCATGAAGCCCGCGCTTTCCATCCTCGACCAGTCCCCCGTGCTCGCCGGGCGCCCGCCCGCCGACGCCATTCCCGACACGCTGGAGCTCGCCAGGCTGGCGGACCGGCTGGGCTATGCCCGCTACTGGATGTCGGAGCACCACAACAGCGAGGCCCTGGCGGGCTCGGCGCCGGAGATCCTGGTCTCCGCCATCGCCGCGACGACGCGCCGCATCCGCGTCGGCCCGGCCGGGATCATGCTGCCGCATTACAGCGCGTTGAAGGTGGCCGAGCAGTTCCGCGTCCTGTCCGCCATCGCGCCGGGGCGGATCGACCTGGGGCTGGGCCGCGCCCCGGGCTCGGACGGGCGCACCGCCTATGCGCTGAACCCGATGAATGCCCGGCAGACGGAGGACCATTTCCCGCAGCAGCTCACCGACCTGCTGGGCTGGCTGGGCGACGGGCTGGCGGCGAACCATCCCTTCGCCAGCATCCAGGCGCAGCCGCAGGGGGCGCCGCCGCCCGAGGTCTGGATGCTCGGCAGCAGCAACTACGGCGCCCAGGTCGCGGCCTATCTCGGCCTGCCCTACTGCTTCGCCTATTTCTTCTCGGACGGGCGCGGGGCGGCGGAGGCGCTGGAGACCTATCACAGCGGCTTCCGCCCCGGCGTGCTGCCCGCACCGCATGCGGCGATCTGCGTCTTCGCCGTGGCGGCGGAAACGGAGGAGGAGGCAGGGCGCCTGTTCCGCTCCCGTGAGTTGCAGCGCACCCTGCGGGAACGCGTCGGCTTCGTGCCCCTTCCCCCGCCGGAGGAGGCCGAGGCCTTTGCCTATGACGAGGCCGAGCTGCGGCGCATTGAGCGGCTGCGGGAGCATTCCGCTGTGGGCACGGGGGAGCAGGTCTGGGAGAAGCTGTGCCGGATGGCGGCGGAGTTCCGCTGCGCCGAGGTCGCGGTCGTCACCGCCTGCCACGACCCCATGGCGCGCCGCCGCTCCTATGAGCTTCTCGCCCGCGCGGCGGGGCTGGCGGAAGGCTGATAGCCGGTCACTGCCTGCCTCCGTGGGGCAGAGGCTAGCGAAAGGCGTCCGGGCGCACCCGGTGCAGACGGCGCGGCCGCCGCGGGCGCAATACCAGGAAGGCGAAGGCCAGGGTCGGGACGGAGAGGATCGGCAGCAGGCCGAACCAGGTCCCGAACCGGCGCGGCAGCAACAGGTAGGCCAGCGCCACCACCCCGGCCACCAGGACGTTCAGCAGAACGGAACCCGCCCAGCACCAGCGGGCGAGACGGAGGCGCGCGGCCTGTTCCGCCTCCTCCGCCATGCCCCGGGTGAAGGGCATGCCGTCGGAGCGGACCTCGTAGAGCCGCGCGGGATCGGGACGGAAGGAGGACGGCGCCGTCAGCGCCGCATCACCACGAAGGCCGGGCGCCCATAGCGGCGGGCCTGCCGCATCTTCCACCACAGCGTGACGAAGGCCACCAGCCCCGCCACCACGACCACGGGGATCAGCAGACCCAGCACCACGAAGGCCAGGGCGGCCATGGTCAGGCCGATCGCCACCACCGCCACCAGGGCGGCGGCCCCGCCCACCCGCAGCAGCACGCGTTCAAGCATGCCGGGCGGCTTCGGGGTGCGGAACTCACCCTCGGGCGTCATGTCGAGCAGGAGCGGACGGCGCGGTTCCTCGTTCATGCCCTGGATGTCGCCCCGCGCCCCTCAAGGTTCAAGTCTCGAAACGTATCTGGCGGTCCCGCCGCGCAACTGGTGCATCATGCGGGGCCGGGCACCGATTCGTCGGGGCCCCAACGAGAACCCAGAAAGCACCATCCAGGGAAACCAACAAGAATGCCGTGGAACCAGTTCTACGACCCATTCGGGTCGATCCTCCTGTCCGCCCTGGTGGCGGCCATCCCCGTCGCCACCATGCTGATCGCGCTGGCCTTCCTGAAGATTCCGGCCCACTGGGCGGCGATCTCGGCCCTGGTGGTGGCCTTCCTCGTCGCGGTCCTCGTCTTCGGCATGCCGGCGGGCATCGCCGGGCGCGCCACCCTGCTGGGGATCATGTCCGGCCTCTTCCCGATCGGCTGGATCGTGCTGAACATCATCTTCCTCTACCGGCTGACGGTGGCGAACGGCTCCTTCGAGATCCTGCAGCGCTCCATCGGCGGCATCACCGAGGACCGGCGGCTGCAGTTGCTGCTGATCGCCTTCGCCTTCGGCGCCTTCTTCGAAGGGGCGGCCGGCTTCGGCACGCCGGTCGCCGTGACCGCGGCGCTGCTGATCGGGCTGGGCTTCTCGCCGCTCGCCGCCTCCGGCCTCTCGCTGATCGCCAACACCGCGCCCGTGGCCTTCGGCGCCCTGGGCACGCCGGTGATCGCGCTCGCCGGGGTCACCGGGCTCGATGTCTATACGCTGTCGGCGATGATCGGGCGGCAGCTTCCCTTCTTCTCCCTGCTGGTGCCCTTCTGGCTGATCTGGGCCTTCGCCGGCTGGCGCGGGATGCTGGAGGTCTGGCCCGCCATCCTGGTGACCGGCGTCTCCTTCGCCGTGCCGCAGTTCCTGGTCTCCAACTACCACGGCCCCTATCTGGTGGACGTGATCGCGGCGCTGGTCTCCATGGCCTGCCTGGTCGGCTTCATGCGGGTCTGGCAGCCGCGCCGGATCTGGAAGGACCCCTCGCTGCGCGGCCGCGACGATTCGGTGGCCGCCGGGGACGGCCTGCGCGGCGCGGCGGCAGGCGCCACGGCGGCCCGTACCGGTCCCCGCACTGGTGGCCATGGCGCGGAGATGATGGACGCCCCGCCGGTCGCCCGCATGTCGGGCGGCGCGGCGGCCGTGGCGGATCAGGGCGCGCTGCTGCGGGCCTGGATGCCCTGGCTGATCCTGACGGTCTTCGTCTTCCTCTGGGGGTTGGAGAGCACGCGGGGAATGCTCAACGGCATCTGGTCGGCCAGCCTGCCGATCGAGGGCCTGCACCGCATGGTGGTCAAGGTGCCGCCGGTGGTGGCCGCGCCGGTGCCGGAGGGTGCCATCTTCGCCTTCGGCATCCTGTCGATGACCGGCACGGGCATCCTGGCGGCGGCGGTGCTGGGCGGGTTTCTGATGGGCTTCTCGCCCCTCGCCCTGGTGCGCGAATACGGCGCCACCATCTGGCGCGTCCGCTACTCCCTGATCACGATCGCCGCCATGCTGGGGCTGGGCTACCTCACCCGCTACTCCGGGTTGGACGCCACGATGGGCCTGGCCTTCGCCAGTACGGGGATGCTCTACCCCCTCTTCGGCACGCTGCTGGGCTGGCTGGGCGTGGCGCTGACGGGCTCCGACACCGCCTCCAACGTGCTGTTCGGCGGATTGCAGCGGATCACCGCGGAACAGCTCGGACTTTCGCCGGTGCTGATGGCCTCCGCCAACTCCTCGGGCGGCGTGATGGGCAAGATGATCGACGCGCAGAGCATCGTGGTCGCCTCCACCGCCACGAACTGGTTCGGGCATGAGGGCGACATCCTGCGCTACGTCTTCTTCCACTCCATCGCCCTGGCGGTGCTGGTCGGCCTGCTGGTGACGCTCCAGGCCTATGTGCCGCCCTTCACGGGGATGGTGCTGCACTAGCTTCGCCGGCACAGGGGCGGTTCCCCCGGAAAGGGAGCCGCCCCGCCACAGGGCAGGGCCACCGCAAGGCAAGGTCCCCGCAAGGCAGGGCCTGTTTCCTTCCTCTCCTTCATCCGCCGGTATCTTGCCGCCCGCCGGCGCCGGACGCAGGCTTGCCGCCACGACGAGCGGGGAAACGGATCGTATGGTGGGTTTCGCGGAGGTCACGCCGGCCGGGGGCGGGCAGCTTCCCCAGCCCCCGGGAAACGCGCCATCCCATCCCGTGCCGCCCGGCCTCCGCGACATCTTCCTGGCCTTCACCAAGATCGGCCTCACCAGCTTCGGCGGCGGCCTCAGCGGCTGGATGATGCGGGAATTCGTGCAGAACCGCCGCTGGCTGAGCGAGAGCGAATTCCTCAGCGGGCTGGCGCTGTCGCAGGCCTTCCCGGGCATCAACACGGTCAACCTCTCGATCTGGATCGGCTACCGCCTCCGGGGCGGCTGGGGTGCCCTGGCCGGGGCGGGCGGCATGGTGGTGCCGGCGATGCTGGTGGCCATCGCGGCCGCGGCGCTGTTCCGGCACCTGTCGCAGAACCCGGCCATCCACGCGATGATGCCCGGCGTGGCCGCGGCGGCGATCGGCCTCTCGCTCCAGACCGGGCTGCGCGCCGGGCGGAACGCCGCCCGCTCCCCGGTCCCGGCCCTGATCCTGGGCGCGAGCTTCGCCGGGATCGCGCTGCTGCGCCTGCCGCTGCTCTACGTGGTGGTGGTCCTGGCCCCCATCAGCATCGCCTGGGCCGCCCACAGCCTGCGGCACGGACGCTGACCGCAATGCCGGAAAGCCCGCTCCTCCGCCTGCTGCTGGTCTTCGTGCCGCTCTCCTTCCTGTCGGTCGGCGGCGGCCAGAGCGTGGTGGCGGACATCCACCGCCAGTCCGTCGATGTCTATGGCTGGATGAGCGATGCCCGCTTCCTGGACCTCTACGCCCTGTCCCGCCTGACGCCCGGCCCCGGCTCCCTGCTGGTCACGCTGGTGGGATGGGAGGTCGCGGGCTGGGCCGGGGCGCTGGTCGCCTCCTTCGCGATCTTCGTGCCCTCTTCGCTGCTGGTCTATGGACTGGCGATGGTCTGGGCCCGGAACCGGGGCGCGCGCTGGCAGATCGCGGTGGAGCGCGGCTTGGCGCCGGTGGCCGCCGGCATGGTCCTGGCCGCCTCCTACACCCTGCTTTCCGCCGCCGAGGGGGGCGTGCTGGCCTGGGCGGTGGCGGGGCTGTCGGCACTGGTGCTGGTGCTGACGCGGGTGAGCCCGCTCTGGCTGCTGGCGGCGGGCGCGCTGGTCTTCCTGGTCCTGCGGCACTGAGGCGCCCCTGGGGGGCAACGGGGGGCAACCGGCGCCGGCGGCACGCGTTCCCTGGCTTCACGTCACCGGGAGACAGAACAAGATGCGCGCCTTCCTGCTGGCCTCGGCCGCCGCGGCCTTCCTGGCCATCCCCGTCCCCTCGCCCGCCCTGGCGCAGGGCAGCCCCGCCATGCAGCGCATCGACCCGTCGCACCTGCTCGCGAACCGGCTGATCGACCGCGACGTCTATACCACCGACCGGGTCGAGGTCGGCGAGGTGGAGGATCTGGTGATCGACCCGTCCACGGGCCGCATCGTCACCGTGGTGATCGAGGTGGAGCGCGACCTCGGGCTGAACACGAAATACGTCGCCGTGCCGCTGGACAAGCTGAGCCTCACCGCCGGGGAACGGCGCGTGACGCTGAACATGACCAGGGCGGAACTCTCCAGCCTGCCGGCCATCGACTACCACGACTGACGGCGGCTTTTCCCTGGCCGCTCCGCCCTCCGGGGCGGCCAGGAAGGCCCGCCGGACGGATCAGATGGAGTAGTCGGGCTGCAGCGTCTGGTCCATGGTCAGGCCCGGGAAGGTGGTGTTCCGCCCCACCGGCTTGGCCGGCGCCCCGGCCACGGTGGTATAGGGCGCCACCGCGTGCAGCACGACGGAGCCGGCGCCGACCTTGGCGCCCTCCCCGATCTCGATATTGCCCAGGATCTTGGCGCCGGCGCCGATCAGCACGCCGCGCCGCACCTTGGGGTGGCGGTCGCCATGATGCTTGCCGGTGCCGCCCAGCGTCACGCCCTGGAGCAGTGACACGTCGTCCTCCACCACCGCCGTTTCCCCGATCACCACGCCCGTCCCGTGGTCGAGGAGGATGCCCTTGCCCATGCAGGCCGCCGGGTGGATGTCCACGGCGAAGACCTCGGCGCTGCGGCTCTGCATATAGAGCGCGAGGTGCTGCCGCCCGGCCAGCCAGAGCGAATGCGCCACGCGCTGCGCCTGGAGGGCGAGATAGCCCTTGAAATGCAGGAAGGGCGTCAGGAGGTCCGGGCAGGCCGGATCGCGGTCGCGCACCGCCAGCAGGTCGATGGAGGCCGCCGCGACGATGTCGGGATCGGCGAAGAAGGCCTCGCAGGCCAGGCCCGCCAGGGCGGTCGCATCCAGCTCGGCATCGGCGAGCTTGCGCGCGATCCGGTGGCCCAATGCCTGCGGGAAGGAGGAATGGCGCAGCACCGCGACGGCCATCGGCTGCGCCAGGATCGGGTCGCTCGCCGCCGCGCCGCTCGCGTCCCGGCAGAGGCGCGACCAGAGGTCCAGGGCCGGAGCATCCGGCCCGGGGGCGATACGGGACGGGGATTCGGGCCGCAGCACAACGCAGTTGGATCGCATGGCGGGGGTACTCGTGGCCATTGGAACACTTACAAATGGAACGCGGCCGCGCCGGTGCCAGATCCGGCTGCCGGCGGCCTGAGCCGGTTGCCGGAAGGCGGGCGCCGCCCGGTCACCGGCCGCGCCGCGACCGTCCATCCGGTGCCATCCTAGGCCACATCGCCGGATGGCGGAAATGTGGCGATGGCGTCACCTGCGAATGCCTGCATCCCACCCCGCCCTCCGCCCGCCGGGGGAGGGACCGCGAAATTCCTTTCCACATCCGGAATTTCTTCTGGACCTACGACACTCGCGTGCAAGAATAGGGGAAATGGAGGAATGTCACGTTGCGGTTGAAACTGCCCCAGGCGGGGGCGGCAATGCGCCTTCATACCAGGGCGCGGCTGCCTGTCATTCCGGTGAGACAGGATGGCCGGCCGTGTCATGCGGTGGCCGGAGGGGTCGCCCGGGGCCGCTGACATGCCGCTGCTGCTCGCCATCCTGATCGCCTTCGGCCTCTGCTACACCGCCCTGGAACTCGCGGAGCGGCTCCGCGCCTCGCCGGATGCCCCTTTTCAGCCCCAGGGCCAACCCCAGGGCCAACCCCAGGGCCATCCCGTCGGCCCGTCCGCCGATCCATCCGGCGAGGTCGGCAGCGGCCCGGCCGGCGATCCCTGGGCGCGGCGGGTCTGGTACGCCACCATCTCCGGCACGCTCGGCCTCGGCCTGTGGTCGATGATGGTGGTGCCGACCCTGCTGAGCCTACCGGATGGCCTGCCGGACATCCGCCCTCTCCCCGCCACCCTGTCGCTGGCCCTGCCGCTTCTCGCGGCGCTCCCCGGCGTCGCCCTGGCCCTGGGCCATCCCGCCGCGCCCGGGGCGGAAGGGCCCGGCTGGCGGGAAGCCTGGCGCCCCCTGGGCGGTGCGCTGCTGCTTGGCGCCGGCCTCCTCGCCGGCTGCCGGCTGAGCTCGCTCGCCCTGTCCACCCTGCCGCCGGATGACGCGCCCCGCACCCTGTTCCCGGCGTGGCTGATCGCCACGGCCGGCCTGGCCCTGCTGTTCCACCTGGCCCGGCGGCCGCCGCGGGAACCGCCACTGCGCTTCCTGCTGGCGATGCCGCCCGCCTGTTGCCTGGCGCTGGTGCATCCCGTCATGGAGGCGCACCTGTCGCACTGGCTGGACTTCGTCATGCTGCGGGAGCTGGGCGAGGCGATGCCGGGCCTGCTGGCCGCCATGCTGGTGGCGGGGACCCTGCTGCTGCTCGGCGTGGTGCTGACCTTCTGCTTCCTGGCACGGCGGATCAGCGAGGCGGCGCAGCGCGAGGCCGGGGCCCTGCGCCTGAGTGAGAAGCGGCTGCGGATCCTGTACCGGCGCAGCCCGCTGCCGCTCTGCGTGCTCGATGGCAACGGCGCCATCGAGCAGGTGAGCGATGCCTGGCTGGAGCTGCTCGGCCGGATGCGCCGGGAGGTGCTGGGCCAACCCCTCGCCCGCTTCATGGGCCCGGACTGCGCCCGGCGCTTCGCGGATGGCGGATGGGAGGGGGTCCTGCGGCAGCGGGAGCTGCGCGGCGTGGCCTATGACTTCCTCCACCGCGACGGCGGTGTGGTTCATGTCCTGCTTTCGGCGCGGGTCGAGCGGGATGCCAGCGGCAGCACCGTCCGCATCCTGGCCGGGCTGACCGACATCACCGCCCGGCGCCAGGCGGAGGAAGCCCTTCGGCAGTCCCAGCGCATGGAGGCGCTGGGCCAGATCGCCGCCGGGGTCGCGCACGACTTCAACAACTTCCTGATGGTGGTGAAGGGCAATCTCGACATCGCCCGGCGCGATCCCGCCCGGGCCGAGCGCGCCCTGTGCCGCGCCGGGGAAGGCGCCGACCGTGCCGCCGCCCTGGCGCGGCGTCTGCTCGCCTTCTCCCGGCGGGAGGCAACCGTGCATGAGAAGGTCTGCCTGCCGGGGCTGCTGCACGGCATGGAGGATCTGCTGCACCGTTCCCTGGCTCCTGGGATGCGGCTGGAGACCTGTCTGCCGCCCGGCCTTTGGCCGGTGAAGGCGGAGCCGGCGGAACTGGAGAGCGCCCTGCTGAACCTGGTGATCAACGCGCGCGACGCCATCGCGGAACGGCAGCCGGGACGAACGCTGCCGAGGGGGCTGGTACGCATCCGGCTGATGAACCGGCCCGCCCCGAACGCCTCGGGGATGGATCAGGCGATGGCGGGGGACATGGTGGCCATCGAGGTCGCGGATAACGGCCAGGGCATGGCGCCGGAGGTGCTGGCCCATGCCACGGAACCCTTCTTCACCACCAAGCCCGCCGGCCGCGGCACCGGGCTCGGGCTGGCGATGGCGCGGCGCTTCGCGGAAGGCTGCGGCGGCCGGCTCACGATCGACAGCCGGCCGGGCGAGGGCACCACGGTGCGGATCCTGCTGCCACGCTGCGAAGAGCCGGCCCTGCCGCCTATGCTGATGCCGGGGGCGCCCTCCGGCACGGTGGATTTCCAGGGGCGGGCGGAGGCTCCGCAGGAAATCCCGCCCGGGCCGTGAAGGCTGCGCCCCCGGGGCGAAGCCGCCCTATTCCATCACCGAGACATAGCGGTGCCGGGCGGTGTTCAGCCAGGAGGTCCGGCGCTCCACCATACGGCCGCCCGCATCCCAGGTCCGGCGCTCCATGATCAGCACGGGTGCGCCAACCGGCATCTCCAGCACGGCTGCGACCTCGGGCGAGGCCCCGTCGGCGCTCAGCAGCTCCTCCGACCGCACCACCGTCACGCCATAGCGCTTCTGATAGACGACATAGAGCTCGTCCATCGGCTCACGCCCCGCCGGCACGGTGAAGTCCGGGAAGACGGCGGCGGGCAGGCTGGTCTCGTCCAGCATGAAGGGAACGCCGTCCTTGGCGCGCAGACGCCGGACCCGGTGCAGCAGCGCATCGGCGGGCAGGTGCATGGCGGCACGCTCCTCCTCCGTCGCAGGCGTTGTGACCAGGGACAGGGCGGTCGAGGTCGGCTCCACCTGCCGGCCCTGCAGATCGCGGATCGGAAAGAAATGGAACCGCGCCCGCTCGCTGGTCTGGCGGGCCACGAAGGTGCCCTTGCCCTGGCGCCGCTCGATCAGGTGCCGGCGCTCCAGCGCATCCAGCGCCTTGCGGACCGTCCCGTGCGAGACGCCCAGTTCCTGCGCCAGTTCGGGTTCGGAAGGGAGCGCATGGCCCGGTTGCCACTCACCGGCGGCGATGCGGGCGTTCAGGATCGACTCCACCTGCGCATAAAGGGGCCGCGCATCGGGGCGGCCATCGGAAGAGGGCGGAAAGTCGCTCACTGCGTCTCCAACTCGAATCGTCGCATCGGTTGCTCGGAGCCTATGTGTGTAGCACGCTTCGTGCCGCAATGCGCCGCATCTCCCGACCGGCCCTTGGGCCGCGGGCGCGTCCAATCCCTCGCAAGGGGCTTTAAAAAGTTTCGTAACGATACAGAAAAAATCATCACGGCATCTTGTATAAGACATTAGAGCCTGTATGATCATCGCCATCGGTAACCGAAGACGGGCCGAGTTTAGGGATAGGAAACACAGGGGACGGCGCTGGGTCCTGACGAGCGCGGACCGGGGGTGGACAATACGGCTTTGCCGTGTTCCCGGCCGGACGGTTCTCGGACCCAGCGTCGTCACCCATAATTTCCGTGATATCCTCTCCCCTCCCGAAACACGCTGGACTTTCGCTCACGGCGTGGATTCGGGATGCCTTCCTGCGGCGATCCGCCCTAGCCTGCACCAGCCACGGCAACCGGGACCTCCCATGCCTGCCTTCGTGCTTGCCCTGATCCTGCTGCTGCCCTGCCTCGCCAGCGCGCAAACTGCCTCGCCACCACCGCCGCCGGATTCCCGGGATTGCGGCTGCGGCCCATCCGACAAGCCGGGCGGGCCGCGCTGAACCGGCCCGGCCGCCCGCCGGGGATGCCCCGGTTTCCTGGCTCCGGACCGGGCTGTGGAAAGGCCGGGCCCCGGGGTTCTCCCCCCCGGCGGCCCCCTCCCGGGATTATCCTCCGGGCACCTCCTCCGTGATCACCTCGAACTGCGCCAGCCAGGCGGTGCCGAAGGAGGTGGAGATCGCCACATCCGTCGCATCCCGGCCCCGCGCCATCAGGATGCGCCCGATGCGCGGCTTGTTGTGGCGGGCGTCGAAGGTGTGCCAGCGGCCGCTGAGATAGACCTCGAACCAGGCCGAGAAATCCATCGGGTCCGGCACCGGCGGCACGCCGATATCGCCCAGATACCCGGTCACGTAGCGCGCGGGGATGTTCATGCAGCGGCACAGGGCCACCGCGAGATGCGTGAAGTCCCGGCAGACGCCCTGCCTTTCCTCATGCGCCTCCCAGGCCGTCTTGGTGGCGCGCGCATACTGGTAGCCGAACTGGATGCGCCGGTGCGCGTAGTCCACGATCGCCTGCACCCTCTCCCAGCCCGGCTTCGTCTGGCCGAAGAGCGACCAGGCGAGGTTGGAGAGCTTGTCCGTCTCGCAGTACCGGCTGCCGAGCAGGAAGACGAGGACATCGTCCGGCAGTTCGTCCACGGGGTGCTGCACGGCATCCGGCACGACCGGATCGAGCAGGCCGCTGTCCTGCACCAGGAAATCCGCCGAGATGGTCAACCGCCCCGGGGGTGCGACGATGCGGGTGACGACGTTGTTGAACCCGTCCCGGTACATGCGCCAGGGCACGGACTGGCCGCTGGTGGAATGGAACTGCACGGCGACCGGGGAACGCAGATCCGGCTCGCGGTCCGGCACCACATTGATCAGCAACAGCATCGGGGTCGCGGAAGGGCATTCGAAGGCAAGGTTGTAGCCGGCACGGATCAGCATGGACGTGTCGTCTCCCGCGGCGTGGCGGCCGCATCTCGGTGGTTCCGTAACAGGACAGGCAATCCCCGGGCCAGGATCGCCCCGCCCTCCGCCGGGATGGCGAAAGCTGCAGGCGGCCGCGCCTTTGAGGGAATCGCGCTGCCATGGGCCGGTGCGATGACGCAGCAAGCGTCACCGTGGCGGAATGGTTGCAGCGCCGTCTCGTTACGGCACCGCCCGGCCACGCGAGGCGCCGGGAATCCCCGGGATCGCCCGGCTCCCGCCTCAGCCACCCCGCCTCAGCTACGCAGGGCGCGCCAGAAGCGGCGCGTGCCGTCCACCTGGTGCCGCCACCAGCCGCCCTGCACGAAGCCGGGCGGCGCATCCGGATCGCCGGTGACGGGGAAATGATCGCGCCGCCAGTCCGCGGTGCCGAAGATCCAGTCCCAGACCGGGAAAAGCACGGCGAAGTTGCGCCCCGCCTCGCCTTCCGCGAGCACGCCGTGATGCAGCCGGTGGAAACGCGGCGACACCACCAGCCTCTCCCCGAGGTGCCCGAAGGACAGCCGGATGTTGGCGTGCGACATGGCCTCGGCGAGGCGCAGGATCAGCACGGCCAGCGGGAACTGTTCCGGCGGGATGCCGATCGCGAGCGCGATGGCGCCGACCCAGGCCGCCCCGATCAGGTCGTCGATGACGTGGTTGCGGTCATCCGTCCAGAAGGTCATCTGCGTCTGCGCGTGATGGATCGAGTGTAGTGCCCACCACCAGGGCAGGGCGTGCTGCAGCCGGTGGCGCCAGTACTCGCCGAAATCCAGCACCACGACATAGAGCAGGAAAGTCAGCACCGGCCAGTCGCGCAGCGGCGGGAACAGCACCTCCAGCGAGGGGGAGACATAGCCCGTCTCCGCCAGCCAGCCGCTGAGCCGCGATTCGACGCCCGTGAAGAGCGCGAAGGCGATGAGCGGCAGGATGCCGAGCCGCGCCAGCAGCGTGTAGAGGACGTCGGTGCGGATGGCGCGGCGGTCGCGGCGCGGTTCCACCGGCTGCCAGGCCTCCAGCGGCCGGCAGACGAGATAGACGACCACCACCTGCAGCAGCCCCAGCAGCAGGAAGCCCGCCCAGCGATAGGCCTCCTCCTCCCACCCCATCAGCCCCGCCGCATAGAGGCCGGGCTGCAGGATCGTGGCGAAGAACCAGCCGGTGGCGCCGTCCAGCGCAGCGGTCAGCGTGTCGAGCATGGCATGAGCGTAACGCCACCGTATCGGGAAGGCCATGCGCGATGGCCCGATTGGCCGGTCGGGGAACGGGCCTCCTTCAGTCCTTCCCCGTGACAGGCAGAGTCGCGAAGCAGAACCCCTTCTCCTGCAAGCCAGCGATCAGCGGCTCCAGAACCCCGGCGAAGGGATCGCGCCGCGAGCGCACGCCCCAGTGCATCAGCATCACCTCGCCATCGCGCACGGAGCCCAGGGCCCGGTCCAGCAGCGCGGCGTTCGGGGTGCGGTCGCTGTCCAGCTCGTCGCCCAGGAAGCCGTTGGCGCTCCATCCCTGGTGGCGCAGGCCGCATTGCCGCGCGAGGGCCAGGGCGTTGGGCGTGGTGCGCCCACCGGGCGCGCGCCAGAGCGGCAGCACCACCGCCTCCGGCACCATCTCGCGCAGCCGCTCGACCGGGCGGCGCAGCTCCTCGCAGAGCGCCGGGCCATCCAGCACCGTGGCGCCACCGTCCCGCTGGCGGGAGGCATAGCGCACCTTCCCCAGGCCGGGATCGCCGGTGAAGTACCAGTGCCGCCAGGTGTGGCTGGCGAAGACATGCCCCTCCGCCGCCCGCGCGCGCCAGAACGCGGCCCATTCCGGGCCGAGGGTCCGGTCGCCACGGAAGGTCGGCTCGTCCGCCACGAAAAGCGTGGCCCGCACCCCACGGCGCCGCAGCACCGCCGCGATCTGCTCGGCCTCCCGCGACCAACCCGTGTCGATGGTCAGATAGACCGTACCGCGGCAGTTGGGCGGAGTTGCCGGCTGGGCCGGGGCCGGGAAGGCCGCCAGGAAAGCCAGGCAGCCGGCCAGGAGCGGCCGCACCATCCATCGCATCGCGCCGGACCTCAGCGTGGCTGCGCCGGGGCGGCGCGGTCATCCTGCGCCAGGGCCGGATCGGCGGCGCGATAGAGGATGCCGTGCGGCGAACGGCCGGCGCGCACCGTCTGCATCTCCCCCGTGGCGGGGTCCAGCACGCCGACCTTGGCCACCCAGCGCAGCGTGGCCCAGAGCCGGCCCTGCGGATCGAAGGTGATGTCGTCCGGCCCTCCCGGCGTGTCATAGACACGCTTCACCGAAAGGTCCTTCGGGTCCAGCGCGGTGACGCGGCTGTCCACGCGGCTGGTGACATAGATCACGCTGTTGTCGGGGGACGGGAAGATCTGGTGCGCGCCGCGCCCGACCGTGATGCGGCGTTCCACCACATGAGTCACGGGGTCCACCACCGAGATGAAGTCCTGCCCCATCGCGCCCACGAGGAGCTTGCCCTCGTGCCAGTGGATGCCGGCGGGATCGCGGCCGACCTCCTGCGTCCAGGCGACCTCGCGGCGCTCCAGGTCCACGGCGGCGATGCTGCGCTCGCCCTGCAGGGTGACATAGGCGAAGCGGCTGTCGGGGCTGTAGGCCAGATGGCTCGGCATATCGCCCACCCGCAGGCGCCCCTGCAGGTTCAGCGCCTGCCCATCCCAGCCATAGATGTCCACCTGGTCGCGGCGCAGGCTGGTCACCACCAGACGCTTCCCGTCCGGCGTGAAGGCGAGGTGATAGGGGTTGCTGATCCGCTCCCGCCGCAGCACCGATCCGGTGGCGGGGTCGAGGAAGAGCATCTCGTTGCCGCCGGAATCCCCGACCAGGATCTGGCTGCGGTCCGGCGTCAGGGTGAGGTGATGGACCTCCCGCAGCACCGGGATGCGCCGGATCTCCTCGCGGCTGCGCCCATCCAGGATCTGGATGTTCGCCTCGCCCGAATTGAGCACGAAGACCAGATCCGGCGACGCGGCCAGCACCCCCTGCAGCGGCAGGGCGGCGAGGAGGGCAAGCCCGGTCAGCCCTCCGGCCAGGCTCTTGAAGCGCATGGGACCTCGTCCTCCGGGGTGGATGCCTTTGCCGCGGAGGGAGACCCCCCGTCCGTTGCGCCGATGACTAGCACAGGATGGCCGGGCGCAGGAGATGCCGGCGCGCCCGGCATGGGGCGCGCCGTCGCCGGGCCGTCAGCCCGCCGGCTGGTCCGTCGCCGGCTCGAAGCGCAGCGCCACGCCGTTCATGCAGAAGCGCATCCCGGTCGGCGGCGGCCCGTCCGGGAAGACATGGCCGAGATGGCCATGGCAATGGGCGCAATGCACCTCGGTCCGCACCATGCCATGGGCGCGGTCGGTGGTGGTGGCCACCGCGCCCTCGATAGGCCGGAAGAAGGATGGCCAGCCCGTGCCGCTCTCGAACTTCGTCACGGAATCGAAGAGCGCCTCGCCGCAGCCGGCGCAATGGTAGGTGCCCGCCCGCTTCTCGCCGTTCAGGGGCGAGGAGCCGGGGCGTTCCGTGCCGTGCTCGCGCAACACGCGATAGGCCTGGGGCAGGAGGCAGTGGCGCCACTCCTCCTCCGACCGGCGCGCCGCCTCGTCCATCACCTGATCCTTCCCGCTCATGCCGCACGCTCCTTCAGCCGATGCGCGAAGCTCTTGCGGAACTTCGTCACCTTCGGCGCGATCACCGCCCGGCAATAGCCCGACCAGGGCGTGCGGGCGAAGTAGTCCTGGTGCTCCGCCTCGCCGGGCCAGAATTCCGGCGCGGGGGCAAGCTCGGTCACCAGCGGCGCCGGGTAGAGGCCGGCCTCGGCTACCTCCGCCATCACCTCCCGCGCCACGCGCTCCTGTTCGGGCGAAGTGGCGAAGATGACGCTGCGGTACTGCGGCCCGACATCGGCGCCCTGGCGATCCTTGGTGGTGGGATCGTGGATGGTGAAGAAGACACGCAGGATGTCGGCATAGGAGATCACGGCGGGGTCGAAATCGACCTTCACCACCTCCGCATGGCCGGTCCGCTTGCCGCAGACCTGCTCATAGGTCGGGTTCGGGACCGTGCCGCCGGCATAGCCGGAAACGACGGAGGCAACGCCCTCCAGGTTGCGATAGACGGCGTCGAGGCACCAGAAACAGCCACCGCCCAGGATGGCCGTCTCGGAGTTTCGGGAGACGGGATCGGTCATGCCGCCCATGTGGGGTGGTCCCGGGCCTCTGCCAATGCCACGCGCCGGTCGCCCAGGACGGTGCCGGATTCAGTCGGAACAGCCGCCCCCCGGGTGGCCGGGAAGCTGTCCCGGCCGGCCGAAATGGAAGCCCTGGCCGAAGCCCACGCCCAGTTCCCGCATCAGCCCCGCCTCGGCCTCGGTCTCGATCCGCTCCGCCACCACCGCGGCGCCCAGGGACTGCGACAGTTCCACGATCGCCGTCACGAAGCTGCGGTCGCGCGCACTGCGCAGGGCGCCCTGCACATAGACGCCGTCCAGCTTCACGAAATCGACCTGGAGCGCGCGCAGGTAGCGGAAGGCCGAGGCGCCCGCGCCGAAATCGTCGAGGCAGACGGCCACCCAGCGGTCGCGCAGGAACTGCACGCTGCGGATGGCCTCGTCCTCGTCGCCGATCTGCGCCGTCTCGGTGATCTCCACCAGCAGCCGCTCCGCCAGATTCGGCCGGGCGTCCAGCAGGCTCTCCATCTTCCGCCGGAAGACCGGGCTTTGCAGCGACAGGCCGGACAGGTTGACGGCGATGCGCGGCATCGCAGGCCGCTGCGCCACCTGGGCGACGCTGTGCAGCACCGCCCAGTCCAGCTCCTCGGCCAAGCCGATGGCCTCGGCGAAGGTCACGAATTCCTGCGGCCCCTTCAGCGGCAGGTCCTGGATGGGCCGGGGGCGCAGCAGAGCCTCGTAGTGGTGCACGCGTCCATCCTGCAGGCCGACGATGGGCTGGTAGGCCATGTGGAAGCGCCGTTCCGCCAGGGCGCGCCGCATCGCCTCGCTGCGCAGGGTGGCGGAGGCGAGGAAGCCCTGCAGCCCCTGGTCGAAGCCCCAGTCGTTCAGCCCCTCCTGCCCTTCCTGCGCGAAGGCGGACAGGGCATGGCGCAGGGCGCGCGTGGCCTGGACCACGTCGAGCCCGGGCGCCGTCAGCGGCATGTCGAGCGCGCGGAGCCGCGTCTCCTGCCCTCCCCGGGCCAGGGCGGCCTCCACCCGGGCCGCCAGCTTCGCGAGATCCGTCATGCCGCCCCTCAGGCCATGCTCCGCCTGCTCCCCGGCCAGTCCCTCATCGCCTCCGGCCCGGCCCCGGCCTGCCTCGTCGCGTTCCGGCCCGGCCTCCCTCGGCGGGGGATTCGCCGCGCCGCCGGACACGATCCCATAGCGCCCCGGAGCGATCCGTCCCGCCACCCCGTCGCCGTCGTCACCGGCCAGCATCGCCTCGCGGATCTGTTTCAGGATGTCGCTCCCATTCTCCTCGAGTTCGAGGAAGCCCATGGAGGAGGCCGCCTCCCCCTCCCGCAGGCGCTGTTCCGCGACCCGGGCCAGCGCCTCCGGTCCCAGATCGGTCTCCCCGGACAGGTCCAGCATCCCTTCCGGCACCGCCGAGAGGCAGAGGCAGAAGCGCAGCCCCTGGCGATGCGCGAAGGGCAGGCCGGACAGCAGCATCGACCGCCGCTCGCGGGTCCGCAGGCGGAACAGCATGGGCGGGATGCGTTGCTGCGCGCCCAGCAGCATGAGCGTGTCCTCCAGGCGTTCGCGCTCCTCCGGCGCCAGGAGCCGGCGGACGGGGGTGGCGAGGAAGGCCTCCGGCGCCTGCCCGAAACGCTGCTCGAAACTGCCGGCGGCATAGGTGATGATGCCGTCGGGGCGGATCTCCACCAGCAGCTCCGCCGCGGCCAGGGCGAAGGTCACGTAGCGTTCGTGTCGATCGGCCTGGTCATGCTCCGTCTCCGGCGCCGTGTCGGCCCCGCGGCGGCCGCCGGGAAACGTCATGGCCGGTCTCCCGCCCGCGGGGCCTCTGCCGGAAGCGCCGGTCGGGACGGCGTGGCCGGCCGTGCCGTGCCGCCCGCGCCCGTGGAAAAGCGTCGCATGCCTCGGATATCCTGAATCGTCTGCGCGGCGTTCTGTTTGCGGCAAGGGTCCATCCCGGACAGCAAAGCGCCAAACGGTTGAAAAACCCTGAGCCCCGGGCGCGCGGTCGCGAAAAAACCCGCCGGCGGCAGCCCCCTTTCCGGCTTCCCCACCGCCCGGGGGCCTTCCCCAAAGCGGCGATCGGGCGGAGGCTGGCGGCAATGATCTTCCCATCGCCACACCCCGCCGCCCTGCCCGAGGGCGCGGCCGAGACCCTCGGCTTCGACCCCGCCCGACTCGCCGAGGCCACAGGCTGGGCGCAGACGCAGGAAAGCCCCTTCCCCCGCGACCTGCCGGCCTATCTCGCCTCCGGCCATTTCGAGCCGCCGCCGGGCAACGAGATCCTGGGCCCGGTCGAGCCGCGCGGCGCGCCGAACGGGCTGATCCTGCGCCATGGCCGCGTCGCCGCCCGCTGGGGCGATACGCGGCAGGTGGACCGCACCTTCAGCGTCGCCAAGTCCTGCCTGTCCCTGCTGGCGGGCATCGCCGTGCTGGACGGGCTGATCCGCGACCTGGACGAGCCGGTCTCGGCCGGTGTCTCCGACCCCGCCTTCGCCGGCCCGCGCAACGGCGCCATCACCTGGCGCATGCTGCTGTCCCAGACCAGCGAGTGGGAGGGCACGCTGCACGGCAAATCCGACGTGCTGGACCGGGGCCGCGACCTGCAGCGCGAAGGCAAGGCGCCCAAGGGCTGGGAGCGGCCTTTGCAGCCGCCGGGCTCCTACTGGGAATACAATGATGTCCGGGTGAACGCCCTGTCCCTGGCGCTGATGCTGCGCTTCGCCCGGCCGCTGCCGGAGGTCTGGGCGGAACGGATCATGCGCCCGATCGGCGGCAGCGAGGACTGGTCCTGGGACGGCTACCGCACCGCCTCCGTCACCCTGCCCGGCGGGCGCACGGCGCTCTCGGTGCCGGGCGGCACGCATTGGGGCGGGGGCATCCGCACCCATGCGGAGGACCAGGCGCGGCTCGGCCTGCTGATGCTCGCGGGCGGGATCTGGGACGGACAGCGCATCCTGCCGCCCGGCTGGGTGGCGGCCAGCGGCACGCCCTGCCCGCTGCACGAGGATTACGGGCTGCTGTGGTGGCTGAACCGCTCCGGCCGCTTCCCGGAAGCCGATCGCGAAAGCCTCTTCGCCCAGGGTGCGGGCGGCAACGTCATCTGGATCGAGCCGGCGACGCGGATCGTCGCGGTGTTCCGCTGGCTCGACCCCGCCGCCCTGCCCGAGACCATCGCGCGCATCAGCCGCGCCCGCACCATCTGAACGGGACCGCCATGGACGCCCCCATCGCCCATTCCGCCGAAGCGGAGATCGCCGCCCTGCACGCGTCGCTGCCGACGCTCGACACGCATGTGGACATCCCCTGGCCCGACATGCCCGATCCGCATGGCGAAACGCCGCGTCAGGTGGACTTCCCCAAGATGCGGGCCGGCGGGCTGAAGGGCGTGGTCTTCATCGCCTATACGCCCCAGGGGCCGCGCACGCCGGAGGGCCAGGCCGCCGCCGGAGAGCGCGCCGAGGCCATGCTGCGCGCCATCCGCGCCACCGCCGATACGGAACACCGGCTCGTCACCACGCCGGACGAACTCGCCGCCGCGCAGGCTGACGGGGCTTTCTCCGTGCTGCTGGGCGTGGAGAACGGCAATGCCATGGGGCACGACCTGTCACGGCTGAAGCTCTGGCGCGATCTCGGCGCCTGCTACGTCACCGTCACGCATGACGGGCACAATGACCTGTCCGACGCCGCCCGCCCCAAGCCCGAGCTGGGCGATGGCCCCACCCTGCATGGCGGGCTGAGCGAACTGGGGCGACAGGCAGTGCGGGAAATGAACCGGGTCGGGCTGATGGTGGACATGTCCCACATCGCCCGCAGCAGCTTCTTCCAGGCGGCCGAGATCTCGCGGGCGCCGGTGCTGGCCACCCACACCTGCTGCGCCGCCCTGCGCGCGCATCCGCGCAACCTGGATGACGAACAGCTCGACATGCTGAAGCAGGTCGGCGGCATCGCGCAGATCACCGCCGTCCCGGCCTTCCTGCGGGCACCGGACGCGGATGGCCGGTTCCGCGCCTCGGTGGCCGACATGGCGGATCATGTGGAGCACGCGGTGCGGCGCATCGGCATCGAGCATGTCGGCCTGTCCAGCGACTTCGACGGCGGCGGCGGGGTGCAGGGCTGGCGCCATGCCGGGGAGACACCGGGCCTGACCGCCGAGCTGGCGCGCCGTGGCTATGACCGGCAGGCACTGGAGCTGCTCTGGTCCGGGAACTTCCTGCGGGTCTGGCGCGCCGCGCTGGCAGTTGCCGGGATGTAGAGGGATCAACCGGCCGAGTCTCTGGAGGCGCCCCGCGAGGGCATGACACAGCACAAGATCGGCGTTTTTTGCAATCTTGGATTGTTTTTAACTCATAGCTTCATGAACTCTGGGTAGTGGTTTTTCCTTCATTGTCGCTTCAGCAGATGTTAACCTTTTTGCACCGCACCCATTCCCCTTCGGGACATGGCGGAGAGGAGCCTAGCGTTCCCGGCATGGAAAATCCGCGCCACCTCACCCTGATCGATCTCGCGGAGCGAGTCGATCAACTGGCCGCCGAAGCCTTCGAGGCTGATCACTCTGCCGCCACCGTGATCCTGAGTCGGATGGCCAGCCTGCTGCGCGCACTGGATACGGCATCGCCCGCAGTGACGGTGGCATCGCTGCATCCTGCAATCCTGTCCGAGGAAAGCCAGCCAGCACTGATGGCCGGCTGAGCGCCCCGGCAGGCACGACATCGGAGCCAGAGGCCCGTGCTGCGAAGTCACGGGCCAGGCGCGACTTCTCCGTCGAATAAAGAATAGCCGTGGATATTCCGGAGCTTCGGCCGATGGCGGTGAGCGGATTTGGCTGCCCACCAGGGGATTGTGGTTTTCTGCTTATCAAGCAACTCAGTGTTCGACTCGCCGAACCGTGAGTAAGGCGCATCCTCGCCTTTGGTGCCAAGACTGCATTGCCGAGCCCTGAACCGTCATCCTGCGGTGCCAGTTGGCCCATGAGACCGGCAGATCATAAAGGCGCCGACCTGGCGCGAATTTTCCTCACATACCCGGCCATCCTTATGACAGCGAACAACAGGGCAGGTGGTCGAAGAGCGGCCGGATCGCCGTCGGCCGGCAGCACCGGCGCTATCTCAGATCGAAAATCCCTGCGGAGCCACAACGAAAATGCTCCCCATGGGTGGCCCCCATATACGCCTCGCGCTACTCGATGCGAGCATTTGTGGGAGAGAAGCCGTGAGGCAATTGGACGATATCGGGCGTCTAGCCGAGATCAATTCGGGCCATCGGACCGAGGCCGCCCGCATCGAAGCAATGACGGATTTTGTCTGGGCGCTTCCGGAAGATCGACGGGCGAAATTCGAACTGGATCCCTTTTCTGCTTCCTATGGCGAGCAGGTCCAAATTCTTCTGGCGGAGATCACGGGCCGGGACGGATACGATCCGGAGCGAGATGAACTTGCCAATTATCTCAACGACGATCGGGATCGGCTGGCATCCCACTATGTTCCAAATTTTTATCGCACATCCAGCAGCCGCTTTGTCGGTGATATGCTGCAATCCTTCGGGGCAGTATTGAAGGCGCTGGATGTAAAAGCGGGCGATAGTATTCTGGAATACGGGCCAGGCGATGGGCAAATCAGCCTGAACCTCGCCCGGATGGGATGCGATGTCACAGTCGTGGACATCGAGCAAAGGTACCTGGATCTCATCCACGCGCAGGCTGAAGCGCTGGGACTTCGTATCCAAGCCATGCGAGGTCAGTTCGGTGACGCCCCACCCGGCAAGAAATATGACCGGATTTTCTTCTTCGAAGCATTCCACCATGCCCTCGATCATCAGTCCGTGCTGCATGCACTCCGTGACCATCTGGCAGAGGATGGCATGGTTGTATTCGCTGGCGAGCCTATCATCCCCGTTGACGGCTATTACCGTCCAACGGTGCAATATCCATGGGGACCAAGACTCGACGGGCTGTCGTTGACCGCCATGCAGGCGCATGGCTGGTGTGAACTGGGCTTTCATCGGGAGTATTTCGTCGAGCTCCTGATGAGATCCGGCTTCGCCGTCTCGTTCCGCCAGGAGCCTTCCACCGATCGGGGCTCGGCATATATCGCGCGGGTTAGCGGGCAAACCGTCGATCTTGGAGCACCTGTTCTGATCGAGGCGGTCGGCATGCCCGATTGCTGGCACCCCGGAGAAGGCGCCTGGCGCTGGGCAAAAGCGGCCGTGGCCGGAATTCCTCTCGACCGGACCGGACGTTGGAGGTCGGCTTCGCTGGATCTGCTGAACCCACTTCCGATCGAAAAGCGGGTCGTGATCAGCAGCGATGGAGGGACTGAGGAGTTCACCATGGTTCCGCACGAAACCCGGACGCATACATTCCCGCTTGCCGAGAGCGGCCCCGCGCTCCGCATCGCGGCACCGGTTCACAAGCCGTCCGACCTTTCGTCCGCCTCGGGGGACAACCGGGAGCTCGGCATCGCCGTCAGCGCCATCCGATATAGCTGACCGGTGCCCTGAACCGCGACAGCCGGTCTATCGGCCTGTCATCCCCACTCTTCACGATCCGGGCGACGCGCGAGTTGTCGCCCTGACAGACTCCCCCGCACCGCCAATCGAGTCGTGACCGCGTTCTCCGTCATCATGGAGCACGCGATCAAACTCGGCGGGCGGGAAGGCAATCCAGCCGCCCGGCCCAGGAAACTGAAGACGGGAGAGGACAGCCACCGCGCCCGGAATGCGCGCCTGAAAGAGGTGTCCTGGCTTGGGCTGTACACGGCGCCGGTGCCGGCCGGCCAGGAGGCGATTACCGGCCGCACCGCCGCGCAGCTTCCGGCACTACACCAGGGGCACGGATTGGCAGCGACTGACGACCTCGGCGATCGCGAAGTTGCGGCTGCGCCACGAGGACGAACCGGAAACAGGCAAGCGACCAGCAAGGCGACTAGCTTCGCTACCAGCACTGCCTAAGTGTTTGAAAGGTTGGTAGCGGCGGACGGATTTGAACCGCCGACCAAGGGATTATGATTCCCCTGCTCTACCGCTGAGCTACGCCGCCAACCGGTGGGCCGCGAATTAGGCCGCCGCGCCGTTCCTGTCAACGCCCGCCCGGCGGATGAATCCGCCGCCGAGCACACGCTCCCCCTCATAGAGGACCAGCGCCTGCCCTGGCGCCGCGATCACCGGCAGTTCCGGCGTGACGCACAGCAGCCCGCGCGCCGCATCCCAGCGCGCCCGCACCGGCTGCGGCACCTCGCGGGCACGGAACTTCGCCTGCGCGGCGAATTCGCCCTCCGGTGGCGGGATCAGCCAGTTCACCTCGCCGGCCTCCACCACGGCCCGCGGAATCGCCGCCCTGGGGCCGACCACGACGCGCCGCCGGGTGGCATCCAGCGCCGCCACATACATCGGCTCCTCGCCATCGCGTGCGGCCGGGCCGAGGCCCCGCCCCTGCCCCACGGTGAAGCGCCCCAGGCCCTCGTGGCGGCCCAGCACGCGACCGTCGAGATGCACGATCTCGCCGGGCTGCGCCGCCTCGGGGCGCAGCTTCGCCACCGTCTCGTGGTAGCGTCCGGCAGGCACGAAGCAGATGTCCTGGCTGTCGGGCTTCTCCGCCACGGCGAGGCCCAGCCGCGCCGCCTCGGCGCGCACGGCGGCCTTGTCGGGCATGGCGCCCAGCGGGAAGCGCGTGAAGGCGAGCTGCTCGCGCGTGGTGGCGAACAGGAAATAGGACTGGTCCCGCGCCGGATCGGCGGCACGGTGCAGCTCCGCCCCCGCCGGTCCCTCGACGCGCTGCGCGTAATGCCCGGTCGCCAGGGCTTCGCAGCCCAGGTCCCGGGCGAGGCCGAAGAGGTCCTGGAACTTCACCGTCTGGTTGCAGCGGACGCAGGGAATGGGGGTCTCGCCCCGCGCATAGCTGTCGGCGAAATCCTCGATCACCGCATCGCGGAAGCGGGTCTCGCGGTCCAGCACGTAATGCGGGATGCCGAGCCGGTCGGCGACATCCCGGGCGTCGTGGATGTCCTGCCCGGCGCAGCAGGCACCCTTGCGAGACACGGCGGCGCCGTGGTCGTAGAGCTGCAGCGTGGCCCCGACGACCTCGTGGCCGTCCTCATGCAGCAGTCCGGCCACGACGCTGCTGTCCACCCCGCCGGACATGGCGACCAGGATACGCATCAGCCGATCTCCGATAGCGCGCCCTCGGCGGCGATGCCTCCGATGACGGGCACAGCGCGCAGCCCCATGGCCCAGAAATCCGCCTCCAGCCGGGACGCCTCGGCGAAGGTGCGGGTCAGCAGCGGCAGACGGGCCTCGCCGCCATGGCTCTCGCCCAGCGCGTCGAGCCGCGCCGCGGCGGAACGCGCCAGGGCCTGGTACTCCTCGCCCGCATACATGGCGATCCAGCTCTCATAGGGGTTGCCGTCACGGCGGCGGCCGGGATGCGCCCCGATGCGCAGGGCGATCTCGCCATAGCCCACGGTGCATGGGGCAAGCGCCACCTCCAGGTCCAGGATATCGCCGGCGAAGCCGCGATCCAGCACCCAGCGGGTATAGGCGACCGTCTCGGCGGCCTCGGGCTGCGCCAGGATGCCGTCCTCGGACAGGCCCCAGCCGGCACAGTATTCCAGGTGCAGCCGCGTCTCGCCGAGGATGGCATCCACCGCCGCGCTCTTCTCGCGCATCGCGGCGAGGCTCTCCGCCTTCACCACGGCCAGGGCCTGGGCACGGGCGAACTGCACGAGGAAGAGGTAGTCCTGCACCAGATAGTGCCGGAAGGCCGGGAGCGGCAGCGTGCCCTCGGCCAGCCCCCGCACGAAGGGATGCCAGCAATAGGCCTCCCATTCCGGCGCCGCGCCTTCGCGCAGGCGCCGGAACAGGCCGCCCGGCACGCCATAGGACTCGATCTGCTGCTGCGGCATCCCGCGACATCCTCCGCCCGTGATGGCGCGCCTACTTGCCCGCCGCCGGCAGCTTCACCACCAGCCCATCCAGCGCCTCGGACATCACGATCTGGCAGCCGAGGCGGGAGGTCTCCTGCAGGTCGAAGGCGAGGTCGAGCATGTCCTCCTCGTCCTCGGTCGGCTCGGCCAGCTTCGGGAACCAGTCGCCGTCCACGATCACATGGCAGGTGGCGCAGGCGAGGCTGCCCTCGCAGGCGCCCTCGATGTCCACGCCATGGCGATGGGCGATCTCCAGCACGCTGAGGCCCAGCGGCGCATCCACCTCGCGCCGCGTGCCGTCACGCTCGATAAACGTCATCTTCGGCATACGGGCCGCTCCTACTCCACCGTCTCGGGGGACATGACGGATGTCCAGGCACGCGCGAGGGCCGCGGCCGCCAGATCCACCTCGGCGGGCGAGGTAAAGCGCCCGATCCCCACGCGCAAGCTCGCTCTTGCGGCCTTCTCATCCAGGCCGATGGCCCGCAGCACATAGGAAGGCTCCACCGAGGCCGAGGAACAGGCCGAGCCGGTGGAGACGCAAACCTCCGGCATCGCCGCCATGAGCCGCTGCGCGTCCACGCCACCGGGAAAGGCGAGGTTCAGGTTGCCCGCCACCCGGTGCTCCCGGCTACCGTTCACCACCACCCCCGGCACATGCGCGGCCAGCGCCGCCAGGAAACGGTCGCGCAGCCCGGCGGCCCGCGCCGCGTCCTCCCCGCCCTCCAGCCGTGCCAGCCGCGCCGCCTCGCCCAGCCCGACCACCAGCGGCGCGGCCAGGGTGCCGGAGCGGAAGCCGCGCTCCTGCCCGCCGCCGGACAGGAGCGGCACCAGCCGGACGCGGGGACGGCGGCGGACATAGAGCGCGCCGATGCCCCTGGGCCCGTAGATCTTGTGGCCGGAAAGCGAGAGCAGGTCCGCGCCGATCGCCGCCACGTCCAGCGGCACGCGCCCGGCGGCCTGGGCCGCGTCGGTGTGGAACAGCGCGCCCGCCCCCCTGGCGATGGCGGCCAGCGCGGGCAGGTCCTGCACCACGCCGATCTCGTTGTTCACCGCCATGACGCTGACCAGCAGGGTGCCGTCATCCACAACCGCGCGCAGCGCCTCCGGGTCCAGCAGCCCGTCCGGCCCGACAGGCAGGATCACCGGCTCGAAGCCTTCCGCCGCGAGGTCGCGCACGCTCTCCAGCACGCATTTGTGCTCGATGGCTGTGGTGACGATGCGCCGCCGCCCGCTGCCCTGAGAGGCGGCGAAGCGCGCCGCACCCTTGATGGCGAGGTTGTTGCTCTCCGTGGCGCCGGAGGTCAGCACGATCTCCCGCGCCTCGGCGCCGATCAGCGCCCCGACCTCCGCCCGCGCCTCCTCCACCGCCGCCTCGGCGGCCCGGCCCATGACATGTTCCACGCTGGCCGGATTGGCGAAGTTCTCCTCCCACCAAGGGCGCATGGCGGCCAGCACCCTCGGATCGACCGGGGTGGTGGCGTGGTTGTCGAGATAGATCGGACGGTTGGCGGCCGGGGCAATCATGCCCCCGAAGATGGGGCGCTACGCCGCGCGCTGCGAGAGGCGATCCCGCATGGCAGCATAGGCGGCGAGAAAACGCCCCGCCGCATCCTCCGGCGCGTTCCAGGGGAGCGAGATGCGGATGGCGCAGCCCGCCGCCTCGCCCAGCCCCATCGCCTCCAGCACATGGCTGCGCGCCACCTTGCCGGAGGAACAGGCCGAGCCCGCCGAGACCCGGACCCCGGCCAGGTCCAGGGCGATGACCTGGGTCTCCGCCGGCAGGCCGGGCAGCAGCAGGCTCGCCGTGTTGGGCAGGCGCGGCGCCCCGGCCCCGGGGATGCGGGCGCCACTGCCCGCCTCGATGGCCCGCCGGATGGAAAGCAGGCGCTCCGCCGCGTGCGGATCGGCGGCCTCCGCGGCCGCACCCAGGCCGGCGATGGCTGGCAGGGGCTCGGTGCCGCCCCGGCGGCCACGCTCCTGCCCTCCCCCCGGCAGATGCGCCGGCAGGTCCAGCCCCGGACGCAGCAGCAGCGCCCCAGCCCCCTTCGGGCCGCCGAGCTTGTGGCCGGACAGGGCAAGGCTGTCGGCGCCCAGTTCCTCCAGCGAGACCGGCATCCGCCCCGCCGCCTGCACCGCATCGACATGCAGCAGCGCGTCGTGGTGGCGGCAGAGGGCCAGCGCCTCCGCGACGGGATGGATCACGCCGGTCTCGTTGTTGGCCAGCATCAGGCAGACCAGGGCGGAAGGGCCGGAGGACAGGACCCGCTCCAACGCCGCGAGGTCCAGCACCCCGTCCCCGTCCACCGGGAGGCGTTCCGCCTCCGGCGCGGCGGCCAGCACCGCCGGGTGCTCGGTGGCGCCGGCCAGGATGCGGCGCCCCCGGCCCAGGCCGCGAATCGCCAGGATATCCGCCTCGGTCCCGCCGGAGGTGAAGACCACGTCCCGCGCCCGGGCTCCGAAGCGGACCGCCACCTGGGCGCGGGCCTTCTCCAGCAGCCGCCGGGCGGCGCGGCCCTCGGCATGGACGGAGGAGGGGTTGCCGGTCAGGTCCATCGCCTCCAGCGCCGCGAGGCGGGCCTCGGGGCGCAGCGGCTCGGTGGCATTGGCGTCGAGGTAGAGGGCGGGCGAGGTCATGCCTCCGCCTCCCCGCCATCCGGCTCCGCCCCCTGGACCATGCCTGCCAGAAGCGGCGGCAAGGCGCGCCCGCGCACCTGCCCCCGGACCACATCCGCCAGCGACACCCCCATCAGGAAGAGCCGGATCTGCTCGCCCAGCTCGTCCCAGAGGTCATGCGTCGCGCATTTGCGGCCGGCCACGCAGCCGGCGCCCTCGCCCGCGCAGCGTGTGGCGCTGAGCGGCTCGTCCACCGCCTCGATGATCTCGGCCACCGAGATCGCCACGTCCGGACGGGCCAGCCGGTAGCCGCCGCCCGGCCCGCGCGCCGATTCCACCAGCCCCGCGCGCCGCAGCCGTCCGAAGAGCTGCTCCAGATAGGCGAGCGAGAGGCCCTGCGCCCCGGCGATCTCGCCCAGGCTGACCGGGGGCTCCGGGCTGCAGCTCGCGCAGCGCGCGCGGTCCGCCATCTCCACCATCGCCATCACCGCATAGCGGCCGCGCGTCGACAGGCGCATGTCGTTCGGTCACCTCCGCGGTGTCATCGGTGTTTCCGCAGTATCGGAAACAAAAAGGGGGAATTCCCGGCTGGAGCCTGAGACATGGGCCCCATGCCATGATTTCGTTAGGGTTTAGAGGAACCGCTCCCTATATTGGCCTCGCGCCGGGGATCGTAAGCCCGCCCCGGCAGACATCAGATGATCGGAACCCTGCCGGTAAGGAAGGTGTCTCGCGGTATGCCACCTGCGCCCGCGGCACGCCCCTGTCGGCATCGCTCCATGAACCAGGGAGGATGGAGTGACCCGTGCGTCGTTCCTCCATTCCCCCTTCAGGGCTGTTGGCTCGGAATGCGTGACTGCGCATTCCCAAAGGAAGTGGACACCAGGGGACAATGCCTGAAGTGATGTTCGCCGGCCCCGATGGCCGGCTGGAGGGTCGCTACCACCATTCCAAGCGCCCGAATTCCCCCGTTGCCCTGATCCTTCATCCCCACCCGCTGCATGGCGGGACCATGAACAACCGTGTCGTGCACGGGCTTTATGGCCGTTTCCAGGCGATGGGCTTCTCGACCCTGCGCTTCAACTTCCGGGGCGTGGGCAAGAGCCAGGGCCGCTATGACGGCGGCATCGGGGAGATCTCGGACGCGGCGGCGGCGCTCGACTTCCTGCAGGCGGTGAATCCCTCCGCGCCCATGCTCTGGGTGGCGGGGTATTCCTTCGGCGCCTATGTCGGCATGCAGTTGCTGATGCGGCGGCCGGAGATGGGCGGCTTCGTCTCCATCTCCGCCCCGGCCAGCCACTATGACTTCGGCTTCCTCGCCCCCTGCCCCTGCTCCGGCCTGATCCTGCACGGCGCGCAGGACGAGCTGGTGCCGGAAAGCAGCGTGCGGAAGCTGGTGGACAAGCTGAACACGCAGAAGGGCGTGAAGATCGACTACCGCGTCATGGAAGGCGCGGGCCATGTCTTCACGCCCGACCAGACGGAAAAGGTCTGCGACGCCACCGAGGACCATGTGATGTCGGTGCTGAACCGCGCCCGCATGTCCATGGCCGCGGACTGATCCTTCCGGCCCGGACAGGGCCTTCCGCCTCTTCGCAGAACCGCCGGTTCCCATCCAGGGAACCGGCGGTTCGCCGTTTCAGGCCGCGCCGGGCATGAAAAAAGGGCGCCCCGTCCAGGGCGCCCTTTTCATCGTTCCGGTCCGTCATCCGCTCCGGCCCTGCCTCGCCCCCATTCCAGGGGGCGGGCCGGCAGCGGCGGTCCGGTTCAGGCCGCCAGCGCCAGGGGCGCGACCGGGCGGCGGAATTCCAGGATCAGCAGCCCACCCACCAGCATCAGGCAGGCGGTCATGGCGGCCAGCGCGACCGGAAGGGCCAGGAGCTGGCTGGCACCGGCGCTGCCCAGCAGCGTGCCGACCACGGCCAGGATGGTGGCGATGCCGAGGAAGACGAGGGAGATGGCGAAGGACTTCATGATACTGGGGACTCCCAGGCCTGAGTGATCCGGCCGTTTCCGGCCTCTGGAGCGGAAGATGGGGGCCGCTCGCGGCATGGTGAGGACCCTTTTGTGGCATGATTCGGGCAGACGGACCAGATGGTTCATGGCAGCTCCCCGGTATGCGCAGTGCCCCGCTTGCATGGTTCTTGCTGCCGGTTGGCGACCATGACCGTCACGAGATCCCACCCCGCCATGCGCCGCCTGCTCCTGCTCGCCGCCCTTCTCGCCCCGGCCCTTTCCACCTCCGCCTGGGCGCAATCCGGCCCCGCGCCGCTGCGCACCGCCGTGGACGGCACCTTCGCGCCCCATGCCTTCCCGAAGCTGGATGGCGGCGTCCAAGGCTTCAACGTGGATCTCTTCACCGAGGTGGCGAAGCGGCTGGGCCGGCCGATCACCATCGACAGCGCCTCCTTCTCCGGGCTGGTGCCGGCACTGAACGCCGGGCGCTACGACTTCCTCGCCGCCCCGGTGACCGTCACGAAGGAACGGGCGGAGAACCTGCTCTTCACCGAGGGCTATCTCTACACCGAGTTCCAGTTCGGCATCCGCAAGGGCAATGCCCCGATCGCCTCGCTCGACGACATCAAGGGCAAGGCGATCGCGGTGAACAAGGGCAGCGCCTATGACGCCTGGGCCCAGGCCAACGCGGCGAAGCTCGGCTTCACCTACCAGACCTATGACAGCAACCCGGATGCGGTGCAGGCGGTGGTCGCCGGACGGGCCTATGCCGTTCTCGCGGGCAATACGGTGGTGAAGTATGCGGCATCCCGGCAGCCGCAGCTCGTGCCGGACTTCGTCATCAAGGAAACCCGCGCCCACTGGGCCGCGCCCTTCCGCAAGGACGAGGTGGCGCTGCGCAACCAGGTCGAGGACGTGCTGGAATGCATGAAGCGCGACGGCTCCCTGGCGAAGCTCAGCGAGAAGTGGTTCGGCAGCAAGCCGGCCGCCGACGATGCCGAGAACACCCCCTTCCCCGGCTATGGCGTGCCCGGCCTGCCCGGCTACGACCCGGCGCCGCATGAGCCGCGCTGCGGCTGAAGACAGGTCTTCCGTCTCGTGGACTCGGGCTTCGCCTTCTCCTTCCTCAACGCCCGCGTCGCCGCCGAGTACTGGCCCCGCATCGCCGAGGGCTTCGCGCTGACGCTCGCGCTCGCCGCGCTGATCGTCGTCGCGGGGCTCGCGGCGGGGCTGGGGCTCGCGGCGGTCCGGGCGCTGGGCATCCGTCCCCTGAACTGGCTGATCGTCTTCTTCGTGGACCTGTTCCGCGCCCTGCCGCCGCTGGTGATCCTGGTGCTGCTCTATTTCGGCCTGCCCTCGGCGGGGATGTCGCTCTCCGGTTTCTGGGCCACCTGGCTGGCGCTGACACTGGTGCTGGCCGCCTTCGCCGAGGAGATCTACTGGGCCGGCATCACCGCCGTGCCGCGCGGGCAATGGGATGCGGCGCGCGCCCTGGGCTTCCGCTTCCTGCCCGTGCTGTTCCTGGTGGTGCTGCCACAGGCCGTCCGCATGGTGATCCCGCCGCTGACCAACCGCACCATCGCCATCACCAAGGGCACGGCCCTGGCCTCGGTGGTGGGGGTCTCGGAGATCCTGGGCGCGGCGCAGTCCTCCATGGCCTTCTCGGCCAATCCGACGCCGCTGACGCTGGGCGCGATCGCCTATGCGGTCCTGTTCCTGCCGGTGGTCGGGCTGGGGCGCTGGATCGAGCGGCGCTTCACGCTCGGCCGGGCGAGGAGCGCCTGAGATGGAGGAGTTCACCGCCGCCTTCCTGAACACCGAGATCATCGGGCAGGCGCTGCCGATCCTCTGGTCCGGGCTGAAGCAGACGCTGCTGCTCTCGCTGATGACGGTGCCGCTCGGCGTGCTGGGCGGGCTGATCCTGGCCTTCACCTCGCGCGCCGGCACACGCTGGATCGCCTGGCCCGCCGTGGCGCTCACGGATCTCTTCCGCGCCGTGCCGCCGCTGGTGCTGCTGGTCTTCCTCTATGCCGGCCTGCCCTTCCTCGGGCTGGATATCGGCGCCTGGGGCGCGGTGGCCCTGGGCTTCTTCCTGAACACCGGCGCCTATTACGGGGAGATCCTGCGCGCCGGGCTGGACAGCGTGCCGCGCGGCCAGACGGAGGCGGCGCGGGCGCTGGGGCTGCGCTCCTGGCAGGCGATGCTGCTGGTGATCCTGCCGCAGGCCCTGCGCAACGTGCTGCCGGACCTGGTGAGCAACACGCTGGAGGTGGTGAAGCTCACCTCCCTTGCCTCGGTGGTGGCCCTGCCGGAGCTGCTCTTCCAGGCGCGGCAGGCTCAGAGCGTGACCTACAACGCCTCGCCCATCGTGGCGGCGGCCCTCGCCTATTTCCTGCTGCTCTGGCCGGTGGTGCGGCTTCTTTCCCGGCTGGAGAACCGCGCCGTGGCCGGAGGGCGATGAAGAGGGTGCCGGCGCCCCGTCAGGGGCGCTGGGCCGCCATCTGCGCCAGATAGGCGATGAGGCTTTCCATGTCCCGCTCGGGCAGTTGCTCCTCCGTGAATCCCGGCATCTTCTGGTCCGGCCAGTGGCGCAGGCTGGCCGGGTCGCGGAGATAGCGGCGCAGGGAGGCGGGCTGGAAATACTCCACCGGGTTCATCGGGCGGTTCAGGTCCGGCCCCAGCATGGCCGTGCCGCCGCCATTGATCCGGTGGCAGGGCAGGCACTGCGTGACGAAGACGGCGAGGCCCCGCCGGGCCGGGTGGCTGCCGGGCAGGGCCGGGTCCGGCTCCATCATCGGCCAACGGGCCGTCGGCGAGGCGACATAGCGCAGGGTGGCGAGCTGGTAGGTCCAGTACTTGGTCGGAATGCCGCTGGCCTCGGGCCTTTCCCAGACGATGTAGAACGGCCCCGTCCCCACGGGTTTGCCGGGCATGGCGGGCCAGGGGGCATCGGCCGGCTCGACGGCGATCCAGGCGCGGCTGCCCTCCTCGCCCCCGGTGCCGAGAACGGCACGCAGCGGGATCTGCGCCGCATAGCCATCCAGCGCCACGGTTTCCAGGACACTGTCCTCGGGGGGCGTCAGGCGCGACAGGAAGGAGGCGAGCGGCAGGGCCCTGTACCGCCGGGGCTGGTGATAGGCGGGGTCCGCCACGATCTCGATCTCTGCCGCCTCCCGGTCCTGGAGGAGTTCGCCGCTGTCGAAGCTCAGGCTCTCCACGCCGCTTTCGAGACGCAGCGTGGCCGCGACGGCGGGAAGCGACAGGGCCAGGAAGGTGGCCAGGGCTGCCAAAAGGGATGACATGCGGAGATTCTCGCCAAGGTTGTTCTTGATAGGGAACAATAACCCCGGACGCGTGGCAACGGGTCGTTTCTATCCCGGAAGACCATGGAAGCCCTCCCCCTCTTCCACCCCGCTCTTGGCGCCGCCACGCCGTTCCTGCCCGGTCGGACAGAGATCGAGCAGCACGCAGCGATGACAGGCCGGCTGGCGGAAGAAGCAGCACCGCTGACCGTGGAGCATCAGCACCTCGTGGTCGTCATAGACCTGCTGCGCGTCCCATTCGGGCGGCAGCATGGCCTCCAGCACGCGATGCGCCGGGCCGACCGCGAGCTTCGGCGGGATCAGCCCCAGCCGGATGGCGACCCGATGATGATGGCTGTCCACCGGCAGGGCGCGGCGTCGCAGGGAGGAGAAGGACAGTACGGCGGCACTGGTCTTCGGCCCGATGCCGGGCAGGGATTCGAGCCAGTCGCGCGCCTCCGCCACCTCCATGCCGGCGAGATGGCCAAGGTCCAGCCGCCCCTGCCGCTCGGTCAGGGCCCGCAGCGTGCGTTGCAGGGCCGGCGCCTTCGCCTCGGGCCAGGTGCAGGGGGCGATGGCGGCCTCGACTTCGGCCACCGGCGCGTCCCGCACGCTTTCCCAGTCCGGGAAACGTTCCCGCAACTGGCGGAAGGCGCGGGCGCTGTCGGCGTTCTTCGTACGGTGTGACAGCAGCGAGGAAACGGAGCTCGTCCAGCGGATCGAGCGCGTGGAAATAGGCGATGGGGCAGTGATAGGCCTCGCACAGGCGGGCATGGACCTGCCGCAGCAGGGCGGGCCGGTCATCGGCGGAAAACCTGTGGTCCTGCGGCATCTGGGCCATGGCGCGTCATTCTCCGGGAAGCAGGAGAACGCGCCTGCACCTGACCAGTTCGGCAGCGTGACAGCCTCCGGATGGCGTGATATTTTCTGAAAGTTAATCCATATAAATGATGAACGACATCCCGCGCCGTCGTTCTTCCGGAGGAATGCCCCCATGACCGCCCGCCGCACCCGAAGGGCCACGCTGCTGGCCGCCTGCGGAACCCTGCTCGGCCTTGCCTGGGGTGGCGCCCAGCCGGCCCAGGCTCAGGACAAGGCCGTGGCGAACTACCCCGACCGGCCGATCCGCGTGATCGTGCCCTTCGGCGCCGGCGGCACCACCGACCTCGTGGCGCGGCTGGTCGGACAGACCATGAGCAAGCGGCTGGGCCAGCCGGTGGTGGTGGAGAACCGTGCGGGTGCCGGTGGCAACATCGGCAGCGATGTCTGCGCCAAGTCCGCGCCGGACGGCTATACGCTCTGCGTCGGCACGATCAGCAGCCATGCGATCAATGCCAGCATCTATCCGAAGATGCCGTTCGACAGCCAGAAGGACTTCGCGCCGGTGGCGCTGCTGGCGACGCAGCCGAACATCCTCGTCGTCGCCAACAACGTGCCCGCCTCCAACGTGACGGAGCTGGTGGCGCTGATGAAGGCCAAGCCCGGCTCCTTCGACTACGGTTCCTCCGGTGTCGGCACCTCGATCCACCTGGCGGGCGTGCTGTTCCTGCAGATGACCGGCACGGATGCGGTGCACGTGCCCTATCGCAGCAGCGGCCAGATCATGACCGAGATGCTCGGCGGCTCCCTGCCGATGAGCTTCGACAACTTCTCCTCCGCCTGGCCGCATGCGCGCGACGGGCGGCTGCGGGCGATCGGCGTCGGCTCCAAGGAACGCATGAAGGTCGCGCCGGACGTGCCGGCGCTGGCGGAAACGCTGCCGGGCTTCGAATCCCTGTCCTGGCACGGCCTCTTCGCCCCGGCGGGCACGCCGCCCGCCATCGTGGAGAAGCTGAACAAGGAGGCCCTTGCCGCGGTCCGGTCGCCGGAGGTGACGGCGCGCTACGAGGAGCTGGGGATCTCGCCCAGCGGCTTCACCCCGGCCGAGTTCAAGGAATTCGTGGCCGCCGAGACCAAGCGCTGGGGCGACGTGGCCCGGGCCGCGAACGTGAAGGTGGAGTGATCCGCCGCGCGGATGGCGGCAGGGGGCGTCCCGCGGGGCGCGCCCCTTCCCGCATCCTCAGCGCTGCCGCCAGGGCAGCCCCTCGGCCTTCCAGCCCGCCACCGTGCCGCGGTGGCCCGACGCATCGGGCGGCCCCTCGAAGCCATCCGCGACGTTATAGGCCTTCCCGTAGCCGGCGGCCTGCGCCGTCTGCGCCGCGGCCAGGGACCGGGCGCCGGAGCGGCAGATGAAATAGAGCGGCGTTTCCGGCTTCGCCCCGGCCCGCCGGAGCATGTCGGCGAACCCGCCATTGACCTGCATGGACGGATAGACCTGCCAGGGGATCAGCGCCGGCTGGCGCCCCAGTTCCGAAAGATCCGGCAGGCCCACGAAATTCCATTCCGCATCGGTCCGGACATCCACCAGCATGGCGTCCGGATCGTCGCGCAGCCTGTCCCAGACCAGGCCGGGCGGCACATCCTCGATCGTCATTCCAGGGCTCCTCGATCTGTTGGATGCAATCTGGTTTGATGAGGGCGCCGCGTCCATACAGGCAGGGACCTCTTTCCGCGCATGTCCGCATCCCCCCCTCCCGCCACCGACCAGGCGGGACGATCCAGCCGCGTGCCCGTCCTTGCCGCCGCCTCCTTCGCCACCTCGACCCAGACCTTCGTGGTGTCCGGCCTGCTGAACGAGATGGCATCGGATCTTGCCATCCCTGTCGCGCAGGCCGGGCAGGTGGCCACGGTCTTCGCCATGGCCTTCGGCCTTTCCGCCCCCTTCCTGGCGGCGCTCACCGCCCGCTGGCCCCGGCGCCGGCTGCTGGTGGGGATGCTCTGCCTGCTCGCGCTGCTGAACGGGCTGATCGTGGTGACCCATTCCTTCGCCGCGCTGATGGGGCTGCGCCTGCTCTGCGGCATGGCGGCCGGGATGGTGGTGCCGGCGGCCGCGGCCACGGCGGCGGCGCTGTCCACGCCCGAGCATCGCGGCCGCGCCCTGGCGACGGTGGTGGCGGGCTCCACCTGCGCCTTCCTGTTCGGCGTCCCGCTGGGTTCCCTGGCCGGCGAGGTCTTCGGCTGGCGCGGCGCCTTCGGCCTCGCCGCCCTTCTTTCCCTGGGCGCGGCACTGGCGATCCGGCTGCTGCTGCCCGAGGTGGCCGGAGAGCACGGCGGGCTGCGCGGCCTCGGCAACCTGATGCGGACGGGGGTGCGCAAGACCCTGGCGGTCACCTTCCTAGCCTTCGGTGCCAGCTTCTGCACCAGTGCCTTCATCGGCCCGGCGGTGAACCGGGTGAGCGGCCTGACTGGCGGGCAGGTCGGGCTGATGCAGGCGCTGGTCGGCGCCGCCTCCTTCGCCGGCATCCCGCTGGGGGCCTGGATGGCGGATCATGGGGCGGTGCGGAAGCTCTGGCTGCTGCCGGCGGTGATGGTGCTGGCGGCACTGGCGCACTATGCCCTGCTCTCCGGCGCGGCGGATGGCATGGCGAGCGCGATCCTGTTCCAGGGCGGGGTGATCCTGGTGGCGGGCGCCTGCGCCTTCGCGCTGGCGCCGCTGCTGCAGACAAGGCTGGTGGCGCTGGTGCCGGAGGCTCGCAACGTGGTGCTGGCGGCGAATTCCTCGGCGATGTTCCTGGGCCAGGCCACGGGCGCGCTGCTCGCCGGAATTGCCATCGCGGGGCTCGGCATCCAGGGCATCGCCGCGGCGGGGGCGGCGATGGCCTTCGCGGCCTGCCTCGTGGCGGCCTGGATGAATCTCGGCGCGCCGCCGTCCGGCCGACGGGGCTGAGGCGGACGGGGCGAAGGCCGGGCACCTCCGCTGGCGGCGCCCGGACGGGAGCGATCCCCGGGGTGAAAACCCGATCGGCGAGGCCGCTTTCAACCCTGGGCGGGCCTACGAAGCGGATTGAACAACGGCCCGGAGGCCCGCCTGCATCATGGCCAAACGGGAACGCCGTCCAGCCCCGTGGTTTCCGGCAGGCCGCAGATCAGGTTCGCATTCTGGACCGCCTGGCCGGCCGCTCCCTTGCCAAGATTGTCGACCACGCCCATCGCGATCACCAGGTTGCGCTCAGGATCGGCCGCGTAGCTGACGAATGCGAGGTTCGAGCCGGTAGCCCATTTGGTCTGCGGCGGCTTGTCGGTCACGCGGACGAAAGCCCGCCCGGCGTAGAAGCGCCGGGCCGCGTCCAGGCACTGGTCCGTGGTGGCGCGGCCGCGGCAGTACATGGTGGCGAGTACGCCGCGGGTCATCGGTACCAGGTGTGGCGTGAACACCAGCCCGGCGGCGCTGCCGCCGCTCAGCCGCTCGATCGTCCTGGCCATCTCGGGCATGTGGACGTGCCTGAGCAGACCATAGGGCACGAGGTTCTCGTTGCTCTCGGCATAGCCGAACCTGCTGTCGGCGCCGCCCCGGCCGGCACCGGAGATGCCGGTCTTGGCGTCGATCACGATGTTGCCGGGCTCGATCAGCTTGTCGGCCAGCAGCGGCGCCAACGCGGTCAGCGTCGCCGCGGGGAAGCAGCCGGGGTTGGCAACGCGGACCTGTCCCTCGATCTGGGCCGGCCAGACATCGGCCAGGCCGTACGCCCAACCCTCGACGTAGCGGTGGTCGCCGCCGATATCGACGATCTTCACGTCCCTGGGGACGCGCGCCAGTGCCTCGGCCGAGGTGCCCGTGGGCAGCGACGCGAACAGCACGTCGAGCTTCGGCAGGGTCTCGGGGTCCCACTTCTCGATCACCAGTCCAGCGAGCTTGGCCGGCACACCGGGGAAGCGGTCCACCAAACGGCTGCCCGCGCTGCCTTCGCCCGCCGCATAGACCAGCTCGAACGAAGGGTGGCTCGCGATCAGGCGCATCGCCTCGCCGCCGCCAAAACCGCTGATCCCGACAATGCCGGCGCGAATGCTCATGGTGGTGTCCTTCTGGGATTCGGGCAAAAGAAAACCCCCGGAGCCGGGAGGCTGCGGGGGTCTGAAGAGTGAGCGTTCAGCTCCTGGATCTGCTGGATGCCTTACAAACGGCTATGTCCACCAGAAAGGGCCATTCCACGCGCAGCCGCCAGTACCGCCGCTGACAAGCAGCGTCGGCGTCGGTTGGCCAGCAGGGAGAGATGGGTGCTCACGGACTGAACGTGCCGGTGAACAGGTCCTTTCGTCAACTTGCGCCATAGGAGTCGGGAGTTTGCTTCCCGGCCCTATCCGGCCGGGCCCTCCTAGCCCTGCGCCCGCCAGGCCTCGGCGAAAGCCCGGGCGTTCCGGCCGACCTCCGCCGCCTCCATGCCCGGCTTGTAGAGCGCGGAACCCAGGCCGAAGCCGGCAGCGCCAGCGGCGCGGAAGCCGCCCATGTTCTGCGGCGTGATGCCGCCCACGGGCAGGAAGCGCGCCTCCTTCGGGAAGACGGAGCGCATCGCCTTCAGCACCGGCGGCGTCAGCAGCTCGGCCGGGAAGAGCTTCAACGCATCCGCCCCGGCGGCCAGCGCGGCGAAGCCCTCGGTCGGCGTGGCGATGCCCGGCGTGCAGAACAGGCCGGTGGTCTTGGCGGCGCGGATCACCGTGGCGTCGGCATGCGGCATGACGACGATCCGCCCGCCCGCCATGGCCACGTCGGCGACCTGCGCCGGGGCCGTCACCGTGCCGGCGCCGATCAGCACGTCCCGGCCGAAGCGGCTGGCGAGGCGGCGGATGCTGTCCACGGGCTGCGGCGAGTTCAGCGGCACCTCGATGATGGCGAAGCCCGCCTCCACCAGCGCCTCGCCGATGGGCACCACCTCCTCCGGCGTGACGCCGCGCAGGATGGCGATGAGCGGCAGGCGGTCGAGATAGGTCTGGAAGGACATCAGGCGGCTTCCTTGGATGTTCCGGCGACGAGCCCCGCCTGGACGGCGATGCGCCAGAGGCCGGCGATGGCGGCGTTCTCGATCTCTCGGACCTCGGAGACGCCCAGCAGGGCCAGCGCCTCGCGGTAGCGTCGGCAGAGGGCGGGATCGCCGATCAGCACCACGCCTTCCGTCCGGTCCCGCAACCCGCACAGCAGTTCCTCGCCGATCAGCAGGCCGGAGAGATAGTCGAGGCTCAGCTCCGGCCGCAGCCCCCCGGTCAGCACCAGCGCGCGCGCCGAGAAGAGCAGCGGCGCGACATGGCCACCCTCCCGCACCGCCCGCACGCCCCGCAGGAAGGCGGCATCGGCCGCCGCATCCTCCGCCGGCTTCGGCAGATCCCGGGCGAAGCGGCCCAGGATGGAATGCCCGCGCAGCAGGGCGAAGAGCTCGCCGGTCATGTAGGTGTCGAAGCGCGCGATGCGGCCCTGCTCGATGCTCACCCATTTGGAATGGGTGCCCGGCATGACCAGCAGCGATCCCTCGCGCAGCGCGGGGTCCAGCGCCAACGCGCCGGCGATCTGCGTTTCCTCGCCGCGCATCACGTTCGGGGCCTCGCCGTACCGGGCGACGCCCGGCACCACCAGCAGCGCGCCGCCCGGCACCGGCACCAGCCCGCCGGCCAGCTCCTCCGGCCCGGCCGGGCAGGGCAGATAGGGGGCCTCCACCCAGCCCTGGGCACTGCCGATCATCCCGGCGGCGATGGAACGCAGCTCCGGCCAGCGCCGGCGCCATTCGCCGGTCACGGCCTCGAAGACCGCCGCGAAATCGCCGCCGGAAACCTGCATGATGCCTTGCGGCGCGCTGCGGCTGTCCAGCACGGCGCCGTCCGGTCCCAGCAGATAGGCGCGCAGGGACGTCGTACCCCAGTCCAGCGCGATCAGGGCCGGTTTCCGCGATGCCGCCGCCCCGCCCGTGGCGCGGTCCTCCATCCGGTCTTTGCTCATGCGTTCCTCTCCTGCTTCACGCCGCACGCGGCGCGGCGGCGCGCCAGCCGAGGCTGCGCGAGATGGCCTCCGCCGTGGCCGCGACCTCCGGCACCAGCCGCAGCATCCGTTCCTCCGGCATGTGCTGCGCGGCGGAGGCGAGGCTGACCGCCGCCACGATGCCGCGCCCGGCGTCGCGCACCGGGGCCGCGACGCAGTGGATGCCGATCTCGTTCTCGGCGAAGTCCAGCGCCACGGACTGCGTGGCATAGCGCCGCATCTCGTCGCGATAGGCCTCCCAGGGGCGCGGCGAGCCGCGGCTGGCGGGATGGGCAAGGCCGTTCTCGTAGAGCGCCCGCCAGCGATCCTCCGGCAGGTCGAGCATCAGCGCCTTGCCCACGCCGGTCAGCGCCATGGGCATGCGGTGGCCGATGCGCGAGCGCATCTCCAGCCCGCGCTGGCCCGGGATCTTGTCGAGGTAGAGCACCTCCGCCCCGTCGGGCAGGCCGAGATGCACCGTGTCCTGCGTGCGCTCGGCCAGAGCCTCCAGATGCGGCCGGGCGAGGCGCGCCAGCGGCACCTGCTCCCGCGCCTGGAAGCCCAGCTCGATCAACTTCGCCCCCAGCGCGTAGCCGTCGCCCTCACCCCGGAGATAGCCCGCCTTCACCAGCGCGCTGGCGAGCCGCTGCGTGGTGCTGCGGCTCAGCCCCAGCGCGCGGCACAGCGCGGACAGGTCGCGTGCCCCACAGGCCACCGCCTCCAGCACGGCGAGGCCGCGGAACAGCGTCTGGGTCCCGGGCGTGCTTTCCGGCGGCATATCGGCCCCTCCGCCACCCAGGATAGGCCGGTGGCAGAGCCGGTCAATATATGAATTTCCATCCCATTATATGGGTTAACCGACCTTCCCAAGTCCTCGGCCGGCAAAAGCATCCCGCCAAGCCACCCGCGAAGGCGCGCACGTGACGGGGTGCAGGCCCGCCTCGCGCGGCGCGGGCTGCGCTGGCCTGACCGTCCCCGACCGGCGAAAGGGGTTGGGACGGCCTCAGCCGATCCGGAGCGAGTGGGAGAGAGGAGCCACCATGGGCGCGGCCTGTCCGGCGAGGCCGGGGCGCGTCCGGGACAGCGGGATGCCGTTGAACAGCCAGAGCAGCCAGGGGCTGCGGCCGATCACGAAGCGGTGGATCAGGTAGCTGACACCCAGGCCCGCGGCCACGGCGATCGCCCAGCCCAGCAGCGGCCTGTCGAGGCCCAGGCGGATGCTGCCCTCGGCCACCAGCATCACCACGAGGTAGTGGAAGAGGTAGATGGTGAAGGCGCTCCGCACCAGTTCGTTGACCACGGGATGGCCCGCATGGACGAGGCGCCGTGCCAGGGCCAGCAGCAGCCGCGCGCCCGTCAGCCCCATCAGGGCGAAGAGCAGCACGCCGGAAACCTGCGTCACCGCCCCCTGCTCCACATGCCGCTGGAGCAGCAGCAGCCCGAGCCCCGCCGTGAAGAGCAGCAGCGTGCCGCGCCCCGGACGGGTGAAGCGCTCGAAGGCCTCCGGCCGTGCCAGCAGCCAGGTGCCCAGCAGGAAGAAGGGGAAGTATAGCAGGAGTTCGCGCAGGTTCACGGTGTCGCCGAAGGCCCGTTCCAGGTGGCCGCCCAGCAGCCGCTCGTCCAGGGCCTTCAGCCCCAGGCGCCAGGCCACCATGAGGGCCACCAGCAGCAGGTCGCTGGACAGCATCCCGCCCGCCAGCCGCTCCAGCGGCGCGGGGGCGAGGCGGCGGAGCGGCAGCAGGGTGGCGAGCAGGCCGCACATCAGCAGCAGGTCCAGCAGGAACCAGAGATGCCCCAGCCAGTGCCCGCCCGGCGAGGTGAGCTGGGCAAGGAAGGAGGGCGCGACGCCCACGGCAGGGTGCAGCGCCACCGAGGCCACATACATGGCGGGGATGTTCAGCAGCACCACGGACACCAGCAGCGGCAGGCCGAGCCGCGCCAGACGCGCCTTCAGCCAGGCGACGAGGCCCGCCTTGCGGATCACCAGCAGCGAGAAGAACCCGGCGAGCAGGAAGAAGGCGGGCATGCGGAAGGCATGGATGACGTCGTTCACATGGCCCAGCAGCACGCTGGTCGTGACCGGGTTCACCACCCAGGGGTCCGGCCCGAAGACCTGCCCGGCCCGGTAGGGGATGCCGAGGAGCATCAGGAAGGCACGGCAGAAATCCATGTAGTACAGGCGCTGCTTCATCGGCCCGTCCTTCCCCTGTCGGCGGCACCGGGACGCTGCCCGGCCAAGGGCCTGTGTTTCTGGCCCCTTTTGGTTTTCGTATCGTAAATTGTGCCCTTTTGGATAAAATCTCAATAAATATCTTTTTAATGATCTCATTGTAACAAGCCGGCTGCGTATCCGGCAGGCGTCCGGCCTTCACTGGATAACGGCGGGCCGGGTGGCGGGAAGGACAGGTCGGAAAAGCGCGGGATGCCGACTCGCCGGTGGCGCCGAGGGGTGCCATATACCGCCCGCCCATGAGAACATTGCCGGAACCCTTCGCGGGCTGGTTCGCCGCGCGTGGCTGGACGCCCCGGCCCCACCAGATGGCGCTGCTGGAGGCCGCCGAGGCCGGCCGGAGCGCCCTGCTGATCGCCCCGACCGGCGGCGGCAAGACCCTGGCAGGCTTCCTGCCCAGCCTGATCGATCTCGCGCAGGGCTCTCCGGACCAGGGGGCCACCCGGGGGCTGCACACACTCTACATCTCCCCGCTCAAGGCGCTGGCGGTGGACATCGCCCGCAACCTGACCACGCCCATCGAGGAGATGGGCCTGCCCATCCGGGTGGAAACGCGCACCGGCGACACCCCCGCCAACCGCCGCCAGCGGCAGCGCGAGAACCCGCCGGAGATCCTGCTTTCCACGCCGGAAAGCCTGGTCCTGCTGCTCTCCCTGCCCGATGCGGCGGAAATCTTCGGCGGCCTGCGCGCCGTGGTGGTGGACGAGGTGCATGCGCTGGCCGGCACCAAACGCGGCGACCAGCTCGCCCTTTGCCTGTCGCGTCTGCAATCCCTGGCGCCCGGCCTGCGGCGCGTCGGCCTTTCCGCCACGGTGGCGCAGCCGGAGGCGCTGCGGGCCTGGATCGCGCCGGATGCGCGGCCCGAGGGCGCGGCGCTGATCCTGGGCAAGGGAGGCGCCGATCCGAGCCTGGAGATCGTGCTGCCGGAAGGGCACCTGCCCTGGGGCGGGCATATGGGCCTGGCCAGCGCGCCCGAGATCTACCGCCGCATCGGCGGGGCCGGCGTCACCATCGTCTTCGTCAACACGCGCGCCCAGTCCGAGCTGATCTTCCAGGCACTGTGGCGCCTCAACGACGACAACCTGCCCATCGCCCTGCACCACGGCTCCCTGCAGATCGAGCAGCGGCGCAAGGTGGAGGCCGCGATGGCGGCGGGGCGGTTGCGCGCCGTGGTGGCGACGGCCTCGCTCGACATGGGCATCGACTGGGGCGCGGTGGACCAGGTGATCCAGGTCGGCGCGCCGAAGGGCGTCTCGCGCCTGATGCAGCGCATCGGCCGCGCCAACCACCGGATGGACGAACCCTCCCGCGCCGTACTGGTGCCGGCCAACCGCTTCGAGGTGATCGAGTGCACTGCCGCCACCGAGGCCGTGGCGGCGCATGAGCTGGATGGGGAGGCGCCGCGCGCCGGCGGGCTGGACGTGCTGGCACAGCATATCCTGGCCATGGCTTGCCACGCACCCTTCCGGGCGGACGAGCTCCATGCCGAGGTGACGCGGGCCGCGCCCTATGCCGCGCTGTCGCGGCGCGACTTCGACGACGTGCTGCGCTTCGCGGAGGATGGTGGCTACGCGCTGCAGGCCTATGAGCGCTTCCGCAAGCTGTTCCGCGACAGCGAGGACCTCATCCACATCCGCGACGAGCGCGTGGCGCGGCAGGTGCGGATGAATCTCGGCACCATCACCGACAGCCCGATGGTGAAGGTGCGCATCCGCGGCGGGCCGGTGCTGGGCGAGGTGGAGGAATGGTTCGTTTCCACGCTGGAGCCGGGGCACTGCTTCCTCTTCGCCGGGCAGACGCTGCGCTACGAGGGAATGGACGCACTCTCCGTCATCGTTTCGCGCGGCGGCGACGAGGAGCCGCGCGTACCGACCTATGCCGGCGCGCGGCTGCCGCTTTCCACCTATCTCTCGCGCCGGGTGCGGGCGATCCTGGCCGATCCCCGGCGCTGGCGCGCCCTGCCGGAGCCGGTGCGCGAATGGCTGCGGCTGCAGCAGCGACAGTCCGAGCTGCCCGACCGCGACGGGCTGCTGATCGAGAGCTTCCCGCATCACGGCCGCTGGTTCATGGTCGCCTACTGCTTCGAGGGCAGGCTCGCACATCAGACCCTGGGGATGCTGGTGACCAAGCGGATGGAGGGGATGGGCCACGGCCCGCTCGGCTACCTTGCCACCGACTACGTGCTCGCCACCTGGAGCGCCTTCGAGCCCACCGAGCCGGAACGCCTCTTCGAGGAGGACATCCTGGGCGAAGAGCTGGAGGAATGGATCGCCGAGAGTTCCATGCTCCGCCGCACCTTCCGCAACATCGCCACCGTCGCCGGGCTGCTGGAGAAGAACCATCCCGGCGCCGAGAAGAGCGGGCGGCAGATGACGATGAACGCCGACCTTATCTACGACGTGCTGCGGAAGCACGACCCGGACCACATCCTGCTGCGCGCCACCCGGCAGGAGGCCGCCTATGGCCTCACCGATGTGCGCCGCATCGCCGACCTGCTGGCGCGGGTGCGCGGGCGCATCCGCGTGCGGGCGCTCGACCGTGTCTCGCCCCTCGCCGTGCCGGCGCTGATCGAGGAAGGGCGCGAATGGGTCCCGGGCGGCGCCGAGGACGCCCTGCTGGCCGAGGCCGCCGCGCTGGTGGAGGAAGTCACCGACGGCGCCGAGCATTTCGCCGAGGTGCTGAGCGAGGTGACGGAAGGCGTCCGCATCCGCGCCGGGGTGGTGGACCGCCCGCGCCACCGCAAGGGGCGGGAACGGCGCGGCCGTGGCCTGCCCGGCCTGCGGCGCGGGGCCTGAGGGATCGCGGGCATGGCGGATGGGGACAGACAGCGCCATCGGAAGACGACAGGGGCGAGTTGCGACAGGATGAACGGATGAGATTCGCCGTGTGCCAGGGCCGGACGGCCCCGGCCGTGACACCAGCGCCATGGCCGGACAGGATCGCACGGGGTGGGGCCCGCAGGATTGTGACGAATGCCCCCTGGCGGCGTTGCCCTCCGGTGGCCCATGGGACAGACATCGGACATGCCTTCCGGCGGCACAGGGGCGATGCGGCGGGATGGGGCGCCCCCCATGGCCGCCCGCTCGGGATGCCGGCATGATCCCGGCCCCGCTTCACCTGGCCGGCGAGCGCCTGCTGCTGGACCCGCAGGGCGTTCTGGCTTGGCCGGCATGCCGCCTTCTGGCCGTGGCCGACCTGCATCTGGAGAAAGGCAGCCACTTCGCCCGGCGCGGCTGCCTCGTGCCGCCCTACGACACGCGCGAAACGGTGATGCGCCTGATCTCGGCCCTGCGGCGGCACAGTCCCCGGCGCCTCGTGCTGCTGGGCGATTCCTTTCACGACGCGGAGGGCTCCACGCGCCTCCCTCCCTCGGAACTGGCGCTGCTGCGGCGGGCGCTGGACGGGCTGGAGGTGGTCTGGGTCCTGGGCAACCACGATCCGGTGCCGCCGGAAGGACTGCCGGGCGAGGCGCAGGAAAGCTGGGCGGAAGGCCCCTTCCTGTTCCGCCACCAGGCCGACCCGGCCCTGCCCCGCACCGGGCCCGTGGAGATCAGCGGGCATTTCCATCCCAAGGCCACCATGCCCACCCGGGCGGGCGGCGTGACGCGCCCCTGCTTCGTGGCCGATCCGCGCCGGGTCATCCTGCCTTCCTTCGGCGCCTATACCGGGGGGCTGGACCTGCGCGACCCGGCCCTCGCCGGTCTGTTCCGGCGTGGCGGCCGGGCCTTCCTGCTGGGGCGCGACCGCCTGTTCAGCATGCCGGTCACGTCGCATGGCGCGGCGGAACGGGTGGCGCCGCCGGAAAAGCGCCTCATATCAGCACCATGATGCGAAGAGCCACCCAGAGCCCCGGGCACCCGCCGCCTCCGCCCCACCCTCGGTCCCCCGCGCCATCCCGGCCGCGGTCCGTGCGGGGAACAGACCGGCGGCGCCCGGATTATCCGGGCACGGGGTGGGCGGAATGACGAATATCCGCTCCCAGTTCGAGGGGTTGCGCGTGATCGGCGACGTGCATGGCGACGCCGATGCCTATGCGGCGGCAGTGGAGGGGGCGCGCGCGGAGCGGCTCTTCATCATCCAGCTCGGGGACCTGACCGATGGCGGCTCGGATTCCCCCGAGGTGCTGCGGCGGACCTTCGACCTGCTGGATGCGCGGGCGGGGATCTTCCTGCTGGGCAACCACGACCACAAGCTGCGCCGCGCCCTGAGCGGCGCGCGCCTGCATATCGACGCCAACGGGCTCGGCAACACCTTGCAGCAGATCGAGCAGGCCCCCGACCGGGACACCCTGCGCGACCGCATCATGGCCGAGGTGGCGCGCGCCCCGGCCTGGCTGCGGATCGACCAGCGTGTCTTCGTGCATGGCGGCTTCCACCCACGCATGCTGCACCTGCCCCCTCCCCCCGAAGCCGGCGCCAACCGCCCCGAAGGACTGGTGCCGCGCGCCCTGTTCGGGCAGGTGACCAGCCGCATGCGGCCGGACGGCTTCCCGGAGCGGCTGCACGACTGGGTGGACCGCATCCCGCAGGGCTTCACCATCTATTGCGGCCATGAGGTCCGTTCCTCGGACGGAAGGCCGCTGACCCATATCGGGGCCCAGGGCGGGGCGGCCGTCTTCATGGATACGGGGGCCGGCAAGGGCGGCCACCTGTCCTGGGTGGACCTGCCCTGGTAGCAGCCGCCGTCCGCGCCGGGGTTCCGGCCATTTCGCGATCCACGCCACCCAATCCATGAGGCTGGATCCCTGAGACCGGGGTGACGGCACGGCGGTCTCGCAGGCAGCGCGCAAGAGCCTTCCCCTGCGGTGCATCATCTTGTATGGTAGAATACAAGATCGACCCCGGGGAGGGAAACATGCTCGCCGAAGTCCTGAAGCCGCTTCAGCCCATGCCCGGCGGCGGCCCGGTCGGCCAGCAGGTCGTCGCCCTGCTGCGCGACAAGATCATCACCAACCAGCTCCCACCCGGGCAGAGCCTGTCCGAGAGCGACCTCGCCAACCTCCTGGGCGTCAGCCGACAGCCGGTGCGGGAAGCACTGATCCGCCTGGCCGAAGGCGGCCTCGTGCGCATCCTGCCGCAGCGCGGCACCACCGTGTCCCGCATCTCCCTGTCCCGTGTCGCCGGCGGCCGCTTCGTGCGCGACGCGGTGGAACGTGCCGTGGTGCGACAGGCCGCGTTGGAGGCCGACGAGGCCGCCATCACCGCCATGCACCGGCTGATCGACGAGCAGGAGGCGGCGATCCGCGCCGAGGACCACCGTGCCTTCCTGCAGTTCGACGACGCGCTGCATCTGAGCTTCGCCGAGGCGATGGGGCAGCAGAGTGCCTGGACCACCCTGGCCGAAGTCAAGCTGCAGATGGACAGGGTCCGCTATCTCAGCATCCCGACCGACGCCACGCCCGCCCGCGTGCTGATCACCCAGCACCGCGCCATCGTGGCCGCCATCGCACGGCACGACCCGGATGCGGCGGAGGAGGCGATCCGGCTGCACCTCTCCGAGATCCTCTCCTCCCTGCCCCGCATCGTGCAGCGCATGCCCGACTATTTCGAGACGGTGGAGCAGCCATGAGCCCGCCCCGGCTTTCGCGTCACAGCCTGCCGCAACTCCCTGCCGGCATCCGCCGCCCGGCCTACGACCCAGCCAACATCCGCATCGGCATCGCCCATCTCGGCCTCGGCGCCTTTCACCGGGCGCACCAGGCCGTGTACACGGACGACCGTCTGGCGGCGGGCGAGACGGGCTGGGGCATTTCCGGCATGAGCCTGCGCTCCCCCACGGTGCGCGAGGCGCTGGCGCCGCAGGACGGGCTCTACACCGTGCTGGAGCGCGGCCCCGACGGCGACGCCGCGCGGATCGTCGGCAGCATCGCCGAGGTTCTGACCGTGCCGGAGACGCCGGAACGGGCCATGGCGCGGCTGACCGATCCGGCCACGCGCATCATCAGCCTCACCGTCACGGAGAAGGCCTATTGCCGCGCCCGGGATGGCGGGCTGGATGCGGCGCATCCGGACATCCGCCACGACCTCGCCGGCGAGGCCTTCCCGCGCAGCGCGCCCGGCCTGCTGGTGGAGGCGTTGCGGCAGCGCCGCGCCGCCGGGGCGCCCGCCTGCACCATCCTCTGCTGCGACAACCTGCCCCGGAACGGCGAGACGGTGTCGCGCATCGTGGCGGAATTCGCCGCGCGCCGCGATCCCGGCCTCACCGCCTGGATCGGGGAGAATGTCACCTTCCCCTCGACCATGGTGGACCGCATCGTGCCGGCCACGCGCGACGAGGACCGCGCCGCCGTCGCCGCGCTGGGCTACGAGGATGCCTGGCCCGTGGTCGCCGAGCCCTTCACCCAGTGGGTGATCGAGGACCGCTTCGCCGGCCCGCGCCCACGCTGGGAGGAGGCCGGGGCGCTGCTGGTCGGCGATGTCCATGCCTATGAGCTGATGAAGCTGCGCTGCCTGAACGGCGCGCATTCCAGCCTCGCCTATCTCGGTGCGCTCGCGGGGCTGGAGACCGTCTCCGACGCCATGGCCGAGCCCGCGCTGGCGGGGTTCCTGCCGCGCCTCTGGCGGGAAGACGTGATCCCGACCCTGGCACCCGTGCCGGGGGTCGATCTGCCCACCTACACCGCCCAGCTCGCGGAACGCTTCCGCAATCCGGCGATCCGGCACCGGCTGCTGCAGATCGCCATGGACGGCTCGCAGAAGCTGCCCCAGCGCCTGCTCGGCCCGGCCCTCGCGCGGCTGCGGGCGGGCGCCATGCCTCATGCCATCGCCATGGCGGTCGCGGGCTGGATGGCCTTCCTCCTCGGCACCGACGAGCGCGGCGGCACGCACGGCATCGACGACCCGATGGGCGAGCGCCTGTCCGCCACGGCGAGGGCGGCGGGCCGCGACGCCGCCGCGCTGTCGCAGGCGCTCTTCGCGATCGACGAGATCTTCCCGGCCGAGCTGGCGGAGCACGAAGGCTTCCGCGTCGCGGTCCGGGAGGCACTCGGGCGGCTGCTGGCGCAGGGCGTGCGGAAGACGCTCGCCGCCTAGCGGCTCCCCGCCGGCTTCGCGGAGCCCATCACCCTGGCCTGCACGGCCGCCCTGCCCGAAACCGCGGTGCGCCGCACCGGGCGGGCCTGACCCCTTTTTCAAGCAGGAGTGCGAGAGATGCTGCAAACCTGGCGCTGGTTCGGCCCCGATGACGGCGTGACCCTGGAGCATGTGCGGCAGGCCGGCGCGACCGGCGTGGTCAGCGCGCTTCACCACATCAACCAGGGCCGCGCCTGGCCCGAGGAGGAGGTGCTGAAGCGCAAGGCGATGATCGAGAAGGCCGGCCTCACCTGGGAGGTGGTCGAGAGCATCGCGGTGCACGAGGACATCAAGACCCGCACGGGCGATTTCCGCACCCGCATCGGCCAGTACAAGGATTCCATCCGCGCCGTGGCCCGGGCCGGGGTGAAGACCATCTGCTACAACTTCATGGCCATCACCGACTGGACGCGCACCGACCTGGAATGGCGCCTGCCGAATGGCGGCTACGCGCTGCGCTTCGACTGGACGGACATCGCCGTCTATGACCTGTTCGTGCTGAAGCGCCCGGGCGCCGAGGCCGACCACCCGGAAGCCCGGCGCAAGGCCGCCGAGACCCGCTTCAAGGCGATGTCGGAAGGCGAGATCGACAAGCTGGAGAAGCTGATGATCGACTGGCTGCCGGCCCGCGAATTCGTCTATGACCGCGCCGGCTTCCAGAAGATGCTCGACACCTACAAGGATATCGGGCGCGAGGGCGTCCAGCGGCACCTGATCGAGTTCGTGCGCGAGATCGCCCCGATCGCGGCCGAGGAAGGCGCCCGGCTCTGCATCCATCCGGACGATCCGTCCTTCCCGATCTTCGGCATGCCGCGCGTGATGTCCACCGCCGGCGACGCGCGCACCCTGCTCGACGCCGTGCCGGAACAGGCCAACGGGCTGACGCTCTGCACCGGCGCCTTCGGCAGCAACCGCGACAACGACATGGTCGCGATGGCCGAGGAGTTCGGGCCGCGCGTGCACTTCGCGCATCTGCGCAACGTGACGATCGAGCCGGACGGCTCTTTCTACGAGGCCGACCACCTCGACGGGAACACCGACATGGTGCGCGTCGTGGCCGCGCTGATGAAGGAGGAGGACCGCCGCGCCGCGGAGGGCCGCGCCGATGCGGTGATCCCGATGCGCCCCGATCACGGCCACCTGCTGGTGGACGATATCGGCAAGCGGGTGAACCCCGGCTATTCCTGCATCGGCCGCCTCAAGGGCCTGGCCGAGATCCGCGGCGTGATGCGGACCGTCGAGGCCTTCCGCAAGGGCGGGCTGCACTGAAGCCCGTCCCGGGGGGGAGCGGCCCGCCCCTCCCCCCCGGGAACCGGCTCAGAACTCGATCACGACCTTCAGGTTCCTCGCCCGGTCGCGCGCCGCGTGGAAAGCCTCGCCCGCCCGTTCCATCGGCATCTTCGCCGTCAGGATCGGGCGGATGTCGATCTGCCGCTTCTCCAGGCAGGTCACCGCGTCGCCGAAGACATCGCCGAAGCGGAAGGCACCGCGCAGGTCGATCTCCCGCGCCATGATGCGGTTGGCCATCACCGGCGTCTGGCCGCCCGGAAGGGAGCCGACCTGCACCACGATACCGCCCGCCCGCACCGCCATCAGCCCGGCATTGAGCGCCGGGGAGGCGCCGGAGGCCTCGAAGACCACGTCATAGCCGCCGAGGCGCTTCGCGGCCTCGTCCAGCTCACCCGTGCCGGCGGCAACGTTGAAGGCCTCGTCCGCGCCGATCCGGCGGGCCACCGCCAGCGGCTCGTCGATCATGTCGGTGATGGCCAGATGCGCCGCCCCGCCTCGCTTCGCCGCCAGCAGCACGAGCTGGCCGATCGGCCCGGCGCCGGTCACCAGCACCTTGCGCCCCATCAGGTTGCCGCCGCGCAGCGCGGCATGGAGCGCGACCGAGAGCGGCTCCGCGAAGGCCATCTCGGCGAAGGGCAGGTCGCCCGAGACCGGGAAGCACTGCCCCTCCTCCACCGAGACATATTCGGTGAAGCCGCCATGCATGTGCGGGAACTTGCTGGCGCTGCCCATGAAGAAGACGTTCTCGCACAGGTTGGGCCGGCCCTCGCGGCAGCGCGGACAGCGGCCGCAGGTGCGCGACGGGTTCACGCAGACCCGGTCGCCCGCCTTCACCCGTGTGACGGCAGGGCCGGTCTCGGCCACCTCGCCCGCGAACTCGTGCCCGGGCACTAACGGCTCCCGGATCACGAAATCGCCGACCCGTCCGTGGAAGAAGTAGTGCAGGTCGGACCCGCAGATCCCGCCGGCCCGGACCCGCAGCCGCACCTCGTTCGGGCCCAGCCCGGCCAGGGGCCGTTCCTCGATCCGCAGGTCCTCCGCCGCATGCAGCACGCAACTTCGCATGGCAACCTCCCTATCTTCGTTGACATTCTACCATGGTAGAATGCAATGTCATCGGTAATGACGAGGCTGGAGCCCGGCAAGGGCGCGCCCGGACGAGGAAACGCCGCCGCCCCGCCCCGGGGCGTGCCTTCCCCTCCCCGTGCCCCGCCTCCGAGAGGAACGCGAAGAGGGACCCTCCACCCATGTGGAAGAAGCGCCGCCACCTGGCTGTCTTCCTGCTCTTTCTGGCAGGCATCATCAATTACATGGACCGCAGCGCCCTCTCGATCGCGGCCCCCGCGGTTTCGGGCGATCTGGGCCTCAGCCCTTCGGAAATGGGCCTGGTCTTCAGCAGCTTCTTCTTCGGCTACGCCATCTTCAACTTCATCGGCGGGCTGATCTCGGACAAGGCGGGGCCCTACCGGGTCTTCTCCCTCTCCATGGGCGTCTGGTCGGTCTTCTGCGGCCTGACCGGGCTGGCCGGCGGCTTCGTCTCCATGCTGCTGATCCGCATCGGCTTCGGCATCGGCGAGGGCCCCTTCTCCGCCAGCGCCAACAAGATGGTCAGCAACTGGTTCCCCCGGCGGGAGGCCGGCACCGCGATCGGCATCGCCAATGGCGGAACGCCGCTGGGCGGCGCCATCGCCGGGCCGCTGGTGGGCTTCACCGTTCTGCATTTCGGCTGGCGCGTCTCCTTCTTCGTGGTGGCGGCGATCGGCCTGGTCTGGCTGGTCTTCTGGCTGACCCTGATGAGCAACTCGCCGGAAGGCGACCCGCGCGTCAGCGAGGAGGAGCGGCGCGAGATCGCCGGGGACCAGCCGGACGCCCTGCCCTCGCATGTCTCGCCGCCCGGGCTGGGTTCGCAGCTGCGCAAGCCGGCGGTGCTGGCCACGGCCTTCGCCTTCTTCGGCTACAACTACATCCTGTACTTCTTCCTGACCTGGTTCCCCAGCTACCTGACCATGGCGCGCGGGCTCAGCCTGCACGACATGAGCCTGGTCACGGTGATCCCCTGGATCCTGGGCTGCATGGGACTGATCGGCGGCGGCTTCCTGACCGACGTGATCTACCGCCGCACGGGCAACGCGCTCTTCTCCCGCAAGATCGTGCTGGTGGTCTGCCTGGGCATCGCCGCCGTGGCGATCATGGTGGCGGGCATGATGACGACGGTGACCGGCGCGGTGGCGCTGACCGCGATCACCATCTGCGCCCTCTATCTGACCGGCAGCACCTACTGGACCATCGTGCAGGATGCCGTGCCGCGCGAATATGTTGGCGCCACCGGCGGCTTCGTGCACGGGCTGGCGAACATCGCGGGCATCATCGGCCCGGCGGTCACCGGCTTCATCGTGCAGTCCACCGGCTCCTTCACCAGCGCCTTCGTGCTGGCCGGCTCCATCGCCGTGCTGGGCGTGATCGCGGTGACGGTGCTGGTGCGCGCCCCGCGCGAGACGGCCGCGGTGACGCAGCGCCGGGCCACGCTGGGCTGAGCGTCCGCTCCCGGGAAAGGTCCGCCTTTCCCGGGAGCCTCGGTCAGAATTCCAGCTCGGCCGCCGCCCGCTCCAGCGTCTTCAGGCTCCCCACCCCGTAGAAGGAGCCGAGCCACTTCCGCAGCGCCGCGACGAGGCGCTCGTCCTGCCCCAGCTCCCCGAAGAGCTGTCCGATCGAGAGCAGCGGCACCGGGTCCGGCCCGCCCTCGATGGCCTTCTCGCGCAGCAACCCGGCCAGCGGGTGCTTCACCTCGATCTCCCGCCCCTGCTCGTCCTCCCCGCGCACGCGCCGCATCCAGGCGGCCAGCGCGATGGCCAGCAGATCCACCCCGCCGCCCGACTTCAGCCGGTCGCGGATCGGATCGACCAGCACGTTCAGCGGCGCATCGGTGTTGACCCGTTCCACCGTGTCCTTGATCGCGGTGTTGGCGAAGCGGCGGATCAGCGTGGCCTTGTAGTCCGCGAGGTCAATCCCCAGCACCGGCGCCAGGGTCGGTTCCGTTTCCCGGTCCATCAGCGCGGCCATGTAGCGGCGGAAAAGCGGGTTCGCCATGGTCTCGTCGATATAGGTATAGCCCGCGAGCCGCCCCGGCCCCGACATGGCGAGATGGCTGGCGTTCAGCAGCCGCAGCTTCATGAACTCATAGGGCGCGACATCCCCGACGAACTGCGCCCCCACCGCCTCCCAGGCCGGGCGGCCCAGCGGGAAGCGGTCCTCGATCACCCATTGCGAGAAGGGCTCGGCGAAGACCGGCCAGTTGTCGGCGATGCCATGCTTCTCCGCCAGCTCGCGGATCTGCGCCTCGGTGGTGACGGGGGTGATGCGGTCCACCATGGTGCTGGGGAAGCTCGCCTCGGCCTCGATCCACGCCGCCAATGCCTTGTCGCGCAGCCCCGCCAGGGTCAGCACGGCATCGCGCAGCACCTCGCCATTGTGCTGGATGTTGTCGCAGCTCAGCGCGGTGAAGGCGGGCAGCCCGGCTTCCTTCCGGCAGCGGAAGCCTTCCACGATGATGCCGATGGCGCTGGCGGGGCGTTCCGGCGTGGCGAGGTCCTGCCGGATCAGCCGGTGCTCCGTGTCCAGCCGCTTGGTGGCGCGGTTCAGGCAGTAGCCGTTCTCCGTCACCGACAGGCTGACGATGCGGATGCGCGGATCGGCGATGCGGGCCAGCACCTCCGTGGAATCCTCGCCCGCATAGATCATCTCGGTCAGCGCGCCGATGACCGCGACCTTCTCCTGTTCGCCCTCGCGCTCCACCAGCGTGTAGAGCCAGTCCTGCGGCCCCAGGCTCTCGCGCATCCGCTTGTCGGCGGGCTGGATGCCGGCCCCCGCGATGCCCCATTCCCGCGCCCCGGGATCGCGCTCCATCAGCTCGTGCGTGTAGCGGGCCATGTGCGCGCGGTGGAAGCCGCCCAGGCCGAGATGCACGATGCCCGGCGTCACCGTCACGGGATCATAGGCTGGGACCTGGATGGGCGGGCGCAGCATCGCCAGATTGGCGCGGTTGAGCGGAATGGCGCTCATGGGAAGACCTCGGCTCAGGAAAAGGAACCGGCGATGGCCGGATAGAGGGCGCGGTAGCGGCGCAGTGGGGCGGCATAGGACCCGGCGAGTTCCGGGTCGGGCATCACCGTTTCCAGCCGCCTCGGCGGGATGCAGACGGCCGTCGGGTCCTCGCCCGTCACGGCCAGCCGGGCGAGGCGCGCCCCCCCGAAGGCGCCGCCATACTCGCCCTCCGCCAGCACGTGCAGGGGAATGCCCAGCACCGCCGCGATGATGCCGATCCAGGCGCGGGAGCGGGAACCGCCGCCGATCACGTCCGCCTCGCGGATCACCGTGCCGGAGGCGGCCAGCGCGTCGAGCCCGTCGCGGAAGGAGAAGGCCACGCCCTCCAGCACCGCCTGGGTCAGCGCCGCGCGGTCCGTGTCCATCGACAGGCCGGCGAAGGCGCCACGGATCGCGCCGTCATTGTGCGGCGTGCGTTCCCCGGAGAGGTAGGGCAGGAAGACCGCATCCGATGGCCTGCGGATCGCGGGCAGCTCGGCCAGCAGCGCCGCCTCCCCCTGCCCCGCCACCTGCGCCCACCAGCCGAGGCAGGAGGCCGCCGAGAGCGTCACCCCCATCTGGTGCCAGAGCCCCGGCAGGGCATGACAGAAGGCATGCACCGCCGCCTTCGGATAGGGCGCGTAGCGGTCCGTCGTCGCCCAGAGCACGCCGGAGGTGCCCAGCGAGACGAAGGCATCGCCCGGATGGATCGCCCCCAGCCCGACCGCGCCCGCCGCGTTGTCGCCGGCGCTGCCCGCCACCACGACCGGGCCGGACAGCCCCCATTCGCGCCGCAGTTCCGGCCGCAGCATCCCGCCCGGCGCGCTGCCTTCCACCAGGCGCGGCATGTGGTCGCGCGACAGCCCCGTGACGGCCAGCGCGGCATCGGACCAGTCGCGCCGCCCGACATCCAGCCAGAGCGTGCCGGAAGCGTCCGACATGTCCTCGATGAACTCGCCGGTCAGGCGGTAGCGCACCCAGGCCTTGGGCAGCAGCACCCGGGCCGTGCGGGCGAAGACCCCGGGCTCGTGCTTCCGCACCCAGAGCAGCTTCGGCGCGGTGAAGCCCGGCATGGCGAGGTTGCCCGCCACCGTGTGCAGCGCCGGGAAGGCCGCCTCCATCTCGCGGCATTCGGCAATGGCGCGTGTGTCGTTCCACAGGATGGCGGGCCGCAGCACCTCGCCCGCCGCATCCAGCAGCACGGCGCCATGCATCTGCCCCGACAGGCCGATGCCGCGCAGCGCGGCGAAGGCGGCGGGCTCCCGCGCGCGCAGGGCGGCCACGGCATCGAGCATGGCCTGCCACCAGTCCCGCGGGTCCTGCTCGCTGTGCCCGGGCGCGGGGCGGGAGACGGCGAGCGGGCTGCTGGCGCTGGCCAGCACGCGCTGCGCCTCGTCCACCAGCAGGGCCTTGACCGAGGAGGTGCCGAAATCCAGGCCGAGATACATGCCGGCCCTCCTCAGGCCGCGAGGTGGTGCGTTTCGAGATGCGGCAGGGCTTCGCCGCGCTCGTCGAAGACATGGCAGAGGCGCGGATCGACGGAAAGCCGCAGCACCTCGTGCGGCCGCGTGGCATCGCTGCCGTCGAGCTGCACGATCACCACCTGATCCGGCGAGAGGCGCACATGCAGCAGCGTCAGCCCGCCCAGCCGCTCGGCCAGCAGCACCTCCCCCTGGATCGGACCGCCCGGATCGGGCCGCAGGCCCTCGGGGCGGATGCCCACGGTCACCGCCTCGCCCGGGCGCAGGGAGCCCGCCCGCACCGGCACGGCGAGCTCCGGGCCGAAGGCGAGCCGCACGGCAACACCGCCGCCCTCCGCCCCCGTCACCTGTGCCGGCAGCATGTTCATGCGCGGCGAGCCGATGAAGCCCGCCACGAAGAGGTTCCTCGGATGGTGATAGAGCTCCAGCGGTGAGCCGACCTGCTCCACCCGCCCCGATTGCAGCACCACGATCTTGTCGGCCATGGTCATGGCCTCGACCTGGTCATGGGTGACGTAGATCATCGTGGCCTTCAGCTCCTCGTGCAGCCGGGCCAGCTCGATCCGCATCTGCCCGCGCAGCGCGGCGTCCAGGTTGGAAAGCGGCTCGTCGAAGAGGAAGATCTTCGGGTTGCGCACGATGGCGCGGCCGATCGCCACGCGCTGCCGCTGGCCACCGGAGAGCGCCTTGGGCCGCCGGTCGAGATAGGGTTCCAGTTGCAGGATGCGCGCGGCCTCCTCCACCTTGCGGTCGCGCTCCGCCTTCGGCGTGCCGGCCATCCTGAGGGCGAAGCCCATGTTGTCCCGCACCGTCATGTGCGGATAGAGCGCGTAGGACTGGAACACCATCGCCAGGCCACGGTCGGCGGGGCCGAGATCGTTCACCCGCCGCCCATCGATCAGCAGGTCGCCGGAGGTGATCTCCTCCAGCCCCGCGATCATGCGCAGCAGGGTGGACTTGCCGCAGCCCGAGGGGCCGACGAAGACCACGAACTCGCGGTCCAGCACGTCGAGGTCGATCCCCTTGATCGCCTCGACCTCGGCATAGCTCTTGCGGATGTCGCGCAGGGTCAGCGTGGCCATGCGGGTTCTCCTATTTCACCGCGCCGAAGGTCAGGCCGCGGACGAGCTGGCGCTGGCTGAGCCAGCCGAAGATGAGGATCGGCGCCACGGCGATGGTGGAGGCGGCCGAGAGCTTGGCGAAGAACAACCCCTGCGGCGAGGAGAAGGAGGCGATGAAGGTGGTGAGCGGCGCCGCCTCCGAGGTGGTGAGGTTCAGGCTCCAGAAGGCCTCGTTCCAGCACAGGATCAGCGAGAGCAGCCCGGTGGAGGCGATGCCCGGCAGGCTGAGCGGCAGCAGCAGGTGGCGGAACTCCGCCCAGGTCTTCGCCCCGTCCATCCGCCCCGCCTCCAGGATCTCGTGCGGCACCTCCTTGAAGAAGGTGAAGAGCATCCAGACCACGATGGGCAGGTTCATCAGCGCGTAGATGATGATGAGCCCCGTGCGGCTGTCGAGCAGCCCCAGCGTGCGGAAGATCAGGTAGATCGGCACCAGCACGCCGACCGGCGGCAGCATCTTGGTGGACAGCATCCAGAGCAGCGTGCCGCGCGTGCGCTTCGTCGGGTGGAAGGCCATGGCATAGGCGGCGGGGATCGCGAAGGCGAGCGCCAGGATGGTGCCGCCGAAGGAGATGACGACGCTGTTCAGCGCGAAGTGGAGATAGTCCGCCCGGTCCCGCACCTCGGCATAGCTTTCGAGCGTCGGCTGGAAGATGAGCTGCGGCGGGGTGGCGATGGCCGCCACCTCGGTCTTGAAGCCGGTCAGGACCATCCAGAGGATGGGGAAGAACAGGGCCAGCGCCACGGCCCAGCCCAGGATGGCGACCAGGATGCGCTGCGTCGTGCTCTCGCGCATGGCGTCAGATCTCCAGCCGGCGCGCGATGCTGCGCACCAGGAAGAAGGCCACGATATTGGCCAGCAGGATCGCCACCATGCCGCCCGCCGAACCGCCGCCGACATCGAACTGCAGCAGCGCGCGGGCATAGATCAGGAAGGCGAGGTTGGTGGTGGCATTGCCCGGCCCGCCCGAGGTGGTGACGAAGATCTCCGCGAAGACGGTCAGCAGGAAGATCGTCTCGATCATGATCACCACGCTGATGGCGCGGCCGAGATGCGGCAGGGTGATGTGGAGGAACTGCGCGACCGGCCCCGCGCCGTCCATCCGCGCCGCCTCCTTCTGCTCGTGGTCCAGGGACTGGATGGCGGTGAGCAGGATCAGCAGCGCGAAGGGCAGCCACTGCCAGGAGACGATGACGATGATCGAGAGCATGGGGAACTGGGCGAACCAGTCCACCGGCGTCAGCCCGACGCCGCGCCAGAGGGCGGCCAGCACGCCGTAGATCGGGTGCATCATCAGGTTCTTCCAGATCAGCGCGCTGACCGTCGGCATGACGAAGAAGGGGGCGATGGCCAGCAGCCGCGCCACGTTCCGGCCGGGGAAGTTCTGGTCGAACAGCACCGCCAGCAGCGTGCCGAGCACCACGGTGATCGCCAGCACCGAGCCCACCAGCACCAGCGTGTTGACCAGCGAGGCCCAGAAATCCGGATCGGTGACCAGGAACTCGTAATTCTCCAGCCCCGCGAAGCCCGTCACCATCGGGTTCAGCAGGTTGTAGCGCTGGAAGGAGAACCACACCGTCATCACCAGCGGCACGATCATCCAGAGCAACAGGACGCCGACCGATGGAGCGATCAGGGGCAGCGTGCCGGAACGCTTCGGCCTGGCCGGCTCCCTGGCCGCGGCGTGCTGGGCGGAGATGGCGGACATGGGACCTCCCGGAAACCTCCCGGCATGCGGGTGCCGCGCCGGTGGCCCCGGCGCGGCGGCGGGATCAGCGCGTCAGCGGCCGTAGCCGGCCTGCCGCATGGTGCGGTCGGTGGCCGACTGCGCCGCCTTCAGCGCCGCATCGATGCTCGTCTGCCCGGTCAGCGTGCCGGCGACGGTCTGGCCGACCTGGGTGCCGATCCCCTGGAATTCCGGGATCGCCACGAACTGCGCGCCGGTATAGGGGCGCGGGTTCTTCGTCTCGCCATTCGGGTTCGCCGTCTCGATCGCCTTGAGCACGAAGGAGGCGAAGGGCGCGGCCTTCTGGTACTCCGCACTCTCATAGGTCGAGCGGCGCGTGCCCGGCGGCACGGCGACCCAGCCATTCTCCTGCGCGACGAGCTGGATGTACTCCTTCGAGGTCGCCCAGGTGGTGAAGGTCTTCGCCGCCTCCTTCTGCTTGGAGGAGGCCGGGATGCCCAGGTTCCAGCTCCAGAGCCAGGTCGGCCCGCCCTTGAAATCGCCCACCGGGATCGGTGCGAAGGCGATCTTGTCGGCCACCTGCGACTGCTTGGTGTCGTAGAGCAGCCCGGCGGCAACCGTGGAATCGATCCACATGCCGCAGCGCCCGCCCGCCGTCAGGGCGAGGTTCTCGTTGAACCCGTTCGAGGTGGCGCCCGGCGGGCCATAGTTCTTCAGCACGTCGTTGTAGTAGGTGAGCGCCTTGTGCCATTCCGGCGTGTCGATCGTGGTCTTCCAGCTCTTGTCGAACCACTGCCCGCCGAAGGTCGTCACCAGCGAGGTGACATAGGCCATGTTCTCGCCCCAGCCGGGTTTGCCGCGCAGGCAGATGCCGAAGACCTGGCCGGGCTTGTCGGTGATCTTGGCCGCCGCCTCCTTCACCTGGTCATAGTTCGGCTGCTCCGGCATGGTGATGCCGGCCTTCTGGAACAGGTCCTTGCGGTAATAGGTCATGGCGCTCTCGCCATAGAAAGGCAGGGCGTAGAGCTTGTTCTCGTAGGTAAGGCCCTCGCGCACCGGCTTCAGCAGGTCATCGACGTCATAGCTGGCCGGCAGGTTCTCCATCGGCTCCAGCCAGCCCTGCTTGGCCCAGATCGGCACCTCGTAGTTGCCGATGGTCATGATGTCGAACTGGCCGGCCCTGGTCGCGATGTCGGTGGTCACGCGCTGGCGCAACACGTTCTCCTCCAGCACCACCCAGCGCAGCTTGATGTCGGGGTGCTGTTGCTCGAACCTCGCGGACAGCCGCTGCATCACCACCATGTCGCCGTTGTTCACCGTGGCGATGGTGAGCGTGGTCTGGGCCAGGGCGGCCCCACCACCGAGGGACAGGCCCGCGAGCGAGGCCAGCGAGACGCTGGCGGCCAGCAACGTGATCCTGCCGCTTGGACGCATGGAGGCCATCGGTCTCATCCTCACATTTTCTTGTGCTGTTCATGGACGTCCAAGAACGATGCCCTGGCGTGGCAGAATTCGTCCCACTTCCCCCATTTCCCGTCAAGTTGCGGCGCAGCCCGCACGGAAGGCTCGTCCGGCCCGGCATTCACGGATTGGGTGCCTGTTACTGCGCCACCTCCTCCCGATGGCCACAAAAACTGCCACCGCACTGCAAAAGAAGCCCGGTCGCCGCACCAGGAGCGATGTCGGACAAGGCCGCGGGGAAGGATAGGGGAGTGGAAAGAGAAGCGCCGGCAGGGGGGCGACATCGCATCCGGGACATGGCATCCTCACATCCATGCGACGGCTTCTGCTGCTCCGCCATGCGAAGTCCTCCTGGGACGACCCGGCGCTTTCCGACCATGCCCGGCCGCTGAACAGCCGCGGCCGGAAGGCCGCCGCCGCCGTCGCGCAGCTCTTCCACCGGCTGCAACTGGCGCCCGATCTGGTGCTGGTCTCCTCCGCCCGCCGCACGCTCCAGACCCTGGAGGCGCTCTCCCCCCTCCCCGGCCAGCCCAGGGTGGAGGCCACGGACAGCCTCTATCTCGCCACGCCCGATACGATGCTGGAGGCCATCCAGCTCGTCCCGGAGGAGACACGCTGCCTGCTGATGATCGGGCACAATCCTGGGATGCACGAACTCGTCCTGAAGCTCCTCGGCCGCCACGCGCTGGATGACCCGCAGCAGGACGCGCGCCGGATCGCCGAGGGTTATCCCACCGCAGCCCTGGCCGAGTTCACGGTGGAGGGGCCCTGGAACCGGCTTTCCGCCGGTGGCGGTCGCCTCGTGCGATTCGTGACCCCCGCCGATCTGGCGGATTGAGACACCGGCGGCGGCACCCGCCTGCTCTGGCAAGGCCCCCGGAACCGATTCGGGAAAGCTGCCCCCCGCCGGGAACCCGTCCCGCCTGATGCGTGGCGCCCCGGGATGGCGTCCTCCACCATTGCGGCGGGGCGGCGAGCGACCCGCGAGGCGCATGGGCCGGCGCCGGGAAACGGTGCCAGCCCCGGAGGCGCCCCGGGGTGTTGCAAATCGTGTCAGATGGCTCAAGCTCAAGCCTGGGCCACGGGGCTCGACCCCCCGCGGCCCGTTGTCCCGATCCCGTCGTTCCGTGGAGTTTCGCACCATGTCCAGAACCCTCGCGGCGGCCGTGACCGCCTGCCTGCTGCTGGGCTCCGCTACCTTGCTCGGGGCCTGCAACACCGTTTCGGGCGCCGGCCAGGATGTCTCGGCCGTCGGTAATGCGGTCACCCGCGGCGCCGACCGCGTCAGGCAGTAGACCCCCAACAGCCCCCCAGTGGGCCCGGCGGCCCCGCCGCCGGCTCCCGACCCGGACCCGCTGCGCCCTGGCACAAGTCCCGCCGGACCTTGGACCGGACATTGGGACTGGCAATCCGCGCCGGACGGAGGCATATAGCCCGGCTCAAGGGTGCGGCTTCCGGCCGCTCCCCACTTCCGCGCACGCGGTGGTGCATATGGACGAGCCGCGCCGCGGCGTTTCCGGCCACATGGTTCCCTGCCGCCCCACTATCGCGGCCTTCCATGCCGCCCGAGACGCCGGGCACCCGAATCCCCGGGCTGCCGACCGCTCCAGCCGCACCCTCCCGCGTCGCATCCACAGCCCTGCCCGCCGGCCATCCGGTCCGGCAGCGGGGCGCATTAGGACGACCGCATGTTCGACCACTACTACCGCAAGGACATCGCCTGGGGCGGCAAGACCCTGACGCTGGAGACGGGCAAGGTCGCCCGCCAGGCCGATGGCGCCGTGATGGCCCGCCTGGGCGATACCATCGTGCTCTGCACGGCGGTCGGTAGCCGTTCGGTCAAGCCGGGGCAGGACTTCTTCCCGCTGACCGTGAACTACCAGGAGAAGGCCTTCGCCGCGGGCAAGATCCCCGGCGGCTTCTTCAAGCGCGAGGGCCGTCCCTCGGAGAGCGAGACCCTGATCTCGCGCCTCATCGACCGCCCGATCCGCCCGCTCTTCCCCGAGGGCTTCCGCAACGAGGTCCAGGTCATCGCGACGGTGCTGTCGCATGACATGGAGAACGACCCGGACATGGTGGCGATGGTCGGCTGCTCCGCCGCCCTGACGCTGTCCGGCATCCCCTTCTTCGGCCCGGTCGCCTCGGCGCGCGTCGGCTATATCGACGGCCAGTACGTGCTGAACCCGACGCTGGAGGAGCGCAAGCGCTCGCAGCTCGACCTCGTGGTCGCCGGCACCGCCGAGGGCGTGCTGATGGTGGAGTCCGAGGCGCAGGAGCTCTCCGAGGAAGTGATGCTCGGCGCCGTGGAATTCGGCCACCGGGGCTTCCAGCCTGTGATCCAGGGCATCATCGATCTCGCCGAGCGCGCCGCCAAGGAGCCCTGGCCGCTGGCCGAGGCGGATGAGAGCCTGACGGCGCTCAAGGCCCGCATCGCCGATCTCGGCCGCGACAAGATGGCCGAGGCCTACAAGGAGACGCAGAAGCTGCTCCGCCAGGGCAAGGTCGGCGACGTCAAGAAGGAGGTCCTGGCGGCGCTGGAGGCCGAGGGCCTGGACGCGGCCGCCGCCAAGGGGCTGCTCAAGGAGCTGGAGGCGGACGTGGTCCGCAACGCCATCCTCGACACGGGCATCCGCATCGACGGCCGCGACACCCGCACCGTCCGTCCGATCATGGCCGAGGTCGGCGTTCTGCCGCGCGCCCATGGCTCCGCCCTCTTCACCCGTGGCGAGACCCAGGCGCTCGCCGTGGCGACGCTGGGCACCGGGCAGGACGAGCAGATCATCGACCAGCTCGCGGGCGAGTACCGCGAGAACTTCCTGCTGCACTACAACTTCCCTCCCTACTCGGTGAACGAGACGGGCCGCATGGGCTCGCCGGGGCGGCGCGAGGTCGGCCATGGCAAGCTCGCCTGGCGCGCCATCCACCCGCTGCTGCCGGAGAAGGAGAAGTTCCCGTACACGATGCGCGTGGTCTCCGAGATCACGGAATCGAACGGCTCCTCCTCCATGGCCACCGTCTGCGGCACCTCCCTGTCGCTGATGGATGCCGGCGTGCCGCTGAAGCGCCCCTGCGCCGGCATCGCCATGGGCCTGATCAAGGAGGATCGCGGCTTCGCCGTGCTCTCCGACATCCTGGGCGACGAGGACCACCTCGGCGACATGGACTTCAAGGTGGCCGGCACGGAGCAGGGCGTGACCGCGCTGCAGATGGACATCAAGATCACGTCCATCACCTTCGACATCATGAAGACCGCTCTGGAGCAGGCCAGGGACGGCCGCATCCACATCCTGGGCGAGATGGCGAAGGGCCTCTCCGGCGCCCGCACCGACGTTTCGGCCAATGCCCCCAAGGTCACGATCATCAACGTGCCCAAGGACAAGATCCGCGAAGTCATCGGCACGGGCGGCAAGGTGATCCGCGAGATCGTCGAGCAGACCGGCACCAAGATCGACATCGAGGATGACGGGACGATCAAGATCGCCTCCTCCTCCCCCGAGGCGACCCAGGCCGCGATCGACCGCATCAAGGGCATCACCGCCGAGGCCGAGATCGGCGCGATCTACAACGGCACCGTGGTGAAGACCGCCGATTTCGGCGCCTTCGTGAACTTCCTCGGCGCCAAGGACGGCCTCGTCCACATCTCCGAGCTGGCGCAGGACCGGGTCAACAAGACCACCGACATCGTCAACGTGGGCGACAAGGTGAAGGTCAAGGTCATCGGCTTCGATGACCGCGGCAAGGTGAAGCTGTCCATGCGGGTGGTCGATCAGGCGACCGGCGCGGACATCACCGAGCAGGTCGGCGCCCGCCGCCCCCGCGCCGAGGGCGAGGAAGGCGGCGAGGGCCGCCGCGACCGTGGGGACCGGGGCGACCGTGGCCGTGGCCCGCGCCGCGACCGCGGCGACTTCCGCGACTGAGGCCGTCGGGGCCCGCGTCCGGCCGGAACCGGCCGGCGCGGACCCTGGCCAGCCATCGCCGCCCTGGACCCGGGGGGATCTCCTCCCCGGGTCCGGGGCCGGCGTTTTCCCCGGTGCCCTTCCGGGCAATCTTACAAATCGGTGAAGGCGGGCTGCATTTCCTCTCGATTCGGGAGGGCGGCCGGTCCATATCGAGACCCGTTCCAGGAATTTCAGGATAGCGTGCCGTGAAGGCGATCAACGCAATACGCATGGGAGGCGTGGATGTCCTCCCCCTCGTCGAGGGTGGAAAGGGCGTTTCCGCCACCAATGGTGCGTCCTGCGGTGGCTGGGCCGAGGCCGGTGGCGTGGGCACCTTCTCCGGCGTCAATGCCGACAGCTATGACGCCGAGGGCCATGTCGTCCCGCAGGTCTACCACGGCTCCACCCGTCGCGAGCGGCACGAGGAACTGGTGCAGTACGGCATCGCCGGCGGCATCGCCCAGGCCCGGGAGGCGCATGAGCGCTCCAACGGGCAGGGCCGCGTCCATGTCAACGTGCTGTGGGAGATGGGCGGCGCGGAGCGCGTGCTGCGCGGCGTGCTGGAGGGGGCCAAGGGCCTCGTCCATGGCGTCACCTGCGGCGCGGGCATGCCCTACAAGCTCAGCGAGATCGCGCGGGAATACCGCGTCCACTACTATCCGATCGTCTCCTCCGCCCGCGCCTTCAGCGCCCTGTGGAAGCGCGCCTACCACAAGGCCCAGGACTGGCTGGGCGGCGTGGTCTACGAGGACCCCTGGCTGGCGGGCGGCCATAACGGCCTCTCCAACAGCGAGGACCCGCGCAAGCCGGAGAACCCCTATCCCCGCGTGCTGAAGCTGCGCGAGCAGATGCGGCAGTTCGGCCTGGGCGACGTGCCGATCATCATGGCCGGCGGCGTCTGGTGGCTGGAGGAGTGGGAGGACTGGATCGACAATCCGGAGCTCGGCCCGATCGCCTTCCAGTTCGGCACCCGCCCGCTGGTGACGCAGGAAAGCCCGATCCCCGATGCCTGGAAGCAGCGCCTGCTGACGCTGAAGCCCGGCGACGTGTCGCTGCAGAACTTCTCGCCGACCGGCTTCTATTCCTCCGCCGTGCGCAACGACTTCCTGCGCGACCTGGAGGGGCGCTCGCACCGCCAGGTGGCCTATACCTCCGAGGCGATCGGAGAGCATTCCGCCCGCTACGGCGTCGGCCCGCGCAAGCGGCCGGTCTATCTGGTGCCGGGCGACCTGGAGCACGTGCAGCAATGGGAGAGCGAGGGCTTCACCGAGGCCCTGCGCACCCCGGACGACACGCTGATCTTCGTGTCGCCCGACGAATCCCGCCAGATCCTGGCCGACCAGGTGGCCTGCATGGGCTGCCTGTCGCAGTGCCGGTTCTCCAACTGGTCGCAGCACGAGCCGGACTACACCAACGGCAAGAAGGCCGATCCGCGCAGCTTCTGCATCCAGAAGACGCTGCAGGACATCGCCCACGGCGGCGACCCGGAGCAGAACCTCATGTTCTCCGGGCACAACGCCTATCGCTTCGGGCAGGACCCCTTCTATTCCAACGGCTTCATCCCGACGGTGCGGCAGTTGGTGGAGCGGATCCTCACCGGCCGCTGACCAGCGCCCGCAGGACATGAAAAAGGGCTGTCCCTCAGTGGGGGACAGCCCTTTTTCATGCGCTCCGGCCATTCCGGTGGCCTGGCGTCACATATTGTCGCGCACCCATTCCAGCAGCCGGCCGCCCAGGCCGGAACGCTGCTCGCTTTCCGGCCCGATATCGATCGAGGCCGTCATGCCTGCCACGAGGACCACCTCCGGCGGCAGGTCCTTGAACGAAACCCGGACCGGAATGCGCTGCGCCAGCCGGACCCAGGTGAAGACCGGGTTCACCGCTGGCAGGCCGCGGCTGTTGGTGGTGTCGTTGGCATCCGCGATGCCGCGCCCGATGCTCTCCACCTGCCCCGCGAAGGGCGTGTCATAGCCCATCAGCCGGATCCGGGCCGGGTCGCCGGGCCGGATCGCATGCAGCTTGGTCTCCTCGAAATACCCCTCGATCCAGAAGGAATCCGAATCCACCACGGCCATCTGCGCGGTGCCCGCGTTGACATAGGCCCCCGCCCGCAGCCGCAGATGGGTGACATAGCCGTTCACCGGGGAGACCACGGTCGAGCGCGCGAGGTTCAGCTTGGCCACGTCCAGCGCCGTCTGCGCCTGGTCCAGCGTGGCCTGCGCCACCCGCATGGTGTTCTCGGCCTTCTCCCGCGCCTCCTCCGAGGCATAGACCGTCAGCCGCTGCTGCCGCCGGGATTCGGACTGGGCGAAGCTCAACTGGTTCTGCGCGCTTTCCAGCGCCGCCTGGGCCTGCGCCACGGCGAGGCGGAAACGGGTGGGATCGACCTGGAACAGCACGTCGTTCTTGTGGACGAACTGGTTGTCCTGCACCGGGACATCCACGACCGTGCCGGCCACTTCCGAGGCGACGTTCACGACCTGGACCTGGACGCGCCCGTCCCGGGTCCAGGGCGAGAGCATATAGGACTGCCACAGCATCACCACGAGGACCCCGGCGATGCCCACCGCCACAAGGGTGATGAGGACTCGGAAGACGGATTGAAGGAATCTCATTTTCTCTACCGGAGGAGCACGAGCAGGGAGACGATGGACAGGAACAGACAGACCTCGAAGAGCGCCGGGTGCCAGATGCGGCTCAGCACGCCCAGGCGGCCCAGCACGAAGCGGCAAAGAGCGAAGATCACCAGACCGAGCAGCCCCTCGATCACGATGGGCGCCAGATAGACGCCGCCGATGTTGATCTCCGACAGCATCAGGCCGCCCCTCCCGCCAGGGCGGCCGGGGTGCCCGTCCCCCCGCCGTCACCCCCCTCCGGGCGCGGACACTCCGCCAGCCAGTCCGCCCCGACCAGGAAGAAACGCGCGCGTTCCTCCAGGATCGAGGCAGCCTCGCTGAGCATGGCGGCGGCATGGAAGACCGCCGCATTCGCCCCCTCCAGCGCCGCCAGTTCCAGGGACGCGCGCCGTGCCTCGGCGGCCACCTCGGCCGGCGCGGAGGCGATGCGCCCGAAATCCCGCACCGCCCGCGCCACGATGGCGGCCCCGGCGGGCGGCATATCCGGATGGCCGGCGACCAGCCGGGCGCGGATCAGCGCCCGCCCGATCAGCACCGCGCTGCCGCCATCGCTGATGGCATCGCCGCGCCGCGCCGGCGCCACCGCCACCAGCCGCCGCGACAGGCGGACAAGCTTCTGGTGCTGCAGGTGCTCCCAGACCAGCCAGGGCGGCAGCGGGCCCTTGGCCAGCCGCCGCACCGCCCGCACGAGCGAGCGCTGCAGCACCCGCGCCTCGGCCACCGGGTCGGGCGGCAGCAGAACGCGGAAGGCCAGCACGCCGCAAAAGCCGCCGATCAGGTTGGCGAAGGCGCCGTCGAGGGCGCTGGAAAGCTGGTAGTTCATCGGATTGCCGGGCGCGACCGTCGCCATGAAGAAGATCTGGAAGGCCGTGCCGGGGCCCGCCGTCTTCGGCCGCTGGGCGAACCAGACGCCGAGCGCGATGAAGGGCAGCGTGCTCACCAGCAGCAGCGGGAAGCTGTTCATCATCGGCAGGACCGCATAGCCCACGACCAGCCCCGTCGGGATGGCGATGGCCAGCCCCTTGAAGAAGCCGATGCTGGCCGCCGCCGCGCTGTCCGTGGTGCTCAACAGCGCGCACATCGGACCCAGCATGAGCAGGATGTTGGCGCCCGAAGACCAGCCGCTCACCAGCCAGAAGGCGCCACCGAGAAAGACGGCCAGCGCCGCTCGCGTCCCGTTGCGCGCCGCCGTCACCGGATTGGCATAGATCCGCAGGCGCAGGGCCGGAGCACGGGGGGTGTCGTCGCGCAGGTCGGTCAGGGTTTCGACGATCCGCGTGAGCTGCCGCAGCATCGCATCGGCGCGCTCCAGCGCCACCAGCACCGGCAGGTCGCGGCACGCGGTCGTGGCCCGGCCCGTCTCCGCCTGGGCGGCGCGGATATCGTCCCGCAGCGCATCGAGGGGGGTGTCGGGCGCCAGCGCGGCCAGCCGATCCAGCAGGCCGGTCAGCCGCTGCCGCGTGGCCGGGACCTCGGGATCGCGGGCCAGCGCCGGGTCGGCCAGCAGCCGCGCGGTGCGCTGGCTGGCCGTCAGCACGGCGAAGAGCTCCGCCACGGCGAGGCGCACGCCATCGGCATGGCGGCCGAAGCCGGTATCCTCGACCGAGACGAACTCCACCGTCTGGTCCAGGGCGCTCAGTTCCCCGGCGACCTTGCTGCGGGCGGCCCGGACGGTGGTGGCGTCCACCCCCGCCATGGCCTGGCGCGTCACCGCCGCCACCGCCGCCACCAGCCGGATGACCCCGGCCCGGATCTGGCCGCGCCGCGGCCCGAGATCCGTCACCAGGAAGACCACCGCCGTGACGAAGACGCCGAGGCTGACCACGGCGATGCGCGCGGTGGCGAGGTGGAAGACATTGCCCGGGTCCTGCACCGCGGACAGGGCGATCAGGGCGATGGTGTAGCCGGCCAGCACCGCGCCATAGCTGCGGAAGTAGCGCAGCAGCGAGGCGGCAAAGGTGCAGAGGCCCAGCCAGAGGGCGAAGCCCAGGATGAAGAGCCAGGGGGCCTGGGCGAACCAGGCGACGAGCGTGATCGAGGCCAGGGCGCCGACCACCGTGCCGCCGGCGCGGTAGAGGCTCTTGGAGAGCACCGCGCCGCGCGAGGCGCTGGCCACGATCAACACCGTCATGCCAGCGGAGGAAGGACTGTCGAGTTCCAGCGCATAAGCGGCATAGAGCGCGATGGTAAAGGCCAGCAGGGTGCGGAACACATGGCTCCAGCCTGCGAGCCACGTGGGCAGGCGCGGCCGGAAGCGGCGGCCCATGGTGGTCAGGATGCCGCCCGCCGTGCTGTCCGCCCCGGTGGCGTTGCTGCGCGCCGTGCCGGCGCTGCCTTCCGCGGCGCTCATGCTCCCCTGCCCCCCGAGGGATTGCCAACGGGATTGCCAACGGGCCGGCTGGCGGAATGATCGGCGAGGTTGCCGCTCATGGCCTCATCGGGTCCGCGCAGGGAAAGCTCGACCTTGCGGAACACGTGCAGGCACTGCGCCAGCTCGGACTCGCTGATCCGGGCGAGCAGGCGCTGGCTGACGCCCTCATAGGCGCTCTCGATCTGCTCCACCGTTTCCTGCCCTGCCTCGGTCAGTTGCAGGATCTTGGAACGCCGATCCTCGGGATCGGGATGCCGCCGCAGCAGCCCGCCGCGCTCCAGCGCATCCAGCAGCCGCACCAGCGAGGCCCCCTCGATCCCCAGGGCGCCGGCCAGATCCGTTTGGCGGATACCGCCGCCCATGCGGCCGAGATAGAGCAAGGGCCGCCAGGTCCCGTCCGACAGGCCGAGCCGGCGCATGCCGAGATCCATCTCCCGCCGCCAGACCTGGCCGGCGCGGAAGAGGTCTCGCCCGAATTCGGCGGCCAGATGGGATCGCTCGCTGCACATGGGCAGGTAGCTAGGGACGCAGCTAATAGGTAGCAATCTAATTGCATGCGCCCCTGCCCCGCTGGCTTTGCAGGGATGGCAACCCCTGGCCAGACCGGCGCGCCGGGACCATGCTGCGCCCCCTCTCTCCCGACCGGACTCGGCACGATGGAATTCCAGGACAAGCGCGTCATCATCACCGGCGCCGGGGGCATCTACGGGCGCTGGATCGCCCAGGCCTTCGCCCGCGAGGGCGCGCGCCTCTGCCTTTCCGACAACCGGCAGGACGCGCTGGAGGCGGTGGCCGAGGAACTGGCCCTGCCGGAGGAGCGCATCATGCTCCACCGGACGGAACTGATGGAGGAAGCCTCGATCCGCGACCTCGCCGCGCATGTGAAGGCGGGCTGGGGCGGGGTGGACATCCTCGTGAACAATGCCGGCATCTATCCGGGTGGCGACCTCTTCGACCTGCCGACCAGCGAATGGGACCGGGTCTTCGGCATCAATGTCCGCGCCGTCTTCATCCTGTCGCGGGAGGTGGCGCATCTGATGGTGGCGGAGGGCGTGCGGGGCAGCATCGTCAACATCTCCTCCGGCGCCTCGCGCAAGATGAACCCGGCCCGCGTCGCCTACTGCACCTCCAAGACGACGCTGGACCGGCTGACCAAGGGCCTCGCCCTGGACTTCGCGCCCCGCCACATCCGGGTGAACGCGGTGGAGCCCGGCTTCGCCCCGGGCAGCGAGGTCAGCCCGCTGAGCGACGAATACGTTTCCAACATGCTGACCCGCATCCCGCTGGGCCGCACCAGCGGCCCCGACGATGCCGCCGCGGCGGTGCTCTATCTCTGCTCCGCGAAGGCTGCCTATGTCACCGGCGCCACGCTGACCGTGGACGGGGGCAACTCGATCCGCACCTGAGCGCGCGGGCGACGAGCCTGCCCTTAGCCCTTCTTGTCCGGCGCCGGCAGCAGGGCCTGGGGCGCCGCATCGGCCTTGGCGCGGCGTGGCTTCGCCGCGCTGCCAGGACGGCGGGCGGAGGGTGCCTTCCGCACGCGCTTCCTCGCCGGCTTCGGCGGCGGCAGGCCCTCGGCCCAGGTCAGCAGCCCGGCGACCACGGCGACATAGAGCGGCCCACTGACCCACCAGGGAAAGCCCGTCAAGGCGACGACCCCCGTTCCGATCAGCACGGTCACGGCAACGACGGCAAGGTTCCGGAGAAAGGCGCGGAGCTTGAACATGGCCCCCTCATAGACCGCAAGCCTGCGCCGAATACAAACCCTTGAAAAACCTGATTTCCGTCCAGGGCCACCTCGGAACGGAAAAAGAACTGCCCGCTCGCCCCTCGCTCCTTCCCTTGGGGCCTGTCAGAGCGCCTGCCCGGCGCACCAGCCGCTCGACCAGGCCCACTGGAAGTTGTAGCCGCCGAGCCAGCCGGTGACGTCCACCGCCTCCCCGATCGCGTAGAGGCCGGGCACGTCTCGCGCCTCCATGGTCTGGGAGGAAAGCGCCCGCGTGTCGATGCCACCCAGCGTGACCTCGGCCTTGGCATAGCCCTCCGTGCCGCTGGGGGTCAGGCGCCGGTTCTTCAGCCCCTCCGCCACCCGGCGCAGCTCCCGGTCCGGCAACTCCCCCATGGGCCGCGCCACGCCTTCCGCCAGGGCGACCGCCAAGCGCTGCGGCAGCACCTCCCCCAGCACGGTCCGCAGCTCGGCACGCGGGCGGCTGTTCTTGCGCTCGATCAGGAAACCGGCGGCATCGCGGTCCGGCAACAGGTCCAGGATGACCGCCTCCCCCTCCCGCCAGGGCGAGGAGACCTGCAGGATGGCCGGGCCGGACAGGCCGCGATGGGTGAAGAGCACCGCCTCCCGGAAGGCATGACGGCCACAGCGCGCCACCGCCTCCAGCGACACGCCGCTCAGCGGGCGCATCATCTCCAGCGCCTCCCCGGCGAAGGTCAGCGGCACCAGGGCCGGACGCGGCTCCACCAGCGGCAGGCCGAACCGGCGCGCGACGTCGTAGGCGAAGCCGGTGGCACCCATCTTCGGGATGGAGGGGCCGCCCGTCGCCAGCACCAAGGCGGGCGCGGCGAAGGCGCCCCGGTCGGTCTCCACCCGGAAGCCGCCGCCGTCATGGCCGATCCCGGTGATCCGGTGCCGCAGCCGCAGCTCCACCCCCGCCGCCCCGCATTCCGCCAGCAGCATGGCGAGGATCGCCCGCGCCGAACCGTCGCAGAAAAGCTGCCCCAGCGTCTTCTCGTGCCAGGCGATGCGGTGCTTCTCCACCAGCGCCAGGAAGTCGTGCTGCGTGTAGCGGCGCAGGGCGGATTTCGCGAAATGCGGGTTGGCGGAGAAGAAGCGCTCCGGCACCACGCCCAGATTGGTGAAGTTGCAGCGCCCGCCGCCGGAGATCAGGATCTTGGCCCCGGCCTGCTCCGCATGGTCGAGCAGCAGCACGCGCCGTCCGCGCCGGCCCGCCGCCATGGCGCACATCAGCCCCGCCGCGCCGGCACCGAGGATCACCGCATCGAAGGATTCCATCGCGGCTTCCTAGAGCAGATGGCGCCCCGGGGAAAACCGGCGCCCCGGGATGGCTCCGGTTTGGCTCGGGCGCCACCCTGCCCTACAAGCGCGGAAGGCCCCAGTTCATGGAGTTCCGGCATGACCGCCAGCGCCGACCAGTACACCACCCTGCCCTCGGGCATCCGCTACCATGACGAGGTGGTGGGCGAAGGGGAATCCCCCCGCCCCGGCCAGTGGGTCACCGTCCACTACACCGGCTGGCTCGACGACCAGGGCAAGCCGGGCCGCAAGTTCGACAGCTCTCGCGACCGCGGCGACCCGTTCCAGTTCATGATCGGCATGGGGCAGGTGATCTCCGGCTGGGATATCGGCGTTTCCACCATGAAGGTGGGCGGCCGCCGCACCCTCGTCCTGCCGCCGGAGCACGGCTATGGCGCGCGCGGCGCCGGCGGCGTGATCCCGCCCAACGCCACGCTGATCTTCGACGTGGAACTGCTCGGCCTCGGCTGAGCCCAGGCTTCCGGTCAAGACCGGATCTTCCGGGCCGGCGCGATGGCACCGGTCCGGGACAGCGCCGTTCCGGCTACAGCGTCGGCATCGGCGCCGCCACCTCGTCCCGCAGCGGATACTTGCCCCAGCCACGCTCGTATTGCGGCGGGATGGACAGCGCGTCCGTGCGGCCCAGCGCCTCGGCGGCACGGACGGGCCAGTAGGGGTCCTTCAGGATCGCCCGGGCCAGCAGCACCAGATCGGCCTTGCCCTCGGCCAGGATCGCCTGGGCCTGCTGCGGCTCCGTGATCATGCCCACGGCCGCCACCGGAATGCCCGCGCCCCGGCGCACCGCCGCAGCGCCCGGCACCTGATAGCCCGGGCCGACCGGGATCTCCGCATGCGCCGCATTGCCGCCGGAGGAGACATCCACCAGGTCCACCCCGAGATCCCGCAGCCGGCGCGCCAGCTCCACGCTCTCCTCCGTGGTCCAGCCGCCTTCCACCCAGTCGGTGTGGCTGATCCGCACCCAGAGCGGCACGTCCTGCGGCAGAGCCCCCCGCAGCGCGGCCACCGTGTCCCGCGCCAGCCGCGTCCGCCCGGCGAAATCGCCGCCCCAGCCGTCGTCGCGGCGGTTCGCCAGGGGCGAGAGGAACTGGTGCAGCAGATAGCCATGCGCCGCATGGAGCTCGACCACCCGGTAGCCCGCCCGCACCGCCCGCCGCGCGGCCTCCACGAAAGCGGCGATCGTGGCATCGATCTCCGCCCCGCTCATCGCATGCGGCGTGGCATAGCCCTCGAAGGGCACGGCACTCGGCCCGACCGGCTCCCAGCCATGCTCCGAGGCCGGGCCATGCATCCAGGGCGGGTTCCGGCTGCCCTTGCGCCCGGCATGGGCGAGCTGGATCGCCGGCACCGCGCCGGCGCGCGCGATGGCGGCGGCGAGGCGGGCATGGCCCGGCACCTGCGCCTCCTCCCAGATCCCCAGGTCCCAGGGGGTGATCCGCCCCTCCGGCAGCACGGCGGCGGCCTCGGTCATCACCAGCCCCGCCCCGCCCAGGGCGCGGGAGAAGAGGTGCTGCAGATGCCATTCCGTGGGCTTCCCATCGGGCGCGCAGCAGTACTGGCACATGGGCGAAACGCCGATCCGGTTCGGCAGGGTCACGCCGCGCAGGGTCAGCGGCGCGAAGAGCGAGGTGGCGGGCTGGTCGCTCAAGAGACAGGTGCTCCGATGCTGGTGGCGGGGACGGGCATGGCCGCGCCGAAGGGCGGCAGCCTGCCGATCCGGTCCTCGATCACGCCGAACAGGACGGGCTCCCCCGCCGGGCGCGGCAGCAGGCGCCCCGAGGCATCGGTGGGGAAGCGCGTCATGGTGACGGCATCCTCCACATTGCCGCCAACCGCTTCCACCACGAAAGGCCCGACCCGCACGACGATGTCGCAATGCATGGCACGGAACTGCCCGATCTCGGCGAGGCGGTCGCGCCAGTCGGCGAGCGGGCGGCGGGACCGGTCGCCGCAGACCAGGTCGCCCGGCGCGGGGGCATAATCCCCGACGCTGTGCGGGACGAAGGGCGCCTGGGCCGGGAAATCCCGCGCATCGGCGATGATGGCATCGAGGTAGAAGGAATGCGCCGCATTCCCGGCGAACTCGCGCTGGTCCACCCCGGCGGAGCGCATCACCCAGGAGATGAAGGCCGCCGACCAGGCGGGCTCACGCCAGGGCGCCGTCGCCGCGCCCTGCAAGGCCGTGGCGTAGCGGTCCCGGTTCCGGTCGATCACCGGCCGGTCCTCCTCCACCGCGCGCCAATAGGCGAGGACGCGTGGAAAGTTGGCGAGCGCCGATTCCGGCCCCGGCGCCTTGCTGGGCGGATGCTTCTCCCCGGGCGTGGTGACGTAGCCGCCCCAGTCCTGCCATTCCGTCAGCGCGAAGCGGACGATCCGCTCCCGGGTCGAAGGCGGATAGGGCAGCGGCGGCTCGCGGAAGGCCCGGGCCGTGGTCTGCGGCGGCGCGGCGCAGGCGGCGAGCATGGCGGCGGGGCAGAGCGCCAGCAGCAGGGCGCGGACCCGCCTCCCGGCGGAAGCGGAGGGCGCGGACAGGCGCATCGGGCGGTGATCCGGAGCAGGGACCGGGCTTCGCGCCGGGTCCGTGGAGGGAATGGACGGCCGTGTCTCACACCCGTCCAGGGCAGTCTTCCGGGAGAAGCGGCGCCCCGGCCGCCACGGCCGGTCGCCGTTCCGGAACGGTCAGTGCAACGTCTCGCGCGTGATCCCGCCGCCGGTCACCGGCGCGCTGTAGGCGGGGGGCGCAGCCTGCCCATAGGGAGCCCCACCCGGTACACCCGCACCCCCTTGGGCCGGCGCCGCATAGGGCTGGGAGGGCGGAGGCACGACGGCCTGGCCGGCGCCGTACTGCATCAGCACCGCGCGCAGCGGATCGGCCCCCTGGTTATAGGCGGTCATGCTGAGCACGATGTCCCGCACCGCGACGGGCCGGCCGTAATAGGCCTGATTGCCCTCGTGATAGGGGCTCATCACCGCGCCATCGAGGGTGATCCCGGCATAAAGGCCGCGGGTCCTGGCATAGGCCACGACATCCGCCCCCGCCGCCGTGGTGGTCGCCCCCCCCATGCCGCCGCCCACCGTCACCAGGGCGATGGAGATGTCGCCGCCGAGCTTGACCTGGTTGTCCAGCACGGCGTTCAGCCCCTTGTCCGTCAGGATGAAGAACATGAGCTGCGCGTCCTGCAACCCGATCTGCAGGCCGAGCGAGCCGGAACCGAAGCTGTAGAAGGCGGGCGAGGACCAGGAACCGGCCCCGTCACGCGCCGTCAGCACGCAGCTCCCGCCCTGGGCGCCCAGGATGAAACCTGCCTTCAGCACGCGCGGGCAGATCATCACCGCGCGGGAACGGCGGAGCGAGCCCTGGATGTCCTGCCGGACGCCCGTGTCGCCCTGGCCCAGCATCTCCTGTGCCGTCAGCGTCGCGCGGTCCACCAGCGTCTGCTGCTCGGCGGCCGGCGGGATCGAGCCCCCGCCACAGGCCGCCAGCGCCATGAGAAGCACAAGGCACATCGCACGGCGCATCAAATTCTCCCCCTAACCCCTTGGTCCCGATCCCTGTTCTAAACGCAAAGGGCGGCCGTGACCAAGAGTCGGAGCCCCGGTGGACGGATTTCCACCGGCCTCAGTGCAGCACGCTGAGCCCGGGCGGCTCCTCGTTCACCGCGCCGACGCGCCACTGGCCACTGAGATTCTCCAGCCGCGTCAGGGACAGGTTGCGGACGGAGAACTGCAACGCCTGATAGGGGGTGAAGCCGCAGGCATGGGCCAGCGCGGCGCGGATCGAGCCGCCATGCGCCACGATCACCAGCGATTCGCCCGGATACTTGTCCACCAGATCCTCCAGCACCGGGCCGACGCGCTTCACCACATCGCTCACGCTTTCCCCACCGGGCGGCCGCTCCTCGGCCGAATGCGGCCAGAACGGGTGCGGCGGGTCGCGCAGCAGGGCGGTGAACTCCTCATGCGTCAGCCCCTGCCAGCGGCCCAGATTCTGCTCCCGCATGTCCGGCAGCTCGGTCAACCGCTGCTCGGGATAGCCGCCGGCGAAGATGGCCGCCGCGGTGGAGCGGGTCCGCGCCAGCGGCGTGCAGAACCAGCGGGCCGGGCGCGGCAGGCGCTCGGCCAGCCAGGCATGGGCCACCTGCTCCGCCGCCAGCGCCACGGTGCAGAGCGGCACGTCCATGTCCCCGTACATGGTCAGCCGGGCCGAGGGCTCGACGATGGCGTGCCGGATCAGGAAGAGACGCGTCAGGATCATGGCCCTGCTTATGGCCGAGGCGCGTGCCGGTGTGAGCCCCCTTTGACGGCGCCCCTCCCGTGCCGTGGCGGCACGAGCCGGCGGCGGTTCAGGCCGCGCGCGCCGAGCGCTGGCTCATCACCCCCGCCAGCATCACCACCGCCGCCCCCGCCATGGCCCAGGGCCCCGGCACCACGCCCCAGATCGCGAGGTCGAACACCACCGCATAGGCGAGCGCGCTGAATTCCAGCGGCGCGAGGCGGGAGGCCGAGGCATGGCGGAAGGCACCGGCCAGGCAGAGCGACGCCACGCCGGAGAAGACGCCATTGGCCATCAGCGCCGCGGAATCCCGCGCCCCGGGCGGCACCCAGCTTTCCAGCAGGAAGGGCAGGAGCACCAGCAGGCCCGGTGCCGAGGTCCAGAGGATCAGCCGCGCCATCCCGGCCTCGTGCCGCAGCCAGCGGTTGATCGTCATGACGATGGAGTAGCAGACGGTGCCCATCAGGGCCCAGAGATAGGAGGCCACCGGCGCGCCGCCGGTCAGCCCGGGCAGCAGCGACATCAGCACCCCGCCGAAGCCCAGCGCGCACCAGCCCCAGGCCGAGGCGGGCACCGGCTCCCGCAGGAAAAGCGCGGCCAGGGCCAGGGTGAAGAAGGGCGCGGTGAAATACACCAGATACCCTTCGGCCAGCGCGAGGCCGCGCAGCGCCAGGAAGAAGCCGAAGGCCGAGCCCAGCATCCCGGCGGCGCGCAGCAGGTGCAGCCAGGGGTGCCGCGTCCCCAGCCCCCCGCCCAGGCCGGGCCGCAGCAAACGCGCCAGCAGCAGCAGGGCCAGCATGGTGGCATAGCGGATCCCCACCACCTGCTGCGGCGGATAGTGCCCCGACAGCAGCTTGGAATTCGTGTCCAGCAGGGCGAAGAGGCCCAGCGCCGCCAGCAGCAGCAGAGGTCCGCGCACCCCGTTCCGCCTCCCCGTCCCCCGCGCATGCCGGGCGCGTCGCGCGCCGGCCGCATGTCCTTGCCGCGGCTTCTCCCCGCCGCCGGACGCGCGGTCAACCCGCGCAACATGCGCTTCCCCCATGCCCGGCTTCGGTCCATAGGGGGCGCCGACATGACCCCTGCCCTCGCCTCCGCCCTCATGCCGCTGATGCGCGGCATGGACCCCGAGCGTGCGCATGGCGCCGCGCTCCGGGCCCTGCGCCTCGGCCTCGCCGGCCAGGACCGCACGCCGGACGATCCCATCCTGGCCACCGGGGCGCTGGGGCTGCGCTTCCGCAACCCGGTCGGCCTCGCCGCCGGATTCGACAAGGACGCGGTGGCGGTGCTGCCGCTGATGCGGCTGGGCTTCGGACTCGTCGAGGCCGGGACCATCACGCCGCGCCCCCAGGCGGGCAACCCCAAGCCGCGCCTCTTCCGGCTGGAGGAGGACCGGGCGGTGATCAACCGCATGGGGTTCAACAATGGTGGCCTCGCCGCCTATGTGGCGCGGCTGGCCGCCCTGCCCCGCCCCCTGCCCGCCGTGCTGGGCGCCAATATCGGCATCAACAAGGAAGGCGCCGATCCGGAGCGCGACTACCCGGCGCTCTATGCCGCCGTGGCGCCGCACGCGGACTACGTGACGCTGAACGTCTCCTCCCCCAACACGCCAGGGCTGCGGGACCTTCAGGGAGAGGAGCGGCTGGCCGCCATCCTGTCCGCGGTGGCGGCGCGCCGCGCCGGGCTGGCGGAGCAGCCGCCGCTGCTGGTGAAGATCGCCCCCGACCTCGCCGGGGATGCCCTGCCCGCCATCGTGGAGGCCTGCATCGCCCAGGGCGTGGCCGGGATCATCGTCTCCAACACCACCATCGCCCGCCCCGCGACGCTGCGCTCGCCGCGCCGGAGCGAGGCGGGCGGGCTGTCCGGCCCGCCGCTCTTCGCCCCCTCCACTGCCATGCTGGCCGCGGTGCACCGGCTGGCGCGCGGGCGGCTGGTGCTGGTGGGCGCGGGCGGCGTCGGCAGCGCGGAACAGGCCTATGCCAAGATCCGGGCCGGGGCCTCGCTGGTGCAGATCTACGCGGCGCTGGCCTATGAGGGGCCGGCGCTGATCCCGGACATCAGGCGCGGCCTCGCCGCGCTGCTGCGGCGCGACGGCTTCGCGCATATCTCGGACGCGGTGGGAGTGGACGCGGCATGAAGGTCTTCGAGGGCATCACCCCGCTGGCGGAGCGCTATGACGGCTTCGTGGTGGATCTCTGGGGCGTGGTGCATGACGGGGTGCAGGCCTATCCCGGCGTCACCGACGCGCTGGCGCAGCTCCAGGCCGCGGGCAAGCGCGTGGTCTTCCTGAGCAACGCCCCCCGCCGTTCCTGGGTGGTGGAGGATCTGCTGGCCCGGCTCGGCGTGCCGCGCTCGCTCTACGTGGACGCCGTGACCTCGGGCGAGGTCGCCTGGGAGATGCTGCGCGACCGCACCGATCCCTGGTTCGCGCGGCTCGGCCGCCGCGCCTACCACCTCGGCCCGGCCACCGATCTCAGCGTGATCGAGACGCTGGACCTGACCCTCGCGGACCGGCCGGAGGGCGCGGATTTCCTGCTCAACACCGGCCCCGACCCGCAGCTCGGCCCGCATGCGCTGGAGCCCTATGACGCGGTGCTCCAGGCCTGCGCCGGGAAGCGCCTGCCGATGGTCTGCGTGAACCCGGACCGCGAGGTGGTGGTGGGCGGCCGCACCCTGCTCTGCGCCGGCGCCTTCGCCGACCGTTACCGCCTGCTGGGCGTCACCGACATCTTCGAGGTCGGCAAGCCGGACCCGACCGTCTATGGCCCGGTGCTGCGGCGGCTGGCCGTGCCGAAGGAGAAGGTCCTGGCCGTGGGCGACGGGCCGCGCACCGACCTCGCCGGGGCCAAGGCCGCCGGGCTGGATTGCGTCTGGGTGCTGAACGGCCTTTCCGCCGCGCTGGCGCCGGACCAGCTCGACACCATCGCCGCCGCGGAGAAGGTCTCGCCCCTCGCGGCACTGCGCGCCTTCCGCCCCTGATCGAGGGGACGATCCCGGGGCGACCGCCCGCGCAGCCTCTTCAGCCCAGGTAGCGCGCCCCGGCCTGCCGCAGCAGCCGGGCCTGGCGCAGGGCGCGGCGCTGTTCCGGCGCCAGCCCTTCCTCCGAAGCATCCTCCGGCGGCCATGCGGACTCCGGCGGAGCCCGCCCCGCGCGCAGGGCCTCCGCCACGCTCTCCAGCCCTGCGGCCAGATCCGCGCCGAAATCCGCCGCCCCGTTCCGGGGAGCAGGCCGCAGCCAGGCGGCGGTGCTGGCACCGGCCAGCCGGCGCAACAGCAGCAGGGCGGCCCCGGCCGCCTCCTGCCGCGCCTCCCCCTCCCGCGCGCCCAGCCGCCCCCAGGGCTCATGCGCGGCACGCTCGCGAAGGGCCTCCGCATTGACGCTGGCCAGACCGGCCGCGCGGCGCGCCGCCTCGGTCGCGGCCTGATCGGGGCTGGGCCCGAAGGCCAGGGCGGCATAGCGCGCATGCGCCGAAACGGCCCCGGCCAGGGCCAGCCGCAGCCGCTGCGGCGCCCGCTCCGGCCAGAGCAGCATGGCCCCGGCCAGCGCGACGACACTGCCCAGCACGTTGTTGAAGGCGCGCAACCCGGCCAGCCCCGCATGGCTCGCCCCGGGCGCGGTCAGGTCCACCAGCAGCACGAAGAGCGGCGTGAGGAAGAGGACGAAGAGCGCATAGCTCACCCCCCGCACCGCCATGGTCGCCATGGCCAGCGGGAAGATCGCCAGGGTCAGCGCCACGGGGCCGTCCAGCACCCAGCCGAGCAGGGCGGCCAGCAGCCCGCCCAGCACGCTGCCGACCGCGCGCTCCAGCGCCCGGGGCCAGGTCGTGGCGATCTCCGGCTGCTGTACCAGGATCACCGCCATGGTCGCCCAATAGGCCTGCGGCAGCCGCAGGAGATGGGCCAGCACCATCACCCCCGTCACCAGCACGGCGGAACGCAGGGCATGGCGGAAGACCAGCGATTCCCAGCGCAGGTTGGCCAGCAGCAGCACCCAGCCCCTGTGGGCCTGGCGCGGCTGCGGCACGGGCGGGCCGGCCGGCGCATTGTCGATCAGCCCGCGCAGGGCGGCCATCATGGCGCGCAGGCTCTCGCTGTCCCCCCCATCCGCCGGGGCAGGCATGGCCTCCAGCCGGGCCAGGGCGGCGCGCAACCGGGCATCGGGCGGACGCCCCGCTTCCAGCAGGCGGGACTGACGCAGCAGCACGACCGCCAGTTGCCGGAGGCGCCGCCGGGCGGCCGCCCGGTCCGGCGCCCGGAACCGCTGGCCCTGTTCCTCCAGCCGGTCCTCCAGCACGATCAGCAAGGCGAAGAGCCGTTCCGCCGTTTCCAGCCCGATCAGCAGCCGCCCCACCGCGTCGCGCAACCCGCGGGCGCGCAGAAGCTGCTCCAGGGCGGCACGGGCATTCTCGATCGACAGGCGCACGGCGCGGCGGTGACGCCCGACATGTTCGCCCCAGGCATTCTCCGGTGCTCCCTCCGCGAGCAGCCGGTCCAGGTCGGCGCACAGGGCCGAAAGCTCGCGGAAGGCCCCCGCCAGGGCGAGGCGCGAGGGTCGGAAGGGATGGATGCGCCAGAGGGTCAGGCTGAGTAGCAGAGCCCAGAGGCACCCTCCCGCGAAGATCAGCCCGAATTCCAGCGCCGCCCCGGCGGAATGGACCGGCTGGTCGGCCGCCACCGCGAAGGCCACCACCGCCAGGGCGCCGGCCTGGGTGATGGCGGCCCCATAGAGGCGGCCCAGCCCGCCGAGAAAGGAACAGAGGAACAGCAGCACCGACGCCACCGGCCAGCCCAGCCCGCCACTGATCGCCCCCGCCAGGGCACAGAAAGTGGAGACGGCCGCATAGCCCACCAGGAGCCTTGCCCGCTCCCGCCCGGGGCCGCCGGGATCGGCGAGGCAGGTCCAGAGCGCCGCGATCGCCGCCCAGGACAAGGCGGGCCAGTGGAGAAGCTCCATCGCCAGCACCACCAGGGCGCAGGCGGCGGCGGCACGGAGCCCTTCGCCCAGGCTGACGGCGCGGGGAGAGAGTGAGATCGACCAGCGCCCCAGCCGGGCCGCGAGGCGCTCCGGCCAGGCGGGGCCGGTGCCGCCCCGGGGCACCATGGGACGGGCCGGGGTCACGAAGGCCCTCGCCCCGCGCGAGGCGCGGGTTCCCGGCCTCCCGCACCGGGCGGGGCGGCCCCCGGCATCGCGGGAGGCATCATCCCGGGACCACCTTCGCCACAGGTTGATTCATGAGGGGCGATCCACGATTGCTGCAATGCAGCATAAGGGCTTTCCCGGCCGTGCCGCCAGCCCCATCCCACCCGTCCGGACGCCCGGTCCGCGACGCGCCTTCAGCCGATCCGCAGCAGCGCCGAGCCGTTGAGCCGCAGCCAGTCCTGCGCCGCCTCGCGATGCGGGGTGCGCGTTTCCACCAGCGCCCAGAAACGGCTGGAATGGTTGAGTTCCCGCAGATGCGCGACCTCATGCGCCACCACGTAGTCCAGCACCCAGCCCGGCGCCATGACGAGGCGCCAGGAGAAGGCCAGCGTGCCGTCCGGCGCGCAGGACCCCCAGCGCGAACGGGTGTCCTTCAGCCGGATCGCGCGCGGGCGAACCCCCAGCGCCTGGGCATGATCCGCCACCAGCGGCGCGATCCGCCGCCGCGCCTCGGCCCGCAGGAAGTCCCCGACCCGGCGCGCGAGGAATTCCGGCGCGCCGGCAACGAGGATGCACCCGTCCTGGAGAAAGGCGCCCCCCCGTGCCTGCGGCTCGTGGCGGATCGGGTGCGACACCCCGCCAAGGGGGATCTCCGCCCCGTCCTGGAAGAGCTGCGGCGGCGCCAGGGCGGAAAGGCGCTCCATCACCCAGGCCGCATGGGCGGTGAGCAGCGCCATGCCCTGCTGCCGGCTGGCGCGCGGCGGCAGGGTGACGATCACCTCGGCGGCACAGGGGTCGATGCGCAGCGAGACACGGCGGGCCCGGCTCGAACGCTGCCAGCGCACCGGACAGGGGATCGGCCGGGTGAGCGGCCCGGTCCGCAGGGGGACGCTCTCGGTGGTGCTCGGCTCCATGCCGGGCAGAATGCCCGGACGGGGGGCCGGGGACAACGCCCGGCATCCTGTCCTGACGCCGGACATGGGATACCCGGCACGGTCTGCCTCAGCCGGGCAGGCCCTTCATCTCGATCTCGACAAAGGAGAGCGGCGCCTCGCCGGCATTGATCACGTTGTGCTCTGCCCCCGCCAGGCGGTCATAGGCCAGCCCGGCCTGGAGCTGGCTCGTGACGCTGGTGCCGTCCGCCATCTCCACCAGCAGGGTCCCGTCCGTCACCGGCACGACGACATAGGCCCAGCCATGGCGGTGGGCGCCCGTCTCGGCACCGGGGGCGAAGTCCCAGCGGGTGACGCGCACGCGCTCATTGTCCGACTGAAGGGTGGAAACGGCGGGGACGCGGCAGCGGAGGGCTTCGCGGGCGGACTGGCTCATGCCTGGACTCCTGGGCTGGCGTGCGGCGGCGCGGGCCACGGCAACGCGGCGAGGGTGGGAAGGGCGCGAGAGCGCTTGTCCCAGCCTCCCCCCGAGGGTTCAGGCTGGCAAGGGGCGGCGGCGCCAGCGGACGCGGCCCGCCTCGCCCACCGCCGAGGCAGCGCGGGGCCAGCGTCCGGGCCAGTCCACCACATGGTCCTCCAGCGCCCCGGCGCGGCGCTCGCTGACCACGCGCCCGGCCACGGAAACCCCGGCACCCTGGACAGTGGCCCGGTCGCCGGACACCAGCGGATGCCATTCGGGCAGGTCCCGGCCCTCCGCGACGAGGCGATAGCCGCAGCTCGGCGGCAGCCAGTCGATGCGCTTCAGCCGCGCCGGGGTGAGCTTCACACAGTCGGGCACCTTGCTCCGGCGATTGGCATAGTCGGAGCAGAGGGCCGTGGAGGTGTCGAGCAGCCGGCAGGCCACCTCGGTCCAATGGATCTCGTCCGTGTCGTCGTCGCGCAGCTTGTGCAGGCAGCAGCGGCCGCAGCCGTCGCAAAGGCTCTCCCATTCGCTCCGCGTCATCTCGGAGAGGGATTTCGCCTTCCAGAAAGGCAGGTCAGGAAGCATTCCGCCAAGCTGACCATCCGATGCGGGGAGTACAAGGCGAAAACCGGCGCCCCAGCCCTGCCGGTTTCCGGTGCATGCGGCGGGGCCGGAAGGATGTCCCCCGGCCCCGCAGGCTGGCTTCCAGGCGGCAGGGCCTCAGGCCCAGCGCCGGATCTCGCGCCGCAGGTCGCGCACCAGGGCATCGCCGCGCTTGCGGGCACGCCCCGCGAGCTCGGCCGCGTCATGCCCGGCATGGGAGGCGGTGTCGCGCAGCGTCTCCCCAAGCTCCGAGGCCCGATCCATCCAGCCCGCGGAACGGCGCGAAGGACGGCCCGAGAGCCGGTCCACCACCCCGTCCAGGCCCTGTCGCAGCGAGCAGAGAAAGGAGACCAGGACGCTTTCGCCACGCCGCGCCCGACGCCGGGCCTTGCGGCGCCCACCACGCAACAGGCCCTGGGCCTTCCCCTGGGCCTCGTCACGCATGTGCTCCACGCGCTCCCGGACATCCCCGGCGAAGCCCTCCACCCGGTCCTGTCCCCGGCCCAGCAGGGACATGGCGCCACCCCTCAGGGCGCTGGCGCGATCCTGCGCCGTATCGGCCACGTCCTCCGCCCGGCCACGCGCCCGGCCCAGGAAGGAACGGGCGCTGTCCCGATACTCCCCGGCGGTGTCATAGGCCGTCTCCGCCGCATCCTCCGCGCGGCCCCGGACCCGCCCCAGGAAGGACCGTGCCTCATCGCGGTAGCGGTCGGCCCGATCCTGCGCGTCCTCGGCCAGATCCCCGGCCCGGCCACGCGCCTGTCCGATCAGCCCCATCGCGCTGCCGCGCCAGGACTGCACCCGATCCTGCGACTCCTCGGCGAAATCGTCCGCCTGGCCGCGCCAGCGCCCCCACAGGGAATGGGCACGGGAGGAGGTGTCCTCCGCCAGATCGCGGGCATCGTGCCGTGCCCGCCCGAACAGCCCGCCCAGCAGGCTGCCGCCGCGGGAGGCCCTGCTCTCCGCCTCGCGTGCCAGTTGCTCCGCCCGGCGGCGCGCCTTGCGGGACAGGCCGGCCCATTCGTCACCCTTCCCGCTTCCCAGGCGGGACAAGCTCCAGCGGCCCCGGCGCATCGCCTCCTCGGCCTCACGCAGCAGGGCGCGGTCGCGGGACTTGCGGCTGTAATGGACGCCCACCGCAACGCCGGCCGCCAGCACGCCCAGGCCGATCAGCACCCCGGTGGTGCCGAGCGGGTTCATCTGCGCCTCCAGCAGCACCGAACTCCGGCGCGGGGCCGGCTGGTCCTTGATCGCACCCGTCTCGGCGAGGTCGGCCCGCGGCTCGTAGAGGTTGTCGTGGCGGTCCTTGCGGCCCGGGCTCTGGCGCGTCTGGCTGCGGCGCCCAAAGGCTTCCATGAAGCGGTCGGTCAGGCGCGGGGCGTGGTTGCCCAGCAGGGCGATGGCATAGCCGCCCATGCCCACCACCAGGGTCCGGGGCGCGTGTTCGCAGGCATGCAGGATCGCCTTGGCCACCAGACGCGGATGATAGACGGGCGCCGGCAGCTTCAGCCCGGCGCTGTCCGTCACGTTGCGCGCATGCTCCGGGAACAGCGTGTCCACCGAGCTGGGCTTCACCAGCGTGACGGAGATCGGGTAGCCGGCCTCCTCGAACTCCATGCGGAAGGCATCGGTGATGCCCTTCACCGCGTGCTTGGAGGCGGAATAGACGCCCTGCAGCTCCATCGCCCGGTCGGACAGGACGGAGCCGACATTGACGATGGTGCCGCCGCGCTGCTTCAGGTGCTTCGCTGCCACCTGGGTGCCGTTCACGACGCCCCAGTAGTTGACGTCGAACAGGCGCCTCTGGTCCTCCAGCGGCGTGTCCTCGATCCGGCCATAGATGGCCGCGCCGGCATTGTTCACCCAGCTGTCGAAGCCGCCGAAGCTGTCGATGGCCTTCTGCGCGACCTTCTCCACCGCCTCCGCATCGGCGACATCGGCCACCACGTATTCCGTGCGCCCGCCCCGGGCGCGCAGCTCGTCCCGCAGGGAACGCAGGGCATCCTCGTTGCGGGCGGCCAGGACCAGCGAGGCACCCCGCTCCGCCGCCAGCCGCGCGGTGGCGAGGCCGATGCCGGAGGTGGCGCCGGTGAGCACGATCACCTGCTGGCGCAACGGCTTGCGATGGGGCTTGGCCATGGTCGGGGTTACTCCCTTGTCTGGGTATCTCCCCCGGTGAACGCCGCGCCTCGCGAGAGGTTGAGGCCGGATTTCCACGCATCCGCCCTTCCCGCACGGGATGGCTGGGACGTCCGGCGCGGCCGGTCACGCCAAGGCGGCGCACCCGGACGGCGCCCGGTGAACGCCGCCCCCCCCCTTTCCCGAGTGCGATGCCCGGACGCGCCGGACGCCTACTTGAAGATCACCGGCGGCGGCTCGTCCTCCCCCATGCCCGGGGTCGGCACGTCGATGACGACCGAGGCCGGGTTCACCTTGGTGCCGGAATCCAGCCAGTAGGTCACGCTCTCCGGCCAGAAGATCACGATGCCCACCAGGATGATCTGGAGGCAGACCCAGGGGATGGCCCCCCAGTAGATCTGGCTGGTCCGCACCTCCGGCGGCGCGACGGAGCGCAGGTAGAAGAGCGCGAAGCCGAAGGGCGGGTGCATGAAGCTGGTCTGCAGGTTCACGCAGAGCAGCACGCCGAACCAGACGAGGTCGATGTTCAGCTTGGCCGCCACCGGCGCCAGCAGCGGCACGACGATGAAGGCGATCTCGAAGAAATCGAGGAAGAAGGCCAGGAAGAAGATGAAGACATTGGTGAAGAGCAGGAAGCCCGTCTGCCCGCCCGGCAGGTGGGACAGCAGGTGCTCGATCCAGAGGCCGCCATCGACGCCCTGGAAGACCAGCGAGAAGACGGTGGCGCCGAGCAGCAGGAAGACCACCATGGCGGTGATGCGCGCGGTGTTGGCCATGGCCTCCCGCAGCAGCGCATAGGTGAAGCGGCCGTTGATCACCGCCAGGAAGATGGCGCCCATCGCGCCCATCGCCCCCGCCTCGGTCGGCGTCGCGAGGCCCAGGAAGATCGTGCCCAGCACCAGGAACATCAGCACCAGGGAGGGCAGCATCCCCCGCAGCACCTTCCAGTACAGGGCCCAGCCGTGGCGCTGCCGGGCCTCGGGCGGCAGCGGCGGCACCTTGTGCGGGGCGAAGATCGCCACCGCCCCGATGAAGAGCAGGAACAGCAGCACCTGCAGCATGGAGGGGCCGATGGCCCCGGCATACATGTCGCCCACCGAGCGGCCGAGCTGGTCGCCCAGGATGATCAGCACCAGCGAGGGCGGGATGAGTTGCGCGATGGTGCCCGAGGCGGCGATGACGCCGGTCGCGATCTTCTGGTCGTACCCGTAGCGCAGCATGATCGGCAGCGAGATCATGCCCATCGCGATCACCGAGGCGGCGACCGTGCCGGTGATGGCGCCCAGCACCGCGCCCACCAGCACCACCGCGATGGCGAGGCCGCCCGGCACCTTGCCGAAGAGCTGTCCGGTGCCTTCCAGCAGGTCCTCGGCCAGCCCGCAGCGCTCCAGGATCGCGCCCATCAGGGTGAAGAAGGGAATGGCCAGCAGCAGCTCGTTCGACAGCACGCCGAAGACGCGCAGCGGCAGGTTGGCCAGGAAGCCGAAGGCGAAATAGCCCAGTTCCACCGACAGGAAGCCGAAGAACAGGCCGACCGCCGCCAGGCTGAAGGCCACCGGGAAGCCGAAGAGCAGGAAGATCACGAGGCCGCCGAACATCAGGGGCGGCATGAGCTCGACATTCATGCGATGGGGGATCCGTTCCTTGGGCGGCGGCTCATTGCATGGGCTTCTCGTAGGCCAGGGCGACCTCGCCCTCCGGCCGGAGGCCGCGCAGCAGGGCGATGCGCTTGATCAGCTCGGAGGCCCCCTGGAGGAAGACCAGCAGGAATCCCACCGGCAACAGCAGCTTCGCCGGCCAGCGCAGCAGCCCGCCCGCATTCGAGCTGCCCTCCCAGCGGTTCAGCGAGTCCAGGAAGAAGGGCCAGGTCATCCAGACCAGGAGCAGCATGGCCGGGAAGAGGAAGAACAGGATGCCGAGCACGTCGGTCCACAGCCGGCCGCGTTCCGACATGTTGCCGTAGATCAGGTCCACGCGGACATGGCCGTTGCGCAGCAGCGTATAGGCGCCGCCCAGCATCACCACGCCGGCGAAGAGATACCACTGCACCTCCAGCCAGCCGTTCGAGGACCAGGAGAAGAGATAGCGCACCACCGCATTGCCGGCGCTGATCACCGCCGCCAGCAGCACCAGCCACTCCGCGACACGGCCGCAGAACGTGCTGATGCCGTCCACCACCCGGGAGAAGGCGAGAAGGGGTTTCATCCGGTCCTCCGGGTGGCGGCACGCGGCATCAGCGGCGCTGTTCCTGTGCCTGCATGGAATAGACGAAGTTGTCGTAGGTGTTCTCGGCGACGCGGAACCACTGGAGCTGCGTGTCGCGGAATCCCTTGAAGTGATCATAGACCTTCTTGAAGCGCGGGTTGGACGCCGAGATCTCGTCATAGAGCTCGAAGGCCGACTTGTAGGCCGCCTGCATCACCTCGCGCGGGAAGGGCCGGAGCTGCGCGCCGCCCGCCACCAGCCGCCGCAGCGCCTGCGGGTTCTGCATGTCGTACTTCGCCATGGTCTCCATGGTCGCGTCGCGGCAGGCGGATTCCAGCGCGTCCTTGTAGGCCTGCGGCAGTTCCTCGTAGCGCGCCTTGCCGACATAAAGGGACAGGTTCAGCCCGCCCTCCCAGAAGCCCGGATAGTAGTAGAAGGGCGCGACGCGGTTGAAGCCGAGCTTCTCGTCGTCATAGGGGCCGATCCACTCCGCGGCGTCGATCGTGCCGCGCTCCAGCGCCGGATAGATGTCGCCGCCCGCGATCTGCTGCGGCACCACGCCCAGCTTCTGCAGCATGTTCCCGGCGATGCCGGCGATGCGCATCTTGAGCCCGTTGAGGTCCGCGACGGTCTTGATCTCCTTGCGGAACCAGCCACCCATCTGCGCCCCGGTGGAGCCGGTGGGGATGGAGACCATGTTGTAGCCGTCGAAGAACTCGCGCAGCACCTCCCGCCCGCCCCCGGCATGCAGCCAGGCATTGGTCTGGCGCGTGTTCATGCCGAAGGGGATGGTGGCATCCAGCGCGAAGGTCGGGTCCTTGCCGACGAAGTAGTAGGAGGCGGTATGGGCGCATTCCACGGTGCTGTTCTGCACCGCATCCGCCACCGCCAGCCCGGGGACGATCTCGCCCGCGGCGAAGACGGTGATGCGGAACTTCCCGTCCGTCAGCGCCGCCACGCGCTTCGACATGAAATCCGCGGCGCCGTAGATGGTGTCCAGCGACTTGGGGAAGGAGGAAGCGCAGCGCCAGCGGATCTCCGGGGCGGTCTGCGCGATCGCCGGTTTCGCCAGGCCTGTGGCCGCGACGGCGGCGGGCAGGGCCAGCGCGGGCCCGGCACCCGCGAGAAACTTGCGACGATTCATTCTTGTCCCGTTTCCATCGGCGGCATCTCGGATGTGCCGGCCTTACGGAATCTTTAGCTTGCCGTTTCCACGCTGGAAAGATGCCTTTCCGGCCCCACCCCCAGGCAGCCCCTCAGGCAGCCCGGCGCGCCGCGAGCCCCGTCACCGCTGCCGGCTCCGGCCCGCCCGCCATCCAGTCCAGCAGCTCCACCGTGTGCACCGTCGGGCGCGCACCGCCCGCGAGCTGGGTCAGGCAGCCGATATTGCCCGCCGCGATCAGGTCCGCCCCGGTGCGGTCGATGTTGCCCAGCTTGCGCTCCCGCAACTGCCCCGCGATCTCCGGCTGCATCAGGTTGTAGGTGCCGGCGGAACCGCAGCAGAGATGCCCCTCCGCGGCCTCCTTCACGGTGAAGCCGGCGCGCTTCAGCAGGTCCTTCGGCAGGGCGGTGATCTTCTGCCCGTGCTGCAGGGAACAGGCGGCGTGATAGGCGACGCTCAGCCCCGGCGCGGACCGGGAAGGCTTGTAGCCGAAGCGCGTCAGCACCTCCGAGACATCCATCGCCAGCGCGGCCACCTTGCCGGCGCGCTCGCTTTCCCGCTCCTCGCGGAACATGTGGCCATAATCCTTGACCGTGGTGCCGCAGCCGGAGGTGTTGATGACGATGGCGTCCAGCCCCTCCCCCTCGATCTCGCGGCTCCAGGCCAGGATATTCGCCCGTGCCTGCGCCATCGCGGGATCGTGGTGGCCCATGTGGTGGTTCAGCGCGCCGCAGCAGCCCTGCTCCTTCGTCACCACCACATCAAGCCCCATGCGGGTCAGCAGGCGGATCGTCGCCTCGTTGATCGAAGGTCCGATCACCTGCTGCGCGCAGCCGGTGAGCAGCGCCACCCGCCCGCGCCGCGCGCCCTCCGCCCGGTGGACCTGCGGCGCCTGCATCGGGCTGGCGGCAGGCAGGCTGGCCGGCGCCAGGTCGAGCATGGCGCGCAGCCGCTGCGACGTGACGGAACGCCCGGGGATCAGCCCGCGCAGGGGCCGGGCCAGCCGCGCGCCCGTCAGCGCCAGCCGGAAGCGCGCCGGGCTCGGCAGCACCCAGCCCAGCACGCGGCGCAGCAGGCGCTCCGGCAGCGGGCGGGTATAGGTCTCCTCGATATAGTGCCGGGCATGGTCCACCAGATGCATGTAGTGGACGCCCGAGGGGCAGGTGGTCATGCAGGACAGGCAGGAGAGGCAGCGGTCCACATGCCGCACCACCTCCTCCGTGGCGGGCTTGCCGCTCTCCAGCATGTCCTTGATCAGATAGATTCTGCCGCGCGGACTGTCGAGCTCGTCACCCAGCAGCACGAAGGTCGGGCAGGTCGCGGTGCAGAAGCCGCAATGCACGCAGGTGCGCAGGATCGTGTTCGAGTCCCGCGTGTCGGGATCTTCGAGCTGCTCGGCGGTGAAGCTGGTCTGCATGTCCGTCTCGTGCTCAGGCCGCCCGCAGGCGGCCCGGATTGAGGATGCCGCGCGGATCGAGCGCGGCCTTGACGCGTTGCGAGAGGGCGGCGAGCGCCGGCACCTCCTCGGGGATCACGGGCACCGCGGCACGCAGCGGCTCCGGCCCACGGAAGAGCAGGAAGGTGCCCCCCGCCGACAGCGCGGCCCGCATCACCGCCGCATGGGCGGCCTCGCTCGCCGGCCCCGCCACCCAGACCAGCCCGCCGCCCCAGTCGAGCAGCAGCCTCGCGCCGAACTCCCGCCGCAGCGCCTCGGCCACGCCCGGCGCGGCGGAGGGGCGGAGGGAAACGCGCCAGACCGCCTCCTCCGGCGCGGCCCCGAGCGGCACGGCATCACGCACCGCGCGCCACAGGGCGCGGGAATCCTCGCCCTCGATCAGCGTCAGCGCACCGTAGAGGCCCAGCGCCTCGCGCAGCCTTTCGGCACGGTAGCGCACGGACTCGGAGAAATCCTCCAGCCGCGCCACCGCCAGCACCCCGTCCAGCCCCAGCGCCGCATGGCCCTCGGGCAGGATCGCGGCGGCGGAAACGCCGAAGGGACTGCCCAGCGCCGCGGCGAGCGCACCCACGCCATGCTTCAGGTCCGGCACCCGCACCGCCAGCGTCGCCGTGGCCTCGGAAGCGGGCAGGACCTTGAGCGTGATCTCGGTCATCACCCCCAGCGTGCCGTGGGAGCCGGAGAGCAGCTTGCACAGGTCGAGCCCGGTGACGTTCTTCAGCACCCGCCCGCCGGAGCGCAGCACCTCCCCCTCCCCGTTCACGAAGCGCACCCCCAGCACATGGTCGCGCATCGCGCCGCCATTGATCCGGCGCGGGCCGGACAGGTTGGCCGCCACCGTGCCGCCCAGCGTCGCCGCGGCCTCGCCGCCGAAGATCGGGCGCGGGTCGGGTGGCTCGGCGATGAGCTGCTGCCCCCGCTCGGCCAGCGCGGCCTCGATCTCCGGGATCGGCGTGCCGGCCAGGGCGGAGATCACCATCTCCTGTGGCCGGTAGAAGGTGATGCCGGACAGGTTCCGCAGCGACAGGCTGCGCGCCGCCTGCACCGGGCGCAGCGCGGCGCGCTTCGTGCCGCCACCCTCGACCAGCAGCGGCTCGCCGGCCGCATGGGCCTCGGCCACCACGCGCGCCACGCTGGCTTCCTCCGCCGGCGCCAGGATGTCACCCACCGGGATATTGCCTACCGGGATGTCGCTCATCGTCACTCCGCGGCGATCCCGGGCGCCGGCTCCAGCGGGAAGACCTTGGACGGGTTCAGCAGCCAGTCCGGGTCGAAGGCCGATTTGATGCGGCGTTGCTGCGCCAGCTCCCTCGGCGTGAACTGCACGCTCATCAGGTCCCGCTTCTCGACGCCGACGCCATGCTCGCCGGTCAGGCAACCGCCGACCTCGACGCAGAGCTTCAGGATATCGGCGCCGAAGGCCTCGGCCTTGCGGAAGCTCTCCGGGTCGTTGGCGTCGAACATGATCAGCGGGTGCAGGTTGCCGTCGCCCGCATGGAAGACATTGGCGACCTTCAGCCCGCAGGCCTCCGACATCTCCTCCATCCGGCGCAGCACATGCGGCAGCTCCCCGGTCGGGATGGTGCCGTCCATGCAGAGATAATCCGGCGAGATGCGCCCGACGGCCCCGAAGGCGCCCTTGCGGCCCTTCCAGATCGCCATGCTCTCCTCGGCCGATTGCGAGACCTTCATGCTGATCGGGTCGAAGCGGGCGCAGATGTCCTTGATGCGGCCCAGCAGCATGTCCTGCTCCTCCGGGCTGCCCTCGACCTCGATGATCAGCATCGCCTCGGCCTCCAGCGGATAGCCCGCATGGGCGAAGGCCTCGCAGGCATGGATGCAGGGCTTGTCCATGAACTCCAGCGCGACGGGGATCACGCCGCTGGCGATGATGGCATCCACCGCCTGGCCCGCGACCTCGACGCCGCGAAAGGCCGCCAGCATGGCCCGCGCCCCCTCCGGCCCGCGCAGGATGCGCACCGTGACCTCGGTGACGAGGCCGAGCTGCCCCTCGGAGCCGGTGATCAGGCCAAGCCAGTCATAGCCCGCCGCATCCAGGTGCCCGCCCCCGATGCGGATCACCTCGCCCTCGATGGTGACGAAGGTGACGCCCAGCAGGTTGTTGGCGGTGACACCGTATTTCAGACAGTGCGCCCCGCCGGAATTCATCATCACGTTGCCGCCGATCATGCAGGCGAGCTGCGAGGACGGGTCCGGGGCATAGAAGAACCCCTCCCCCTCCACCGCCTTGGTGATGCCGATATTGGTCACCCCGGCCTCCACCACGGCCAGCCGGTCCTCGAAATCCACCTCCAGCACCCGGTTCATCCGCATCATGCCGATCACCACGGAATCGGCCATGGGCAGCGCCCCGCCCGACAGGCTGGTCCCCGCGCCGCGCGGCACCACCCGGATGCCGTTCCGGTGGCAATACCGCAGCACCGCCGCCACCTGCTCCGTGCTTTCCGGCAGCACCACGGCCAGCGGCGGCTGGCGATAGGCGGACAGCCCGTCCGTCTCATAGGCGCGCAGGCGCAACGGCTCGCCGATCACCCCCTCGCCACGCGGGCCGGCGGGGATGATGGCGCGCAGGGCCGCCACGATCTCTTCCTGCCGTGCGAGGATCTCGGGCTTGGGCGGGAGCTGGGCGAGCATGACGGAACCTCCGGTGCGATAATCATATAAGACATCACACCGGAATGGCGAGGCGCAGCCGGATGCAAACCGGCTCCCGCCCCCTGCCCCCAGAACCTGCCCCCAGAGCCTGCCCTCGGGGCGCCCGGCGCCCCCCGTCAGATCGTCAGGCTGCCCGATTTCGCGGCGGCATAGCGCTGCGCCACCTTCTCCCAGTTCACCACGTTCCACCAGGCCTGGAGGTATTCGGGGCGCCGGTTCTGGTACTTCAGGTAGTAGGCGTGCTCCCAGACATCGTTGCCCATCAGCACCATCTGCCCGGACATCAGCGGGCTGTCCTGGTTCGGCAAGTCGGTCAGCGCCAGCTTCCCGTCCCGGTCCACGGTGACGAAGACCCAGCCGGAGCCGAAGCGCGCCCCGCCCCGCCGGTTGAACTCCGCCTTGAACTTGTCGAAGCCGCCGAGGTCGCGCTCGATCGCCTGGCCAAGCTCCCCGGACGGGGCGCCCCCCTTGCCCCCCATGATCTCCCAGAACATCGTGTGGTTGGCATGGCCGCCGCCATTGTTGCGCAGCGCGGTGCGGATGCCCTCCGGCGCGCTGTCGATCCGGGCCAGGAGCTGCTGCAACGGCAGGGCCGCCAGTTGGCCGTGATCCTTCAGCGCCGCGTTGAGGTTGTTCACATAGGCCGCATGGTGCTTGTCGTGGTGCAGCTCCATGGTCTGCGCGTCGATATGCGGCTCGTTGGCCGTGAAGGCATAAGGCAGCGGCGGCAACGTGTGGGGGCCGGGAGACAGCGCCTGCGCCCTGGCACCGCCGGAACGCAGGCCGGGAAGGGCCGTGGCAAGGGCAGCCACCCCGAGGGCGAAGCCGCGGCGGCCGAGTGCTGGGTTCATGACGCTCCGTTCCTTCCTGCTGGCGGGCACTCTGGTGGGCCCCGGCCCTCCCGCCGCCGGCATGGCTCCTCCGGGGAAGCGGGCCGGGCCCGTACCGGCTGAACGCGCCTCGCGGCAGGCGGATGCGGGTTTCGGCGGAACTGAAACACAGGCTGGAGAGCGCCGCCGGAGGCGCCGGACGCCGCTATTCGGAACTCGTCAGGCGCAGGCCGATCACCCCCGCGACGATCAGCAGCCCGCTGGCGATCCGCCAGATGCTGGTGGACTCGCCCAGCAGCAGGATGCCGACGATGAAGGTGCCGATCGCCCCGATGCCCGTCCAGACCGCATAGGCCGTGCCGAGCGGCAGGCCGCGCATGCCGAAGGTCAGCAGCAGGAAGCTGACGAGCGAGGCCAGGATCGTCAAAGCCCCCCAGCCCCACTGGGTGAAGCCCTGCGACTGCTTGGCCGCATAGGACCAGACCATCTCCAGCAACCCCGCCACGACCACCATGGCCCAGGCCATCCCGCTCTCCCCCGCACCGCCCGGCCGAGGGATGCCCGGCCTCCGTCATCCTGCGGGGAGAGCGCGGGACGCGGAAGATGGCGGCCGATCCCAAGCGCGTGGGAAAGGGGCGCGTGGGAAAGGGGCGCGTGGAACCGGCCTGGAGCCCGGTCTGCCCCCCGTCCAGGCCGGCGCCGTCCGGGGTCAGCCTGTCGCCCGCCGTGCTTTCCCCCTATATCCGCCGGTATCCGCGGGCCGTACCCGCCGGACCCCCGGCCCGGATGGGCTTCGGCCTTGAACATCAGCACCGGGCGGGGGGGCACCGACCGGACCGGCGAGGGAGACGGGAAGCATTGCGTGGCTGAGGATCGGGCGGGCCGCTGGCCCTTCCTGGCGGGCGGTGGCGAGATGGGGGCCCGGATGCGCGCCCATGACTGGGAGGCCACGCCCTTCGGGTCGCCGGACACCTGGCCGCAGTCGCTCCGCTCCACCCTGTCGGCCTGCCTGAACTCCCCGCTGCTCGGCACCATCCTCTGGGGCCCGGAGCTGCGGATGCTCTACAACGACAGCTACATCCCCTCGATGGCGGACCGCCATCCCGCCGCCCTGGGGCGCCCCGTGGCCGAGGTCTGGGGCAGCACCTGGGATCAGATCGCCTCGCCCTTCCTCCAGGCCATGGCGACCGGGCGCGGCTTCGCGCAGGAGAATGTCGAGCTCCCCATGATCCGGCGGGGCCGGCCCGAGATCACCCACTGGTTCTTCACCGCGACCCCGATCCGTGGCGAGGACGGAGGCATCGCCGGGCTGCTGAACCAGGGGATCGAGATCACCGAGCGGGTCCTGGCCGAGCGCCGCGTCGCGGAGGAGCAGGAACGGATGTCGCGCCTCTTCGAGCAGGCGCCGACCTTCATGGCCCTGCTGCAAGGGCCGGAGCACCGCTTCGTGCTCGCCAATCCCAGCTACCGCGCCCTGGTCGGGCGGCGCGAGATCCTCGGCAGGACGGTGGCCGAGGCCCTGCCGGATGCGGTCGCCCAGGGCTATCTGGCCCTGCTGGACAAGGTGTACCGGAGCGGCGAGCCCTTTGTGGCGACCGGCTCCCGCTTCGCGGCCGAACCGGTGCCGGGCGGGCCCGTGGACGAGCGCTACGTCGATTTCGTCTATCAGCCGATCCGGGACGATTCCGGCCAGGTGAACGGCATCTTCGTGGAGGGCGCCGACGTCACCGCCCGCGCCCGGGCCGACCTGGCGCTCCGCGAGAGCGAGGCGCGCCTGAAGGAGCTGAACGCCACGCTGGAGCAGCGGGTGGAGGAGCGGACGCGCGAGCGGAACCACCTCTGGCAGCTTTCCAGCGACCTCATGGCGGTGATGCGGCCCGACGCGGTCATCGAGGCGGTGAACCCCGCCTGGACGGCCTGCCTGGGCTGGACCGAGGCGGAGCTGATCGGGCGGCGCCTGCCCGACCTGCTGCGGCCGGAGGATGCCGCCGCCACGGCGGGCGACATCGCGCGCCTCCGGGCCCCGGAGCGACTGCTCTTCGGCAACAGCCGCTGCCGGCACCGGGACGGCGGCCACCGCTGGATCTCCTGGTCGGCCACGGCGGGAGATGACGTGGTGGTCTTCATCGGCCGCGACGTGACCGCCGAGCGGGAACAGGCGGAAGCCCTGAAACGGGCCGAGGAGCAGTTGCGGCAGGCGCAGAAGATGGAGGCGGTGGGCCAGCTCACCGGCGGGCTGGCGCACGACTTCAACAACCTGCTCACCGGCATCATCGGCGGCCTGGAGCTGACGAACACCCGCATCGCCCAGGGCCGCCCCGCCGAGGTCGGCCGCTACACGGAGGCGGCGCTGGACGCGGCCCGGCGCGCGGCGGCGCTCACCCACCGGCTGCTGGCCTTCTCCCGCCGCCAGACGCTCGATCCCCGGCCCACCGACGTGAACCGCCTCGTGGCCGGGATGGAGGAGCTGATCCGCCGCACCATGGGCCCCGACATCGCCATCGAAGTCACGCCGGAGCCCGGGCTCTGGATGACGCTCGTGGACCCGCCGCAGCTTGAGAACGCGCTGCTCAACCTCTGCATCAACGCGCGCGACGCGATGCCGGAGGGCGGGACGCTGCGCATCGCGACGAAGAACGTCGCCCTCGGCGAGGAGGCGGCGCGGGAACGCGACCTGTCCCCCGGCCCCTATATCCGCCTGTGTGTCTCCGACGACGGCGCGGGCATGCCGCCGGAGGTGGTGGCGAAGGCCTTCGACCCCTTCTTCACCACCAAGCCGCTGGGCATGGGCACGGGTCTGGGCCTGTCCATGATCTACGGCTTCACCCGGCAATCGGGCGGCCAGGCGCATATCCGGTCGGCACCTGGTCGCGGCACCTCGGTCTGCCTCTTCCTGCCGCGTCATGCGCGCCCGGCGGCGGCGGCGGAGCCGCGGGAGCCCGTGGCGGCGCCGCGCGAGGGCGCCGGCGAGGTGATCCTGGTGGTGGACGACGAGCCCAGCGTGCGGATGCTGCTGGCGGAACTGCTGGAGGACCGGGGCTACGAGGTGCTCCAGGCGGCGGAGGGCTCCGTCGGCCTCAACCTCCTGCAATCCGGCCGGCGGATCGACCTGCTGGTCACCGATGTCGGCCTGCCCGGCGGGATGAACGGCCGGCAGATGGCCGATGCCGCGCGGATCGTGCGGCCGGATCTGAAGGTGCTGTTCATCACCGGCTATGCCGAGGCGGCCGTGGTGGGCGACGGCAACCTGGCGCCGGGCATGCACATCATGACCAAGCCCTTCGCCAGCGAGGCCCTGGCGGCCCGGATCGGCGACCTGCTGGCCGCCCCCTGAGCGGCCCGCCGCGCCGCGCGTCAGCGCCCCCGGCGCAGCCAGCCGAGCGCCAGCAGGAGAACCAGCGCCAGCGCCACCATGATCGTGGCGGCGGCGGTGATGGTCAGGCTGATCTGGTCGTTCAGGCCGGAGAACATCTGGCGCGGCAGGGTGCGCTGCGCCGGGCCGGAGATGAACAGCGCCACCACCACCTCGTCCAGCGAGGTGGCGAAGGCGAAGAGCGCCCCCGCCGCCACGCCCGGCGCGATGCGCGGCAGCACCACGCGGCGGAAGGCCAGCCCCGGCCCCGCGCCGCAGGCCGAGGCGGCGCGCAGCAGCACCGGGTCGAACTGCGCCAGGGCGGTGGAGACGGTGGTGACCACGAAGGGCGCGCCCAGCGCCGCATGGGCCAGGATCATGCCGGTGAAGCTGCTGGTCAGCCCCAGCGGCCCGAAGGCCAGGAGCAGCGCCACCGCCACGATGATCGAGGGCATCACCAGCGGCGTCATCAGCACGCCGAGCACCAGCATCTGCCCCGGAAAGCGCGCGCGCCACAGGCCGAAACCCGCGGCCGTGCCCAGCACCGTGGCGATGGCGGAGGCACCCAGCCCGATCACCAGGCTGTTGCGCAGCGCCGGCATCCAGAAGTCGGAGGTGAGGAAGTCGGCATACCAGCGCAGCGACAGCCCCGGCAGCGGATAGGTGAGAAAGGAGCCGGCGGAGAAGGAGAGCGGCACGATCGCCAGCAGCGGCCCCAGCAGGAACAGCATCACCAGCAGGCCGAAGAGCCAGAGCAGCAGGCGGGAGGCAGGCAGCCGGGTCATGCCATGCGAACCTTGTTGAACCCGACCAGCCGCGCATAGAGCGCCACGACGATCGCCACCGCCAGCAGCAGCACCACCGACAGCGCCGCCGCCAGCCCCCAGTTCACCGTGCGGTTGGCGTAGAAGCCGATGAAATAGGGCAGCATCTGGTCGTTCGGCCCGCCCAGCAGCGCCGGCGTCACATAGAATCCCAGCGCCTGGATGAAGACCAGCAGCGCCCCGGCCCCCACCCCCGGCATGGAGAGCGGCAGCGTCACGCGGCGGAAGACCCGCCACGGCGATGCCCCCAGCGACAGCCCCGCCCGCGGCAGCCGCCAGTCCAGCGCCCGCAGCGAGGCATAGATCGGCAGCACCGCGAAGGGCAGCAGCAGGTTCACCGTGGCCAGCAGCACCGTGCCGCGCGTGAAGAGAAAGGAGGCGGGCTCCCGCAGCAGGCCGGTGGCGGTGAGCAGCGTGTTCACCACGCCGTCCCGTTGCAGCAGCACGATCCAGGAGGCGATGCGCGGCACGTCGCTGATCCAGAGCGGCAGCGTCACCGCGCCCAGCATCCACAGGGCGAGGCGCGGCGGCGCGGTGGCGATCAGATAGGCCAGCGGATAGCCGAGCAGCAGGCTGAGCAGCGTGGCCAGCAGGGAGATCCAGAGCGTCCGCAGCAGCACGCCCCGGAACACCGCCTGATCGGGCGGCACCGCGGCGACGCTCCCCGCCGCATCGCGCCGGAGATCGAGCGCGGCAAGCAGGTTCAGGTCGGAAAGCGGCCCTCCGGTGCGCCGTATGGCGGCCCAGCTCCCGGGCTTCGACCAGTCCGGGCTGGCGGCCAGGATGGTCTCGCGGGCCGGCGCCTCCGGGCTGGCCAGCCGCCGCGCCGTGGCCGGCAGGGTGGAGCGGAAGCCGGGGATCTCGGCATTCAGCCGCGCCGCGGCGCGGGGGATCAGGCCGCCGCCGCCCGCTGCCTGATCGGCCGCGCGCGCCGCCCGCAGGTCCGCCGCCAGCGCCTCGAAGGCGGCCTCGCCCGGCAGGTCCCGCCCATCCCAGTCCCGCAACGCGACCAGGGTGCGCGGCAGGGCCGGCGCCACATCCGTTTCCGCCACCGCGCGCCAGAGGAAGGCGCCGATCGGCAGCAGGAAGACGCCCAGCAGGAAGAGCAGCAGCGGCGCGACCAGCAGGGCGGCGGCGAGGCGTTCGCGGCGGTTCGGCATGGATCTCCCGAGGAAAGGGTCCGCCGGCCGTCCCGGCCCTCATCCGGGCTCCGGGGCGCCCCGGCGGCGGAAGGCGGTGGTGGCGGGGCGGCCCCGGCTACCACCCTCCGCCCCCGGCGGAAAGCCGCCGGGGAGGCATCGCATGAAGCATCGCATGGACCATATCGGGGGCGCCCCCGCGATCAGCGCGACAGCCAGTTGTTGAACCGCTGGCTCAGCCGGTCGAGGTTGTCGAGCCAGAACTGGTCGTCGATCCGCAGCGCGCCTTCCATGTGCTCCGGCGTGGTCGGCAGGTTGGCCAGCACGGCGGGCGCGATATGGTCGTTGGCGCCCTTCGCGGTGACGCCATAGGGGATCTTCGGCGGCAGCTCGGCCTGGATCTCGGGCTGGCCGGCGAAGTTCAGGAACTGCAGGGCCCGGTCGCGGTTCGGCGTGCCCTTCATGATCACCCAGGAATCCAGCGTGTAGAGGTTGCCGGGCCAGGAGATGGCGAAGTTCTGCCCATCCTGCCTGTTGGCCGCGTCGATGCGGCCGTTATAGGCCACGGCCATGGCCAGCTCGCCCGAGGCCAGGAGCTGCGGCGGCTGCGCGCCGCGTTCCCACCAAACCAGGCTGTCGCGGATGCTGTCGAGCTTGCGGAAGGCGCGGTCCACCCCGGCCTCCGTGCCCAGCAGCCTGTACACCTCCTCCGGCTTCGCCCCGTCGGCGAGCAGCGCGATCTCCAGCGTCGTCTTCGGCCCGCGGCGCAGGCCGCGCTTGCCGGGGAATTTCTTCGTGTCGAAGAAATCGGCCCAGTTCGCGGGGCCGTTCGCCATCCGGTTGCGGTCATAGGCCAGCACGAAGGAATAGAGGATCGTGCCGACGCCGCATTCGCCCACCGCCTGCGGGATGTAGTGGTCCTTACCGCCGATGGCCGCCCAGTCCATCTTCTCGAACAGGCCCTCGTCGCAGCCGAGCAGCAGTTCCTCGCTCTCGACCTGCACGACATCCCAGTTGTTGGCGCCGGACTGGATCTTGGCGCGCAGCACGCCGACGCCGCCATCCCAGCTTTCCTCCAGCAGCCGCGTGTTCGTCTTCGTCTGGAAGGGGCGGAAATAGACCTCCCGCTGCGCGTCCTGATAGGCGCCGCCCCAGGACACCACGGTCAGGTCGCGCTGCTGCGCCCGCGCCGGGGAGGCCGCCAGGAGGGGGACCAGGACGGGAAGGCAGGCCGCCAGCCACGCCGCCCGGAAAACGCGCCTTCGGGCGATGCCTGCCCTCCCGGCGCCGTGCCCGACCGGAAACATGCTTCGCGGCATCATGGTTCTGCCTCCCTGCCCTGCCGGCGAAGGCTAGAGCAAAGCATCGCCAGCGGAAACGGCGGCGGAATGGGCGGCCGGGGAGTCCGGCGCCGGCCGCGCGGCGCAAGCACGGAAAACTTTTGCATCGCAGCAAGATTTCGCGGCATGATCCATAAAAAGAAACGAAATTCTTGATAAACGGCTCGAATCATATCAATTTTGATCCACTCCGAATGACTGATCATGGGTGTGAGATGATCCGACCCGGCAGCGATGATCCGATCCTGGCCGCCCTGCGGGGCCGTTCCGTTCTCGTGACGGGTGCGCGCGGATTCATCGGCAGCGCCCTGTGCCGTGCCCTGCTGGAAGCCGGCGCCGAGGTGCATGGCACCACCCGCGGCGAGATCCCGCAGGACGAGGACGGCGAGGCCGCGCCGCTCTGGTGGCGCTGCGACCCGGCGGTGCCGGGCGAGATCGAGTCGCTCCTCCGCCTGACGCAGCCCGAGATCATCTTCCACATGAGCGCCGCGGTGACCGGCTCGCGCAGCGCCGAAGCCGTGCTGCCCACGCTGCGCGACAACCTCGTGAGCACCGTCAACATCCTGCTGGCCGCCGCCGGGCGGGGCGTCGAGCGCGTGGTGCTGGCCGGCTCGGTCGAGGCGCATTCGGCGCCGGACGAGGCGCCGCGCTCGCCCTACGCCGCCTCGAAGGCCGCCGCCACCGCCTATGCCCGGCTGTTCGACAGCCTCTACGACATGCGCTGCGTCGATATCCGGATCGCCATGACCTACGGCCCCGGCCAGCGCGACGCCAGCAAGCTGGTGCCCTACGTGATCGAGGAGCTGCGCCATGGCCGGGCGCCGCATCTGGGCAACGGTGCCCGCCTCGCCGACTGGACCTATGTGGACGACATCGTCGGCGCGCTGGTGCATGCCGGCGTCAGCAAGGCGGCGCTCGGCCGGAGCATCGAGGTCGGCACCGGCGTCGCCCATTCGGTGCGCGACGTGGTGCAGAAGCTGGTGGACCTGATCGACCCCTCGGTCGAGCCGGTCTACGGCGCCCTGCCGCCCCGCCCGCACGAGCTGGAAACGGCGGTGGACACCCGGCCCGCCTGGAACCTGCTGAACTGGGTGCCGCGCGTCACCCTCGATGCGGGCCTGCGGCGCACGGTCGAGGCCCGGCTGGGCCACGGCCTCCTGCGGCGGAACCCGCGCCGGATGGAGTGGCAGCCCATCGGGCCACGCGCCGCGCTGCTGCCGCCGAACCTCCTGCAGGGCTGACCCGGCACGCCCCCAACAGAGGGCGCCGTCATTCCACGGGAAAGGCGATGGCCTGCGACAAATCCCAGGCCAGGGCCGCCGGGCCGCCGGGCTGGGGCAGCACGCCGGTCGCGGGCCGCTTGGCGATCACCTCGGCCCGCGCCCCCTCCCCTTCGCCGCCCCCTGTTGCGCCGATCGAGAGGCGCAGGCGCAGGTGGTCGCCACCGAAGACGATCTCCTCCAGCCGCGCCGGCACCGCATCCTCGCCCATCTCCTCCGCCCGCATGGGCGCGACCGCCAGACGCTCCGGCCGGATCGCGACGATGCAGCGGCTGCCGGGCCCCACGCCCACCGCGGCGGTGGCCCGCACCACCACGCCGCAATCCAGCCGGATGCGCGCCTCCTCCATCTCCATGGCCAGGACATGGCCGGGCAGGCTGTTGTTCTCCCCGACGAAGCCGGCCACGAAGGCATCGGCCGGCCGGTCGTAGATGTCGCGCGGCGGGGCAAGCTGCCGGATGCGGCCACCCCGGAACACCGCCACGCGGTCGGACAGCACCAGCGCCTCCCCCTGGTCGTGGGTGACATACATCATCGTCACGCCGAGCTCGCGGTGCAGGCGGCGGATCTCGAACTGCATCTCCTCGCGCAGCGACTTGTCCAGCGCGCCCAGCGGCTCGTCCAGCAGCACGATCGGCGGCTCGAAGACCAGGGCACGCGCCAGGGCGACGCGCTGCTGCTGCCCGCCGGAAAGCTGCGCCGGCCGCCGGTCGCCCAGGCCCGGCAGGCGCACCGTCTCCAGCGCCCGCCGCGCGCGGGCCTCGCGCTCCGCCCTCGCCACGCCCCGCGCCTCCAGCGGAAAGGCGATGTTCTCCGCCACGGTCATATGCGGAAACAAAGCATAGGACTGGAACACCACGCCGATGCCGCGCCGGTGCGGCGGGGTATGGGCGATGTCCTTGCCGTCCAGCAGGATGCGCCCCTGGCTCGGCTGCTCGAAGCCCGCCAGCATCATCAGCGTCGTGGTCTTGCCCGAGCCGGAGGGACCCAGCAGCGTCAGCAGCTCCCCCCGCCGGATGGAGAGGTTGAGGCCACGCACCGCCGGCGCGCCGGCGTCGTAGCGCTTCTCCACATCCTCGAAGCGCACCAGATGGGTCGTCATGGCCGCGGAAACTGCGGGTCCCCCCGGTTGCCGTCAACCGCCTCTCCGGTGCCATGATGCGCGACGGACAGGAGGAAATGCGGATGAGCCAGGGCCAGATGGGGAACGCCACGGGAATCGCCACGCGGATCGAGGGCGCCGCCGGGGTGATCCAGCTCGACCGGCCGAAGGCGCTGAACGCGCTGGACCAGACGATGATCGACGCGCTGGCCGAGGCCCTGCGCCGCTTCGGCGAGGACCCGTCGGTGCGGCTGGTGCTCCTCGAAGGGTTGGGCGGCCGCGCCTTCTGCGCGGGCGGCGACATCCGCCTCATCCGGCAGTCGGTTCTGGACGGGGACGGCGTGGCGGCCGACCACTTCTTCGCCACCGAATACGCGCTGAACGGGGCCATCGCGGCCTTCCCCAAGCCCTGGGTCAGCCTGATCGACGGGATCTGCATGGGCGGCGGCATCGGCGTCTCGCTGCACGGCTCCCACCGCGTGGTGACGGAAAAGGCGCTGCTCGCCATGCCGGAAACCGCGATCGGCTTCTTCCCCGATGTCGGCACCTCCCACTGCCTGCCACGCCTGGAAGGCGCGCTCGGGAACTGGCTGGGCCTGACCGGCGCCCGGCTGCGCGGGGCCGAGGCGGTGGAGGCCGGGCTGGCCACGCATTTCTGCCCGGCGGAGGAACTGCCGGCCCTGCGCCAGGCCCTCCTGCAAGGCGACGCCGAGGCCGCCATCACGGCCCATACGCGTCCGGCCCCGCATGGCGCGGTGACGACGCAGGCGGAGGCCATCTACCGCTGCTTCGCCGCCGGCACCGTGCCGCATATCCTGGAGGCGCTGGAGGCCGAGGGGACCGGCTGGGCCGCGGAGCAGATCGCCACGCTGCGCCGGATGTCGCCGATGAGCCTCTGCGTCACGCGGGAACTGTTCCGCATCGGCGGCGGACACGACCTCGCCACCTGCCTCCGCACCGAGCGTGCCCTGGCGCGCCGGGTGATCCGCCAGCCGGACTTCGCGGAAGGGGTGCGCGCCGTGGTGGTGGACAAGGACCAGTCGCCGCGCTGGCATCCCGCCCGGATCGAGGAGGTGGAGATGGAGGCGGTCCGGGCGCTGCTCGCACCCTGACGCGCGCGCCCTGCCCCCCGCTTAAGCCGGGGCGCCACGGCGTTCCCGCCGGAACGCCCCTGGTCTAATCGGGGGGTGCGGAGGCGCCCGCGCGAGGCGCCCGACATCTCATCAAGAAGGCTTCGCCGATGACAGAAGCGGCACCGGCCATCCTGCCGGAACTCAGATCCCTGCGCGACAGCATCGACAACATCGATGCGGCGATCATCCACATGCTGGCGGAACGCTTCCGCTGCACCCAGCGCGTCGGCCATCTGAAGGCCGAGCACCACCTCCCGCCCGCCGACCCGTCGCGGGAGGCGGAGCAGGTCGCGCGGCTGCGCCGCCTGGCCGTCGACGCGAAGCTGGACCCGGAATTCGCCGAGAAGTTCCTGGCCTTCGTGGTGAAGGAGGTGATCCGCCACCACGAAGCCGTCCCCCGCCAGACCGGCTGACACCACCGGCTGACACCACCGGCTGAACGCGCCGGCGAGGGTCCGGCGCGGCATCCCCTGGCCAGCCCCGGGGGAGAGGCGCCGCCTCTCGCCCCGGCCCCCCCTCACCGGCAGGACCCTGCGGGCCCTGCACCCGATGCCCTGGCGCCCGCCACTTCCGCCACAGCCCCGCCGGTTCATCCCACAGGACTGGCGGGCACGGCAGGCACCAAGAAGCTGAAGACACCCTCTCCGCGCTCCCGGAACTGGCCGTCACCGAAGAGCGAAGCTCTCCAGCGCGATCCGGCCGCAGCCGGAGCCAATGAAAGGCAGGTCCAGGAGCCACCGGCTCCTGGCGGATGGGGGTTATCGGGGGCAAGGCGGAGCCTTCCCCCGGGCCACGAGCGCCGCAGCCGGACTCGCCGCGCGGACGGGCAGGGCCATCGCTCCGCAAGCCTTCCTTGCCTTCCCACCCGCCGCAGGGTATAGGAATTTAATCCTTAAACTATCCTGGCAAGGCTTCAACCACTCCGAAGGTTGACCACTACCCACCCGGTCAAATAAAGGCCTAAAATCCTAAAAGATTAAAACCCTAAAGTGACGCACATGGTGGCACGCCCCTGCGGCAAGGATGAAGGGACAGATGCCTCCGGCGCCATGCCGTCCGGCCGGCTCCAGGGAGCCAAGCCGGAACCTCCATCGGCCAGGGGGCACATCGGCATGGGCCCCCGGCCACCGGCGGGCGGCGTCGCGGGCGGTCAGGACAGCCCCAGCAGCCCCTGGCTCAGGGCACTGCTCTGGGCCTTGGGGCCGATGAAGGCGGACAGCATGCGCGCGCCCAGGGGATTGTTCATCCGCACCGGGCGCTCGCCCGCATAGGCGATCTCCACATAGTCGGGCAGGAAGAGCCAGGTCTCCTCCTCCCCTTCCCGCAGGTCGCGCAGCCGGGCGCGGAAGTCGTCCGGCATGGCGCAGGCGCAGCGCTCGCGGAACCCGTCCTCCCAGCCCGACACCAGCCGGTCGCGCGGGATGTCGCGGGAATAGCGCAGGATCAGCAGCTTCACCTGCCGCGAGGCGAGGATGGACTCCGCGTCGTGGCTGGGCGTCTCCAGGTAGAGCGCCGCGCGGAAGGCCTCGAACAGGAAGACCCGCCGCCGGCCGGTGCCGTTCAGCACGAGCCGGCGCCCGGCGGCCTGGAGGCTGGGCGGCGGCCCCTGCTGCGCCCCTGCCCGCAGAGGCAGGGCAGCCAGCGGCAGGGCAAGCAGCGGCAGGAGCGACAGGCCGGCGCGGCGGGTCAGCAGAAGCAAGAAGGGCGTCTCCCGATAGGGGGCCGGAACAGGTGCGGCAGGCCCCGCTCCGCCGCCCCGGGGCGCGCGTGGCACCCTGGGCGGCCCCCAGGCATCACCCTGGGCGCCGCAGCCTCGTCGCTCCCCGCGCCCGGGCCAAGCCCCGGGCCGGGCCGGGCCGCCCGATCCAGGGAAACTTCTGCGTGAAGCTCGATTCCGCTTCCGTTTCCGCCTATCTGGCTGTTGCCATACCTGATTCCGGGAGGCTGAGCAGAATGGCTGGCCAAGATGCCTATGTCGCCGTCACGCGTGGAATCCGCGTCAGCGTGCGGACCTATTACCTGGCCGACCAGTCCTCGGAGGAGGAAGGGCGCTACGTCTGGGCCTATCGCGTCGAGATCGAGAATGGCGGTCGGGAGACCGTGCAGCTCCTGAAGCGAAGCTGGCTGATCACCGACGCGATGGCCCGCACCCAGCGCGTGCATGGCGACGGAGTGGTGGGCGAGCAACCGATCCTGGAGCCGGGGGAGAGCTTCGAATACACCTCCGGCACACCGCTGCCCACGCCCTCGGGCTTCATGCGCGGTGCCTATCACATGGTGGCCACCGGCTCGGGCGAGAATTTCGATGTCGAGATCCCCGCCTTCAGCCTGGACAGTCCCGAAGGGCGCGTCATCCTGAACTGATACGCGCCATGGTTGCGGAACCTCCCGCACCCCTGCCAAAACCGGTTGCCGGACGGAAGCGGGCGCTGCAACGGCCAGCCCCGCCGGATGCCGGCGGACGCCGCGCGGGCCGCACCCCGTCCCCCGGCCGGGGATGGAAACAGAGGAACGGAATTTGATCAGCACACCCTTCCCTCCGTACCAGGAGCCGGACGAGCCCCTGCCGACGCAGCAGGACGCGGAGAACGCCATCCGGACGCTGCTGCGCTGGGCGGGCGACAATCCCGGCCGCGAGGGGCTCCTTGACACGCCCAAGCGCGTGGCCAAGGCCTATCGCGAATGGTTCGCCGGCTACGAGGAGGACCCGGTCGAGCTGCTCCAGCGCTCCTTCGAGGAGGTGGAAGGCTATGACGAGATGGTCGTCCTGCGCGACATCCGGCTGGAAAGCACCTGCGAGCACCACATGGCGCCGATCATCGGCCGCGCCCATGTCGGCTACCTGCCGCGGGGCCGCGTGGTCGGCATCTCCAAGCTGGCGCGCGTCGTGGATGCCTATGGCAAGCGCCTGCAGATCCAGGAAAAGCTGACGGCGCAGATCGCCAACTCGATCCAGGACGTGCTGAACCCCTACGGCGTCGCCGTGGTGGTGGAGGCCGCGCACCAGTGCATGACCACGCGCGGCGCGCACAAGCCGGGCGTGACCATGGTCACCAGCCGCATGCTTGGCGCCTTCCGCGACCAGCGCAGCACGCGGCAGGAATTCCTCGCCATGATCGGCGCCCCGAGGGCCACGCCGATCATCTGAGGCCGGAGCCGCCCCCCGGACCGGACTCATCCGGGCCGGGGCCTCCTCAGCGCAGCCCGGTGGAAACGGCCGGCGCCTGGGGATTGGCGTAGTAGTCCGGCTGCGGCACGGCCGGGGGCGGCGCATAGGGCCGTTCCCAGGTGTTCCGCTGCGGCGTTTCCGGGGGCTGATAGGGAGTCCGGTAGCCCTGCGGCGCGGGCTGGACCGCGGGCGGCGCGCAGCCCGCCAGGAGGGCCGCGGCCGCCAACACCACGCCCAGCACGGCCCGGCTCATGAGCGGCCCCATGCGGCCACCACCGGCGCCCCCGTCTCCGCGCGGGGGCCACCGGAGGCGGCAGGGGCGTTCGGCCGGTCGCCGATCGGCGGGGGCCGGGGCACCGAGTTGGCTGGCTCCGGCGCCGGGGCCGCCGCGCATCCGCCCAGGACAAGCAGGAGCAGCCCGGCGCCCCAGGCAGCCCTTCGGGAAACAGGCCGGGAGGCAGGCCAGGCCATGCTCACGCTACCGCCTCCAGCTCCACCTCGGCCACGAAGCGCGGGTCGGCGAAGCCATTCACCAGCACCAGCGTCGCGGCGGGCTGATGGCCCTTCAGCCATTGGTCCCGCCGCCGGCGCCAGGGGCCGATATGGATGCGCTGCACCAGATAGGCGGTCAGCCGCACGACATTCGCCGGGGTCATGTCATGCGCCTTCAGGACGGTATCGAGGTTGCGGAAGACCTGGTCGATCTGCTCGTCCGCATGGGCGGCAATCCGGCCATCGGGCGTGACGCCCGCCTGGCCGCTGACCACGAGCCGCCTGCTGGCGCCCTGGATGAGGACCGCATGGGAATAGGCCGCGTGGGGCGCGTGCAGGCCCTCGGGGTTCGAGGTGGTGATGATTCCCATGCTGGTACTCCTCCGGCTGATGGCCCGGCGGCCGGATGCCTCATGGCGGCGTCACGCACGCCCCGGGCAGCGGCTCCGGGTTTTCCAGGAGCACCATCCTGCGGTTGTTCTCAGCCGGGCGGAAGCTCTTCGCGCTCGATACTGCCCGGCGCCGGGGTGGGGACGGCCGGCGTCGTCTCCTGCACCCAGTCGCGCAGGTTCCGGCGCACCTGGACCTCGAACTCCACGTTCAGGTCGTCCATCGCCTTGCCGACCACGTCTTCCGCATTGCCGGCGGCGGTGTTGCCGCTGCCCAGGTTCATCACCGCGCCCCGCCGCGCCTCGGCCTCCGCGAAGGCGAGCTGCTGCCCGTCCGCGCCGAGGATGGCGAGCCGGCAGCGCAGCACGCAGTCGAGTCGCTCGCTGGCATCGGTGAACATGCCGCCCGACTGGCGGCTGCGGGTCAGGGCCGCGGTCTCCACGGTGAAGACGGCCCGGCCGTTGGTGCCGGCGGCGGACAGGCGGTCGCGCCCCATGCGCTCGACCTCCGTGGCCGGCACCAGCGGCGCCGGCGGGTCGGCCCGGATCACCGCGCCCGGCTGCGGCGGCGGGAAGTCGAGCCCGGCCACGTTCAGGCGCAGCGCGGTGAGCCAGGCATAGCCTTCGAGCCGGCGTGGCCGTGTCACCGGTGCCTCCCCACCGGAGCAGGCGGCCGCCAGGAGTGGCAACGGCAGCAGCAGGGCTTGGCGTCGGCCGATCATGCGGATTCGCGGCTCCGGAGGAAAAGGCAAGTGGGGCGAGAGGGTTAGCCGATCAGGCCCGTCCCGCACCAGAGCGCACATCCGCGCGGTCGAAGCGGAACTCGACGTTGCAGAACTCGCAGGTCATGGTGATCTGCCCGTCCTCGGCCATGTGGTCGAGATCGTCGCCCGGAAAGGACTGCAGCACCGAAGCGAGTCGCGCCCGCGAGCAGCGGCAGCCATAGGACAGCGAACGGGCGCGGTCGGTCACCAGTTCCTCCTCGTGGAAGAGACGGTGCAGCAGGCGTTCCGGCGGCAGGGTGTCGTCCAGGAGCTCCTCGTCCTTCAGCGTCCCGGCCAGGATGGTCGCGGTGCGCCAGGCCTCCTCCTGCTCCTCCTCGTCCAGCGTGCCGATGCCGCCCTCCCCCGCCACGCGCTCCATGATCAGGGCAGAGGCGCGCCAGCCGGAGGCGGTCCTCGCGGCGGCGAGGCGCACCCAGGCGCGGAGCTGCTCGGAGGTCTCGAAATAGCGGTCGGTCATCGCCGAAAGCGTCTCGCCCTCGATGGCGACGATACCCTGGTAGCGGTCCATGTCCTGGCCCTGGTCGCAGGTGAAGGCCAGGTAGCCCTTGCCCAGCAGCGCCGCGGCCTCGCCCCTGGGCACGCCCTCGGCACCGTCCCTGATCCGGGCATAGCCGCGCAGGCTGCCGGTATCGGTGCAGTCGGCCAGCAGCATGCCGATCGGCCCATCGCCCTTGGCCTGGAGCGAGAAGGACCCCCGGAACTTCAGCGCCGCGGCGAGGCCGGCGGTGAGCGCCAGCGACTGGCCGAGCAGCCGCGCGACATCGGGCGCGTAGCCATGTCGGGAGATCAGCGCCTCGGCCAGCGGGCCGAGCCGCACCAGCCGGCCGCGCACGGGCCGGTTGGCGAGGTGGAAGGGCTGCACGCCGCGCGGCACGACCAGGTCCGGCACGGGGGGACGGTCGTGGTTCAGGAAGTCGGGCGTGGCGGAGGGATCGGTGACGTCTTTCACCGCGCCTAGATAGGCGCTGCCCGTTCCGCCTGCGAGATGCGGCCCCGCCCCTCTTTGCGAGGGGCGGCGCTGCGGTCACGGGATGGCTGCCCCACCCCCTGGCGGGGCAGCGGCCTCAGCGGCGGATGGCGCCCAGGGCGGTTTCCAGGTCCTCGATCAGGTCCTGCTCGTCCTCCAGCCCGACCGACAGGCGCACCGTGCCGTCGCCGATGCCGAGCTTGGCCCGCTCCTCGGCGCCGATCCGCATATGGGTGGTCGTGGCCGGATGGGTGATCAGGCTCTTCGAGTCGCCCAGGTTGTTGGAGATGTCCACGACCCCCAGGGCGTTCATGAAGGCGAAGGCGGCCTCGCGCCCGCCGGCGAGGTCGAAGGTGACCATCGTGCCGCCTGCCGACATCTGGCGCATCGCCAGTTCCCGCTGCGTATGCGATTCCAGGGTCGGATAGCGGGTGCACGACACCTCGGGGCGCCCTTCCAGGAACCGCGCCACCGCCTCGGCCGAGCGGCACATCGCCGGCATGCGCAGGTGCAGCGTCTCCAGGCCCTTGAGGATCACCCAGGCATTGAAGGGGGACAGGGCTGGGCCGGTGTTGCGGGTGAAGGGCTGCAGCACCTCCTCGATCCACTTCTGCCGCCCCAGCACCGCGCCGCCGAGGGTGCGGCCCTGGCCGTCGAAATGCTTGGTGGTGGAATAGACGACCACGTCGGCGCCGAATTCCAGCGGCCGCTGCAGCAGCGGCGTGGCGAAGACGTTGTCCACCACCACCAGCGCCCCCGCGGCATGGGCGAGGTCGGCCACGGCGCGCAGGTCCACCACGTCCAGCATCGGATTGGACGGGGTCTCCAGCAGCACGAGATCGGCCGGGGTCGCCAGCGCCGCGCGCCAGGCTTCGAGGTCGCTGCCCTCCACGAATTCCGTGCGGATGCCGTAGCGCGGCAGCAGGGTGGAGACGATCCAGTGGCAGGAGCCGAACAGGGCGCGGGAGGCCACCACGCGGTCGCCCGTCTTGAGGTGGCTGAGCAGCGCGGCGGAGACGGCGGCCATGCCGGTGGCGACCGCGCGACAGGCCTCCGCCCCTTCCAGCGCCGCCAGCCGGGCTTCCAGCGCCGTCACGGTCGGGTTGCCGAAGCGGGAATACTGGTAGTGCGGCGCGGCGCCGGTGAAGGCGGCCTCCGCATGCTCGGCGCTGTCATAGACGAAGCCGGAGGTGAGGAAGAGCGCCTCGGAGGTCTCGTCGAAATTGCTTCGGGCCTGGCCGCCGCGCACGAGCAGCGTGGCGGGGCGGAGCGGCTTGTCGGAAAGGGGCTTGGCCATCAACCGGGTTCCCTGCGGACGAAGCCGGCCCGGTCGGGCGCCGCGGAAACGGCGCCACGGCCGTTTAGCGCGCTTCTTTCACCTCGCCGCAAGCTGGCCGGACAAATCGCGAGGGTGCCTTCCCAGGCACAGAGGCGCTTCTAGAGCAGATCCGGGGCGGCTGGGAACCCTCCCCTCCGGGTTTCCGCGCCGGGCCGCACCCCTGTGGCCCAGCAGCCGTTATGATGCAAAAAAGTCACAAATTACGCAGAAAGCATACCAGGGCGGTCGGTTTCACAGCCAGGCTTACATTTCCCCGTATTGCCGGCTTGTAACCGTTCACGAATTCAATAGTGATAACCACTCGCATTATCAATTCGTGAGGGTGTTACGTGGTGACTCGTAGTGGAGTGCGCGATCTGGTGACCCAGGGCGCGCTGGTGGCCGGGCTTGCCGTTTCCGCCTCGGCCATGGCCCAGGCGCAAACCGCCAGCCCGGCGACGGGCAGCACGGCGCCGGTGCAGAGCCAGGCCCCGGCCTTCAGCCCCTCGCCCCTGATCATCCCCCAGGTGAATGTGGAAGGCGCAGCGCCGCCCAACACGCTGAGGAGCAGCACGGGGCTCGACCGCCTGCCGGGCACGGTCCAGGACACGCCGCAGACGATCAACGTCATCCCGCAGGAGCTGCTGCGGGAGCAGAACGTCACCACCCTCGACCAGGCGCTGCGCAACGTCCCGGGCATCACCTCCTCGATCGGCGAGGGCAATGGCGGCGTGAACGGCGACCAGTTCCGCATCCGCGGCTTCAACGCCCAGAACGACCTCTTCGTGGATGGACTGCGGGACTTCGGCAGCTTCCAGCGCGACGCCTTCACCTATGAGCAGGTGGACGTGCTCAAGGGCCCGTCCGGCTTCGCCCTGGGCGGCGCCGGCACGGTGGGCGGCGGCGTGAACATCATCAGCCGCACCCCGCACCTGGGCAACAGCTACAACGGCGTGGCGACCGGCGGCATGGGCCCCTATGCCCGCGCCACGGGCGACGTGAACGTGCAGGTGGACGAAAGCACCGCCGTCCGCCTGAACATCATGGGCCAGTCGAGCAAGCTGGTGGACCGGGACAAGCAGGACACGCAGCGCTGGGGCATCGCGCCCTCCGTCGCCTTCGGCCTGGGCAAGGACACCACGCTCACCGTCGAATACTATCACTTCGAGGATGACCGGGCGACGGATGCGGGCGTGCCCGTCATCACCCCGACCGGCCGCACGATCGGCCGGCCCGCGACCGAGTACGGGCTGCGCCGCGCCAACTGGTACGGGGTGGAGACCGACCGGGACGAGGTGACGGTGGACCGCATCACCGCCCGGCTGAGCCACCGCGTCAACGACTGGCTGACGCTGAGCAACGACCTCCGCTCCACCTGGGTGGACCGCGACTTCGCCTATTCCATCCCGAGCTGCGCTGTCACCTGCGCCGACAGCCTCCTGCGCGGACGCGACAGCCAGATCACCATCAGCGGCGCCAGCAACCCCTATTCGCAGAGCACCTGGGGCATCCAGAACGTCACCACCGCCGTGGCGAAGTTCAACACGGGTTTCCTGCGGCACGAGCTGACCGCCGGCATCGATGTCTGGCGCGAGGAAACCGACCGCACGGGCTACGGCTACACGATCACGCGTCCGACCGTCTCCTTCCTGAATCCGGATAACGGCCTCAGCCTGACGCGCAGCGCGGCGAACAACCAGCGCAACACGGAAGCCACCAACTTCGCCCTCTTCGCCCGGGAACGCCTCTGGCTGCTGCCCGAGCTGTCGGTGATCGGCGGGCTGCGCTGGACGCGCAACCAGATCGACTACACGGCCGGGACGCCGGGCCAGGCGCTGACCACCGACATCAACGCCAATAACAACTTCGTCGATCCGACCGCCAGCATCGTCTGGGAGCCGACGCAGAACCAGACCTACTACTTCAGCTACTCCACCTCCTCGACCCCGCCGGGCGTGAACTTCACCACGACCCCCGCCTCAGTCACGCAGTACCGCAGCAATTTCGAGCCCGAGCGCAACACGATCTATGAAGTCGGCGCCAAGTTCGGCCTGTTCGACGGGCGCCTCGGCCTCTATGGCTCGCTGTACCGGATCGACAAGAGCAACGCGCTGCAGACGGACCCGAACGACCCGAACTCGGTCGTGCAGACCAGCGACCGGCAGCGCAACCAGGGCGTCGAAGTCGGCCTGACCGGCAAGATCCTGCCGGAATGGACAATCAACGCGAACTACACCTACATGGACAGCGAGACCCGCTCCTCCACCACGGCGGCGAATGTCGGCAGGCGGGTCCAGTACGTGCCCAAGAACGCGGCCTCGGTCTGGACCACCTACGAGATCGCGCGCGACACGCCCTACAATGTCACGGTGGGTGGCGGCATCATCTATCGTAGCCAGGTCTATCTGAACGCGGCCAACACGGCCGAGGCGCCGTCCAACTTCTCGCTGGACGCGCTGGTGTCGCACAAGCTGAACCAGAACCTGACGCTGTCGGTGAATGGCTATAACCTGACCGACGCGCGGAACTACGAAGCGCTGTTCGGCAACCGCGTCGTGGTGGCAGCGGGCCGCACCGTCCTGGTGTCGCTGGCGGCGAACTTCTGATACGGCACGCCGGCACGACCTGCCGGCGGTCCCCGAGTGCCGGAAGACAGGGGGTGCCCGCGATGCCGAAGCCGCATCGCGAGTGCCTCCTCGCCTGTTCCGGGGGCCGCCGTCCCGGCGCGTCCCCTCTTCGCCAAGGATGGAGGTGATCTCCGATGCTCGTGCGCATTCCCCAGGTCCTGACGGCCGAGGAAGTCGCCTATGCCCGCCAGCGGCTGGAGGCCGCGGCCTGGGAGGACGGGCGCACCACCGCCGGCGCGCAATCGGCCCTGGTGAAGAAGAACCTCCAGATCCCCGAGAACTCCCCCGTGGCGCGCGAACTGGGCGATCTCGTCCTGCGGGCGCTGGGGCGCAGCCAGCTCTTCTCCACCGCTGCCCTGCCGCTGCGGGTCTATCCGCCGATGTTCAACCGCTATGATGTGGGCATGACCTTCGGCGCGCATGTGGACAATTCCGTGCGCCTCGTGCCCGGCGCGGGCATGCGCATCCGCACCGATGTCTCTTCCACCATCTTCCTGACACCGCCGGAGGAATATGACGGCGGCGAGCTGGTGGTGCAGGACACCTATGGCGAGCAGCGGGTGAAACTGCCTGCGGGGGACATGGTGGTCTATCCGGCCACCAGCCTGCACAGCGTGACCGAGATCACCCGGGGCTCGCGCTGGGGCTGCTTCTTCTGGAGCCAGTCCATGATCAAGGACGACGGCCAGCGGTCCCATCTCTACGACCTGGACATGGGGATCATCGAGCTCCGCCGCTCCCTGCCCGACGACCATCCCGGCGTGCTGGCGATGACCGCGAGCTACCACAACCTCCTCCGGCGCTGGGCGGAGATGTGACGGCCGATGGCCCGGCGGCACGCGGGTCTCTTGCCCGCTCCGCGCGGCCAGGGTAGAAGGGCGGCACCTCGGCTGCGGGCGTAGTTCAGAGGTAGAACGTCAGCTTCCCAAGCTGAATGTCGTGGGTTCGATTCCCATCGCCCGCTCCACTTTCCCCGCCTCTTGGTTGTCCTGGCTTCCAATGTTGGGAACCCGAATCGTTCCGTTTCCGCCGGCCTCAGAAGCCCGTGAGGCGGCTGAGGCCAGCCTTTCACCGCAGCGCAGCATGCGCTCAATGGATGCGAAACTGACAGGAGCATCCATGCGGCATTCCCTGATCCTCCCTACCTTGTTGGCCCTCGCGAGCTGCGGCTATGGGGCCTCCGACACGGCGCATCAGGCGCAGATCAACATGGTGGGCATGACCGCGGCCGATCTGCAGTCCTGCGCGGGGGTGCCGGACAAGACCAGCAAGATCGACGCTCACACGCAGATCTTCACCTATGCCCTGAAGAACGACTCCACAGGCGGCATCGAGGTGACGCTGCCGATCATCGGCGGCGGCTACACGATCGGCGGCAGCGGATCGAGCTGCACGGCCAATTTCCGGCTGGTGGACAACAAGGTCGCCGCCCTTTTCTACAGCGGCAACAACGACCGCATGGTGGGCGAGGACGGGGTCTGCGAGCCCATTATCCGGGGCTGCATGCGGCGGCCGCAGTCGAGCATGCTACCGGTCAGCCAGCAGACCAATGCCTCCGCCTTCTCGCAACCGCCCGCGCCGCCGACACCCGTGCAGGCGGCACCCGCCGCACCGGTGGTTGATCCGGATGCGGTGGTGCGGATGCCCACGGTGGGGCGGTAGGGAGCGAAGCGATCGCGAGGGGGCCGAACCCCCTCGCCCGGGTTCAGCCGGCGCCCAGAGCCCAGAGCAGCACGCCCTTCTGGGCATGCAGCCGGTTCTCGGCCTCGTCGAAGACCACGGATTGCAGGCCGTCGATCACCTCGTCGGTGATCTCCTCCCCGCGATGCGCCGGCAGGCAGTGCATGACGATCGCGTCCGGTGCCGCATGACGCAGCAGGGCGGTGTTGAGCTGGTACGGCGCCAGCAGGTTCTGGCGGCGGGCGGCGGTGCCGTCCTCCTCATCCGACATGCTGACCCAGGTGTCCGTCACCACGCATCGCGCGCCGCGCACGGCGGCCACCGCATCGTCCGTCACCTCGATCCGCGCCCCTTCGGCCCGGGCCCAGTCCACCAGCTGTGCCGGCGGCGAGAGTTCCGGCGGCGTGGCGACGCGCAGCGTGAAGTCGAAGCGCGCCGCGGCCTGGATGAAGGAGCGGGCGACGTTGTTGCCATCGCCCGTCCAGGCCACGACCTGCCCCGCGATGGGGCCCCGATGCTCCTCGAAGGTCATCACATCCGCCATGATCTGGCAGGGATGCGACAGGTCGGTGAGGCCGTTGATCACCGGCACCGTCGCATGCTCCACCAGTTCGCGCAGCTTCCCGGCGGAATCCGTGCGCAGCATGATGGCGTCCACGTAGCGGGACAGGACGCGGGCCGTGTCGGCCGGGCTCTCGCCGCGCCCGAGCTGGCTGTCCTTGCCGCTCAGCACCACCACGTCGCCGCCGAGCTGGCGGATGCCGACCTCGAAGGAGACGCGGGTGCGGGTGGAGGGCTTCTCGAAGATCAGCGCGACGGTCTTGCCGGCCAGCGGCTTGTTCGCCATCTCACCGCGCTTGCAGCGCATGCCGAGGTCCAGCATGTGCCGCAGCGTCGGGGAATCGTGGTCCGAAAGGTCGAGGAAGTGCCGGAGGGAGGGTTTCCCCTCCCCCCGCACCGGCCTGAGCGCGGCGCTCATTGGGCTGCCACCTCGTTCCGGGCGGGCGTCATGCGGATCGCGGCACGGTCGAGGCGGCGCAGCGCCTCGTCGGCCTCGGCCTCGGTGATGATCAGCGGCGGCGCCAGGCGCAGCACGTTCATCCCGGCGGCGACGGTGAGGAGCCCTTCCTCCACCGCCACGGCCTGCATGGCGGTGTTGGAGACATCCTCCCGCAGCCGCAGGCCCATCAGCAGACCGGCGCCCTGCACGCCCATCGCCACGCGCGGATGCCGCGCGGCGAGATCCTGCAGCCCACGCCAGAGATGGCGCGCGACCCGGTCCACGCCATCCAGGAAGCCCGGGGCGAGGATCACGTCCAGTACGGCATTGCCGGCGGTGCAGGCCAGCGGATTGCCGCCATAGGTCGTGCCGTGGGTGCCGGGCACGAGATACTTGGCCACATGCTCCCGCGCCAGCACGGCGCCGAGCGGGAAGCCGCCGCCGATGCCCTTGGCCGAGGACATGATATCCGGCTCGATCCCGGCCCATTGGTGCGCCCAGAGCTTGCCGGAGCGGCCCATGCCCGTCTGCACCTCGTCCAGCGCCAGCAGCAGGCCGTATTCGTCGCAAACGGCGCGCAGCTCCCGCAGGAAGCGCAGGTCGGCAGGACGCACGCCGCCCTCCCCCTGGATCGGCTCGATCATGATGCCGGCGGTGTTCGGCCCGATGGCATCGCGCACGGCGTTCATGTTGCCGAAGGGGACGTGATCGAAGCCGTCCACCGGCGGGCCGAAGCCGGCCAGGTATTTCGGGTTGCCCGTGGCCGAGAGCGTGGCCAGGGTGCGGCCGTGGAAGGCCCCCTCGAAACAGATCATGCGGAAACGCTCGGGGCGCCCGGTCTCGGCATAATGCTTGCGCACCGCCTTGATCATGCCCTCGTTCGCCTCGGCGCCCGAATTGCAGAAGAAGACGCTGTCGGCGAAGGAGCTTTCCACCAGCCGCTGCGCCAGGCGCTCGGCCTGCGGCACGCGGTAAAGGTTGGAGACGTGCATCACCTTGCCGACCTGCTCGGCGATGGCCGCGGTCAGGTGCGGATGCGCGTGGCCAAGGCTGGTGGTGGCGATGCCGGCGCCGAAATCGAGGAATCGTCGCCCGTCCGCCGTCCACAGCCAAGCGCCCTCGCCCCGCTCGAAGGCGAGGTCGGCGCGGTTGTAGGTCGGCATCAAGGCGGGGATCACGTGTCAGTTCATCCAGAAATCGACTCCCGGCCCGGTGCGACGGCCGCAGCCGGGCGGGGAGTCAAGACCATGCCGCAAAGGCAAAAGACGGTCAAAGCGTGGACCGGCCGGGGACCGCGAAAAATTCGCTCGCTGCCTCCCCAGGGCATGAAAAAGGGGGGCTGGCGTGCCAGCCCCCTTCGTTCCGCCTCATCCTGGCGCAATAGGCTGTCGCCCCGGCAGGCCCAGGTCTCAGCGCCGGCAGTCGTTCGGATCGGTGGTATTAAGCGTGCGGCTGACCGCGGTGCCCGGCGGGTTGTTGGGCGTGCAGTCGCGCTGCTGCGGATAGGCACCGGATGTGTTGGTCCCGGCGGCGCGGTCCAGGGTCCGCTCCGCCGCCGTCCCGGGCGGGTTCACGCGCGTGCCGTCGGACTGCGCCGGATAGGCGCCCGAGGTGTTCGTCCCGGCGGCACGGTCCAGGGCCCGCTCCGCTGCCGTCCCGGGCGGATTGCCCCGGCTGCCGGGCCCATGATCGCAGGCGGCCAGACCGGCCAGGGCGGTGAAGGCGATAAGGCCGCGTAGCATCGGGCGATGGATCATCCCAGAGGAACTCCTGATCTGTTCTTGCCCCAACGGGGGGACATGACCGCAACGTTGCCCGGCGAAGAGGGTTCCGCGCAAAGAAGTTACGGCGACGTAAGAGCATACCGGAAGGCCACACATGGAAACGGCCCGGACGCCTGGGCGCCCGGGCCGCTCACGATGTCCGGCAGCAGATCAGCCGCGGTTGCGGGTGGCGTCGTAGCTGAAGGACGGAAGGGCGGTCAGGCTTTCCTTTGTCACGCCATTCAGCACCCAGCGATCATTCTCGCTGTTCCAGCGCAGTTGATCGAAGGGCACGCTGACCAGCTTGGCACCGATGCCCAGGAAGCCGCCCACCGACAGGATCGCCGTGGGCGCGTTGCCGGTGCCGATCAGCAGGTCGTCCACCGAGCCGATGGTCTCGTTGCGGTCGTTATAGACGTTGGAGCCGATCACCTTGCTCGCGCGGTCGGACTGGGCGGCATGGGTCATGCCCATGGTCCCGCTGCGGGCGGCATTGTTGGTGCCCGTGTCGTTGGTCGCGCGGTCGGCGGCGCGGCTGGCCGCGGTGCCGGACGGGTTGTTGGCCGTGCCGTCGCTGTTCTGCGGATAGGCGCCGGTCATGTTCGTGCCAAGCGCGCGGTCCGCCGCGCGGCCCAGCGCCGTGCCCGGCGGATTGCCGGGCGTGCCGTCGGCGGGGGTGGTGCTGCCGGTTGCGGAATCCGCCGCCCGTTGCGTAGCGGTGGAAGGGGGGTTGCCCGGCGTACCATCGCGCGGCGTGGAAGTGTTCTGCGCCATCACCGGCAGGGCCAGCATCGCGGCCACGGCGGTCATGCTGAGGAGGTTCTTGCGCATCGTTGCATATCTCTCCGGACTGGGTTTCGCCGATGCCGCTGGAACGCGCCCCGCCCGGCCACGGTTGCGAATCGTTCATGCGCGCCATGCGCGAAAACCCGGCCCCGCCGCATCCGCCGGGGACCGGGCGCGATAGGCCAACCCACGGCTTCCATGCCACTATGCCGGCGTGGCGCAAGGTGATCAGGAACGGCCCGGCCGGAAGGCACGAGGCATGGGAGGAAGGGCGGCGGGACCATCGCGTGCCCCGCGGCTCCCGCGCGAGATTCCGGCCGGCCCGGCCCCGGACGCGGCCTCTCTGCGGGAGGCCGCGCTGAACCACCTGGCCCGCTTCGCCAGCACGGAAAGCAACCTCGTCCGCGTATTGCAGCGGCGCATCGCCCGCTGGGCGCAGCGTGCGGAACGCGAGGGCCAGCCGCCGGAGGAAGTCACCCGGCGCGTCGCGGCGGCGCGGGAGATGGCGGCGCAGGCGGCGCGCGACATGGTCTCCGCCGGCGCGGTGGATGATGCCGCCTTCGCCGCCGCCCGGGCCCGGCGGCTGAGCCGGGCGGGGCGTTCCCGCCGCGCCGTGGCGGCGCATCTGGCGGCCAAGGGCGTGGCGTCGGAAACGGCGGGCACGGTGCTGGAGGAAAGCACCACCGACGAGCTCGATGCCGCGCTGGCGCATCTGCGCCGCAGGCGGCAGGGCCCTTTCGCCCCTGGTGCCGCGCAGGAAGGCGCAGCGGACGAGGCTGCGCGGCTGAAGGCGCTGGGCGCCCTGGCGCGCGCCGGCTTCCCGCGCGACATCGCCGAACGCGCGCTGGACCTTTCCCCCGAAGAGGCCACCGACCGCCTCCTCGCTGCGCGCCGCGACTGAGGCGGGCATGGCGGAACCGGCGAACGGCGCGGCCCCACGCGCCCCCTTCACCCGCGAGGGGGTCCGGCGCGGCAGCCGCACCGCCCTGCCGCTGCTGATCGGCTACCTGCCCTTCGCCCTGGTGATCGGCGTCATTTCCCAGGGGCGCGGCCTGTCGCTGCTGGAGACCGGGCTGATGGGCGCCACGGTCTTCGCGGGCGCCTCGCAGCTCCTGGCGCTGGAACTCTGGGCCGATCCGGTGCCGGTGGTGGCCACGATGGTGGCGGCGCTGGTGGTGAACCTGCGCTTCCTGCCGATCACGGCCTCCCTGTCGCACTGGTTCGTGCGGCTGCGCGGCTGGCGCGTCTGGGGCACGCTGGCGACCGTCACCGACCATGCCCTGGCTTTTTCCGTCACCGAGGAACGGGCGGGGCGGGTCGATGCGGGCTTCCTGCTCGGCCTCGGCCTCGTCACCTGGGTCGGCTGGGTCGTCTTCTGCGTGGCCGGGCACATGCTGGGCAGCGCCGTGGTGCTGCCGCCCGGCCATGCGCTCTACTTCGCCTCCGTCTCGGCCTTCATCTCGCTGCTGGTGCCGCTCTGGCGCGGCTTCGGGCGGGACCTGCTGCCCTGGCTCCTGGCGGCCATCCTGTCGCTGGGCCTCTTCCTCCTCGGCGCGCCGACGCCCGTGCCGCTGCTCTCCGGCGCCCTGGGTGGCGCGTCCCTCGCGGCTTGGCTGGCCACGCGCCGCAGGACCGGATCATGACCCATTCTCCCTGGCTGCTGCGCGGCGACGTGCTGATCGCCGTGCTGGGCATGGGCCTGGTCACCTTCCTGTGCCGGATCGGTGGCCATATCCTGCGCCAGGCCTTCCGCCTGCCGCCCTTCGTGGAAACCATGCTGCGGGAGCTGCCCGGCCCGCTCTTCGTCGCCTATGTCGCCCCCGCGCTCTGGATGCAGGGCCCCGCCGGGCTGGGCGGAGCGGCACTGGCGGTGCTGGTGCAATGGCGGACGCGGCAGCTCGCCTTCTCCATCCCGGCCGGCGTGCTGGGCGTGGCGCTGGCGCGGGAGGCTGCAGCCCTGGTGGAACAGGGTGCCGCTTTCGGCGCCAGTTTCCTGGCTTCCTGAACCGGTCCCGCCTCGCCGCGCGGCACGGGCCGCCCTGCCCGCCCGGGCAGGGGCGCGGCACCCTCCTTGCTTGTCGTTGCACCGCACAATAACTGGAACGGCACAGCCGGGATAAGCAGGAGCCCCGCTTGCGCGTGCTGCTGGTGGATGACGAAGAGGACCGCGCGGCCACGGTCAGCGCCGGGCTGACCGCCGCCGGCTGCACGGTGGTGGCCGTGGCGCCGGATGCGATGCAGCTCACCCGCCGCGTGCGGGAAAGCGGCGCCGACGTCATCGTCTGCGCGCTGGACGATCCGTCGCGCGATGCGCTGGAAAGCATGGGAGCCTTGCATCGGGACGAACCGCGCCCGGTGGTGGTCTTCGCCGCGCGTGGCGACACGGACCAGATCCAGGCGGCGCTGGAGGCCGGGGTGGCCGCCTATGTGGTGGAAGGTCTGTCGCCAGAGCGGGTCCGCCCGGTCATCGAGGTGGCCATCCTGCGTTTCCGCGCCCATCAGGCCCTGCGGCGTGAGCTGGAGGAGGCACGGGCCAGCCTCGCGGAACGCAAGCTGATCGACGCCGCCAAGCTGCGGCTCATGCAGCGTGCGAAGCTGAGCGAGCCGGAGGCGCACAAGCGCCTGCGCCGGATAGCCATGGAGCGGCGGATCAGACTGATCGATCTCGCAGCAGAAATTATGAGCAATTCATAGGCAAAAGATTATTTTTTGGGCTTTTCTGAAAGGACACTCCATTTTTGCTCCTTTCAGAATCACAAAACCTTTGCTTCTCTCCTTTTGCCCGTGATCTAAGCAGGTCTTACCGGGGCCGCGCTCAAGGATGCGCACGGCACGCCAACCCGGATCGAGACCCGCGGTCCAAGGACGGATCGCCAGCCACCCCGCCTGGGGTCTGGACCCGATCCGCGTGCCCGTCGCAACCCTCGCCCCTCCCCGTCCCGTTCTGCTCAGCGAACAGAATTCCGGCCTGCTCCGTCTGGGCTTCGTGCCGCTGACCGATGCCGCGCCGCTGCTGGTCGCACAGGAACTGGGCATGTTCGCCGCCACCGGGCTGCGTGTCGCACTCTCGGCCGAGACGTCCTGGGCGGCGGTGCGCGACAAGATCGCTTTTGGCGGGCTGGATGCGGCGCATCTGCTCGGCCCGATGCCCATCGCGCTGGCCTGCGGCCTGGGCGGGGTGAGGCGCCGGCTGGTGGTCGGCGCCGGGCTCGGCCTCAACGGCAACCGGCTGGTCCTGTCCAACGCGCTGGCCGGGAAGCTCGATCCGGCCATTCCACTGACGCCCGAGGGCTTTGCAGCGCTGGTGCGCGGACTGCAGGCGCCGCCGCGCATCGCCGTGGTGTTCCCCTTCTCCTCGCACAACTACCTGCTGCGACACTGGGTGGCGCTGGGCGGGCTCAACCCCGACCAGGACCTGCATCTCTCCGTGCTGCCGCCCTCCCGGGCGGGCGAGGCGCTGGCGGCCGGGGAGATCGACGGCTTCTGCGCCGGTGAGCCCTGGGGCAGCGAGGCGGCGGTGCGCGGCGCCGGCCACGTCGTGCTGAGCAGCGGCGAGATCTGGGCAGGCCATCCGGAGAAGATGCTGGCCTTCTCCGAGGATTTCGTCGCCACGCGACGCGAGGAGACCATCGCCTGCACCGCCGCCGTGATCGCCGCCGCACGCTGGCTGGACGACCCGGCGAACCGCGACGACGCCGTCGCCATCCTGCGCGCCCGTGCCTTTCCGGGCCTCGCCCCCGAGACCATCGCCCTGGCCCTGGACGGCGTGCTGCCGGACGGAACCCCGCTGCCGGAGGAGGCACGTCTGCGCTTCCGCCCCGCCACCCTGCCGCGCGCGGACAGCGCGGACTGGTGGCTGCGCCAGATGCGGCGCTGGGGGCACCTGCCCGCCGGGATCGAAGAGGCCGAGGCCCTCGCCCCCTATGACGACGGCCTGTGGCGCGACGCCGCCGCCCGTCTCGCCGAACCCGAACCCGCCCCTTCCCGCCCGGAGCCCCAAGCATGACGAAGACCGGCATGACGATCTCCCGCCGCGCCGCCTTTTCGGCCACCGCCGCCCTTTTCGCCGCCGCCCGTGCTGCCACGCCGCGCGGTGCCTTCGCCCAGGGCACGACCACGCCCGAGGTGACCAAGGCCACGCTGGGCTACATCGCGCTCACCGATGCCGCGCCACTGATCGTGGCGAAGGAGAAGGGCCTCTTCGCGAAATACGGCATGCCGGATGTCGAGGTGGTGAAGCAGGCCTCCTGGGGCGCCACGCGCGACAACCTCGTGCTCGGCGGCGGGGCCGGCGGCATCGACGGCGCGCATCTGCTGACGCCGATGGCCTATCTGCTGCAGGCCGGCAGGATCACGCAGAACAGCCAGCCCCTGGCGATGAACATCCTGGCGCGGCTGAACGTGAACGGCCAGGGCCTCTGCGTCGCCGCCAAGCACAAGGGCGCCACCATCGACGCCGCCGCGCTGAAGCCGGCGCTCACGCCCGACAGCAAGGTCGCCATGACCTTCCGCGGCGGCACGCACGACCTGTGGATCCGCTACTGGCTCGCCGCCGCCGGCATCGACCCGGAGAAGGACGCGCAGACCATCGTGGTGCCGCCGCCGCAGATGGTGGCGAACATGAAGGTGGGCACCATGGATGCCTTCTGCGTCGGCGAGCCCTGGCCGGCCCAGACGGTGAACCAGAAGCTCGGCTACACCGCCGCCGTCACCGGCGAGCTATGGAAGGACCATCCCGAGAAGGCCTTCGCGCTGCGCGCCGACTGGGTGAAGGCCAATCCCCGGGCCGCCGAGGCGATGACCGCCGCCGTCATCGAGGCGCAGCGCTGGTGCGATGCCGACGCCAACAAGGCCGAGATGTGCGCGATCATCGGCAAGCGCGCCTGGTTCAACGTGCCGGTGGCCGACATCCTGGAGCGTTCGCGCGGCAACATCGACTACGGCGACGGGCGCAAGGTGGAATCCTCGCCGCTGCTGATGAAGTTCTGGCGCGACAACGCCTCCTTCCCCTTCGCCAGCCACGACCTGTGGTTCCTCACCGAGGATATCCGCTGGGGCGTGCTGCCGGAGAACACCGACACGAAGGCGCTCGTGGCGCAGGTGAACCGCGCCGATGTCTGGCGCGCCGCCGCCGCCCGCGCGGGCGTGCCGGACAGCGAGGTGCCGCAGGGCGAGAGCCGTGGCGTCGAGACCTTCTTCGACGGCAAGCGCTTCGATCCGGCCAATCCGCGCGCCTATCTCGACTCCCTTTCCATCAAGAAGCTGGCCGGAGCCTGAGCCCGATGAACGCCGTGACCCCGATCAAGGGCGTGCCCGCGGGCGGCCCGACCAGCGCGCCCCCGGAGTTCCGCCAGCCCTCCGCCCTGGCGCTGAAGGCCCGCCATGTGGCGCAGCACGTGGTGCCGCCGCTGGTGGTGCTGCTGGTGCTGGGCCTGGTCTGGCAGGTGCTGTGCTCGCAGCCCGACGCCACCCTGCCCTCCCCCACCAAGGTCTGGTCGGACAGCCACGACCTGATCGTCGATCCCTTCTTCGACCGCGGCGGGCTGGACAAGGGCCTGTTCTGGCACCTCGCCGCCTCGCTGTCGCGCGTCGCCATGGGCTTCTCCATCGCGGTGGTGGTGGGCATCGCCACGGGGATGCTGATCGGCACTTCGGACTTCGCCATGCGTGGCCTCGACCCGCTGTTCCAGGTGCTGCGCACCGTGCCGCCGCTGGCCTGGCTGCCGCTCTCCCTCGCCGCCTTCCGCGAGGCGCAGCCCTCGGCGATCTTCGTGATCTTCATCACCTCGGTCTGGCCGATCATCATCAACACCGCCGTCGGCGTGCGCAACGTGCCCGCCGACTACCGCAACGTGGCGAAGGTGCTGCGGATGAGCCTGCCCGACTGGTTCCTGCGCATCGTCATCCCTTCCGCCGCGCCCTACATCTTCACCGGGCTGCGCATCGGCGTCGGCCTGTCCTGGCTCGCCATCATCGCGGCGGAGATGCTGATCGGCGGCGTCGGCATCGGCTTCTTCATCTGGGATGCCTGGAACTCCTCCAACCTCTCCGACATCATCGTGGCGCTGGTCTATGTCGGCGTGGTCGGCTTCCTGCTCGACCGCCTCGTCGCCCTGATCGGCCGCCTCGTCACCCGTGGCACGGCCACGGCCTGAAGGAAGCGAGCGTCATGAACACCCAGATCCAGGCCCCGCACGGCCCCGCCTTCCTCGACATCACCCGCCTTTCCATCCGCTTCGGCACCAACATCCCGGTGCTGAGCAACGTGGACCTGCGCATCGCGAAGGGCGAGTACATCTCGGTGATCGGCCATTCCGGCTGCGGCAAGTCCACGCTGCTGAACGTGGTGGCCGGGCTGCTGCCCGCCTCGCTCGGCGGCGTGGTGCTGGAGGGCCGCGAGGTCAACCAGCCAGGGCCGGACCGTGCCGTGGTGTTCCAGAACCACAGCCTGCTGCCCTGGCTCACCTGCTACGAGAATGTCCGCCTTGCCGTGGACCGCACCGTGGGGCGGAAGATGTCGCGCGCCGAGCGGCACGACTGGACCCTGGAGAATATCGAGCTGGTCCGCATGACCCATGCGAAGGACCGGCGCCCGGCCGAGATCTCCGGCGGCATGAAGCAGCGCATCGGCATCGCCCGCGCCCTGTCCATGAAGCCCTCCGTGCTGCTGCTGGACGAGCCCTTCGGCGCGCTGGACGCGCTGACCCGCGCGCATCTGCAGGACCAGGTGATGGACATCCATGCCCGGCTCGGCACCACGGTGATGATGATCACCCATGACGTGGACGAGGCGGTGCTGCTCTCCGACCGCATCGTGATGCTGACCAACGGGCCGAATGCCCAGGTGGGCGAGATCCTGGATGTCGCGCTGCCGCGCCCGCGCGACCGGCTGGCGCTCGCCTCCGATCCGAACTTCCTCCATGCCCGCGAGGCGGTGCTGCGCTTCCTGCACGAGCGCCACTCCCTCCCGGCCGCGCACTGAGGGAAACGGGGCGATGCGGGTCGTCGTGATCGGGGCCGGGCCGGCGGGCGCCCGGGTGGCGGAACGGGTGGCGCAGCGCCTGCCCGGGGCCGAGGTGACGCTGATCGGCGAGGAGCGTGCCCTGCCCTATGACCGCGTGGCGCTGGGCCGCGTGCTGTCGGGCAAGGACGAGCCGCCGGCGCTGATCACCCATCCGCGGGAGCGTCTGCGCGATCTCGGCATCCGCTTCCGCCCCGGCACGCGCATCGCCGCCATCGACCGCGCGGCGCGGGAGGTCGTGACCGGGAAGGGCGAGCGCATCGGCTATGACCGGCTGGTCCTCGCCACCGGCTCGCGCGCCGTGCGCCTGCCCCTGCCGGGTGCCGGCCTGCCCGGCGTCTTCCTTTACCGCACCATGGACGACGTGCAGGCCATGCTGCGCCTCGCCCGTGGCGGCGCGCGCCATGCCGCCGTGGTTGGCGGCGGACTGCTGGGGCTGGAGGCCGCCGACTGCCTCGCCCGCCAAGGGCTGAAGGTCACGGTGGTGCATCCGCTGGGCTGGCCGATGGAACGGCAGCTCGACGCCACGGCGGGCGGGCTGCTGACCGGCTGGCTGCGCCGGGGCGGCATCGACTTCGCCATGCCCGCCGCCACCGCGGCGATCGAGGGGGAGGACCGGGCCACGGGCCTGCGCCTCGCCGATGGCAGGCTGATCCCGGCGGAGATCGTGGTGCTGGCGGTCGGCGTCAGGCCCGATCCCTCGCTCGCCGCCGCCGCCGGCCTGCCGGTCAACCGCGCCATCCTGGTGGACGACACGATGCGGACCGAGGACCCGGCGATCCATGCCGTGGGCGAATGCGCCGAGCACAACGGCGCCGTGGTCGGCCTGGTCGCGCCCGCGCTCGCCATGGCGGAGACGGCGGCGGCAGCCATCGCGGGCGAGGCCGGTGCCTATGCGCCCCGCCCCGACGCGGCGGCGCTGAAGGTCTCCGGCGTCGCGGTCTGGTCAGGCGGGCAGATCGCGCCACCCGATGCCGAGGCCATCACCTTCAACGACCCCGTCTCCGGCCATTTCCGCCGCCTCTGGCTGCGCGACGGCCGCCTCGTCGGCGCCGTGCTCTACGGCGATGCCGGGGATTCCGCCTTCTATCTCGACCTCATCGTCAGCGGGCGGCCCGTGGGGCCGGACCGCGCGGGTCTGGTGCTGGGCCCGGACTACCTGGAGCACGCGGCATGAACGAGCAGTTCAGCGACGAGCAGCAGAACTACCTCAAGGGTTTCATGGCGGGCGTCGAGGCCCGGCGCGGCAGCCTCGCCCCCGCGGGCGGCGGTGCCGGCGGCAATGCGCCCGCCGATGCGATGCGCGCGGCCCAGGATGCCGCCCTCGCCCGGGGCGGCAAGCTGACGGCCGAGGAGAAGGCCAAGCGCGAGAAGCACCCGCTGGACCGCTGGGACGAGGTCGTGGCGCGCGCGGAGCAGGGCAAGTTCCCGCACGGCGTGGACAACCTGCTGACCCGCTGGCACGGGCTCTTCTTCGTGGGGCCGACGCAGGATGCCTTCATGTGCCGGCTGCGCATCCCGGGCGGCTACATCACCACGCACCAGTTCCGCGGCATCGCCGCGATCGCCGAGGAATGCGGCGGCGGCTACACGGACGTCACCAACCGCTGCAACCTGCAGATCCGCATGATCCCGGCGGCCAAGGGGCCGGAGGTGATCGAGCGCCTGGGCGAGATCGGCATCCTGCCCAAGGGTACGGGGGCGGACAATGTCCGCAACATCTCCGCCACCCCCACGGCGGGGATCGACCCGCACGAGATCATCGATGTCCGTCCGATGGTACGGGCGCTGCACGTCCACATCCTGCACACGCGCGACCTGTTCGGCCTGCCGCGCAAATTCAACATCTCCTTCGACGGCGGCGGGCGCATCCCCGTGCTGGAGGACACGGCGGATGTCGCCTTCACCGCCGTGCGGGTGGAAGGCGAGCCGCTGTTCCGCCTGGCTCTGGGCGGCATCACCGGACACAAGGACTTCGCCCGCGACACCGGCGTGGTGCTGCCGCCCGGCGATGCGGTGAAGGTCTCCGACGCCATCCTGCGCGTCTTCGTCGCCAGCGGCGACCGCACCGACCGCAAGAAGGCGCGGTTGAAATACGTGCTCGACGCCTGGGGCTTCGAGAAGTTCGTCGCCGAGGTCGAGAAGCAGCTCGGCGCGCCCCTGCGCCGGGCGGAGAACATCGTGGACTTCTCCGCACAGGAGAAGCACGGCCATCTCGGCGTGCACGACCAGCGGCAGGAGGGTCTGCAGTATATCGGCCTGACCCTGCCCATGGCCCGCGTGACGGCGGAGCGGATGCGCGGGATCGCCGCGATCGCCGACCGCCACGGCTCCGGCAACCTGCGCCTGACGCCCTGGCAGAACATCCTGATCATCGACATCCCGCGCGAGGCGATGCCGCAGGTGCAGGCGGAAATCGCGGCGCTCGGCCTGGGCTGGGAGGCGAGCCATATCCGCGGCGGCCTCGTCGCCTGCACCGGCGCGGCGGGATGCAAGTTCGCGGCCGCGCACACCAAGCAGCACGGCGCGGCGCTGACGGACTATCTCGATGCCCGCATCACCGTGCCGCAGCCGGTGAACATCCACCTCACCGGCTGCCACAACTCCTGCGCCCAGCACTATATCGGCGATATCGGCCTGATCGGCGCCAAGGTGGAACGCGGCGAGGAGGAGGTCGAGGGCTATGACCTGCATGTCGGCGGCGGCGCCGGGTCGCAGCAGCGCATCGGCCGGCTGATCCGCCCCAAGGTCGCGCATGACGAGCTCGGCCCGATGGTGCTGAACCTGCTGCGCGCCTGGGCCGAGGAGGACCCCGAAGCCTCCTTCCACGATTTCGCCGCCCGGCATGACGAGGCCGCGCTGCGCGCCATCGCCGAGGCCTGCCTGCTGGAGAGCGCCGCATGAACGCCCTTCTTCCCCAGAGCTTCGGCCAGCCCGCCCCGGTGCCGCTGATCCCCGACAGCGCGCCCTTCAGCCCCGTCCAGCGCGCCTGGCTGAACGGCTTCCTCGCCGGCCTTTATGGCGGGGCGGCGGAGAACATGTCCCAGCCCGCGCCGCAGGAGGAAGAGGACTTCCCCTGGCACGACCCGGCGCTGGGGATGGAGGAGCGGCTGAAGCTCGCCGAGGGCAGGCCGCAGCCGCGCCGCCTGATGGCGGCCATGGCGCAGCTCGATTGCGGCCAGTGCGGCTATGTCTGCCAGACCTATGCGGAGGCGCTGGCCGGGGGCGAGGAAGCCTCGCTCGGCCTCTGCGTGCCCGGCGGCAAGGCGACGCAGAAGATGCTGAAGGCGCTGCTGGCCGAGGCCCCCGCCGCCGCGCCGAAAGCCGCGAAGCCATCCCCGGGGGCAAAGGGACCGGCGCTGGTGCCGATCCGCCTGCGCGCCTCGCGCCGCCTCACCGGCCCGGGCTCGGCCAAGGATGTGCGCAACGTGGTGCTGGAGCTGGAGGGCAGCGGGCTGCACTACCTGCCCGGCGACAGCCTCGGCCTGCTGGCGCCCAACGATCCGGCGCTGGTCGAGGCCAGCATCGCCGCGCTCGGCGCCACGGGCGAGGAAGCCGTGCCCTGCCCGGATGGCGAGAGCCGCCCGCTGCGCGAGGCCTTCTCGCTGCACCTCGCCATCGCCCGCCCGCTCGACCGCACGCTGGACCTGCTGGCCGGCGCGGCGAAGGAGCCGGGCGAGGCCGCCACGCTGCGCCGGCTGGCGGAGGGCGAGGATGGCGCCGGGCCCGCCGATGCCGACCTGCTGGACCTGCTGGAGCACTTCCCCTCCGCCCGCCCGCCGCTGGCCGACCTCGCCGCCTCGCTGCCGGGGCTGAAGCCGCGGCTCTATTCCATCGCCTCCTCGCCGCTCGCCGTGCCGGGCCGCGTGGAGCTCTGCGTCAGCGTGGTGCGCGCGCCGCGCCGCGGGCGGGTGCGCGACGGCGTGGCTTCGGCGCATCTGGGCTTCCGTGCCCTGCCGCTCGCCGAGGGCGGCGCCCATGCCGAGCCGCACGACATCGAGCGCGTGCTGCCCGAATGCGTGCCGCTCCCGGCGCATATGCAGGAAAGCCATTTCCGCCTGCCGGACGACCCCGCCATCCCCGTGATCATGTGCGGCCCCGGCACCGGCATCGCGCCCTTCCGCGCCTTCCTGCAGCACCGCGCGGCGCAGGGGCTCAAGGGCCGCACCTGGCTCTTCTTCGGCGACCAGCACGAGGCCAGCGACTTCCTTTTCCGTGAGGAGATCGAGGCCTGGCAGCGGGACGGCACGCTGGAGCGGCTCTCCCTCGCCTGGTCGCGCGACCAGAAGCGCAAGGTCTACGTGCAGGACCGAATGCGGGAGCAGGGCGCCGATCTCTGGCGCTGGCTGCAGGAGGGCGGCCGCTTCTACATCTGCGGCGACGCCGCTCGCATGGCCAAGGACGTGGACACGGCGCTGCGCGAGGTCGCCATGTCGCAGGGCGGCATGGATGCCGATGCGGCGCGCGACTGGATCGTCGCGCTGGCGCGCCAGGGCCGCTACCTGCGGGACGTGTACTGAGATGGAAGCCGTCCGCACCACCTGCCCCTATTGCGGCGTCGGCTGCGGCGTGCTCGCGAAGCCGGATGGCAGCCCGGTCGCGGGCGATGCGGCGCATCCGGCGAGTGGCGGGCGGCTCTGCTCCAAGGGCTCGGCCCTGGCCGAGACCATCGGCCTCGCGGACCGGCTGCTGCATCCCGAGGTCAACGGAAGGCGCGCCTCCTGGGACGCCGCGCTGGACGCGGTGGCGGAAGGCTTCCGCCGCGCCCTGGCCAGCCATGGGCCGGAGGGCACGGCGCTCTATGTCTCGGGGCAGTTGCTGACCGAGGACTACTACGCCGCCAACAAGCTCGCGAAGGCGGTGCTGGGCACGGCGAATATCGACAGCAACTCGCGCCTCTGCATGGCCAGCGCCGTGGCCGCCCATACCCGCGCCTTCGGCGAGGATCTGGTCCCCGGCATCTACGAGGACCTGGAACTCGCCGATCTCGTGGTGCTGGTCGGCAGCAACCTCGCCTGGTGCCATCCGGTGCTCTACCAGCGCCTCGTCGCCGCCCGCGCCGCGCGGCCGGAAATGAAGCTGATCGTGCTCGACCCTCGCCGCACCGCGAGCTGCGAGGGCGCCACGCTGCACCTGCCGCTGCGCCCCGGCAGCGATGTCGCGCTCTTCGCCGCGCTGCTCGTCTATCTGCACGACAACGGCCATGCCGACGCGGCTTTCCTCGCCGCGCGCACGGAGGGGCTGAACGCGGCCCTGGAGGCGGCGCGTCCGGTGGCGGCACGGGCCTCGGATCTCACCGGCCTCGCCCCCTCCCTGGTCGCCGCCTTCTGCAGCCTCTTCGCGCGGCACCCGAAGGTGGTGACGCTCTGGAGCCAGGGCGTGAACCAGTCCAGCGCCGGCACCGACAAGGCCAATGCGCTGATCAACTGCCATCTCCTCACCGGCCGCATCGGCGCGCCGGGCATGGGGCCCTTCAGCATCACCGGCCAGCCCAACGCGATGGGCGGGCGGGAGGTCGGGGCGCTGGCCACCATGCTCGCCGCGCATCTGCGCCAGGACCGGCCGGAGAATGTGGCGCTGCTGCGCGACTACTGGCGCGCGCCCGCCCTGCCCTCGAAGCCGGGCCTCAAGGCGGTGGACCTCTTCGACGCGCTGGGGGCCGGCCGCATCGGCGCGCTCTGGGTGATGGGCACCAACCCCGCCGTTTCCCTACCGCGCGGCGACGCGGTGCGCGCCGCCCTGCGCGACGCCCCCTTCCTGGTGGTGTCGGAGAATTCCTGGCGTTCCGAAACGCTGGACATGGCGCATGTGCGCCTGCCCGCCTTGTCCTGGGGCGAGAAGGACGGCACCGTCACCAACAGCGAGCGCGTCATCAGCCGCCAGCGCCGCTTCCTGCCCGTGCCCGGCGAGGCGCGGCAGGACTGGTGGATCCTGGCCGAGGTGGCCAAGCGCCTGGGGCATGACGGCTTCGCCTGGAAAGGGCCGGCGGACATCTTCCGCGAGCACGCCACCCTGTCGGGCCTCGGCAACGGCGGCACGCGCCGCTTCGACATCTCCGCCCTCGCCGCGCTGGACGAGGCCGGCTACGACGCCATGCCGCCGACCCGCTGGCCCTGCCCGGTGGAGGGACCGGCCCCGGCCCGCTTGCTCGGCTCGGAGGACCCGCTGGCGCACCGGCTGCGCTTCGTGGCCACGCCTTTCCGCGCCCCGGCCGAGAGCGTCTCCGCGGAATTCCCGCTGCGCCTGATGACCGGGCGGCTGCGCGACCAGTGGCACACCATGACCCGCACCGGCGCCGTGCCGCGCCTGATGGCGCAGGCACCGGAACCGCTGCTCACCCTGAACCCCGGCGACGCGCCCGCGCCCGATGGCAGCCTGGTGCGGGTGGAAAGCCCGCATGGCGCGGCGGTGCTGCGGCTGAAGCTCGATGTGGGGATGCAGCCCGGCTGCGGCTTCGTGCCGATGCACTGGACGGCCCGCTTCGCCCCGGCGGCGCGGGTCAATGCCGGCATGGGCGGCACGCCCGACCCGGTGAGCGGCCAGCCCGAGCTCAAGCACGTCCCCTTCCGCGCCAGCCCCTTCGCGGCGGCCTGGCACGGCTTCCTGATCGGGCGGGAGAACCACGGCACGGACCTCGCCCCCTGGTGCGCCGTGTCGCCGGTCGAGGGCGGCTGGCGGCACGAGCTGGCGGGCGGGGAAGCCCCGGCCGAGGCCTTCGCGCGCCTCCGCGCCCTGTTGCCAGCGGGGGAATGGATGCTGCTGGAGGATGCCGCCGCCGGGCTGCACCGCGCCGTGCTGATCGAGGACGACAGGCTGGTCGCCGCCATCGCCGTGGCGCCGGACGCGGCGCTGCCGCCGCGCGACTGGCTGGCCTCGCTGCTCGCGGGCGGCGTGCCGGAAACCCGCCGCGCCGCGCTGCTGGCCGGGCGCCCCGTGGGCGGGCCACCCCCCTCCCCCGCCATCTGCGTCTGTCACGGCGTGCGGGAGGACGCTATATGCGGGGCGATCCGCGCCGGGGCCTGTGGCGTCGCGGCGGTCGGCGAGGCCACGCGCGCCGGCACCAATTGCGGCGCCTGCCGCCCCGAGATCGCCGCGCTGCTCGCCCGTGTCCAGGCGGAAGCCCCGGCCGCGGAGAGTCCTGTTCCGGAACCGGCCTGATGCGTCACTTCCCTGCCTTTCTCGATCTCCGCGGCCGGCTGGTCCTGCTGCTCGGGGAAGGCGAGGCGCTGGAGGCCAAGGAGGCCCTCGCCCGCGCCGCCGGGGCCGAGTTCCGCCGGGCGGCGCGCTTCCATCCCGGCCTGCTCGACGGCTGCGCCGCCGCCTTCGCCGCCGGGGCACCGGAGGAGGAGCTGCGCGCCCTGTCCGACGCCGCCCGCGCCCGGGGCCTGCCGGTCAATGTGGTGGACCGGCCGGAACTCTGCTCCTTCATCACCGGTGCGATCGTGGACCGCGATCCGGTGACGATCGGCATCTCCACCGGCGGCGCCGCGCCCGTGCTGGCGCGGCTGCTGCGCCAGCGGATCGAGACGGTGCTGCCGCCCGGCCTCGCCCGGCTCGGCGCCCTGGCCGAACGCTTCAAGGAACGCGCCCGCCGCGCCCTGCCCGAGACCGGCGCCCGCCGCCGCTTCTGGGAGCGTGTGCTGACCGGACCGGAGGCCGATCTCGCCCTGGCCGGCCACACGACGGAGGCCGAGAGCGCCGTCGCCGCCGCGCTGGAACAGGCCGATGCCGCGCCGCGCGGCTTCGTGCATCTCGTCGGCGCCGGCCCGGGCGCGGCGGACCTGCTGACGCTGCGGGCCCTGCGCGTGCTGGGGGAGGCCGATGTCATCGTGCATGACCGGCTGGTGCCGGAGGAGGTGCTGGACCTCGCCCGGCGCGACGCGCAGCGCATCTTCGTCGGCAAGGCCCGCTCCAACCACTGCGTGCCGCAGGACCGGATCAACGCGCTGCTGGTGTCCCTGGCGCGCGAGGGCAAGCGCGTGGTGCGGCTGAAGGGCGGCGATCCCTTCGTCTTCGGTCGTGGCGGCGAGGAGGCGGAGGCGCTGGACGCCGCCGGCATCCCGCATGCCACCGTGCCCGGCATCACCGCCGCCCTGGCCTGCGCCGCCGGGGCGGGCATCCCGCTCACCCATCGCGACTGTGCCCAGGCCCTGGTGCTCGCCACCGGGCATACCCGCAACGGGGATGTCGGGCTGGACTTTGCCGCCCTGGCCCGGCCCGGCCATACGCTGGCGATCTACATGGGGGTCGTCACCCTGCCGCGCATCCGGGACGGGCTGCTGGGCGCGGGGCTGGACCCCGCCACCCCGGCGGCGCTGATCGAGAATGGCGGGCGGGACAGCCAGCGCGTGCTGACCGGCACCCTGCCGGACCTGGCGGCGCAAGGCCCGGACTGGAGCCGGGGCGGCCCTGCCCTGCTGATCGTCGGCGAGGCCGTGTCCCGCCGCGTCGGCCAGGGGGGCAACCGGTAAGGCCGCAGCCCCCGCTGGCCGGTGTCATCCGGACAACGGAACACCTCGCCCCACGCAGCGCCTCCCACGCTCCGGTGCCACGCTCCCTGGGCCAGCCCCGGGGGAGAGGCTCCGCCTCTCCGCCCGGACCCCCTCTCCGCCAGGATGCTGCGCACCCTGGACCCCATGTGTTGGCACGCGCGGCACCCACCGCCGCCGGAGAGCATGGCTCTCCGGCGCGATCCGGCCTCAGCAGGCGCCCAATCCCCGGGTCGAGGGCGCGCAGCGTCCTGGCGGATGGGGGGTATCGGGGGCGAAGGCAGAGCCTTCCCCCCCGGGCCACACATCCCGCTGCACGGATCGGAACACGCACCCCAACAACCCTTGCTTCCCGCACCCCGCCCCGGCTATAGGAATATAATCAACACCATCACATGATCCGCGCACATCCCGGCTGGTCATGCGCATCGCGCATTTCCCGCCCCAGCCTCATCGCTCCTTTGGGCGAGAATCCAGGGCAGCCCCCGTTCGCCCCGCCTTCGTCCGGGCGGATAAAGGGCTAAAAGCCTAAAATGCTAAAACCCTAAAGCCTGAACCGGCCCGCATGGCGGAAGGCCCGGCCCCGTGAAGGCGGACGGCGCCGGACCGTGGTGCCCCTGAAGGTCCTGCACGCCACCGCCCGCATCAACAAGCGCTGGTGCCCGCGCGGCCGGGCCTATTCCGCCGCCTGCCGGGCGGGGGCCTGCGGGGCACCGGGAGCCGGGCCTTCATGAGCCTTGCGCAGCGCCAGGGCCGGCAGGGTCAGCACGAGGAGGAAGGCGCAGCACATCACCACACCGCTCATGGTGAAGCTCATGGCGATGGCGCCGCGATAGGCCGAGGCGACGAGGGTCTGCTCCTCCGCGCCCAGCCCCTCCAGCGCGCGCACGCCGTGTTCGAGCAGCGCCTGCACGTCGAGGCCCTGCACGGTGTTGGCCAGGATGCTGTTCAGCCAGGCCATCATCAGCGCCCCGGACAGCGCCACGCCCAGCGCCCCGCCCAGGGAGCGGAGGAAGGACATGGAGGAGGTGGCGACGCCCAGTTCCCGCGGGTTCACCGCGTTCTGCACGGAGGTGGTGATGTTCGGCATGGCCACGCCCATGCCCAGGCCGAGGACCAGCATGCAGAACTCGAAGGCCCAGAAGGGCGCGGCGAGGCGCGCCAGGATGGCGAGGCCGCAAAGCCCGATGGCCTCGGCGCCGACGCCCGCGATCAGGAAGGGCTTGTAGCGCCCGGTGGCGGACACCAGCCTGCCGCCGAGGATGGAGGAGAAGATCATGCCCGCCACCTGCGGCAGCATCATCAGCCCCGCCTGGGTCGGCGTCATGCCGAGCACGAGCTGGAAGTAGAGCGGCAGGAAGACGGTGGTGCCCATCATGGCGAAGACCAGCATGGCGGAGGCCACCACGCCGGAGACATAGACGCGCTCGCGGAAGAGGTGCAGCCCGATGATCGGCTCCGGCGCCCGGCGCTCCCACAGGACGAAGGCCACGAAGAAGCCGGCCGCGGCGATGCCCAGCCACAGGATCGGCATGGAGGCCCAGGCGAAGAGCGTCCCAGCCCAGCTCAGCAGGAGAAGCAGGGCCGTGGTGCCGGCGGCGAGCAGCCCCGCGCCGGGATAGTCGATCTGCCGGCGCCTCAGCGCGGGCGGATGCCGCAGGCCGATCGCGATCATCGCCAGCGCCGCCGCGCCCACGGGCAGGTTGACATAGAAGACCCAGCGCCAGGACAGCGCCTCGGTCAGCACGCCGCCCACCAGCGGCCCGGCCACCGAGCTGACGGCGAAGACGCCGGTGAAGAGCCCCTGGTAGCGGCCGCGGTCGCGGGGCGCCACCACATCGCCGACCACGGTCTGTGCCAGGGTCATCAGCCCGCCTGCCCCGAGCCCCTGCAGCGCGCGGAAGAGGATCAACTGCAGCATGTTCTGCGCCAGGCCACACAGCACGGAGCCGATCAGGAAGACGGCGATGGCGAGGTAGAAGAGCCGCTTGCGCCCGTACATGTCGCTGAGCTTGCCGTAGAGCGGCGTGGTGGCGGTGGAGGTGAGCAGGAAGGCCGTCACCACCCAGGACAGGTGCGAGGCGCCGCCGAGATCGGCCACGATGCGCGGCAGGGCGGTGTTGACGATGTTCTGGTCGAGCGCCGCCAGGATCATGGTCAGCATGGCGCCAGCGATGGTCAGGCGCAGGTGGCGGTTCGAGGAAACCAGGGGGGCCGCCATCGGCGCTTCCGGCGTGTTGTTCGGCGACATGAACGCTATCCTGCTCCCTTCCCATCCCGCGGCCCGCCACCGCGCCCTGGGCACGGGGACAGGTGTGCGCGCCGGCCGCTTCTTCCAGGACATTCCTCGCCCGGAAAGCCCCTCGTGAAGACAGGACGGGCGGAACGGGAATGCCTTCGGGTGCCGGGGTGCGAGAACCGTCGCGGGTGCCGCGGTCCGGCCGCCGGGATGGCGCGCCGGCCCAGCGCCGGTCAGGCATCCTTCTGGCGGCGGTGCCACGCCACGGTCAAGGCTCCGCATGCCAGACGTGCGGCCAGGGCGAGGCCATCCCCGGCTTCTCCCATTGCCCGCCGGGCCCGTTTTCTGGGATCGGGGACATGCCGCAGCGCGGCAGAATCATCCCCCGGAACGGCCCCATGCCCGACGACACCGCCGAAGACCCCGCTTCCGCCGATCCGTCACGCGCCGGGCCGCCGCCCAGGAAAGGGGTCTGCGCCATCACCGGCCGCACGCTCTCGCGCAAGGACCTGGTGCCGCTGGCCCTGCTCCGCCCCTCCCTGGCCGAACGCTTCATGCAGCAGTATCCGGGGCTGACGGAGGAATCGCTGGTCTCGCGCGGCGAGGTCGCCCGGCTGCGCGCCGCCCGCGTCGAGGAGATGCTGGAGCAGGAGCGCGGCGAGCTGGGCGCGCTGGAGCACAAGGTGGCGCAGAGCCTCGCCAGTTCCTCCACCCTCTCCACCAACACCGACGACGACTACGACGAGCATCGCAGCCTGGGCGAGCGGCTGGCGGACGTCATGGCCAGCTTCGGCGGCTCCTGGTCCTTCCTGCTGAGCTTCGCGGTCGTGCTCCTGGCCTGGATGGCCTACAACCTCTGGAGGGGCGAGGGGTCCTTCGATCCCTATCCCTTCATCCTGCTCAATCTGGTCCTGTCCTGCCTGGCCGCGATCCAGGCGCCGGTCATCATGATGAGCCAGCGCCGGCAGGAGGCGAAGGACCGCGCCCGGGCGCTCAACGACTATGCCGTGAACCTGAAGGTCGAGCTGGAGGTGCGGAACCTCCACGAGAAGCTCGATCACCTGCTGATGCGGCAATGGGAGAGGCTCGCGGAGATCCAGCAGCTTCAGCTGGAGATCATGCAGGAACGCCGCCCGCGCGGCTGAAGCGGGGGGGGGGGTGGCCCCCGCCCGGCTCAGCCGACCCCGATCCCGGCCTTCAGGTTCAGCATCCCGGCCAGCAGGTCCAGCCGCCGCTGCGCGCCCTCCCCGGCGAAGAGCCCGCTGTGTTGCCGCAGCGTCAGATGCAGGGTTCCGTCCGCCACGGACAGCGCGGCGGCGTTCAGCAGCGCCAGCGTCCCGCCGGAGAGCGTATAGGCCAGCCGCAGGGCGGCGCCGAGCAGTTCCGCCCGGCGCATCTCGGCCGCCCCCAGCAGCACCCGCGCCGGCGCCAGGGTCGCGGCGGGAGGGGCCGCCTCGTAGCGCAGCGCCACGGCCAGGGCGAGGAAGGCCCGGGCGTGATGGTCCAGCCCCACCCCGGGCTGGCGCAGGATGCGGAGGAAGGACTGCTCCGCCCGGTAGTCCGGATGATCGTGGCTGCCCGTGTCGGACAGCCAGCAGGCCGCCAGCCGCAGGGCGCGGTCATAGGCGGTCTCCTCCGGAAAGAGCGGCGATGTCCAGTCGAACAGGGCGGGCGGCAGGCTGTCGTCGCGCCCGAACCGGGCCGCCATCTCGTAGCTCGCGGCCAGCAGCGGGTCCTCGGCCCGCACCGACGGGGCGATGTGGCGGGCATACCAGCCCTCCCGCAGCCCGTTGGCGCTGAACACCACGCGGTCGGCCCCGGTCGCGCGCAACAGGCGGCGCAGCGCCACGGCGGCGAAGGGAAGGTCCCCGGCGCGCTTGGCCGGAACGCCGGGCACCTTCTCGATCGCCGATTTCTTGGCGCCGATCAGCGTGCCGCAGAGGTTCCGCGCCTCCTCCCGCGTCAGGACATAGTGGTGCACGATGGACAGGGGGTAGTTCGCCTCGACCATGTGCACCTTGGCGATCGCCCGCCAGGCGCCGCCCACGAGGTACAGGTCCCGCCCCTTGCCATTCGACAGCCAGGGGACCCGGGCCAGCTCGGCCTCGGCGATGGCGCGCGCCTGGGCCATGTCGCCCCCGGCCCGTTCCGCGAGGCGGATCACCCCGAGCGGCAGGCTGGCGGAATCGCCGACCCGGCCGTGCCTCAGGTCCACCACCTCCAGCGAGCCGCCGCCGATATCGCCCAGGATGCCGTCGGCCTCGGGGAAGCCCAGCAGCACGCCCTCGGCGGAAAGGGTCGCCTCGCCTTCCCCGCTCAGCACGGTGATCGGCACGCCCGGCATGCGCTCGCGCAGCGCGGCGGCGAAGGCCGGGCCGTTCTCGGCGTCGCGCATCGCCGCGGTGGCCAGGATCTCCAGCGGATCGGCCGCCATGGCCCGCGCCACGGCATGGTAGCGCTCCAGCACGGTCAGCGCCTGTTCCACCGCCTCCTCGTTCAGGCGCCGCGTGGTCTCCAGGCCCCGCCCCAGCCCCAGCACGGCCTTCTCGTTGAAGATCGGCACCGGGTTGCGGCCCCGCCCCTCGAAGACCACCAGCCGCACGGAGTTCGAGCCCAGATCGACCACGCCGCAGCGGGGCGGATGCGGGATGGCTTCGGCCGGATGGGCATGAACGGCTGCGTCCATCGGTAAATCTCTCACTTCCTGCCCTGGCGTCATGCCGGGACCGTCCGGCCGCCGCAACCGCCGGTCCTGCCGCATGCGGGCAGGACGGGCATGCGCCCGGTCCCGCCGGGACGGTTCCGGGGCGCTCAGCGCCTTGTCAATCCCGGCCCCATCAATCCTGGGCCACGCGGTCGGGCCGCCGCCGCGGCGTCGCGGTGCGGACCCGCTTCAGGGCGCTGCCCCGCCCGGACAGGGAGGGGTTCGTCATGAACCAGTCGTGGGAGGAAAGCGGCTTCGGCCCCGGATCGAGGCGACGATAGGTCGCATCCGGCCCCAGCGTCCAGGACTGGGCGGTGTCCTTCATGTTCACGACCATGATCTGGTCGAGGATCTGGGCATGGACGGTGGGGTTCTCCACCGGCACCATGGTTTCCACCCGCCAGTCCATGTTCCGCGCCATCCAGTCGGCCGAGGAGATGAAGACCCGCGCCCGGCGGGAGGGCAGCCGGTGTCCGTTGCCGAAGACATAGATGCGGGAATGCTCCAGGAAGCGCCCGACGATGGACTTCACCCGGATGTTGGAGGACAGGCCCGGCACGCCGGGGCGCAGGCAGCAGATGCCGCGCACCACGCAGTCCACCCGCACCCCGGCCTCGCTGGCGCGGTAGAGCGCGTCGATCAACTGCTCGTCCACCAGGGAGTTCATCTTCAGCCAGATGCCGGCGGGCCGGCCATCCCGGGCGAAGGCGATCTCCTGCTCGATCAGTCCCATCAGCGTCGGCCGGATGGTGAGCGGCGAGAAGGCGAGCGACTGCATCTTCTCCGGCCGCGCATAGCCGGTCAGGTAGTTGAACAGCCGCGCCGCGTCGCCGGTCAGCCCCGGATCGGCGGTGAAGAAGGAGATGTCCGTGTAGATGCGCGCCGTCACCGGGTGGTAGTTGCCCGTGCCGAAATGGGCATAGGAGCGCAGCGTCCCGCCTTCCCGCCGCACCACGAGGCTGACCTTGGCGTGGATCTTCAGGTCCACGAAGCCATAGACCACCTGGACCCCGGCGGCTTCGAGCTGCCGCGCGATGGCGATGTTGCGTTCCTCGTCGAAGCGCGCCTTCAGCTCCACCATGGCGGTGACGGACTTGCCCGCTTCCGCCGCCTCGATCAGCGCCCGGGCGATCGAGCTGTCGCGGGAGGTGCGGTAGAGCGTCTGCTTGATCGCCACCACGTTCGGGTCGCGCGCCGCCTGCCGGACGAACTGCACCACCACGTCGAAGGATTCATAGGGGTGGTGGACCACGATGTCCTTGGAACGGATCGCCGCGAAGCAGTCCCCGCCGAAATCGAGGATGCGTTCGGGGAAGCGCGGCGTGTAGGGCGTGAAGAGCAGGTCCGGCCGGTCGTCCACGATGAGCTGGCTGAGGTCGCTCAGCCCCAGCAGCCCCTCCACCGCGAAGACGCCGGTGCGGTCGGCCTCGGTCTCCTCCGCCACCAGGTCCACCATGTCGGAGGGCGTGTCGTTGGTGACGGTGACGCGGATCGCCTGCCCCCGGCGGCGGCGCTTCAGCGCCGTCTCGTAGGAGCTGACGAGATCCTCCGCCTCCTCCTCGAACTCCACGTCCGTGTCGCGGATCAGGCGGAACAGGCCGCGCTCCGCCGGGATGTAGCCGGGGAAGAGGTGCGGCAGGTTCAGCGTGACCAGGTCCTCCATGGTCACGAAGCGGATCACCCCGTCGCCCTTGCCCTCCCCGCGCGGCGGCAGGCGCACGAAGCGCTCCACCTGGGCGGGCAGCGGCACCAGGGCGCGCATGGTGCCGCCGTCCTCCTCCCGGATCAGCTTCAGCACGAGGCAGAGGGCGAGGTTGGCGATGAAGGGGAAGGGATGCGCCGGGTCCACCGCCAGGGGGGTCAGGACCGGGAAGACCCGCTCCATGAACCAGCTCTCCAGCCAGGCGCGCTCGCTCTCCTCCAGCTCCGCCGGCTCCAGCACGGCGATCCCGGCCTCGCGCAGCAGGACCCGGACCTCGCGCCAGGCCACGCGCTGCGCCTCGATCAGCGAGCCCGCGCGCTCGTGGATGGCGTTGAGCTGCTGCGCGGTGGTCAGCCCGTCAGGCGAAAGCCTGGTGATCCCCGCCCGCACCTGCCCGACCAGCCCGGCGACGCGCACGGAATAGAACTCGTCCAGGTTGCTGGCCGAGATGGCGATGAAGCGCAGCCGTTCCAGCAGCGGGTGGTCGGGATGGGAGGCCTGCTCCAGAACGCGCTCGTTGAAGGCCAGCCAGGACAACTCACGGTTGATGAAGCGCCAGGGAAGAGTGTGCAGGTCGCCCGAGGGCATGTCGGGCGGCAGCTCAGCCGGGACAGTCGGCATCTCGCCAGTGAAGATCGCGTCCATCTGGTGGGTTCCCTCATGGGCGCCGTGTTCGATCAGGCCCGGAGCAAGTGCCGGACCTGGCGCCTCAGACTACAGCAGCTTCGGCATGGGGTTCGAGCCGTCCCCCGGTGATGCAACGGAAACGTCATGTTCCTCGCCCGCCTGTTCCTCCCCGCCGAAACCGGGCAGGTCGGCCAGGACATGCCGCGCCAGGGCGCGCGTCACCGCCCCGCCGGTGGCCAGGGCCGCCCGGTCCAGCCGCGCCGCGGCGCGCGAGACGGCCGCGGCCTCCCGCGGCAGGCGCAGCAGCAGCCAGTCCTGCGTCGCGGCATCGACGCGCACCTGGCGCTCGGCGAAGTGATGCGCCAGCAGGGCGCGGAGGAGCTGCTCGGAGGGTTCCTCGATCTCCACCGCATGGGTGGCGCGCAGGCGGGAGGCGAGGTCGGGCAGGCGGACCCGCCAGCGCGCCGGCGGCTCCCGCCCCGCCAGGAGGAGGAGCGCCCCGGTGCTGGCGCAGGCGTTGATCAGGTGGAAGAGCGCCTCTTCCTCCGCCGCGCAATCGGCATCGTCCACGGCGGAGGGCAGCCCGTCCGGCACGCCGCGCAGCGACGGCCCCTCCAGCACCCGCAGGCCCAGCCGCGCCGCGCCCTGGCGCAGCAGCAGGGACTTGCCCACGCCCTCCGGCCCGAACAGCGCCAGCCGGCCGTTCGGCCAGTCGTCCGGCGCCGCCAGCCAGGTGCGGGCCACGGCGTTGGAACGGTCCGAGATCACCGGCGCGCCGCGCTCGGGCGGCAGGGCGAGCGGCAGCGGGAGCTGGCGGCCGCTCATGCCCTCCTCCCCGGTGCCCCGCCACGCGTCCGGGACGGCCCGCGCCTCACAGCCCGGTCCGCGGCGGATCGAGGTAGAGCGGGCTGGCGAGGTAGCGGCGCAGCCAGTGCCGCGCGATCACCCCGATCATCGCCGCCATGGGCACGGCCAGCAGCACGCCCAGGAAGCCGAAGGCCACGCCGCCCGCGAACAGGGCGAAGATGACCCAGACCGCGTGCAGCTCCACCCGGTCGCCCAGCAGGCGCGGGTAGATCACGTAGCCCTCGATCGTCTGCCCGAACACGTAAACGGCCGCCACCAGCAAAACACCTTCCCAGGAACCGAACTGGCCCGCGGCCAGGAGCAGCGACGTCACCAGGCCGGTGAGCGAGCCCACATAGGGGATGAAGGACAGCATCCCGGACAGAAGCCCGACCAGGAGGCCCAGTTCGAGTCCCACCGCCGAGAGCGCCACAGCATAATACACCGCGAGCAGGCCGCAGCAGATCAGCTGGCCGCGCAGCCATGCGGAAAGCACCCTGTCCATGTCCCGGCCCAGGGCGCGCGTGGTGCTGGCGTAGCGCCGGGGCAGCCAGGATTCGATGCGCAGGATGATCCGCGGCCAGTCCCGCAGCAGGTAGAAGCCCACCACCGGCGTCACCACCGCGTAGGTGAAGAGGGCGTAGCCGACGCTGAGCAGCCCGCTGGCGCCGCCGATGAACTGCGCCGCCGTGGTGGCGACATAGCCCAGGATGGCGCCCGTCTGGTTCACCGCCAGGTCCTGCAGCCGGCCGTTGACCGTGTCGGGCCCCAGGCGCTCGGCGGCGGCGGCGATCAGGTCCCGCACCCCCGCCCCGATCCGCGCCGCATAGGCGGGCAGCCGCGCCAGCAGCACCCCCACCTGGGAGATCAGCAGCGGGTAGAGCAGCAGCAGGGCCAGCAGCACCAGGGCGCAGAGGCAGGCGATCAGCAGCGCCGAGGCGACGCCCCGCGGCACCCCGACCCTGGCCAGGACGGTGACGGGCGGATCGAGGAAATAGGCGATGCAGCCCGCCAGCACGAAAGGCGTCAGGATCGGCGAGAAGAGCCAGATCGTCCCGAGCAGGGCGGCGAGCAGGCCGAGCGCCAGCCCGATCCGCTGCGCGCGCGTGGCCGTCTGCGGCCCGCGCGGCAGGGGCGGTGGCGGCGGTGCGGGCGCGGGCGTGACGCGCCGCTCGCCCGGCGGGGCGGGTGGGGCCGGCGGCGGCAGCGTCCTCATGCCCGCCCCTCCCCGCGCGCCGCCGCGAGCACGTAGGCGCCGCCGGACAACAGGGTGCTGGCGGCCACCAGCGGCACCAGCACCGCCAGCAGCGGCGCCAGGGGAATGTCCCCGGGCAGCGCCACTCCGGGCCAGCCACGCAGGAAGAGCGCCACCGCGACCAGCAGGATCTGCAGCGCCGTGTTCGCCTTGGACAGGCGGGAGGGGCTGATCCGGGGCAGCATGCCCATCATGCGCAACATCACCACGCCCCCCACGATCAGCAGGTCACGGAACACCACGAGGATAGCCAGCCAGTCGGGCAGGACGCCGGTCGCCGCCAGGGCGACATAGCTGCTCATCAGCAGCGCCTTGTCCGCCACCGGGTCGAGCACCGCGCCCAGGCTCGAACGGGCATCCAGAACCCGGGCCAGCCAGCCGTCCAGCGCATCGGACAGGCCCGCCCCCAGGAAGAGCAGGAAGGCGAGGTCGAAGCGCCCCTGGATGATCAGCCAGATCGTCGCCGGCACGGCGCAGAGCCGCACGAAGGTGATGGCGTTGGGCAGCGTGGTCAGCGCCGACGCGGCGGCCGTGGCATGTTCCGGCGGGCCGGGCCGCGGGCCGGCGCCCCGGCCGGGGTTCAGGCCGGGACCCGGGGCCGGGCTTCGGGGCAGGCGTCCGGTCAGGCCCCTCCGGCAAGGCCGATCCGCCAGGTGCCGTCGGGCGCGGGCACGGCCGTCACGCCGGAGCGCGCGAATTCGGGCACCACGAGATTTGCCGGGCCGCGCAGGCCCAGGCGCAGCACGGCGCGGTCCGTGGCGATGGCGCGCAGGTCGAGGCTCGCCACCTGCGGATTGGCCATGAGGCGGCGGCGCAGGTCGAGATACTGCGCCAGCGAGCCGTAGCCCGCCTGGACATCCACCCAGGCCGAGGCCGGCACGCCCGGCGAGGGCGCGGATGCCACCGGCGAGGCGCCCGGACCACCGCCCGCCTGCGCCGTCGCGCCGCCGCGCCCGCCCAGGGCAGCCACGCGGCCGGGGTTGAAGTTCACCGTCACGCGGCCGGAGAAGCCGGTCAGCGTCGAGCGTTCCTGCTCCACCACCACGGAGGAGACCAGCCGGTCGATCTGGCTGGCGGAAAGGCCGGTCGGCAGGCCCATCTCGCCCGCCATGCGCTGATAGGCGATGCGCTGGGCGGAGGCGTAGGCCTGTTCCCGCGCCTTCACCGCGTTTTCCGCCGTGGCCTCGGCCGGCACACCACGCTGCGTATAGCCGCCCGTGGAGGCGGCGGCATCGGCGGCGGGAGCAGCGGCTTCCGGCGTGCTCGCGGCGGGCGCATTCGCGGCGGGCGTGCTCGCGACCGGGGGCACGGGCGGGGGAATCGTGGGAAATCCCTGCGCGGCCGCCAGTCCCGGCAAAGCGCAGAGCGCGGGAAGAAGGGCAGCCACGAGGCGCAGGGATGTTGCACCGCCCCGCCAGACGTGGTGTTGCCTTCCGCTCGCGCCCAGGCTCGGCAGTTGGTCCGGCATCGTCCGCCCTTCAAAACCTTCCGAAGCCCTGGGGCATAGCCGATCGGGAGCGACCATGGCCAGCCTGACCTATCGTGACGCCGGGGTGGACATCGAGGCGGGTGACGCGCTGGTGGATGCCATCAAGCCCCTCGCCAAGTCCACGGACCGCAGCGGGACCATGGGAGGACTCGGCGGCTTCGGCGCGCTGTTCGACCTGAAGGCCGCCGGCTTCAAAGATCCGGTACTGGTCTCCTCCACCGACGGCGTGGGCACCAAGCTGCGGCTGGCCATCGATTCGGGCCATCATGACGGCGTCGGCATCGACCTCGTGGCGATGTGCGTGAACGACCTCGTGGTGCAGGGCGCCGAGCCGCTCTTCTTCCTGGACTACTTCGCCACCGGCAAGCTGGAGGTGGCCCACGCCAGCGCCGTGGTCGCCGGCATCGCCGAGGGCTGCCGCCAGGCGGGCTGTGCCCTGGTGGGCGGCGAGACCGCCGAGATGCCGGGCATGTACGGCAAGGGCGACTACGACCTCGCCGGCTTCTCGGTCGGCGCGGCGGAACGCACGGACCTGTTGCCGAAACCGGATGTCGGCGCGGGCGACGTGCTGCTGGGCCTGCTTTCCTCGGGCGTGCATTCCAACGGCTACTCGCTGGTGCGGCGGATCGTGGAAGGCGGCAATGCCGGGCTGAAGGACCCGGCCCCCTTCGCCGGTGGCAGGACGCTGGGCGAGGCGTTGCTGGAGCCGACCCGGATCTATGTGAAGTCCGTCCTCGCCGTGCACCGCGCCGGGCTGCTGAAGGCGGCGGCGCATATCACCGGCGGCGGGCTGCCGGGCAACCTGCCGCGCGTGCTGCCGGCCGGCACCGTGGCGGTGGTGGATGCCGCCGCCTGGACGCCACCGCCGGTCTTCGCCTGGCTGGCGAAGATGGGCGGCGTGGTGCCGGAGGAGATGCTGCGCGTCTTCAACTGCGGCCTCGGCATGGTGCTGGTGGTGGCCGAGGATTCCGTCGGGGAAGCCACCCGGCTGCTGCAGGAGGCCGGCGAGACGGTGGCGCGCATCGGGCGCATCGAGACGGCGCCGGAGGGCGGCGAGGCCAGCGTGCGGGTGGACAACCTGACGGCGCAGTGGCCGCTGCCGTGACGGAGGCTGCTGGCGGGGAGGACCGCCGCCCGCGCGTGGCGGTGCTGATCTCCGGGCGCGGCAGCAACATGGTTGCGCTGCTGGAGGCCGCCGCCGATCCGTCCTATCCGGCGCGGATCGCGCTGGTCCTGTCCAACCGCGCCGGGGCCGCCGGGCTGGCGCGGGCCGAGGCCGCGGGCATCCCGGTGGCCGTGGTCGAGAGCCGGGGCCACAAGGGCGACCGGGCGGGTTTCGAGGCGGCGATGCAGGCCGTGCTGGAGGCGCACCGCATCGGGATGATCGCCCTGGCCGGCTTCATGCGCGTTCTGACGGAAGACTTCACCCGCCGCTGGGAAGGGCGGATGCTGAACATCCATCCCTCCCTCCTCCCCGCCTTCCCGGGGCTCGACACACATGCCCGCGCCCTGGCGGCCGGGGTGCGGCTGCATGGCTGCACGGTGCACCTGGTTTCGGCGGGGGTGGATGAGGGACCGATCCTGGCCCAGGCCGCCGTGCCCGTGCTGCCCGGCGACGACGAGGCCGCCCTCGCGGCCCGCGTGCTGGAGCAGGAGCACCGCCTCTACCCGGCCGCCCTGGCCTGGATGGCGCGTTGGCTCGGCGGATATGGGGAAGGACGGCTCCCGGCCATGGCGCGGATCGCCGCCGGAGCCACGGCCATGCTGGCCCCCGCCACGGGCGCGCTGGCGAATCCCTTGCCCAGCCTCGCGGCGCTCCCTACAGAAAAAGCCTGAATCCTCCGGCACAAGGCGGAGGCGGGAAGCAGGGATCGGGGCGGAGCATGGCCGAGGCACGGCAGCACATCGACATGGTACCGGTGCGGGCGGAGGACATCCTGTCCGAGCGCCAGGCCGGCTGGCAGGCCTTCACCCGCGCCGCATCCTGGGGAATCGGCGTGATCGTGGTGATCCTGCTGCTGCTCTACGTCTTCCTCGGCTGAGAGGGAGGGCGGGCAGCGGATGGGCGCGGGGCGGGATGCCGCCCCACGCCTGGGCCGGACTCAGCCGGTGATCTCGGAGCCGGCGAAGAAGTAGGCGATCTCGATCGCCGCGTTCTCCGGGCTGTCGGAACCGTGCACGCTGTTCGCCTCGATGCTCTCGGCGAAGAGCTTGCGGATCGTGCCCTCGGCGGCATTGGCCGGGTTGGTGGCGCCCATGATCTCGCGGTTCTTGGCCACGGCGCCCTCGCCTTCCAGCACCTGCACCACCACCGGGCCGGAAGTCATGAAGGAGACGAGGTCCTTGAAGAAGGGGCGCTCCTTGTGCACGCCGTAGAAGGTCTCGGCCTGCTGCTGCGACATCAGGATGCGACGCTGCGCGACGATGCGCAGGCCGTTCTCCTCGAACACGGCGTTGATCTTGCCGGTCAGGTTACGCCGGGTGGCGTCGGGCTTGATGATGCTGAAGGTGCGCTCGATGGCCATCGGGCTGGGTTCCCTGAAAAAAGGTAAGGCGCGCGCCCGATAGGCTGCCCGGGGCGCAGGCGCAAGCCTGCCGGGCCTTCCCCGGCGGGCCATGGTGGCAGAAGAAGCCACAAATCGCCGGTGGCGCGCTTCCCGTCAGGGGTGCAATTGCCTTTCGTGAACGGAAAATTCACATGCGCTTCCGGTCCAACTACGGTATCCTCACGAAATCGTGAGTTCGTTGGTGTGCCGTTTCGATGCCCAGCCCGCCTGTCCCGTTCCCTTCCGCCGAGGATGAGCTACGCAGCGCCCTGCGCTTCCTCGACACCGCCCTGAATGCCTCGCGCTATGCCGCACGGCGCCATCATGTGGCCAAGGCCATCGAGCGCCTGGCCAGCGCGCATTACCTGCTCGGCTGCCTGGAGACGCAGGACCAGGACACCGCCTCCGGCCTGAACGCCGCGTAGGCCCTGCCCCCTTCCCGGGGAGGCCGCTGCGAACCGGGCCGCGTTGCGGCGGCGCCATCCGAGGGCGCGGTTCCGCACCCGGGCCGGTTGTGGCAGGCTGCCCCCGGAATATCAGGAACAGGCACAAGCGGATGCTGCATGAGACGGTGGCCTCCCCGGAAGAGGCTGTGGACCGCCTGGAAGAGATGTACGAGGCGGCGGTCCTGGCCGAGCGCACCGCCCTCGACCGCTTCGTGGGCGCGGGCATCGTGCCCGGGGCGGAGGAACGCGCCAGCTTCCGCTATCCGGCGCTTCATCTGCACTGGGATGCCGCGAACCTGCCCCCCGCCAACCGCCGTGCCTGGGCCAAGCTGCAACTGCCCGGCGACTACGCCACCACGGTGACGCAGCCTGCCGCCTTCCGTGCCTATCTGCTGGAACAGCTTCGCCCGCTGGCCCGGGAATACGGGGCGCGCATCGCCGTGGGGCGCAGCGAGCAGGAGATCCCCTATCCCTATGTGCTGGAGGGTGGCGACGAGCTGGCGCGCGGCGGTGTCTCGGCGGCCGCGCTGGCGCGCCATTTCCCCGTGCCCATGCTGTCGGCGGTGGGGGACGAGACCGCCGATGCGCTGTGGAAGTACCGGCCGGGCGAGCCGAGGCCGCTGGCGCTCTTCGACGCGGTGCGGGCGGACTATTCGCTGCGCCGCCTGATACACTACACGGGCAGCGACTGGCGCAATGTCCGTCCCTGGATCCTGCTCACCAACTACCAGCGCTATGTGGAGCAGTTCACCGGCTGGGCGCTGAAGGAGCTCGCCACGCCCGGCAGCCCCTATACCCGCCTGGTCCTGCCCGGCGGCGCCTCCGTGGGGCGGGAGGATTCGCCCGAGGCGGGGGCGGAGCTGGTCGCCGCGGCACCCTGGCAGCGCTTCCAGATGCCGGCCTATCACCTGCTCCGCGGCGACGGGCGGGATGGCGTGACCATCATCAACATCGGCGTCGGCCCGTCCAACGCCAAGACGATCACCGACCACCTCGCGGTGCTGCGCCCGCATTGCTGGGTGATGATCGGCCATTGCGGCGGGCTGCGGCAGAGCCAGGAGATCGGCGACTACGTGCTGGCGCATGGCTATCTGCGGCGCGACAAGATCCTGGACGAGCTGCTGCCCCCCGAGATCCCCGTGCCCGCCCTGGCCGAGGTGCAGGTCGCCCTGCAGGAAGCGGCGGTGCAGGTGACGGGCGAACAGGGCGACGCGCTGAAGCGGCGGCTGCGGACCGGCACCGTCGTCACCTATGACGACCGGAACTGGGAGTTGCGCTGGTCACAGGAGCGGCTGCGGATCAACCTGTCCCGCGCCATCGCCGTGGACATGGAAAGCGGCACGCTGGCCGCCCAGGGCTACCGGCTGCGGGTGCCCTACGGCACGCTGCTCTGCGTCTCCGACAAGCCGCTGCATGGCGAGATCAAGCTGCCCGGCGCCGCCACCGCCTTCTATCAGCGCGCGGTGAGCGAGCATCTGGCGATCGGGCTGGCCACTTTCGAGATCCTGCGCGGGCAGCTCGGCGCGCTGCATTCGCGCAAGCTCCGCGCCTTCGACGAGCCGCCCTTCCGGTAGCAGGACCAGGGCGCGGCGGGCCGGACAGAGCCGCCGGCCTGAGCGTCTTCTCAGGGCGCGACCACCATGCAGGCGCCGCGCTTCATGCGGGCGCAGGCCTGCCGGGCGCCTGCCTCGCTCAGCCCGGCCACCTGGGCGCGGTAGAGGGTCTGCCCTTTCAGCCGCACCTTCTCCACCCGGACCACGCCCGCATTGCGCGTGGCGCTCCGGCGCGCGCTGCTGGCCACCTTGCGGGCGGAAGCGCTGGTCGGCAGCGCGCCGACCTGTACCGCCCAGTTGCCCTTGCCGGCGCTGGAACGCACCGGGGCGGGCGGGGCCGGCGCTACGGAGGGCCGGGCGCTGGTGGTGGCACGGCGCAGCAGCGGCTCCGCGGCGCCCATGGCCGGCGCGGCATTGGCACTGGGCACCAGCCCGGCCAGCACGCCGCCCCGGCCCACCGAACGGCCTGCCAGCAGCGTGTCGCCCCGCCCCGGCGGGGTGCCGGGAAGGTCGAAGCCCCGGTCGAGCAGCGCCATGACATGGCTGTCGCGCTCCCGCCCCGTGGCGCCGCCGAAGACCACGGCGATCAGCCGCCGCCCGTCGCGCCGCGCGCTGGTGACGATGTTGAAGCCGCTGGCATTGATGAAGCCCGTCTTCAGCCCGTCGGCGCCGTCGTAGTTCTCGTTGACGTAGTTGTGGCTGGCGATGGTCTGGCCGCGCCAGCGGAATTCCGGCGTGCTGAAATAGGCGTAGCGGTTCGGGAAGTCGCGGATCAGCCGCTGCGCCAGGATGGCCATGTCGCGCGCGGTCGTCATCTGGCGCGGATCGGGCAGGCCGGAGGCGTTGCGGAAGACCGTGCTGGTCATGCCCATCTGGCGGGCCCGCAGCGTCATCAGCCGGGCGAAGCGCGCCTCGCTGCCCTCGCCCAGGAACTCGCCCACGGCGGAGGCCGCGTCGTTGGCGGACTTGGTCACCAGGGCCAGGATCGCGTCGCGGACGGTGATGGTGGAGCCCGGCTTCAGCCAGAGCTTGGAGGGCGGCCGGGAGGCCGCGTGGCGCGACACGGGGATGCGGGTGGAGGGCGAGACGTCGCCCGATTCCAGCACCGTGAAGAGCATGTAGAGCGTCATCATCTTGGTGAGCGAGGCGGGGTAGCGCGGCTCGTCGGCGCTGGAGGCGGAAAGGACCTGCCCCGTGCCCGCATCCACCACGATCGAGGCATAGCGCTCGCTGCCGACCTGTGCCCGCGCCTGCCCGGGCAGAAGCCAGAGGGTGGCGACGGCGGCCAGCGCCAGCAGGCGCAGGCCGCGTCGCAAGACGGCGCCGGTCTCGATCATGCGGTGTACTTCCCCCTCCGGATGGCGCTCCCCCACGAAGCGCCACCCGCTCCGCAAGGTCTGGAGGCCGCCGCGACGGGCTGGCAACCGCGAATAACCGCCGGTTCATCCGGAGAAGGGCTTTTCCAACCCTGGCGCGACCCGTAAGCCACAGTCGCACAAGGAATTTTTACCGGATCGCAGAGCCCGGAAACACGGCGAAACATGACGCAGGGGAGAGTTACAAGGCGGCGGCCCGAGTCTCCCGCCGCCGAATCCCGTGTCCGGTCCGGCACCTAGCCGTGCCGGCGGCAGGCCCGGTCAGGCCGCCAGCCCGGTTTCCTCGCGCCGCCGGCGCTCCACCTCCTCGCCATAGCGGCGCAGCAGGTGGCTGGCGGTGAGCAGGCCCAGCACCTTGCGGCTCTCCACCCCGTCCACCACCACCAGCGCCTCGGTCTCCACCGTGTCGAAGACGGCCATGGCCTCCTTGGCGTTCATGGCCGGCAGCAGGGCACGGTCGCGGAACTGCAGCAGCGGCTCCACCGTCTCCACCTCCGGCGCGGCGCCATAGGCCTCGGCCACGGAGATGAGGCCGGCATAGCGGCCCTGTTCGTCCACCGCGACGACGCGCGCGGTGGAGCCCAGCGGGAAGTCGCGCCGGAAGGAGGCGAGCTTCGTGTCGTTGCGCACGGTCCGCAGATCCCGCCGCATCAGCTTGCCGACGCTGAGCTCGCGCAGCCAGCCGATGTCGTGGGCGGAACGGATGGTCTCGCCGCGCAGGTGGAAGCGCCAGGTGGCGAAGGAGTAGCCGAAGAGCCGCCGCGTCACGAGGCCGGCCACGGTCACCGCCGCCAGCACGCTGCCGGCCACCACGAAGTTGCCGGTGGTCTCCAGCGCCAGGAAGGTCATGGCCAGCGGCGCGCCCACCACCGCCGAGCCGAAGGCGCTCATCCCGACCAGGGACAGCAGCAGCGGGTCCATCCCCGGCAGCACGAGGTCCACCCCGGCGGCGAAGACCTTGCCGACCAGCGCGCCCAGCAGCAGCGAGGCGAAGAACAAGCCGCCGCGGAAGCCCGCGCCGAGCGAGATCACCACCGCCAGGCTCTTCAGCAGCACCAGCCAGAGGATGTCGAAGCCGGTGGATTCGGTGGCAAAGGTGAAGTGCAGCGCCCCGTGCCCGGCCGAGAGCGCGATGGGCGAGACCAGCGCCAGCAGGCCCACCACCAGCCCGCCGAGGGCCGGGCGCAGCGGCGCCCAGCGCAGGAAGCGGCGCATCGTGGCCTCGGTGAAGGTCACGCCGCGCATCAGCGCGATCCCCGCCAGGGCGCAGGCGAGGCCGAGCAGCAGGGACAGCACGTAGCCCTCCAGCCCGGGCGGCGTGACGCCGCCCGGCACCACCACATAGGTCTCGCCGCTCAGCGCCCGGGCCACCAGCGTGGCGGTGACGGCGCTGGCCACCACCGGGGCGAGGCTGGCGATGGCATAGGTGCCGATCACCAGCTCGAAGGCATAGAAGGCGCCGGTCAGCGGCGCGTCGAAGGCGGCGGCGATGGCCCCGGCCGCGCCGCAGCCCACCAGCAGCCGCAGGTCGCCGCGCCGCAGCCCCAGCCGCTGCCCCAGCCAGGAGGAGACGCCGCTGGCCGCCTGGGTATAGCCCGCCTCCAGCCCCACCGAGGCGCCGAAGCCGTTGGAAACGATGTTCTGCACCGCGACCACCAGCCCGTCGCGGAAGGAGAGCTTGCCGCCATAGAGGGCATTGGCCTCGATCGGGTCCACCGGCTGGCGCGGATACCAGCGCGACAAGGCGAGGTTGATGGCGCCCAGCAGGATGCCGCCCAGCAGTGGCATGGTGAGCAGCATCAGCGGCGAGGCGCCGCGCAGGATGCTCAGCCCATGCGCGCTGTCCTGGCCGAAGAGCTGCACGTGCAGCCCGCGTGCCAGCCCGCCCATCACCACGGCGACGAGGCCACTCAGCACCCCGGTCAGCACGGCCAGCCCGACCAGGCCGAACTCGCTGGCCCGGAGCCAGGCCCGGAAGGAGGCCACGTCGCGGATAGGGCGCACATGCAGTCGGAGAGCGATCATGGTACGGCCCGGGGCCCCTGGCAGAAGACGGCGCCGCGACATAGGCCACGGGGCATGGATGACGGGAAGGCGAAATCCTGACCCCCGGCGCGGCGGGCCGCCAGGGCCGGCAGCCCTGGCCAGAGCGGCACAGCAGAGAAACCCGGCCGAAAAAGGGCACCGCGCCAGGGGGCCATCCAGGGGGCCATCCAGGGCGCCATGCCGGGGCGCCTTGCCAGGAGGCGGCACCATGGGGGAGCGCGGAACGCGGTTTGCGCAGGCGCCCGGGCTGGCTACCCTGCGCGCCTCAGCCCATGAAGTGCCGATGCCCAGAAACCCGCTGATCCTCGCCGTCCTGCTTCCGCTGCTGTTCCCCGGCTTGCCGGCCCGGGCCGAGTCGCCGGAGCCGGCGGCGGAGAGCGGGCTGCGGATGCAGACGATGATCCGGGCCCCCCTGCCGCTGGCGGCGCGGGACGTGCTCTTCGCCCATGCCCGGCAGACCGGGGAAAGCCCGGATTTCGACGCGCTGGCCGAGGCGCTGATGCCGCCGCCGGAGCTGGCCTCCCCGGTGCCCTCCGCGCGGCGGCAGCGGCACGATGCGGCGTTCGCCGAGCTGCGCCGGAAGCTGCGGGCGGAGTATGAGGGCTTCGACCCGGCCCGCCCCTATCTGCTGCGGATCCGCACCGCCATCGGCCGCTACGATCCCGGCCAGGGGGGATTGCCGGTGGCGCTGAACGGCACCTTCTGGGTGCGCGATCCGACCTGGCAGTCGCAAGGCTTCGGCCTGCGCTTCGACAACGCCCTGGCGGTCGCCACGCTGCCCGTGGCGAGCGAGGCGGCGGCGGAGACGCTGCTCGACTCGGCCGGGTTGGACCCGCGCACGCAGGATGGCTGGCGCGGTATCCTGGAGGTGAGCCTCGTCCTGGGCGGCGCGCTGCCGCAGCCGGCGGGCATGCGGAGCGTGCCGATCGCGGCGCATCTCCTCACCGCCCGGCTGGTTGGGGAGGACGGGACCCTGATCCATGATTTCGGCCGCTTGCCCGGCTCCCTGCACGCGCCCCTACCCTCCGCCCGACCGGGCGAACCGGTGCTCCGGAGCGCGCTGCTGGAGGGCCTGCGCCTGGGCATGCCGCTGGAGGAGGCCCGGGACGCGCTGCTGCGACGCGGATTCCGGACGGTGGGGGGTGCCTTCTTCGCGGATGGCGCCGTCGCCTCCGCCGCGGGGCGCCCCGGCTGCCACATGGGGCTGGTGGCGGACCGGCGCGCCTTCGGCGAGGCGCTGCACCTGAAGGCCGACTTCACCGCCTGCATCGCCCTGCACCGCGCCCCGGAAACCGGGCCCGAGGATGGGTCCGAGGCCGGGGAGGACATGGCGGCGCAGGCCGGCGGGGTACGGGAGCCGCGCCTCGGCGGCATCACGGCGCTGCGCTTCCTGCCGGGCGAATCCCAGGCGGCGCTGCGGCGGTCGCTGGAAAGCCGCTTCGGCCCCTCGGTTTCCGATGCCCAGGGCGAGGTCGTCTGGATCGGCCGCGACCCGGCGGCGCCGCGCGACGCCCCGATGGTGGAGCTGCGGGCGGAGTTCGTGCCCATGGCGGAAGGGGGCCCCCAGCGCGTCCCGGGCCTGCTGCTCGGGCTGGAGCTGGAACCTTATCGCGCCGGTTCGGAGGCCTCCTGACCCCGGTCCCTCTTTCCGTCCTTCAGGCCCGCCTCCGCCGCGCATGTCCGGGCGGGGTGGCGTGAGACCCGGCCGGCGCGAGGCCGGTCGCGGCACCGTGGCGGCGGGAGGCCGCCCACCCACGGGACGCTTCCCGGCCCGCCTGTTGAGCCGTCTCCTGGGCCGCGCCGGGGGCCTGGCCGGAGGCTGGGTCCGGCTGCTGCTGTTGCTCTTCCTCGCCCTGCCGCTGGCAACGATCCTGACCTTTCGCGTGCTGCCCGTGCCGGTGACGCCGCTGATGCTGATCCGCAGCCTCCAGGGCCAGGAGCTGCACCACGACTGGGTGTCCTATGACGCGATCGCCCCCAGCCTCGCACAGGCGGTGATCGCCTCGGAGGACAACACCTTCTGCATCCAGAGCCTTGGCTTCGACTTCCCCGCCCTGCGCGGCCAGATCGAGACCCTGTTGGAAGGCGAGCGGCCACGCGGCGCCAGCACCATCACCATGCAGACGGCCAAGAACCTGATGCTCTGGCCCGGGCGCGATCCCGTCCGCAAGCTGCTGGAATCCTGGCTGACGCCGCAGGTCGCCTTGCTCTGGCCGAGGCAGCGGGTGCTGGAGGTCTATCTGAACATCGTCGAGTTCGGACCTGGCATCTATGGGGCGGAGGCGGCCGCGCGGGCCTTCTTCAACAAGCCCGCCTCGGCGCTGACGCTGCGGGAATCTACCCAGCTCGCCGTGGTGCTGCCCAGTCCGCTGCACTGGGTCGCCAACAGGCCCAACACCTGGCTGCGCCAGCGTGCTGCCACGATCCGGGCACGGATCGGCGAGCTGGGGCCGCTGCTCGACTGCACCCGCTGAGGCGGCCGGGAGCGCCGCCCGGCAATGTTGCCAATCCGCAGCGAGATGCTGCAATCTGTGGTTGTGAATTCCATCCCCACGCTACCTTCCTCGACGGTTGGCCGCGCCCAGCGCCCGTCTCCGGAACCACTGGAGGCTCCGCTGGCGATACCGGGCGCCGGAAGAGCGTCCGGTGGCGGGCCGTCGTCCTGGCCAGGGCTGCGGCGCCTGCGCGTTCCTGTCCGGCTTCTGCGCTTCATCCTGCGGCATCCGCTGGCCGGGCGGCATCCCGCCGCCTCCCTCCTGCGCCTGCTGCGCTGGCAGATCGGCGGGCGGCTCACCGGCATGCCGGCGGTGATGCCCTTCGTCGGGCCAACGCGGCTGCTGCTGCAAAGGGGGCATTCCTCCGCCACCGCCAACCTCTATGCCGGGCTGAGCGATTTCGCGGAGATGGGCTTCCTGCTGCATCTGCTGCGTCCGGGCGATCTTTTCGCCGATATCGGCGCGAATATCGGCGCTTATACCGTCCTGGCCGCCGGGGTGGTGGGGGCGGAGGTGCTGGCCTTCGAGCCCTCTCCCACCACGCTGCCGCATCTGCGCGACAACCTGCGCCTCAACGAGTTGGAAGGGCGCGTGACGCTGCTGCCGCTGGCCCTGGGCGAGCGCCCCGGCACGCTGCGGCTCAGCGCGCGGCGCGGCGCGGCCAATCGCGTGCTGCTGGAACGCGAGGCGGAGGATGGCGTCCACATCTCCGTCTCGACCCTGGACGAGATCCTGCCCCATCGCACGCCGCTGCTGCTGAAGCTGGATGTCGAGGGCTACGAGGCACGGGTCCTGGCCGGGGCCACACGGCTCCTCGCCCGTCCGGGACTGCAGGCGGTGCTGGTAGAGACCATGGCCCATGCGGAACGCTATGGCGACAGCAGGGGGCGGATCGACACCCTCCTGCGGGGGCAGGGCTTCGCGCCCTTCGACTACGACCCGCGCCGCCGCGCCCTCACGCCGCGCGATGCGCCGGGCGATCCGAACACGCTCTATCTGCGGCAGGTGAATATGGTGGCGGCCCGCCTGGCCACTGCCCCGGCCGTCCCGGTGCTGGGGGAGCGTTTCTGAGGCGCGGGACAGCCTGACGGCGGCCCCCAGGGGCCGGGTCCGGGCGACGGATGCCGGCGCCGGTCGTGGCGCGGTCAGTGGTGCAGAGGGGGTGTCCCATCATGGGGAAGGGCCGCCGCGTCCCGCTTCCGAGGCGGCAGGCGCCGGCGATCATGGAAGTAATGGCCTAGCGCGGCGACAAGCAGGAGAACGAGCAACAGGGCGCCTGCATCCGCGGCGTAGGTTCCCTGCCCGACCGTGTCGCCATGGGGAAGCCGTTCCGCAACCAGGGTCATGTCCGGTCTCGACGTGGCGATCACGTTCTCCATGTCCGTTCTCCTTTATCCGTCCGAAACTTCACCCACCCGAAGCAGCCAGCCCGGCGAGCACCCCTGCAGCCTGAGAGGCGATCTGATGTCCTCTCTATTCTACCAAAAGGTTCCATTCAGATGGGTTAGTATCATTTTATCTACATTTTGCAGGATTAGCACAGCTCCATGAGCAAAGGTATCACTTTCGCGGATTTTGTTTCCCTCCCGATAGAACACCAGCCGCGTAAGAAATTTGCCCGTTATCTGGAGATCAGGCTGTGATTCTCACGGCTTTACCACGACGGTAAAACGCAGGCTCAGGCTCGATCTCCACCGATAAGTATCATAAATAAGTTATTGTATCATTTTTGCTTATTCCGTGAGCCTCATGGCTCGGGGTCTGAGCGGAGCCGGGCTCCTCCCCACCGGCACGAATTCCAGCCCGGCGGGAACTGCTCTAGAACCCGGGGCATGACCGTCCTCGCCATCCAAGATCTTACCGTGCGCCTCGCGGGCCGGACGCTGCTGGACGGCGCCTCGCTGCAACTCGATCCCGGGCACAAGATCGGCCTCGTCGGCCGCAACGGGGTCGGCAAGTCCACCCTGTTCCGGGTGCTGACCGGGCAGTTGCAGGCCGATGGCGGCGAGGTCCGCTTCGCGGCGCGCGCCCGCATGGCCTATCTGGCGCAGGAGGCGCCGGGCGGCACCGACTCGCTGATCGACACGGTGCTGGAGGCCGATACCGAGCGCGCCGGCCTGCTGGCGGAGCTGGAGGCCGGGGTGGAGCCGCTGCGCGAGGCGGAGCTGCACGAACGCCTGCGCGCGATCGGCGCCGAGGCCGCCCCGGCGCGGGCCGCCACGGTGCTGGCGGGGCTGGGCTTCGACGCGGCGGCGCAGGCGCGGCCGGTGGGCGAGTATTCCGGCGGCTGGCGGATGCGCGTCGCCCTTGCCCGGGCGCTGTTCCTGGAGCCGGACCTGCTGCTGCTGGACGAGCCGACCAACCACCTGGACCTGGAAGCGACCATCTGGCTGGAGGGCTGGCTGAAGCGCTTCGCCGGCGCCGCCATCATCATCAGCCATGACCGCGACCTGCTGGACCGCTGCGTGGACGGGATCGCGCATCTGGAAGGCGGGAAGATCACCGCCTATCCCGGCGGCTATGGCGAGTTCCTGCGCATCCGCCACGAGCGCCGGGCGCAGCAGATGGCCCAGAATGCCAAGGTCGCCGCCGAGCGGGCACATATGCAGGCCTTTGTGGACCGCTTCCGCTACAAGGCCAGCAAGGCGCGGCAGGCGCAGTCGCGGCTGAAGGCGCTGGAGAAGCTGCCGCCGATCGAGGCGGTGACGGAGGACCGCGTCACCCCCTTCGTCTTTCCGGAACCGGCCGAGGTGGCGCCGCCGATCCTGACCATGATGGGCGCCAGCGTGGGCTATGACGGGCGCCCCATCCTGCGCGGCATCGACCTGCGGCTGGACAGCGACGACCGCGTGGCGCTGCTGGGCGCCAACGGCAATGGCAAGTCCACCCTGGCCAAGCTGATCGCCGGGCGGATGGAGGCGATGGGCGGCGAGGTCCGCCGCACGCCGCGCCTCAAGGTCGGCTTCTTCGCGCAGCACCAGGCGGAGGAGCTGAACCCGGAGGGCACGCCGCTGACGCATATGCAGGCGGCGCTGCCCAAGGCGACGGAAACGCAGTGCCGCGGCCAACTCGCCCGCTTCGGCCTGGACGAGGACCGCGCCACGACCCTGGTGCGCGACTGCTCCGGCGGGGAGAAGGCGCGGCTGCTGCTGGCGCTCTGCACGCGCGACGCGCCGCAGTTGCTGATCCTCGACGAGCCGACCAACCACCTGGACATGGATGCGCGGGAAGCGCTGATCCGCGCGTTGGCGGATTACGGCGGCGCGGTGGTGCTGATCACCCATGATCCGAGGCTGGTGGAGCTGGTGGCCGACCAGCTCTGGCTGGTGGCGGATGGCGCCGTGTCGTCCTTCGACGGCGACATGGAGGATTACCGGAACTTCCTGCTCGAACGCGCCCGGCCCGTGGCGCGCGATACCGGCCCGGCGAAGCGCGACGACCGCCGCGAGCGTGCCGAGGCCCGCGCCGCCCTGGCGCCGCTGCGCGAGCGGGTGAAGCAGATCGAGAAGCTGCTGGAGAAGCTGCGGCTGGAAGACGGGCTGATCGAGCGCAAGCTCGCCGATCCGGAATTCTACACCAAGCGCAAGCCGGCCGACATCGCCTGGGCCAATACACGCCGCGCCGCCATCGCGCGGGAGGTGGAGGCGCTGGAGGAGGAATGGCTGGCGCTGGGGGAGAAGCTGGAAGCGGCATGAGCGCCATTCGCCCCGCCCATCCCGGCGAGGCACGGCGGATCGCCGAGATCCATGTCGCCGCCTGGCGCGAGACCTATCCGGGCCTGCTGCCCGAGGCGGTGATCGCCGCGCGGACCGTGGAGGATGGCGAGGCGCTGTGGCGCGAGATCCTGGCCGATGCCGCGGCGCGCCCGGTCCTCGTGCTGGAGGAAGCGCCCGGTGCCGCGCTCCTCGGCTTCGGCGCCTGCGGCCCGCAGCGGGACGCGGCGCTGCGGGAAGCGGGTTTTCCTGGCGAGGTCACCGCCCTCTATCTGCTGCGTGCCGGACAGGGCCTGGGCCATGGCGGCCGGATGCTGCGGCGGATGGCCCTGGCCCTGCACGGGATGGGGCTGTGGCCCTTCGCGCTCTGGGTGTTGGACGGTAACCGGCGGGCGCGCGGCTTCTACGAGCGGCTCGGTGGTCAATCGGTGCTGGAACGGCAGGCCAGCCTGTCCGGCCATGCCGTCTCGGAAACCGCCTATGGCTGGCACCGGCCGCCGCCGGATGCCCCGCCCGGGGTGACGCCACGTGGGGCGTGACACCACGTCCAGCGTCACGGAGAGCAGCGCTATCCACGCTCCGGATGCACGATCACCGCCTGCTGGCCGGGCATTCCGGTGCCCTCGCCCAGCCGGATCGTGCCATCGGCCTGCGGCACCGCCAGCGGCGCCACGCGCACCACGCCGTCCCCAGTGGGTCCATCTCCGCCCGGCATGTCGAGCAGCGCCGCCACGCGCGGGCCGACCACGAGGCTCGGCTGTGCCACGTCGCGGGGTTCGTCCTGCCGGCCGATCCGCACCATGGCCCAACGTCCGTTACGCGGATTGGTCACCCGGGCCGTGCTGCCGGCCGGCAGGCTGTTGCTGGAGGCCATGTCGCCGGCGGGATCGAAGCTGCCACGCTCCAGCCGCCCCGCGCCCTTGCCGGACCGGTCCCGCACCATGAGCTGCATGTCGAGCCCCTGGCCCGAGCGGTCGATCTGCGGCCGGTCCGCCAGCGCGGGGGCGACGAAGGGCCCTCCCAGCAAGTTGAGGCCCAACAGGGCGATGCCTGCGAACCGCCGGATTGCCACCATCTCTGCCTCCCTCGCCGCTTCGGTTAAAGTCCGGTGTTAAGACGCCGACGGAAGCATCGGGTTTGAGGCGAAAGATGGTTTTGGGAAGATCGTCCCGACACGAGATTGGGAAATCCAACAGCGTCAAGGGCCTGGAGGTAGACCCCGGGCTTGTGTCTTTTCCCTCCGGAAAGGCTCGGGCATGACACGGGCGGGCCGGGAAGGTCGCGACGACGCCTCCCTCTTCCGTGCCGGCGAAGGAGGCCATCGATGCGGCGACGTGCGCTCCTGGCGGCGGGAACATCCGGCTTGGTGACGGCGACGGGTGGCGGCCCCGTACAGGCGGCGCCCACCCCCATGCGCCGCCGCGAATGGGAGATGCAGGCGGGTGGCGAGACGGACCGGCCCTACCGGATCTACCTCGCGGAGCCCGACGCCACGCCCCCGGCGGAAGGCTTTCCGCTTTTCCTGCTGCTGGATGGCGACGGGCATTTCGATCCGGCGGTGGCGGCGCTGGAGGCACGCGGCGACGGCGCGGTGATCGCGGCCATCGGCTATCCGGGCCGGAACCGGCGCGAGCTGGATTACACCGTGCCGGCCGAGCCGCCGATCCCGGAGGAAGGCGGCGCCCCCGCCTTCCTGGCCTTCGTCCGGGACAAGCTGCTGCCCCGGCTGGCACGGGAAGCGAGGCTGGACCCGGCGGACCGAAGCCTCTTCGGCCACTCCTATGGCGGCCTCTTCGTGCTCTACGCCCTGTTCCGCCAGCCTGGCCTGTTCCGCAGCCACATCGCGGCCAGCCCCTCGATCGGCTACGGTCAGGGCACGATCCTGCCGCTGGAAGCCGGCTTCGAGGCCGCGCCGCCGGAGATCGCATCCCGCCTGCGGCTGCTGGTCACGGTTGGCGAGCTGGAGCAGCCGCGCCCGCCCGCCCCGATCACGGAACGCGCCCGCATCGCCCGGCAGGTGGACCGGGCCCATGATCTCGTGGACCGGCTTTCGAAGCTCGGCCCGGCGGGGCCCGAGGTCGCCTTCCATCTCTTTCCCGGCGAGACCCACCAGTCGGTGGTGGACCCGGCCATCCGCCTCGGCCTGGACTTCGCCCTGCGGCGCTGAGGGACGGGCGTTCAGCCCGCCTTCTTCTCCCAGCCGCGCTGCCCCTGTTGCCAGTAGGTCAGCGCATGGCCGGCCGCCTTTGCGCGGCGCCAACGGTCACGGGCGGCCTCGGTGGCCTCCGCGTCATTGCCGTCGAAGAGGTCGAGCACCCGGTCGAAACGGTCCAGCCGGGCACTTTCGGCCCCATCCACCAGGAAGAGGAAGCGAGCGCCGTTGGGGGCCTCGTCCTCCGTGGTCAGCCAGATCGGCTGCATGTCGGCATGGCCCACGGCGGGCGTGCCGTGCGGCAGCCAGTCGGGATCGGTGCTGAGCCAGAGCGAGGCGTCCAGCGCGGCCAGCCGCTCCGGCCCGCCGCAGAGCACGACGGCGCGGCCGCCGCTTTCCAGCACGCGGCCGAGCAGGCGCGGCAGGGCCTGGGCCAGCGGCGTGCGCGTCAGGTGATAGAAGCCGATCTCAGCCACGCCGCCTCCGCCGGGGCTCGAAATGGTCGCGCACGAGGCGGTCGAGCAGGCGCACGCCATAGCCGCTCGGCCCCCTGGGGCCCAGGGGGCCGTCCTCCTCCCGGCTTTCCACCCCGGCAATGTCGAGATGCGCCCAGGGGGTTGCTCCGTTCGGAGCGTCCGCCTCCGCGCCGACGAACTCCCGCAGGAAGGCGGCGGCGTGGCAGGCGTCGGGGATGCCGCGCCGGCCGGTGCCGCCGGGCCAGCACTGGCGCAGGTCGGCGATGTCGCTCCGCAGGTCCTCGCGATGCGCCGCGCCGATCGGCATGGGCCAGAGCGGCTCGCCCACCGCCTCGCCCGCCGCCAGCACCGCGTCGCGCAGCGTGTCGTCATTGCCGAACAGCCCGGCGCGGTGATGGCCCAGCGCGGTGACGATGCTGCCGGTCAGCGTGGCGAGGTCGATGACGGCGCGCGGCCGCAGCGCCGAGACCGCATGCGTCAGCGCATCGGCCAGCACCATGCGGCCCTCGGCATCCGTGTCCACCACCTCCACCGTGCGGCCGGACAGGGTGCGGACCACGTCGCCGGGGCGGAAGGAGGCGGCGCCGACCGCGTTCTCCGCCAGGGCCAGCACGGCGGCGGCGGGGGTGCGGCTGCCCCTCGCGGCGAGGGCCAGCATGGCCCCGGCGCAGGCGGCGGCCCCGGCCATGTCGGCGCGCATCTCCTCCATCCCGGCGGCGGGCTTGATGGAGATGCCGCCGGTGTCGAAGGTGATGCCCTTGCCGACGAAGACCACGGGGGCCGTGCCCGGCTCGCCCGGCCAGCGCAGCACGACGAGGCGGGGCGGTGTCGCCGATCCCTCCCCCACCGCCAGCAGCGCGCCGAAGCCGGCCCTGGCCAGATCCTTGCGGCGCCAGACCTCGACCTGCAGCCCCTCGGCGGCGAGCGCCTCCAGCCGCCGGGCGAATTCGCGCGGGTTCAGGCGGTTGCCCGGTTCCGCCACGAGGTCACGGGCGAGGAGTGTGCCGCGTATCGCGGGCTCCTGCGCCTCCCAGGCCTGGAGGGCCAGGGCGGGATCGTCGGCGAGGATGTCCAGCGCCTCCAGCGCGGGGGATTCTCCGGCTTCCTCTTCCGGCGCGGGATGGCGCAGCGCGTCGAAGCGCCAGCTCCGCAGCGCGGCGCCGGCGGCCAGGGCGGCGGCGAGGCCGGGCTCCAGCCCGCGCGCATCCAGCACCGCGTGGCGTGCGCCCGGTCGCGCACGTTGCAGCGCCAGGACGGCCTGACCGCCCGCCTCCATCCATTGGCGCTCCGACCCGCTCCCGGCGGCGGCGGGGCCGAGGCCGACCAGCACCGGGCCGTCCGGGAGCAGCGAGGCCGCCTCCCCCAACGCCCCGGTGAAGCCGGCCGCGTGGGCCCGCGACTCATGGGCAGGCGGCGCCCCGGGACGCAGCGGCAGGAGGCGGGGCAGCCCCGGCGCGGCCTCCCGGTGAAAGGCGATGCGGAGCATCAGCCCTTGCGCGGGCGGCTGCTGCCTCCGCGGCCGCGCGAGGGCCTGGCCGGCGGTGCGGCGGATGGTGCGTCCGAGGCGGGTTCCGGCGCGGCGGACAGGTCATCGGGCGTGATGGTGGCGGGCTCCGGCGTGGAGGGGAGCGGTGCGGGCTCGCCCTCCGACAGCAGCGCCGCCGAGGCGCCGTTGCCGGCCACCGCCGCCTGGGGGTCGTCCCCTGCCGGTTCCGCGGCCGGAAGCGGCGTGCCCTCGTAGTGCTCCGCCACGAGGCGGTCGAGCAGCCGCACGCCCCAGGCGGTGGCGCCCTTCGGCGTGGTCGGCTGGTCCTTGCCGCTCCAGGCCGTGCCGGCGATGTCGAGATGCGCCCAGGGGCAGCCATCGACGAAGCGCTGGATGAACTGCGCGGCGGTGATCGAGCCACCGGGGCGGCCGCCGACATTCTTCATGTCCGCGATGTCGGAGCGGATCTGCTTGTCGTAGGCATCGCCGAGCGGCATGCGCCAGGCGAGCTCGCCGGTCGCCTTGCCGGCGGCCAGGATGCGTTCCGCCAGGCCGTTGTCGTTGGAGAAGAGCCCCGCGTGCTCGTTGCCGAGTGCCACGATGATCGCGCCGGTCAGCGTGGCGAGGTCGATCATGAAGGCGGGGTCGAAGCGCTTCTTGGCGTACCACATGATGTCCGCCAGGACGAGGCGCCCCTCGGCGTCGGTGTTGATCACCTCCACCGTCTGGCCGGAGGCGGTGGTCACCACGTCGCCCGGGCGCTGCGCCGTGCCGGAGGGCATGTTCTCCACCAGCCCGACGATGCCGATCGCATCGACCTTGGCCTTGCGGCCCGCCAGCGTGGCCATCAGCCCCGCCACCGTGCCGGCGCCGGCCATGTCCCACTTCATGTCCTCCATGCCGCCGGCCGGCTTGATGGAGATGCCGCCGGTGTCGAAGGTGACGCCCTTGCCGACGAAGCAGAGGGGCTTCGCCGGCTTCTTCTCGCCTGTGCCGTTCCAGCGCAGGATCACCGTGCGCGGCTCGCGCTCCGAACCCTGGGCGACGCCGAGCAGCGCGCCGAAGCCCAGCTTGCGCATGTCCTTGGGGCCCAGCACCTCAACATCGAGGCCGAGCTTTTCCAGCTTCTCCAGCCGGCTGGCGAATTCCTCGGGATAGAGGACGTTCGGCGGCTCGCTGACCAGGTCGCGGGTGGTGAAGACGCCCTGGGCGACGGCCCGGCCGGTGGTCCAGGCCGCCTTGGCGGCGGCGGGGTCCTCGCAGAGCACCTTCAGCGCGGTCAGGCGCGGCTTGTCCTCCGCCTTCTCCGTCGTGCGGTAGCGGTCGAAGCGGTACATCCGCAGCGTGGCGCCCAGCGCGGCGCTGGCGGCGCCGTTGCTGCCGGCGAGCCCCGCCCAGCCGCCCACCGCGCGTGCATCCAGCGCCGCCGTGCCCTCGGCGGCCAGGGCGGCGACGGCCGTGCCGCCCGCCGCCTCGATCACCGGGGCGTCCAGCTCCGCGCGCTTGCCGAGGCCGACCAGCACGATCCGGTTCAGCCCGTTCCCGGGCGCGTAGAGCGTGGTGGCCTGGTTGCGCCGCGCCTTGAACTCCGCCGCAGCGATGCCGCGCGACAGGATGCCGTGCAGCGTCTGGTCCCAGTCGTGCCAGGCGCCGCCGCCCAGGTCGTCCTCCGCCAGCAGGATGGCGAGGGCGCCGCCCGTGGGAAGGGACGGCTTGGCGAAGGCGATATCGAGCATGACCGGAGAAGACTCCCTGCGACGCGTCGGGCGGCCCGCGGACAGGAGGCCCGCCCGGAAGATCCCTGCGCGGGATGGCCTCCGGGGGCTCCTGGAAAGGGCGCGGGGCCGCCCCGGTTCCGGCGCAGCGTGCCACGGCGGCGGCCCGGCGTGGAGGGGGCCAGCCCGTTTTCGCGCGCCATCCCATGGATGGCCGCCCATGGAGGCCGCCCATGGAGGCCACGTGGTTTGCCGTATGGCGCCGCACCGGCCCCGGGTCTATCCACGGTGGATGACCGATCATGAGCTTCTGGAACTGGCCGCGCGGCTGGCGCGCTCCGCCGCCGACGCCATCCTGGCGGTACGGGCCGCCGGCTTTGCCGTGGAGCGCAAGAGCGACCATTCGCCGGTGACGGAGGCCGATCATGTGGCCGAGGCCATCATCCTGGAAGGGCTGCGCGCGGCGGTGCCGGAGATCCCGGTGATCGCCGAGGAAGAGGTCTGCGCCGGCCGCATCCCCGCGCTGGCGCATCGCTACTGGCTGGTGGACCCGCTGGACGGGACGCGGGAGTTCGCCCAGGGCAGCGACAGCTTCGCCGTCTGCGTCGGGCTGGTGGAAGGCGACCGGGCGCTGCTCGGCGCCGTGGCGCTGCCGGCCACCGGGGAGGTCTTCGGCGGCCTCGTCGCGGCGGCGGGCAGGCCCGCTCTGGCCTGGAAGGAGGGCGCCGCCGGCCGCCGCGCCATCGCCGCCCGGACCCCGCCGGAGGAGGGCCTCACGGTGATGTTCAGCAACCACTATCGCGACGATCCGCGGCTGGAGCCCTTCCTGGCGGGCCGCAAGGTCGCGAAGGTGGTGAACTGCGGCTCGGCGCTGAAGTTCTGCCGGCTGGCGGAGGGCGAGGCCGATCTCTACCCGCGCTTCGGCCGCACCATGGAATGGGACACCGCCGCCGCCCAGGCCCTGCTGGAGGCCGCGGGCGGGCGGGTGCTGGACATGGCGGGGGCACCGTTCCGCTATGGCAAGCCGGGCTTCGAGAACGGCCCCTTCATCGCCTGGGGGCGCGGGGACGAGGCGCCGGGACAGGCCGCGTCATGACCGAGCGCCTGACGCCGGAGGCGATGGACCGGGCCGCCGCGCTGCTGCGGGCGGGCGAGCTGGTGGCCTTCCCCACCGAGACCGTCTATGGCCTGGGCGCCGATGCCCGCAACGGCCGGGCGGTGGCCGGGATCTTCGCCGCCAAGGGCCGCCCGCGCTTCAACCCGCTGATCTGCCATTTCCCCGATGCCGAATCCGCCTTTGCCGAGGTGGTGGCGGACGAGCGCGCCCGCAGCCTCGCGGAACGCTTCTGGCCGGGGCCGCTGACCCTGGTGCTGCCGCGGCGGCGCGCCTCGAAGGTCGATCTGCTGACCACCGCCGGCACCGAGACCATGGCGGTGCGCGTGCCCGCCCATCCCCTGGCGCAGGAGCTGCTGCGCCGTGCCGGAACGCCGGTCGCGGCGCCTTCGGCCAATCCCTCGGGCCGCGTCTCGCCGACCACGGCGGAGCATGTGGTGCAGGGGCTCGATGGGCGCATCGCGGCGGTGCTGGATGGCGGGGCCTGCGCCGTCGGGCTGGAAAGCACGGTGCTGAACCTCGCCGGCGGCCAGCCCAGCCTGCTGCGCCCCGGCGGCATCACGGTGGAGGCGATCGAGGACGTGATCGGCGCCTTCCACGACCCCCAGCTGGAGGAGGAGGTCGAGGAGATGCTCACGGTTCTGGCGCGGCAGCAGGGCCTGCCCTCGCCGGGGATGCTGCGCTCGCACTACGCACCCGGCCTGCCGGTGCGGCTGGAGGCGCGGCACCTGGACCCGCACGAGGCGCTGCTGGCCTTCGGCCGGCCCCTGCCCGGTGCCCGCCTGGCCTGGAACCTCTCCGAACGCGGCGATCTGGCCGAGGCCGCCTCGCGGCTCTTCGCCGGGCTGCGCTTCCTGGACGAGGAAGGGTCGCGGCTGGGCCTCGCCGGCATCGCCGCCATGCCCGTCCCCTTCGCGGGGCTCGGCGAGGCCATCAACGACCGGCTCCGCCGGGCGGCGGCGCCGCGCCAGGGCTGACGCGGGGCGGAACGGCGCAAGGCATCCTTAACCGCCCGGGCCGCAGAAGCGGCGGATGGACGCCCTAGAGCCCGCCGCATGATCGTCACGCCCCGCGAGGCCAGCCGGCTGATCGAGAGCGGACGGCCGATGCTGCTCACCGGCGCCGTCGGTCTCCTGCGCGGCCTGCCGCATGGCCGCTGGATCGGCGCCGGCGGGGATACCGATGGGGACGACCTGCTGACCTGTCTGGTGCCGCCCCCGGCACGGGAGATCCGGATCACCCGCCTGCCGCCCGGCGATGCCGCCGGGGTGGCACGGCTGGGGGCCGTGAGGGGCTGGCTGCTGACGCCCGGGGACCGGCTGGCGCGCCGGCTCGGGGAGCGGGCGGTCTGGCGGGCCGGGGCGCGGCGGGCGGGGGACCTGATCCTCGACGGACGTTGCGGCATGGCGCATGCCGAGGGCGCCCTGGCCCTGACGCTGCGGGAATGACGCCGCCTGCCCGGATGCGGGGCAGCCGCGAACGTTATGGAGGCACCCGCCCGCCGGGCCTCGCGATGAATTCCCCGTTGGTGCCCCGCTTCGATCCGTCCCGGCGATGACAGCCCCGGCAAACCTCGCCTAGCCTCTCCCGCAAGGCAGAGGGGGATACGGGCTTGGCCTATGCGCTGCAGCAACTGGTGAACGGCGTCTCGCTCGGCATGATCTACGGGTTGATCGCCGTGGGTTACACGATGGTCTACGGCATCGTGGGCATGATCAACTTCGCCCATGGCGACATCTTCATGATCGGCGCCTTCTCCGCCCTGATCGGCCTGCTGCTGCTGTCGGGCGGCGGCTGGATGACGGGCGGCGCGGCGATCCTGCTGGCACTGGTCTTCTCCATGGCCATCACCGGCCTTTATGGCTGGACGGTGGAACGCGTGGCCTACCGTCCCTTGCGCGGCTCCTTCCGCCTGGCGCCGCTGATCAGCGCCATCGGCATGTCCATCCTGCTGCAGAACTTCGTGCAGGTGAGCCAGGGCGCGCGCGTGAAGCCGATGGAACCGCTGGTGCCGGGTGGGCTGAACCTGTTCGAGCAGAACGGCTTCGTGGTGCAGATCTCCTGGGTGCAGATCGCCATCATGGTGGTGACGCTGGTGGTGCTCGCGATCTTCACCATCCTGGTGACGCGCACTTCGCTCGGCCGCGCCATGCGGGCGGTGGAGCAGGACCGCAAGATGGCTGCGCTGCTCGGCGTGAACGTGGACCGCACCATCTCGCTGGCCTTCGTGATCGGCGCCGCGCTCGCCGCCGTGGCCGGCACGCTCTACCTCGTGCGCTATGGCGTGATCGACTTCTACATCGGCTTCCTGGCCGGGGTGAAAGCCTTCACCGCCGCCGTGCTGGGCGGCATCGGCTCACTGCCGGGCGCGGTGCTGGGCGGGCTGCTGATCGGGCTGATCGAGACCTTCTGGAGCGCCTATTTCTCCGTGCAGTACAAGGATGTCGCCGCCTTCTCGATCCTGGCGCTGACGCTGCTCTTCCTGCCCACCGGCCTGCTCGGCCGCCACGAGGTCGAGAAGGTATGAGCGGCAACGCGCCGGAAGACGACGTCCCGGGCGGGGCGGCCGCGCTGGGCGGATCGGCCACGGGCGCGCCTCGCCCCGGTGGCGCCGGGCATCTGGACGACGGCGTGCCCGCACCGGGCGAGGCGGGCGGCATCCCGCGCCCGCTGCCCGGAGCCTCGCCCGAGCCGCCCACCGGACGGCCCCTGCCCCTCGGCGCCGCGCTGCGGGAGGCGGTGCTGGCCGCGCTGGTGGCGCTGGGCCTCTTCGTGCCGCTGGTCGGGCTGCGCACGGAACCGGGCGATGGCGGCCTCGTGCTGCGCACGCGCTGGGCGGATGTGGCGATCCTCGTCGCCCTCACCTTCGCCGGGCGCTTCCTGCTGGCGCTCTGGCACCGGCGGCGGCGCTCCGCCGCGCAGCGCGCCTGGTCGCCGCGCCTGCCCTCCTGGATCGGGCGGGTGGTGGCGCCGCTGCTGCTCCTGCTGGGCGTCGCCCTCCCCTTCCTGCCGGGCGTGGGGCGCTACGAGCTCGACCTCGCCGTGCTGGTGGCGACCTATGTGATGCTGGGCTGGGGGCTGAACATCGTGGTCGGCCTCGCCGGGCTGCTGGATCTCGGCTACGTCGCCTTCTACGCGGTCGGCGCCTATGCCTATGCGCTGCTGGCGCTGAACTTCGGCCTCAGCTTCTGGATCTGCCTGCCGCTCGCCGGCATCCTCGCCGCCTTCTGGGGCGTGATCCTGGGCTTTCCCGTGCTGCGCCTGCGCGGCGACTACCTCGCCATCGTGACCCTGGCCTTCGGCGAGATCATCCGCATCGTGCTGATCAACTGGGTCTCGCTCACCGGCGGGCCGAACGGGCTGTCCGGCATCCCGCGCCCCAGCTTCTTCGGGCTGGAATTCGGCATGGGCGGCGGACCCGATACCTTCGCCGGCTATTTCGGCCTGACGCCCTCGCCGCTGCACCGGGTGATCTTCCTCTACTACCTGATCCTCGCCCTGGCGCTGCTGACCAACTGGGTGACGCTGCGGCTGCGGCGCCAGCCGCTGGGCCGGGCCTGGGAGGCGCTGCGCGAGGACGAGATCGCGGCGCGCGCGCTGGGCATCAACATCACCACGACCAAGCTGACCGCTTTCGCGCTGGGCGCCATGTTCGGCGGCTTCGCCGGCGCCTTCTTCGCCACGCGGCAGGCCTTCGTCAGCCCGGAAAGCTTCACCTTCATCGAGAGCGCCATCATCCTCGCCATCGTGGTGCTGGGCGGGCTGGGCTCGCAGCTCGGCGTGGCCATCGCCGCGCTGGTGATGATCGGCGGCTTCGAGGTGTTCCGCGACCTGCAGGAATGGCGGATGCTGGTCTTCGGCATCGCCATGGTGACCATCATGGTCTGGCGCCCGCGCGGCCTCGTCTCGACCCGCAGGCCCACCGTCTCGCTCGGCAAGGCGCGCGCCATCTCGGGCGATCTGGTCGGGGAGGGCCGGGGATGAGCGGAACCACGGAAGCGCCCCCGATCCTGGAGGTCGAGGGGCTGACCATGCGCTTCGGCGGGCTGACCGCCGTGGGCGACGTCTCCTTCCAGGCGCGGCGCGGGCAGATCACGGCGCTGATCGGCCCCAACGGCGCCGGCAAAACCACCTGCTTCAACTGCATCACCGGCTTCTACCGGCCGAGTTCCGGCACCATCCGCCTGCACCGCGACACGGGAACGGAGGCGCTGCACCGGCTGGCGGGGCATCGCATCGCCCGGGCCGGGGTGGCGCGGACCTTCCAGAACATCCGCCTCTTCGCCGGCATGACGGTGCTGGAGAACCTGCTGGTGGCGCAGCACAACACGCTGATGGCAGCCACCGGCTTCGGCATCGGCGCGGTGCTGGGCCTGTCGCGCTATCCGAAGGCGGAACGGGAGGCAATCGGGCTGGCCACGCACTGGCTGGAGGAGACCGGCCTGCTGGCCCGCGCCGACGAGCCGGCGGGCGCCCTGCCCTATGGCGACCAGCGGCGGCTGGAGATCGCGCGGGCCATGTGCACCAACCCCTCCCTGCTCTGCCTTGACGAACCGGCGGCGGGGCTCAACCCGCGCGAAAGCGAGGAGCTCGCCCGGCTGGTGCGGCGGATCAAGGAGACCGGCTGCACGGTGCTGTTGATCGAGCATGACATGGGCGTGGTGATGGGCATCTCCGACCGCGTGGTGGTGCTGGACCATGGCAAGCTGATCGCCGACGACGTGCCGCTGGCGGTGCGCCGCGATCCGGCGGTGATCGCCGCCTATCTCGGCGAGGGCGAGGAAGGCGAGGAGGAACACGCGGCGTGAGCATGCTGGAGCTGCACGGCGTCTCCGCCGCCTATGGCGCGGTGCGCGCGCTGAACGATGTCACCATCCGTGTGAACCAGGGGGAGATCGTGGCCCTGATCGGCGCCAACGGCGCCGGCAAGTCCACGCTGCTGATGACGATCTGCGGGTCGCCCCAGGCGCGCTCCGGGCGGATCCTGTTCAATGGCACGGACATTACCGGCCTGCCGACGCATGAGGTGGTGCGGCTGGGCATCGCGCAGTCGCCGGAGGGGCGGCGGATCTTCCCGCGCATGAGCGTGCGGGAGAACCTGCTGATGGGCGCGCAGCAGTTCGGGCACGATCCGGAGCCGGGCATGGTGCGGGCCTTCCAGCTCTTTCCGCGTCTCAAGGAGCGGGAGGCGCAGCGAGGCGGCACGCTTTCGGGCGGCGAGCAGCAGATGCTGGCCATCGCCCGGGCGCTGATGGCGCAACCCCGGCTGCTGCTGCTGGACGAGCCCTCGCTCGGCCTCGCGCCGCTGATCGTGCGCGGGATCTTCGATGCCATCCGCATGCTGAACGAGACGGAGGGGCTGACGGTGCTGCTGGTGGAGCAGAACGCCAACCAGGCGCTCCGCCTCGCCCATCGCGGCTATGTGCTGGTGAACGGTCGGATCACCATGGAGGATACCGGCCGCGCCCTGCTGGCACGGCCGGAGGTGCGGGAAGCCTATCTGGGCGGCTGAAGGCCCCCGCGGTACGGCTCCAGGGCGGGATTGCCGTCCGCCCTGGAGCCGGCCTGTCAGACCGCGTGGACCTCCGGCTCGCGCTGCCAGAAGCGGAGATCGCCGCAGGCCTTGAGGAAGGCCGCCGCATCCGCCTTCCCGCCGAGCGCGATCACCCCGCCATCGGGCTTGTCGATGCCGGCCTTCTCCAGCAGCGGCTTCGCCTCGGCGCTGTGCGCGATGAACTTGGCGTGGGCGAAGGCGTCGCTGACGAAGTCCTTCGCCGTGGCTTCCTTGGAAAGCAGCTTCGCCCCTTCCTCGGACAGCACCACCGCCACCGCGTCATAGAGCACGGAAGGGCCGCCATTGACCTTCTGCTGCGCCTCGTGCCGGGTGCCCGCGCTGTCCACGATCCCGCCGACCTGCGGCGCGACCAGCTCCACCATGGCGCCCTCCGCCTGAGCGGCCGCCATCAGCGCCTGGAGCAGCTTCGCATCCGCCCCGTCGCTCGCCAGGATGCCCAGCTTGCGTCCCTTGAAGCTCTTGGGGCCGTTCTGGATGATGCTGAGCGACGGCGAGGGCGGCAGGTCCCTGATCACCGGCCGGGCGGGCGGTGCCGCTTCCGGCATCGGCTCCAGCCGCAGCCCCTCGGCCACCTTCATGGCCAGGTCCTCGTCCACGTTCCGCAGGTTGGCGACCATGCGGGCGCGGATGGCGGGGGTCTCGACTTTGCTCAGCTCGAAGACGAAGGCATCCTTGATGTGGGTCTGCTCCGTCGGCGTCTGGCTGCGGTAGAACTGGACGGCCTGGCTGAAATGGTCGGCGAAGAGCTCGGCCCGGATGCGCCGCTTCTCGCCCTGCTCCTGGGACGGAAAGCTACGGAAGCCGCGCTTCGGGTCCTCGCGCGGGCCGCCCTGGGCACCCCAGGAATTGGGCTCGTAATTGGCGCGGCCCTTGGGGTTCCGCATCGCCATGTGCCCGTCCTGCTGGAAGTTGCAGACCTGGGTCTTCGGCGCGTTGACGGGGATATGGGTGAAGTTGGGGCCGCCGAGCCGCTTCAGCTGCGTGTCGAGATAGGAGAAGTTGCGCCCCTGCAGCAGCGGGTCGTTGGTGAAGTCGATGCCCGGCACGACGTTCTGCGTGCAGAAGGCCACCTGCTCCGTCTCGGCGAAGAAGTTGTCCACCGTGCGGTCCAGGACCATGCGGCCGACGATGCGGACCGGCACCTGCTCCTCGGGGATGATCTTGGTGGCGTCCAGGATGTCGAACTCGAACTTCTCCGCGAAGTCGTCGTCGAAGAGCTGCACGCCCAGCTCCCATTCCGGGAAATCCCCGGCCTGGATCGCACTCCACAGGTCACGGCGATGGAAATCCGGATCGGCGCCGTTGATCTTCAGCGCCTCGTTCCACATCACCGATTGCAGGCCCAGCTTCGGCTTCCAATGGAACTTCACATAGGTGGACTTCCCTTCCGCGTTGACGAAGCGGAAGCTGTGGACGCCGAAGCCCTCCATGAAGCGGAAGGAGCGGGGGATGGCCCGGTCGGACATGATCCACATCAGCATGTGGGTGGCCTCCGGACTGAGCGAGGCGAAGTCCCAGAAATTGTCATGCGCCGTCTGCGCCTGGGGGAAGCCCCGGTCGGGCTCCTGCTTCGCGGCATGGATCAGGTCGGGGAACTTGATCGCGTCCTGGATGAAGAAGACGGGGATGTTGTTGCCGACGAGATCCCAGTTGCCTTCCTTGGTATAGAACTTCACCGCGAAGCCGCGCACGTCGCGGGCCAGGTCGGCGGAGCCTTTGTTGCCCGCCACGGTGGAGAAGCGCACGAAGACCGGCACCTTCTCGCCCGGCCGCTGGAACAGGTCCGCTGCGGTGATGTCGGCCAGGGATTCCGTCGGCTCGAAATAGCCATGGACGCCGAAGCCGCGCGCATGCACCACGCGCTCCGGGATGCGCTCATGGTCGAAGTGGAAGATCTTCTCGCGGAAGTGGAAATCCTCCAGCAGCGAGGGTCCGCGCGCGCCGATCTTCAGCGTGTTCTGGTCGTCGGAAACCGGGATGCCCTGCTGCGTCGTCAGGGTCTCGACACCATCGCCCGCGACCTGATGGGTCTCCCCCCCCTGCCCCCGCAGGATCTCCTGGTCGCCCAGTTGCACAGGCTGGTACTCGTTCCGGGGATTGGAAGCCATGATTCTACTCCGCACTCGACATCGGACGGGGTGCTGCCGCCTGCGGGCGCACCCTTCTCCCCGCTGTAACGGCGCGCCACCACGAAGCGTCGGATGGCAAACCACTCTGTCACGCGAACTTGCACCCCCGGGCGGCAGCGCCGGCGGCCCGGGCCATGCCCAGGGCCGCCGCCGGTCTCCGGCACTCGTCCGGCGCGCAAACGCCCGCTTGGCTGCCATGCGCTTCACGCTTTAGGCTTCCATGACAACGGCCCGGCTCCCGGGCCCGTGGCCAGCGGAGTCCAGGCAAGCATGCTCACCGTCCAACGCCGCGTCCTTCTCGGGGCGGCCCTCGCCGCGCCCGCCATCCTCGGAAGCCGTGTCGGCCGTGCCCAGGGCGCCCCCCTGCGCGTCGCCACGGTCGGGCCGCTGACCGGCCAGTACGCCGCCTTCGGCGCGCAGATGCGCAACGGCGCGGAACAGGCGGTGACCGACATCAACGCCGCCGGCGGCGTGCTGGGCCAGAAGCTGGCGCTGGAGCTGGGCGACGATGCCTGCGACCCGCGCCAGGCGGTCTCGGTGGCCAACCAGATGGCCGGGCGGCAGGTGAAGCTGGTGGCCGGGCATTTCTGCTCCGGCTCCTCGATCCCGGCGAGCAAGGTCTATGGCGAGGAAGGGGTGCTGCAGATCAGCCCCGGCTCGACCAACCCGGTCTATACGGACAAGGGGAGCTGGAACACCTTCCGCGTCTGCGGGCGGGACGACCAGCAGGGCGCCGTGGCCGGCAAGTACATCGCTGCGAACTTCAAGGGCAAGCCGATCGCCATCCTCCATGACAACTCGGCCTATGGGAAAGGCCTGGCGGACGAGACCAAGAAGGCGCTGAACGCCGCCGGGGTGAACGAGGCGCTCTATGCCGCCTATACGCCGGGCGAGCCGGACTACAGCGCCATCGTTTCCCGCCTGAAGGCGGCCAATATCGCGGTGATCTATGTCGGCGGCTACCACACCGAGTCCGGCAAGATCCTGCGCCAGGCCAAGGAGCAGGGCATGCAGGTCACCCTGATCGGCGGCGATGCGCTGGTGACCAACGAGTTCTGGCAGATCACCGGCCCGGCGGGCGAGGGCACGCTGATGACCTTCGCCCCCGATATCCGCACCCGCCCTGCCGCGGCCCCCGTGGTGGCCCGCTTCAAGGCCCGTAACATCGATCCGGAAGGCTACACGCTCTATACCTATGCGGCGGTGCAGATCTGGGCCGATGCGGCGGAGAAGGCGAAGACCGCCGACCCGCAGAAGGTGGCGCAGGCGCTGAAGTCCGGCGGCCCGTGGAAGTCGGTGTTGGGCGAGACCAGCTTTGACAGCAAGGGCGACCCGACCGTGGCCGACTATGTCTTCTATGTCTGGAAGGACGGCAACTACGCCCAGATGTGAGAACGGGGCTGGGGCGGGTCTTGTGGCGCCCGCGCGCCCTCCCCACATCGGCTTCTGTCTTCAACAAACGAAAGGAGGTGATCCAGTGTCTCATTGCACCCAGCCGGAACTCCGCTGCGCGACCGGGATCACTGCTCACGCCATGATCGGGGCGGGATTCTGAGTTTTTCGCCTGCCGGATGACGGCATGCGCAATGCGAGGCCCCGGGGCGAAAGCTCCGGGGCCTTTCTGCTGTCTGGCCCCCGTGGCACCGGCTCCGGACCGGCCCTCCCTCTCCGACCCGTCCGTCATGGTGTGACCGGCCCGCCACAAACACGTACGGCGTGCAAACCCCTCGCAAACCGATGTGTCGGGGTGGCGTTCCAGCGGTGGAACACGAACGCCGGAACACAACAATGTCCTACCAGACCACTACCCCTGACCTCGCCGTGCCCGAAGGGGCACCCGCCCTGTTCCCACGCACCGCCTGGGGCGCCATCCTGGCCGGCGCCCTGGTCGCCATCGCCGTCGGCGCCACGCTGAACATCCTGGGCATCGCCGTGGGCGCCACGACGATCAATGCCGTGGACCGCAGCACTCCGGATGCGTCGAGCTTCGGCATCGCCGCCAGCATTTGGCTGGTCGTCGCCAACCTGCTGGGCCTGGTCGCCGGCGGCTATGTGGCGGCGCGGCTTTCCGGCACGGCCGACAAGCGCGATGCCGCCCTGCACGGGCTGGCCACCTGGGCCAGCGCCTTCCTGGTTTCCGCCGTGCTGCTGGGCAGCGCCGTCTCGGGTGTCGCCCATACCGCGGGCAATGCGGTCGGCTCCCTTCTCGGCGGCGCGGGCCGTGCCGTCTCCTCCGCGGCGCAGACGGCCGCCCAGGCCACGCCGCAGGTGGACCAGCAGGCCCTGGTCAACCGTGCCAGCCAGGCGCTGTCCCGGCCCAATGACGTGAGCGCCATGAACGGCGACCAGCGCGCCGCGGAGATCGCTTCGATCGTCGGCCAGGGCATCACCCAGGGCAACCTGAACGACGGCCAGCGGACGCGGCTGAACCAGCTCGTCGCGGCCCAGGCCGGCATCTCCGAGCAGGAGGCGGCGCAGCGCGTGCAGCAGTACGAGCAGCAGGCGAGGCAGACGGCCGCCGAGGCGGAGCAGAAGGCCCGCGAGGCGGCCAATGCCGCGGCGACCGGCACCGCCGTGGGCGCCTTCTGGATCTTCGCGACGCTGATCCTGGGTGCCTTCGCCGCGATCCTGGGCGCCCGGATGGGTGTGCGAGAGATCGTCGGCATTACGGATCGTCGCTACGCCTGATCCCGGGAGTTCCTGCGGCGGCCCCCGGCGCCGCAGGGCCTTCCCCCGGGCGCGTTGCGATCAACGAGGGCGCCAGGACCGCGAGGTCCTGGCGTCTTCATGTCGGGCTCCGGCCGGAACGGTCAGGCCAGCTCGGTGCCGACGACGCGGTAGTCGCGTCCCCACCAGATCAGGCCGGATTCCGAATGGCCGAGTGCGATGGCCTTCACCGTGCCGAACAGCACGCTGTGGGTGCCCTTCTCCACCACATCCTCGATCACGCAGTCCACCGCCGCGGAGGCTCCTTCCAGGGCTGGCGCGCCGGTCGAGAGCACCGTCCAGCTCCCCGTGCCGAAGCGTTCGTCCATGGTGGTGGTGGTGAAGCCGGCGAAGCTGTCCGAGACCGGACGATGCGGCCCGCCCAGCACGTTCACGCACATCACGCCGTTCTGGATGACATAGGGATAGGCGCGGCTGCTGCGGTTGACGCAGACCAGGAGCATGGCGGGGTCGTCCGTCACGCTGCAGACCGCGCTGGCGGTGAAGCCGGCGCGGCCCGCCGGGCCCGCGGTGGTGATGATGTTCACCGCGGCGCCCAGCCGCGACATGGCGTCCCGGAACTGTGTGCGGAGGGCATCCATGGCGAAGTCTCCCGTGACCGCAGGGTCGCATGGTCCCGGTCGAGGCACGGGGGCCCTGTCCAGGGACAGATGGGTGGCCGCGTCAGCGTGAACGAGGGGTGTCCTGCATCGCGGCGCAATACCGGCTACCCTGGCGGGAGATTCACGGAAGGGGAAGCCACAGATGGCCGAAAACACCAGGGGAATCGCCACCGGCACCACCACCATCCAGGCGACCGACGGCAGCGGCGGCTTCGGCGCCTATGTCGCGCGCCCCACGGGGCGGGAGGAGCCTTTGGGCGCGGTGGTGATGATCCAGGAGATCTTCGGGGTGAACCACGCCATGCGCGCGCTCTGCGAATGGGTGGCGGATATGGGTTTCCTGGCCATCTCGCCCGACCTGTTCTGGCGCCTGGAGCCGGGCGTGGAGCTGACCGACGGCTCCGAGAAGGAGTGGCAGCGCGCCTTCGAGCTGATGAACGCCTTCGACCAGCAGAAGGGCGTCGAGGACCTCAAGGCCACGCTGGAGGTGGCGCGGAGGATGGAGGGCGCCAACGGCAAGGCGGGGACGATGGGCTTCTGCCTGGGCGGGCGGCTGGCCACGATGATGGCGCTGGAATCCGACGCCGATTGCAACATCTCCTATTACGGCGTGGGCCTCGACGGGCTGCTGGGCGCGGCGCAGAAGATCAGCAAGCCGCTGATCCTGCACATCGCCGAGAAGGACCGCTTCGTGCCGCCGGAGGCGCAGGAGAAGATCCGCGCCATGCTGGACGGGCACCCGACCGCCACCGCCTATACCTATCCCGGCGTGGACCATGCCTTCGCCCGCATGGGGGGCCATTCCTGGGACGGCCTGGCCGCCACCATCGCCAATGGCCGCAGCGCCGAGTTGCTGCAGCGCTGCCTCGCCTGAGGCCATGGTGCTGAACCGGCGGCGCCTCGCCCTGTCGCTGGCGGGGGCCGCCCTTGGTGCCGGCACCGCTGCTGGCGCCGAGGGCGACGGCTTCTTCCGGGAGGCCGTGCCGGCGCTGCTCGCCCCCATCCGCGCGGCGGCGCAGGCGCTGGGCGGACCGGGCCTGCTCAAGTCCTATGTCACCGATGGCGGCGAGGCCTTCGACCGCAGCCATGCCGAGGTGGCCTATACCTATGACAATGCCGTCGCGGGCCTCGCTTTGCTGGCGGCGGGCGAATTGGCGCCGGCCGCCCGTCTGGCGGAGGGGCTGCGCCTCGCCCAGTCCCAGGACCGGTTCTGGACGGATGGGCGGCTGCGCAACGCCTATGCCGCCGGCCGGCAGGTGCCCGATGCCCCGGCCAGCGCCCGGCCGCCCGGCTGGTGGGACACCGCCTCCGGCCGCTGGATCGAGGATGGCTATGCGGCGGGCTCGGCCAGCGGTCCCGTCGCCTTCGCGATGCTGCTCTGGACCGCCCTGGCCGCCTCCCCCGGCTATGCCGCCTTCCGCGCCGCGGCGGAACGGGCCGCCGACTGGGTGGGGCGGGACTGCGTGGCGCCCCGGGGCTTCACCGGCGGCACGCTGGGGCATGAACCGCAGCCGGAGCGGCAGGCCTGGCTCTCGACCGAGCAGAACTTGGACCTCGCCGTGGCCTTCGCGCGGCTGGGCCGGCACGACGCTGCCGCGAAGGCTGCCGGATTCGTGCGCGGCCTCTGGCGCCCGGCCGAGGGGCGCTTCGCCGCCGGGCTGACGCCACAGGGCGAGGTGAACGAGGATTCGGCGGTGGATGCCAATCTCTGGCCGCTCCTGGCCTTCCGGGAACCGCGCTTCGCCCCGGCGCTGGACTGGGTCCTGGCGCGGCACGGCCTGCCGGGCGGCGCCCCGGCGCGGGAGCTGGAGGGGCTGGACTTCAACACCGATCGCGACGGGATCTGGCTGGAGGGGACGGCCCAGGCCGCCTTGCTGCTGCGCCGCCAGGGTGATGCGGCACTGGCAGAGCGCTTCCTGCGAACCGTGCTGCGCGAGCGGGACGCGGCGGGCTGGGTCAGGGCGGCGACCGTCCCCTGGCTCACCACCGGATTCTACAACGGGGAGATCCCTTTCCTTTACCCGCGGCGCGGGCATCTGGCGGCGAATGGCTGGGCGGTGCTGGCCGCGCTGGATGTCAGCCCCTTCGACGCTCCCCCGCCCTGATCTCGTAGAGCAGATGGTGGTGCAGCGGATGCTCCGGCTCCAGCCGGGGATGGCCGAAGCCGCCAATCCGCTGCATGCCGAGCCGTTCCATCAAGCCCCAGGAGGCGGTGTTGGCGGGCACGGTAAAAGCCACGATCCGATCCAGCCCAAGCGGGCCGAACCCCGCATCCAACACCTGTTCCGCGGCCTCCCGCGCCAGACCCTGCCCGTGGCGGGAGGCAGTGAAGCGCCAGGCGATCTCCACGGCCGGGGTGAAGGGAGCCTCCCACCGGACATGCGCCAAGCCGCAGAGGCCGATCAGTTGTCCCGAAGCCCGTTCCTCCACCGCCCAGGCACCCCAGCCATGTTCCGCGAAGTGCTGGTCGATTCGGTCGAGCATGGCATCCGATTCCGGCCGTGTCAGGGGCGGGAGATGGCGCCTTACCTCCGGTTCAGCATTGAGCGCGAAGAAGGCTGGCCGGTCTTCTGCCCGCCAGCGGCGAAGGCGGGTCCGGAGGGTCAGGAATTCCATGGCCCCAAAGCTATAACGGATTGGTCCCGCTGGAGACCCAGATGACGAAACGGCACCGGTCCCTTCGGACAGGTGCCGTTGTCGTCCATGTCCGGCGTAAGCCGGAGGCGCCCATGCTCAGCGGAAGGGAACCATGGGCTGGGAGCCGGTGTTCATGCCCCGCTGTGCGTCCCGGCCGCTCATGTTGTTCAGGCCGGAGGTGGTGTCCGACATGCCGGAGGGCGAATTCTGGCCGCCCCGGGCGCGTTGCAGGCTCTCCGCGTTCAGGCGGTCCGCCGCCGAATCGTCGGATGAGGCGGATTGCTGGCCATGCATCCCGGAGCGGGACATGCGGTGGTGGGACATCTTGCCATGGCCCGGCATCTGTGACTGGCCGCTGGCACTGGGCGTGGTGGCCGCATGGGCGGCGATCGGGGCGACGGATAGCACGGCACCGAGCGCCAGCGTGGCCGCCGTGGTGGCGAGGGCGTTCTTCCAGGTGACCATGGAGAGGGGATCCAGTTCCTAGCCGACAGGAGCTTCTGTCAGCGGAGGAACGCCGCCGGGGGACGCACGCGTTTCATGAAGCTCCGGACAGGCGGCTCACCTTGCGGGGAACGGCCGCGCGCCGGGCAAGGGCGCGCGGCGGGATCAGCCCTGTTCCACGCCCGGACCGGACACGGGGTCCGGGTGGCGCATCTCCTCCGCCTCGCGCTTCAGGCGCTGGTAGGAGCGGATCGAGAAGGGCAGGAGCGAGACATAGATCAGCCCGGCCGCCGCGATCGCCGCCCAGGGCTCGGTGACCAGCAGCGCCGCATAGGCCGCCGCGCCCAGCAGCAGCGGCAGGACCGCCTCGCGCGGGATCTTGAAGTTCTTGAAGCTCCAGGTCGGCAGGGTGCTGACCAGCAGCCCGGCCACCAGCACCAGCACGATCGCCACGAAGAGCGGATGGCGCAGGAAGGCGGCCATGCCGGTCATGCCCCACTCGTGGAAGGAGAGCGAGGCGAAGACCGGGAAGAGCGCCAGCCCGGCGCCGGCGGGGGCCGGCACACCGGTGAAGAAGGACTGCGCATAGGCAGGCTTCGGCGGCGGCGGCATGACACCCTTGGCGGTCACCACCGGACCGATGTCGATGGCGGCGTTGAACCGCGCCAGCCGCAGCGCCATGCAGACCGCGAAGAGCACGCAGGGGATGAAGCCCACCCCGCGCGCGCCGTCGAGCGACCAGAGATAGAGGATCAGCCCCGGGGCCACGCCGAAGCAGACGAAATCCGACAGGCTGTCGAATTCCGCGCCGAAGCGGCTGGTGGCCTTCAGCAGGCGGGCGAGGCGGCCGTCGATACCGTCGATGAAGGCGGCCACCACGATCAGCGCCACCGCCGCCGGCCAGCGTCCTTCGAAGGCGAGGCGGATGGCGTTCAGCCCGACGCAGAGGCCGATCATCGTCAGGATGTTCGGCAGCAGGCGGTTGAAGCTCAGCCCCTGGAAGCGCGGGCGCCGCCGCGCGGCGAGGCGGAAGCGCCGCGCCGTGTTCATCCCACCCCCGAGACGGCGTCGGGGTCGGAGCCGGCCACGACCTCGCGCGGGCGCGGCTGCGACAGGTCGGCGATCACCGTTTCGCCGCCCACCATGGTCTGGCCCACCGCCACGAGGGGGCGGACGCCTTCCGGCAGATAGAGGTCGGTGCGGCTGCCGAAGCGGATGATGCCGAAGCGCTCGCCCGCCATCAGGCTGGAGCCTTCCCGCACGCCGCACAGGATGCGCCGCGCGATGAGGCCCGCGATCTGCACCACGGCGATCTGCCGCCCGTCCTCCAGCCGCATGGCGATGGCGTTCCGTTCATTGTCCTCGCTCGCCTTGTCCAGGCTGGCATTGAGGAACTTGCCGGGCCGGTAGGCGATCCGGGTGACAACGCCCTCGGCGGGGGAACGGTTCACATGCACGTTGAGCACGGACAGGAAGATCGCCACGCGCCAGCGCGGCGTATCCCCCAGGCCGAGTTCCAGGGGCGGCACGGCGGGGGCAACCGAGACCACCGTGCCGTCGGCGGGCGCGACCAGCAGCCCCGGCCTGGGCGGCGGGACGCGCTCCGGATCGCGGAAGAAGTACAGGCAGAAAGCCGTGAACAGCAGGGCGAGCCAGAACAGCCAGTTCCCGAGGGCCATGCCCCCGATCACCGCCACGCCGAGGCCGATATAGATGAAGGGCCGGCCCGCCGGGTGCGGCGGCGCCAGCACCATTTTCACGCTTTGGATGAGGGACATGATGCTGCGCTTATGATCTGTTCATCACGTCCGGACAACCCTGGGCGGCATGCCGCCCCCGCCCCCGTCCCCCGCCCCTGACCTCCTCGATCTCGGACGCTACGCGATCTCCCGCGATGGCCGGATGCAGCCTGCCGCCGGGCGGCCGCCGCCCCGCTTCCATTTCCGGTGGCGCGGCCGGCCGGTCCATCTGCGGCTGGCCGGCGGCGCCCTCGAATTCCTGGTGGAACTGGGCGGCATCCCGTCCTCCGCCGAGGGGCGCTCCCGCCGCCAGGCCGTGTTCGCGCGGCTGGAGCGGCTTTCCGGCGAGATGCCGCAGGGCTGGGATCTGCGCCTCGATCCCACGCACCGGCTCTGGCTGCAGGCCTCGGCCGCGCCCGTCGCCCCGCCCGGCATGCTCACCGTGCTGACCGGGATGGTGCAGTTCGCCCTGCAGATGGATGCGCGGCTGGAAGGCCTGGACATCCCCGCGCCGCTTGGCGAATCGGTGAGATGAGGCACTGCCCCCTCCCCCCAAGATGATCCGCTCCAACTCCGGCGGGACCGGTCCCGGCACGGATGGCCTTGCCTCGCCGGGCCAGGCCCGGGTCATCTGTGCGGCAGCGGGACGGAGGGATGGGCGATGGCGGATGGCCGGGTGGCGGTGAAGGTCTGGGACGGCTGGATACGCCTCGTCCACTGGGGGATCGTGGCGCTCTTCGCCTTCTCCTGGTGGTCCGCCTGGACCTATCGCATGGACTGGCACCTGCGCTCCGGCCTCGCCATGCTCGCACTGCTGCTGTTCCGCCTCGCCTGGGGCGTCCTGGGCTCGGAGACCGCGCGCTTCACCCGCTTCCTGCGCTCGCCCCTCGCCGCGCTGCGCCACCTGTCGCATCTGGGCCGGCGGGAGGCCGATACGGAGATCGGGCACAACGCCGCCGGTGGCTGGATGGTGCTGGTGATGCTCCTGCTGCTGATGGTGCAGGTGGGCACGGGGCTCATGGCCGATGACCAGGTCCTGACGCATGGGCCGCTGGCCCCGCATGTCGCGCCGGAAACCAGCGATCTCGCGACCGCGATCCATGCCACGAACTTCTGGCTCATCCTCGTGGCAGCAGGCCTGCATGTGCTGGCCGTGTTCGCCTATGCCCTGCTGAAGGGACAGGATCTCGTCAGGCCCATGGTTACCGGGATGAAGCGCCTGCCCGCCGCCGTGGCCGGCAAGGCGCCCCGGTTGGGCAGCCCCGCCCTGGGCGCCGTCCTGCTGGCCGCGGCCGCCGTGGCCGCATGGTGGATCGGGCGCCTGGGCTGAGGGCCGGGCTGCCCGTTACCCGCGGAGACCGCGCCTCAGCGGCCCCGGAAGCTGCGGTGGCAGCCGCCGCAACTGGCTCCCATCTCGCGGAAGGCCTGGACGGTGGCGGCCCTGTCGCCGGAGCTCGCGGCCTGTTCCAGCTTGCCGGACGCGGCCAGGGCGTTGCGGGCCGCCGCCTCGAAGCCGGCGCGATCGGACCAGACCGCCGGCAGGGCCTTGGTGTCTCCGGTGGCCGAATCCGGGGGGAAGAGCGTGGGGATCACCTCCAGCAACCCGTGAACGGTCTTCGCCCTGGGTGCGATGGCAGCGATGTCACCGGAATCGAGGGCGGCCTTCATGGCCTCCAGCTCCCTCTGCATCGCCTTCATGTCGTTCTTGCGTTCCGGGATCGGCCCTCCGGCCTGGGCGAGCGCCAAGGCCCCTCCCCATCCCGCCAGGACGACGCCCAGCAGCAGCGGTGCGATACGCATTCTTGTTTGCCTCCGACTCGGAAATCCCATGGCGAGCCTATCGCGGGATCCGGGGTGCGGATGCGGCGGCGCGCATAAACTTCGCCCCCCGCTCTTGCCCCCCCGGCGAAGCAGCGCTATGAGCCCCCTCGCCGCAGGGAAGTGGCCGTCGGAGCGTAGCTCAGCCTGGTAGAGCACTGTGTTCGGGACGCAGGGGCCGGAGGTTCGAATCCTCTCGCTCCGACCATTTCACTCCCTGTTTCCGGCACGATCCCCGGATCAACGCGCGAGGTTCAGTAGGCACACTGAACCCACGTGCCGGTTTCAGGGATTGGGCGGCCCTCCTGGCCGAGGGCATCGCCGCAAGAGAGTGCCGAGGCTCCCACGCGATCGTGGATCGCCGCCACTCGGAGAATTTAGCACAGGTTTTGCTTGGCCCCTCTCCGCAACATGCGTTGCGAAAAGGGAACGGACCTGATGCGATTTCGCCTGCGTCATTTTCTGGCAACACTTGCTCTCGCCACGGGCATGATGGCGCACCACCCGGCCAGCGCCCAGATCGAGCTGGGCCAGACGGGCCTCACCCTGACCCTGACCCCGACGGCCTCGACCGACTACACCTTCCGCGGCGTCAGCCAGACCCGGAACCGGCCGGCCATCCAGGGCCTGATCGATATCCAGCACACGAGCGGTTTCTATGTCGGGGCCTTCGCCTCGAACGTCTCGTTCAAGGGGCTGGATGCGCGGCAGGAGGTGGACATGCTGGGCGGCTACCGCTTCACCAGCGGCGGCCTGGCGCTGGATGGCGGCTTCGTCTGGTACAACTACCCCGGCTACAGCAGCCGCACCGGCGGCGGGCTCGACATGAGCTTCTTCGAGTTCGCCGGCAAGGTGTCCTACGAGATCGCGCCGGTGAAGGTGCTGGGCTCCTTCTACTACTCGCCGGATTTCCAGCTCGATGCCCGCAACGCCTACTATGTGGAAGGCGGGGTCGAGGTGAAGATGCCGCTGGATGTCACGCTGGCGGGCCGCTACGGCTATCAATGGATCGACAGGAACGTGAATTACGGCCTGCCCGATTTCGGGAACTGGTCGGTCGCGCTTTCCCGCACCTTCTATGGCGCGCTGGTCACGGTCGGATACTACGACACGGACGTGAAGAAGCGTGAATGCGGCGGCGGCCAGAAGATCTGCGACGCCCGGGCCATGCTGAGCATCAGCTACACCTTCTGAGCGAGGCATTCGCCGCAGGCGGGCGGCCCGGGCCTGATCACGGCGGGCCCGCCGCTCCGTTTCCCGCGCCCCCATGCCAGGACCCCATCCGCTCGTTCGCGGCGTGGGTCCGGGCGATCAGGTGATCCCGCCCCACGGAAGCGGCCCACCCGGAGCGAATCGCGTTCGGGTGGCAGCATCCGGGCGCGTGAAGATGATCCCAAAACAACAGGTTGGAGCGAGCCTGGGCGAAGGGGAGCCGCTCTAGGGGCGGCGCGCGGCCCAGCGCATCAGCCAGGCGGCGGGGAAGGCCCAGGCCAGGCCGGCCACCAGATAGTAGAGCGCCTGCAGGAGCCAGTGCAGGCCCAGAACGCGATCGCCCAGCGCCACCACGACGCCGACATAGAGGGCGAAGCCGAGAAGCCCGGTGATCGTGGCGAAGGCCGCGCGCAGCGTCATGATGCAGAGGCAATGCCCCAGGGCGGGCCCGATCTCAAGGGCCGGCAGGCGGACGGACCCCGCCCCGGACATGGGGGCCTCCGTGCAAGAGCCGGTGACGGGGCACGAAATCCAGTCTAGCAACCGCCCATAGCCGGAGGATAGCCTCCCCCACCCCGTGCGCAGGACAGGATCGCCGCCATGGATCAAGACACGTCCGACAGCCTGGACCTGAAGCAGCATATCCGCGGCGTCCCGGATTTCCCGAAGCCGGGCATCCTGTTCTACGACATCTCCACCCTGCTGCGGAACGGCTTGGCCTTCCGCACGGCGATCCACCGGATGGGCCGGGCCATCCAGCCCTATGCGCCTACCATGCTGGCCGGCATCGAGAGCCGCGGCTTCCTGCTCGCCGCTCCGCTGGCCATGGAGCTGGGGCTGGGCTTCGTGATGCTGCGCAAGCGCGGCAAGCTGCCGGGCGAGACGGTCGGCCTCGACTACGCCCTGGAATACGGCACCGACCGGATCGAGATCCAGGCGGATGCCGTGCGGCCCGGGGACCGGGTGGTGATCCTGGACGACCTACTCGCCACCGGCGGCACCATGTCCGCCGGCATCCAGCTCCTGCGCAAGGTCGGGGCCGAGGTCCCGGCGGCGGCGGCCATGGTCGAGCTGACTTTCCTCGGCGGGCGCGACCGGCTGGGCGTGCCCTGCGAGGTTCTCGTCAGCTACGACGTCTGACCCCCGGGGCGGCGGTGGACGCGGCATGAAGGCGCCGGAGCGGACCGGAGGCTTCCCCCTGACGCGGCGGGCGCTGCTGCCGATGGCGGGCCTGCTGCTGCCGTCCACGGTCCGGGCGGCGGCGCCGCGCGCCGCGACGATCCTCGTGCCCGGCCCGGAACAGGGTTCGCTGGCCCTCTGGACCCAGCGCCTTTCGCGCAGGACCGGACGGGTCGGCCCCCTGGCCACGCCGCCGCGCCTCGCCGTGGTGGGGGGCCCCGATGGCGTCACCGCCGCGAATCGCTTCGTCACCATGGACTCCGGCGACGGCCGCCTGCTGCTGACCCTGCCCGGGGCGGCCATGCTGGCACATCTCTCCGGGTCCGAACGCGTCGGCTACGACCCCAGGAACTGGACGCCCCTCTGCCTGTCCTGGTCCGAGGCGCTGATCGCGGGACGCGGGCCGCTGCCCGCCGGTCCGGGGCGGATGCCGCTGCGCTTCGCCCTGCCCGCCCCCGACACGCCGGAGGGCGGCGCCATCCTGGCCCTGGAATCCCTGGGCCTGCCGACCACGCCCATGCCGCTGGCCGCCAGCCTGCCAAGCGCCTCCGAGCACGCCTTCGCCCAGGGGCAGATCGATGCGCTGCTGCTGACCGGACCCGACAGCACCGCGCGCGCGGCGCGGATCGGCGCCACACCCTGGCTGGGCTTCGGCCTGTCGCCCCGGACCGTGCCGGATTACGCCACCCTGCCGGTGCCGCAGCCCGCCCTGCAGCAGGCGACCCAGGCCGTCATCGGCGCCGGCAGGCTGAGCGCCGCGCTGGTGCTTCCGGCCCTCACCTCCGCCGACATGGTCGCGGCCTGGCGGCAGGCGGCCCAGCGTTGGCTCGATGCGGAGCAGAACCAGCCCGACGCGCCCGGCATCCCGCTGGGCGGGGCGGAGGCCGCGCAGGTGATGTCAGGCCTGACGCCCTCGGCGGAAGCCATCCTCGCCTGGCGCGACTGGCTGGCCCGGCGCCTGTCCTGGCGTCCCAACTGAAGCGGCCCGGCCGGAGCGCGGGACGTCAGGCGAGAAGCGAGACCTTCTGCCCGATCAGCGAGAGCAGGTTCGAGGTGGCGTCGTTGCTGCTGTCGAAAAGGCTGAGCATCATGCTCTGGCTGCTGCTGGACTGGTCGCCCTCCTTCGCCAGATAGCGCTGGATCAGCTTCGCGACCTTCTTCGGGTCCTGCAGGTCGTCGAGGTCCACGCGCTTGGCCAGGATCGCCTTCTGCTTGTCGTAGTCCAGCAGGGCAAACTGCGAAGGCAGGGCATAGGCCCCCTTCACCACGGCGGTCAGCGCCGTATCGGCCATCAGCCCGGCGAGGCTGGTGACGGAGGAGGCTTGGCGCTGGAAGTACAGGGCCTCGCGGAGCCCGGTATTGCCGTCGCCGGCATCCTTCTCGAAGCGGTTCTCCAGCGCCTTGTCGATGATGCTCTCGACCAGCTTGCTGTCGGCCAGGGGATTGCCGTCCTGGCCGCCGAACTGCTTGCTGATCGCCCGCAGGCGCTGATCGACCATCCGGTTGGCATAGCTTTTCGTGCTGCTCGGATCCTCGGTCAGCAGCTTCTTCACCACCGCCTTCTGGTCGATCAGGTCTTCCAGCTGATAGGCCTCCAGCACCATCTTCAGGCTGCGCCGGTCCTTCATCAGGTCATCGACCGAGGTGAACTTCTTCGCCGCCGCCCGCAGGCGGTCGGCATCGGCGGTCATGTCCTTCCGGGCCTCGAAGCGGGTCCGCAAGGTGTCCCCGTTCTTCTGGATCACTGCCCAGGCGGAAAGACTGCCGATGCCATCCAGCATCGCGTCAGACGCTCTCGGCCGCGAAGGCTTCGGCGCGGGGGGCGGGCGCGGCGGGCTTCTGGGCCTGCAAGCCCTCGATCATGTCGCGGTGCAGGTTCATCAGCGGTTCCAGGCTGCCGGCATCATGCATGCGGGAGATGCTTTCGCGCTGTGCCCAGAGGCCCAGGGACACCAGCCGGGCCTTCAGGGGCGCCGGCAGGGCATTGCCCTCGCTCAACAGGTCCGACAGCAGGATCGACCAGAGGCGGTGCGCCTTGTGCAGCGCCTTGATCCGCTCGACCCCCCGTTCCGCGCTGGCGGCGAGAAGGGTGTTCACGTGCCGGAAGGCGGCGATCTCCATGTCCCGGGGGGAGACCATGGCGCTGGCGGCGGCGTAGCGGGCGATACTCATGCGCGGAACCCGAATCCTTCAGGAAGCGAATGGGGGAGAGGGGGCGGCTGCTACGCCGCCCCCTCCGGCATCAGCCGCGGAAGAGGCTGAGCAGGTTCTGGCTGCCCTGGTTGGCGATGGACAGGCTCTGCGTCGCAAGCTGCTGCTTGGTCTGCAGGCTGCTTAGCCGGGCGCTTTCCTCGGTCAGGTCGGCATCCACCAGCGCGCCGAGGCCCTCGGTGAGGGAGTCGTTCAGCGAGGAGGTGAAGTCCTTCAGCCCATCGACCTGGTTGATCGCGGAGCCGATCTTGGAAAGGAAGCCGGTCACCTTGGTGATCGCGGCATCCACCAGCTTCAGCGCCTGGGAATTGGCGGGCGAGTTGGTGGCAGTGACGGTGCCGGTGGTCGCCGTCGCCGTTACCGTGCCGTTGTTGACCACGAGGTTGCCGTTGCCGTCGATCGAGGCGGAGAGGCCCGCGGACTGCATGGCGGTCGCGAGCTTCGAGACGACCGAGGTGCTGGAGTCGCCCTCGGTGACGTCAACGGAGTTCAGCTCGGTATTGGCATCCGTGGTGGAGGTCAGCGTGCCATCGACCGCGGAGTCGTTCAGCTCGAACACATAGTTCTTCGTCGTGCCGTCCGACTGCGCCACCGCCACCGAGAAGACATCGGCGTCACTCGCGGTGTAGTCGCCGCTGAAGGCCAGCGTGGTGCCGTTCTGCGCGGTGAAGCCGGTCACGGCGCCATTCGTCGTCTGCAGCAGCGAGCCGAGGCCGAGACCCGTGGTAGAGGAGGTGCGCAGGTCGCCGCCCGCCGTGTTCAGGATGGTGCCGGAGGTGTCGCTGACGACCTTCAGGCTGCCCGAGTTGTCGAGCAGGTTCACGCCGTTGTAGCTGGCCGAGGCGGCGAAGTTGTCGATGTTGTCCATGATCGCCTTGGCCTGCTGGGCCAGGGTCGCCTGGTCGATACCCGACTGGCCGACCTGCGACACGCTGGAACGCAGCGTGTTGAGCTGGTCGCTGATCTTGGTGGCCGCGCTCTGCGCCACGCCCAGCGCCGCCGAGCCGAAGGAGAGGTTGTCGCTCACCTTGCTCATGGAGCTCAGATCGCCGCGCATCTTCTGGGCGATGGAGAAGATCGCCGAGTTGTCGCTGGCCTGCCCCACCTTCAGGCCGCTTTCCACCCGCGACTGCGTGCTGGAGAGGTCCTTGCTGATGGTGTTCAGCGCCCGGACGGCGGCCATCGCGGAAGAGTTGGTGTTGATCGAAGCCATAGTGCTTCTCCTGCGTCACTCGTATCGGCGGATGGCCTGGGCCTTTTGCCTGCATCCGCCGGAGAGCCGGCGCTCCTGCCGTCTCCCGGTCACGTCGTCGGCGTCGCATCGCGCTCCGTGACGAAGGGCATGTTGCCCGGAAAGCCTGAAGACACCGTAAACGCAGCGGCGATTCCCGTCCCGCCGCGCGAATTTCGCGCTCAGCCGGCCGCGGCGCCGCCGAGGCCCAGGGCGGCGCCCGGCACCGGCAGGCCGGTCGCCATGTCCAGGCCCAGCACGCTGGCTTCATGCGACATGACGCGCCGCACGATCTTCAGCGCGGTGTACCAGTCGTCCGCCGCGGCCAGCACCATGGCGCGGTCCAGCATCGCGCGGGCGGTCTCGGAGGTCGTCGCTTCCTGGAACTGCTGCACCAGCTCATGCGCCTCGGCGAAGGCGGACTCGCGCATCTCCTCCAGCCCGACATAGGCGGTCTGGAGCGCGAAGTAGATGCAGCGGGCCGGCGTGTTCGCCAGTTCCGGCGCCATCACCTGCTTGCCGAACAGGAAGCGCGCCCGCACGGGCAGCTCGATGCGCGTGCGGTTGCGGAAACGGATGGATGCCCCGTTCACCACCATCAGGTCGCCCTGACGGAGTTCGAGGACCAGTGTCGACATGTGGCTTCTCCCAACAGGAGGAAGCTGGCGGGAAGCAGCGGCCGGGCGCCACGCCCGGTCACGCTTTTCGATACGCTGCCAGCCCAACTGCAATTTTTGCATCCGAATCTGCGACGCCCGGCCCGGGGCCTTCTCCGGGGCCTTCTGACGTCTTCGGCCCCATCAGACCGGAAAGCGCTTAACAATCCCCTTCGGAACGGCGCGGAAACGCCCGTCAGTTCAGGAAGCTGGTCAGGCTCAGCCCGGAAACCAGGGACAGCACCTTCCAGGATGCCTCCAACTGCGTCTGGGCGCTTTGCAAGGTGGCGAGGGTGGCCTCGAAATCCACATCCTCCAGCCCGGAAAGCTGCGTCTTCAGCGCGTCCGTGGCCTCGCTGTGGCTGCTCAGCGCGGTCGTGATCGCGTTCTGCGCCAGGCCGACGCGGGAGGCATCGCGGGTGATGTCCGTCCCCACGGATTCGAGATTGCCGGTGACCTGCTGCATCAGGGCATCGAAGTTCGCCGAGGACTGCTGCCCGTCGGTGAGCGAGGCCAGGACCGCGAGGTTGCCCATCAGCGCCCCCGCCCAGCCCGAGGCGCCCAGGCTGCCGGCGGGCACGCCATAGGCGATGGTGCGGCCATCGGCGCCCGCCACGCTGCGCGCGGCGGAGGGCGATGCCGATTGCAGGTAGGACGAGAAGGGCGAATCCGTGGCCACCGCCTGCATGGCCTGCGACAGCACGGTCGCCGCGTCGCTGCCCTCCAGCCCGGCCACGGCGCTGGCCACGCCGCTCATCATGCCGGAACCGGTGATGCCCGATGCATCCGTAACGGCGGGATTGGCGGAATCCGCGCCGCTGAACAGGTACTCCCCGGCGTACTGCGTGTTGAGCAGGCTTGCCACCTGCTGCATCGCCGCCTTCGCGGCGATGGCGACATCCGAGGCCCGGGTCGCGCTGCTGCTGTTCAGCGACAGCGCCGTGGCGCGGAATTCCGAGGCGATGTCGCTGAGTTGCGTCAGCGCCTGCTGCGAGGCATCGGCACGGCCGGAGGCCTGGTTCAGCGCCCCGGTATAGGCTGCGCGGCGGGCGATCTCGCCACGCAGGCTGATGGCCTGCCGGGCCTGGGGCGCCTCGTCGCCATAAAGGCTGGCGACGCGCCCGCTGCTCGACTGGCGCGACAGCAGGTCCACGCGGTCCCGCTGCGCCAGGGACTGCATCAGGATGCGCGACAGCGTCCCGGAGGCGCCGGCGATGGTGGACGCCGTCATCACTGCACCGCCGCGAAGAGGTCGTCATACATGGACTGCACGGCGCTCAGCATCCGCGCATTGGCCGCATAGGCGCTTTGCAGGCTCACCATCACCCCGGTCTCCGTATCGATATCCACGCCCGATGCATCGTCGTGGCGCTGTTGCAGGCCGGTGAGCATCGTGGTGGCGGATTCGGCATCCGCGCTCGCCGCCGCCCGCGCGCCGGTGTGCCGCGCCACGAGACGCGCTGCGTAATCCTCCGCCGTGCCGGCGCCGCTGAGGCTGGAAACCTGCTTTCCCGAAGGCCCCAGCCCCGTGGTCAGGAAGGCTGCCTGCGCCGATCCGCTGGCCTGCCGGCTGCCGAAGGCGTAGTCGAGCACGCGGTCGATGCCGTCCGTGTAGCTGGCTGTCCCGTCCGCGGGCATGGCGGCGTCGGTTCCGTCGCGGACCGTGGAGGCATTCGCCGAGACGGTGGCGGACACCGTCATGGTCGCGGCGAATCCCATGATGCCGCCGACATAGCCCTGGGCGGGATCGGGCACCGCGCCGCCGGCATCGGTGAACAGCGACAACCCCTGTTCGGAGAGCCGTGAGGCCAGTCCGGCCGCGGCGCTGTCCAGCTCCGCCTGCTGCAACGGCAGGACTTCGTCGCGCATGCTGATATTGGCGCCAAGGCTGCCGCCGGTGAGCTGCGCCGTGACGTCCGTTCCACCCATCAGGATACCCGGCAGGCTGCCGCTCATGCCGCCCGCATCGGCGCCGTACCAGTCCTCCAGCCCGACGGTGGCGGAGGCCATGCTGAAGGCGTCGGAATCCTTGTCGAGCGGCAGCACCAGACCGTTGCCGGCCACCAGTACCACCGTGCCGTTGTCCTGGGCGATCGATTTCACCGGGACCACGCCGGCGATCCGGGTGATGGCGCTGTCGCGCTGGTCCTGGAGGTCCGCGGTGCTGAGGCCCTGCGCCTGCAGGCTGGCGATGCGAGTGTTCAGCCCGGCCACCTGGCGCAGGCTGGCGTTCAGCGTCGCCACATCCGTCACCGCGCCGTCCTGTGCCGTCTGGCGCGCGGTCTGGATGGCGGCGGAGGTCTCGTTGTAGCGCTGCGCCACCGCTCCCGCCGCGCTCACCACGGCGTCCTGCAACGAGGATTCGCCCGGCGCGGCGCGCAGCGCGACGAAGGCGCTCCGCAGCGCCGAGGTCAGGTCGGCGACCGACTGGCCGCTTTCCGGATCGCCCTGCACCTGCTCGATCGGTTGCAGCAGGGCCTCGCGCACCTTGGCCGCAGCCTGGCTGGAGATGGCGCCGTTCATGCTGGCGGTCAGCGCGGCATCGACGCTGCGCTGCGCCTCCTGGCTTCGCACGCCGGAGGCGAGCCCCTCCACCACCAGCGCGCTGCCGCCCACCGTCTTGCGGGTATAGCCCTCCGTCGCGGCGTTGGTGATGTTCGATGTGGTCTGGGAAACCTGCCGCTGCACCAGCGCCAGGCCACTCTGGGCGATCGACAGGGCGAGACTCAGGCTCATGGGTTCGGCGCCGTTCCGGCTGGGGTTTCGGGGGGTCGGCCCGCGCTCAGCGGGCCATGTTCAGCGTGTCCTGCAGCATCTCGTCCGTCTTGGTGACGATCTTCGTGTTGGCGCTGTAGGCCCGCTGGGCGAGGATCATCTTGGAGAACTCGGAGGCGATATCCACGTTGGACTGCTCCAGCGCCTTGGTGACGAGGCTGCCGGCGCCGCTGCTGTTGGGATCGGAGGCACGGGCATCGCCGCTGGCCGGGGTGCGCAGATAGGCCTGGCCGTTGACGGCCTGCAACTTGTCCGGGTCGGAGAAGGTCACGATCGGCACGCGCGCGATCACCTTGGACTCGCCGTTGTCGTAGTTCAGCGAGACGTCACCCGATTCGTTGATCGAGACCGAGGAGAAGGAACCGGGTGGCATGCCGTTCTGCGACAGGTCCCGCACGGTGTATTCCGTGCCGGTGAACTGGGTCATCCCGTCGGAACGCTGGAAGCTGCCCATGCCGAACTGGATCGCTTGCGCGCCCTGGCCGAAGTCGATGCCGTCCAGCGACACGCTGGCGGCTTCGCCGGCCGCGCCGCTGTTGCCTGACAGGCTGCCCGTCGCGTCACTGAAGCTCGACAGCTTGCCTTCGGTGAAGTTCAGCGTGACGCTGCCGAGGCTGGTGCTGCCGGCCGTGCCGTCCGGGTTGGTGACGGCCATGCTCCAGCTGTTGTCACCGGTCTTGGTGAAGGCGACGGCCAGGCTGTGCTGCGTGCCGAGCTTGTCATAGACCTGGAACTGGGTGTTCACCACATCGCCGGTCTCCGCATCGTTGGGCAGGTTGGCCGAAAGCGAGATGTCGCTCGTCGCCACCGGGTCGAAGACGCCCTGATCCACCCGGATCGCCGAGATCTCGGTGCGGTTCACCGCGCCGCTGCCGTCCACGCTCCAGCCGTTCAGGTAGTAGCCCTGGCTGTTCACCAGGTAGCCCTGCTTGTTGAGGCTGAAGTCGCCGGCACGGGTGTAGAAGGAGCGTGGGTCGAAGCTCATGTTGTCGGCGGTGGTGCCGCTGATCGGTGAGGAGACCGAGAAGAACCCCTGGCCGGAGACGGCAAGGTCCAGCGCATTGTCGGTCTGCTGGATCGAACCCTGCACGCTGTTGGTGGCGCTGCCGCTCGCGAGCACCGTGCTGGAGCTGATCGGCACGCCCGAGGCGGTGGGCACGCTCGTCGCCGTCACATAGTCCGAGAAGCTCGTGTCCACGCGCTTGTAGCCGGTGGTCTGGCTGTTCGCGATGTTGTTGGCGACGTTGCTCAGAGCGCTGGACTGCGCGCTCAGCCCGCTGATGGCGGTGAACATGGATCCGTAGAGCGACATCGGGCGCTTTCCCCTGGCGGATGAACTGCGTGCCGCTCACCGCAACGCCCGTGCCAGGCGTGGCCGCCCGGGATCGCGGCCTTCCCTGCCCCTGCCCGGCAAAGCCTGCCGGATTCCCGCCTCCGTCACGGCATCTCCTGCCGCCCGCCCGGGCCGGCGGGCTGGCAGGCCGCTTGCCTGGAGGCGGTCGGGACCCGAAGGACCTTGCCGAAGTGCTCAGTGCCCTGCCTGCCGTCATCACGAGAGACACCGCCGCCGGGGAGCGTGGCGGGGCCGGTAAGCAGCCCGTCGCGACGGGCGGGGACGACTTCGCCACGGTGCTGGGCCGCGCCGGGGGACAGGCGGAGGCGGAGAACGGAGCGCCCCCCGGCCCGGCGACGTCACAGGCACAGGCACAGGCACAGGCACAGGCACAGGCACAGGCACAGGCACAGGCACAGAACCCCCAGGATCGGGCCGAGGCGATGGGCAAGGCCTCGGCGCCGTCCGTCCCGGGCATGGCGGCCCAGGCCCTTCCCCGCGTCGTGGCGATGCCCGATGGCGCGCCTGCCATTCCCGCTTCCGTTTCTGGGGAGGGCCTCCGGACGCCCGGTTCTGCCTTCGCCAAGGGGGCACCGGAAACGACCCCCATTGCGAGCCCCGCCCCGCCATCCGGCGACGCCGCCTTGGGCGCAGCGAACCCGGGCCAGGATGATGCCGCGCCGCCAACGGCGACAAAGGGAGCCGTCCGCCCCGCACCATCCGGGGAAAGCGGCACGGCCATGACGGAGGATAGCGTCCCTGTGTCCGGCGACGCCCCGGAAGAGCGTGAATCCCCCGTTGCGGGAGCCACGCCGGAAGCCACCCAGGCCCCGGACGCCGCTTCCCCGCCCGGAATTTCCGTCGCCGCGCCCATGGCCCTGCCCACGGGGATGGCGCAGGTCCCGGTTGCCACGGCCTCTCCGGCACCTCAGCCGGCCGGGTCCGTGACGGCGAAGCCCGATGCCGCGCCTTCCCAGGCCACCGGACAATCCATTGGGCAATCCAACGCCACAGCATCGCGTGCCGCTGGCGCAGCGCGCCCGGCACAGGCCGGAAAGACTCTGGCTTCTCCGGACCGCGCCTTGGCGGAACGGCGGGCGGCCGGGGAGCGGGAGGTCACGATCCGGGACGCCCCGGCGCATCCGACGGATACGCCGGCCGAGGCGGGCGGCGACAAGGCCCCCGCATCACTTACCGGGGCGGCGCAGGGCACCTTCCCCGGATCGCCCGTCACCCTGGCCGCTCCCGACATCGCCACGAACGCGGGTCCGACGATGCCGGGTGGTCCGTCCGCCACGGAGGCCTCCGGAGCGGCCTCCACGCTCCCTCCCTCCCCCACCCCGGCCTCGCCGCAACCGGCGGGGCAGGCCAGCGCAGCACGCCCCCTGCCCCTGCCACCCGCCGGCCAGATCGCCCCGGTCGTGGTCGGCCTCGGCCTGGGCACGGAGGCGGAAGGGCGGGTGGAAGTGGTGCTGGAGCCGGCGGAGCTCGGCCGTGTGGAGATCCGCCTCGAACGCGACGGTGGCAAGGCCAGCCTGCATGTGCAGGCGGAGCGGCCGGAGACCCTGGCCCTGCTGCAACGCGATGGCGCGGAGCTGAACCGCGCCCTGTCGCAGGCCGGCCTCGCCCCGGAAGGCGGGCTGAGCATGAGCTTCTCGCTGTCCGGCGGCGATTCCGGCAACGGCACGCGCCGCGACAGCTCCTCCGGACCGCCCTCGCCAGCCTTCGGCGCCACGCCCGCCGGCACCGGCATCCCGGCCACGGCGCGGTTCGCCGCCCGCGGCCTCCTCGACATCGCCATCTGAAAGGACCAGCGCCATGACCACGGTCAGCGGCACCACCTCCGCCAGCAGCTCCGTCTCTTCCTCGGCCAGCAGCGCTCTGTCGGAGAACTACACCAACTTCCTCACCCTGCTGACAACGCAGCTGAAGAACCAGTCGCCCGACGATCCGATGGACACCAACGAGATGACCTCGCAGCTCGTGCAGTTCTCCTCGGTCGAGCAGCAGATCGCCATGAACAAGAACCTGGAGACGCTGATCTCGCTGCAGCAGACCTCCCAGCTCGCGGCGACGCAGGTGCTGGGCCGCACCATCGAGGTCGAGAGCAGCCAACTCGCGCTGCAGGACGGCGCGGCGCAGGCGAAGCTGCCCGCCGCGGGCTCGGTGACGACGGCGCATGTGGCCGTGCAGAACGGCAGCGGCGTCACCCTCTACGAGGAGGATGTGAAGCTCGGCAGCGACAGCACGGTCTGGAGCTGGGACGGCAAGACCAGTGGCGGCGCCCAACTCGCCGACGGTGCCTATACGCTGAAGGTCACCGGCACCGATTCGGCCGGGAACGCCACCGATCTCGGCTTCACGGTCCTCGCCCGCGCGACCTCGGTGGAACGCGACGGCACCTCGATGACCCTGCTGGCCGGAAAGGCGTCCTACGACTTCAACGACATCCGCTCCATCACCAACTAGCGCGCCGCCGGTCCGGGCGTGGCGGCGGGCCACGCCTGCCCGGGCCGGATGGAGTCGCCCGGCGGGAAGAGGTGCCGGTACGGCTGAGTCGGGCCGGCGCGATTTCCTCCCGCACCGCCGCACGGGAAACCGCCCATTAACCTGCCCCCGGCAAAACTTGCCCCGCTGGCCCAAGGCTGGAGCGGAGACAGGCGATGCACGGGTTGCGGGACGGATGGAAGGACAGGTCGGGGTGCTGAGCCAGGTTCTGGCGCAGTTCCGCGCCCTCGGCCCCCGGCAGTTGGCCGCGCTGGCGGGCGTCGCGCTGCTGCTGCTGGGCAGCATCGCCTTCCTGGCCCTGCGCGCCGGCAGCCCGCCGATGGCGCTGCTCTACGCCGATCTCGACCCGCGCGACGCGGGCGCGGTGGTGCAGTCGCTGGACAAGCAGCGCGTCCCCTACCAGCTCGGCGCCGGCGGCAGCAGCGTGATGGTGCCGGAGGAGATGGTGCCGAAGCTGCGCCTCGCCCTGGCGCGCGAGGGGCTGCCCGCCGGCGGCAATGTCGGCTGGGAGATCTTCGACCGGGGCGAGAGCCTGACCACCACCCCCTTCCAGCAGGACATGAACCGGATCCGCGCGCTGGAGGGCGAGCTGGCGCGGACCATCCGCGGCCTGTCCGGCGTCCGCAACGCCCGCGTCCACCTCGTCCTGCCGCAGCGCGAGGCCTTCTCCCGCCGCACCAACGAGGCCCAGGCCAGCGTGGTGCTGAGCATGCTGGGCTCGCAGCGGCTGGACAAGGAAGGCGTGCAGGCGGTGCTGCATCTCGTCGCGACCGCCGTGCCGGGGCTGAAGCTCTCCGCCATCTCCATCATCGACAGCCGTGGCGAGCTGCTGGCCCGGGGCGGCGAGGCCCTGACCGGCCCGGCGGCCGCCAGCACGCAGGAGGAGATGCGGCACGCGCAGGAGCTGCGCATCGCCCGGGGCGTCGAGGAGCTGCTGGAACGCACGCTGGGCGCCGGCAAGGTCCGTGCCGAGGCCGCGGTGGAGCTCGACTCCGAGCGCGTGCAGACCACCGAGGAACGCTACGACCCCGACAACCAGGTGGCGCGTTCCACCCAGAGCACGCAGGAACAGTCCCGCAGCAGCGAGGGCGGGAACAACAGCGTCTCCGTCGCCAACCAGCTCCCCGGCGCCGAGGCCGCGGGCGGCAATGGCGACCGCTCGCAGGAGAACCGGTCCGAGGAGACCACCAACTACGAGATCGGCAAGACGGTCCGTTCCGCGCTGCGCGAGGGCCCCGTGCTCCGGCGCCTGTCCGTCGCCGTGCTGGTGGACGGCGTGTACGAGCCGCAGCCCGAGGGCGCGCCGAAGTTCCGCGAGCGCACGGCGGAGGAGCTGCAGCGCCTGACTGCCCTGGTGCGCGGCGCGGTCGGCGCCGACGAGCGGCGCGGCGACCGGGTGGAACTCGTCTCCATGCGCTTCGCCGCCTCGGAGGCAGAGATGCCACAGGCTGCGGGCGGCTTCCTGAACCTGTCCCCGGCCCTCACCGCGCGGCTGATCGAGAGCGGCGTCTATGCCCTGATCGTGCTGCTGGCGCTGCTGCTGGTGGCCCGCCCCCTGGTGCGCCGCATCACCGTCCTGCCGGCGGGCACCGCTACGCTCCCGGCGGCTGGCGCGGCGACGGCGACCGCGGCGCTGGACGCGCCGGAGGGCCGGCCCGCCCTGCCTCCGGCGGGAGGCGATGGCACGGAGGCGATGATCAGCCTGACGCAGGTGGACGGGCAGATCCGCGCATCCAGCATCAGCAAGCTGGGGGAGCTGGTGGACACCTATCCGGATGAGACGCTGGCCCTGCTGCGGCGCTGGCTGGCGCCCGCCGAAGTGGAAGGCTGAGCAGGACCATGGGCATGAAAGGTCCGCAGAAGGCGGCCACGCTGATGCTGGCGATGGGCGAGGAGAAGGCGGGCGCGCTGATCGCCCGGCTGGACAAGGACGAGATCCGGGACCTTTCCCTCGCCATGGCACGGCTCGGCACGGTGAGGGCCGAGGCCGTCGAGGAGGTCTGCCGCGAATTCGCCGAGAGCATGGGCTCCACCGGCACGCTGACCGGCAGCTACGAGGCGACGGAGCGCATGCTGCTGCGCACCCTGCCGCCCGACCGCGTGTCCCAGATCATGGAGGAGATCCGCGGCCCGGCGGGGCGCACCATGTGGGAGAAGCTGGGCAACGTGAACGAGGCCCTGCTCGCGAACTTCCTCAAGAACGAATACCCGCAGACCGTGGCGGTGGTGCTGAGCAAGATCCGCCCCGACCACGCGGCGCGGGTGCTGGCGCTGCTGCCGGAAGGCTTCGCCATGGAGGTCGTCATGCGGATGCTGCGCATGGAGACCATCCAGAAGGAAGCGCTGGAGGGCGTGGAGCGGACGCTGAAGGCGGAGTTCATGAGCAACCTCGCCCGTTCCACGCATCGCGACGCCCATGAATCGATGGCGGAGATCTTCAACAACCTCGACCGTTCCGCCGAAGGCCGGATCATGGCGGCGCTGGAGGAGCGCAACCGCGAGAGCGCCGAGCGCATCCGCACGCTGATGTTCACCTTCGAGGACCTGCGGCGCCTGGATGGCCCGGCGGTGCAGGTGTTGCTGCGCACGGTGGAGAAGGACAAGCTCGCTCTCGCGCTCAAGGGGGCGAGCGAGGAGATGAAGAGCCTCTTCTTCGGCAACCTCTCCGAACGTGCCGGCAAGATGCTGAAGGACGACCTGGCGGCACTCGGCCCCGTGCGTCTGCGCGACGTGGACGAGGCCCAGGCCCTGATGGTCGCGCTGGCCAAGGATCTCGCCGCGCAGGGGCAGATCCAGATCAGCAAGACCCAGGACGCGATGGTGTCCTGATGCGGGACGACGCCTTCCTCCCCCTCCTGCTCGGCACCCGCGCGCCGGAATCCGCGCAGCCCATGCCCCCCGGCCGGGCGGCGCTGGAATTCCCCGACCTGGATGCGCCGCCCGCGCGCCCTGCCCCGGCCCCCCCCGTGCCGCAGCCCGATCCCGCGCCGGATCGGGAGGCGGAAACCGCCGCGCTGATCGAGATCGCCCGCGAGGCGGGCTTCGCCGAGGGCCTGGCGGAAGGCGAGCGGCGCGGATGCGAGGCAGAGGCGGCGCGACGCGAGGCCGGGCTGGACGGCCTGCTGGCCGCCACCCTGTCGCAGGTGGACACCGCCCTGGCACGGATGCGGGCCGAAGCGGCGGAACAGGCGGAGGCCTTCGCCCTGCTGCTGCTGCGGAGCCTGGACCTCGCCCTGCCGCTGGCCGCAGCGCGGGAGGCCCCGGCCATGCTAGAGCGCCTGCTGCAACTCCTGGGCCCGGTCACGGAGGCGCCGGCCGGCGCCGTGCTGCGGGTGCCCCCGGTCCTGCTGGAACAGGCCCGGGCGCGCCTGGACGGCACCGGCCTGACGGTGGAGGCCGATCCCGCCCTGCCGCCTGGCGACGCACGCATCTCCTGGCGCGGCGGCGGCCTCGCTCTGGTTCTGGCGGAGCGTCGCGCCGCCATTCGCGAGGCGATGGCCTCGCTCGGCTTCACCGATGAGGAAATCCCGTCATGAGCGGACAGTTCGAGCCCCTCGCCCCGCAGGGCGGCACCCAGGGTACGACCCCAGGCACGCTGGCGCAGGAGCGCGGCGCCATGGGCCAGATGGCGGGCCAGACCGCCTCCCCCGGTCTTTCCCAGCCCGGCCTGGGCGCGGTCTATGACATCCCGGTCCAGGTCAGCGCCGTGCTGGGCCATGCCACGATGCAGGTGAGCCAGCTTCTCAAGCTCGGGCGCGGCGCCGTGGTGGAGCTCGACCGCAAGCTCGGCGAGGCGGTGGACATCTACGTCAACAACCGCCTCGTCGCACGCGGCGAGGTGGTGATGGTGGACGACAACCGGCTTGGCGTGACCATGACCGAGATCGTCAAGACGGACCGGAGCTGAGGATGACCCGCCTCCTCATCGTCGGCAGCCTGGAGGGCGAACTCGGCCAGGCGGCGCGCATCGCCCGGGCCGGCGGGGCGCGGCTGGCGCAGGCCGACGGCGTCTCCACCGCGATCGCCCATGCCCGGGCGGATGGCTGCGACCTCGTGCTCTGCGACGTGCTGCACGATGTCGCCTGGCTGGTGCAGGCGCTGGAGGCCGAGCGCATCGCCTGCCCCGTGGTAGCCTGCGGCCGCTCCTCGGACGCGGCGGCGGCGGTGCGGGCGATCCGGGCCGGGGCGCGGGAGTTCCTGCCGCTGCCGGCCGAGCCCGACCTGATCGCCGCCATGCTGCGCGCCGCCGCCGGCGAGGAGCACGCACCGGTGCATCGCGACCCGGCCATGGCCGCCGTGCTGTCCCGCGCCGAGACCGTGGCGCGGGCCGAGGCCAGCGTGCTGATCACCGGGGAGAGCGGCACGGGCAAGGAGGTCCTGGCGCGCCACATCCACCGCCATTCCCGCCGCGCCAACGGCCCCTTCGTCGCGCTGAACTGCGCCGCGCTGCCGGAGACACTGCTGGAATCCGAGCTGTTCGGCCATGAGAAGGGCGCCTTCTCCGGCGCCGTCGCGGCGCGGCGCGGCAAGTTCGAGCAGGCCGATGGCGGCACGCTGCTGCTCGACGAGATCGGCGAGATGGATGTCCGCCTGCAAGCCAAGATCCTGCGCGTGCTGCAGGAGCGGGAGGTGGACCGGCTGGGCGGCACGGCGCCGGTGAAGGTCGATGTCCGCATCCTCGCCGCCACCAACCGCGATCTCGGCACCGAGGTGCGGGCCGGGCGCTTCCGCGAGGACCTGCTCTTCCGCCTGCGGGTGGTGAGCCTGCGCCTGCCCGCGCTGCGCGACCGCACCGGCGACATCCTGCCGATCGCCGAGCACTACGCCGCCCGCTATGCCGAGGCCAACGGGCTGCCGCACCGCCCCTTCGCGCCGCAGGCGCGGGCGATGCTGCTGGCCCATCCCTGGCCCGGCAATGTGCGGGAGCTGGAGAACGCCGTGCATCGCGCCGTGCTGCTGGCGGAGGGCGACGAGATCGGCCCCCTGGCGATCGAGCTGGACCAGCCGCTGCCATCCGTGCCCGAACCCGCCACCGCTGCGGAGGCCGTGCCCCGGCCCGCCACGCCGGCCGGGATCGTCGCGCTGGTCGGACGGCGGGTGGAGGATGTGGAGCGCGACCTGATCCTGGAAACGCTGGGCCATTGCCTGGGCAACCGCACGCGCGCCGCCGAGATCCTCGGCATCTCCATCCGCACCCTCCGCAACAAGCTGCACGAGTACCGCGCCGCCGGCGCCAGCGTGCCGGCGGCGCCGGGACAGGCGCCGCTGCCGGCCCTGCCCGCCGCCATGCCCGCTTGGGCCGGGCCGGAGCCCGCCTGAGCCGATGCAGGCCCTCGCGCAACGTCTGAAGACCTTCAGCCCCGGCAGCGACACGGGCCTCGCCCTGGGCGTGGCGGCGCTGATCGCGGTGCTGGTGGTGCCGCTGCCGCCGTTCCTGCTCGACGCGGCGCTGGCCATCTCGCTGACCCTCAGCGTGCTGGTGCTGATGACGGCGCTGTTCCTGCAGCGTCCGCTGGACTTCACCTCCTTCCCCACGCTCCTGCTGCTGACCACGCTGCTGCGCCTGGCGCTCAATGTCGCCACCACGCGCATCATCCTGACCCATGGGCACGAGGGCCATGGCGCGGCGGGCGCGGTGGTGTCCGCCTTCGGCTCCTTCCTGATGGGCGGCGACGTGCTGGTGGGGCTGATCGTCTTCGCGATCCTGCTGGTCGTGAACTTCATGGTGGTGACCAAGGGCTCCGGCCGCATCGCCGAGGTCGCGGCGCGCTTCTCGCTCGACGCCATGCCGGGCAAGCAGATGGCGATCGACGCGGACCTTTCCGCCGGCATCATCGACGAGACCGAGGCCAAGCGCCGACGCCGCGACCTGGAGGCGGAGAGCGGTTTCTACGGCGCCATGGACGGCGCCGCGAAATTCGTGCGCGGCGACGCCATCGCGGGGCTGATCATCACCGCGATCAACCTGCTCGGCGGCATCGCCATCGGCGTGGTGCGCCAGGGCCTGCCTTTCGGGGAGGCGGTGACCACCTTCTCCGTCCTCACCGTGGGCGACGGGCTGGTGTCGCAGGTGCCGGCGCTGCTGGTCTCCGTCGCCGCCGGCATCGTGGTGACCAAGGGCAACACCGAGGGCACGGCGGACCAGGCGCTGATCGGGCAGCTCGCCACCGGCACCAAGCCGCTGGCGCTGGTCTCCGGTGCGGCGGTCGCCTTCGCCCTGCTGCCCGGCATGCCGATGCTGCCCTTCCTGGCGCTGGCGGGCGGCACGGGCACGCTGGCCTGGTCGCGTCGCAAGGCCGCGGCGGCGAGGGCGGAGGCCGAGAACACCCTGCCCGCCGCCGGTCCGGCCCCGGAAGCACCCGTTTCGGAATCCCTGCGGATGGACTCGATCCGCGTGGAGCTGGGCTATGGGCTGCTGCCGCTGGCGGCGGGGGATGGGCCGCGCCTGACGGAGCAGATCCGCAACCTGCGCCGCAGCGTGGCGACCGAGATGGGCTTCGTGCTGCCCGCCGTGCGGCTGCAGGATAACCTGGAACTACCGGCCGACACCTATGTGATCCGGGTGAAGGAGATCGAGGCCGGGCGCGGCCAGCTCCGCCTGCCCATGCATCTCGCGATCGACCCCTCGGGGCAGACGCCCGACCTGCCGGGCGATCCCTGCCAGGAGCCCAGCTTCGGCCTGCCCGCCCGCTGGATCGAGGAGCAGCACCGCGACATGGCGTTGGCCCTGGGCTGCACGGTGGTCGATCCGGCTGGCGTGCTGGCCACGCACCTGACGGAGGTGGTGCGCGAGCATGTGCCCGAGCTGCTGAGCCATGCGGAGACGCAGAAGCTGCTGGACGAGCTGCCGCGCGAGCAGTCGCGGCTGGTCTCGGACCTGATCCCCTCGCAGATCTCCACCGGCACGGTGCAGCGCGTGTTGCAGGCGCTGCTGGCCGAACGTGTCTCGATCCGCGACCTGCCCACCATCCTGGAGGGCATCGGGGAGGCGGTCTCGGGCGGCCTCCGCTCGGTGCCCGGCATGGTCTCGGTGGTGCGCGCCCGGCTGGCCCGCCAGATCAGCGAGGCGGCGCGCGGCCCCAGCGGCTATGTGCCGATGATCGCCCTGTCCGCCGAATGGGAACAGGCCTTCGCCGAATCCCTGATCGGCCCCGGGGAGGACCGCCAGCTCGCCATGGCGCCCTCGCGCCTGCAGGACTTCATGCAGCGCGTGCGCGACAGTTTCGACAAGGCCAGCGCGGCGGGCGAGACGCCCGTGCTGGTCTGCAGCGGCGCGGCGCGCGCGCATGTGCGCGCCATCGTCGAACGCTTCCGGCCTGCGACGGTGGTGCTGTCGCAGGCCGAGATCCATCCGCGCGCGCGCATCCGCACGGTGGGCGCCATCTGATGCGCAGGAATTTTCGTGTTGCCTTCACCTCTCATCAACAGAATTCGTTGCAAGGTTGAACCCATGAAGATCCGCGTATTCAACGGCTCCTGCATGACCGAGGCGATGCGCGTGCTGCGCCTCGAAATGGGTGACGATGCCGTCATCCTCTCCTCCCGCCACACGGAGAACGGCGTCGAGGTCACCGCGGTGCTGGACAGCGACGAACCGCTGCTGATCCCGCCCGATTCCGCGCTGAAGCCACGGCATGTCATCCCGCCCGAGCTGCTGCGGCACAACCTGCCGCCGGATCTCGCGGCGCGGCTGCGCGGTCCGATGGCCAAGGCTCTGGAGGACGCGCTGCCCTTCGCCGGCCTGCCGGACCCGGCCACCCGCACCCTGGCGCTGGTCGGGCCGCCCGGGGCGGGCAAGACCCTCACTTGCGCCAAGCTCGCCACGCGGCTGGTGATGTCCGGCCAGGCGCCCACCGTGATCACCGCCGATGCCGCCCGCGCCGGTGCCACCGAGCAGCTCGCTGCTTTCACCCGGGTGCTCGACCTCACCCTCTCCGCCGCCGTCACGCCGGGGCAGATTTCCCGCGCCGTGGCCCGGCGCACCGCCGGCCAGCCCGTGCTGCTCGACACCGCCGGCTGCGACCCCTTCGAGCGGGCGCAGGCCGAGCATCTCCTTGCCGTGCTGCGCGCCGCCGACGCGCATCCGGTGCTGGTGCTGCCGGCCGGGCTGGACGTGGCGGAGGCCACGGAGATCGCGCGCGCCTATGCCGCGCTGGGCGCCCGCTGCATGATCGCCACGCGGCTGGACCAGGCGCGCCGCCTGGGCTCGGTGCTGGCGGCGGCGGAAGCGGGCCCGCTGGCGCTGAGCGAGGCCGGGGTCGGGCCGAACGTCGCCAACGACCTGGTGCCGATCACGCCGGACTGGCTCGCGACCCGGCTGAATGGCAACATCCTGCAGCGTGAGTACGAAGCCGCCTGAACCACCCTCAGGCGCGGCCGGCCACCAGCAGGAGGCCGGCCACGGGCTCCCCCTTCTCCCGCCGCAGCACGGTTTCCTGCCGCGCGAGAGGGCGCAGCCCGGCCTCGGCGAGCAAGGCGAGCGCATGGTCCGGATGATGGCGGTAGCGCATCCCCTCGCCCAGTGCGTAGGGCGCCACCGTCCCCAGTTCGAGGCTGAAGCCGGCGCCGCCGCCATCCGACAGCGCCCCGGCCATCCCCGAGAAAGCGGGGCGGAGGTCGCCCAGGTAGTTCAGCACGTCCGCCGCCGCGACAAGGCCGAAAGCCCCGGGGCACCCCGGCAGGAAGCCCAGCAGATCGGCCTCGTGCAGGGCGTCGTAGAGCCCCGTCAGCCGGGCCTGTTCCAGCATGCGCGGGGACAGGTCCACCCCCTCCAAGCGCCACGCGAAGGGCTTCAGCGCCCGCCCGGACAGGCCGGTGCCGCAGCCCAGGTCCAGCACCGCGTGGCTTCCATCCGCCGCCACCCCGGCCTGCCGCAGCAGCGCCGCCAGCGCGTCGGGGGTGCGGTATTCCAGCCCTTCCACAAGATGCGCGTCGAAACGCGGCGCATAACGGTCGAAGAGGTCGCGCACATAGGCGACGGGGGCGCGGTCCGGGGCCGGGTCCTCGCCCAGCGCGGCCAGCAGGAAGCGGGCCTGCTCCGCCAGTTCCGGCACCGCCTCCGCGAGGGCCGCCCGGGCTTCCCGCCCCGCCTCTGCCCGGTCGCCCGCCTGGTGCAGCGCATGGGCCAGAGCCAGATGCGCCTCCGCTTCCGGAGCGAGGCGCAGCGCCTCGCGCAGCGGCGGCAGCGCCTCCGCCACATGCCCCAGTGCCAGCAGCGCCTGCCCCAGGTTGCGCTGGGACACGGCATCGCCGGGGCGCGCGGCCAGGGCGCGGCGCAGCAGCGGCACCGCCTCCTCCGCCCGGCCCAGCTCCGCCAGAGAGGCGCCATGCGAGGCCAGGAAGACGGGCGAATCCGGCCGCAGCGCCAGGGCGCGCCCGGTCAGCGCCGCGGCGCGCGGGGAATCCCCCTGCTGCCGCGCCAGCACACCGGACAGGTTCAGCGCGTTCGGCTCCTCCGGCACGAGGCGCAGCGCCCGGGCATAGAAGCGCGCCGCCCGGTCGAGCTCGCCGGCCCCGTGCCGCGCCACGCCCTCGCGCAGCAGGGCTTGCGCCTCGGCCAGCGCCCCCCGGGGGTCGCGCGGCGGCTTCAGAACAGCCCCTCGATCCGCCCTTCCGCATCCAGGTGGATGCGCTCGGCGGCGGGGGAGCGCGGCAGGCCGGGCATGGTCATCACCTCGCCGCAGATCACGACGATGAAGCCCGCGCCGGCGGACAGCCGCACCTCCCGCACCGGCAGCACATGGCCGGTGGGGGCGCCCAGCAGCGCGGGATCGGCGGAGAAGGAATACTGCGTCTTGGCGATGCAAACGGGAAAATGCCCGTAGCCCGCCTCCTCGAAGCGCTTCAGCCGCGCATGCACGGCGGGCGGGAAGTTGACCTCGCTGGCCCGGTAGATCTTGCGGGCGATGCTGCGGACCTTGTCCTCCAGCGGCATGGCGTCGGGATAGATCGGCGCGAAGCGTGCCGTGCCGCCCTCGATCAGCCGCGTCACCGCGCGGGCGAGCTCCGTGGCCCCCGCCGCACCATCGGCCCAGTGGGTGCAGAGCACGACCTCGGCGCCCAGCGGCGCCATGGCCTCGCGCACCACGGCGAACTCGGCTTCGGTGTCGGAGGTGAACTCGTTCAGCGCCACCACCACCGGCAGGCCGAAGAGGCGCATGTTCTCGACATGGCGCTGCAGGTTCACCGCCCCGCGCCGCACCGCCGCGACATCCTCGTGGTCCAGGTTGGCGCGCACCACGCCGCCATGCAGCTTCAGCGCCCGCACCGTCGCCACCACCACGCAGGCGGAGGGCGCCAGCTCCGCCAGGCGGCACTTGATGTCGCAGAACTTCTCGCCGCCCAGATCGGCGCCGAAGCCGGCCTCCGTCACCACCACGTCGGCCAGCCGCAGGCCCAGCCGCGTCGCCGCCACGGAATTGCAGCCATGGGCGATGTTGGCGAAGGGCCCGCCATGCACCAGGGCCGGGCTGCCCTCCAGCGTCTGCACCAGGTTCGGAAACATCGCCTCCCGCAGCAGCGCCGCCATGGCGCCATGCGCCTTGATGTCGGCGGCGGTGACGCTCGATCCGTCGCGGCGCTGGCCGACGATGATCCGCCCCAGCCGCTCCTGCAGGTCCTCCAGGTCGCGGGCGAGGCAGAGGATCGCCATGACCTCGCTCGCCACGGTGATGTCGAACCCGTCCTCGCGCGGCAGCCCGTTCGGCATGCCGCCCAGCCCGACCAGCACGTCGCGCAGCGCGCGGTCGTTCATGTCGATGGCCCGGCGCCAGGTGACGCGCCGCTGGTCCAGGCCCAGCGCGTTGCCCCAGTGGATGTGGTTGTCCACCATCGCGGAGAGCAGGTTGTTGGCGCTGGTGATGGCGTGGAAGTCGCCGGTGAAGTGGAGGTTGATCTCCTCCATCGGCGCCACCTGCGCCCGCCCGCCGCCCGTCGCCCCGCCCTTCACGCCGAAGCAGGGGCCGAGCGAGGGCTCGCGCAGGCAGATCATGGCCTTCGTGCCCAGTGCGTTCAGCGCGTCGCCCAGCCCGATGGTGGTGGTGGTCTTGCCCTCCCCGGCGGCGGTGGGGCTGATGCCCGTCACCAGCACCAGCGCGCCGGTCCGGCCGGAATCGGGGATGCGGGCCGGGTCCAGCTTGGCCTTGAAGCGGCCGTGGGGCTCCAGGGCCTCCTCCGGGATGCCGGCGCGGGCGGCGATCTCCGCGATCGGGCGCAGTGTCGCGGCCCTGGCGATGGCGAGGTCGGTGGTCATGCGGGGCGCGTTCTCCCTCCGGCGGTTCCGGCATCTCCGGGCAGGCCGGCCCGGGCGCGGCGCCCCATCACGGCGGCTTCCCGCGGCTGCGCCCCGCGGTTACGACGCGCCGCCGGGCGGGGCAAGACGCCGGAGAGGCTCGCGGGCGGCGAATGGCAGGCCCCGGACGGGACGCCGATGAATCCTCCGTCACCCACCCCATCTTCTGCCCCGAATCCGATCAGCATCCGATCGTCCGCCGGAGGAGCCCGCCCCGTGAAGAACCCCTGTACCGGACTGTGCCGCTTCGACTCCGGAACCGGGTGGTGCAAGGGCTGCGGCCGGTCCCGGGCCGATTGCCGCGACTGGAAGCGGCGCCCGGAAACCCGGCCGGGCATCCTGCGCCGCCTGAAGGACCGGATGCGCGCCCTGCGGGAGGCCGGGCGGCGGTAGCACCCGCCGCCGCCTCAGGCGAGGACGCCCATCTCCTCCAGCACCTCGCCCATGACCGCCACGGCGTGGCGCATGTCGTCCGGGGTGATCGCGCCGATGCAGCCGATGCGCAGCGTCGGGGCCTGGGTCGTGTGGAAGTTGGAGATCAGCACGCCGCGCTGCTTCAGCGCATCGACGAAGTCCTGCAGCACGAAGCGCCCGCCCGCCTCCGGCCCGGGCGGCTGGTGGAAGGTGGCGATGACCGGCCCCTGGTGCTCGGGCGCCAGATAGGGGCGCAGCCCCAGCGCCGTCATGCCATCCATCAGCACGCGCATGTTCTCGCGGTAGCGGGCGAGGCGGACCCGCTGCCCGCCCTCCGCCTCATAGAGTTCCAGCGCCACGCCGAAGGCGCGCAGCGCCTGCACCGGGGGCGTGAAGCGGAAGGAGCCCCAGCCGGCGCGCTCGGCGGTCAGCATCACGTCCCCCAGGTCGAGGCTCCAGCTCCCGGCCTGCCCGGCGCGCTCGCGCGTGCGGTCGGCGGGGCAGACGGCGAAGCCCAGCCCCGGCATGCCCTCCAGGCACTTGTTGGAGGTGAAGGTAACGGCATCGATCTCGTCATGCTCGGCGAGGCGGAAGGGCCAGGCGCCGAAGGCGCTCACCATGTCCAGGATCATGTGCCGCCGGGCCTTGCGCACCGCCTCGCCCATCACGGCGGGGTCGTTGACGATGCCGCTGCCGGTCTCGCTGACCACGGCGATCAGGTGGCTGGCCTCCGGATGCGCGGCGAAGCCGGCGGCGATCTCCCGCGCCGTCACCGGCCGCGTGTCGGGCACGGGGATGGCGATGGGCCTGCGCCCCGCCTCGCTGGCCAGCCGCCAGATCCGTTCCGCGTACTGCCCGTTCATCGGCACCAGGAAGGCGCCGCCCGCCGGCACGAAGGTGCGGATCGCGGCCTCCACGACGAAATGGCCGGAGCCCTGCAGCGGCAGGGTCACATGATGCCCGGGCGTGCCGCCGGCGACCTCCACGATCTTCTCGCGGATCTCGGCATATTCGGCGCGGAAGTCGAGGTCCCAGGGCGCGATGTCCACCGCCATGGCGGCGCGCACCCGTGGATCGGTCTGCACGGGGCCGGGGGTGAGCAGCAGCATGGGAGTACCTCTGGATCTGGATGGCCGGATCTGGATGAACGGACGCGCGGCAGGCTGCGCCAGCCCCGGCGCCGAGGGAAGCCTCGGCCCGGGGTTTTTCCCCGCATGGCCCTCCCGGAGTCCGGGATCAGCCCTCCAGCCCGGCCTCCCGCACCAGGGTATCGACCAGTGCCGCGGCCGGCATCGCGCGGGCCAGTGGCGCGCCCTGTCCGGCCCACCAGGCGGCATAGCCTTCCTCGCCACGCGCCATGGCCGCCTGATGCAGGGCCTTGCCGGCGTCGTAGGTGAACGGATAGCCGGGCGCGTCCTCGCCCGCGCCGAATTCCTCGGTGAAGCGGTTCTCCAGCCCGCGCGCCGGGCGTCCGGAGATGGCCGCGGTGACGACCGTGCCGCGCCCATCGACGAGTGCCGCGCGGTGGCCGGGGCTGGCCGAGGATTCCGGGCAGGCGATGAAGGCGGTGCCAAGCTGCGCCGCAGCGGCACCCAGCCGCAGGGCCGCCGCAACCCCGGCGCCGTCCATGATCCCTCCGGCGGCGACCACGGGCAGCCGGGACTGGCGGACCAGCAGCCGCACCAGAGCGAAGGTGCCGATCCGCTCGTCCGGCAGACCGTCGAAGACCCCGCGATGCCCGCCGGCCTCGATGCCCTGGGCGACCAGCGCATGAACGCCCGCTGCCTCGGCCTGGGCGGCCTCGCGCGGGCTGGTGGCGGTGGCGAGGAGCGTGATGCCCGCGTCGCGGAGCGCTGCCAGCCGGTCCGCATCGGGCAGGCCGAAATGGAAGCTCGCCACCGGCGGCCGCTCCTCCAGCAGCATGGCCAGCATCGCCTCGTCGGTGAGGAAGCTGGCGTAGATCTCCCGCAGTGCCGCCGGGGGTTCCGCGCCGAAACCCGCGAAGGCTGGGCGCAGGCGCGCCAGCCAGGCGGCCTCCCGTGCCAGGTCCTGCGCGGCCGGGCGGTGGCAGAAGAGGTTGACGTTGAAGGGCGCCGCGGTGCGGTCCCGGATCGCCCGGATCATCTCCCGCGCCGCCGGTGCCGCCACGGCGCCGACCCCGATGGAGCCCAGCCCGCCGGCCTCCGAGACGGCGGCGGCCAGGGCGGGGGTGGAGACGCCCGCCATCGGTGCCTGGATGATCGGATACCGGACTCCCAGCCGGGCCAGAAGCGGATTGTCCATGGCTTTCTTTCCTCCAGTCAGTCATCCGCTGATAGACCTTCCGGCCTGGCCATCCCAGGCGGGGCCATCCCAGGCGGGGCCGCCCGACCCGAAGATCAGACGGAGAGGCTGCCGCGGATCTCGCGGAACAGCTTGCGGGCCATGGCCTCGGCGAAATCGGCATAGCTGGCGCAGGTCATGGCGAAGCAGCCCGGGCCGCCGATCACCTCCGCCTCGTAATGCGCCAGCAGGTCCGGCTCCTCGTTGAGCACCGCCAGCCCGTTGACCACCACGCCCGCCTCCACCGCCAGATCCCGCACCGGGCCGGAAGGGCGGCCGGTATTGCCCGCCCCATCGCCCGAAACATCGAGCACCAGCCGCTCCGCCCGGGCCGGAAAGGCCGCCAGACGCGCCAGCGCGGCCGCCATGCCCTCGCCGAGGGCAGTGGCACCCGGCGGCGGCAGGCGGGGGGAGTTGTCGATCGCATCGGCCAGGGCCGAGGCGGAGGCCGCATCCGTCACTAGGTGCCAGGGAACCGCCAACGCCTGTGCCCCCGGTCCGGACCATTGCAGCAGCGTCACCGCCACCGCGCCGCGCGGCCCGGAGGTCGCGGCGGAGACCAGCGCCTCCTGCCGCCAGGCCGCGGCCAGCCCGCCCATCATCAGCCCGAACTCATCGAAATCCACCGAAGCCGACACATCGACCGCCAGGCAGAGCGCCAGATCAACGTCCCGCATGGCCTCGCTTGGAGCATGCCGCCCGGCCGCGCGGGAAGCCCTGTCCGATCCCACCGGGGGCAGGCGGAGGGTGACCGATTGTAATAGGATGGAGAAAAATCCACTTTCGATCTCGCTTTCGCCACCGCCAGCCCCCAGCTTGCGTGCCGGTGCCCGGCAGACGTCGCCCCGACGACCCGCAAGGAGGAGCAGGCTTTTCCGCATGGATGGTGTTTCCGACGAGGCGGTCCTGCGGCCGCAGCGCCCCCCTTCCACGCCCACCCCCTCCACGACTGCAGGCGGTGCCTCCCATGACGGCGATCCGCATGAGGGCGCGCCCATTTCCCGCATCATCGCGGAGGTCGCGGCCGCCTGTCCGGGCGAGCGGATCACCCTGGGCGAAATGGCGGAAGCCTTCGGCGACCGCGCCTTCGGCCTGCTGATCCTGCTGCTCTGCCTGCCGGCGCTGCTGCCCGGCATGGCCAGCGTCTTCGGCCTGCCGCTGCTGCTGCTCGGCATGCAGATGGGCCTGGGCCGCCAGGTGCCGGCCCTGCCCGGCTTCCTGGCGCGGCGCTCGGTGAAGCGGGCCGACCTTCTCCGCCTGTCGGGCGGCTCCTCCCGCTGGCTGCGGCGCTTCGAGGCGCGGCTGCACCCGCATGATGGCTGGTTCACTTCCCCCGCCGGCGACCGGCTCGTCGGCTGGCTTACCGTGCTCTGCGCCGTGATGCTGATCCTGCCCGGCCCCGGCACCAACGGCCCGCCCGCCTTCGGCAACATCGTCATGGCCCTGGGCGTGGTGGAGCGGGACAACCGGCTGGTCGGCTGGGGTGTGGCGCTGACCGCGGCGGGCTGCCTCTTCGCGGCGGCGGTGCTCGTCGCCATCTGCTGGCTCGGCTTCCAGGGTCTGTCCTGGTTTCTCTGACCTGGTTCCTTTGGGCCGCCCTGCCGCGCACGCGGAGCCGGGCCGGGCGCTCCTCGCTTCTATACGGGCCCGCCTTGGTCTAGAGGACCGCGCATGTTCGGTCTCGTCTTTTCACGCCGCTATGCCATGGGGCACCGCCTGCTGTCGGGCGGGTCGGAGAAATGCGCCGTGCCGCACGGGCACAACGAGACGGTGACGGTGCGGCTGGAGGCAGCCCGCCCGGCGCCGCTGGACGGTCATGCCAACATGGTGGAGCCCTTCGAGCGCGCGAAATCCCGCTGGCACCGCTGGATCGACGGGGCGGTGGACCACGCCTTCCAGATTTCGGAGCAGGACCCGCTGCTGCCCTGGTTCCGCCAGAACGAGCCGCAACGCCTGGGCAAGCTCCTGGTCACGCCCGGCGACCCGACCACCGAGATCCTGGCCTGCCTCTTCATGAGCAAGCTGGGCGCCTTCCTGGCGGAGGATGGCGGCCGGCTGCGCTGCGCCGGCATCCGGATCGAGGAAACGCCGACCAACACCGTCACCTTCGACGGCGACCCCCTGGCCTTCCTGCCTGCGGCGGTCCTGGACGGGACGCCGCGCTGGTGGCAGCGGGCGGATGACAGCATCAACGACCTGCCTTCGCCCCTGCGCGCCGTGGCTGGCGCATGAGCTACGCCGTCAAGGAGATCTTCGCGACCCTCCAGGGCGAGGGCGCGCAGGCTGGCCGCCCTTCGGTCTTCTGCCGCTTCGCCGGCTGCAACCTCTGGAACGGGCGGGAGGAGGACCGCGCCGGGGCGGTCTGCCAGTTCTGCGACACGGACTTCGTCGGCATGGATGGCGAGGGCGGCGGGCGCTTCGCGGATGCCGAAGCCCTGGCCGCCGCGATCGAGGCCGCCTGGCCCGGCGGCCCGTCGCACCGCTACGTGGTCTTCACGGGGGGCGAACCGCTGTTGCAGCTCGACGCCCCACTGATCGCAGCGGTGCATGCGCGGGGCTTCGAGATCGCCGTGGAAAGCAACGGGACGGTGGAGCCGCCGGAGGGGATCGACTGGCTCTGCGTAAGCCCCAAGGCCGGTGCACCGCTCAGGGTCCGGCGCGGCTCCGAGCTGAAGCTCGTCTTCCCGCAGCCCGCGCTGATGCCCGATTCCCTACCGCCGCTGGAATTCCGGTACTTCTATCTTCAGCCGATGGATGGCCCCGACCGGCTGGCCCATACCGAAGCGGCCGTACGATACTGCCTGGAACACCCGCAATGGCGGCTGTCCCTGCAGACCCACAAGCTGATCGGCATCCCCTGATCCACGAGTCCGGGAGACGGCTACCCCGGGCGGTATGACGACGCCTCGTGCGCGCCCCAGGACTGGGGCGCGCACGGAGCGGTCAGGAAGCTACCGGTCCGGAGCCGGAAATCTCAGTGCTTGGTTTCCGGCTCGTAGTGCCCGCACCAGTCGTCGTTGGACACCTTCGGCCAGAGGCCATGGGCCTCGGCACTGGGCTGCGTCACGGGCGGGTTGTAGCGGCAGAGACCCAGCTTCTCGCCGTCTTTCGGCGCGGCCTGCCCCGCCATATGCAGGTCGAAGAAGCTGCACTTCTCGCAGGCGGCATGATTCATCGAGGCAGCAGACATGTGGTCCTCCAAAGCGCGGTCGATACGGCGTGGCCTTCGCCATGCATCGCGGAACGGGTTCACCTTGTTCCCCGCAATGGAGAAATAACAATCCCGAAGAACAATCGCTTCCTTCACAAGAACAGGACCAGAAGCGAGAATGAGAATTTCTTTCATTTGGCCAATTTCCTGTCCCTACCATATCCGCGCGCCGCGGCATGCGACGGCAAAGACCCCTCCATCCCTGGGAAACGATTCAGGGCCCCGGCCAGGAAGTAGGCCGCCACAGAGAGTGGAAAACTTACCACATTCCAACTTAAGGTTGATTTTTCTGTAAATTATAATCTTAGAGTTGAATTTAGGCCTATGATACAATCATCCTGCTTGCCGCATCCTGCGGCTCGGGAACGATCATGATTGAAACCCTGAAGGAATTCACCTTCGAGGCCGCGCATCAGCTCCCCCCCTTCTCGGGACTGCACGGGCATTCCTTCCTGGTGCAGGTCTTCCTGCGTGGCGAGCCGGACCCGGTCTATGGCTGGTCCCACAACCTCTACGAGGTCGAGAAGGTGGTGGAGAAGGTCCGGCTGAAGGTCGACCACACCTACCTGAACGATATCGAGGGGCTGGAGCATCCCAGCCTGGAGAACGTGGCGCGCTGGATCTGGACCCAGTTGGCCAGCGACCTGGACGGGCTGGACCGTGTCGTGGTGCGGCGTGGCCCCGATGGCCTGGCGGAAGGTTGCACCTATTCCGGCCGCACCAGCGGCGAAAAGCGCGGAGCCGGAGAAATATACAACCTGGGAGGGTGATAGTTCCGCCAACATCACGTATGCTAGGCGAAAATGGCCCCGGGCGCTCGCTGATGGAGAGGATGACGATGGACGATCGGCTGACGCGAAGGTCCATGACAAGACTCCTGACGGGCCTGACGGGCGCCGTGCTGACCGGAGCCGCCGGCCCGCTCGGAACGCCGTCCTCCAAGCCCGTGCTGACAGTCTCGGGCAAGATCAAGACCTTCAACGACGGCGAACTGGCCCGGCTCGACCGTCCGATGCTGGAGGCCATGGGCATGAGCGCCATCGTGACCCAGACGCCCTGGTACGAGCAGCCGGTGCGCTTCGAGGGCGTGCTGATGGCCCGGTTGATGGAGGAGCTGGGCGCCTCCGGCAGCGCGGTGCAGGCGGTGGCTCTCAACGAATACACGACCGAGCTGCCGATGGAGGATTTCTCCCGCTTCGGCACGCTGCTCGCCTTCAAGCGGGACGGCAACTACATGCCGGTCAGCGACAAGGGACCCTTCTTCATCGTCTATCCCTATGACAGCAATCCCGATCTCCGCGCGCAGCGCTATTATGGGCGCTCCGTCTGGCAGGTGACGCGGCTGATCGTCAAGTAGCCCCGATGGAGCCTGCCGCCGGCCATCCTGCGCTCCCGGCATCGATCGCCCTGCCGGCCTGGGCCTCCCGCTCGCGATCCGTGCTGCTGGCGGCCACCATCCTGCTGATCGGTGCCGCCTTCTACCTGTCCGTCCTGATCGTTCAGCGCCAGCACGCGCTGGAGAACGTGTCGCGCTACAACCTCACCTGGCTGGTGACCCAGTCCGTGCCGGAGCTGAACCGGCTGCAGACCGTATTGGCCCTGTATGCCCTTCCCGACGGCGACCGGGACGAGGAGCAGGTCCAGCTCTGGCTCGACATCTTCAAGAACCGGCTGCAGCTCTTCGGCAATGGCGAGGGACGCGAGTTCTTCGACCGGCACCCGGAGCTGGAGCCCGCCCTGGCGAGGGCGCACCAGGTCACCGCGCAGGTCCAGGACCTGCTGCCCCGCCTGGGCGAGGCCGGCGTGCCGCAGGAGGCGCTCCAGCGGCTGAGCCCGCTCAACCAGGACCTGCTGCGCGTCTCGGCCGCCGCCTATGGCGACAGTTCCGAGCGCAATGCCCAGGACCTGCACGACCTGACGGTGCTGCACTGGACCTTCTCGGGCGTCCTGCTCGGACTGATCCTGTGCTCGCTGGGCCTCGTCGGCTTCCTGGTCGGCAACAACAGGCTGCTGCGGCAGACCTATGCGCGGATGCAGGCGCTGGTCTCCGACCTCAGCCGTAACCGGCAGGAGCTGATCGAGGCCAAGGAGAACGTGCAGGAGGCGATGCTGGAGGCGCAGGCGCAGAACGAGGTCCTGCACCAGCGCGACCGCGACCTCCACATGCAGAACACGCGATTCGATGCCGCGCTGAACAACATGTCGCAGGGCCTGTGCATGGTGGATGCGGCGCAGCGGCTGATCGTCTGCAATGTCCGCTTCCTCGACCTCTTCGACATTCCCCCCGCCTCGGTGCGGCAGGGCATGCGGGCGGAGGAGCTGTTCCGCCTCGCCGGGCACCAGCGCTCGGGGCAGGAGCTGGCGCAGCGCAGCCTGGAAGAGCACCGTCGCCTCTCGGAGCAGCAGCGGCGCGCCGAGCTGGTGGTGGAGGTGCCCGAGGGCCGCGCCCTGGAGGTGACGCAGGAGCCGATGCCGGATGGCGGCTGGATCGCGACCTATGACGACATCACCGAGCGCCGCCGCACCGAGGCCAGCATCCGCTTCATGGCGCATCACGACATGCTCACGCGCCTGCCCAACCGGCACCTCTTCCGCAGCCAGGTGAAGGAGGCGCTCCAGGACCTGCGGCAGGGGCGCGACGAGATTGCCGTGCTCTGCCTCGACCTCGACCAGTTCAAGCTGGTGAACGACACGCTGGGCCATCCGGCGGGCGATGCCCTGCTGGAGCTGGTGGGGCAGCGCCTGCAGGGCTGCCTGCGCTCCACGGAGGTCGTGGCGCGGCTGAGCGGCGACGAGTTCGCCGTGCTGCACCGCTCGCTCGACCAGCCGCACCAGGCGGAGCTTCTGGCCCAGCGCATCATCGAGGTGATCGGTGCCCCCTACAGCCTGTCCGGCCGAATGGTGGTGGTGGGCGTGAGCATCGGCATCGCCGCGGCGCAGAACAGCCAGGTCACGCCGGACCAGTTGCTCAGCAAGGCCGACCTCGCCCTCTACCGCGCCAAGGAATCCGGGCGCGGCACCTACCGCATCTTCGAGGATGCGATGGAGGCCGAGATCCACGAGCGCGCGCTGCTGGAGGCCGACCTGCGCACGGCCCTCGCCCAGGAGCAGCTGGCCCTCGCCTATCAGCCGATCTTCGATCTGGAGAGCGGCAAGCTCAACGGCTTCGAGACCCTGCTGCGCTGGCGCCACCCGCAGCGCGGCCCGATCTCCCCGGCGCAGTTCATCCCGCTGGCGGAGGAGATGGGGCTCATCGTGCCCATCGGCGAATGGGTGCTGCGCTGCGCCTGCGCCGAGGCGATGCGCTGGCCCGACCCGATCAGGGTGGCGGTGAACCTGTCCGCCCTGCAGTTCCAGCGCGGCGACATCGTGCAGGCCGTCCGCACGGCGCTGGAAACCTCCCGCCTGCCGCCGCGGCGGCTGGAGCTGGAAATCACGGAATCCGCGCTGCTGCAGGACAACGAGCGCGTCATGGCCATTCTCCGCCAGTTCCGCGACCTCGGCATCAGCACGGCGCTGGACGATTTCGGGACGGGCTATTCCTCGCTCAGCTACCTGCGCAGCTTCGCCTTCGACAAGATCAAGATCGACCAGTCCTTCGTGCGGGAGATGTCGGTGCGGCCGGATTCCTTGGCGATCGTCAACTCGATCGCCGCCCTGGCACATACCCTGGGCATGACCACCACGGCGGAGGGGATCGAGCGCCAGGACCAGTTGCAACAGCTCCGCGAGGCCGGCTGCACCCAGGGTCAGGGCTTCCTGCTGGGCAGGCCGAGCGAGCCGGGCCAGCTCGCGCACTGGATGCCCGCCCTGGCGGAAAGCTGAGCGGGGGCGCGCCCCCGCCCCATCACCGCCCCGCCAGGGCCAGCAGCCGGTCCAGCCCACGGGCATCGCCGAGCACGGCGGCCTTTTCCGCCCGTGACAGGACCGGCAGCACTTCCTCCAGTCGTTCCGCCTCCTCCACCCGCGCCAGGCCCAGCAGCAGCGCGGGATCGAGCGGGTCCAGCCGCGGGCGGCGCGGCGGCGGCAGCATCCGGCGATGCGCTTCGGCCAGCACCGGATCGCCCGCCAGGTGGCGGACGGCTTCCGCCGGCGCGGCGGGCCGGTCCCGCCATTCGCGATACAGCGCATTGGCGCGATCCAGCACGGCGGGAACCTGCCGCTCCTCGGGGATCAGCAGCAGCCCCAGCCGACGCAACGCCTCCCCCGCCCCGCGCCGCGCCGTCCAGCCCGCCAGCGGCACCGCCAGGGCGAGGCCGAGGACCACCGGCAGCATCCAGAGTGCCAGATAGGGCGAGACCAGCCAGGCGGCCCCGCCGAAGAGCAGGCCGAACACCGTATGCCGCCAATAGAGCCGCAGCACCTCGCGGAAGGGCAGGCTGCCATCCTCGCGCTGCTGCGCGTTCCAGCCGCTATCCCGGCCGAGCAGGATGGAGGCCACGTCCACCGACTGGGTGAGCATGGTGATCGGCGCCATCAGCCCCGCGATCACCGTTTCCACCAGCATGCTGGCGAAGGCGCGGATGGCCCCGCCGCAGCCTCGACGGTCCGCCGGGCGGAAGGCCAGCGCGATCCAGGCGAGCAGCTTCGGCAGCAGCAGCAGTCCCATCGTGCCGATGAAGACCCACATGGCGCGCACCGGGTCCACCACCGGCCAGTCAGGGAAGAGGCTTGGGCCGGAGGGGAAGTATTCCGGCCGGATGAAGCGCGCCTGCAGGGAGGTCAGGATGCCCACCACCAGGAAGAGGAACCAGAGCGGCGCGGTGATGTAGGAACCGATGCCCGTCAGCAGGTGCAGCCGGCTGACCCAGTGCAGGCCCCGCGCCGGCAGCACCGCCATGTGCTGGAGGTTCCCCTGCGCCCAGCGCCGGTCGCGGATGGCGAGATCGGTGAGCGAGGGCGGGCTTTCCTCGTAGGAGCCCCGCAGCGAGGGCACCATGTGGATCGCCCAGCCGCCGCGCCGCATCAGCGCCGCCTCGACGAAGTCATGGCTCAGGATATGGCCACCGAAGGGCTTGCGTCCCCGCAGATGCGGCAGGCCCGCCTGTTCCGCGAAGGCACGGGTGCGGATCATGGCGTTGTGGCCCCAGTAGTTGCCTTCCGTGCCATGCCACCAGGCGATGCCCTCGGCGATCAACGGCCCATAGACGCGGCCCGCGAACTGCTGCATCCGCGCGAAGAGCGAGCGGCCGTTGACGATCACCGGCAAGGTCTGGATCAGCCCGACATCCTCGTGCCGCTCCATCGCGGCGGCGAGGCGCACCAGCGTCCCGCCCTCCATGACACTGTCGGCGTCGAGGATCAGCATCTGCGGATAGGCGCCGCCGAAGCGCGTCACCCATTCGGCGATGTTGCCCGACTTGCGCTCGGTGTTCTTCGGGCGGCGGCGGTAGAAGATGCGGTCATGGTCCCCGGTGCGCCCGCGCAGCGCCAGGAAGGCCGCCTCCTCCGCCACCCAGGCATCGGCATCGGTGGTGTCGCTGAGGATGAAGATGTCGAAGCTCTCGCCCTTGCCCAGCGCCGCCAGGGATTCGTGCATCGCCTGCAAGGCCGCCATCACCCGCTCCGGCGCCTCGTTGTAGACGGGCATCAGCAGCGCCGTGCGGCCGCGCAGCTCCGGCAGCGGATCGCGCGCGGAGATGCCGAGCCGCCGGTCCGGTCCGGCCAGCATGCGAAAGAACCCCGCCAGGGCAGAGGTGAAGCTGAGCGCCACCCAGGCGAAGAGCACAAGGAAGAGCAGGAAGAGCACGATCTGCAACGTGGTCGGGCGGCTGAGATCGAGCACGAGATACATCTCCCGCCCGCCCAGTGCCGTCAGCGCCACGGCGCCCCCGATCACCAGCAGCCGGCGCAACGCCATCAGGCGGGGCGCGGAAGGGCGGCTGGCCGGCCCGCCCGGCGGCGTAGGGCCGCGCAGGTCCTGCACCGGCATGGCGAGCGGCGCCTCGGGCGGCAGGGCATGCCAGCCGGGATCGGCGGGATGGAGCTGGCGCGGCGTGTCCGTCGTCACGCCGTCCATCGGTACACCCAGCTCTCCGCCAGCGGCTCGTCACCCAGGCGCAGCACGGCGCGCAGCTCCACCTGCGTCTCTCTGCCGGGCTCCAGCTCGAAGGAAACGCGCCAGCCCCCGGTCTCGCCATTGGGCTGCGCCACGGGATTGCGGATCTGCCCCTTGTCGGCGGTGACGTCGAGCGCCGGCTTCGCGTCGGCGGGCAGCGAATCCAGCTTGCCGCCCGCCATGCCGATGACGAAGAGCCGCGCGTTCGGGTTGTTGATCCCGGCGCCGACACGGGTGTCCGTCACCCGCCCCAGCTCCGGCCGGCCCGTCCATTGCGGCAGCCAGTGCAGGCGATAGACGAAGCCGTATTCCCCCTTCGCCTTCAGCGGCTCCTTCGGCCGCCAGGCCATGACGATGTTGTCGTGGATCTCGGAACTTGTCGGGATCTCGACGAGTTGCACCGCCCCCTCGCCCCAGTCGCCGATCGGCTCCACCCAGGCGCTCGGGCGGCGCTCGTAATGCGCCTCCAGGTCGTCGAAATTGGTGAAGGCGCGCTTGCGCTGCATCAGCCCGAAGCCGCGCGGGTTCACGTCACCGAAATAGCTCACCTGCAGGTCGCGCGGGTTGTGCAGCGGCCGCCAGATCTGCTCGCCCCGGCCGGACAGCATCATCAGCCCGTCGGAATCGTGCACGGCGGGGCGGTAGTCATCGACCCCGCCCCGGTCATTGGCAGCGAACCAGAACATGCTGGTCAGCGGCGCGATGCCGGCAGCGGCGATGTCCACGCGCGGGAAGATCGTGGCCTCCGTGTCGAAGACCGTGTCCGTGCCCGGGCGGATGGTGAAGCGGTAGGAGGCCGCGGCGCTCTGGCTGTCGAGCAGGGCCCAGACGGTGATGGAATTTACCCCCGGCCGGGGCCGCTCCACCCAGAAGGCCCGGAAGAAGGGGAATTCCTCGCCCGAGGGTTCCGCCGTCTTGAGGGCGAGGCCGCGTGCCGAGAGGCCATAGATCAGGTCCTTGGCCACGGCGCGGAAATAGGAGGCGCCGAGGAAGGCGCAGACCTCGTCGAAATAGTCCGGCCGGTTGATCGGCGCATGCAGGCGGAAGCCGGCGAAGCCGAGATCGGCAGGCTTGGGCGGCTCCAGGTTCTGGAAGTTGAACAGGTCCGGGCTGTAGAGGATGCGCTGCGCCCTGCCCTCCGCGACCTCGTACATCTCCACCCGCTGCTTGTAGAGGAAGCCGCGGTGGAAGAGCTGCATCTGGAAGGGCAGCCCGCCATCGCGCCACCAGGCACGCTGCGGGTTGAAGCGGATGTCGCGGTACTTGTCATAGGTCAGGTCTGCCAGTTCACGCGGCAGATCGCTGTCCGGCGCGCGGAAGGGCCTGGCGGCGAGGTCGCGCGCCATGCCGCGCACCGCATTCCCGTCGAAGGGCGCCGGAGCATTGGATGGCTGGGCCCCGCCGGAAGGGGCCGGGGACTGGGCGGCGGCCTCGCGCGCCATCCCGGCAAGGGCGAAGGCGGCGGGAATCGTGGTGAGCAGATCGCGGCGGAGCACCGGCACCTCCGAAAGGAACACAGGAACGTCGTGTTTGGGTCCCGCCCTTCGCATGGGGCGGTGGACCCGGTCCACCATCCGCAAGGAATGGTGGTGGCCCACCCGGCCAGCACAGGCTGGGCGGGAAAGGTTGCTAACGGCTTAGATCGCGGACGTTTGGCAAGGGTTGGGCAATTTCGTGACGCATCACGAAAGAGCGTTGTCCGTTAACGGTTCTGCCCCGGAATCCACAGGACATCGCACGCCCCGTTCTTGTTCAGATGCCGCGCCATAACGAAGAGGTGATCGGACATCCGGTTCAGATAGCGCAGCGCCGCCGGATTCAGAACCTCCTGGCCGGCGAGCTGCACGAATTCGCGCTCCGCCCGGCGCGCCACGGTACGCGCCAGATGGGCCTGCGCTGCCCCCGGCGTACCGCCGGGCAGGACGAAGGAGCGCAGGGGCGGGATCGCCGCATTCATGGCCGCGACCTCGGCCTCCAGCCGGGCGCATTGCCGGTCGCTGATCCGCAGCCGGCCGGGATCGCCGCCGGGCACGGCAAGATCGGCGCCCAGGTCGAAGAGATCGTTCTGCAGGCGTGCCAGCATGGCGTCCGCCTCCGGCCTTCCGCCCGTGTGCAGCCGGACCAGGCCCAGGCAGGCATTCAGCTCGTCCACCGTGCCGATCACGGTGATCCGCAGCGCGTCCTTGCGGAGCCGCGTGCCGTCGCCTAGCGAGGTCTCTCCACCATCGCCGCCACGCGTGGTGATGACGTCGAGCTTCACCATGAGGGCCTCTCCGAAGTCAGTGGGCCCAGAGTCACTGGGCTTCGTCGAAATAGACGGAGGTGTTGTAGCTGGACCAGACCGGCCGGCCATCGCGCAGGGCGGGGGTGAAGCGGCAGCGCTTGATCCGCGTCCGGGCCCAGTCGTCCAGCGCGGGAAAGCCACTGCTGACCGCCACCCTGGCCTCCACCACCCGGCCGTTGTCGGAAAGGCGCAGCCGCAACCCGACGAAGCCGGCATTGTGATGCCCGGCCCCGCCCGGCGGCAGGCCGATGGCCTCCGCGCAGCCGGCGGCGGGCATGCCGGGGCCCCGGCTCTCCCCCGGCATGCCACCGCTGCCGGCACCGAGCCGCATACCGCCCACGGAAGCATCGAGCGCCAGCTTCGCCCGGCCCGGGTCGGGCGACGGCGCGGCCTGGGCGGGCGGCTGCGGCGGCGCGGGACGGCGCTGCGGCGGGCCGGGCGGCGGAGGCGGCAGGGGCAGTTCATCCAGCGGCTGCGGCGAGAGCCCCGCCGCCGGGGCGGGCGAGGTCACGGGCACCGGCGCATCGGGGGGCGGCATGGGGAGGTTCCCCGCCTCCGGAGCGGGCGGCGCCTCCAGCCCGGCCGCGGTGACGGCCTGGGCCAGCGGCGGCACGGGCGCGGCATCCGGCGCGGGCGGCACAGGCGGGGTCTCCGGCGCCTCGGGCGGTGCCGCCGCCACCGGGGGCGGCAGTTCGGCGGGGCGCCGGGCGGTGCTGCCCTCCCCCTCGCCGATCCATACCAGGGGGATGCCTGTCATCCGCACCGGCTCATGCACCGCTTCCGGCGTCAGCAGCCCCAGCAGCGCCGCCAGCACGGCGCCATGCAGCAGCAGCGAAAGCGGCGGCGCCCAGGCAGGGAGGCAGGCCAGGGAACGACCGGCGGCCCGGCGCGGAGGCCGCGCCCCCGGCCGCAACGCCCGCACGGCCGCTCCCGGCAGGGGGCGCATCGCCCTCACGGCCCGGAACCGGCGCCTGTCAGCACCCCCGGCTCACAGCACCACGACGCCGCTGTGCTTGGCCTTCCCGTCCGGCTCAACATGGATGGAAATCACCACGCTGCCGAGTTCCTGCTTCAGCGTGCCCTCGATCCGGTCGCAGATGCCATGGGCCTCGTCCACCGACATGCCGCCCGGCACCACGAGATGGAAGTCGATGAAGGTGAAGCGCCCGGCCCGGCGGGTGCGCAGGTCATGCGCCTCCAGCGCCCCGGTCGCGTTGGCGGAGACATGCTCACGGATCTGCGCCACCAGTTCCGGCGGCGCAGCCTCGTCCATCAGCCCGCCCACGCTTTCCCGCAGCAGGCGCAGGCCGGAGAAGAGGATCATCACCGCCGTCACCCCCGCCATCAGCGGGTCGAGCCAGAGCAGCCCCGTCACCGTGACCAGGAAGACGCCGATCACCACCCCGACCGAGGTGACGACATCCGCCATCAGGTAGTGCGAATCGGCCACCAGGGCCGGCGAGCCCAGCCGCTTGCCGCGCCGGCGCAGGATCGTCGCCCAGACCACGTTCACCGCCGCCGCGGCGCTGGAAAGCACCAGGCCGATCACCGGCTGGTCCGGCGCGCGCGGATTCTGCCAGGCGGCCCAGACCTCCTGCAGGATCAGCGTCGCCGCCACCACGATCAGCGCCCCCTCCAGCACGGCGGAGAAATACTCCGCCTTGGCATGGCCATAGGGGTGGTTGTCGTCCGCCGGCATGGCCGAATAGCGTACGGCCATCAACGCGGCCGAGGCGGCGGCCACGTTCACCACCGTCTCCAGCATCTCGGCGAAGAAGGCGGTGCTGCCCGTGAGCCACCAGGCCGTCCCCTTCAGGGACAGCACGAAGAGGCCCACAGCCAGGCTGGTCCAGGCGGTGCGTTCGGTCAGCGAGAGCGACATGAGGCGGGCATAGCCCGTCCCCGGTCAGACTGAGAAGTATTTCGCGCGGGGGTGGTGCAACACGATCGCAGAGGTTGACTGCTCCGGATGAAGCTGGTGCTCGTCCGACAGGCTCACCCCGATCCGTTCCGCGCCCAGCAGCTTCAGCAGCCCCTCCTGGTCCTCCAGCCTCGGGCAGGCCGGATAGCCGAAGGAGTAGCGCCCGCCCCGGTAGCCCTGCTGCAGCATGCGGTCCATGTCCCGGTCGTCCTCGCCCGCATAGCCCCATTCGGCGCGGATGCGCTTGTGGACGTATTCCGCCATGGCCTCCGCCATCTCCACCGAAAGGCCGTGCAGGTAGAGATAGTCCTGGTAGCGGTTGCCTTCGAACCACTCCCGCGCCACGTCGGAGGCCTTCTGCCCCACCGTCACCACCTGCAACCCGATGACGTCGCGGCTTTCCGGCCCTTCCTCCACGTCGCGCACGAAATCCGCGATGCACTCGCCATCCTGCTTCGGCTGGCGCGGCAGGGTGACGCGCCAAGCCTCGGTCATGCCATCCTCCTCGAAGAGGATCAGGTCGTTCCCCTGCCCGGCGCACTTCCAATAGCCGTAGATGGCCTGCGGCTTCAGGATGTCCTCCGCCTCGGTCAGCGCCAGCATGCGCTTCAGCACGGGCCGCAGCTCCTGCTTCGCCCAGCCGAGGAAATCCTCCAGCGAGCGGCCCTGCTTCCGGAAGCCCCACTGGAACTGGTAGAGCGAGCGCTCGTTGATGAAGGGGATGATCGCCTTGGGCGGCGCCTCGATCACCCGCGCGCCCCAGAAGGGCGGCGCGGGCACCGCCTCGCTCTCCGCCATCCGCTTCCGCCGCGCCTGGGCCTCGTTGACATCGACCGGCGCGAAGCCGCGCGGGTCCGCCACGCCCAGCGTGCGCTTCTCGTTCTTCGACTTGCCCGCCCGGCGCGATTGCAGGGCGGCGAGATAGCCGTCGAAGTCGTTGCCCATCACCCGGTCCATCAGGTGAAGCCCGTCGAAGGCATCGCGGGCATAGGCGACGCGGCCCGTCGTTCCGTCCTTCGCCCCCTCCTTCGCCCCACCAGGGGCATAGGCGCGGACGCAGTCATCCTCGACATAGTTGCGCGTCAGCGCCGCGCCGCCGAGCAGCACCGGCACCTCCAGCCCCTGGCGGGCCATCTCCTCCAGGTTCTCGCGCATCACCACGGTGGACTTCACCAGCAGGCCGGACATGCCGATGGCATTGGCGCGGTGCTCCCGCACCGCCTCCACCATCTGCTGCAACGGCACCTTGATGCCGAGATTGACGACCTTGTAGCCGTTGTTGGTCAGGATGATGTCCACGAGGTTCTTGCCGATGTCGTGGACGTCGCCCTTCACGGTGGCGAGGACGATGGTGCCCTTCTCCTGCCCCTCGGCCCGCTCCATGTGCGGCTCCAGCCAGGCGACCGCGGTCTTCATCGTCTCGGCGGATTGCAGCACGAAGGGCAACTGCATCTTGCCGGCGCCGAACAGCTCGCCCACCGTCTTCATGCCGTCGAGCAGCAGCTCGTTGATGATGGCGAGCGGCGCGTGGCCGGCCGCCATGGCGGCGGCCAGGTCCTCCTCCAGCCCCTTGCGGTCGCCATCGACGATCCGCTCCTTCAGCCGGCCCTCGACCGTCTCGGCCTTCTTGCGGGTGCCGACCTCGGCGGCCTTGCGGCCCTGGAACATCTCCAGCAGCTTCTGCAGCGGGTCGTAGTCCTCCGCGCGCCGGTCGTAGATCAGGTCCTCGGCGACCTTCACCTCCTCCGGCGGGATCAGGTGCAGCGGCTTGATCTTGCTGACATGCACGATGGCGCCGGTCATGCCCGCCTTCACCGCGTGGTCCAGGAAGACCGAGTTCAGCACATGCCGCGCCGCCGGGTTCAGGCCGAAGGAGATGTTGGACAGGCCGAGGATGATCTGGATGTCCGGGAACCTCTCCCGGATCATGCGGATGCCCTCCAGCGTCCACAGGCCCAGCTTGCGGTCGTCCTCGTTGCCGGTGGCGATCGTGAAGGTCAGCGGATCGATCATCAGATCCGACTGCGGCAGCCCGTGCCGGTTGCAGGCGAAATCCACCAGCCGCTCGGCGATGCGGAGCTTGTCCTCCGCCGTCTTCGCCATGCCGACCTCGTCGATGGTCAGCGCGATCACGGCGGCGCCGAACTTCTTCGCCAGGATCATGCGGTCCGTCGCATGGCCCTCGCCATCCTCGAAGTTGATCGAGTTGATGATCGGCTTGCCGCCGTGCAGCTTCAGCGCCGCCTCGATCACCGGGGTCTCGGTGGAATCGATCACCAGCGGCGCGTTCACGCTGCCGGTGAAGCGGCGCACCACCTCGTTCATCTCGGCCATCTCGTCGCGGCCGACGAAGGCGGTGCAGATGTCGAGGGAGTTCGAGCCCTCCCCCACCTGCTCCCGCCCCATGGCGACGCAACCATCCCAGTCATGCGCCGCCTGCCGCTCCCGCCAGGCCTTGGAGCCGTTGGCGTTGCAGCGCTCGCCGATGGAGAAGTACGCATTCTCCTGCCGCAGCGCCGTGGCGCCGTAGAGGCTGGCGACCGAGGGCACCCAGACCGGCCTGCGCGGCACCGGCGCGGGCCGGTGCGAAGCCCCGCCATGCCGCCGCAGCATCGCGTCCAGCGCCTGGATATGCGGCGTGGAGGTGCCGCAGCAGCCGCCGATCAGGTTCACCCCGTCCTCGGTGACGAAGCGCTCCATCCAGGTCGCCATCTCCGCCGCGCCCAGAGGGTAATGCGTCTTGCCGTCCACCAGCTCCGGCAGGCCGGCATTGGGCTGCACCGAGATCAGCCCGCGCCAGTTGCCGGCGAGGTAGCGCACATGCTCCGCCATCTCCTGCGGTCCGGTGGCGCAGTTGAGGCCGACCAGCGGCACGTCCAGCGCGTCGATCACCGTTGCGGCGGCGGCGATGTCGGGGCCGACCAGCAGCGTGCCGGTGGTTTCCACCGTCACCTGCACGAAGATGGGGATGTCGCTCCCCGCCTCGCGCTTCGCCGCCTTGGCGGCGTTCACCGCCGCCTTGATGAAGAGCGTGTCCTGGTTGGTCTCGGTCAGCAGCGCATCGGCGCCGCCGGCGATCAGCCCGCGGCACTGCTCCAGCAGCGCTGCCTCCAGCCGGTCGTATTCGATATGCCCAAGGCTCGGCAGCTTGGTGCCCGGCCCGATATCGCCGATCACCCAGCGGTGCCGCCCGTCGGCGAAGCTCTCCGCCGCCTCGCGCGCCAGTTCCACCGAGAGCCTGTTGATCTCGAAGGCGCGGTCGCCGAGCTCGAACTCCTCCAGCGTGATCGGGGAGCCGCCGAAGCTGTTGGTCAGCACCATGTCCGACCCGGCCTCATAGTAGCCGCGATGGATCTCGCGGACCAGTTCGGGACGGGAGAGGTTCAGTACCTCGGTGCAGTTCTCCTTGCCCCAGTAGTCCTTCTCGACATCCAGGGTGAGGGCCTGCACGCGCGACCCCATGCCGCCGTCGCAGAGCAGGACACGGTCGCGCAGGGCTTCGAGCAGATGGGGACGGGACATCACGGAGCCTCGGTTACGGCGGGCACGGAAAGGGAATGGTCGGCCGGCAGGCGTGTGGCGGGCCAGAGGCGCACTTCCAGCGCCCCCACCCCCTCCATGGCCGCCGCCGTCCGGGCGGGAAGTGGGGCGCAGCCGGCGGCGCCGAGCCAGCCGGCGATCTGGGCATCGTCGAAGCCGGGCCAGCGATGCGCCTGCCGCTCCAACAGCTCGCCGCGTTCATGCGGGGCGAGGTCGGCGATCAGCAGCCGCCCGCCGGGCGCCAGCACGCGCGCGGCCTCGGCCAGCACGGCGGCCGGGTCCTCGGCATAGTGCAGCACCATCTGGAGCGTCACGGTGTCGAAGGACCCGTCGGCGATCGGCAGCCGGTACATGTCCGCCTGCCGCACCGCGCAGCGCTGCGCCAGGCCGCGCTCGGCCAGCCGGGCACGCGCCAGGGCCAGCATGGCGCGGGAGGCATCGACGCCCAGGGCATTCTCCGCCCGTCCCGCCGCCAGTTCCAGCAGGCGCCCGGTGCCCGTGCCGATATCCAGCAGACGCCCCGGGCGGGCCGGCAGCGCCTCCAGCAGCGCCGCCTCGATGCCCGCGGCGGGCAGGCCCAGGGCGCGCATCTCGTCCCAGTCGGAGCCCTGGCGCTGGAAGGTCTCGGAAGCCTCGCGCGCCCGTTCCGCCGCCAGCCGCGCGGCGGCGCGCCGGTCGGCGGCGAGCTGGGCATCCTCCTCCGGCAGCCGGGCCACGATCATATGGGCGAGGCCCGCCTCGGCGGGGACCTGGAAATAGACATTCGCTCCTTCCGGCGTCCGGTGCAGCAGCCCGGCCTCGGTCAGCAGCCGCAGATGGCGCGACAGGCGGGGCTGGGACTGGCCGAGCAGGGCGCAGAGATCGGACACGCACCAGGCCCCCCGGGCACAGAGGGCCAGGAGGCGAAGGCGGGTCGGTTCGGCGGCGGCACGGAGCTGGGCGAGGAGTTCTTCCACGACTGGACAATGACATAAAGATATCCTTATGTCCAGCAGATGGCCTGGACCCTCGACGCCCGCATCCCCCTGTCGCCGCTACCGGACGCTGCGGCCTTGCGGCAGACGCTCCAGTCGGGTCCGCCCGCCGCGCTGCTTCTGCCGGAGGGCCATCCCGGCTTCGGCGGAGCGGTGGCCACCGCCCGCTTCCAGCCCTTCGCCAGCCATGCGGCGGCCTGCGCCTGCTGTGGTGGCAGATCTCCCGTGGCCCAGGCGCTGGACCGCCTCTTCCTGGACCGCGTGCGCGGCACCTGCCCCTGGTTCGAGCGCGTGCTGGCCTTGGCGGACACGCCGGAGGCAGCCGCCATGCTGCAAGGGGCGCTGCGCCAGGATGCGGTGGTCGCGGCCCGGTTTCGCGCGGCCTCCTGAACCCACCCCCGGGGCTTTACGCCGAGGCTCAGCCCTGCCGGCATGGCTGACCGGATGGCGATGGGCCATGCCGGATCGGCCCCACGCACTATCCTTCCGGGAAAGCCTGCCCAGATCATCCGGGTGACGACCCGCGCGGCCCATGCGCGTGGGCCCGCCAGGGACGCCGAGGAAACACCATGACCACCCCGCCCATACCCGCCCGGCGCCCGCTCGTGATGGCCTGCATCATGGTGTCGATGTTCATGGTGGCGATCGAATCCACCATCATCGCCACCGCCATGCCGCGCATTGTCCGGCAGCTCGGGGACTTCTCCCTCTATTCCTGGGTCTTCTCCGCCTTCCTGATGGCGCAGTCGGCCACCACGGTCATCTATGGCCGCCTCGCCGACATCCATGGCCGCCGCCCCGTGCTCTTCGCCGGGATCGCGGTCTTCCTGGCCGGTTCCCTGCTCTGCGGCTTCGCCTGGTCGATGCCCTCGCTGATCCTCTTCCGGCTGCTCCAGGGCCTGGGCGCCGGCGCCATCCTGCCGGTGGGCACCACCGTGGTCGGCGACCTCTACCCGCCCGAGGAACGCGCCCGGGTGCAGGGGCTGCTGGCCAGCGTCTGGGCGGTTTCCGCGGTGATCGGCCCCATGGCCGGGGCGGTGCTGGTGGAGCGGGTCTCCTGGTCCTGGGTCTTCTGGATCAACCTGCCCATCGGCCTCCTCACCATCGCCGGCCTCGCCTATGCACTGCGCGAGACGGTGGAGCGCCGCACCGCCAGCGTGGACTATCCTGGCGCACTGATCTTCGCCGGCTGCGTCGGGGCGCTGCTGATGCTGCTGACCCTGGCCGGGGGCGACGCCTCCTGGCGCGGCCCCGGGATGCTGGTGGCAGGGCTGGCGCTGCTGGCAGGGGTGCCGCTGCTGCTCTGGCAGGAATCCCGCGTGGCCGCCCCGATGATCGCCCTGGACCTCTGGCGCGAGCGCATCATCCAGTCCGCCAACGGCGCCACCCTGCTCGCCGGGATGGGGCTGATCGGGCTCTCCGCCCTGTTGCCCGTCTATGTGCAGGGGGTGGTCGGCGCCTCGCCTCTAGCCTCCGGCTTCACCCTGACCGCCATGTCGCTCGGCTGGCCCCTGGCCGCCAGCCAGACCGGCCGCATCAACCGGCATCTCGGGATGCGCAACACCACGCGGCTGGGCACGGGCCTCTTCGTGCTGGGCACCGTGCCGCTGCTCTTCCTGGATGCGGACTCGCCACTGCCGCTGGCAGCCCTGGCCTCCTTCCTGGTCGGCCTCGGCATGGGGCTGTTCACCACCACCTGCGTGCTGCTGGTCCAGGGCAGCACCGGCTGGTCACGCCGGGGCGCGGCCACCGCCTCCAACGTCTTCTCGCGCCTGCTGGGCAGCACGCTCGGCGTGGCGCTGCTGGGCGGCATCCTGAACCTGGGGGCGCAGAGCGCCCTGCGGAGCGCGGGCAGTGGCGATTCCGCCGGGAAGATCCGCAACATCCTGGGCGAGGGCGGCATGGCCGGCCCCATCGAACCGGCCCTGCGCGGCGCTCTCCTGCACGGGCTGCACTGGGCTTTCTGGGCCGTCTTCGCCCTGGCGGTGCTGAGCTTCCTGCTGGCGCTGCGCATCCCGCACCCGGCCGCCCAGCCCCGCCTGGGCGACAGCGCCCGGCCTCAGGAAGGATGACCCCGGCCCATCCCGCGCGGATGAGCCAGCCGTTCAGGCGTCGCTGGGCAGGCTGCGGTCGCCGTCGCCGAGCGGGCGCTGCATGAACACCACGTCCAGCCAGCGGCCGAACTTGAGCCCGGCAGCCCGCAGCACGCCGGTCTGCCGGAAGCCCAGCGACAGATGCAGGCCGATGGAGCCGACATTCTCGGCATCGCCGATCACCGCGAAGATCTGCCGGAAACCGGCCGCCTCGGCGCGGCTCAGCAGCTCCGCGACCAGCGCCTTGCCGACGCCCTGGCCGCGCACGTCGTCACGGATGTAGATCGAATCCTCCGCCGCGAAACGATAGGCGGAGCGGTCGCGGAACTGCGCGTAATAGGCATAGCCGACAACCTCGCCCGCCTCGTTATCCGCCACGAGCCAGGCCCAGCCCGCCTTCTGCACATGCTCCAGGCGATGCCCCATCTCCGCCTCGTCCGGCGCCTCCTCCTCGAAGGTCCCGGTGCCGCGGGCCACGTGATGGGCATAGATGGCGGTGATCGCCGGCAGGTCGGTCGGTCGCGCGTCGCGAATAGGCATCAAGATCTCCATATTCGCGACGAACTTGTCGGCGGGCGGCGCGGGAAACAAGCCATACCGTCCGCACGGCCGCGTCTTTCTTTCGGGAAACCCGCGAAACAGCCCTCCCACCCGGCCGTCGGGGCCGGGTGGGAGGGAGGCATGGCGCCCGGGGCTTGCGTCCCCCCCGCCCCAGGCGTCACGCGGTCCGCATCAGCGCGCCTGGAGCAGTTCCGGCACCGACAGGAGGATGAACTCATTGTCGTCCGCCTTGGCGAGTTGCCGGCCGGCGCTGAAAGGCAGGTTGTTGTCGTTGGCCACGATGATGTGCGTGTCGTCCACCCGCGCCACGTTCTCGATCGTGAGGAAGGGGAAGGAGAAGCGGCCGGCCTCCAGCCCCGTGTCGCCGCGCTGCCGCGCCAGCCCCTTGGGATCGCGGATCGCCATCAGGTCGATGCCGCCGATGCGCCGGATCTCGCCGTCGCCCTCGTCCGCCCCCATGTCCACCAGCGTGATCCGCTTCACCCGCGCCGGGGTGGCGAAGCAGGCCGGCGGCTTCGCCCCGCCGGTGCAGGCGCGGGAAGGATCGCCCTCGCCGTCGTCGCGCTCGATCACCAGCGCCCGGCGGTCGTCGATGAAGTTGAAGTCGCCGATCGACACGGCACCTTCGGAAAGCCGGAAGCGCTTCGAGCGGCCCGTCCACTCCCCCTTCTCAACCGAGAATTCCAGCACCCGCAGGAAGTTCCCCTCCCCCTGGTCGCTGCCCGGCTTGAAGAGCGGCTTCTCCAGCATCGCCCAGAGCGTCTTGCCATCCGGCGTCAGCGCCATGCCCTCGAAGCCGCCCGAACGGCGCGAACGGAAAGGCAGCACGCCGTTCGGCGTGGCGGCGGTGCTCAGCGCAGGGTGGTCGGGCGACATCAGCACCTGCCCGTCCAGCTTCGTTTCCACCACGCGGCGGACGCGGCCCTCGCGGTCCACATGCACCAGGAAGGGGCCGAACTCCTCGCCGATCCAGAAGCCGTCGGCCACGGGCTGGATGCTTTCCGGATCGAAATCGGCTCCGGTCAGGTAGCGCCGCTCCGTCGCCTCATGGACGATGCGGAAGGGCACCTTCCGCTCCGGATCGGACAGGAAGATCGTCTGTTCCACCTGCACCGCGCCGGTCGCGAAATCCGGCCGGATCTTGCGGAAGGCCAGCAGCGCGTCGGAGCTGTTGCGCTTGTTGCCGAAGCCGTTGTCGGTCAGCACCCAATAGGCACCGGGCTCGCCTGCCACCGGCTTGATACCGGAGAAGCCCTGCACCGGCTGCCCCTGGAAGGGCAGCGAAAGGCCGGTCGGCCGGCCATCGGGCGCCGGGCCAGTGGTGCCGGGAATGCTGCCGGCCTGGTCGGTCCGCAGGTTGCCCGGGCCGGTGAAGCGGCCGGACATCCGGGTCTCGGCAGGCGCGTCGCCGGGGGCCGGGACCATGGTGTTGGCCGGCAGCACGGCATGGCCGGCCAGCACGGCCTCGAAATCCCGTTCCGCCGCCTGTCCCTGGCCGGGCAGGGCCAGGGCGGCGGTCACGAGGCTGCCCAGCAGCAGGGCACGGAGGGAGGCGCGGAAAGTCCCGCGGATGAAGTTCGGCAAGCGAATCGCCCCTGTTCTCATGGGGCGCGCTTAGCCTCCGCAGGCTGCAAACCGGTGACAGACCCATGACACAGGGATGACGCAGACGTCACCCACACCTGTCGGAAGGCGCCCGTCAGGGAACGGGGTTGGTGCCCGCGATCTCCCCCATCGACTGGCGCGGGCGCCCCGCATGATCCCAGTTGGCGTCGTCCAGCCAGGCGGCGATCACCTCCCGCCGCGCCGGCCACTCATCCTCCAGGATCGAGAACCAGGCGGTGTCGCGCGACCGGCCCTTCACGATCTTCACGCTGCGCAGCGTGCCCTCATAGGTGAAGCCCAGCCGTTCCGCCGCCCGGCGCGAGGGGGCGTTCAGCGCATGGCACTTCCAGGTCAGGCGGCGATAGCCGAGATCGTCCATGGCATGACGCATCAGCAGGAACATCGCCTCGGTGGCCGCGCGGGTCCGCTGCAGCCGGGGGCCGAACCAGATGTTGCCCAGCTCGATATGCGCATCGGCCGGGAAGATCTCCATCAGGGTCAGCCAGCCATCCGCCGTGCCGGTGCGGTGCTGCCGGATGGCCCAGGCCATGGGGTCGTGATGGCTGGCGAGGCCGGCCACGTGGCGGCGCATCGCCTCCTCGTCCCGGAACGGGCCATAGCCCAGATAGGCCCAGGAATCCTCGGCATTCGTCGCCGCCCGGAACAGGTCCGGAGCGTGGCGGGGATGCAGCGGCTCCAGGTCCACGTTCTGTCCGTGGTGCGGGATCCTGGCTGGCAGGGGCCGCGGGGTGTCGTCCACGACAGGCCCCAGCGGAGGCCCCTGAAGTGAAACGGTGGATGGCGTGATCATCGGGGTGTGATCCTGGCGCCGAAGCGGCACTTCGGCAATGCGCCGCGACATGGGCCTTCGGACAGGATTCAGGCCAGGATGTTCACCTGCGAGGCGGCGGCGGTGAGCTTGGTCTGGGCCTGGGTCACGGCCTGCTGGGCCTGGGTCAGCGCCGCCTGGTCCTCGGCGATCCGGCTCGCGCTCGCCTGGGCCTGCTGGTCGGCGGCCAGTTGCTGCTGCGCCCTCGCCTCCTCCGCCTTCGCCTCCTCCAGGGCGGCCTCGAGTTCCGAGGTGTCGCTGCCGCCCTGGCTGGCTCCGGCGGCGCTGCCCTGCGACGCGCCGGTGGCGGTGCCGGAGGAGGCCGCCTGGGTGGCACCGGTCCGCGCATTGCTGGCGGAGGAGGACAGCGGATAGCCCTGCGTGCCCGTGGTGGCGGTGATGCTGGTCATGGCCAAGGTCTCCCGCGCCCGCCCCATGGCCGAAGACCCCTCCGGCCGGACCCGGCGCGCGGCGCAAGGGACCATGGGGAGGTTGAGAAAGCGTGAAGATGCGCCCCATGGGCAGCCGGGGCGGGAGCCATCCCCGCCCGCGGCATTGCGAATATTCGCAAACCACAGGGCAGGAACGTTCATTCCACGTTGCCTTCCTTGGCGCGGCACCCCATAGCTTCCGCCGTCATGAACGCCCCCGCACCCAACGCCGCCTTCTTCCACGAGACGGTCCTGTCCGTGCATCACTGGACCGACCGGCTCTTCTCCTTCCGCACGACCCGCGACCCGGGCCTGCGCTTCCAGGCCGGGCAGTTCGTGATGATCGGCCTGATGGTCGAGGGGCGGCCGCTGTTGCGTGCCTATTCCATCGCCTCCGCCCCCTGGGACGAGGAGCTGGATTTCCTCTCGATCAAGGTGCAGGACGGCCCCCTCACCTCCCGGCTCCAGCATCTCCAGCCGGGCGACAAGATCCTGGTCGGGCGCAAGCCGGTCGGCACGCTGATCCTGAGCAACCTGCGCCCGGGCAAGACGCTGTGGCTGCTCTCCACCGGCACCGGCCTCGCCCCCTTCCTGAGCCTGATCCGCGAGCCCGAGGCCTATGACCAGTATGAGCGGGTCGTGGTGGTCCATGGGGTGCGCCAGGTGGACGAGCTGGCCCATCGCGAGATGATCGAGGCCGAGCTGAAGCAGCACGAATTCCTCGGCGAGATCATCGGCGACAAGCTGCTCTACTATCCGACCGTGACGCGCCAGCCCTTCCGCAACCAGGGCCGCGTGACCGACCTGATCACCTCCGACAAGATCACCGGGGATCTCGGCCTGCCGCCCATCTCGCCCGAGCATGACCGCGTCATGCTCTGCGGCAGCCCGGAGATGCTGGCCGATTGCCGCAAGATCCTGGAGGAGCGCGGTTTCCACGAAGGCAGCCAGCACGAGCCGGGCGAGTTCGTGATCGAGAAGGCCTTCGTCGAGAAGTAGCCGCCCGCCACCGGGCGAAAACGGAAAAGGGGGATGGCCAGCCGGCCATCCCCCTTCTTCGTTCCTGCCAGCCGGGGCCGGGGAGGACACCCCCCCGGCCGCGCGGTCAGTGGACGTGCGCCTCGGAGGCACCGATCCCGGTCTCCGAGCGCACATACTGCGCGTCGAAGGACGCGATCTCGCGCCGCGCCCGCAGGCTGTTGTCCATCTTCGAGAAGGCCCAGATCCCCACGAAGGCCAGCGGCATCGAGAAGATCGCCGGGTTGTCGTAGGGGAAGAGCGCCGCGGCATGGTGGAAGGTGTCCACCCAGACCGCCTTGCTCAGCACCACCATCGCCACCGCCGCGACGAGGCCCAGCAGCCCGCCGCAGAGCGCGCCGGTCGTGGTCGTGCCGCGCCACATGGTGGACATCAGCAGCACGGGGAAGTTGCAGCTCGCCGCCACGGCGAAGGCGAGGCCCACCATGAAGGCGACGTTCTGGTTCTCGAAGATATAGCCGAGATAGATGGCAACGAGGCCGATCACCACGGCGGAGATCTTCGACAGCCGCACCTCCTTCTTCTCCGTGGCACGGCCACGGGCGATCACGCTGGCATAGAGGTCATGGCTGACCGCCGAGGCGCCCGAGAGCGTCAGGCCCGCGACCACGGCCAGGATGGTGGCGAAGGCCACGGCGGAGATGAAGCCCAGGAAGAGCGAGCCGCCCACCGCATTGGCCAAGTGCACCGCCGCCATGTTGGTGCCGCCCAGAAGGCCGCTGATCTTGTTGTAAACGCCCGAGGCCCCGTTGGTGTAGTAGGCCGGGTCGTTCATCAGGAAGGTGATGGCGCCGAAGCCGATGATGAAGGTGAGGATGTAGAAATAGGCGATCAGCCCGGTGGCGTAGAAGACCGACTTGCGCGCCGCCTGGGCGTTCGACACCGTGAAGAACCGCATCAGGATATGCGGGAGCCCCGCCGTGCCGAACATCAGCGCGAGGCCCAGCGAGATCGCCGAGACCGGGTCCGCCACCATGTTGCCCGGCGCCATGATGCTGACGCCCGCCGGGTGCACCTGCACGGCGGTGGCGAACATGCGCTCCGGGTTGAAGCCGAAATGCCAGAGCACGGCGAGCGCCATGAAGGTGGCGCCAACCAGCAGCAGGCAGGCCTTGATGATCTGCACCCAGGTCGTGGCCTTCATGCCGCCGAAGGCGACATAGACGATCATCAGCAGGCCGACGATCACCACGGCGTAGAGGTATTGCAGCCCGAAGAGGAGCTGGATCAGCTTCCCCGCCCCGACCATCTGCGCGATCAGGTAGAAGGCCACCACCACCAGCGTGCCGCTGGCCGAGAGGATGCGGATCGCTGTCTGGTCCAGCCGGAAGGAGGCGACGTCGGCGAAGGTGAACTTGCCGAGGTTCCTCAGCCGCTCCGCGATCAGGAACAGCACGATGGGCCAGCCGACCAGGAAGCCGATGGAATAGATCAGCCCGTCGAAGCCGCTGGCGAAGACCAGGCCGGAGATGCCGAGGAAGGAGGCCGCCGACATGTAGTCGCCGGCGATGGCGAGCCCGTTCTGGAACCCTGTGATGCCGCCGCCCGCCGCGTAGAAGTCGGCGGCCGAGCGGTTCTGCGAAGCGACGCGGTAGGTGATGACCAGCGTCATCGCCACGAAGGCGACGAACATGACGATCGCCGCCCAGTTCAGCGCCTGACGCTGCACCGGCCCGGAGATCGCGTCCGCGGCATAGGCCATGCCGCCGAGGCCGAGGGCCAGCGTCCCGGCGGTGACGGTGAGGAGCTTGAGGAGGCGCATCAGCGGCTCAGCTCCTGACGCAGGCGCTGCGTCATCGCGTCGAAGCGCGTGTTGGCGCGCGCGACATAGATGCCGGTCAGCACGAAGGCCGAGACGATGACGACCAGGCCCAGGATGATGCCCGTGGAGGTCGCCCCCCCGGCGATCGGGGTCGCCATCAGCCCATGGGCGAAGGCCACCAACAGGATGAAGCCCAGATAGATCACCAGCATCACGATGGAGAGCGTCCAGGCGAAACCCGAACGCTCCTTCACCAGTTCCTGGAAGGTCGGGTTTCGCAGGATGCGGTTGACCTCGCTGTCCCTGGCATCGGCCGTGGTGGCACCGGTGACGGGTATCGTTGTTCCCAGCGGGATCGCCATTCTGTTTCCTCGATTCGCGGGTCTGTGGCCCGTTTGCTGTTGGCGGTGGCCAGAGCGGCCATCCCTGCGGACATGGCCGCGAAAGGCGCCCCGGTTCGGACCCTGCCATGTTCGTTCGGCATGGCGACAGGGTCAATCGCGAAAAGGGCCGGAGCCTCCCCTGGGGTGGGGCGGCCCGATGATCGGCTGTCGGAACTGTTTCAGAAACGCGACACATTCCGGACCGGGAAGGTCAAGGTTCCCGCTTTCCGGGGGCGTCGCCCGCCGCATCCCCGCCCGTCCTCCCGGGGTTCGCGGACAGCCACCCCAGCAGGTCCACCACGAAGGCGAGGGCGCTGCCGACCAGGGTCGCCAGGATGCGATGGCCCGCCGCTTCGGGCTCCGGCATGGCCACCAGCGCCAGCAGGAAGACCACATAGGCGCTGATCGCCGTGGACAGCGCGGCGTAGTTCACCCGCTGCAGCGCATAGCTCGCCCAGGCCAGGGCCAGGACCAGCAGAGACAAGGCCCAGGGCCCGGGCTGGAGCAGCGCCGCCACCAGGGTCGCACCGCCTGCCCCCAGCAGGGTCCCGGCCACCCTTTGCAGACCCCGGGAATAGGTCTCGTCCAGCCGCGGCTTCAGCACCATCACCGCCGTCATCGGCGCCCAGTAGCCGTTCGGCAGGTCCAGCAGCCGGCTGGCCACCACGGCCCCCATGGCGGCGCAGGCCAGCCGCAGTGCATAGGCCCGGTCCGGATTCCGGCGGCTGGCGAGCAGGCGCAGGGATTCCAGGAATTCGGGGATCTGCAGGTCGGAGGGCCAGCCCTGGGGCGAAGGCAGGTAGCGCCGGCATGCCACCAGGATCACCCACTGCAAGGCGCCCCCCACAAGGATCAGGCCGCCCCGGCCCAGCGCATGCTCCAGGCTGGACGGAAAGGCGCTGGCCACCGCCAGGGCGATGTTCCATTGCAGCCCCAGCCACCAGGCCCCGGTCCCCACCGCCGCCAGCAGGCCGCAGGCCGCCGCCCAGAACCCGCTGGCCAACAGCAGCAGCGGCAGCCAGTGCCCCACCAGGGAGCCCACGGCAGCCGAGGCCGCCATGCCCAGCATCGCCACCAGCATCGGCATCGCCCAGCCGCGGGAGAAGCGTTGCAGCGCCCCGAAGCCGACCGACATGGCGCCGCTGGCCGCCACCAGCCCATCCGCCGGATGCCCGCTCAGCAGCCCCGCCAACAAGGCCAGCGCCAGTGCCGGCAGGCAGAGCCAGGCGATCCGGATCTGCCGGGCCTTCCAGTCCAGGTGGAAGATCGCGCCCGGTGGCTGGAAGTCCGGCAGGCGCTGGCGGAAGATTTCCGGCATGGTCCCCCTGGTATGGTCCCCCTGGTATGGTCCCCGTCGGCGCTTCCGGGAAAAGGCTCGCCGGAACGCTTCGTTGCAACGCCGGGTTTGCGTCGCTGCGCGAAAGGCGCGAGAAATGGGACCGCTCAGGTCCGGAAAGCATCCGCCGGTCCTGCCCGCCGCCACTGCCCCGGAACCTCGCGATGAACGACCTTGGCCCGCTTTCCTCCGGAACCGCCTCGCCGGCGCTGGAAGCCCTGCTGACCCGCCATTCCGTGCCGGCCCAGATGCTGCGCGCGCCGGGACCGGAGGGCGAACGGCTGCACCGTATCCTGGAGACCGCCCTGCGCGCGCCGGACCATGGCGGGCTGCATCCCTGGCGCTTCGTGCTGATCCGGGGCGAGGCGCGGACCCGCTGGGCCGCCGCCGTCGAAGAGGCGATGCGCGCCCGCGACCCCTCGGTGACACAGCCGATGATCGACAAGCAATGCGGCCGCATCCTGAACGCGCCGCTCACCATCGCCGTGGCCGCCCATATCCGCGAGGGCAAGATCCCGGAGGTGGAGCAGATCCTCACGGTCGGGGCCGGGGTGATGAACCTGCTGAACGCCTTCCATGCCGAGGGCTTCGGGGCGATCTGGCTGACCGGCGCGAACGGCTATGACCCCGCCCTGGCCCTCCGCCTCGGGCTGGGCGAGAACGAGCGGCTTCTTGGCTATGTCTTCGTGGGCACGCCGGATGGGGAGGCCCGCCAGCCCCGCCGCCCGGATCTCTCGGCCCATGTGACGGACTGGGCCGGCTGACCGGCCCGGCGGCGCGCGCTCACAGCGCCGGGAAGTAGCGCGCCCGCCGCCGCTCGAAATCCACGAGCCCGGCCGGGTCCTCGATGGTGCGGCGCCCGGCCTCCAGCACGAACCCCGCATGGCGGCGCAGGGCGGCCAGCCGCTCCGGACGGTGCTCCACGCCGCTCACCTGGCCCAGGCTTTCCAGCAGATGGATCAGCACCGGGGCGCTGCCCGCCATGTCCTGGCGCAGGATATGGAACATGGCGTCGCAGAGCCCGTCATAGGTGGTCACGCGCCGGAAGACCCTGGCCTGCCCTTCCCGGAACAGCACCGGTGCCGGCATGGGCCGGTCGGCGACCCGGCAGAGGATGTCCACCAGCCGGTTGATCACGGCGATAGCGGTAAAGGGGTCGTTGCTGCTGGGCGAGAGCGCGCGGTCGCCGATCTCCACGAGCTGCCGCACGGCGAATTCCAGGTCCTGTCCTGCTGCCTGCCGCTCGCCCAGGATGAAGGCGTCGCAAACCCTGCCGGCGGCCTCCTCCCCATCCACCTCCCCCGCCACCTCGGCCAGCGGCATGCCCTGGCTCACATATTCGCCCGGCCGCATGAGGAGGCAGACGACGAGCCCCCTCTCCGCCGCCCAGTCGGCTAGCCCTTCCGTGTCCAGGGAGCGGATATAGCCCCCGCTGGTTGCCCGGACCGGCCTGCCACCCTCCGGCGGACGCGCCGCTCCCGGCTCCGGCGGCTCCTCCCGCGGCAGGAGCCGGTCCATGGTCTGCACCAGCTCGTGGTGCACGTCCTCGATCACCCTCTCGACATTGATGCCGCTCGCAATGTGGTGGACGAACCAGACCAGGGTCGCGACACAGAGCAGGGCCAGGAGCAGCGCCCCGGTGACCGCCAGATGCGGCACGAAGGCGTCCTCCTCCACCGAGCGGACGGTGCGCAGCACCATCAGCACATAGGCGAAGGTGCCGAGGAAGATGCCCAGGGCCATCTGGTTGCCCCGGTCGCGCATGAAGTTGCGCAGCAGCCGGGGCCCCATCTGCCCCGAGGCGAGGGACAGCGCGGCGATGGTGATGGAGAAGACCGTGCCCGCCACGCCGATGGCGGAGGAGGCGATGGCGCCCAGCAGCGCCCGGGCGCCGCTCTCGCCCCCGGCATAGATCCAGCCGGAGGGCGCCCATTCATGATCCGAGAAGGCGCCATCCAGCCGGACCAGGACCTCCGCCGCCACGACGCCCAGCGTCACGAGCACCGCGGGGCGCAGCCAGAAGACTTCCTGGAGGCTTTCCATCCAGGCCCGCAGCCGGGCCCTCATGCCGCCATGGCCGGACAGCGGTGCCGCATCCCCTCTCTCCCCTCCTCCCGTCACGGCAAAGACGCCGGAGGCGGGGCAAGCGTTGCAGGGGAAAGGCCCAGGTCAGATGGCGGGTCAGATGGCGGAGGCGCTGGCCTCGGAACGGGTGCCGCCGACGCGTTGGGCCAGGGCGGCGGCCATGAACTCGTCCAGGTCGCCATCCAGCACGGCGGCCGGGTTGCCCTTCTCCACGCTGGTCCGCAGGTCCTTCACCATCTGATAGGGCTGAAGGACATAGGAGCGGATCTGGTGGCCCCAGCCGATATCCGTCTTGCCCGCCTCGACGCCCGCCGAGATGGCCTCGCGCTTGCTCAGCTCCAGCTCGTAGAGCCGGGCGCGCAGCATATCCATGGCGATGGCGCGGTTGCGGTGCTGCGAGCGGTCCTGGGTGGAGGCCACCACGATCCCGGTCGGGATATGGGTGAAGCGCACGCCGGATTCCGTCTTGTTCACGTGCTGCCCGCCGGCGCCGGAGGCGCGGAAGGTGTCCGTCTTCAGGTCGGCCGGATTGATCTCGATCTCGATCCGGTCGTCGATCACCGGATAGACATAGACGGAGGCGAAGGAGGTCTGCCGCCGCGCCGCCGCGTCGAAGGGGCTGATGCGCACCAGCCGGTGCACCCCGCTCTCGGTCTTCAGCCAGCCATAGGCGTTGGGGCCACTGATCTGGAGGGTGGCGGACTTGATGCCCGCCTGCTCGCCCTCGCTCTCCTCGGTGATCGTGACCTTGTAGCCGCGCTTCTCCGCCCAGCGCATGTACATGCGCCGCAGCATCTCCGCCCAGTCCTGCGCCTCTGTGCCGCCAGCGCCCGCATTCACCTCCAGGAAGGCGTCGTTGGCATCGGCCTCGCCGGACAGCAGGCTCTCGATCTCCCGCCGCTTGGCCTCGGCGGCCAGCGCCTTGAGATCGGCCACCGCCGCATCCGCCGTGGCGGCATCGCCCTCGGCCTCGGCCAACTCGATCAGGTCCAGCGCATCGCGCACATCCTGCTGCAGCCGCGCCACGCCCTCGATCTGGTCGGCCAGCCGCCCGCGCTCGCGCATCACGCGGCCGGCCTCGTCGGCATCGTTCCAGAGAGTCGGGTCCTCGGCCCGGGCATTCAGCTCGGTCAGGCGGATGGTCGCCGCGTCCCAGTCCAGGTGACGGCGGAGCAGGGAGACGGATTCTTCGATCTGGCCCTTCAGGGCTTCGGCATCGGCACGCATGGGGGGCCCCGACTGGCGCGGCCCTCCACCCCAAGGTCGGGGCCGGGCCGCGTCTCACACGAAATGGTCATCCAGGCACGCCCCACCCCCCGGCGGGGAGCGGGGCGAAAGCGGGTCTAGTAGAGCCCGCCCAGGCTGCTGTCCACGGCGGAAGCGGTGGGCGGGTCTCCGCTGCCCCCGCCGCCGCCGCCCAGCGGCGCCCGGGCGCTGTTCTCGGTGCCGGGGCGGAAGGCCTCGGTGATCGGCGCGCCATTGAAATCCGTCATCCGCACCAGCGCTACGCCGGGCGGGGCGCGGAAGGGCACCGGCGGGCTGTCCTTCAGCGCCGCGGCCAGGATGTCGTGCACGATCGGCGCGGCATTGCCGCCACCGGCCTCGCCATTGCCGAGCGAGCGGCTGTCGTCGAAGCCCATCCACACCGCCACGACGATGTCCGGGGTGAAGCCCACGAACCAGTTGTCGCGGAAGTCGTTGGTGGTGCCCGACTTGCCGCCCACCGGCCGGTCCAGCCCCTTGCCGGCGGCCGTGCCGGTCCCGCGCTCGACCACGCCGGTCAGGATGTTCACCATCTGATAGGCGGCGATCGGGTCGGCGATCTGCTTGCGCTCGTCCTTCAGCACCGGCGGGCCGGCGGAGATGTCGGCGTCGCAGCCGGCGCAGGAACGGATGTTGTTGCGCCAGACCGCCCGGCCCAGCCGGTCCTGCACGCTGTCGATCAGGGTCGGCGTCACCTGCCGCCCGCCATTGACGAAGGCGGCATAGGCGCCGGCCATGTGCAGCACCGTGGTCTCCCCGGCGCCGAGCGACATGGCCAGCACGCGCGGCATGTTCTGGATGACCCCGAAGCGCGCGGCGGAATCGGCCACCTTGTCCATGCCGATCTCCTGCGCCATGCGCACGGTCGGCAGGTTCAGCGACTTCTCCAGTGCCGTCCGCATCGTGACATAGCCGCCCGAGGCCCGGCCGGAATAGTTGCCCGGCCGCCAGGGGCCCTGCGGCGTCATGATCTCCAGCGGCGCGTCCAGCAGCTGCTGGTTCGGCGGGATGCCCATCTCCAGCGCCGGCAGATAGACGAAGGGCTTGAAGGAGGAGCCCGGCTGCCGCATCGCCTGGGTGGCGCGGTTGAACACCGACTTGTCGAAGGAGAAGCCGCCGGTCATGGCCAGCACGCGCCCCGTCGCCGGGTCGAGCGCCACGGCGGCGCCCTCGACCTGCGGCACCTGGCGCAGCTGTGCGCGGCCGTTGCCGGCGGGCTCCACCATCACGACGTCGCCCGCCTTCACCACATCCGCCATGCGGCGCGGCGCGGCGCCGATCCGGCCCTGGGCGTTCACCGCCCGGGCCCAGCCGCTGACATCGGAGAAGTTCAGCGTGGCCTGGCGCGGCTGCGACGCCTGGCTGCCCGGCGGGCGCTCCAGCCAGGCGACCCGGGCCTCGCGATCCTTCACGTCCAGCACCACGGCCTGCCGCCATTCCGGCATCAGCCCGGCGGGGCGGGGCAGCGCCTCCAGCGCCGGCATCCATTCCGAGGCCGCGGCGGAGATCTGGGTGACGGGGCCGCGCCAGCCGCCCCGGCGCCGGTCATACTCCAGCAGGCCCCGGCGTAGAGCGTCCTCGGTCGCCTGCTGCAGCTTCGGCTCCAGAGAGGTGCGGACCACGAGCCCACCCATGGTCGTCTGCTCGTCGCCGAAGCGGGCCAGCAGTTCCCGCCGCACCTCCTCGGTGAAGTAGCGGCCCACGGCCAGGACCTCGGGGCGGCCGCGGTTCGGCGGACGGATCGGCTCCCGCTTGGCCTGCTCCGCCTGGTCGCGGGTGATGGCGCCGTCCTCGGCCATGCGGTCGATCACCCAGTCGCGCCGGGCCTTGGCGGCCTCCGGATAGCGCACCGGGTTGTAGTTGTTCGGCGCCTTCGGCAGCGCGCCCAGGAAGGCCATCTCGCCGATGCTGAGGTCGCTCAGGCTCTTGTTGAAATAGTTCCAGGCGGCGGAGGCCACGCCATAGGACTGCTGCCCCAGGAAGATCTCGTTCAGGTAGATCTCCAGGATGCGGTCCTTGGACATGGCGGATTCGATCCGGTTGGCCAGGATGGCCTCGCGGATCTTGCGCAGCATGGTGCGGTCGTTGCCGACCAGCATGTTCTTGGCGACCTGCTGGGTGATGGTCGAGGCGCCCACGGCCCGCCGGCCGGAACCCATCTGCTCCAGGTTGGTGACCGCAGCCCGGGCGATGGCGAGCAGATCGACGCCGCCATGGCTGCGGAAATTCTGGTCCTCGGCCGAGATGAAGGCCTGCTGCAGCAGCGGCGGGATCGCCTCGATCGGCACGAAGACCCGGCGCTCCAGCGCCAGCTCCGCCATGAGCTGGCTGTCCGAGGCATAGATCCGGCTCATCTGCGGCGGCTGGTAGTCCGCCAGCCACTTGTAGTCCGGCAGGTCCTTGGCGGCCGTCTGCCAGAGCGCGAAGGCGGCGATGCCGCCCACCACGACGCCGACCAGGGCCAGCGCCACGATGCCGCCGAGGATGCGGCGCAGCCAGCGGTGACGCGGCCGGGCCTGCCGTGCGTCGCGGCGCGCGCGCCTGTCCCGGCCGGGCCGCGGGCGCCCGTCCCGGCCATCCTGCTGCGGGGCGTCGCCGCTCAGGGGAGCGCGCTCCCGTTGGCTGTCATCACTCATCGTCGCCCCAATACATGCTCGCGCCCCGCCGGTGTTGCGCATCCTGCGCCGGGGCCGCCCCCATCACGCATTGCTGTGCGGCGCATCCCGCAGGACGCTCCCGAACCATCCCGGACCATCCCCCGGGAACGAGGCCGGCCGGAGACCGACCCACCAGATATCCCTTCCCGGCCCATGCCGGACCGCCCATCTTCACCGCTCGCCGCGGACACCCGACAGGCTCCGCAGGCGGGAGATTGATAGGCGAGGCAGGGCCGGCATCGGAACCCGCGTTCCGCCACAGCACCAATCCCCGCCTTCCTCCCCGACAGGCATTCCCGCCCCTCCGAAGGGTGCGAATGGCCGCCGCTCCCACAGCAGTGACCCGCAGATAGGCGCAGAGAATGCTTGCCGCCAGTGGCCGCGGACGCTAGCAGGGCGCCGGAAATCTCAAAAATCAGTATCCGGCTGATTAATAGTTTTTCGCGCTTGCGAGATTGCGGTTAATGTCCGCCCCACCATCAGCGAGGCACATTCCATGGCGACAGCGGAAAACCCTGCCCCGCGCCCGAAGCTGCGTCTGGACTATCTGGACGCCCTGCGCGGACTGGCGGCGCTTGCGGTCGGCTATTTCCACATGGCCATGTCGATCCGCGAGCAGGGCCTGCCCCTGTCGCCCGGCGAGGCGCCGGTGATGGACCTGCTCACCCTGGGCCTGGACCTGGGCAAGGCGGCGGTGGTGCTGTTCTTCACCATCAGCGGCTTCATCGTGCCGATCAGCCTGTCCCGCGGTGGCCATGCCCCCGTGCGCCGCTTCCTGTTCAGCCGCTTCTTCCGCCTCTACCCGCTCTACTGGCTCGCCCTGGCCCTGTGCCTGCTGGTGTCGCTGCTGCAGGCCCATGACTGGCCCCTGCGGACCATCCTGGCCAACCTGACCATGGTCCAGGGCTTCATGGGCTTCCCGGACATCAACGGTGTCGCCTGGACCCTGCAGATCGAGATGGTCTTCTACGTCCTCTGCCTGGGGCTTTTCCTCAGCGGCCGGCTGGATTCCGTCCAGTCCCAGTTCCTGGCGGTGATGGCCTTCCTTGCCGCCGGGCTCGCCCTGGCGGTGCTGCGCTACATGCTGGTGCTCAAGCTGCCCGTGGCCCTGCCGCTGGCGCTCTCGGTGATGTTCTTCGGCTGCCTCTGGCGCGGCTATGTGATCGAGGACCGCGCGGATGCGCGGCGCGCCTCCTTCCGGGCGCTGCTGGCCTTCGCCGTGCTGCTGCCGCCGATCTGCCTCCTCGCCTACAACCACGACTTCGGCTACAACGAGACGTGGTGGCGGTATCTGGTCACCTATTTCGTGAGCCTGGGCCTTTTCGCCCTCTGCACCACCGTCCTGCGCATGAACCTGCGGCCGCTCGCCTGGCTCGGCGCGGTCAGCTACTCGATCTACCTGCTGCAGTCGCCGATCTGGGGCCTCACCTCGATCCTGGGCCTGGCCCCCTTCCCCATCCCCTATGGCGCGCATCTCTACATCGCCGTGGTGATGGGCATCACCGTGGGGATCAGCGCCCTCACCTATTACTGGGTCGAGAAGCCGATGATCTCCCTCGGCCGTCGCCTCGCGGACAGCATGCCGCGCCGCCGCGACGCACCGGCCGTGGCCATGGCCGACAACACGATGTGACGTTCCCTGCCCGGTCCCGCGTCGCGACGCGGGACCGGGCAGGCGCTCAGGCCGTCCGGTTGGCGATGAAGCGATGCACGGCATCGGCCAGGGCGCTGGCCAGCTTGGCGCGGTGCGCCGGCCGGTTCAGCGCCGTCTCGTCGGCGGCATTGCTGAGAAAGCCCATCTCCACCAGCACCGACGGGATGTCCGGCGCCTTCAGCACGGCGAAGGCTGCCTGCCGGTGCGTGTTGGGCAGCAAGGGCACGTCGCCCCGCAGCGAGCCGACCACGAACTGCGCCATCTGGTCCGAACCCTGCCGCGTCTCCTGCCGCACGAGGCTCATCAGGATACGCGCCACCTCCGGCGAGACGGGGGGGAGATGCAGGCCCGCGGCCGCGTCCGCCGCGTTCTCCCGCTTTGCCAGCCCGGCCGAGAGCGCATCCGTGGCCCGGTCCGAGAGGGTATAGACGCTGGCACCCCGTGCCCCCGGCGCGCTGTCCGCATGCATGGACATGAACAGCGCGGCATTGCGCTTGCGGGCGAATTCGACCCGCCCGGCCAGGGGGATGAACGTGTCGTTCGAGCGGGTCATCACCACCCGGCACAGCCCCTTCGCTTCCAGCCGCTTGCGCAACTCGTGCGCCGTCGCCAGCACCACGCGCTTCTCATAGGTGCCCGCGACGCCGATCGTGCCCGGGTCCTTGCCGCCATGGCCGGGGTCCAGCACCACCACCGGCAGGCTGCGCCGCGCGGCCGCGGGACCGCCTTCCGCCAGCGTGCGGCTCCGCGCCAGGCGGGCGAAGCCGGCGCTGCTGCCGGGCCGGACGGTCAGCGTCAGGCTGCCGCCCTGCCGGTCCACGCCCGGAGCGGCCACCGGCCCTTCCAGGTCCAGCAGCAGGGAACCGGAACGGGCATCCCAGCGCCCGCCCCGCACGGGGCCGGCACCGGCGATCCGGCTGGGGCCCTTCCACCCGCCCGGCAAATAGAGGCGCAGCCGGGCCGGCCGCGCGGTGGCGGTCAGCCGCCATCGCTCAGTGGGCCCCAGAGGCAGGGTGAGCCGTGCCCCGTTTCCATCGGCGCGCAAGGCCACGGCCTCCGCCAGCGCCCGTCCGGCGATGGAAGCCCCCCCGAGCCCCATCGCCAGCATCGAAAGGCCGAAGCGCAGGAAGCCGCGCCGGCCAGTCTGTCCATCCATCTCCAATAGTCCCCCTGCGGGACAACCTAGCGCAGGCCGGCCGGGCTTTCGACGTTTTCGCAGCCGGGACGAGTGGCGCTGTCGCCATCCGGCCACACCCGGGCGAAGGCGGTCCGGGCGCGGCCGGATGGCGCGTGGACGCCGGCCCCCTTGCGCGCCAGCGTCAGACCCGCGTGTCGAGCCCCCGCAGCTTGGCCGCCAGCCAGGAGGCGTAGCTGTCGGTCATCCCCGCCACGAAATCGACGGCGCAGCGCATCACCTCGCTGACGCTCATCCCCGGACGGGGGTGGTAGTCGAGCAGCAGCGAAAGGGCTTGGCGCTCCCGCAGGTTCAGCTTCGCCGCATCGCCATTGGCACGGGCGAAGGCCAGGCAGGCGGGCACGAAGACGCTCAGCGCCTTGCCCAGCACGTCATGGGCGCCGATCTCGAACTCCACCTTGCGGGCGTTGAAATAGATGACCTCCTCGGTCCGCCGCGCGGCGATGCCGAGCGCGTCGAAGAGTGCCGGCGCCACCGGACCCATCAGCCGGGTCAGGCTCTCCCCGGGCCGCAGATCTCCGGCCAGGATGGTCTGCCGGTGCGCCATGAAGACCTCCGCCACCGCGCGCAGCAGGCGCCGGGTGGCCAGGGTACGCAGCAGGGTCACGCGGCCGCCCTCGTCCGCCTCACGCTCCAGCCGGGCCATGGAGATCTCGGCCAGCGGCGCGACGATGGCGGCATAGTCGGCGAAGCGCAGGATGCCGAGCTCCAGCGCGTCCTCCAGGTCGGCCAGGGTGTAGACGATGTCGTCCGCCGCCTCCATCAGCCAGACTGCGGGGTGGCGCGGCAGCGGGCCGGACAGGTGGCAGGCGTTGCGCACCTCCTCGAAGATGCCGCGCTCCGTGGCGAAGACGTTGAACTTCACCCCCTGCACGCCGTCACGGGCGGCGCGCGGGTCCCCGGCCTCCCAGGGGTATTTCAGGAAGCCGCCCAGCGTCGCCACGGTCAGCCGCAGCCCGCCGCCGCCACGATGCCCGTCCGCCCGGGTGAGGACCCGGAAGCCCTGGGCATTGCCGTCGAAATAGGCGAGGTCCGGATCGAGCTCCAGCCCGCTCCCCTCCCCCACCTCCCGCAGCCAGCGGCTCATCCAGGCGGCGATCACCTCCTCTCCGGCATGGCCGAAAGGCGGGTTGCCGATGTCATGGGCGAGGCAGATGGCATGGACGAGATAACCCAGGTCGTCCGCCGAGCGGCCGGTGGCCCGCAGTTCCTCCCCCAGCCGGACGCCGACCGCATAACCCAGGGAACGGCCGACCGCCGCGACCTCCAGCGTATGCACCAACCGGTTGCGCACATGCGCGTTGAAGGGCAACGGATGGGCCTGGGTCTTCTGCTGGAGGCGCCGGAAGGGCCGCGAGAAGACGATCCGGTCGCCATCCGTCTGGAAGGGATTGCCGTCCGGCTCGTCGTCGCCAGGGAAAAGCTCTTCCTGCGACATGCTGCCGGGCCCCAGGCGTCGCGTGTCCAGCAGCGTGATCCAGTGCAAGGGGCACCTCCTTGTCGCCTGGACGGGAGTAGCAGCGCGATCCGGCCAATGGCCAGAGGCGGTGCCAGGATCGGCGGAAAAAACGAGACGCCACAGCATGATGACGGCATGCGAAGAAACAGCGAAAGCCCGTTTGGAATGGACTGGAAACAACCGTCAGTTGATTATAGAATTCGCTCAACAACCTTATAGAAATCGGTCACAGTATCATTATGGAATTCGCACCAGTTTGGTTTGCTTTGGTGCGGTGCACACATTAGAAGAGGTCTGGACTCGGCACTGATACCCAAGTCGCTGAAAATTTCGGTTCCGTATCTAATTTGATCCCTCACCCAAGCGTGCTTCAGCACCAGAAAAAAAATCGACCCGAGTCCAGTTTTTTGGCAATCTTTGGCGAATTAGGAGCGCATGTCTTGGAGAAGATCCCGGTCCTGTTCTGTGCCGATGCGCGGTACTTCCCCTACATGGCTGCCACCATGGCCTCGCTGCTGTCCAGCAATCCGGACAACGCGTTCCGTCTGATCGTCTGCTCGACGGAACGCAACGTGGCGAGCGAGCAGCAGATCGCGCGCTTCGTGGGGGAACACCGGAACGCGACCGTGGAGTTCGTGTGCTTCGACCTGCAGCAGGTGAAGACCAACCTGCCGGTCAGCAAGCACATCACCGTCTCCGCCTACCTGCGCCTCTTCGTCACGGAATTCCTCGACCCCTCGGTCGAGAAGGTCGTCTATCTCGACAGCGACATCATCGTCCGCGACGACATCCGGGCGCTCTGGGAAACCCCGCTGGACGATGCCTACCTCGCGGCCGTGCCCGAGCCCTACAAGGCCTATCACCCGGGCTTCGACAAGGACGATACCTACTACAACTCCGGCGTGCTGGTGGTGAATGTGCGGAAGTGGCGTGAGGACAACGTCCTGCCCGCCCTGCTGACCTTCACCGTGGAGAATGCCGAGCATCTGACCGCGCATGACCAGGACGTGATCAACAACGTCTTCCGCGACCGGATCACCTCCGTCCCGTCCTGCTGGAACTTCCAGCCCAATTTCGCGGATTTCTCGGCCGCGGAGATGGGATTGTCCGAGGAGGAGTTCCAGGAACTCCGTCGCGCACCCAAGATCATCCACTATACCGGCAGCTCGAAGCCCTGGTTCTACATGCAGGAGCCCCACTACAAGAGCTGGTACCACGAGGCCGCGCGCCTCACCCCCTGGGCGCGCCCTCCGGCCGACCAGACGATGAGCAACGTCATCCGCAAGGCCCTGCGGCTGAAGAAGCTCAAGGAGCGCGCCAACTGGCACTTCCCGCATCTCTGCCGCGCCGCCCGCACCATGCTGGGCCGCCGCAGCCGGGTGAACGTGGATCCGGCGATCGGCTGAGGCGGGATGGGCCCAAGGTCCTCCCCGCCCACCACGGGGGCGCGAAGGCCCCGGGCTTCCGGAGATGGGGGATAGCCCCCGGGATCAGCCCTTGATGCGCGCCACCGTGGCGGTGGTGGAATTGCCGGGCAGCAGTTCCGCGAGCTTCACCTCGCCGCCCCATTCCTGGACCAGGTCGCCGCCCACCACCTGATCGACCGTGTAGTCGGCGCCCTTCACCAGCACGTCCGGGCGGATCAGGCGGATCAGCTCGGTGGGCGTGTCCTCCTCGAAGACCGCGACGAGATCCACCGTAGCCAGCGAGGCCAGCACGGCGGCGCGCGCCGCCTCCCCCTGGATCGGGCGCGTCGGCCCTTTGAGGCGGCTCACCGAGGCGTCGGAGTTCACCCCCACCACCAGCCGGTCGCACCAGGAGCGCGCCTGCTCCAGCAGGTGGACATGGCCGGGATGCAGCAGGTCGAAGCAGCCATTGGTGAAGCCGACCCGGTATCCCCTCTGCCGCCAGCGCTCTGCCTGCTCGGCCGCGGCGGTGCGCGAGACCACCTTGCGCAGCGTGCCCCGCTCGGGTTTCAGCGCATCGAGGATGTCGTCCTCCCGCGCCACGGCGGTGCCGACCTTGCCGACCACGATTCCGGCGGCGATGTTCGCCAGCCGGGCGCCCACCTCCAGCGGCAGGCCCGCGGCCATGGCGGCGGCCACCACCGCCACCACCGTGTCCCCGGCACCCGAGACGTCATAGACCTCCGGCGCCTCGGCGGGGAAATGCTGCACCCCGTCCGCCTGCACCAGCGTCATGCCATCCTCGGCCCGGGTCACGAGCACGGCGCCGAAGCCGTGCTGCAGACGCAGGGACTGGGCGGCATCCACCAGCGCGCCCTCGCTCTCGATCGAGCGGCCGGTGGCGAGGCGGAGCTCGTTGCGATTCGGCGTCACCAGGTCCGCCCCGGCATAGACGCCGTAGTCCAGCCCCTTGGGGTCCACCACGACCTTCCGCCCGGCGGCCTTGGAGGCGGCGATCAGGCGCTGCGGGATATCCCCGGCCAGCACCCCCTTCCGGTAGTCGGAGAGTACCATCACCCGCGTCGCGGCGATGGTGTCCTGGGCGATCCGCAGCATTCGCTCGGCGAGGCGCGGCTGGATCGGCTCGGGATTCTCGTGGTCGGCGCGCAGGAGCTGCTGCCCCTGCGCCACGAAGCGGGTCTTGGTGGTGGTGGCGCGCCCCCCCTGCACCAGCAGCCAGGGCTCCACCCCGCTCTGCCCGCCGATCAGCGCGGTCAGGTCCGATCCGGCCTGGTCGTCGCCGACCACGGACAGGAAGGCGGTGGGCGTGCCGAGCGCCGTCAGGTTGCGCACCACGTTCCCGGCGCCGCCGGGCATGGCGACCTCCCGGTCCACGGTGAGCACGGGGATCGGCGCCTCGGGCGAGACCCGGGCCACGCGACCATAGACGAAGCGGTCCAGCATCGCGTCGCCCACCACGAGGACCGAAGCGCGCTTGAGACTACGCACGGCCTCCGCGAGGTCGTGGGAAACCGGAGATTCCGGCAGGTGGCCGTTCATGCGGCATCTCGGTAGCGCAGGGTTACGGCCCGACACAAGGCTGCTCCCGCCGCGTAAGGACTGCGTTAAGCGCATCGGCGGCAACCTGCGGAGCGATGCAGCCCCTTTCCCTCCCCTCCGCGACACGCCCCGAGGGCCCGCGGACCGCCCTGGAATGGCTTGTCCTGACCCCCCGCAGCCCGCTGCACCGGCGGCTGGGCCGGGTCCTCCTGACCGAGGCCGCCACGGAGGGCGGATCGTTGCGGGAACTCGCCGGCGGCGAATTGCTGCTCGGCGCGGCGCCCGCCACGCTCGACCGGCTGATGCCCGGACTCTGGCGCGTGCTGGGCGCCGAAAGCCTGTCCCGCCGGCCGCAATGCCCGCCCGGCTCCCAGCCGCTGGCCGCCGTCCCGCATTCCGCCCCGCCCCAGCCGGGCGCCACGGGCATGCCTGCCCCGGAGCGGGTGCCGCAGCCGCCGCTGGAGGAGGTGCTGGAGCGCCTGCCCATCGTCGGCCTCGCCCCGGGCGGCCTGCCGCGACTCGCCGGGCTGCGCCTGAAGCCTTCCCGCGCCGCGCTGCTCCGCCTCGGACAGGACCTGCCCCCGCACCTTCTCGGCCACATGGCCGAGGACACGATGCGGCGCGGCTTCCAGGCCCTGGCGGAACCCGCGCAGCGGGAGGCCCTGCTCGGCGCCGCGCTGGCGGTGCCACTGCACCTGGACATGCGGCCAGCCGACCTCGCCGCCCTTTCCGGCTGCTCCGGGGAACTACCGGTCCTGCCGGTCCTGCCCCTGTCCGTGCTGGCCGGCCCGGCACCCTCCCTGCCCTTCGCCCTGTCGGGGCTGGAAGCCGCTTCCCTGGCCCTCTGCGACGCGGGTGGCCTGCCGGGCGCGGCGCTGCACCTGCGCTGGACGCCGGGCCTGGCCGCGCTGCCGCCGGAAAGCATCGCCGCGCTGGACCCGGGCCGCCTGGTACTGGACGAGGTGGAGGACGAGGCCGCCCTGGCCTGGGGCCTGTCCCGTGGCATCGGGCGCTTCACGGGCCCCCAGCCCTCGCGCCTGCTGGCCGTGGTGCGGCGCCGGGACTGCGCCTTCCGCCAGGATTGCAGCACCGCCACCTGCGCCGCCAGCGCCGCCGGCCTGTCACCCCGCGCACGGTCCGGCTGCGCCGCCCCGCAACGCCTGATCCCGCAGGAGGAAGTGCCGTGAGCCTGTCCCTCGCCACGCCGCGACGGCCGGCCAGCGCCCCGCCGGCCGGAAGCCTGCCCGTCGCGCCGCCGCCCCAGGAGCAGGGCTTCTCCCTCGGTCACCGGGAATCGCTGCCCGGCGGCGAGGCCGGCACGGCCCGCGACCTCGCCGCGCTGGTGCATCACTGCACCGCCAGCGATTCGCGCCGGGACGTGGTCTGGCTGCGCCTTTCCACCCTGCCGGCGGGGCTGGACCGCCCGCATCACCGCCGCCTGCTGCGGGAAGCCGCGACGCCACCCGTGGGACCGCGCGGCCGCAGCTTCCATCTGCCGAACGGCGATCTCGCGGTGGTGGCGCCGCCCGGCCCCGGCCCCGGCCCCGGCATCGCCGAGACCACCCGCGCGGCGCTGGAAGGCGCCCTGCCGGAGGCGATGCTGGGACAGGTCCTGCGCACCATGCGTCTGCCGCAGGAGGCGGTGAGCATCCTGGCCGCGCTGGAGGAAAGCCTGGGCCTGCGCCAGCCCTCCGCCCCGCCCGCCGGGGCCCGGCCGCTGGACCCGGCGGGGCTGGCGGAAGCGGAACGGGCGCTGCGCCACGCGGATGTCTGGCCACTGCACGCCCGGCAGTCCGTCTGTCGCCTGATCCCGGAGGAAGGCCGGTTGGAGCCGGTGCGCGAGGATGTGCGCCCGATCGCGGCCAGCGTCTCCGAGCGCCTGCTGGGCGGGCGCGACGCCTCGGCCAGCCCGGCCCTGGCCGCGCATCTGGGCGACCTGCTCGCCGCCCGGCTCCTGGCGACCCTGCTGTCGCGCCGCGATTGGCAGGGCAGCCCCCGGCCGCTGCACCTGCCGCTCTCCCTAGCGGCCCTGTCCGGTCCGGCCTTCCTGCACCTGGATGCGGTGCTCCCCCCGGCGCTGAAGCCCCTGCTGACCCTCGGCCTCCCGGCGCTGGAGGTGCTCGCGGCCCCGGGCGAGGTGCCGCTGCTGCGCCGCTTCCTGCTGGCCCGCGGCTACCGCCTGGCACTGGAGGTGCCGGAGCCGGGCCTGCTGGCCGCCGTCCGCCCGGCACGACTCGGCATCGCCACCCTGCGAATCCCCTTCTCGCCGGACCTGCCCGCCGCCCCCGAGGCGCTTCGCCGGGTGCTGGAGGACCGGCGGACGGAGCTGGTGCTGGCGGGCTGCGACGGCGCGGCCGCCATCGCCTGGGGCTGGAAGATGGGCATCCGGCTCTTCCAGGGCCGCGCCATCCAGCACCGGCGGGGCTGACGGCGGCGGCGGAAGGCGCATATCCAGGGGCATGGAACACGCCATCGCCGCCGACCAGCTCACCAAGCGCTATGGGGAGGCCCTGGCGGTGGACGCGCTGAGCTTCGCCATGCCACGCGGCGCCACCTGGGGCCTGCTCGGCGGCAACGGCGCCGGGAAGAGCACCACCATCGCCATGTTGCTGGGCCTGCTGCTGCCCAGCGCCGGGAGGGTCCGGGTGCTGGGCCGCGACATGGCGGGGGATCGTTTCGCCGCCCTGGCGCGGATGAACTTCTCCTCCCCCTATGTCGCCCTGCCGCACCGGCTGACGGTGCGGGAGAACCTGCAGGTCTATGCCCATCTCTACGACGTGCCGCGCGCCGGGCGGCGCATCGCGGAACTGGCGGAGGAGCTGATGCTGGGCGAGTTCCTCGACCGCCCGGCGGGGCAGCTCTCGGCCGGGCAGAAGACCCGCGCCGCCCTGGCCAAGTCGCTGATCAACCGCCCCGAGCTTCTCCTGCTCGACGAGCCGACGGCGAGCCTGGACCCCGACACGGCCGACTGGGTGCGGACGCGGCTGGAGCGCTACCGGGCGGAAAGCGGCTGCGCCATCCTGCTCGCCTCCCACAACATGGCGGAGGTCGAGCGCCTCTGCGCCCATGTGCTGATGCTCCGGCGCGGCCGGCTGGTGGACCAGGGCTCGCCGGAGGAGCTGCTGCGACGCTATGGGCGGGAGGATCTGGAGCAGGTCTTCCTGGACATCGCGCGCGGCACGGCGCGGGAGGCCGCCTGATGCGCCCCGCCGCCCGCCGGGTCTGGGGGCTGATGTACCGGCACCTTGCCCTCTACCGCCATTCCTGGCCGCGCGTGCTGGAACTGGCCTACTGGCCGATCCTGCAGATCCTGCTCTGGGGCTTCACCAGCCGCTGGCTGGCGGAACGCGGCGCGCTGGGGCCGGATGCCGGCACCGGGGCGCTGATCGGCGGCGCATTGATTGGCGGCGTGCTGCTGTGGGAGGTCGCGCTGCGGGCCCAGATGGGCTTCTCGCTCACCTTCCTGGAGGAGATCTGGTCCCGCAACCTGGGCCATCTCTTCGTTTCCCCGCTGCGGCCGCGGGAGATGCTGGCGGCGCTGATGGCCATGTCGCTGCTGCGCACGCTGGTGGCGCTGATCCCGGCCGCGGCGCTGGCCTGGCTGCTCTACGGCTTCGACGTGCTCGCCCTCGGGCCGGTGCTGGTGCTGTTCTTCGCGGCGCTGATGCTGATGGGCTGGGCCATCTCGCTCGCCGTGGTGGCGATGATCCTGCGCCACGGCGCCGGGGCGGAAAGCCTCGCCTGGTCGCTGCTCTTCGGCCTCGCCCCCTTCGCGGCGGTGTTCTACCCGGTCTCCGCGCTGCCGGAATGGGTGCGCCCGCTCTCCTGGGCCCTGCCCGCCGCCCATGTCTTCGAGGGGATGCGCGCCGCCCTGCTGGACGGGCACATCGCCTGGGGCCATCTCGCCGCCGCCTTCGGGCTCGACGCGCTCTGGCTCGCGGCGATGGGCTGGGTCTTCCTCGACCAGTTCCGCCGCGCCCGCGCCAGCGGCGCCCTGGTCAGCATCGGCGAATAGCACCTCCCCGGGTGTCCTCCCGCATCCTCGGAGGCGTCACGGCCCGGTTCCGGCGCCTTCCGTCCTGCGTGCCGTTTTAAGGTTTTAGTGTTTTAGGATTTTAGACCTTTATTGGTCCAGGTGGATGCAGAAATTCGGGCTGCGTTGCGAACGAAGGCTGGGGTGGAGTTGATTTTATTCCTATATCCGGGCGGGGTCTGGGATGCAAGGATGTTTGGGGCGCCCCGATCCGTCGGCGGAATGCGTGACCCGGGGGAAGGCTCCGCCTTGCCCCCGATACCCCCATCCGCCAGGACGCTGCGCACCCTGGACCCCATTCGCTGGCTTTTGCTGATGCCGGATCACGCCGGAGAGCGATGCTCTCCGGCGACGGCCGTCGCCACGCGAGCGGACAGGGTGTTCTTCCTCTTTTCCGGTGCTGTCGTATCCGTCCGTGCCGAAGGATCGGCGTTTCAGGCTGACGGTTGCCGCCAGTGCCAGCTCACCGGGTCCAGGGCGCGCAGCGTCCTGGCGGAGAGGGGGTTCCGGGGGAGAGGCGGAGCCTTTCCCCCGGGGCTGGCCGGGGAGCGCGGCGCGCTCCGTAGGGAGGTGCGTTCCGCCGGTTGGATCAGAGACCCAGCAGGTCCAGGGTCCGGGCCACCACCTTGTCCTCGGCATAGAGGTCCAGTGCCCGCTCCCGCCCCGCCTCGCCCATGCGCTGGCGCAGAGCGGGGTCCTCGGCCAGGCGGCGCAGCGCCACGGCCAGCGGCGCCGCCTGCATGGGCGGGACGAGGAAGCCGGTTTCGCCTTCCAGCACCATCTCGCGCGGGCCGCTGATATCGGTCGCCACCACCGGCAGGCCGGTGAGCATGGCCTCGATCACAGACATTGGCAGGCCTTCGAAATGGCTGGGCAGGCAGAAGACATCCGCCCCGCGCAGCAGCCGCGCCACGTCGTGGCGATAGCCGAGGCGCTTCAGCCTGGGGCCCAGCTCCCGCTCCGCCCGGGCGAAGGCCGGCCCCAGATCCTCGCCATGGTCGGAGGCCAGCCTTTCCCCCACCACCCAGAGCGTGGCGCCGGGGACGGATTCCATGGCCTCCAGCAGCTCCGGATGGCCCTTGTGCCGCACGAGGCGGGAAACCACCGCCACCACGCAGTCCTCCGGCGCGGCGCCCAGCTCCGCCCGGACCTCGGCCCGGGTGACGGCATCGGGGTGGAACAGCGCGGGGTCGCGCCCATTGCCGCAGGCCACGGCATGGCGGGAAATCCCCAGGCGCCGGGCATCGCCCGCTTCCTCGGTGCTGACCGTCATGAAGACGTCGGTCATGCGGCCGCCGAGCCATTCCATGCCCAGCGACAGCCCCCGGCGCCAGGGGCGGCCCGGCTGGTTGAACAGGAAGCCATGGCCCGTATAGGCGATGCGCGGCACGCCCTCCAGCTTCGCCGCCAGCCGCGCCAGCAGCCCGCTGATCGGGAAATGCCCGTGCACCAGATCGGGCTTCTCCGCCCGGATCAGCGCCCGCAGCGCCCGCAGCGCCCGCCAGTTGGCGCCCGGCGACAGGGAGCGGGCCATGGGCAGGCCGATGACGCGGAACCCCTCGGCGCGGGGAATGTCCAGCAGCGGCCCCTCGGCGCAGGCACCCACCACCTCGTGCCCCCGCTCCCGCGCCGCGCGCATCAGCGGCAGCACGAAGTGCCGCAGGGCGAAGTCCACATTGGCGACGAACAGGACCTTCACGCCGGGCGGTCCTCTGCCCGGCTGCCGGCAGGGCCGGACGGATGATGCATGGCGGTCGTCTCAGTCCTCTCGCGGGGCGCCCGTCGTGGGAGCCGGCGCCGGTCCCGGCGGAGAGGTTCCTCCGGGTGCCGCGCCCTGGCCACTCCCCTGGGGCGGCCGGGACGGCGTGCCCGGGATGCCCCTCTGGCCCGCCGGGGCGGCCCCTTCCACCTTGCCAGCCGTGTCGCCGCGCAGCTCGCCCGGCGGCACGCGGCGGATCGCCCATTGCACGCTCAGGGCCCCCGGTTCCGCCTGCAGCACCACCTGCCGCGCCGGCTGCGGCTCGCCGGCCGCGTAGAGGCTTTCCTCCAGCGTCAGGGCGGCGCCCTCGGCCCGCATCCGCCAGCTCGTGCCGGAAGGCAGGCGGAGCAGCACGCCGCGCCCATCCTCCAGCATCGAGGCCTTCACCGTGGGGTGCAGGTGGAAGCGCACCACGAAGCCGCCGGGCGGGCTCTCGGCCTCGACCGCGTCCTCGCCGCGCAGGTCGTCGCCGGATTCGGACAGCCAGAGGCGGCGGCGGTGGACGGCGCCGAGGATCTTCTTCCACCCGTCATGCGTCGCATCCAGCCATTGCGCGCCCTCGGCCTCCTGCCGCTCGGCCTCCACCGTCTCGGGCCGGCGGCCCAGCCCGTCCTCGCGCAGCTCGGCGCTGTTGGTGTCGGCCAGGACCAGCGTGGAATGCGCCGCGGTGGAGCGCAGCGCGTCGCGCCAGGCGGGCTCGGCCAGGGGCGAGGCGCCACAGTTCACGATCAGCCGGTCCCGCCCGACCGACATCTCGAAGCTGAGCGTGCCGGCATGGTGCCAGCGGTCGGCGCCGCGCGGCAGCGGCCCGGGGCCGGACTCGTGCGGCGGCGGCGGGCCGCAATCCACGATCACCAGCGTCCGCCCGGCGAGCAGGCGCTGGAAGCCGCTGTCGGGCAGGATCAGCGGCGCCCGGCCGCGCGCCTGGGCCTGGGTGAGGACGAGGTCCAGCAGCGGCGCCGCCTCCCCCCGCGTGCCGTTGAAGCAGGCCAGCCCGCCGTCGCCATGGCGGAAGACGCGCAGCGCCGGCCCGGCGCGGTCCAGCGCCAGCGACAGGTGCGGCGGCGCCTCCAGCTCGGCCCCGTGCAGCAGGTTGCGCAGCTCGATCAGGTCCTGCAGCGCGGCCAGATGCACCGCCGGGGAGCGTTCCGCGTGGCAGCCGTCGGGCAGGAACTGCCGCTCCAGCTCGGCGGGAAGGAGCTTCAGGCAGCGGGTGAGCCAGCCTTCCTCCTCCAGCGCCACGGCGGCCGCCATGGCACCCTTCAGCGCCACCAGCGCGCCGCGGTGCTCGCAATGCGCCGGCAGGGCAGAGACCAGGCCCCGCGCATCCTGCGCCAGCCGCTGCATCAGCGCCTTGCGGAAGCCGTCCTCCGCCGTGGCGGCCAGGAAGTCCCAGTGCCCCAGCCAGGCGGAGAGCCGCGCCCCCACCACCTCCGGCGCATCGGCCAGGGCCTCGTTGCCGGTGCGGGAGAGCCAGTCCTGGGTCAGCGCCCGCGCCCGCAGCCGGGCATTGTCCGTGCCCAGCGCCCGCAGGTCGCGCAGCCAGGCGAAGCCGTGCAGCGCGGCGCGCCAGCAGGGGCTGCCGCCGCCCATCGCCTCCGGCGCGCCGGGCGTGGCGCGCGCGGCCTCGGCGGGCAGCAGCAGGCCGGTGGTGCCGAGCACCTCGAACTCGCCCTTCAGCAGCCGCTGGCCGCGCGCCGCGTCACCCGGCCAGAGGTCGCGGAAGGCGCGGGCCGGCGCCTCGGGCACGCGCAGCGGCTTGAGCCCGGCCAGGGTGCGCTTGGCGCCGCGCAGCCAGCCGCTCATTCCGGTCTCCGCAACGTCTCGCCGCCCCCGCCCTGCGTGGCCCCGGGGCGCAGCGCGGCGATGGCCGCGGCGTAATCCGGCTTGCCGAAGACGGCGGTGCCGGCCACCAGCGTGTCGGCGCCGGCCGCGAGGCAGAGCGGCGCGGTCTGGTCGGTGACGCCGCCGTCGATCTCCAGCGCGATGTCGCGGCCGGAGGTGTCGATCATGCGGCGCAGCGCCTCGATCTTCGGCAGTTGCGAGGTCAGGAAGGACTGGCCGCCGAAGCCCGGATTGACCGTCATCACCAGCACGAGGTCGAGCAGGTCCAGCACGTTTTCCAGCGCCGAGACCGGCGTGGCGGGGTTGAGCACCACCCCTGCCTTGCAGCCCAGGCTGCGGATCGTCTGCAGGGAGCGGTGCAGGTGCGGCCCGGCCTCCGGATGCAGCGAGATGACATGCGCCCCGGCCTCGGCGAAGGCGACCAGGTAGGGATCGGCCGGCGCGATCATCAGGTGCACGTCGAAGGGCAGCGTGCAGTGCTTGCGCAGGGCGCGCACCAGGGCCGGGCCGAAGGAGATGTTCGGCACGAAATGGCCGTCCATGATGTCGAGATGCAGCCAGTCGGCGCCGGCGGCTTCGATGGCGCGGACCTCTTCGCCCAATCGGGCGAAGTCGGCGGCCAGGAGGGATGGGGCGATGCGGACGGGTCTGGACACGAGGCCGTTTTGCCAGCCGGTCCGGCGGCGGGCAACCGCCAGAGATAGGTTTGCCGTGGCCGATTGCCACGAGTCCCGCCCCATGCGGGCTCACGTTCCCGGGAAAACCGCCCTTCGCCGCGCCCCGGCGTGCCGGACCCGCGCAATGGCCCGGGAGCGGAGACGGGGCGGAGCCGTGCCCTCCCCCAAGGCGGCGGGCGCGGCGGTCAGCCGGAGAGACAGGGGCTGCGGCGGGCGAAGTCCCGGAGTTCCGGCGGGATGCGCCCCAGCACGTTGCCGGCGGCCAGCATGGCGCGTCCTTCCGCCGTCCAGCGGGCGGGGCGGATGGCGGGGGCGGCGAAGGCGCCGCTGACCCGCACCGGGATGTCCAGCGCCAGGGCGCCGGTGGTCGATCCCACGCTGCCGAAGGTCAGGTCCATCTGCCGGCGGCCCAGGTCGAAGCGGCCATTGCCGGCGACGGTCCCGTGCTCGGCCCGCAGACGGAAGGGCGCGACCGTGGCCACGCCGCCGCGCAGGTCCACCACCCCCAGCAGGCAGGAAATCGCGCTCTGGCCCCGGGCGGTGCGGAAGAGGCCCCGCAGGTCCTGCGAGGCGAGCTCGATCAGCTCACGCGCGATGCTGCCGCCCGCCATGCTCACCACGGCCGAGGCATGGGCGGCCCGCATGGCGCCGTTGAGCGTCTCCCCGCCGGCGCTGAGCGTGACATGCCCGTCCATCCGGCCCTGGAGGTCGATCTGGCCGATGCCCAGCTCCCGCCGCAGGGCCTGGACATCCAGGCCACTGGCGTTGAGCCGGGCGGAGATGACGCCGCCCGTGCCGCCCGTGCCGCCGGGCTCCGCACGGTTCTCCACCGTCCCCTCGCCCTCCACCTTGCCGCCGAGATAGCCCCCCGAAAGATCCTCCAGCACCACGCGGCCCGGCTCCAGCCTGGCGGCGAGCCGCGCGCCGGTGAGGCGCAGCGCGCCATAGTCGAGCTGTTCCGCGCTGAGCCGGGCCGAGACCAGCATGTCCGGGGAGCGGTCCACCTCCAGCGACAGGTCGGCCTCCCCCGAACGGCCGGAGGACGCGCCACCGAGCAGCCGGTTCAGGTCCAGGCGGCCGAAGGGCAGGTCGAGGGCGAGGCTGTCCGGCTGGCCCCGGGCGCCTTCGTCGAGCCGCAGCCGCCCGCCCGTGATGGCCGCGCCGCCCAGGCTGCCCGTGGCATCGCGCAGCCGCCAATGATCGCCGGACCGTTCCAGCATGCCCGCGAGGCGGAGCGCCGGGCCCTGCCCGGGCTGCGCCGGCGGCGACCCCACGATGGAAAGCAGGACATCCGGCGACGCCGCCTCCAGCACGAGCTGCCCTTTCGCGCCGTCCAGGTTCAGCGGATCGACCATGGTGCCGCCGAAGCCCAGGCTGGTATCCCCGGAACTCACGCGCAACGTGACGGCGCAGGGTTCGCCCGTGTCGCGCAGCGCGAGGAAGGAGGCGAGATCGGCCTGCAAGCGCAGCGGCAGGCCGTTATAGGCCCCCTGGGCGCCGAGCCGCACCGGCTGGTCCAGATCCTCGGCGCCGAGGGAGACGCGGTCCAGCCGGACATGCAGCCGGTTGCCGCTGGAGGTGGCGATCTCCACCTCGCCATCGGCCAGGGCGAGGTCCAGCAGCACCGGGATGCCCGCCCGGCCGGACGGATCGACCGGCGGCAGGGCCTCCGGCCCGTTCCCCCGTGCCTCCGGGGCCGCCTGCCGGCCGGCGCCGCGGGGCGCCTCCGGGGAAGCCGTCCGGACTTCCCCGGAGGCGCCCCCTGAGGAGGCCACCGAGGGTTTCGCGCCGAAATGCCAGTTGCCGGTGCCGTCCGGCGTCCGCTCCAGTCGCAGCCTCGCGCCGGACACCGACAGGTGCCGCAGCACGGGCGGCCCCTGGAACAGCGACAGGATATCCAGCTCCCCCTCGGCCTGGGCGATTTCCAGCATGGGCGCCGCGCCGGGAAGCCCGGCCAGCCGCAGGCCCCGCGCCTCCAGACGCGTCCAGTGCCCCGGCACCACCTTCAGCCCGGTGAAGGAAAGGTCCCGCCCCAGCAGCGTGCCGCCGATCCGGCCCGCCACGGAGCCGAGGTCGAGGCGCGGCAGCAGCCACCAGCCGCCGGCCAGCGCCAGAAGCAGCAGGACCGCCAGCGACAGCATGATCCGTATGGCCCAGCGAATCATGATCCTGCCCGAACTCCGCCCGTCATCGCGTGCCTGGTTCCGCCGTTCCGCGCCAGCAGAGGTAGGGGATCGGCACGCCCAGCCACAAGACACCCGGCCACAAGCCGTTCCTGGAAGGGCCCCGGCGGCGCCCCGGGAACGCTTCCGCGCGCCCGGCGCCATGGCGGCGGCCTTGCCCCCGGGGGCCGGGACGGCCACGCTGGCGCATGGATGCCCAGATCGCCGTCACCGACTCGCCGGCCGAGGCCGAGCGCGAAACCGTCCTCCGGGGGCTGATCGCCTTCAACACGGAACGCGCCGGGCCGCTGGAGATGCGCCCCCTGGCCGTGATCCTGCGCGACCCGGGGACGGGCCAGCCTCTGGGCGGGCTGATCGGCCGCACCGCCCGGGACTGGTTCTTCGTGGAGATGTTCCACCTGCCGGAGGAAGCCCGCGGCCAGGGCACCGGCCGCCGCATCCTGATCGCGGCGGAGGAGGAGGCGGTGCGGCGCGGTTGCCGCTACGCCTGGCTCGACACCTTCAGCTTCCAGGCGCGGGGCTTCTACGAGAAGCTCGGCTACAGCGTCTTCGGCACGCTGGAGGATTATCCGGCCGGCCATTCCCGCTACTTCCTGCGCAAGACCCTCGGCCGCGAGCCCCGGAGCGAAGCGGGCTGACGGGCCGGGTCGAGGAGCGGGGCCTCAGCCCCTGGCCACGAAGCGGGCGGCGAAGAACCCGTCCAGCCCGCCGCGTTCCGGCCACAGATCGGGCCGGGTCCGCACCGCGCCATCCCGCGTGACGGCTTCGGCGAGGCCGGGCAGTTCCTCCGGCCGCACCGGATCGGGCTCCAGCCCCAGCGTGGCGGCCGTGGCCAGATGTGCCTCGCCTTCCTCCGGCTGCAGGGAGCAGGTGGCGAAGACCAGCCGCCCGCCGGGCTTCAACTGCCGCGCCGCCGCCGCCAGCATCCGGCGTTGCAGGTCGGCCAGCGGCGCCACGTCCGAAGCACGCTTCAGGAAGGGCACGTCGGGGTGCCGGCGCATGGTGCCCGTGGCGGTGCAGGGCGCGTCCAGCAGGATGGCGTCGAACCGCTCCGCCGGCGCCCAGTCCAGCACGTCCGCGACCGCCAGCTCCGCCTCCAGCCCCAGGCGGCGCAGGTTCTCGCCCAGGCGGCCGGCGCGCTTCGCATCCTTCTCCACCGCCGTGACCTTCGCCCCGGCGGCGGCGAGCTGCGCCGTCTTGCCGCCCGGCGCGGCGCCGAGATCGGCCACCCGCTCGCCCGGCCGGGCCGCCAGCAGGCGTGCCGGCAGGGCGGCGGCGGCGTCCTGTGCCCAGAACCGCGCCTCGCCCGCCCCGGGCAGGTCCGAGAAACGGGTGCCGGCGGGAAAGCGCAGCGTCCCGGTGGAAAGCATCTCGCCGCCCTCCGGCGGGGTGGCGCCCGGCATCAGGCTGAGGTCCAGCGGCGCGGGCTCGCGATGCGCGCGGGCGATGGCGCGCACCGCCGGGCCATAGGCAGCGTGCCAGGAGCTCCAGAGCCAGCCCGGCGTGTCCAAGCGCTCGGAATCCAGCCCTTCCAGCGCCGCCGGCCCGGCCTCGGCCACGCGGCGCAGCACGGCGTTCACCAGCCCCGCCAGCGGCTTCGGCGCCAGCCCCACCGCGGCGGAGACGGCGGCATGGGGCGGCGTGCCGAGCAGGATCAGGTCCGCCGTGCCGATGCGCAGCGCCAGCCGCGCCGGCGCCGGCGGCTCCCGCCGCAGCCAGGGCTCCAGCAGCGCGTCGATCGTGCCCAGGCGGCGCAGCACATGGGAGGCGAGGCGGTGCGCGGCGGCCCGGTCGCGCGGCTCCAGCGGCGGCAGCGCGTCCAGCGCCTCCTCCAGCGGGCGGTGGCGTTCCAGCACGGCGGTCAGCAGCGTCGCTGCGGTGTCTCGGGTCGGATTGAGTGGCATGTCACGCTCCGTATGTCCCCGCCGTGCCGCGCATGCTAGAGGCGGCAGGGCCGCGGAATGTTTTTCCCCGCGCCCGCCCCTGTCCCGGCGCCGCGCGCGGTCCCCGGGCAGGAACGCGGAAGAACCATGCCTCGTTGGACGGGCCCCGGCCTCCGGCATCCCGTCGCCCCAAGGGATCGATCGACTGGTGCAGCATCTCCTCGACAGGCTGCCGGAAACGCGGCGGCCCCGGCTGTTGCTGAGCCTTCTCTGCCTGCTCCTCTGGCTTCCCGGCTTCTTCACCCTGCCACCCGGTGACCGGGACGAGAGCCGCTTCGCCCAGGCCTCCCGCCAGATGGTGGAAAGCGGCGACTGGGTGCGCATCCGCGTGCAGGACGAGGAACGCAACAAGAAGCCCGTCGGCATCTACTGGGCCCAGGCCGGGGCGGTCACGGCGCTGCAGGCGGTGGGCATCCCGGCCCAGGGCAGGATCTGGGCCTACCGCATCCCCTCCGCCCTGGGGGCCTGGCTGGCGGTGCTGGCGACATTCCAGTTCGGCCGGGCGCTGGTCGGGCGGCGCGCGGCCTTCCTCGGCGCGGCGCTGCTGGCCGCCAGCATCCTGCTCTGCGTCGAGGTGCACATCGCCAAGACCGACGCGGCGCTGCTCGCCACGGTGGCGGCCTCGATGGGGCTGATGGGGCGGGCCTATCTCTCGCCCGGCACCTTCACCCCCCGGCAGGCCGCCGGCTTCTGGCTGGCGCTGGGGGCGGGCATCCTGCTCAAGGGGCCGATCGGGCCGATGGTGCCGCTGCTGGCCGGCATCACCCTGGCCGTGGCCGACCGGCGCGCGCCCTGGCTGCGGGCGCTGCGCCCCGGTTGGGGCGTGCCGCTGATGCTGCTGCTCTGCGTGCCCTGGCTGGTGGCGATCGGCGTGGCCACCCAGGGCCGCTTCTTCTCCGAGGCCGTGGGCAACGACATGCTGGCCAAGGTCGGCTCGGGCGAGGAGGCGCATGGCGCGCCGCCCGGCACCTACCTGCTGATCTTCGGCCTGACCGCCTTTCCCGGTGCCTTCCTGGTGCTGCGCGCCCTGGCGGGAGCCTGGGCCTCCCGCCTCCAGCCCGGCACGCGCTTCCTGCTTGCCTGGGCGGCGCCGACCTGGATCGTCTTCGAGGCGGTTTCCACCAAGCTGCCACACTACGTCCTTCCGGCCTTCCCGGCGCTGATGCTGCTGGCCGGGGCCTGGGCGATGGACCCGCTGCGCCGCCCGGCGCCGCGCTGGCTGGCCGGGCTGGGCTGGGCCGCCCTGGTGGTGGTGGCCGCCGGGCTGGCGGTGGCGCCTTCGGTGGTGTTCTGGCTGTCCGACCGGCGGGTGGACCCCTTCGCCCTGCTCGCCATCCCGGCGGCGGCGGTGCTGGTCTGGCGCGTGCTGCACCATGCCCGTGGCGGCAGGGCTGGCGCGGAGGACCGCGTGCCCGTTGGGAACGTCGCCAGCCTCGCGGCTGCCTCCGGTGCCGGTGCGGGCATGTCCGGGCGCGGGAACGGCCATCCGCCGCGCTCCGCGCGCCCGGCGCCACGGCCCGCTGGAGGGGCCCGAGGTGGTGCCCAGGGTTGGAGCCAGGGCTGGCCGCGCGCCGCCCTGGCGGCCGTGCTCTGGTCGATCCCCCTGCAATGGATCGTGATGCAGGCCACCCTCCCCCGGCTGGAGGCCCCCTGGGTGGCACCGCACTTGGCCCAGGCCGTGGCCGAGGCGGGGCGGGGCATCCCCGGCGGGTTGCCGCCGGAACGCGTGGGGCTGCTCGGCTTCCATGAGCCTTCCGCCATCTTCTCGCTGGGCACGCGCGTCGCCCTGCTGGACAGTGGCCAGGCGGCGGTGGCCTTCCTGGCGGCCGGGCGCAATGCGGGGGAGACGCGGCTCGTGGCCGTCGAGGCCCGCGAGGCGCCGGCCTTCCAGGCCGCCATGGCCGCGGCCGGGCTGCAGGCGCATGAGGCCGGAACCGTGGAGGGCTACAACTACACGCGCGGGCGGCGGGTGCGCCTCGCCCTGGTGACCGTGGCGCCCTGACGGGGGCCCTGCGGCCTGGGCCGGGGGGAACCCCGGCTCCGGGCAGGCGTTAGCGCGCATATCCGGATTTCCAAGGAGAGCGCGCATGGCCGAGACCCGCACCGACCGGGATGCCCAGAACAAGGTCTGGGACATGATCCGGCACATCAAGGTGGCGACCATGGTGACGCTGGACGCCCAGGGCCATTTCCGCGGCCGGCCGATGTGGGCGCAGCAGGAGAGCTTCGACACCACTCTGTGGTTCTTCGCCCGCAAGGACTCCCCCGTGGTGCGGGAGATCGCCGCCGATGCGCGGGTGCTGCTCGCCTATGCCGAGCCGGGCAAGCAGGACTATGTCAGCCTTTCCGGGGAGGCGAAGAGCTTCACCGATGTCGCGAAGCAGAAGGAACTCTGGAGCGAAGGCATGCGCGCCTGGTTCCCGGAAGGGCCGGAGGACCCCTCGCTCACGCTCATCGCGGTGGAGGTGGCGGGCGCCGAGTACTGGGACGCGCCATCCTCCAAGATGCTGCACGCCTATGGCTATGTGAAGGCCATGGCCACGGGCAAGCCGCCCCAGGGCGGCGAGAACGCCAAGGTCAGCTTCGCCTGATCTCCTCCGGGTGATCCAGGGTGGCCCGGTCCCGGAAGCCGTCCCGCGACGGTGCCACGGGCCGGCTTCCCGGCGGGCGCGATCCGCAGATCCCCCGAAGCGCCGCCCAGGAGGCATCGTCCAGGACTGGGCCACGCGCCGGCACCGGCGGCAGGTCGGACAACCTCCGGCCCGTGGGCGGGTGCGTGCCGAGATAGCCGAGGATCGCCGGCTCCCTCCCTTCCCTGTCGGCGATGCGCGTCAGGAAATCGCGCAGCCCCCCGGTGCCGATCCCGCTGCGTTCCAGCGCGGCGGCGGCCCAGGCATCCGCCTCGGCCTCGAAACCCCGGCTTCCGGACAGGACGGCCGCCCCCGCGGCCGGGGCGCTGAGCCCGGCATAGCCGGTCACGTAGCCGGTGAGCAGTTGCAGCCCCATGGCACGCGCCAGGGCCCGCATGGCGTGATTCCTGGACACATGGCCTAACTCGTGCGCCAGGATTCCCGCCACCTCGGCGCTGTCCCCGGCCTGGTCCAGCAGCCCCCGCATCAGCATGATGCGCCCGCCGGGAAGGGCATAGGCGTTCACCGCGGGGCCATCGAGCACCATCGCCTCGACATTCGCCAGATCCGGCGCCAGCCTTCGCACCAGACCGTCCAGCGCGGCCTGCCCCTGCGGCTGCGTGCAGCGCGGCATGGACAGGTGGTCCGCGAGGATCCGGTCCGCCAGCGACCGTTCTGTCGCCGCCGGAACGAGGCGAGCCGCCATATCCGCCAGGACCGGGCCGCCGAAGAGGAAGGCGGGCAGCACCAGGCAGGCGGCCAGCACGCCGAGCGCGGCCACGACCCGTCGCCGCCGGTGCTGCCGGGTCCAGCCCCGCTCGCGCCGCAAGGCGTCACGAAGGGCTTTTGCCCGGTCGCCGGACAGCAGCAGGCGCATGCCGTCCCGGGAACTGCCCTGGGCGCAGGACAGCCCGAACTCGCCCGGCAGATCCAGGGTCACGCGCAGCCCGGAAAGCGCCCAGGCCAACCCATGCCCGTTTCCGCCCTCCACCCGGATGTGAAGCTCTCCATCGGCGAGGCGGACCGTCGCGGGGGAACCGGCCGCGCTCCGCCCGTCATAAAGGGTGGCGGCCCATTCCTCGTCGCCCGGCCTGTCCGCGCCCATTCTCAGAAGACCGAGGCCCCGGCGCCCAGGACATCCGCCAGCCCCTCGCCATGGCCGGGGCGGTAGCCTTCCGCCTGCCGCACCCGCGCCAGGCTCATCTCCCCGGACAGCAGCAGGTCGTCCGCGAAGAAGCGGAGGGAGCGGTGCTGCGCCAGGGGCCAGAGCAGCCCCAGGCTGAGCCAGACGAGAAGCACATTGCCGAACAGGAACAGGGCGACGCGCAGGGTGCCGTGCCGGCTGCGGAAGCGCAGTTCCTCCAGGCTCGTGCTCCGCACCGTCAGGCGCCACTGCGCAGCCTGGATCAGCGACCCGGCCAGTTGGAGCGACAGGAGGAAGACCCCGCCCACGGGCAGCATCAGCACCATGAGCCGCTTGCCGAGCGCATCCTGCACCGCCGGGTCCACCCGGCCCCCGCCCTGGAAGAGCGCCGCGTTCTGCAGGATGGGCGGCAGCAGGAAGGCCGCCACGGCGGCGAAGGTCAGGATGGCGGCCAGCAGGGCCGCCAGCAGATACCACGGGAAAAGCTGACCGCCCCGGCCGGTGAAGGTGAACCGCGCCGTGCCATAGGAGGTCTCGCCCAGCGTCCAGCGCAGCGAGGTCGCGGCCATCCAGGGCAGGGAGAGGCCCAGGGTCAGGAAGCTCAGGAACATCCGTCCCAGCATCCCGGCGCCATAGCGCCAGGGCGAGCCGGACAGGTGGAAGGCGACCCCGTTCAGCAGGGTGCGGCTCAGCAGATAGCGGCGGGCGGTGAAGGCACCGGCGAAGCCGAGCAGGCCGGCGGGCAGGTAGAGGGCGAAGGAAGCCAGCCGCGCGGCCTCCGGCGCGAGCATCTGCGTCAGGCCCATGGCGAACAGGAGCGGGACGATCACGAGAAGGGCGAGAAGGAAGCCCCGGAACAGCTCCCCGCCCGTCCCGGTATATTCCAGCCTCTGCCCATCCAGGCTGAGGTGCTGCCAGACATGGCGGCGCAGCCGCGTGCGGGCCCAGAAGCGCCAGATGCCGAGGGTCAGCACGGTCAGGAGAAGATTAAGGAAGAAGATCCGGTAGAGATCCCCCAGCCGCCCGTCATAGCGCAGGCGGTGGCCGGGCACGGCCCCCGGGGCATGCTCCGGCACTGGTCCCTGGCTGGACATCTTTCGAATCGCTCTCCGAACCGTTCGTCCGGAGAATTATCGCATTGGTGCAACCCAAAGGTGTACAGACAAAATCTCTTTTTCTGGATTTTGCCTAACGCGCTGGCTTCGGAGTCTCGCCCGAATAGTCGTAGAAGCCCTTGCCCGTCTTCCGGCCCAGCCAGCCGGCATCGACATACTTCACCAGCAGCGGCGAGGGCCGGTACTTGCTGTCGCCCAGCCCCTCGTGCAGCACCCGCATGATCGCGAGGCAGGTGTCCAGCCCGATGAAGTCGGCCAGTTCCAGCGGCCCCATCGGCTGGTTGGTGCCGAGCTTCATCGCCGTGTCGATGGACACCACGCCGCCCACCCCTTCCTGCAGGGTGGTGATGGCCTCGTTGATCATCGGCATCAGGATGCGGTTGACGATGAAGCCCGGATAATCCTCGGCTGTCGCCACCGTCTTGCCGAGCCGCTTCGCCAGCGCCTCCACCGCCTGCACGGTGGCCTCCTTCGTGGCGATGCCGCGGATCACCTCCACCAGCTTCATCACCGGCACGGGGTTGAAGAAGTGCATGCCGATGAAGCGCCCCGGCCGGTCCGTCGCCGTGGCAAGGCGGGTGATGGAGATGCTGCTGGTGTTGGTGGCGAGGATCGCACCGGGCTTCAGCTTCGGGCAGAGGCTCTCGAAGATCTTGCGCTTCAGTTCCTCGCGCTCGGTCGCGGCCTCGATCACGATGTCGCAGCCGCCCAGTGCCGCCATGTCGGTGCCGGCGGCGATGCGGCCCAGCGCGGCCTCCTTGTCGGCGGCCTGGATCGTGCCCTTGGCGACCTGCCGGTCCAGGTTCTTCGCCATGGTGGCGCGCGCCTTCTCCAGCGCCGCCTCGTTGACATCCACCAGGGTGACGGCGAGGCCGGACACGGCGCAGACCTGCGCGATGCCGTTGCCCATCTGCCCGGCACCGATCACGCCGACGGAAGCGATCTCCACAGCCTCTTCTCCCTCACGTGGTGTTGCGGCGGAAACCGGTCCCGCAGGAAGGCGGACCGGCCCCGTTCCGGAATGGCGCGTCCGGGGCGTGGCCCCGGACGCGCGGCCGGCTCAGCCCTTGCCGAGAGCGGCTTCGAGTTCCGGGACGACGGAGAAGAGGTCGCCGACGAGGCCGTAGTCGGCGACCTGGAAGATCGGCGCCTCCTCGTCCTTGTTGACGGCCACGATCACCTTGCTGTCCTTCATCCCCGCCAGGTGCTGGATGGCCCCTGAGATGCCGAAGGCCATGTAGAGCTCCGGCGCCACGATCTTGCCGGTCTGGCCCACCTGGTGGTCGTTGGGCGCATAGCCCGCATCCACCGCGGCCCGGCTCGCCCCCACCGCCGCCCCCAGCCGGTCGGCCAGCTTGTCCAGGATCGCGAAGTTCTCCGCCGACCCCATCGCCCGGCCGCCCGAGATCACCACCCGCGCCGCCGTCAGCTCCGGACGCTCGCTCTTGGCGATCTCGGCGCCCACGAAGGACGACACCCCCGGATCGGCCACCGCCGCCACGCTCTCCACCGACGCCGTGCCGCCTTCGGCCGCCACCGGGTCGAAGGAGGCCGCCCGCACCGTCACCACCTTCTTCGCATCCGCCGAGCGCACGGTTGCCAGCGCGTTGCCCGCATAGATCGGCCGCACGAAGGTTTCGGCATCCACCACGTCCGAGATGTCGGAGACCGGCTGCACGTCCAGCAGCGCGGCCGCGCGCGGCATCACGTTCTTGCCCACCGCCGTGGCCGGGGCCAGCAGGTGCGTGTAGCCCGGCGCAAGCTCCACCAGCAGCGCCGAGAGCGGCTCGGCCAGCATGTGCCCGTCGCCCTCGGCATGCAGCACCTTCGCGATGCCCGCGATTGCTGTGGCGGACTGCGCCACCGCCGCCGCCCCCGAGACCAGCAGGTGCACCTCGCCGCCCGCCGCCTGGGCCAGCTTCCGGGCCGCCGCGATCGCCGAGCGGGTCGGCTGGTTGACGTGGCTGCCGTCATGGTCGGCCAGGACCAGGATGCTCACCGGGATACTCATCTCAGATCACCCCCGCTCAAATGACTTTTGCTTCGTTGCGCAGCTTGTCCACCAGCTCGGCCACCGAGCCCACCTTCACCCCCGCCTGGCGCTTCGCCGGCTCCTCCACCTTCAGCACCGTCAGCCGCGGGCTCGCATCCACCCCCAGATCCGACGGCTTCACCGTCTCGATCGGCTTCTTGCGCGCCTTCATGATGTTGGGCAGCGAGGCATAGCGCGGCTCGTTCAGCCGCAGGTCCGTGGTCACCACCGCCGGCAGCTTCAGCGACACCGTCTCCAGCCCGCCATCGATCTCGCGCGTGACCTTCGCCACGCCGTCGGCCACCTCCACCTTGCTCGCGAAGGTCCCCTGCCCCCAGCCCAGCAGCGCCGCCAGCATCTGCCCCGTGGCGTTCATGTCGTCGTCGATCGCCTGCTTGCCCAGCACGATCAGCCCCGGCTGCTCGCGCTCGGCCAGCGCCTTGAGGATCCGCGCCACCGCCAGCGGCTCCACCGCGCCCTCCTGCTCCACCAGGATACCGCGGTCAGCCCCCATCGCCAGCGCCGTGCGGATCTGCTCCTGCGCCTGCGCCGGGCCCACCGAGACCGCCACGATCTCGCTCGCGATGCCACGCTCCTTCAGCCGCACCGCTTCCTCGACCGCGATCTCGTCGAACGGGTTCATCGACATCTTGACGTTCGCCGTCTCGACGCCACTCCCGTCCGACTTCACGCGTACCTTCACGTTGTAGTCCACCACCCGCTTCACGGGCACCAGTAGCTTCATCGTGTTTCCAGCCGTTTCCCGAGACGATGACGGGACCATGGCCCGCCGGAGGATCGGCCCGCGCATCGGCGGACCAGGCGCCGCGGACCATAAGGCGGGGCATTACGGGCTGGCAAGGCAGCCTCCTCCCATGGGGGGCATCCCGCCGCCGCGAGGCCCGCCCTAGCGGCGCGTCAGCAGCAGGAGCAGCGCGAAAAGCCCCAGCGCCAGCGCCTGGAGCCCGACGCGCCAGCGCATCAGCCGGTTGGACCGCGCCCCATCCTCGCGTCCGCCCACCATGCCGATCATGCCCGCGAAGAGGACGCCGAGCGTGGCCAGCATGGCGAGTGCCGTCAGGATGGTGAGGAGCGTGATCATGCGATCAGAGTTGTGCCGGAACGGCCGGAGCGCAACGCCCCTGGCCCGCATCGCCGCCGGGGCACTCTCATGGCTGGCGCGGGCGCCCGGCGGGACACCCGATTGACGGTACCCGATTGACCGGCGCCACGCGGCGCGGTCCAAGGCGCCACCATGCCTCGCCGCCCCCTCGCCAGACTTCTGGCCCTGTTGTTCCTGGCCAGCCTGACCCTGGCCCTGCCGCTTCCCCTGGCCGGACCGGAGGCGCTGGCCCAGATGGCGCCGGCCGAGCCGCTGCCGCCGGCACAGCCCGTGAGCCCCGCCCCGGCGGCCCCAACGCCGCCCCGGCCCGCCGAGCCCGCCCCGACGCCACGCCCGGCCACGCCGCCAGCCGCCCATAACGGCAGCCAGACCGCCAGCCCGGGCCGCGCCGCCGGCCTGCCTCCGGGCGAGGCCGAGCGCATGCTCGGCGTGCTGCGCGACGAGAGCCGGCGCAACGAGCTGATCCGAAGCCTGGAGACCCTGAACGCGGCCGAGCGGGCAAGGCGCGAGGGCGGTGCCCCCGCCACGGCCGAGGCCCCTTCGACGGCCCCTTCGACGGCCCCTTCCCCGGCGCCCGCATCCGCCCCCTCTGCCGCCCCCTCTGCCGCGCCCGCGGAGGCAGCGGCCGCCGCCCCGCCCGCCGCCGAGACCGCCCCCGCCAGCTCCGTCGTGGTGCCGAACAACCTGGTCGGCCAGATCGCCAGCGGCGCGGCCGAACGCCTGCGCCACGCGGTGGCCCAGGTCATGGCCGGGGCACGGGTGCTCGCCGACCTGCCGGCCGTGGCCTCCTGGGCCTCCGGCGTGGCGCGCGACCCGGTGGCGCGGGTCCGCATCACCGACGCCGCCTGGAAGATGCTGTTGACCTTCGGCCTCGGCGTGCTGGCGGAAATCGCGGTCTATCACCTGCTGCGCGCGCCGCGCCGGCGGCTGGACGCCATGGCCCCGGCGCCGGGCGACCGCTGGAACTGGCTGCGCCGCGTGCCCATCGTGGCCGGGCGCCTGCTGCTCGACCTGCTGCCGGTGCTGGGCTTCGCGCTGGTCGCCTATCCGATGGTGGATGCGGTGCATCCCCTGCCCACCACGGAGCTGGTGCTGCTCACCGTCAACAACGCCTATGTGCTGTGCCGGGCCATCATGATGGCTTCGCGCATGCTGCTCTCGCCCGCCTCGGCGCATCTGCGGCTGATCCGCATGCCGGACGAGACGGCGGCCTATTTCACCCGCTGGCTGCGCCGCATCGTGGGGCTCTCGGTCTTCGGCTATGCGCTGGCCGAGGCCAGCCTGCAGTTCGGCGTCCCCTGGGCGGTGCATGACGGCATCATCCGGCTGATCATGCTGCTGGTCTCGCTGATGCTGGTCATCGTCGTGGTGCAGAAGCGGCAGGTGGTGGCCGGGCTGCTGCGCGCGCCGGAACTGGCGCCGGGCGAGGAGCCCTCGGGCTCCCGCGCCGTGCTGCGCACGCTGCGCAACCGGCTGGCCGGGATCTGGCACGTGGTGGTCATCCTCTGGCTGCTCGCGCTCTGGGGCGTCTGGGCACTGGAGGTGCCGGACGGCTTCACGCGCCTGCTGCGCGGCACCGGGGCGACGCTGCTGATCCTCGGCGTGGCGAAGGGGCTCGATGTGGGCCTGCGCCAGCTCCTGGACCGTGCCATGGCGCTCCCCGCCGGCCTCGCCGCCCGCTATCCGGGGCTGGAGCTGCGCGCCACCCGCTACGGCCCCCTGCTGCGCGGCCTGGTGAGCGGCGTGCTGACCGTGGCGGCCTTGCTGCTGCTGCTGGAGGCCTGGGGCATCGGCGCCTTCGCCTGGTTCACCCAGGGCAGGCTGGGCTCGCGCATCCTGGCGGCGCTGGGCTCCATCGGCGTCAGCGTGCTCGTGGCCATCCTGGTCTGGGAGGTGGCGAACAGCGCCATCGCCCGCCAGCTCACCCGGGCCTCGCGCGAGGGGCAGGCGGCGCGTTCCGCCCGCGTGCGCACCCTGCTGCCGATGATGCGCACGGCGCTGATGATCGTGATCCTGATCTTCCTGGTGCTGAACGTGCTGAGCGAGATCGGGGTGAACGTCGCGCCGCTGATCGCCGGCGCCTCGGTCGTCGGCGTCGCCATCGGCTTCGGTTCGCAGACTCTGGTGAAGGACGTGGTGACGGGCCTCTTCCTTCTGCTGGAGGATGCGGTGGCGGTGGGCGACAGCGTCACCCTCGGCACGCCGCCTCAGACCGGGGTGGTGGAGCGGCTCTCGATCCGCTCCATCCGGCTGCGCGCGGTGGACGGGTCGGTGCACATCATCCCCTTCTCCTCCGTCACCTCCGTCACCAACATGACCCGCGACTTCGCCTTCGCCATGCTGGAATTCTCGCTCTCCTATGGCGAGGACACGGATCGCGTGGCCGAGGTGCTGCGCCAGATCGCGAAGGAGATGCGGGGCGAGACGCGCTGGAGCGCGGCGATCCGCGACGACATGGACGTCATGGGCGTGGAGCGGCTGCTGGAGACCGGCGTGGTGCTGCGCGCCCGGCTGAAGACCGAGCCCTCGCAGCGCGCCCCGGTGGCGCGCGAGCTGAACCGCCGCATCCAGGCGAGGTTCGAGGAGCTGGGCATCGTCATTCCCTCCCCCTGGCGCAAGACCGTCACGGAGGAGGACCAGATGCATGCGGCGGGCGCGAGTGCCTGAGGCCCGTCATGCACCCGGCGCGGATCAGATCCGCGCCGGTTTTCACCGGGCTGCCTGTACAGCCACCCGAAGCGCGTCCTAGGCTCGCCGGCATGACGGTCTGGACCTCCACGCGGCGAATTATCCGCCCGGTCGCCTGAGCGCCGCCCGAGGGGGCTTCCCCTCCGAGGCGGGCGAAGAGCGGCCGGGACACTGATCCGTCACCCCCTCTTCGCCGTGCTTTTCCGGAGGCCTCCAGAGCCATGTCCGACCTCGTTTCCGCCACCGTCGCCGCCCGCTTCAGCCTGCTCGCCGAGCCCTCTCCCGGCCTGCTGCCGCGCGTGATGCAGCCCTTCGCCAAGCGCGACCTGGTGCCTGACCATTTCGCCTCGCACCGCGAGGATGGCACCCTGCGCCTGTCCTTCGGCATGAAGTCCATGCCGGCGGAGATGGTGCACCTCGTCCGCGGCGACCTCGCCCGTCTCGTCGGCCTGCTCGATCTCCAGGTGGAGCAGGGCGCGGTGGAGCGCGGCCCTGCGGTGCTCGCCGTCGCCGCCTGACCGCGTGAAGCCGCACACCAGACCGGGCGCACGAAGCCGCGAGGGCCGCCTCGGCCGTTGACAGCCGCGGCGCCGCGTGGCCCTGATGCGCGCATGTTCCAAGGGGGGTCCCGGTTCAGGGGCTGAGATAGCGCTGGGGCTTCCGCCCGCCGCGCTGACCCTTCGAACCTGATCCGGGTCATGCCGGCGAAGGGACAGGAACGGGCCGCCACGGGCCGGGAATCATCCGTAGGCGCCCCACCCCGACGTCACACCAGACGACCCGGGTCTCCGACCGAAAGCAGGTTCAGGAGATCCGACCGTGCCAGACAGCCTTCCCCCGAAATCCCCCATGCAGATCGGCGAGGTCGTGACCGGCCCGATCCCGGGCTCCCGCCGCGTCTATGTGGAATGCCCGGCGCGCGGCTTCCGCGTGCCCTTCCGCGAGATCGCGGTGCACCCCTCCGCCAAGGAGCCGCCCGTCACGCTCTACGACGCCTCCGGCCCCTATACCGACCCCGAGGCGAAGGTGGACATCGCGAGCGGCCTCGCCCGCACCCGCGACGCCTGGATCCGCGCCCGCGGCGACGTGGAGGAGACCGAGGGCCGCGCCATCCGGCCGGAGGACAACGGCAACGTTTCCGACAGCCACCGCGTGCCGCGGTTCCCGGGCCGCATCCGCCCGCTGCGCGCCAGGGCCGGCGCGGCGGTGACGCAGATGGCCTATGCCCGGCGCGGCATCGTCACGCCGGAGATGGAATTCGTCGCCATCCGCGAGAACATGCGCCGCGAGATGCTGCGCGAGGTCATCCGCGACGGCGAGGATTTCGGCGCCAGCATCCCGGACGTGGTGACGGCGGAATTCGTGCGCGACGAGATCGCCCGCGGCCGCGCCATCATCCCGAACAACGTGAACCACCCGGAATCCGAGCCGATGGCGATCGGGCGGAACTTCCTGGTGAAGATCAACGCCAATATCGGCAACTCGGCGGTCAGCTCCTCGGTGGCGGAGGAGGTGGACAAGATGGTCTGGGCGATCCGCTGGGGCGCCGACACGATCATGGACCTTTCCACCGGCCGCAACATCCACGACACGCGCGAATGGATCCTGCGCAACGCCCCCGTCCCCGTCGGCACCGTGCCGCTGTACCAGGCGCTGGAGAAGGTCGGCGGCGTGGCCGAGGAGCTGAGCTGGGAGGTGTTCCGCGACACGCTGATCGAGCAGGCGGAACAGGGCGTGGACTACTTCACCATCCATGCCGGCGTGCGCCTCGCCCATGTGCCGCTCACCGCGCGGCGCGTCACCGGCATCGTCTCGCGCGGCGGCTCGATCATGGCCAAGTGGTGCCTGGCGCATCACCGGGAGAGCTTCCTCTACACGCGCTTCGACGAGATCTGCGAGATCATGCGCGCCTATGACGTCGCCTTCTCGCTGGGCGACGGCCTGCGCCCCGGCTCCATCGCCGATGCCAACGACGCGGCGCAGTTCGCCGAGCTGGAAACGCTGGGCGAGCTGACCCAGGTGGCGTGGAAGCACGACTGCCAGGTGATGATCGAGGGCCCCGGCCATGTGCCGATGCACAAGATCAAGGCCAACATGGACAAGCAGCTCGCGGTCTGCGGCGAGGCACCCTTCTACACCCTCGGCCCGCTCACGACCGATGTGGCGCCGGGCTACGACCACATCACCTCGGCCATCGGCGCGGCGATGATCGGCTGGTTCGGCACGGCGATGCTCTGCTACGTCACGCCGAAGGAGCATCTGGGCCTGCCTGACCGCGACGACGTGAAGGCCGGCGTGATCGCCTACAAGATCGCCGCCCATGCCGCCGACCTCGCCAAGGGTCACCCCACGGCACGGGCCTGGGACGACGCGCTGAGCCGCGCGCGCTTCGAGTTCCGCTGGGAGGACCAGTTCAACCTGGGCCTCGATCCGGAAACGGCGCGCGCCTATCACGACGAGACCCTGCCCAAGGAAGCGCACAAGGTCGCGCATTTCTGCTCCATGTGCGGGCCCAAGTTCTGCTCCATGAAGATCAGCCAGGACATCCGCGACGAGGCCATCCGCGCCGCCGCCGAGGAAGGCATGGCCGAGATGGCGGAACGCTTCCGCGACGGCGGCAGCCAGATCTACAGCCCCGCCGCGGAGTAGCTGCGGCAAGCCGCGCCGGCCGTCGCGGCACTTGTGGCCCGGGGGAAGGCTCCGCCTTACCCCCGATACCCCCATCCGCCAGGAGCCGGTGGCTCCTGGACCTGCCTTTCACTGGCTCCTGCTGCGGCCGGATCGTGCCGGAGAGCATGGCTCTCCGGCGGCTGCGGGCGCCACCAGCGCGACCGGCATGTCTTCTTCCTGCAGCACCCGCCGTATCCGTCGGCCCCGCGGGATCGACCCTGGAAACTGACGGCCACCACAGGCGCCAACTCGGGCCAGGGGTCCGGGGACCGGCTTCGGTCCCCGGCGGTGAGGGGGTCCGGGCGGAGAGGCGGCGCCTCTCCCCCGGGGCCGGCCCAGCAGCGCAACGTCCCCCCCGATCCGCGCGATCATTGGCCGTCCGGATCGTCCCGCAGGCGGGCACATGCCTGCCCTGCTTTGACAGGGATTCCGCGCTGCGGGAGCTTCCACCCGGACTGGTGGAGTGATGCCTATGACGGCAGCCTGGAACAGCGGCGACACGCTTCTTCTCATTGCCGTGGCGGTCGCGCTCGCTGTGATCGTCCTGCTGATCGCCTGGGGCCGGATCGCCGCCTTCCTCGCCATCATGCTCGGCGCCGGCGTCTTCGCCGCCATCACCGGCCTGCCGATCGAAAAGCTCACCCCCGCCTTCGAACATGGCGCGGGCGGCGTGCTGGGCGATATCGGCGTGGTGATCGCGCTCGGCGCCATGCTGGGCGGGCTGCTCACCGCCGGGGGCGCGGCCGACCGCATCGTGGACGGCGTGCTGCAGCATGCCACGGCGCGCAGCCTGCCCTGGCTGCTGGCCCTGGTCGCCATGCTGATCGGCCTGCCGCTCTTCTTCGAGGTCGGGCTGGTCATCATGATCCCGATCATCTTCGCCATGGCGCAGAAGACGAAGCTGCCGGTGATGCAGGTGGCCATCCCCGCTCTGGCCGGCATGACGACGCTGCACGCGCTGGTGCCGCCGCATCCCGGACCGCTGATCGGCATCGCGCAGCTCCACGCGGATCTCGGCCTGACCCTGGGCTTCGGCCTGCTGATCGCCGTGCCGGCGGTGGCTCTGGCCGGGCCGCTCTACAGCCATGTGATCGTGCGCATCCCCTCGATGCGGGAGGCCGGGCAGGCCGCGACGCGGCGGAAGGAGGAGCAGCATGGCGAGAGCTGGGTCACGCCGGGCGCCCGCCCCTCCTTCGCCCTGTCGCTGGTGGTGCTGCTGCTGCCGGTCGCGCTGATGCTCTGCCGCACCGTGGCCCAGGTGGCGCTGCCGCCCGGCGCGGCGCGGACTCTGCTGGAGGCCGTCGGCGCCCCCATCGTGGCTCTGGCGACCAGCGTGGTCTTCGCCGCCATCGCCCTGGGCTGGGCCCGCGGCGCCACGCGGACGGAGGTGGGCAAGGTGATGAGCGCCGCCCTGCCGCCCATCGCCATCCTGCTGCTGACCATCGGCGCGGGCGGTGGCTTCAAGCAGGTGCTGGTGGAGGCCGGCATCACCGGCACGCTTGGCAAGATCGCGCAGGACACCGGCATGCCGCTGGTGCTGCTGGCCTGGCTGATCGCCGTCTGCCTGCGCCAGGCGACCGGCTCTGCCACGGTGGCGACCACGGCGGTGGCCGGGCTGATGGCCCCGCTGGTCGGCGGCTTCGGCCTGACCCCGGCGCAGACCTCCCTGCTGGTGCTGGCGATCGGCTCGGGGTCGGTCTTCTTCTGCCACGTCAACGATGCGGGCTTCTGGATGATCCGGGAGTTCTTCGGCCTGCGCCTCGGCCAGACCGTCTGGGCCTGGTCGGTGCTGCAGACCATCGTCTCCGTGACCGGGCTGGTGCTGACCGCCCTGCTCTGGGGCCCGGCGGGCTGGATGGGCTGACCCGCGCGCGCCTACCGTTGCGCGGCGAGGAGCGCCATCATCGGCCGGTCCATCTCCTCCGCCAGGGTGGGCCGCGCCGCGAGCTGTTCCGGCGCCGGGGACCATTCCCGGAGCGCCCGGAGCGTGAAGCCGGCTCCGATCAGCGCATTCACCGTGGTGCCCAGCATCCGGTGCTGCTTCACCACCCCGTCCGCCAGCCAGTCCGTGCGGCGCTCCCCCTCCACTGCGTAATGGTCCACCGGCCAGTAGCGGGTGCCGTCGTCCCGGAGCAGCCAGCCCGGATTCAGGGAGGCCATGTAGATCGGGTGCTCGATGGTGAAGACGAGATGCCCGCCGGGCGCGATGGCATGGAACAGCATCCGGACCAGCCGCGGAAAATCCGCGATGTAGTGGAAGGCGAGTGAGCTGTAGGCGAGGTCGAAGCCCGCCATGGGCAGTTCCAGGCTTTCCAGGTCGGCCCGTTCATAGGCCACGGCGGGATGCGACGTTTCCGCCCTGGCCCGCTCCAGCATCCGCTCCGACAGGTCGAACCCCAGCACTTGGCGGGCCCCCTGTTCCGCCGCCCAGCGGGCGAACCAGCCGAAGCCGCAGCCGAGATCGACGACGCGCCGCCCGCGCAGATCCGGCAGCATCGCCTGGATGGCCGGCCATTCGGGAGCCCCGTCCAGCCCGTGGACGGAACGGTCCAGGCGGCTGTAGCCCGCGAAGAACTCCGGCTTGTCATAGATGTTCTGGGCCATGTCTCTTCCATCGGGATGGCGGGTGGTGCCCCCAGGGCGCCGCGCCCCTTGGCCCGTGGCGAGGGGCACCGCACGGCAAGGCCAACCCGGAGAGCGACGGATCGACGAGGCCGCCGGAATGCGAAGGCTAACCCCGGGGACAAGGGGATATCCAGGTCCGCTCCGGCCGCTGCAAAGGGGACTTGGCTTCTCCCGGTTCTGCGCATTCAGCCGCTGGTATGATGACGTGAGGACGCCGGAGACGGAGCGCCTTGCCATGCTCCTGTCGCCCGGCGCGCGCGTCACCCGCCTTCTGGATGCGAAGGACCGGCTGGTTTCCATCGCGCGCGGCCCGCGCCCGCCCAGGGCAGCCATTCCAGGGAAAGAGAGATGATGCGCCAGCCCTCGCGTTTGTGACCCATCCTGCACCGCCCACCGCGCTCAACTGTTGGAGCGCGACGCCCGAATCCGTGGAGCCCCCGCCCATGATCGAGTCCCTGCTGCCCAGCGCGCTGGACCTCGCCCGCTTCCAGTTCGCCTTCGTGGTGGTCTGGCACTTCCTCTTCCCCGCCTTCACCATCGGCCTCGCCTCCTATCTCGCGGTGCTGGAGGCGCGCTGGCTCTGGACGGGGAATGCCGTCTATCTCGATACCTTCCGCTACTGGCTGAAGATCTTCGCGATCGCCTTCGCCATGGGCGTGGTCTCGGGCATCGTCATGTCCTACCAGTTCGGCACCAACTGGTCGGAGCTCTCGCGCCGGGCCGGGCCGATCCTGGGGCCGCTGCTGGGCTACGAGGTCCTGACCGCCTTCTTCCTGGAGGCCGGCTTCCTCGGCGTGATGCTCTTCGGGCTGGAGCGCGTGGGCAAGGGGCTGCACTTCACCGCCACCTGCCTGGTCGCGATCGGCACCTGCTTCTCCGCCTTCTGGATCCTCGCCGCCAATTCCTGGATGCAGACGCCGCAGGGCTTCAGCATCGCCCCCGACGGCAGCTTCCATCCGGAGGACTGGTGGGCGATCATCTTCAACCCCTCCTTCCCCTACCGCTTCCTGCACACCGTCACCGGCGCCTATCTCACCACCGCGCTGATCGTCGGCGCGGTCGGCGCCTTCCACGTGCTGCGGGAGCGGCGCAACGACACGCTCGGCACGCGGGAGGCCAATCCGCGCGCCCGGGTGATGTTCTCCATGGCGATGTGGATGCTCACCATCGTGGCGCCCATCCAGGCGGTGCTGGGCGACCTGCATGGCGGCAACACCTTCCACCACCAGCCGGCCAAGCTTGCCGCCATGGAGGGGCATTTCGAGACGGAGCGCGGTGCCCCCGCCATCCTCTTCGGCATCCCCTCGGCGGAGGAGGAGCGCACGCGGCTGCAGGTCGGCATCCCCAACCTCGCCAGCCTCTACCTCACCCATAGCTGGACCGGCGAGGTGCGCGGGCTGAAGGACCTGCCGCGCGACCACTGGCCCACCAACATCCCGCTGGTCTTCTTCGCCTTCCGCATCATGGTGGCGCTCGGCCTGCTGATGATCGGGCTGGGGCTGAGCAGCCTCGTGCTGCGCCTGCGCGGGCGGCTCTATGACACGCCCTGGGTGTTGCGCGCCGCCATCGCCATGGGCCCGGCCGGGCTGGTCGCGGTCACGGCGGGCTGGATCGTAACCGAGGCGGGGCGGCAGCCCTTCACCGTCTATGGCCACCTGACCACGGCCAACAGCGTCGCGCCGATCGGCGCGCCGGCCGTGGCCACCTCGCTCGTGGCCTTCGCCATCGTCTATTTCATCGTCTTCGGCGCCGGGATCTGGTTCCTCTTCCGCCTCTTCTCGCAGACGCCGCAGGCGCACGAGGAAGGGCCGCCCACCGACAAGCCGATCCGCTCGGCGGGCACCACCCCCGCTCCCTCGGCCCAGCGTGGGCCGGACCCGCGTCCCCAGACCCAACCGGCGGAGTGAGGCGCGATGCTCGACCCCCATGTCCTGGCCTTCATCTGGGCCTTCCTCATCGCCGTCGCGGTCTTCGTCTATGTCTGCCTCGACGGCTTCGACCTCGGCATCGGCATCCTTTTCCCGGTCATGCCGCGCAAGGAGGACCGGGACGTGGCGGTGAACAGCATCGCCCCGGTCTGGGACGGCAACGAGACCTGGCTGGTGCTGGGCGGCGTCGGGCTGATGCCCGCCTTCCCGCTCGCCTTCTCGATCATCCTGCCGGCGCTCTACCTGCCCGTCATCCTGATGCTGCTCGCCCTGGTCTTCCGCGGCGTCTCCTTCGAGATGCGCTTCCGCGCCGCCAACGAGACGCAGCAGAAATGGTGGGACCGCGCCTTCTCCTGGGGCTCCTACGTCGCCACCTTCTGCCAGGGCATCGCGCTCGGCGCCTTCGTGCAGGGTATCCATGTCGAGAACAACGCCTATGCCGGCGGCTGGTGGGACTGGCTGACGCCCTTCTCCCTGCTTACCGGCCTGGCGCTCGTCACCGGCTATGGCGTGCTCGGCGCCTGCTGGCTGCTGTGGAAGACCGAGGGCGCGCTGCACGACCGCGCCCGGCACCAGGCCGGCAGCATGATGGCCGTGCTGCTCTGCTTCATCTTCGTGGTGTCGGTCACCATGCCCTTCCTGCAACCCGCCTTCGCGGCGCGCTGGCTGGGCTTCCCCAACATCGTCCTCGCCGCGCCGGTGCCGGTCATCGTGGTCGCGCTGGCCTGGCTGTACTTCCGCGCGGTGCGGGATGCGGACCAGCACGGGCTCTGGGCGGATGCGAAGCCCTTCGTGCTGGCGCTGTGCATCTTCCTGATCACCTATGTCGGCTTCGGCATCAGCATGTACCCGCATATCGTGCCGCCCTCGGTCACCATCTGGCAGGCGGCGGCCCCGGCCTCCTCGCAGATCTTCCTGCTGGTCGGCGCCGTGGTGCTGCTGCCGATCATCCTGGGCTACACGGGCTATGTGTACTGGCTCTTCCGGGGCAAGGTCCGGGCCGGTGCCGGGTATCACTGAGATGGCGGCGGCGCCCGGCCGCTGGCGCCGCCTCGGCTGGTTCGTGCTGCTCTGGGCCTGCGGCGTGCTGGCGGTCGGCGCCGTGGGCTTCCTGATTCGCGGCGTGCTGCATCCCTGAGCGTCCCGCGCCCCGTCCGGCGCAACCGGCGGGGCGCGGCACGCCACACCCGGCTTCCGTCCCGCCCGGTCCTGGTCCAGCCTTCCCCGCCCCGGCGATGATTCGCCGGAAAGGCGAGGAGGGTTGTGGGGGCATGGGCAAGGCGCTGGTGGTCGGCGGTGGCATCATGGGGCTCTGCTCCGCCCGGGCGCTGCACCGGGCGGGCTGGGCGGTGGAACTGCTGGAACAGGATGCCTGCCCCAACCCGCGCGGCTCCTCGGTGGACCATCACCGGCTGATCCGCCACGCCTATGGGGCGGAGGCGGTCTATATGCGGATGGTGGACCGCGCCCACCGGGCCTGGGACCGCCTCTTCGCCGCCATCGGGGAGGCGCCCTACATCCCCACCGGCACGCTGATGCTGGCGGATGCGCAGGACAGTTGGCTGGCCGCCAGCCGCACCGCCCTGGGATCGGCAGGGCACCGGATGGAGGAGATCCCGCCCGCCGGCCTCACCGCCCGCTTCCCCATGCTCGACCCGGCCGGACTCGCCGAGGCGACCCTGGTGCCCACGGGCGGGGTGCTGCTGGCGGAACGCATCGTGGCCGGGCTGGCGCGCCATCTGGAGGCCGCCGGCGTCACGCTGCGCCGGGCGCGGGTGGAGGCGGTGGACCCGGCGCGGGGCCAGGCGAGGCTCGCGGACGGCAGGGTGGCGGAGGCCGACCTGCTGGTCCTGGCCGCCGGCCCCTGGACCGCCGCCCTGCTGCCGGAACTCGCCCCGCGCGCCACGCCCTCGCGCCAGATCGTGGTCTTCCTGGAACCGCCCGCCGCGCATCGTGCCGCCTGGGAGGCCGGGCCGATGCTGCTGGACCTCTCGCCCAGCGGCGGCTTCTACGCCGTGCCGCCGGTGGCCGGCACGCCGCTGAAGATCGGCGACCACCGTTTCTCGATGCGCGGCGATCCGGAGGACCCGCGCGAGGCCAGCGCGGCGGAGGCGGAGGAGATCCTGGCCCTCGCCCGCCCGCGCCTGCGCGATGCCGCGGGCTACCGGGTGCTGGGCGCCCGCGCCTGCTACTACGAGGTCGCGCCGGAGGAGCGCATCACGCTGGCCCGGCCCGGGGAGCGCTGCCTCGCCCTCTGCGGCACCTCCGGCCATGGCTTCAAGTTCGGCCCGGTCCTGGGCGAGGCGCTGGCTGCCGCGGCCGCCCGGCCGGAACACCTCCCCGCCCTGGCCGCCTGGGTGGCCGGGCGGGCCGATCTCCCGCCGCACCTGCTCCCCGAAGGCTGAAGGCGGGGCCGCGCCCGGCCGCACCGGAATGGTCACGAAAACCGGAGCATGGCCCGTCCCGTGGCGTCGCGGGCCTTGCGGGCCGGCGGTTCGCACGAACATGGACAGTTCGCCACCCGTTCCCCCCGCCTGACCGGATCCAGCGCCACACGATGAATGCTCCTCTCTACGCTCCTTCGATCCGGTCCGACCGTCCGCAGGCGGTGGTCATTGGGGCCGGACCGGGCGGCCTCGCCGCCGCGATGCTCCTGGCCGCGCGGGGCGTGCGCGTCACCGTGCTGGAGAAGGACAGCATGGTCGGCGGCCGCAACCGGCGCCTGGAAGCCCCGGGCGGTTATCGCTTCGACCTCGGGCCGACCTTCTTCCTCTACCCGCGCATCCTGGAGGAGATCTTCCGCGACTGCGGTGCCGAGCTTCGCGACGAGGTGGAGCTCCTGCGCCTCGACCCGCAATACCGCTTGCTGTTCGAGCAGGGCGACGGCGGCGTCACGCTCGACGCGACCTCCGACCTGGACCGGATGGAGGCGGAGATCGCCAAGCTCGACCCGCGTGACGCGGGCAACCTGCGCCGCTTCCTGGCCGACAACCGCGCCAAGCTGAAGAGCTTCCGCCCGGTGCTGGAACGCGCCTTCACCCGCGCCGCCGACATGATGGCGCCGGACCTGCTGCGCGCCCTGCCGCATCTGCGCCCGGCGAAATCCGTGGATGGCGACATGCGGCGCTTCTTCCGCGATCCGCGCACGCGCCTCGCCTTCTCCTTCCAGACCAAGTACCTCGGGATGAGCCCCTATCGCTGCCCGAGCCTGTTCACCATCCTGAGCTTCCTGGAATACGAGCACGGCGTCTTCCACCCGCGCGGCGGCTGCGGCGCGGTGGCGCTGGCCATGGCGCGCGTGGCGGAACGCCTGGGCGCGGAGATTCGCCTCGACAGCCCGGTGGACCGCATCCGCTTCGAGGGCCGGCGCGCGCGCGGCGTGGACAGCGGCGGCCGCAGCTTCGACGCCGATGCGGTGGTGATGAACGCGGATTTCGCCCATGCCGCGCCGCGCCTGATCCCCGACCATCTCCGCCGCCGCTGGCCGGACCGCAAGATCGAGACGGCGCGCTATTCCTGCTCCACCTTCATGCTCTATCTCGGCGTGGAGGGCACCTTTCCGCAACTCGCGCACCACAGCATCCTGCTGGCCGAGGATTACGAGCGGAACCTGCGCGAGGTCGGCGAGGGCACGCTGCCGCAGACGCCCTCGATCTACCTGCAACATGCCGGCGCCACGGAGGACGGCATGGCCCCGCCCGGGCACAGCGCGCTCTACCTCCTCGTCCCCGTGCCCAACCTGCGGGAGGGCGATGCCCGCGGCCTGGACTGGTCCCGGGCGGCCAGCCACTACCGGGAATTGGCACTGGACCGTGTGCAGAAGCTCGGCATCGGCGACCTGCGCCCCCGCATCCGGCACGAGCGCATGGTGACGCCCATGGACTGGCGGGACGAGTTCTCCGTGGGCTTCGGCGCGACCTTCAACCTCGCGCACGACCTGCGGCAGATGCTGGCCTTCCGCCCCGGCAACCGCTTCAATGACGTGCAGGGCGTCTATCTTGTCGGCGGTGGCACGCATCCGGGCTCCGGCCTGCCGGTGATCTACGAAGGGGCGCGCATCAGCGCCGATCTCTGCCTGCGCGACATGGGCCTGCACGGCGTGGACACGCGGCTGCACGGCGCGGTGGCCGCCACGCCGGCGGAAGCCTGAGGGGGAGGGGAACGATGGCACGGGTGGTGGTGATCGGCTCCGGCCTGGGCGGCCTCGCCGCGGCGGCGGTGGCGCAGGCGCGCGGGCATCAGGTGACGCTCTTCGACAAGAACCCCTGGCTCGGCGGCAAGGCGGCGGTGCTGGAGCTGGAGGCGCCGGACGGCTCCGGCCGCTTCCGCTTCGACATGGGCCCGACCATCCTGACCGTGCCGCGCGTGCTGCGCCGGATCTTCGCCGAGGCCGGGCGCGACCAGCAGGCGGAGCTGCCGCTGATCCGCCTCGACCCGCAATGGCGCTGCTTCTTCGGGGATGGCACGCGCATCGACCTGCGGGAGGACGTGCCTGCCATGGCCCGCGCCATGGAGGATTTCGCGCCGGGCCGCGATCTCGGCCCCGGCTACGAGAAGTTCCAGAAGCTGGCGCGCCACCTGCACGGCGTGTCGGAGAAGTTCTTCTTCTGGAAGCCGGTCGAGGACCTCTTCGACACGATCGACTGGCGGAGCAACATGCAGCCCGGCACGATGAAGGACGTGCTGAGCCTCCGCATGGGCCAGAACGTCGCGAAGATCATCCGCAGCCACGTGCCGGACGAGCGCCTGGCGCAGATGCTGGACCACTACTGCCAGTATGTCGGCTCCAACCCCTACAAGGCGCCCGCTGTGCTCTGCTCGATCGGCGACATGCAGGCGAGCGAGGGTGTCTGGTATCCCGTCGGCGGCACGCGCGCCGTGGCGGAAGGGCTGGCGAAGCTGGCGGGCGACCTCGGCGCCGACCTGCGCCCGGGCGTGGAGGTCACCGGCTTCGACATCCAGGACGGTCCAGGGGGGAAAAGCGTGAAGGGCGTCACCGCCAATGGCGAGCACATCGCCTGCGACGCCGTCATCTCCAACATGGACGCCATCCGCACCTACAAGGAGCTGGTGGGCGGCGACACCGGCCGGAAATACGCGCGCAAGGGCTACGAGCCCGCCTGTTCCGGCGTGGTGCTCTATCTGGGCCTGCGGAAGCGCTACGAGCACCTGGCCCACCACGACTTCGTCTTCTCCCGCGACGCGGAGGAGGAGTTCGACAGCATCTATCGCCGGGGCGAGCCCGCGCCGGACCCGACCGCCTATCTTGCCGCGCCCTCCGCCAGCGATCCCTCCGTGGCGCCGGAAGGCGGCGAGGCGCTCTACGTCCTCGTCCACACCCCCTATCTGCGCCCGCATCACGACTGGTCGCGGATGCTGCCCGCCTACCGGCAGACCATCCTCGACAAGCTGAAGCGCAGCGCCGGGATGGAGGATATCGAGGAGCGCATCGTGGTGGAGCGCGCCCTGACACCGCAGGACATCCACGACCGCTACAAGGTGCTGAACGGCGCCATCTATGGCCTCGCCTCGCACGGCACTTTCCTCGGCGCCTTCAAGCCCGGCAACCGCTCGCGCGCCGTGAAGGGGCTCTACCTCGCCGGCGGCACCGCGCATCCGGGGCCCGGCATGCCGATGGTGATGATGTCCGGCTGGATCGCGGCGGATGCGCTGGACCGCGACCTCGGCGGGCGCGGCATGGGTGCGGCGGCGGAGCGGGCCGGGTTGCGGGAGGCCGACATGCCGCAGGCGGCCGAGTAGCCGCCATGCCGGCAGGAAGCGGCATGGCGGAGGACCCGCTCGCGCTCTACGACGCGCGCTGGCACGGCTTCTTCCGCCGGGCCTTCACCCGCTTCGGCCGCCGCCATATGCGGGCGCTGCGCCTCGCCCGCTGGGGGCAGCCCGATCCCGGCCCGCCCGGCACGCCGCTGGTGGTCTTCGCCAACCACCCCTCCTGGTGGGACGGCGTGGCCTTCATGCTGCTCTCCACCGCCCTGCTCCCCCGGCAGCGCACCTTCATCCCGATGGAGGCGGAGGCCCTGTCCCGCTACCGCTTCATGCGCCGGCTCGGCGTCTTCGGCGTGGAAAGCGGCACGCCACGCGGCGCGGCCTCCTTCCTGCGCACGGCGCGGGGGGTGCTGGCCGTGCCGGGCCATGCCCTGTGGATCAACGCGCCCGGCCGCTTCCAGGATGTGCGGGAACGGCCCGTGGGCATCGTGCCCGGCCTGCTGCGCCTGCCGGAAATCGCCCCCGCCGCGCGCTTCCTGCCGCTGGCGCTGGAATACCCCTTCTGGACGGAGCGCAAGCCCGAGATGCTCGCCGGTTTCGGCCCCCCCATCCCCGGCGCCGAGCTGGCGGCGATGACCCGCGACGAACGTGCGGAGCGGCTGCGCGCGGCGCTCACCGCCACCATGGACCGCCTGGCGGGCGATGCCGTCGCGCGCGACGGCGACCGCTTCACCACCCTGTTGCAGGGGCGGGAGGGCATGGGTGGCGCCTACGACCTCTGGCGCCGCCTGCGCGCCCTGGCCAGCGGGCAGGGCTTCGACGCGCGGCACGCCCGATGAGCCTGTCGCTGTTCCTGCAGGTCCTGGCCCTGGCGCTGGTGCTCTTCCCGGTCGGCATGGCCCTGCTCAACGCCATCCTGCTTCCGCGCCCGAAGGCACCGGATCGCGGCACGGAACCGGCGGGTGAACTGGTCTCGATCCTCATCCCCGCCCGCGACGAGGCCGCCCATATCGCCGCCTGCGTCCAGGCCGCCCTGGCCTCGGCCGGCGTGGCGGTGGAGGTGCTGGTGATGGACGACGGCTCCCGCGACGGCACCGCCGCCATCGTGGAAGCCCTGGCGGAGCGCGACCCCCGCCTGCGCCTGCTGCGAGCCCCGCCCCTGCCTCCGGGCTGGACCGGCAAGGTCCATGCCTGCGCCCGCCTCGCCGAGGCGGCGCGGGGTGGGCACCTGCTCTTCATCGACGCCGATGTGCGCCTCGCCCCCCAGGCGGCGGTCGCCCTGGCCGACCATGCGCGCCGGCACCGGCTGACCCTCGCGAGCGGCGTGCCCCGTCAGGAGATCGGCACGCTGGGCGAGGCGCTGACGGTCCCGGCGATCAACCTGCTGATGCTGGGCTACCTGCCCGGCGCCGGGCGCGCCTTCACCCGCCACCCGGCGCTCGCCGCCGCCTGCGGGCAGCTCATTCTGGTGGAGGCCGGCGCCTATCGCGCCAGCGGCGGCCACGCGGCGCTGCGCGGCGTGCTGCATGACGGCCTGGCCCTCGCCCGCCGCCTCCGCGCCGCCGGCCACCGGACGGAGGTGGTGGCGGGCGCGCATCTCGCCACCTGCCGCATGTACCGGGGCTTCCGCGAAAGCTGGAACGGCTTCCTCAAGAACGCCCGCGAAGGCATGGCGACCCCCCTCGGCCTGCCCGTCTGGACGATCGTGCTCCTCGGCGGCCATGTCCTGCCCTGGCTGCTGCTGCCCGCCCCGCTGGCCGCCCTGGCCCTGCTCCTGGGCTACGCCCTGCGCGGGCTGATCACCTGGATGTCCCGCGAACCCTCCTGGACCATCCCCCTCCACCCCGCCACCGTGCTGGTTGCCCTGGCGATCCAGTGGACCGCCCTGGTCCGCTCCGCCCTCGGCCACCGCGCCGCCTGGAAAGGCCGCGCCTACTCCGCCGGCGGCGGGGCTTTCGAGTGATTGGGCCGGGTGCTCCGGGAATGGCTCTGCCCTCCCCGGACCCCACCCGCCCAGGGACGTTAGTCCCTGGGAACCCTATGAGCGCTCCGCGAGGAGGGGGAGCGGGACACCGGTCGCCAGACGGCGCGACGGCGGTCGAATCCCCCTCCTCGCGGAGCGCTCACGGCGGGGTCTCGGGGGCACACTGTGCCCCTGAGCGGCCCCTTCTTCAGCAAAGGGTCCGGGAGGCAGAGCATCCCGGTCCAACGGCCCAATCATTCGAAGCCTCCCCCGCCGCGGTGCTCGCAGCGTTGCGGGCCGCCGGGCCGGCGCCGCCGATCGCGGAGCGGCGCAGGCTGCTGGCGGCGCTGGCGGCGGAACTGGTGCGGCGGTCGGAGGCGATCGTGGCGGCGGCGGATGCCGATTTCGGCGGGCGCGGGGCGGAGGACACTCTGCTGGGCGACGTGCTGGTGACGGTGCAGGCGGCACGGCGGGCGCGGCGCTGGCTGCGCTGGTGGGCACGGCCGCGCCCGGTGCTGGCGCCCCTGCCCTTCCAGCCCTGCCTGGCCTGGACGGAACCTGTGCCCAAGGGGGTGGTCGGGGTGATGGCACCCTGGAACTACCCGGTCCAACTCGCTCTCTGGCCGGCGCTGGAGGCCGTGGCGGCGGGCAACCGCGTGGCGATCAAGCCCAGCGAGCACACGCCCCGCTGCGCCGCGCTGCTGGAGGAGATCGTCGCCCGCGCCTGGGGCCCCGGCATCGCCCGGGTGGTGCAGGGCGATGTCGCGGTGGCGGCGGATTTCGCGGCGCAGGCCTGGGACCATCTGGTCTTCACTGGCGGCACGGCCACCGGGCGCCGGGTGGCCGAGGCCGCGGCGCCGAACCTCACGCCGTTGACCCTGGAACTCGGCGGGCAATGCGCCGCCCTGGTCCTGCCGGGGGCAAGGCTGGACCGCGCTGTCCACGCCATCCTGGCCGCCAAGGCGCTGAATGCCGGACAGACCTGCGTGGCCCCCGACACGGTGCTGCTGGTGGGCCATTCCCGCGACGCCTTCGCCCAGGTCGCCCGCGCCACTGGCATCGCCCCGGAAAGCCGGGTGGTGCCCTGGCAGGCGGAACGGCAGGCGCGCCTGTCACCGGGCAGCGAGGCCCTGGCGGAAGGGCCGGCGGGGCCGCCGCTGCGCCTCGGCGGTGACTCGGGCGAGGAACGCTTCGGGCCCGTGCTCGGCGTGGTGGAATGCGCCGATCTGGACGCGGCGCTCGGCTGGCTGCGCGGCCGCCCGGCGCCGCTGGCCCTGTCCCTCTTCGGCGCCAGCCGGAGTGAGGAAGAGCGGATCGCGGCGGGAAGCCGGGCCGGCGCCATCGTCACCGGCCGGGTGCTGGACCATGTGGGCTTCCCCAACCTGCCCTTCGGCGGCATGGGGGGCTCCGGCCATGGGCGCTACCACGGCTTTGCCGGTTTCGCGGAGTTCAGTGACTGGCGCGCCCGGGTGCGGCATGGGCCCTTCGCCCTGGCCCGCCTGCTCGATCCGCCGCGCGGCGATTTCGCCCGCCGCCTGGCACGGCGGCTCGTCCGGTGAACGCCGCCCCTTGAACACCGGGACGCCGGGAGGGATGCCCCGGTGCTCCGGATGCATCCCCTGGGAACGTCAGGTTCCCAGGGTCGGAAAGCCCGGGAAGAGGGAGCGCACGGCGGGAGCCGGGCTGGTCGCCGGGGTCTGCGCCGGCTTGGCGGGTTCCTCTGCCGGAGGCGAAAGCGGTGCGGTCTCCACGGGCCCGGGGGCTGGGGCAGGCATGCCGGCCGGCGCGGCCCCCGGAGCGGCACTCGGCACCGGATTCGCCGCGGGGCTTCCCCCCGCCGGTGCGGCGGGCTGCGGCCCTGTCGTCGCATGCGCAGCCGCCGCGCCCCCCGGCTGTTCGGCCACCGTGTAGTCCGGCACCACCCGCGCCTGATTGCCGGTGATCACCAGCACCTTCTGCCCGAGGGCCAGCGGCACCTTGTCCACCTGGGTGACGGAAAGCAGCTCCCCGTTCGCCTTGCGCACGATGTACTCATAGCCATCCGTGTCCCCGGTCGCGCGCTCCGCCGCCGAGCCGAGCAGCCCGCCGATCAGCCCGCCGCCGATCGCGCCGAAGGCCCCGGCCGTGCTGCCCTGCCCCACCGTCGAACCGGCGATGCCGCCCGCCGCCGCGCCCGCCGCCGCGCCGGTGGCGCCATCGGCGCGTATGCCGATCGGGCGCAGCCCGGCGATGGTGCCCTGTTCCACCTTGTTCGCCTGCTGCACGGCCCGCGTGGCATAAGTGTCGGGCGTGTAGTCGGCGCTGCACCCCGCCAGGAGAAGGGCGAGCAGCAGGGCAGGCCGTCGCGGCATCAGCGTCGGCATTCCGGCGGGAAGGCCCATGGCATCGGTCGGTCCATCGTGATCGCATACCGGCGCCCGCTGGCCGGCCGTTCCGGGGCCAGGGGGCCGGAAGCGGCCCGCACCGGCCGGGCCGCGACACCGCCCCGGCATCGCCGGGGGTTTCCGGAAGGGGAGGTAAAGCCAGCGGCGCCGTGCCTCAAGCCTGTTTGCGGCCGGTCTGCCGCGCGATCGCCGTGTCCTCCCGGACCGGCTCCCGAACTGGCTCCCGAACCGGCTCCCTGGCCGGCTCCCTGGCCGGCTCCCGTATCGGGCGCCGCGCGGCGGGGCGCCCGACCGGCGGCCGCCAGTCCTGCCGTTGCCGCGCCGCCCAGTCATAGCGGTGGTCGCCCGCCAGCAGATGCAGGTGGTCGGACAGCCGGTTCCGCTCCAGCCAGGACACCGCCGCCTCCAGCTCCGGCAGGGTCATCTCCGCCCGCCCCTTGTTGCCGAGCACGCGCTTCAGTGCGGCGTTGTAGGCGTGGTAGGTGCCCTGGCCGCGCGGCGCATGCAGCGCTCCCTCATCCTCCACCACCTGCGCCGCCACCAGCTCGCCGACCCGCGCCCGCAGCCGCCGCTCGGCGATCGAGGGCGCCTCGAACAGCTCCTGCTGCGGCTCGGAGAATTCCGGGCGCCGCTGCGCCAGGTCCGGCCCCGGCCGCAGGGTGGAAAGCCGCAGCGCCAGAGCGTTGCTTTCCAGCGGCACGATGCCTTCCCGCTCCCGCGCCTCCTCCCGCATCTCCTTCAGCCAGAGCGGCAGCACGCCCTGGCGCGGCGGCTTGGCCGCGCGGGCGCGGGTGCCCTGTTCCTCCTCCATCCGCCAGCGGAACTGGCCGAAGAAAGGGTCGTCCGGGTGGAAGACCAGCGCCTGCTGCTCCTCATAGGGCCCGGCCTGGTGATCGACCCGCGTGGCACGCGCCACCATCTGCTCCAGCCAGGGGCGGGAGCGGATATGCGTCAGCGCCGCCACCACCGCGACCTCGGGCGCGTCCAGCCCCTCATAGGCCATGGCCACCGTCACCAGGATCGAAGGCTCCGGCCGCAGGCGGAAGGCTGCCAGCACCTCATGCGCGTCCCGCTCGTCGGAGGTCGCGAGGCGCAGGTTCTCCGCCTGCCGCGCCGGCACCCAGCGCCGCAGCATGTCGAGATAGAGCCGCGCGCAGCTCTGGTCCGGCGCCACCACCAGCAGCTTGCCCAGGCCGCGCGCGCCCTCCCCCGACACCAGCCCGCGGGCGCGGCGCCGCTTCGTCCGCAGGTCCCGCGTCGCCTCGAAGGCATAGCGCAGCAGGGTTTCCGCGAAGCCGGTGCGCAGCGCGGTGAACAGCGCCGGCCGCGTCGTCTCCCCCGGCACGCTGGCCGAGAGCCGGTGCGGCCCGACCGTGGCCCGCGCCCCGTCCGGCCCGGCGGCGTCGAGCCAGGAAGCCTCCCCGTCCAGCGCGCCGAAGGTCACCGGCAGCACGGCGCGCTCGGCCAGGGCCTGGGCGCGGGAATAGCCGACCACCGCCCAGCCCGGCGCATCCAGGTCGACCTCGTGCGTCGCCGCCTTCGCCCCGCGCCGATAGGGCAGCCACAGGATCCGCCGTCCGTCCGCCCGCTCCAGCGTGCCGGAGAGCAGCAGCCGCACCGGCGCGCATTCCAGCAGCGGCAGCAGCGCGGCCGACCAGGCAGCGGCCTCGTCCACCGTCTCGCCCTCTCCCCGCGCCCGCCCGCCCGGGTCCAGCTCCGCCAGGGCCGGCAGGTGGTGCACCTCGTCCACCACCAGCAGCGTCCGGTGCCGCTGGAACTCCGCCAGATGCAGGTCCGGCGCCGCCGCCACGCCCTGATAGGTGGTCACATAGCCCTGCAAGCCCCGGCAGGGGTCCGGCGCGTTCTCCGCCGCGCGCACGGAAACGCGGTGCCCCAGCGCCTGCCGCCAGAGCGGGTCGGCGAAGGCCTCCTCGGCCTGGAGGCGCAGGCTGTCGCGCGGCACCACCCAGCAGACGCGCTCGACGATCCCCGCCTCGATCAGCTCATGCGCCATCAGCACCGGCAGCAGCGACTTGCCGCCTCCCGGCGTCACGGCGGCCAGCAGGTCCTGCGCCTCCGCCCCGCCGGCGATGGCGCGGGCGATGGCCAGGATGCGCCGCTGGTGGTCGCGGAGCGGCCGCGCGGGCAGCATCAGCGCCCCACGATCACGCCGGAGCCTTCATGAAGGCGGCCTTCATGCGCGAACCGTCATGCGTTTGCGAGAAGTTCCTGAGACATTCCATGAACATGCAGGAAGAAATCCACATGTCCACCGATTCTCTGTGGATGACGGGGATTATTTCCCCGTCTCTTCCCCCGGCCGCGCGGCGATGCGGCAGGCTTCAGCGCATCCCGGCCACCACGCCACCAGCCCGCTGGCGGAGCCGGACTTCCCGGACCCGGACCCCGGCGCTAGCCTTCCCGCAAGAACCCAGGAACGGCGAAAAGGGAGCGAAGCGCGCATGGTCTTCCTGTGCAGAGCCTGCGGCACTTCCTATCCGCCCGCCCCCAGGCCCCCGGCGGCCTGCCCGGTCTGCCAGGACGAGCGCCAGTTCGTCCCGGCGGAAGGACAGGCCTGGATCGCGCGGGAGGATCTGCCCCGGACCCACCGCAACGCCTGGCACCGGCACGAGCCCGGCCTGCTCAGCCTGCAGACCGTGCCAGCCTTCGCCATCAACCAGCGCGCCTTCCTGCTCTCCACCCCCACCGGCAACGTGCTGTGGGACTGCATCGCCCTGCTCGACCCGGCGACCGAGGCGCTGGTCCATGGCCTGGGCGGGCTGAGCGCCATCGCGATCTCCCACCCGCACTACCACACCACCATGCAGGACTGGGCCGCCGCCTTCGACGCACCGATCCATCTGCACGCGGCTGACCGCGACTGGATCATGCGCCCCTCCCCCCATATCCGGCTCTGGGATGGCGAGACGCTGGAACTCGCCCCGGCGGCGACCCTGATCCGGGCCGGCGGCCATTTCCCCGGCGGGACGGTGCTGCACTGGGGCGGCGCGGCGGATGGCACGGGCGTCCTGCTCGCCGGCGACATCGTGCAGGTGACGCCCGGCGCGCGGCGCGTCTCCTTCATGTGGAGCTATCCCAACATGATGCCCCTGCCTGCCGCCGAGGTGCGGCGCGTCGCGGACCGGCTGGCGCCCTGGTCCTTCGGGCGCATCCATGGCGCCTTCCAGGGGCAGGACGTGATGGCGGAGGGCGACGCGGTCGTCGCCCGCTCGGCGGCCCGCTATATCGAGCTTCTCGGCGGCACCCCGTAGCGGCTTCCGCCACGCGGCCCCAGCCCCACCCTCCCAGCCCCACCTTCCCAGCCCCGGAGTGCGCCCATGCCCAGCCATCCCGCCGCCACCGCCATCGGGGTCATCAGCGGCACCTCGGTCGACGGGATCGACGTCGCCGCCATCCGCAGCGACGGCGACGCCCTGGTGGAACCGGGCGAGGGCCGCACCTATCCCTACGAGCCCGGCCTGCGCGCTGCTCTGCTGGAACTGGCGGCGCAGCCGGACCGGGTGCTGCGCGACCCGCTCACGGCGCTGGAACAGGCGGTCACCGAGTCGCATGCGGCGGCGGTGGAGCGCTTCCTGGCCGAGACCGGCCTGCCGCGCGAGGAGGTCGCCGTGGTCGGCCTGCACGGGCAGACCGTGCTGCACCGGCCGGAAGCGCGCTTCACCCGTCAGCTCGTCTTCGGCGGTGTCGCCGCCGCGCGCCTGGGCCTGCCGGTGGTGGACCGCTTCCGCGACGCCGATGTCGCCGCGGGGGGCCAGGGGGCGCCGCTGGTGCCGCTCTACCACCGCGCCCTGGCAGCCGGGCTGGGGGAGGCGGGGCCGCTCGCCGTGCTGAACCTGGGCGGGGTGGGCAACGTCACCTATCTCGACGGGGACACGGTGATCGCCTTCGACACCGGCCCGGCCAATGCCATGCTGGACGACTTCCTGTTCCGCCGCACCGGCCGCGGCTTCGACGAGGGCGGGCGGCTGGCGCGCAGCGGCCTGGCCGATGCGGCGATCGTGGCGCGCTTCCTCGAAAACCCCTTCTTCGGGCGGCCCGTGCCCAAATCCCTGGACCGCAACGCCTTCGCCGCCACGCTCGGCTGGGTGGAGGCGCTTTCCGATGCCGATGGCGCGGCCACGCTGGCCGCCTGCACGGTGGAGGCCCAGGCCGCCGCCCTGCGCCACCTGCCCCGCCCGCCGCGCCGCTGGCTGGTCGCGGGCGGCGGGCGCCACAACGCCGTGCTGATGGACGGCCTGCGTCAGCGCCTCGGCGTGCCGGTCGAGGCGGTGGAAACGGTCGGTTGGAACGGCGACTTCCTGGAGGCGCAGTGCTTCGGCTTCCTGGCGCTGCGCTCGCTGCGCGGCCTGCCGCTCAGCCTGCCCTCCACCACCGGCGCGCCGGCGCCGATGCCGGGCGGGCGGCACCACCCCGTGCCGGGCCGCCCCCTCCCCACCTGATCCACCGCCCCCTCCGGCCTTCGCGAAGGGCGGAAACCCCGCATTCCCGCCGCGCATGAGCCGGCGGGGAGACTTCCGGCCAGGGCCGGCGTTACGATGGCGCCATGGCCCAAGACGATCCCTACAGCACGCTCGGCGTCAGCCGGCAGGCCAGCGCGGACGAGATCCGCAAGGCCTTCCGCGCCATCGCCAAGAAGAACCATCCCGACCTCAACCCCGGCGACACGGTGGCGGAGGAGCGCTTCAAGGCGGCCAATGCCGCCCATGAGCTGCTCTCCGATCCGGAGAAGCGGGCCCGCTTCGACCGGGGCGAGATCGACGCCACCGGCCAGGAGGTCCCGCCGCGCCAGTACTGGCGCGACTATGCCGACGCCCCCGGGGCCGGCCGATACCGGGGCGGGGCTGGAGCGGGGGCCGGGGCCGGGGCCGGGGCCGGGGCCGGGCGGGAGGGCTTCGGCGCCTCCGGTTTCGGAACCGGCCACGGCTTCGAGGCGGGTGACTTCGGGGGACAGATCGACCCCGAGGATCTGGGCGACATCTTCGGCCAGTACTTCCGTCAGCGGGGCGGCGAATCCGGCGGCACCCCCCGCCCGCGCAAGGGCCAGGACAACCGCTACCACCTGGAGGTCCCCTTCCTGGACGTGGTGAACGGCGCGACCCAGCGCCTGACCCTTCCGGAAGGCGGCACGCTGGATGTCCGCATCCCCCCGGGGCTGGAGGACGGGCAGGTGTTGCGCCTGCGCGGCAAGGGCCAGCCCGGTCGCCATGGCGGCCCCGACGGCGATGCCCTGATCGAGGTCACGGTGCATCCCCACCCGCTCTACCGGCGCCAGGGCCGCGACCTGGAGATGGAGGTTCCTGTCACCTTCGCCGAGGCGATCCTGGGCGGACGGATCGCCGTGCCGACGCCGCGTGGCGAGGTAACGCTCACCGTGCCGCCGCGTTCCGACGCCGGCACCCGCCTGCGCCTGCGCGGGCGCGGTGTGGCCGAGCACGGCGGACAGCCCGCCGGCGACCTCTACGCCACGCTGCGCATCGTGCTGGGGCCGGTGGATGACCGGATCGAGGAATTCCTGCGCGACTGGGCGAAGGACAGGAGCGGCGACGACGCCCGCCAGGAGATGAGGAGGCAGGCATGATCACCGTCACCACCGTGCTGCAGCAGGTCCGGGGCCTGGACGAGCAGACCCTGCGGCGCTGGATCGCGCAGGACTGGGTGCGCCCGGCACGGCGCGGCGAGAACCCCGTGTTCGAGGAGATCGACATCGCCCGGCTGCACCTGATCCTGGAGCTGCGCGACCAGATGGAGGTCGGGGAAACGGCGATGCCCGTGGTGCTTTCCCTGCTCGATCAGCTCCATGCCAGCCGCCGCCACATGCGCCGCCTCTGCGAGATGCTCGACGCCGCCGGGCCCGAGGACAAGGTGCACGACATCCTCGGCCGGCTGGGAGGCCGCTGACCGCCGCCCCGGCCGGACGCGCATCCCGCGCATCGGGCGTTGCGCTGTCTCCGGGGGAAAGGCTCTGCCTTTCACCCCGGACCCCCTATCCGCCAGGACGCTGCGCGCCCTGGACCCGGTGAGTTGACGCAGGCTGACGCAGGATCGCGCCGGAGAGCCATGCTCTCCGGCGGACTGCCGGTGCCACCAGCACGGAAATGGTGATTTTCTTCTTCGGGAGCCCCGCTGTTCCACCTGCTCCCAGGGATCGGGCCGCAGGCTGACGGCTGCCACGGGAGCCAGCGAAAGCCCGGGGTCCGGGGACCGGCTTCGGTCCCCGGCGGTGAGGGTGTGGGAGAGGCGGCGCCTCTCCCACGGTGGGCGGCCATGGAGCGCAACGCCCGGCCCCGGAGGAACCACCGACCGCCTTCAACCCTTCGCGGAGCGGGGGAAGACGGCGGCCGAGAGCAGGCGAAGCGTGCAGCGATCCCCCCGCCTTGCCTCGCGCCAGTCCGGCTCTGGCATGGCGTCGAGCACCGGCCCTTCCCCGCCCGCCGAGACCTGGAGGCGCAACCCGCGCGGGTCCTGCCGCGCCTGCCGCACCACCCAGGGCCCCTCCCCAGGCTGCGCGACAAGGTCATGGGCGCGCAGGAAGGCCAGGGCCGGGCCGTCCGGCAGCGCGGCCTCGACTGGCGGCAGGGGCAGCGGCCCGAAATGCGCCTGCCCGCCCCGGACCTCGCAGTCGAGCCGGTTCGCCTCTCCCAGGAAGCCCGCCACGAAGGCGCTGGCGGGCCGGGCCAGGATGGCACCGGGCGTGTCGAACTGCTCGATCCGCCCGGCGCGCAGCACCGCCACCCGGTCGGCGATCTCCATCGCCTCCTCCTGGTCGTGCGTGACGAAGATGCTGGTCAGGCCCAGCCTCTCATGCAGTTCCCGCAGCCAGCCGCGCAGGCTCTTGCGCACCTGCGCGTCCAGCGCCGAGAAGGGCTCGTCCAGCAGCAGCAGCGCGGGCTCGATCGCCAGCGCCCGGGCCAGGGCCACGCGCTGCCTCTGCCCGCCGGAAATCTGGTCGGGATAGCGGCGCTCCAGTTCGGCGATCTGCACCAGGGACAGCAGGCGCCGCACGCGCTCGCCGATCCCGGCCTCGGAGGGCCGGGTGGCGCGCGGGCGCACGCGCAGGCCGAAGGCGACGTTCTCGAAGACGCTCATGTGCCGGAACAGGGCGTAGTTCTGCGGCACGAAGCCGATGCCGCGCAGCCGCGCCGGCAGCGAGGCGACGTCCCGGCCATCGATCCGCACCTGCCCGCCATCGGGGAAGTCCAGCCCGGCCAGGATCCGCAGCAACGTGGTCTTGCCGGAGCCGGAGGGGCCCAGCAGGGCCACGAACTCGCCATCGCCGACAGCCAGGTCCACCGAATCCAGCGCCGGCGGCCCGGCCTGGAAACGGCGGGTGATGCCCGAGACCTCGACGCTCATCCCCGGACCACCCTGCCGCGAGACGGCGGGCCGGCGCGGCGGCACGGGGAGGGCATGGCGGTCGGCACGCCCGGTGTCATCGCCACATTCAATGCTCCAGCAGGGTCCTGCGGCCGGAAAGGCGCTCCAGCACGATCTTGGCGCAGAGGGTGACGAGGGCCAGCGAGGCCAGCAGCGCCGCCACGGCGAAGGCGCCGACGAACTGGTACTCGTTGTAGAGGATCTCGACATGCAGCGGCAGCGTGTTGGTCTCCCCCCGGATATGGCCGGACACCACGGCCACGGCGCCGAACTCCCCCATGGCGCGGGCATTGCAGAGCAGGATGCCGGCCAGCAGCGCCCATTTCACCTCCGGCAGCGTGACGCGCCAGAAGCTCTGCCAGCCGCTGGCCCCCAGCGTGGCGGCGGTCTCCTCCGCCTCCCGCCCCTGTTCCTGCATCAGCGGGATCAGCGTGCGGGCCACGAAGGGGAAGGTCACGAAGACCGTCGCCAGCACCAGCCCCGGCAGGGCGAAGATGACCTGGACGCCATGGGCCTGCAGCCAGGGGCCGAACCAGCCCTGAGCGCCGAAGATCAGCACCCAGACCAGGCCCGAGATCACCGGCGAGACGGAGAAGGGCAGCTCGATCAGCGTGGTGAGCAGGCGCTTGCCCGGGAAGTCGAACTTGGCGATGCACCAGGCCGCCGCCACCCCGCCCAGCGTGTTCACCGGCACGGCGATCGCGGCCACCAGCAGGGTGAGCCGCATCGCCGCGATCGTGTCCGGGTCGGACAACGCCGCGGCGACCGGCGGCCAGCCGCGCCGGCCGGCCTCGGCGAAGACGGCCACGGTCGGCAGCACGAGGAACAGGCCCAGCGCGAGCACCGCCAGCAGCAGCAGCACGGCCCGCATCGGCCGCGGGTCCTCCGCCGCCGGCCGTCCTCCCGTGCCGGGGCCGCTCAGCGGCGGCCCCTTCGCAGCCAGCGCTGCGTCAGGTTCAGGCAGAGCAGCACGGCGAAGGAGATCAGCAGCATGGCCAGGCCGATCGCGGCGGCGCCCGCGTAGTCGAACTGCTCCAGCCGGGTGACGATCAGCAGCGGGGCGATCTCGCTCACCATCGGCATGTTGCCGGCGATGAAGATGACGCTGCCGTATTCCCCGACGGCCCGCGCCAGGGACAGGCCGAAGCCGGTCAGCAGCGCGGGCGCGAGGGCCGGGAGCACCACCCGGCGCAGCACCTGCGGGCGGGTGGCGCCCAGCGTCGCCGCCGCCTCCTCGGCCTCCAGCGGCAGGTCGCGCAGCACCGGCTCCACCGTGCGCACCACGAAGGGCAGGCCGACGAAGGCCATGGCGACGATCACGCCCAGCGGCGTGAAGGCGACCTTGATGCCCAGCATCGCCAGCGGCGCGCCCAGCCAGCCATTGGTGGCGAAGAGCGCGGTCAGCGCCAGCCCCGCCACGGCGGTGGGCAGGGCGAAGGGCAGGTCCACCACCGCATCCATCAGCCGCCGCCCGGGAAAGCGGTAGCGCACCAGCACCCAGGCCAGCAGCAGCCCCAGCGGCAGGTTGCACAGCGTGGCCAGGAAGGCCGCGCCGAAGCTCAGCCGCAGCGCGGCCAGCACGCGCGGCTCGGCGAGGGAGGCTAGCACGCCGGAGACCCCGATCTCCCAGGGCCGCAGCACCAGCGCCAGCAGCGGCACCAGCACGATCGCGGTCAGCCAGACCAGCGTGACCCCGAGCGAGAGGCCGAAGCCGGCCACGGGGTCACGACGCGGTATCCGGAGGCTGGCGGCGGTCATCGTCCCGGTTTGTAGATCCGGTCGAAGGAGCCGCCATCGGCGAAATGCGCCTTCTGCGCTGTTGCCCAGCCGCCGAAGCTGTCATCGACGGTGATCAGCTCCAGCTTCGGGAAGATGCCGCCCGCGGCTGTCAGCGCCGCGGCGTCGCGCGGACGGTAGAAGTTGCGCGCGGCGATCCGCTGGCCCTCGGGCGTGTAGAGATGGCGCAGATAGGCCTCCGCCACGGCGCGCGTGCCCTTGCGGTCCACCACCTGGTCCACTACCGCCACCGAGGGCTCGGCCAGGATGGAGAGCGAGGGGTAGACGATCTCGAACTTGTCGGCGCCGAACTCCTTGAAGGCGAGGTGCGCCTCGTTCTCCCAGGCCAGCAGCACGTCGCCCTGGTCGCGCTGGACGAAAGTCGTGGTGGAGCCGCGCGCGCCCGTGTCCAGCACCGGCACGTTGCGGAACAGCTTCGTCACGAAGGCCTCCGCCGTGGCGTCGGAGCCGCCCGGCTGGCGCTTCGCCCAGGCCCAGGCGGCGAGGTAGTTCCAGCGCGCCCCGCCGGAGGTCTTGGGGTTGGGGGTGATGACGCCCACGCCGTCCTTGACCAGGTCGCCCCAGTCCCGGATCGCCTTGGGATTCCCCTTCCGCACCAGCAGCACGATGGTGCTGGTATAGGGGGCGCTGTTGTGCGGCAGGCGGGTGATCCAGTCCTTGGCGATCATCCCGCGCTCGGCGATGGCATCGATGTCATAGGCCAGGGCCAGGGTCACGACATCCGCTGGCTGGCCGTCGATCACCGAGCGCGCCTGGGCGCCCGAGCCGCCATGCGAGGTGCGGATCTGCAGGCTCTGCCCGCCATGATCCTTCGCCCATTGCGCGATGAAGGCGGCGTTGAAGTCCCGATAGAGCTCGCGCGTCGGGTCGTAGCTGACATTCAGCAGCGGCGGCACCTGCTGTGCCGAGGCCCGGCGCGCGGCCAGCAATGGCGTGGCGGCCAGGGTGGAGAGAACTTGGCGTCGGTTCAGGCGAAGCAAGGCACGACTCCTTATCTTCTCTCGGACCGAAGCGCACGATGCTTCGTCCGGATGGGCGAAGGCAAGCGGTGTCCGCTCAACTCCTGTTCAGGTCCGCGTCGGCGGGGCTCCGCCGAGCCGGGTCCCGCCGCGGGATCAGGCCGGGACGGGCTCCGCCCCCAGCGCCAGCAGCGTGTCGGGGCCGAGGCGGTGGCAGAAATCGCCGAAGCCTTCCCCTTCCCGCCGGTCGCCGGCGAAGGCGGCGAAGAGCGGCTCCAGCCGGGCCGCGATCTCGCCCTGCGGCACCCGCTCGTGCAGCTTGAAGGACAGGCGCGTGCCCTCGAAATCGCCGCCGACGAAGATGGCGAAATGTCCGGGCACGCGGCCCACCAGCCCGATATCCCCGGCATAGGGGCGGGCGCAGCCATTGGGGCAGCCGGTGATCCGCAGGCTGATCCGCTCGTCCAGCAGGTCCTGCCGTTCCAGCGCCGCCTCGATCTCCGCCACCAGCGGGTCGCGCACCCGCTCCGCCTCGGTCAGCGCCAGCCCGCAGGTCGGCAGGGCCGGGCAGGCCAGGGCCCAGCGGGCCAGGGGCGACAGCGATTCGGTGAGGGTCACGCCATGCTCGCGCAGCAGCGATTCCACCGCCTCACGCGAATTGGCCGGCAGGTCGGCCAGGATCACGTCCTGCTGCGGCGTCAGCACGGGATTGGCGCCCCAGCGCGTCACGACCTCCCGCAGCGCCGTGCGCAGCCGCACCCGCCCCTGGTCGGCGATCCGCCCGGACGATACCGGCACGCCCAGCCAGAAGCGCCCGTCGCCCTGTTCGTGCCAACCCAGCAGCTCCGGCAGGCGCAGGCGCGGCAGCGGCCCGGGATCGGCCAGTTCGCCGCCGAAATAGGGGGCAAGCTGCTCGCGCACCCAGTCCAGCCCGTAATCCTCGATCACGTATTTCAGGCGGGCGCGGCGGCGGTCGGTGCGGTCGCCATGGTCGCGCTGGAAGCGCACCACCGCCTCGGCGGCATGGAGCAGCCGCTCGCGCGGCACCACCGTCACCGGGGAGGCCAGGCGCGGGAACGTGTCGGGCCGGTTGTGCGTCAGGCCCAGCCCGCCGCCGATGCAGACCTGATAGGCGCCGATGCCCCCCGCCCCGTCCCCGATGGCGATGAAGCCCAGGTCGTTGGTCAGCACGTCCGCCGTGTTGTCGTCCGGATGGGCGAGGCCGATCTTGAACTTACGCGGCAGATAGGTGGTGCCGTAGAGCGGCTCCTCCTCCGGCACGGCGGACACCGGCTCCTCGTCCAGGAAGATCTCGTGATGCGCGCGGGTCCGGGGCAGCAGCCGCTCCGACAGCATCCGCGCATCCTCGACGAGTTGCCGGTGGACCGCGTCCCGGCGCGGCGCTGGGGTGGTGGTGACGTTGCGCACCACGTCGCCGCAGGCGGCCATGGTGGTCAGCAGCGTGTGGTTGATCGCCGCGATGGTCGGCTTGAGGTTTTCCCGCACCACGCCGTGGAATTGCAGCGCCTGCCGCGTGGTCACACGCAACGTGCTGTTGGAATAGCGGTCGGCCAGCGCGTCCAGGGCGATGTACTGCTCCGCCGTCAGCAGCCCCGCCGGGGCGCGGACGCGGACCATGAACTGCCACTCCTTGTCCAGCCCCGCCTGCTTGCGCGGGGTGGCGGTGTCGCGGTCGAACTGCTCATAGGTTCCGTGAAACTTCAGGAGGTTGAAGCTGTCCTCGCTGACCCCGCCACGGGTTCCGGTGCTGGCGAGCTCGGCCGCTATCCCACCCCGCAGCCCGCGGCTCGCCAGTTTGCTGATCTCCACACCCGTCGGCTTCTTCTGGGTGCTGGCCTGGGTCGTGCCGGTCTGAGCCATATGCGAAAAGCGCCTTAAACCTCTTGATCAGAGTGAAATACTAATATTAGCTCCTGTCAAACGTAGTTTAGGTCAACCTCCATGCCGGTGCGCGTATGACGGAACTGGATCGCGGCTCGGCACTGGCCGCCGGCGATGCGCCGCGACCGGGCGAGGTCTGGCTGGTCGGTGCCGGGCCGGGCGATCCGTCGCTGCTGACCCTGCGCGCGGCGGAGGCGCTGCGCCGGGCCGATCTGGTGCTCCATGACGCCCTGCCGGGGCGCGGCGTGCTGCGCTTGGCCAATCCGCTGGCCACGCTGGTGCCGGTGGGCAAGCGCAAGGGCGCGGCGCCGTTGTCCCAGGCGAAGATCAACGCCCGGCTGGTGGCGGGGGCCCGGGCCGGGCAGCGCGTGGTGCGGCTGAAGGGGGGCGATCCCTTCCTCTTCGCCCGGGGCGGCGAGGAAGCCGCCGCGCTGACCGCCGCCGGCATCCCCTGGCGCGTGGTGCCGGGGGTCAGCGCCGGTCTCGCCGCCCCGGCGGCGGCGGGCATCCCCCTCACCCAGCGCGGCATCGCCAGCGCCGTCACCTTCGTCACCGGCCATGACGAGGCGGGCAACCTGCCGGACAGCGTGGACTGGGCCGCGCTCGGCCGGGGCGGCGGCACGGTGGTGGCCTTCATGGCGCTGAGCCGGCTGGACGAGATCGCCCTGCGCCTGCTGGCCGCCGGCCGCGCGCCGGAAACCCCGGTGGCCATCGTCGCCCAGGCCAGCCTGCCCGGCCAGTGCACGCTGCGCACCACGCTGGGCCGTTGCAGCCTGGCCACCCGGGCCGCCGGCCTGCCGACGCCGGCGCTGGTCGTGGTGGGGGAGGTCGCCGGCCTTGCCGCTACGCTGTTGCCCGGCATGGAGGATGTGGCCGGGTCCGAAGCGGCGCTACAGGCCGGAAAGCGGGCCTGACCCCGGTGCGGGACCCGGAGGAAGAGGCCATGGAGGCGGAGATCGAGGCCCTGTTGCTGCAGGAGGCCGAAACGGCCCCACTGGCCCTGGCCATCGCCGCGACGATCCTGGCCATGATGACCTGGATCTCGCCGCTGCTCTGATCCTGCCCCCTCAGATCGCGAAGTTCAGCGGCTCCGTGGAGGGGCGCTTGAGGCCGCGCGCCTGGGCGCGGCGCAGCAGGTCGTCCAGGGTCATCCCCTCCAGCCGCTCGCGCAGCAGGCCCTCCATCTCGCCCCAGAGCGGCGACACCACGGCGGCCTGGAGCTGCCCGGTCATGTCAGGGCTCTCATCCTCCTCGGCCACGGCGGACACCACGTCCCAGAGGCGGATGTCGCGCGACCGGCGGGCGAGGCGGTAGCCGCCGCGCGGGCCGCGGCTGCTGTCCAGCAGCCCGGCACGGGACAGCGCCTGGAAGACCGGCTCGATCCCCCGTTTGGCCGCGCCGAGGCGATCGGCGATATCCCCGCCGCTCGCCACTTCCGCGCCGCGTCCGACATGGAAGGCGACATCCAGCATCACGGAGATGGCGGTGAGGGCTCGGTCCTGTTTCAGCAGCATGGGCGCAACAACATGGGGTTGGGGTCGTTCCTTTCCCTGATGCCCCCTAAAATACGTCGCCGCACCGTGGTAATCCAGACGGTGCGATGAAAGAAGACATGACGCTTCCCGCTCCCGCCCTCCCCGAGGAACGGTTCCAGGCCGGGCCGGGCCACCGGAGGGGCCGCCTGTACGACAGCGTGCTCGACCTCGTGGGCGAGACGCCGCTGGTCCGCCTGCCGAGGCTGGAGGCCGCCGAATCCCTGCCCGCGCGCCTGGCGCTGAAGCTGGAGTTCTTCAACCCGCTCGGCTCGGTGAAGGACCGGATCGGCCTGGCCATGGTGGAGGCCGCCGAGCGCCAGGGGCTGATCCGCCCCGGCCATTCCACGCTGATCGAGCCCACCTCCGGCAATACGGGCATCGCCCTGGCCTTCGTGGCCGCCGCCAAGGGCTATGCGCTGACCGTGGTGATGCCCGACGGCGCCTCGGTGGAACGGCAGAAGATGATCCGCCTGATGGGCGGGCATGTGGAGCTGACGCCGGCCCGGCGCGGCATGTCGGGGGCCATCGCCCGGGCCGAGGCCATCGCCGCCGCCACGCCGGGCGCCTGGATTCCCCGGCAGTTCGACAACGAGGCCAACCCGGAGATCCATGCCGCGACCACGGCCGAGGAGATCTGGGCCGATACCGGCGGGGCGGTGGATGCCATCGTCGCCGGCATCGGCACGGGCGGCACGCTGACCGGCATCGCCCGGGCGCTGAAGCCGCGCCGGCCCGGCCTGCGCATCATCGGGGTGGAGCCGCGCGAGAGCGCCGTGCTTTCCGCCGGGGACGATCCGGGACCGCACGACATCCAGGGCATCGGCGCCGGTTTCAAGCCGGGGGTGCTGGAGCTGGAACGGGTGGACCAGATCCGCGCCGTCGGCGAATCCGACGCCATGGCCATGGCCCGGCGCTGCGCGCGGCTGGAGGGCCTGCCGGTCGGCATCTCCTCCGGCGCCGTGCTGCATGCGATGGTGGAGGTGGCGCGGGACCCGGCGATGGAGGGGCGGCTGGTCGTCGGCATCGCCGCCTCCTTCGCGGAACGCTACCTCTCCACGGCGCTGTTCCAGGGCCTTTAGGGCAACCCCGCCGCACGCTTCGGCGAGCCCCCCGAACCCCGCCCGCCATCCCGCGTTGGCGACGGGTGACATCCAGGGGGAGACGGACGGCATGGCCGCACAGGAACCGCTGCGCCTCGGCTTTCCCGTCAAGCTGATGGGCGCGCCGGAGATCCGGAGCAACGACACGCGGCGCTGGCAGAGCGCGCCGCATCTCCGCGTCTCGCTGGAATACATGCACCAGGCGCTGGACTATCTCGCCCGGCACGGCATCCGCATGTACCGGATGTCCTCCGACCTCGCGCCCTATGCCACGCATCCGGACATGCCGCAGTTCCACGGCATGATCGCGGAAAGCGACGCGGAGCTGCGCGCCTTCGGCGCCAGGGCGCGGGCGCTGGACATCCGGCTCTCCTTCCACCCCTCGCAGTTCATCGTGCTCAACAGCCCCGATCCGGTGCTGGTGGAGAAGAGCATCCGCGACCTCGCCGCCCAGGCGGAGATGCTGGACCGCATGGGGCTCGGCCCGGAGGCCGTGCTGGTGGTGCATGTCGGCGGTACCTATGGCGACGTGCCGGCCAGCCGGGAACGCTGGGTGCGTTGCTGGGAGGAGCGGCTGCCCGAGCCCGTGCGGCGCCGCCTGGTGCTGGAGAATGACGACCTGCGCTTCTCCGCCGCCGACGTGCTGTGGATTCATGAGCGGACCGGCGTGCGGCTGATCTTCGACCACCAGCATTTCTGGTGCCTGAACCCGGAGGGGCTGGCGATGCGCCCGGTGCTGGAACGCTTCCTGCGCTCCTGGCCCGAGGGGGTGCGCCCGAAATGCCACTTCTCCTCGCCGCGCACGGAGCTGCGGGAGATGCAGCGAAAGGACCGCAAGACCGGAAAGAACAAGACCGTGCTCGTGCCGCCCGTCTGGACGGGTCATGCCGATTACTGCAATCCCTTCGAGTTCATCACCTTCATGCGGCTCGCCGAAGGGCTGGAATTCGACGTGATGCTGGAAGCCAAAGCCAAGGACCTGGCGCTGATCCGGCTGCGGCCGGACCTGCTGCGCTACGCCCCGGATGTCGCGCTGCGCTTCGGCCTCCACCCCGAGGAAACGGGCCGCCTGGATGCCGAGGAAGCGGCGCTGCTGGAGGAGGAGATCCCGGCCGGGGCCTGACGGGGCCCGGCCTTCCGGCGGATGCGCTACCGCGTGACGATGCCGCCCTGCAGGTGCGCGCGCATCCGCTCCGCCGCCAGGACGCGGTCGCCCAGTTCCAGCGCATCGAGGATGCCGAGATGCTCGCGCGCCGCGTCATGCGCGCGCGCCCGGTTCAGCAGGTGCAGCCCGTGGAGATGGCGCAGCCGGTTCTGCATCTCCACCGCCTGGATGACGAAGCGGTTGCCGCAGCCCTGCGCCAGCGCGAGGTGGAAGGCCGCGGCGCCTTCGTAGAAGCGCGGCACGTCCTCTTCCCGCCATTGCCGCCGCAGGGCCGCTTCCTGGCTTTCGCGCAGGGCGGCCATCCGGTCCTTGGGCAGGCTGAACCGTGGCTCCAGCAACGCGGCCGGTTCCAGCATCAGGCGGAAGCGATAGGCCGCCACGCGGTCCTCCTCGTTCGCGTAACCCATGCCGAGGCGCCAGCCATGGCCCCGGTTGCGCGTGGCGATCCCCACCGCCTCCAGATGGTGCAGGGCCTCCTGCAGCGCCACGCGTCCGGCCCCGGTGCTCTGCCGCAGCATCCGCTCCGACACCTCCGCCGGCAGATTCCCGTCGCGCCGCGCGCGCGCGATCCGCAGCACCAGGCGGGCGGTCTCGTCGGCGACGTCGAGGCGCGCCGGATCGTAGTCGGGGTCGATGATCCTGACCGAGCGCCCCTCGGTGGCCACGACGCCGAGACGCTCCAGCAGGGCGAGCGCGGCCAGGACGGGCGTGCGGCTGACGCCGAATTCCCGCGCGAGGCCGAGGCGCGAAAGGCGGTCGCCGGGCCGGGCGCCGCGCGCGCGCAGTCGTAGCAGAATGTCCCGGGCGAGATCGCGGTGGAATGGAGACGCGCTTGCATCGGGTTCAGCCATCATCAGCGGAATAGCCGGTTCCGTTCCGGAAGGCGACCGTTCCAGCCCCCCGTCCCGCCCCCTCTCCGCTCACACTGTGATGAGATCGCGCACCGTGCGGTTGTCGCCCGCAAGCGGCGCGACGCGATGGCCTCTCAGCCCTCCTCCAGCTCCCGCGAAAGTCGCAGCAGGTCCCGCGAATGCGCGTGGTGCGCCTCGCCGTTGCGCAGGTCCGATTCCGTGAGCAGGTCGACGATCTCGCCGTTCTGCATCACCGCCAGCCTTTCACAGATCTGCGCCACCACGGCGAGATTGTGGCTGACGAGCAGAAAGGTCAGACCACGTGCGGCGCGCAGGTCGGCGAGGAGGTTCAGCACCTCCGCCTGCACCGAGACGTCGAGTGCGCTGGTGGGCTCGTCGAGCAGCAGCACGGACGGTTCCGCGATCAGCGCGCGGGCGATGGCCACGCGCTGGCGCTGGCCGCCGGAAAGCTGGTGCGGGAAGCGGAAGCGCGCCGCGCGTGGCAGCGCGACCTCGTCCAGCGCGCGAAGGATGCGCTGGTCCACCTCGCCGATGCCGTGGATCAGCAGCGGCTCGGACAGCAGGCGGTCCACCGTCTGGCGCGGATGCAGGGAGCCGTAGGGATCCTGGAAGACCATCTGGACGCGGCGGTGGAACGCCCGGTCGCGGCGGCGCCCCAGCGGCTTGCCGTTCACCACGACCGTGCCGGACCAGTCCTCGTTCAGCCCCGCCAGGGTGCGCAGCACGGTGGACTTGCCGGAGCCGCTTTCCCCGACAAGGCCGAAGCTCTCGCCCTGGCCGACGGAGAAGGAGACGCCTTTCACCGCATGGGTGCTGCCGAAGCGGACATGCAGGTCGCCGACCTCGATCACGACGCGGCTCCGCCCTGATGGACAGGTCTCTGCGGCTCCAGCCAGGCCGGATCGCGCGTCAGCACCGGCAGGCGCCCGCGCGGCTTCGCCAGCGAGGGCAGGCAGGCCAGCAGCCCGCGCGTATAGGGATGCTCCGCCCTGTGCAGCTCGGAGGCCTTCAGCTCCTCCATCACCTGCCCCGCATACATCACCAGGATGCGGTCGCAGAAATGGCTGACCAGCGGCAGGTCGTGGCTGATCAGCATCAGCGCCATGCCGCGGCTGTCCACCAGATCGCCGATCAGGCGCAGGATCTCCGCCTGCACGGAGGAATCCAGAGCGCTGGTGGGTTCGTCGGCGATCAGCATGTCGGGCTCGGGGGCCAGCATCATGGCGATCATCACGCGCTGCCCCATGCCGCCCGAGACCTCGTGCGGATAGGCCTCCATCACACGCCCCGGGTCGCGGATGCGCACGCTCTCCAGCAGCGCCAGCGTCCGGTCCCGCGCCTCGCCCCGGCCGACGCGCTTGTGCTGGCGCAGCGCCTCGGTGATCTGGCGGCCGATGGTGATCACCGGGTTCAGGCTGTATTTCGGGTCCTGCAGGATCAGCCCGATGCGGCCGCCGCGCAGGCGCCGCATCTGCCGCTCCGGTGCGTTCAGGATGTCGGTGCGGTCGAAGCGCAGCGCATCGGCCCGCACATCGGCCGTGGCGGGCAGCAGGCGCATCAGCGCGCGGCCGGTCACGGACTTGCCGGAGCCACTCTCCCCCACGATGCCGAGCTTCTCCCGGCCCAGGGTCAGGGACAGGCCGCGCACGGCGGGCGTGACGCCGGTGGCGGAGGCAAAGGCGACCCGCAGGTTGCGGATCTCGACGAGGGGTTCGGCCATCCCCGTCCTTTTAGAACAGCCCCGCGCGGAGGGGAATTCAGGCCCCCGCCGGAAGGGCCCCCGGCCCGTGCTGCGCCTCGTGCAGGCGGCGGTAGATCCCCTCGCGCGCCACCAGATCGGCATGGCGGCCCTGCTCGGCGATGCCGGAGGCATCCACCACCACGATGCGGTCGGCGTTGCGGATGGTGGCGAGGCGATGGGCGATGACCAGCGTGGTGCGCCCCTCGGAAAGCTCGGCCAGAGAAGCCTGGATGGCCCGCTCCGTCTCCGTGTCGAGGGCGGAGGTCGCCTCGTCGAGGATCAGGATCGGCGGGTTCTTCAGGAAGATCCGGGCGATGGCGATGCGCTGCTTCTGCCCGCCGGACAGCTTCACCCCGCGCTCGCCCACCACCGTGTCCAGCCCGTCCGGCAGGGCGGCGATCATCGCCTCCAGCCGCGCGCGGCGGGCGGCCTCCAGGATGTCCGCCTCGCTGGCACCGAGGCGGCCATAGGCGATGTTCTCCCGCAGCGTGCCGGAGAAGAGGAAGGCGTCCTGCTGCACGATGCCGATCTGCGCCCGCAGCGAGGACAGGGTCATGCGGCGGATATCCATCCCGTCGATGGTGATGCGCCCGGAATCCAGCTCGTAGAAGCGTGGCAGCAGGGAGCAGAGCGTGGTCTTGCCGGCGCCGGAGGGGCCGACGAAGGCCACCGTCTCCCCGGCCCCGATCTCCAGCCCGATGTCGCGCAGCACCGGCTTGCCGGGCGCATAGCCGAAGGTGACATGCTCGTAGCGGATGTCGCCGCGCAGCGGCGGCGCCGGCACGGCATCGGGCGCGTCCGCCACGTCGGGCTGCGTTTCCAGCAGCTCGACATAGCGGCGGAAGCCGGCGATGCCCTTGGGATAGGTCTCCAGCACCGCGTTGATCTTCTCCACCGGCCGGAAGAAGACGCCGACCAGCAGCAGGAAGCCGACGAAGCCGCCGGCCGTGAGCTCGCCCCGGATCACGAAATAGGCGCCGGCGACCATCACCACCATCTGGGTCAGCCGCATGCCGAGATAGGAGATGGACAGGCTGGCCGCCATGATGCGGTAGGCCTGCAGCTTGGTGTCGCGGTAGCCCGTGTTGTCCCGGGCGAAGAGGGCCCTCTCGTGATCCTCGTTGGCGAAGGCCTGCACCACGCGGATGCCGCCGACATTCTCCTCGATCCGCGCATTGAAGGCGCCGACGCGGCCATAGATGGCGCGCCAGGTGCGGGTCATGCGGCTGCCGTAATGGGTGGAGACCCAGCTCGTCAGCGGCACGATCACCGCCGTCATCAGCGCCAGCGGCATGTTGACCCAGAGCATCAGCCCGAAGGCGCCGAGGAAGGTCATCACCGCGATGAACAGGTCCTCCGGCCCGTGATGCGCGACCTCGCCGATCTCCTCCAGGTCCTTGGTCAGCCGCCCCACGAGATGCCCGGTCTTCTGGTTGTCGTAGAAGCGGAAGGAGAGCTTCTGCAGGTGGTCGAAGGCCCGCCGCCGCATCTCCGTCTCGATATTGATCCCGAGCATGTGGCCCCAGTAGTTCACGATGGCCATCAGCCCGGTATTGGCGAGGTAGATGAAGATCAGCCCCGCCGAGGCCAGCAGGATCAGCGGCCAGTCCTGCTGCGGCAGGAGATGGTCCACGAAGGCCCGCACCGCGATGGGAAAGCCCAGTTCCAGCAGGCCCGACAGCACCGCGCAGCCGAAATCCAGCAGGAAGAGCCGGCGCCAGGGGCGATAGTAGGCGAAGAAGCGACGGAGCATGGGGCGGGGACTCACGGCGGCGCGGCGGGGACAGGGGTGCAGAACCCCGTTGCGGGGGCAGCGTCAAGCCCGTCCCGTCACCGACGGGCCATCGCGGCGGCAGGACAGGTGTTTATATCGCTTCCGGATCACGGAGCTGTTATACACGCTCCGATTGCGGATATTCCCTGATCCATCACCTCTTCCGCCGCCCCCCCTGCTGTCCGGGATGCCATGCCGGTCGCCACGCCAGAACGCACGATCCCGCTCCAGGTCACCACGGCCCCGGAGATCGCCCCATCGGGCCCACGGCTGGTCCAGCGGCTGAACGGCGGGCCGGCGGGCAACGGGTGGTCCGGCCACGATTTCTCGCTGGAAAGCATTCCCCTCCTCCGGGATGCGCTGATGCTCCTGCCGCAGCCGCTGATGGTGACCGATCCGGAGATGCGTCTGGCCTTCACCAACCGCGCCTGGCAGGACGCCTTCCCCATGGCGGAGGCGGAGATGCGGCCCCTCGCCCCCGTCCAGCCCGCTATCGAGCGCATCGCCGCCTCGGGCGAATACGGCCCCGGGCCCTCGATGCACCACGCCGCCTTCCGCAAGGAGGCGATCCGCAGCGGCCGCCGCTTCCAGCTCGAACGGCAGCGCCCCGGCGGGGCGCATCTGCTGGTGGCCGGCTGCCCGATGCCGGGGGGCGGCTACCTCACCCTGCTGACCGACATTTCGGGGCAGCGGCAGTCACCGGACGCCCTGGCTCTGCGGAAGGAGCTGGAGGCCCTGCGGGCCGCCAACCGGGAGCTGGACCGGCTGGCCACCACCGACCCGCTCCTCGGCATCGCCAATCGCCGGGGCCTCATCCGCCTCGCCATGGCGGAGGCGGCGCGCCTGGGCCGGGAAGGCGGGTCCTGCGCGCTGATGCTGCTCGACCTGGATCATTTCAAGGCGATCAACGACCGGCACGGTCATGCCGGCGGGGACCTCGTGCTGAAGGCGGCGGCGGCCACGCTGCGCGGCGCGCTGCGGGAGGGGGACCACCTCGCCCGGCATGGCGGGAGGAGTTGGTCGCCCTGGCGCCGGGCGCCGGCGCGGCCCGGGGGCGCGAGATCGCGGAGCGGCTGCGCGCGGCGCTTGCCCATACTCCCGTGGCCCTGCCCACCGCCACGCTCGGCGTCACCGCCTCGATCGGCGTCACCGTCTGGCAGGCGGGCGAGGGCTTCGAGGAGGCGCTGATGCGGGCCGACCAGGGCCTCTACCTCGCCAAGCGGGCGGGCCGGAACCGGGTGGTCTCCGTCCCCGCCTGATACCGGATCACGCGCGGGATTGGCGGGGCGGCCGGGCGCCGGAGAAACCCATGCCGCCTCAGCGCTGCTTCGGGTCCAGCACGTCGCGCAGCCCGTCCCCCAGCAGGTTGAAGGCGAGGCTGGCCACGAAGATGGCGATGCCCGGGATCACCGGCACCCACCACTGCTCCAGCACGAAGCGGCGCGCCGTCGCGATCATCGTGCCCCATTCCGGCAGCGGCGGCTGCGCTCCCAGGCCCAGGAAGCCCAGACCGGCGGCGGTCAGGATGATCGAGGCCATGTCCAGCGTCACCCGCACCGTCAGGGAGGGGATGCACATGGGCGCCACGTGCCGCAGCACCACCCGGATCGGCGAGGCGCCGGACAGGCGCACCGCGGCGATGTAGTCGGTGCGGCGGATGGTCAGCGTTTCCGCCCGGGCGAGGCGGGCATAGGGCGGCCAGGCGGTGAGCGCGATGGCGATCACCGCGCTCTCCACCCCCGGACGCAGCGCCGCCACGAAGGCCAGCGCCAGGATCAGCCGGGGAAAGGCCAGGAAGACGTCGGTGACGCGCATCAGGATGCGGTCCCAGATCCCCCCGGCATAGCCCGCGATGCAGCCCACCACGAGGCCGAGCGGCGCCACCAGCACCACCACCGCGACCACCATGCCGAGCGTGATCCGCCCGCCATAGAGCAGGCGCGAATAGACGTCGCGCCCCAGCTCGTCCGTGCCTAGCCAGTGCTGCGCCGACCAGGGCTGCAGCCGGTTCGCCAGGTCCTGGATGTTCGGGTCGTGCGTCGCCAGCACCGGCGCCAGCAGCGAGAGCGCGAGCAGCAGAACCACCACGATCAGCCCGGCCATGGCCAGCGGGTTGCGGCGGAAGGCCAGCCAGGCCTGGTAGCGCTGCCCCCAGGCGGCCTGACGGCGGGATTCCGGGGCCGGCGAAAGCAGCCAGGCGCGGGAGAAGGTCTTGGCGGTCATCGCACGCGCGGGTCCAGCAGGCGGTAGAGCAGGTCGGAGAGCAGGTTCAGGGCCACGTAGATCAGCCCCACCACCAGCGTCGCGCCCAGCACCGCGTTCATGTCGGCATTCATCAGGGAAACGGTCAGGTACTGGCCGAGCCCCGGCCAGGAGAAGATCGTCTCGGTCAGCACCGCCCCTTCCAGCAGCCCGGCATAGGTGAGGAAGATCACCGTCACCAGCGGCACCGCCACGTTGGGGAAGGCATGCCCCCAGACGATGCGGAAGCCGGACAGGCCCTTGGCCCGGGCGGTGGTCACGTATTCCGAACGCAGCTCCGCCAGCATGAAGGCCCGCGTCATGCGTGCGATATAGGCGAGCGAGAAGAAGGCCAGCACCCCGGCCGGCTGCGCCAGATGCGCCACGGCATCCCAGAACACGTCCCACTCCCCGGCCAGCGCCGCGTCGATGGTCAGCATCCCCGTATGGACGTCGATCATGTCCTGATAGGCGACGTTCTGCCGCCCCGGCCCCGGCAGCCAGCCCAGCTTCGCATAGAAGACCAGCAGGCTGACCAGCCCCAGCACGAAGACGGGGATGGAATGCCCCGACAGGCTGAAGAGCCGCACCGCCTGGTCCACCGCCCTGCCCTGCCGGCTGGCGGCCCAGACGCCGAGCGGCACGCCGATCAGCACCGCCAGGATGATCGCCACCGTGGCCAGTTCGAAGGTCGCCGGGAAGAAGTTGGCGATGTCCCGCGTCACGGTGTTGGAGGTCATCACCGACCGGCCCAGGTCGCCATGCAGCAACTGGCCCAGGTAGCGGACGAACTGCACCGGCAGGGGCTGATCGAGGCCCAGCTCCAGCCGGGTCCGCTCCACCACGTCCTGCGGCGCGCGGTCGCCCACGATGGCGATGACGGGGTCGATCGGCATGACCCGCCCGATGAAGAAGGTCACCAGGGTGAGGCCGAACAGGGTGATCGGGACGCTGGCGAGGGTGGCCGCCAGCGCCTTCAGGCGTGCGCGGCCGGGGCTCAACGGAGCCCTCCTCCGCGCGAGGAATGGGGTGTCACGATTTGCTGATACCGGCGTAGGAGGTCTGGTCGCTCATCACGCCGAGCCTCATGCCCGAAACCCCGGCCCGCGTCACGGCCACTTCGATCGCCTGGAGCAGGATGACGAAGGGGCTGGACTGCTGGTGGTCCCGCTGCAACGCCTCGTAGAGCGCGGCCCGCTTCTCGCCGTCGCTCTCGCGCAGCGCCTCGACCGTCCGCTTCGACAGGTCGGGGATATACCAGGAGGCCCGCCAGGCCAGGGTGCGGTTACGGGCGTCGTCGCCATTGTCCGTGTTGATGCTGAAGGCCTCGGCATTGCTGTGCGGGTCGAAATAGTCGCTGCCCCAGTAGACCAGGGCGATGTCGTGCTGCCGGGCGCGGGTCCGGGTGATCACCTGCCGCGTCTCGGCCGGCAGCATCCGGGCGCGGATGCCGATGGCGGCGAGGTTGGCCTGGATCGCCTGGGCGATGTCGGAGAAGGGCGCCACCGAGAAATAGTCGAAGCCGATCTCGAACCCGTCCGGATGCCCCGCCTCGGCCAGCAGCGCCTTCGCCTTCGCCACATCGGCCTGGAAGGGCTTCTCGGTCAGCGCGCCGGGCAGGCCCTCGGGCAGGAAGGCCTGGTGCACCGCATAGGTGGAGGGGACGATGTTCTTCTGGATGCCGGCGTAGTCGATCGCCCACTTGATCGCCTGCCGCACCTGGGGCTTGGCCAGATAGGGATTCTTCTGGTTCAGCGACAGGAACATCACCTGCGCCCGCCGCTGGTCCAGGATGCGGAAGCGGTCATTGCCCTGCAGCCCCTTGATCTGGTCGGCCTGCAGGTTGCGGGCCACGTCGTAATCCCCCTGCTGCAGCCCGAGGAGCTGTGCCGAGGGGTCGGCCACGTGGCGGATCACCAGCCGCTTCGTCTTCGGCGGCGTCTCGCTGTGCGGGTTGGCCTCCAGCGTCACGCTGTCACTGGCCCGCCAGGCGCGCAGCATGAAGGGCCCCGAGCCCGCGGAGTTCTGCTTCAGCCAGGCATTGCCGAAATCGCCATTGGCCTCGTGGGAGGCAACCACCGCCTTCTCCACCACCGCGCCGACATTGGCCGAGAGGCAATAGAGCAGGAAGCTCAGCGAGGCGGGCTCGGCCGTGGCCAGCACCACCGTGTCCGGCGCCGTGGCGCGGATCATCCCCGCCACGTTGTCCTTGGTATAGCCGAACTGGTTGATGATGAAGGCCGGGCTCTTGTTCAGCGCCACCACGCGCTGGAGCGACCAGGCCACGTCCTCCGCCGTCACCGGCTTGCCGGAGGAGAAGCTCGCCCCCTTCCGCAGCCGGAAGGTGAAGCTCTTGCCGTCCGAGGAGGCCTCCCAGTGCTCGGCGAGGTCGCCGGTCAGCCTGGTCGGGTCCTTCTCCTCGTTCCGGACCAGCTTCTGGTACATGTTGCCGCAGAGCTCGTTGCCCGAGAACTCGAAGCTCTCGGCCGGGTCCAGGCTGATGATGTCGTCGATCTGCTTGGCGATCACCGCCACGCCGGGCGGCGACTGGGCCAGGGCGGGCAGGACCGGAAGGGTCAGGGCGCCGGCGGAACCGGCCAGCAGGGCGCGTCGGGTGGTCATCGTTTCTTGCCTCGGGCCTCGCGGAGAAGCCTGAGCCTAGCGCGCGGTGCGGGGCTGCCAAGCCTGTGCTTTCACGGAGGCCGGCCCCTGCCCGGGGCGCCCCGGGCAGGGCTATAGCCAGGCCGGCGGAACGGGGCATGGCGCGGACCGCCGCGGCGCCTGATCCAGATTTCACGCAAGGGACGCCAGATGGAGCCCATCATGGGGTGGGCGCGAGGCGTCCGCTGCCGGAGCCCGTTCCGGCAGCCGGGGAGCATCCGATGACGAACATCATCTACGGCGATACCAGCGGCACCCTGTTCTGCGAACAGGTTGGCGGCGACCAGACCCTGATTGGTCCAAGCGCGACATCCATCTACGAAACCGTGGTCACCCAGATCTACGGCGATGCCCAGGCCATGCAGGACTTCGCGCGCGGCGGGAACGACTTCATCATCGGCGGCAGCGCCACGAACCTGTCGGAGCAAATCTATGGCGACGCCTATGTGATGAGCGGCTTGTCGCAGGGCGGCAACGATTCCATCTTCGGCGGCAGGACCCATGGCTACAACCATCCCGTGGTCTATGGCGATGCCTTCGAGATGCACGATAATGCCAAGGCTGGCGGTGACTGGATCGTCGGCAACGATGCCAATGTCTATGGCGACGCCTTCACGATGGATGGCGGCACCATCGGCGGCAATGACTGCATCATGGGCAGTTCCACGGATACGAGCCTCTACGGCGATGCCTCAGCCCTGAAGGACCATGCGCAGGGCGGCAATGACCTGATCTGGGTGACCGCCGGGACATCGCTCGTCCAGATCTTCGGCGATGGCGCCTTGTCGGGCTTCGCCAGGGGCGGCAACGACCGGATCATCGGCCCCGACGACTCCGCCTCCTGCGTCATCCGGGGCGACGGGCGCATGAGCGACAACGCCGTGGGCGGCGACGATGTCATCGTCGCCGGCGCGCATTCCAACAACCAGATCTGGGGCGATGGCGAGCGGACCGGCAGCGACACGGTGGGCGGCAGCGACACCTTCGTCTTCGCGCCCGGCATCGCGCAGAACCGGATCATGGATTTCGAGCAGGGCAAGGATCACATCGACCTGACCGCCTTCGCCGCGCAGGGCGTGCACGATCTGGGTGACCTGAACATCCGCTCCGGCAACATCACCCTGCCGGGCGGGACGAGCTATACCGGCAGTCTGATCGGGTTCGGCACCGACAGCTATATCGCCCTCGTCGGCGTCGAGCATCCCGCCGGCAGCGACTTCATCTTCGCCTGATCGCCTCCGGCGCGCGCGGCTCCCGGCCCCGCGCGCCGGAGCCCGTCTCAGGCCTTCACGATCTCCACATAGCGGTGGCGGTCATTCATCGGGCCCATGTCGAAGCCGGTCACGCCCTTGCGGCTGACCGAGACCTCGATCTCCTGTAGCAGGAAGGCGAAGGGGCCATGCTCCTGCAGTTCCTTCTGGAGCTTCAGGTAGATCTCCGTCCGCTTCGCCGCATCCCGCTCCTTCGCCGCGGCCACCACCTGGGCGGAGTATTCCGGGATCAGCCAGGAGGAGCGCCAGGCGGAGGTGCGGTTGCGCGCGTCGTCGCTGTTGTCCGTGTTGACCGCGAAAGTCTCGGCATTCGAGTTCGGGTCGAAGTAGTCGCTGCCCCAGCGGCTCATGGAAATCTCGTGCTGCCGGGCGCGGACCCGGGTGAGCACCTGCCGCTGCTCGGCCGGCAGCATCCGCACGCGGATGCCGATCTCGGCGAGGTTGGCCTGGATCGCCTGCGCCATGTCGCTGATGGGCGATACCGAGGCGTAGTCGAAGGTGACCTCGAACCCGTCCGCATGCCCCGCCTTGGCCAGCAGCGCCTTGGCCTCGGCGATCTGGTGGCGGAAAGGCTTGTCGGTCAGCGCGCCCGGCAGCCCTTCCGGCAGGAAGGCCTGATGCACCGCATAGAGGTCGGGCACGATGTTCTTCTGGATGCCGTCATAGTCGATCGCCATCTTGATCGCCTGCCGCACCTCCGGCTTGCTCAGGATCGAATGCTTCTGGTTCATCGCGATGTAGAGCAGGCTGGCCTTGCGCTGCGACTGGACCTTGAAGTTGCCGTCGGCCTTGGCCTGCCGGATCTGGTCGGAGCTCAGGTTGCGCGCGATGTCGATGTCGCCGCGTTGCAGGCCGAGCATCTGCGCCGAGGGGTCGGGCATGTGGCGCAGGATCACGCGCTTCGTCTTCGGCGCCACGGTGCTGTTCGGGTTGGCCTCCAGCGTCACGCTGTCGCTGGCCCGCCAGGCGCGCACCGCATAGGGGCCGGAGCCGGCGGAGTTCTGCTTCAGCCAGGCATTGCCGAGGTCGCCGTTCTGCTCGTGCGACATCACCACGGCCTTCTCCACCACGTTCCCCACCACGGCGGAGAGGCAGTAGAGCAGGAAGGTCGGCGCCGTCTCCTGCGCCGTCTGCATCACCAGCGTGCGCGGCCCGGTGGCGCGGATCATCTGCGCCACGTTGTCCTTGGTGTAGCCGAACTGGTTGATGATGAAGGCCGGGGTCTTGTTCAGGATCACCGCCCGCTGCAGCGACCAGGCCGCGTCCTCCGCCGTCACCGGCTTGCCGGAAGCGAATTTCGGCCCCTCCCGCAGCGTGAAGGTGAAGGTCTTGCCGTCCTCCGACGCCTCCCACTTCTCCGCCAGCTCGCCCACCAACTGGGAGGGGTTGCTGTTCGGCGTGGTCACGAGCTTCTGGTACACGTTGCCGCAGATCTCCGAGCCCGTGTACTCGAAGCACTCGCCCGGATCGAGGCTGATCAGGTCGTCGATCTGCTTGGCGAAGACGATGACCCCGGACGGCGACTGGGCCTCGGCCCAGCGCGAATGGGTCATGGCGAAGGCAGCGGCGGCGGAGCCGGCCAGCAGCGCGCGGCGGGAGGCCATCATGTTGCGATCCGTTATCCAAATCGTGAAGACCGCTCCAGGATAGACCGCTCGCCGCCGCCCCGCCATGGCCCCTTCGGGGGCCTGCCCCGGGGTATGGAGGACGGGCATGGAGGACGGGCATGCGGCCTTGCCACTGGACCCGTGCCGCGCGCCATGGCACCGGCGGCGGCATGGAGTTCTGGCAATCCTTCTCGGCCGCGTCCGAGGACCCCGGCCCGCCCTATGGGCAACGCTTCCCCGCGCCGATGCCCGACGGCTCGCGCCTCTGGCTGCCGTTGCGCGACTATGGAGCGATCGCGGTGACGGGCTTCATCGCCAACCAGGCCTCCTTCGCCGTGGTGCGCGCCCTGGCCGGCTGGATGGCCGAGGCGGCACGGCCCCTGGGCGTGGAGGTGGTCTGCGGCCTGCCGACCCTGGGCCATGTCCTGGCCGCCCCGTTGGCCGAGGCGCTGGGCCATTCCAACTGGGTCGCCGCCGGCTATTCGCGCAAGCGCTGGTACGGGGCGGACGCCCCCTCGGTACCTGTCTCCTCCTCCACCGCGACGGACGAACGCCGCATCTGGCTGGACCCGCGCGTGCTGCACCGCCTCGCGGGGCGCCGCGTGCTGCTGGTGGACGACGTAATCAGCACCGGCAGCTCTGCCCTGGCCGGGCTGGCCCTGCTGGCGGCGGCGGGGGTCAGGCCGGTGGGCCTTTGCGTGGGCATGGCGCAGGGCGACCGCTGGCGCGCCTCCTGGCCGGCGGATGTGCCGGTGGCGGCGGGCTTCGCCACGCCGCTGCTGCGCCCGGCGCCGGAAGCGACGCCCGGCTGGGTGCCGGATGCGGCCACCCTGCCCGATCTCCTGCTGCCGCCTCCCCGCAATCCGGCCTGACCACCCGAAACCTGTGAGCGCGAAGGCTTTCCCGCATTCGTGACCGCTTCGGTCCGAATTCTGTTGCGATGCACATTGCGATCCTGATGCACTGACTCCCCCTTGGTCATTCGGGAGTGTGCTGATGCGCCGTCGATCCCTGTTGATCGCTGGTGGGGCCGCGGGCCTCCTGGCCCACCCTGGGCTGGCCCGTGCCGCGGAACCCGTCGATGTCGCCCTCGTGCTCGCCGTGGACGTATCGCGCTCCATCGACGAAGACGAGGCCCGGTTGCAACGCGAAGGCTACCGCAAGGCGGTGACCGACCCCCGCGTGGTGGCCGCGGTCCGGGGCGGCATGATCGGCAGCATCGCCCTGGCCTATGTCGAATGGGCGGGCGCCGAGTACCAGCGGCTGGTGATCCCCTGGACTCAGATCGCCAGCCAGTCCGATGCGGATGCCTGGGCCGATGCCCTGGACCGCGCGCCCCGGCAGTCCCTGTCCTGGACCTCGATCTCGGGCGGCATCGACTTCTCGCACAAGCTGCTGTCCGACCTGCCCTACGAGGCGATGCGCCGGGTGATCGACGTGTCCGGGGACGGGGTGAACAACAGCGGCCCGCCCGCCGAGGAGGCGCGCGACCGGGCCGTGGCGGACGGGATCGTGATCAACGGCCTGCCCATCATGAACGACCGTCCCGCCTATGGCCGCATGCCGCCCCTGCCGCTCGACCAGTATTATGGCCAGAACGTGATCGGCGGCCCGGGTGCCTTTCTCATCTCGGCGGCCGATTTCGATGCCTTCGAGAATGCCGTGCGCCGCAAGCTGGTCCGGGAGGTGGCGGGGCTGGACGGCCCCCGCGTGATGCGCGGCTGAGAGCGCGGGGGACGCCCGCGCCCTCTCCGGCCGCGCTCTCTCCGGCACAGTGCGACCTCCGGCCGGCCAGCTCCCGAGCCTGGGGCCCGGCCAGGGTGCCCGGCCTTTCAGCGCGCGGTTTCCTCCGGAGAGATCCCGAACGCCTCCAGCCCCTCGGAAAGCAGGTCGCCCAGCATCTCCATGCCCGTGAGGTAGTTGGCCGCGTCGCCCCGCTCGTTGCGCTCCCGCGCCAAGCGCAGCGCCTCCTCCCAGTCCTCGGCCTCGTAGTCGCCGCGCCCGATCCAGGCGAGGGCGATCAGCGCCGCCTGTTCGTCCTCGTTCAGCGCGGTGATCTGCTCCTCCAGCATCTCGGCGAGGCCTTCCGGATCGGAATCGTCGAGCCCCTCCTCGTCCTGGAAATCCTCGTTCTCCTCGTCCTCCACCAGTTCATCCACCTGCCGGGCGGTGTCGATGATGCTCACGACGGTCGGGATTGCGATCCCGAGATCCACGTCGTCGTCGTCGGGGCTGCCGGCGGGGCCGGTGCCGGTGGGGTCTGGGCGGTCGCTCATCGGGCCTACCTCTGCCGCTCGGGTTGCTGTGCCCGCCCAACGCCGAAACCCGGCCTTCGGCTTCGCGTTGGAAGCGCCGATTGGAAATTGGCCACAGTCAATAGGATATGTGGCTAAATTACCATCTCAGACGCGCGGAGTTGTATATCTGCAACAGAGGAGGGCAGACGGGATGCGGATGGTGATGGCGGGCTTCTTCCTGATGGTGTCGGGCGCGGCGATGGCGGCCCCCGCAGGCTCCACGGACACTCCGATTCCGCCCCAGCCCGCCATGTCCTGCGACAGCGGCTTCGGCGCCCGGGGGACCGTCTTCGGCCTGCCGCAGGAAGTCGCCGCGCGCCGCACCCCCAAATCCTCCCTCCGCCCGCTGCCGCCCGTCGAGGATGACGAGCCCGAGGCCACCCTGCGCCCGGCCTTCCACCTCTGTGCGGTCGGGCAGGAAGGCCCGCGCAAGGTCATCCACCGCACCTGACGCCCCGGCGCCCGGCCCGACCGCGCGAAGGCGGCACGCGCCTCTTCGACACGGTCTCTTGACCAAGGGACCTGTCCTGGCATCCCTTGGGGCACCATGAATGACGCCCCGACCGCCTTGCCCCCGGCTTTGCTGGATGCGCTCTCCACCCTGCTGGGCCCGCGCGGGCTCATCACCGACCCGGTGGACATGGCGCCCTTCCTGTCCGACTGGCGCGGCCTCTACCATGGCGCTTCGCCCGCCCTGCTGCGCCCGGCCAGCACGGCGGAGCTCGCGGCGGCGATGCGGCTGCTGAGCGAGGCCGGTGTGGCCGTGGTGCCCCAGGGTGGAAACACCTCCATGGTCGGCGGCGCCATGCCGGACGAGAGCGGACGGCAGGTGGTGCTCTCGCTGGCCCGGATGAACCGTATCCGCGACATCGATCCGGTGGACATGACCATGGTCGTCGAGGCCGGGGTGATCCTGAAAACGGCTCAGGACGCGGTCGCCGAGGCGGGCTGCCTCTTCCCCCTCTCGCTCAGCGCCGAGGGCTCCGCCACCATCGGCGGCGTGCTGGCCACCAATGCGGGCGGCAACAACACCGTCCGCTACGGCAATGCCCGCGACCTGCTGATGGGCATCGAGGTCGTCCTGCCCGATGGCAGCGTGGTCGAGGGCCTGCGGCGCCTCCGCAAGGACAACACGGGCTTCGCCCTGCGCCAGCTCTTCGCCGGTTCCGAAGGCACGCTGGGCATCATCACCGCCGCCGTGCTGCGCCTTTTCCCCCGACCCCGCACCACCGCCCTGGCCCTCTGCGCCATGGCGGACGAGGACGCGGCCCTGGCCCTGTTCCGCCGCTTCCGCGACCGGGACGAGAGCAGCGTCCGCTCCTTCGAATACATGTCCGGCGCCGGGATGGACTTCGTGACGAGCCTGATCGAGGGCGCGACCCTGCCCCTCGCCGAACGCGCCGACCACTATGTGCTGGTGGACCTTGCCTCCTCCCGCCCCGATGCCGACCTGCGCGGGCTGATGGAGGCGGTGCTGGAGGAGGCGCTGGAGGCCGGCGAGGTGCTCGACGCCGCCCTGCCGGAGAGCGAGGCCCAGGCCGCCAATCTCTGGCGGCTGCGGGAGGAACATGCCGAGGCCCAGAAGCGCGCCGGCGGAAATGTGAAGAATGATGTCTCCGTCCCGGTCTCCCGGGTGCCGGAGATGATCCGCCGTTCGGCCGAGGCCATGCGGGCCCTGATCCCCGGCTGCCGCCCGGTGCCCTTCGGCCATATGGGCGACGGCAATATCCACATGAACGTGGTCCAGCCCGAGGGGATGGACCCCGCCGCCTTCATGGCCCGCGCCCATGACCTGATGGACGCGGTGAACGCCGTGGTCCGCGATCTGGACGGCTCCTTCTCCGCCGAGCACGGCGTCGGGCGCCTCAAGACCGACATGCTGGCCGACTGGCGCGGGGGGGCGGAATACGAGGCGATGCGCCGGATCAAGGCGGCGCTGGACCCGCAGGGGCTGATGAACCCGGGCAAGGTCTTCCCCGGCTGAACCCGCTTGGCCCTGCCCCCAGGCCTGGCACCCGTTTGCAACAGCGGGTTTCCGGCCCTCGCGAAGAAGCCATGACAAGTCTCGGAAAGGCCACGGAAAGGCTGTAGAGGCTGGCGGTTCCCGGGCGCCGATTTGCCGGCGCCCCCTCGGCTGGATAGGTTGCCTCCGCCATGTCACGGCTGGATCGTTACATCTTCCGCCAGCTCGCCGTCGCCCTCATCGCGGTCACGGTGGGGCTGGCGCTGCTCATCTGGCTGACCCAGAGCCTCCGCTTCATCGAGCTCGTGCTCGACCGGGGCCTGTCCTTTGCCGTCTTCCTGGAACTCACCGGGCTGCTGATGCCCTCCTTCTTCGCGGTGATCCTGCCGATCGCAACCTTCGTGGTGACGCTTTTCTCCTATGTGCGCCTGTCCACGGACCGGGAACTGGTGGTGATGCGCGCCGCCGGCCTGTCGCAGTGGCAGCTTTCCCGCCCCGCCCTGTATCTGGCAGTGATCGCCACCGGCCTGTGCTTCATGCTCCAGCTCTGGCTGGTGCCGATGAGCCACACCGCCTTCCGCACCTGGCAGTTCGAGATCCGCAACCAGATGGCCGCGATCCTGGTGCAGGAGGGGGTCTTCAGCAGCGTCGGCGACGACCTGACCGTCTATGCCCGGCTGCGGGAGCGCGATGGCACGCTGCGGGGGATCCTGGTGCAGGACAGCCGCGACGCCGGCGCCCCGGTGACCATCCTGGCGGAGGAAGGGCGCATCACCCAGACGCCGAGCGGCCCCCGGGTGATCCTGCTCAACGGCCAGCGCCAGCAGGTCGAGCGCGTGGCCCCGCCCGCCGGCAGCCCGCCCGGCACCCCGCAGACCCTGCGCCTCGCCGTGCTGACCTTCGGCGAGAACAGCGTGGATCTGGCCCGCACCGGCCGGAGCGACGATGATTCCCGCAACCGCGATTCGCGGGAACGTTCGGTGAGCGAGCTGTTGCACCCCGACCCCGCCGAGAACCTGCCGGAGCGCGACATCCGCAAATTCTACGCCGAGGCACACCAGCGCCTCTCGAATCCCCTGACCACCCTGTCCTTCGCCCTGGTCGGCCTGGCCACCGCCCTGGCCAGCGGCTTCCGCCGCCATGGCGGCGGCTTCGCCATCGGCGTCGGCGTCGGCACCGTGGTCGGGCTGCTGGCGCTGGGCCTCGCCGTGGGCAACCTCGCCGCCCGCAACAACGCCCTGGTGCCGCTGATCTGGCTGCACGCGGTCGGCCCCGGCCTGGTCTCCGCCTGGGTCCTGTCGGGCATGCCCGGCTGGCCGCGGCGCCGGCGGCTCGCCGCCGCATGAGCCTGCCCCTCACCTTCACGCTCTATGTGGCCCGGCGCTTCACGGGCATGGTCCTGGCCATGCTGCTGGCGCTCACCGGGCTGGTCTCGCTGTTCGACTTCATCGAGCTGCTGCGCCGCGCCGCCACCCGGGCGGAGGCCAGCTTCGGCATCGTGGCCACGATCGGCGCGCTGCGCCTGCCCTTCATGGCCATGCAGATCCTCCCCTTCGCCGTGCTGCTGGGCGGCATCATCGCCTTCTGGCGCCTGTCCCGCTCCTCGGAGCTGGTGGTGGCCCGCGCCGCCGGCATCTCCGCCTGGGGCTTCCTGACCGGCCCCGCGGTGGTGGCCCTGCTGATCGGCGTCATCGCCACCTCCGGCATCTCGCCCCTCTCCTCCGCCATGCTGGCCCGGGCGGAACGGCTGGACGGCATCTACCTGCGCAACGCTTCCGGCATCACCGCCCTGGCCGGCGGCCGGCTCTGGCTGCGGCAGGCGGACCGGGCCCTGGACCCGCAGGGCGTCGCCATCCTGGCCGGGCGGCCGGCGGTGAACAGCAACCGGATCGAGCGCGCCGCCCTGAAGCTCGACGATGTCAGCGTCTGGCGCCTGTCCGGCGACGACAAGCCGCTGGCCCGCGTCGAGGCGCCGCATGCGGAGCTGCAGAGCCATGGCGGCGTCGGCGAATGGGTTCTGGAGAACGCCGTGACCTTCGGGCAGGACCGCCGCGCCTCCGACCCCGGACGGATCGCCTTGCCCACGGACCTGACCCCGGACCGCATCGAGGACAGCTTCGCCAGTCCCGACACCCTCTCCTTCTGGGCGCTGCCGGGCTTCATCCGGGTGCTGGAATCGGCCGGCTTCTCGGCGGTCCGGCACCGCCTGCACTACCAGTCGCTGCTGGCCCTGCCGGTGCTGGCCCTGGCCATGGCGCTGCTCTCGGCCGGCTTCTCCATGCGGCAGGCCCGGCGCGGCGGCGTGGCGCAGATGCTGGGCCTCGGCGTGGCAGCCGGCTTCGCCCTCTTCGTTCTGGACCGGGTGGCGGGGGAGTTCGGCGAGACCGGCACCCTCCCCGTCGCCCTGGCCGCCTGGGCACCCGCCCTGGCCGGCCTGCTGCTGGCCCTGACCCTTTTGCTGCATCTGGAGGACGGCTGATGCGCCGACAGGCCTCGCCCCAGGGGACGACGTCCCGCGGAGCCTTCCCCACCGCATTCCGGGCCGCCCTCCATCCCGGAAGGGCACGGCGTCCGGCGCTGCTGGGCGGCACGGCCCTCTGCCTGCTGCTGGCGGGGCCGCTGGCTGCGCAGGAGATGGGCGACACCCTGCCCGCGGCCGGCACCGCCGAGCTCCCCGCCGGCGCCCCGCCCGGGGCCAGCGCCCAGCCCTCGGCCGCGCCCAGCGCCGGCAACGCCTTCGGCAACCTGATGGGCAGCCCTGCCGACCGCAACGCCCCGGTCACCTTCACCGCCGACCAGGTGGACTACGACGACAACAGCAAGGTCGTGACCGCCACCGGCCATGTCGAGGCCTGGCAGAACGAGCAGATCCTGCGCGCCGACAAGTTCACCTATAACCGCGACACCGGCGTCGCCACGGCGGAGGGCAACGTCCAGCTCCTCCAGCCGGACGGGCAGGTGCTCTTCGCCGACCGCGCCGAGCTGACGGGCAACATGAAGGACGGCGTGCTGGAAGGGATGAGCGCCCTGCTCGCCCAGAACGGCAAGCTGGTGGCCAACGGCGCCCGCCGCACAGACCGCCCCGGCGGCGCCATCACCGACATGACGCGGCCGGTCTATTCGGCCTGCAACCTCTGCGCCGAGGACCCGACGCGCCCGCCGCTCTGGCAGATCCAGTCCCGCCTCGCCACCCGCGACGAGGAAGCCCAGCGCATCCGCTTCCGCGACGCGCAGGTGCGCCTCGACGGCTGGCCGGTCTTCTACTCGCCCTACCTCTCCATGCCCGACCCCTCGGCGCCGCGCTCCTCGGGCTTCCTCTCGCCCTCCTTCGGACAGACGCGCTATCTCGGCGGCTTCGTCGAGCTGCCCTACTACTGGGCCATCGACGGCAGCTCCGACCTGACGCTCACGCCCACCATCTCGACCCGCGTGCTGCCCTCGCTGGCGGCCCGCTACCGCCAGCGCTTCAACTTCGGCCAGATCGACATCCAGGGCTCGATCGGCGAGCTGGACGGCAACCAGACCAATGGTGAGAAGGGCGTCGGCAGCCATATCTTCAGCAAGGGCAGCTTCAGCATCGACGAGAACTGGCGCGTCGGCTTCAACGTCAACCGCGCCACCTCCGAGACCTATCTGCGCGCCTTCCGCTTTCCCACCCAGCGGGTGCTGACGAGCAACATCTACGCCGAGGGCTTCTGGGGCACCGACACCTACGCCAAGATCGACAGCCGCGCCTACCAGGGGCTGCGCGACGTCGATGACGTGGGCAAGATCCCCTATGTCCTGCCGAACATCTTCGTCGAGCACGCCTTCCGCCCCGACAGCCTGGGCGGGCTGGCGACGATCGACACCTCCGACTTCTTCCTGTTCCGCACCGAGGGCGCGGACACACGCCGCCTTTCCTCGCGCCTGACCTACGACCTGCCGCGCTACGGGCTGCTGGGCGATCTCTGGACCTTCAAGTTCCAGGGCGACGCCATGGGCTATTCCGTCAACGACTTCGACGACGCGCCCTTCTACGCCTCGGTGAGCAGCCGCGAGATGGCGACCGGCAACGTCCGCGCCGCCATCGACTGGCGCATGCCCTTCATCCGCTCCGCCGGCGCCTATGGCAGCCAGCTCATCGAGCCGCATGTGCAGATGGTGACCGGCCCCGCCACCGGCCGCCAGACGCTGATCCCGAACGAGGACAGCCTCGACTTCGAGTTCAGCGACGCCAACCTCTTCTCGCTGAACCGCTTCACCGGCCGCGACCGGCAGGAAGGCGGCTCGCGCATCGACGCGGCGCTGCGCTCCGCCTGGTTCTTCCCCAATGGCGGCCAGGTCGAGGGGCTGGTCGGCCAGTCCTATCGCGCCTCCAAGGAGGAGGTCTTCGCGGCACGCTCCGGCCTGCGCGACGAGGTCTCGGACGTGGTCGCGCGCGTGCGCGTCTCGCCCACGCCCTGGCTGAGCGTGATCGGCCGAGGCCGCTTCGACAAGAGCAACCTCGACCGCCAGATGATCGACGTCTCCTCGCGGCTCGACTTCGGCCCGCTGACGGGCGTGCCAGTCAGCACCACGGCCGGGTACTTCTACTCCGTGCCGAAGGACTACCTGACGCCCGCCACCTACCGGCGGGAGGTCTATGGCTCGGCCAACGTGAAGGTCGGCCAGCACTGGTCCACGGGCGCCTTCGGCCGCTACGACCTGGAGCTCAAGCGCGGCGTCTCGGTCGGCGCGAACCTCACCTACGAGGACGAGTGCCTGATCCTCGATACCCGCTTCTACAAGTCCTATGCCGAGCAGACCTCCGGCGCGCTCTACCCTTCCTCCACGACGGTGCTCATCCGGCTCGGCTTCAAGACGCTGGGTGATTTCGGCTTCCGCGCCCTGTGATGCCCCGCCTCCGCAATTCCCCGCCTGTGACACCCGCCCTCCCCCTGCCCTTCCCGCCCCGCGGAACCGGCCCCGTGATCCCGGGCCATGCAGCCGGCGGGCGGACCTGATCCCGGAACCAGCCCATGCGACGCTCCCTTCTCTCCCCCCGCTCCCTTCCCGCTCCCCGCCGGGCGATCCGCCTGGCGCCGCTCGCGCTGCCGCTGGCCGTGGCGCTGGCGCTCCCCGCCAGCCTTCCGGTGGCGGCCCAGGCCCAGCCCCGCCCCCCCGCGCGCACCCAGGGGCAGGCCGCTCCGGCGCCCCAGAACATGAACCGCATCGTCGCCGTGGTGAACGGCGACGTGGTCACCCAGTCCGAGGTGGCGAGCCGCGCCAGGCTCTTCGCCATGACCACGGGCCTCGGCGCCTCCAGCGACCTGATCACGCGGCTGGAGCCGCAGATCGTCCGCCTCGTGATCGACGACCGGCTGCGCCTCCAGGAGATGCGCCGCCGCCGCATCGTGGTGAGCGACGAGGAGGTGGCGGCCGCCCTCTCCGACATCGAGAGCCGCAACAACCTGCCCAAGGGTGGGCTGGTGGCTCAGCTCCGCGCCGGCGGCGTGGATACGCGGGTCCTGTTCGACCAGATCCGCGTGCAGATCGGCTGGTCGCGCCTGATCCGCCAGGCCCTGGGCCAGCAGGCCGAGCCCACCGAGGCCGAGGTCCGCGAGCGCGTGGAATCGCACGAGGCACGGGTCGGCCAGCCGGAATACCAGGTCTCCGAGATCTTCGTGCCCGTGGACGACCCGGCCCGCGCCGGGGCGGTGCAGCGCTTCGTCAACGACGTGGTCGGGCGCCTGCGCACCGGCATGCCCTTCCCCGTGGCCGCGACCCAGTTCTCGCAAAGCCAGACCGCCCTGCAGGGCGGCGATCTCGGCTGGGTCCGCCCCGAGGAGCTGGAGCCCGAGATCGCCCGCCTCGTCACGCAGATGCCGGTCGGCGCCATCAGCAACGCCGTGCGCGTGCCGGGCGGCTACCGCATCATCGCCCTGCGGCAGAAGCGCGAGACGGGCCGCGACATCGCCACGCTGGTCACGCTGCGCCAGGCCTTCCTGCCCTTCACCAGCCAGCTCGACCCGCAGAACCCGACCGAGCAGCAGCGCGGCCAGCTGGAGAAGGCGCAGCGCGTGACCGGCGGCTGCGACGCAGTGGAGGCGGCGAACCGTGCCGCCGGCAACGTCCGCCCCGCCGATCCCGGTCAGGTGCGGCAGGAAACGCTGGAGCCGCCGCAGCTCCGCCAGCTCGTCGCCAGCCTCTCGCCCGGCCGCGCCAGCCAGCCGATCGTGACGCCGGACGGCATCCTGGTGATCGCCGTCTGCTCGCGCGAAAGCCGCAACCTCGCCCAGTACACGCCGGAGATGGCCAAGGCGCAGATCCTGCGCGAGCGCGTCGAGCTGGTCTCGCAGCAGCAGCAGCGCAACCTGCGCCGCCAGGCGCAGATCGACATGCGTATCCAGCCCAGCGCCACCCGGGACGGCTGATGTCCGACGCACCCACCCCCGACCCGGCATCGGAGCCCGCCTCCCCCGGCGCCCTGCCCTCCCTCCGGGACACGGTGGCCCGCCATGGGCTGGACGCGCGCAAGTCGCTCGGCCAGCACTTCCTGCTGGACCCCGCGGTCTGCGAGCGCGTGGCGCGGCAGGCGGGCGACCTCGTCGGCCGCCATGTGGTGGAGGTCGGGCCGGGCCCCGGCGGGCTGACCCGTGCCCTGCTGGCCAGCCCCGCGGCGCATGTCACCGCCATCGAGCTGGACCGCCGCGCCATCGCCGCCCTGGCGGAGCTCTCCGACGCCTTTCCCGGCCGGCTGACGGTGATGGAGGCGGATGCCCTGTCGGTGGACGCGGCGGCCATCACCGGCGCGCCACGCAAGGTCGTGGCCAACCTGCCCTACAATGTCGGCACGCCGCTGCTGGTGAACTGGCTGTCCCAGGCCGGGCTCTGGGAATCGCTCACCCTGATGTTCCAGCTCGAAGTGGCCGAGCGGATCGTCGCTGCCCCGGACACGGAGCATTACGGCCGCCTCGCGGTCCTCGCGCAGTGGCGCTGCGCGGCCGGCATGGTGCTGCGCCTGCCGCCCGGCGCCTTCTCGCCGCCGCCCAAGGTCTGGTCCGCCGTGGTGCATCTCGTGCCGCGCCCGGTGCAGCCGGAACCGGCCCTGGCCCGCGCCATGGAACGCGTCACCGCCGCCGCCTTCGGCCAGCGCCGCAAGATGCTGCGCGGCTCGCTGAAATCGCTGGGCCAGGCCGAGGCGCTGCTGTCGGGCTGCGGCATCGAGCCGACGCGCCGTGCGGAAACGCTGGACATCGCCGAGTTCGAGGCCCTGGCGCGGGCCCTGCTGGCACGCGGGGCCGGCTGAGGCCGGTCCCGGCGCGGGCCTCCGGGGCCCGCCCGGCTCAGCCGTGCAGCCCCGGCGCCTCCTGCCCGGTGCGCGCCACGTATTCGGTGTAGCCGCCGTCGTACCGGTGGATGCCCTCCGGCGTCAGCTCCAGCACCCGGTTGGACAGGGCGGCCAGGAAGTGCCGGTCGTGCGAGACGAACAGCATGGTGCCCTCGTATTCCGACAGGGCCGCGATCAGCATCTCCTTGGTCGCCATGTCCAGGTGGTTGGTCGGCTCGTCCAGCACCAGGAAGTTCGGCGGGTCGTAGAGCATGCGTGCCATCACCAGCCGCGCCTTCTCCCCGCCCGAGAGCACGCGGCACTTCTTCTCCACCTCGTCGCCCGAGAAGCCGAAGCAGCCGGCCAGCGCCCGCAGCGAGCCCTGCGCCGCCTGCGGGAAGGCGTCCTCCAGCGACTGGAACACGCTGCGATCGCCGTCCAGCAGCTCCATGGCGTGCTGCGCGAAATAGCCCATCTTCACGCTGCCGCCGAGCGACACGCTGCCCTGGTCCGGCTCGGTGGCGCCCGCCACCAGCTTCAGCAGCGTGGACTTGCCGGCGCCGTTGATGCCCAGCACGCAGCAGCGTTCCTTGCGGCGCAGGAGGAAGTCCAGCCCCTCGTAGATCACCTTGCTGCCGTAGCGCTTGTGCACGCCCCTCAGGTTCGCCACGTCGTCGCCCGAACGCGGCGCCTGGCCGAACTCGAAGACCACGGTCTGGCGGCGCTTCGGCGGCTCGACGCGATCGATCTTCTCCAGCTTCTTCACGCGGCTCTGCACCTGCGCGGCATGGGAGGCACGGGCCTTGAAACGCTCGATGAAGGCGATCTCCTTGGCCAGCATCGCCTGCTGGCGCTCGAACTGCGCCTGCTGCTGCCGCTCGTTCATGGCGCGCTGCTGCTCATAGAAGGCGTAGTCGCCGGAATAGGAACTCAGCGCCCCGCCGTCGATCTCCAGCACCTTGTTGATGATGCGGTTCATGAACTCGCGGTCGTGCGAGGTCATCAGCAGCGCGCCGTCATAGCCCTTCAGGAACTGCTCCAGCCAGATCAGGCTTTCCAGGTCCAGGTGGTTGCTGGGCTCGTCCAGCAGCATCACGTCCGGGCGCATCAACAGGATGCGCGCCAAAGCCACGCGCATCTTCCAGCCGCCGGACAGCTTGCCGACATCGCCCTCCATCATCTCCTGGCTGAAGCCGAGGCCCGCCAGCACCTCCCGCGCGCGGCCTTCCAGCGCGTAGCCGCCCAGCTCCTCGAAGCGCGCCTGCACCTCGCCGAAGCGCTCGATGATGGCGTCGAGGTCCTCCGCCTGCGCGGGGTCCGCCATCGCGGCTTCCAGCACCGCCAGCTCGGCCGCCACGGTGCTGACATCGCCGGCGCCGTCCATCACCTCCGCCACCGGGGTGCGGCCGGACATCTCCCCCACATCCTGGCTGAAGAAGCCGATGCTGACGCCGCGATCCACCAGCACCTGGCCGTCATCCGGCTGCTCCTGCCCGGTGATCATGCGGAAGAGGGTGGTCTTGCCCGCGCCGTTGGGGCCGACCAGCCCGGCCTTCTCGCCGCGCTGGAGCGCCGCCGAGGCCTCGATGAAGACAAGCTGCTGGCCGTTCTGCTTGCTGATGGAGTCAAGGCGGATCATGGATACTCTCGGCCTGGGGTGGGAGCGGCGCCGACGCCGGGAGGAGCCGTCCGAGACCACATCCGGAGACCGGCCGTCAACCGCCGCCGGAATGGCGGGGCGCGGCGCGCGCCTTTCCGCCCCCCGTTCCCCCTACAGCAATCCTTCCCGCCGGAAGCTGGTGTGCCGCCCATTGCCCACGATCACATGGTCCTGCAGCACGATGCCCAGGCATTCCGCCGCCTGCCGGACCCGCTCGGTCATCAGCAGGTCGTCGCGGGACGGCGTGGGATCGCCGCTCGGATGGTTGTGCACCAGGATCAGCCGCGCGGCGTCCAGCTCCAGCGCGCGCTTGACCACCTCGCGCGGATAGACCGCCGTGTGGTTCACCGTGCCCCGCGCCTGCGCCTCGTCGGCCAGCAGCCGTTCCTCCGCATCCAGGAACAGGACCCGGAACTGCTCGATCCGCTCCCGCGCCAGGGAGGCGGTGAGATAGGCGAGCAGACGGTCCCAGTTGTCCAGCACCGGCACCGCCATGACCTCCGCCCGGGCCAGCCGCAGCGCCGCCTCCTGCACCAGCTTGAGCGCTGCGATGCTCTGCGTCCCGAAGCCGGGCACGCCGCGCAGCTCCCGCTGGCTGGCCGACAGCAGGGCGGCGAAACTGCCGAAGCGCCGCAGCGCCGCCTGCGCCAGGGCACGAGGATCGGCGGGCAGGACGAAGCCCAGCAGCAGCGCGGTCATGTCCTCCTCCGACAGCGCAGCCTCGCCCTCGTTGAGCAGGCGGCGGCGCAGATCCACGGGCGATCCGGGCCGCGCCGCGGGGACCGGGACCCCTGGGACCGAAATCCCGGCGGTGGAAGTCCCAGGGGCAGGAACCGGGCGGCTCGCCGGGGCAGGCACCGGGGCCGGGTCGCGCGTCAGGAAGCCGGCGGCATCCGAGAAACCGTCCGCCATCGTCAGATCAGCCCCTCCCGCCGCAGGCTCAGCGGCTCCGCCCTTCCGCTCGCGATCAGGTGGTCGTGCAGGGTGATGGCCAGCAGCGTGCCCGCCTTCTGCATCTGCTCCGTGCGCGCCACATCCTCCTCGCGCGGCTGTCCGTCCGGCCTCCAGGTCAGCAGGATCAGGGCCGTGGCATGCAGCTCCAGCGCGCGGCGCATGGTGGCGCGGGGCTCCTGCACGCCGTCCTGGCTCTCGTCGGCGAGCAGCCGGTTCCGGTTGTCCAGAAACAGGACCCGCCCATGCGGCAGGCTGGCGCCGGGCGCCGCCTCCAGGGGCGCCGCCGCCAGATAGGCCATCAGCCGGTCCCAGCTCTTCAGCACGGGCCGTTCCGTCTCCTCCGCCCGGGCGAGGCGCGTGGCGGCGGCCGAGACGAGGTTCAGCGCGGCGATGCTGTCCATGCCGAGCGCCGTGGTCCGGCGCAGCCAGCGCGGGTCCGCCCCCAGCACCGCCGCGAGGCTGCCGAACTGGTTGATCAGCCCCTTCGCCAGCGGCTTGGTGTCCCGGCGCGGGATGCCCAGGAAGAGCAGCATCTCCAGGATCTCGTAATCCGGCAGCGCCGCCGGGCCGCCCTGCAGCAGCCTTTCCCGCATCCGGCTGCGGTGGCCCTGGGGACCGGTGCCGGCGAAGACCGGCCCGCCGCCGGCTCCGGCCCGGTTTCCGTGGAGCCCGGGATCTTCCCTCGGCATCGACGCGTCCTTCAGGCGCCCCCCTTTCGGGCGGGTCAATCAACCGAAAGTTGCATGGATCGGCTCCATCGGCAACTTCCATCACCAGGAGGCGAACAGGCCTCTCGAAACGCTTGGAGCACCGCCGCCGCCATGTTCCGATGGCGCCGGAACCATCTTTCCGGAAGCACGCCATGCTCCTGCGCCGCCGCCTCCTGGCACTCGCCGGCCTGCCCGCTCTCCTGCCCCTCGCCGTCCCTGCCTGGGCCCAGACCCAGGCATCGACCGGGGCATCGACCCAGGCCCCGACACCCCCCGCCATGCCCGCGCCCGGCAAGCGCCCCTGGGCCGCGCAGGTGCCGGAGATCCGCATCGGCGTGCTGGGCGGGGAGACGGAAAGCGACCGGCTCGGCCGCTACGACGGCTACCGCAAGCTGTTCGAGGAGACCTTCCAGGTGCCCGCGCGGCTCTACTTCGCCTCGGACTATGCCGGGGTGCAGCAGGCCTTCGCCGCGAAGCAACTGGAGATCGCCAACATGGCACCCGCCGCCTATGCGGCGACCTGGATGGACACCAATGGCGGCGTGGAGCCGATCCTCGTCACCAGGGAAGCCGATGGCAGCACATCCTATGTCGCCGTCATGTATGTCCGCAGCGATTCCGGCATCACGAGGATCGAGGACCTCAAGGGCAGGTCCATCGCCTGGGCCGACCCGAACAGCGCCTCCGGCTACCTGATCCCGCGCGCCGAGTTGCGCGCGGCCGGCATCGATCCGGAGCCCGGGAGGTTCTTCGGCCGCACCGGCTTCGCGGGCGGCCACGACCAGGCGCTCGTGGCCGTGCTGCAGAAGCAGTACGACGCCGGCGTCACCTGGGTCTCCGGCCAGGGCGACCCGCCCTATACCCGCGGCACGCTGCGCGCGGCGGTGGACAAGGGCATGCTGAAGATGGAGGACCTGCGCATCATCTGGACCTCCCGCCCCATCCAGAACGGGCCGATCGTGGTGCGCACCGACCTGCCGGCCGAATTCAAGCAGGACATGATCGCCTTCCACCTCGCCCTGCCGACGGCGCATCCCGACATCCACCGCGCCGTGGAACGCGGCTCCGCCATCGGCTGGACCACGACGAGCCATGCCGATTACGCCGTCTTCGTCGACATGCGGAAGGCGGAAGCCGCCGACCGGCGCCGGCGCTGAAGCGGAACCCCCGGTAAAGGGAGGTCCAGGGGGTTATCGGGGGGAAGGGCGCCGCCTTTCCCCCGGGCCGGAAGCGCAGCCTCAGACCGGCTCCGGCCGGCGCGGCGCCACCAGGAAGACCCAGAGCAGGCAGGCGCCATAGACGGCCGGGATGATGGTGAAGAGAAGGCCGTAGTTGTTGTTCGAGGCGGTCAGCACGTAGCCCACGATCTGCGTCATGAACATGCCGCCGAGCGCCGAGACCATGCCGCCGAAGCCGAAGACGGAGCTGACGGCGCTCTTCTGCGTCATGTCCATCGCCAGGCTCCAGATATTCGCCGTCCAGGCCTGATGCGCCGCGATGGCGAGCGAGATGTAGCCCACCGCCACCCACAGGCTCGATGCCGTGTTCACGAAGATGATCGGCACGATGCAGATGGCGCAGATCAGCATGGCCAGGATGCGCGCCGTGACCGGCTTCATGCCGCGGCTGATCATGACGGAGGACAGGATGCCGCCGATCATCGAGCCCGCATCGGCGGCGAGGTAGATGACGATCAGCGGCAGGCCCAGCTCGCTCACGCTGATGCCCAGGTGGAAATGCTGGTTCAGGTAGGGCGGCAGCCAGTAGAGATAGAACCAGAACACCATCGCCGAGAGGTTGCCGACGGCATAGGCCCAGGTGGCCCGCAGCCGCAGCACCCGCGAATAGGGCATCTTCTGCGCCACCTCCGGCTCGCGCCCGGCATGGACGTGCTCCAGCTCCCGCCGCGTGACGGTGGGATGCCGCTCCGGGTCGCGATAGTGGCGCAGCCAGAAGAACAGCCAGACGAAGCCGAGCCCACCCAGGATGTAGAAGGCGCCCTGCCAATGCCAGGCGGAGACGATGAAGGGGATCATCATCGGCGTCAGCATGGCGCCGACATTGGTGCCCGCGTTGAAGAAGCCGGCGGCGATGCCGCGCTCCCCGGCCGGGAACCAGAGCCGTGTCGTCTTCACGCAGGACGGGTAGTTGCCCGCCTCGGCCAGCCCCAGCACGAAGCGGCAGATCATGAAGCCGCCGACCGAGGAAACGAGCCCGTGCGAGGCGGCCGCCAGGCTCCAGACCAGCACCGCCATGGCGAAGGAGCGCCGCACCCCGACCAGGTCGATGATGCGCCCTTGCAGCACGTAGCCGAGCGCATAGCCCGCCTGGAACCAGAAGTTGATGTTGGCGTAGTCCTGCGCCGTCCAGTTCAGCTCCAGCGACAGGACCGGTTGCAGGATGCCGAGCGTCGCGCGGTCGGTGTAGTTCAGCACCGTCGCGAAGAAGACGAGTGCCAGCATCCCCCAGCGCACCCGGCCCACGGCCCAGGCATGGCGGATGATCTCGCCGGTGCTGCGCCGTGGCGCCAGCGCAACGGGCGCGCCGGCAACGGCCTGCGTGTCGGACATGATCCTTGTTCCCCCTATCCTTGTTCCCCCTCCGGCGGCGCTCAGCGGTCGAGCAGGAAATCGACGATGAGGCCCTGCACGACGCGGAACATGTCCACGCCGGTCGCCGTGCGGCAGCCGATGGCACGCGCCGCCTGCAACAGCGGCGTCACCTCCGGCGCGGTGATCACGTCGCCCACGGACATGGCGGGGCGCAGCAGATCCGCCGCCACCGGCAACGGATCGCCCTCCCGCATGCCCGAGGGCGTGGCGTTGCACACCATGTCGAAGCCGGTCGGGTCGGCCGTTCCGGCGCGCACCTCGCCCTTTCCCTGCTCGCGCAGCACGCCGACCAGCCGGTCCACCCGCGCGGCGTCGCTGTCATGCACGACCAGCTCGCGCACCCCGGCCTCCAGCAGCGCCAGCCCGATGGCGCTGCCGGCGCCGCCCGCGCCGACCAGCAGGGCACGCGCGCCCTGCGGCGTCGCCCCGGCGCCGATCTGCGCCTGCACGAAGGCCTGCCCGTCCGACATGTCGCCGTGCCAGCTTCCGTCCGGGTTGCGGCGGATGGAATTCACCGCGCGCAGCACCTTCGCGCGCGGCGTGGTGCTGGCGCAGAAGGCGAAGCTGGCGAACTTGTGCGGCACGGTGACGATCACCCCATCCACGTTCCGCACGCGCGCCATGGTGCCGAAGAAATCGGCGAGGTCGCCCGGCGCCACATGGGCGGGAACGCAGATCGCGTTGTGCCCGCGCTCGGCGAGCGTGCGGGTGACGCCGGAGGGCGACTTCACCTGCGCGATCGGGTCGCCCACGATCGGGTAGAGGCGCGTGGCGCCGTTCAGGCTCTCGGACATGTCTTCCTCCATCGTGCGGCGCGGAACCGCCATGCGGGTGGTTGACCAGAGGCCTATCGATTTCTGGAAAGGTTTTCCAGAATTTTTTCTTGAGATCGGAAAGTTTTTCCAGTATCAACCGGGCTCCCGCCGGGCCTGGCCATGACCGGGCCTCGCAGGGCGGGAACGGAGCATCCGGAGTACCCAGCATGAACGCGACGCCACCCGAGGCCGGACCGACGCACGGCCCCGTGGCCGCCGATGGGCGCACCAGAGGAACGTCCCTGAACAGCCACGGGCGCCGCGGCGCCTCGGCAGCACCCAGCGGCGTCATGGACCGCACCTTCGCCGTGCTGCAGCTCCTGGCCGAGAACGCGAACGGCCTGCCGATCTCGGCCGTGGCCGACCGCCTGGGCATCCCCCTCAGCGCCTCGCACCGCCTGCTCTCCGAACTCGCGGAGCACGGCTTCGTGCAGCAGGAACGCCTCCATGGCGACTACCGGCTGACCATGCGGCTGGTGACGCTGGCCTTCACCTACCTCGCCCGCAGCGGCGTCACCGACATCGCCCAGCCGGTGCTGGACCGGCTGGCGGCGCAGAGCGGCGAACTGGTGCGCCTCGCGGTGATGGATGGGGAGGGCGCCGACCGGAACCTGACCTGGGTCGCCAGGGCGCAGGGCGCCCAGACCGGCCTGCGCTACGACCCGGAGATGGGCCAGGTCGCCACCCTGTCCTGCAGCGCCAGCGGCTGGGCCTGGCTTTCCACCCTCGGCGACGAGGAAGCCCTGTCGCTGGTGGAACGCCAGGGCTTCGGCGCGCCGGAGGAATTCGGCCCCCGCGCTCCGCGCAACGCGAAGGCGCTGCTCCAGGCGCTGCGCCAGACGCGCAAGCGCGGCTATGCCGTGACGATGCAGACCTTCACGCCCTGGATGTCGGCCATGGCGGCACCGGTGCGCGCAACGGACGGCACGGTCTGCGCCACGATCAGCATCGCCGGGCCGATCATGCGCCTGCCGGAGGAGAAGCTGCACGAGCTCGCCCCGCTGATGCTGGAGGCGGCGGCGGAGATGACCCAGGCGAGCCTCGGCTCCCCCCTGCTGAACCGCGCCCTGCACGGCATCCGGAACGCCGCGGGGATGCCGCGCTGATGGACGGGATGACGGGGCCCACGCGCGGCCGGAGCTGCGACGTGCTGGTGATCGGCTCCGGCGCCGGCGGCCTTGCCACGGCGGTGACCGCGGCGGCACTGGGGCTGGAGGTCATCGTGGCGGAGAAGGAGCCCGTCTTCGGCGGCACCACCGCCTGGTCCGGCGGCTGGCTCTGGGTGCCGCGCAATCCGGTCGTGGTCCGCGCCGGGATCGAGGAGGATGCCGAAGCCCCCCGCACCTACCTCCGGCACATCCTCGGCAATCGCTACGACGCCGCCCGCATGGAGGCCTTCCTGGAGGCCGGGCCACGCATGATCGACTTCTTCGAGCGCGAGACCGCCGTGCGCTTCCTGCCCGGCAGCGCCGTGCCCGACTTCCACGGCAACGTCCCCGGCGCCGTCACGGGCGGGCGCTCCGTCGTCGCCGCGCCCTATGACGGGCGCGAACTTGGCCCGCTGATCGCGCGCCTGCGCCGGCCCATCCCCGAGACCACCCTGGCCGGCATGGCCATCGCCTCGGGCGCCGATCTCGGCCATTTCCTGCGCGCCACACGCTCGGCCGCTTCCTTCGCGCATGTCGCGAAACGCCTCGCCCGCCACGCCCTCGACCTCGCGCGCCACCGCCGCTCGATGCAGCTCGTCAACGGCAACGCCCTCGCTGCGCGCCTGCTGCGCTCCGCCGCCGATCGCGGCGTGACGCTGTGGCACTCCACCGCCGCGCGCCAGATCCTCCGCGCCGGCGATGCCGTCACGGGTGCCATCCTGGAAGGGCCGGAAGGCCGCCTCGCCGTCACCGCGCGGTGCGGCGTCGTGCTCGCCACCGGCGGCTTCCCGCACGATCCGGCGCGGCAGCGGGACCTGTTCCCGCATGTGCGCGAGGGCACGCCGCACCATTCCGCCGCGCCCGCCACAAACACGGGCGACGGCATGCGCCTCGCGGAAGCGGTGGGCGGGCAGGTCGATGGCGGGCTGGCGGATTCCGGCGCCTGGGCGCCCGTCTCGCTGGTGCCGCGCGCCGATGGCACGACCGGCCGCTTCCCGCACCTGATCGAGCGCGGCAAGCCCGGCATCATCGCGGTGACGCGGCAGGGCCAGCGCTTCGTCAACGAATCCGGTCCCTACCACGACTTCATGCGAGGCCTCTTCCAGGCGCTGCGGCCGGGCGAGACGGCGGAATGCTGGCTCGTCTGCGACCACCGCTTCCTGCGCCGCTACGGCCTGGGCGCGGTGAAGCCGGCGCCGCTGCCGCTCTCCCCCTGGCTGCGCAACGGCTATCTGAAGCGCGGCGGCACGATCGAGGAACTGGCTGCCGCCTGCGGCATCGGCGCCGCCGGGCTGCGCGACAGCCTCGCCGCCTACAACAACGATGCGCGGCAGGGCCTGGACACGCTGTTCGGGCGCGGCAGCACGCCGTTCCAGCGCGGCCAGGGCGACGCGCATCACGACGGCCCCAACCCCTGCATCGCGCCGATCGAGCAGGGCCCCTTCTACGCCGTGCGGATCGTGCCCGGCAGCCTCGGCACCTTCGCCGGCCTCGTCACCGATGCCGAGGCGCGCGTGCTGGATGCGCGGGGCCAGCCGATCCCCGGCCTCTACGCAGCGGGCAACGACCTGTCGAGCGTGATGGGCGGCCAGTATCCGAGCGGCGGCATCACCCTCGGCCCCGCCATGACCTTCGGCTGGATCGCGGCGCGCCACATGGCCGGCCGCTCCACGGATCACGACACGCCACAGGTTGGGAGAAACGAACATGCCGTCTGAAGCCCCTCATGCTGCCCCGCACTGGGATGAGGAGGTCGATCTCCTGGTGATCGGCGCCGGCGCGGGGGGCATGACCGCCGCGCTGGTGGGATCGCTGGAAGGGCTCGACGTCCTGCTCTGCGAGAAGACCGGCATGGCCGGCGGCATCACCGCCACCTCCGGCGGCACGATCTGGATCCCCGGCACCAGCCTGAGCGTCAAGGCGGGCGTGCCCGATTCCGTGGAGGACGCGGCGCGCTACCTGCAATCGGTGATCGGCCTGCGCGGCGGCGACGCGGCGCGCGCCGCCTTCCTGGAGGCCGGGCCCAAGGCGGTGGACGAGCTGGAAACGAAGACCGAGGTCCACCTGATCCCGGCCAAGGCGCATCCGGACTATCTCGGCAACCATCCCGGCGAGGCCTATGGCGGCCGCGCCCTGTCCCCTGCCCCCTTCGACGGCCGCCTGCTCGGCGAGGATTTCCGCCGCGTGCGGCCGCCGCGCGATGTCTTCATGGTGCTGGGCGGCATGATGGTGCAGCGGACGGAGATCGAGCCGCTGCTCAAGCCCTTCGGCTCCGTCGCCCATTTCCGCACCGCCACCGGCCTGCTGCTGCGCCATGTCCGCGACCGCCTCCGCCACCGGCGCGGCACGCGGCTGGTGATGGGCAACGCCCTGGTCGGCCGCCTGCTCTACAGCCTGCGCCAGCGCAAGGTGCCCGTCCGCTTCGAGACGCCGCTGATGGAGCTGGTGAAGCGCGACGGCGCGGTACTGGGCGCCATCGTCGCCGGCAAGGACGGGCGCCGGGCGATCCGCGCGCGGCGCGGCGTGGTGCTCGCCACCGGCGGCATCGCACACAACAAGGCCCTGCGCGCGCAGCTCTTCCCGGAGGGCACGAAGCAGCGCTCCCTCGCCCCCGAGACCAATACGGGCGACGGCGTCTCCCTCGCGCTGCGCAACGGCGCCGCGCTGGCCGAAGGGCTCGACAGCCCCGGCCTCTGGATGCCCTGCTCCATCCTGAAGCATCCGGACGGGCGGGAATCCGTCTGGCCGCACATCATCCTCGACCGCGCCAAGCCGGGGCTGATCGCGGTGAACAAGGCCGGGCGGCGCTTCGTGAACGAGTCCGATTCCTACCACGACTTCGTCATGGGCATGCTCCGCTCGAACGAGACCGTGCCGACGCTGCCTGCCTGGCTGATCTGCGACGCGGGCTTCCTGAAGCAGTACGGCCTGGGCATGGTCTTCCCCGGCACGAAGCGGCTGGAACCCTTCCTGAAGGCCAGCTACCTCATCGAGGGCAGTTCGCTGCGCGACCTGGCGCAGAAGGCCGGCTTCGACGCCGACGGCTTCGAGCAGACCGTCGCCGAGCACAACCGCTATGCCGCGACCGGCGTGGACGAGGCCTTCGGCCGTGGCAGCAGCACGGTCAACCGCTTCAACGGCGATCCGTCGAACAAGCCCAACCCCTGCATGCGCCCGATCGGCCAGGGCCCCTTCTACGCCATGGCGGTCTGGCCCGCCGACCTCGCCTGCAGCGGCGGGCTCCAGGGCGATGGTGACGGCCGCGTGCTGGATGGCCAAGGCCAGCCCATCCCCGGCCTCTATGCCTGCGGCAACGACCTCAGCTCGATCTTCCGCGGCACCTATCCGGGCCCCGGCACCACGCTCGGCCCGGCCATGGTCTTCGGCTGGCGTATCGCCAAGCACGCCGCCGGCCACGGCGCCGCGGCACAGCCGGAACCGGCGCGCCACGCCGCCTGAGAGGCGGCGGCGGGAGGGCGCCTGTTCCTCTCGCCGCCAACCCTCATGGCGGAGACACATCCTCTGGAAAGGACCCTTCCACCGCCTTCCTGATGGCGGTGGTGGGCATGCCTCGTGCCTCCTGGGTCAGGCCCACAACCCCAGATGACAAGGTACAGAGAGACACTTCTCTTTGTCTCTGTGACCGCGGGCACAGATCATTCCATAAACGAACTGAAATATGCCGCTATGGCTGTCAGTCCTCAACTGAGTGCTACCTGGGAACGACCGCGCTTTCCGAGCTCCAGTTGGCCGTAGGACCACCATGGAATGTCAGGAAAATCCTGAGCCCTCACCCGCACAGGTTGCTCTTTCTGTTACACGCACATTTCGCGATTAATGCCGATCAATATGCTACTGGACGTATTAGATTAGGCAATGTACAACAATCATGAGTTGTATTTAAGCTCCATCAACAGGAGTCCCGAATGAGTGGTGATTTTGAAAAAAATTTTCGATCGCTGATCGTCGTCGTGCTCAGAAAGAAAGCCGAGGCATCTCCAGACCCTTTGAAATACCTCGAGGAAGTGAAAACTGAAATATCCTCACTGCTTGAAAACATCGAATGCGAAATGCTCGGCACCGTCGATGACATCTCCGTGCGCGCAATTATGGCCGCCTCCGTTAGCAACGGAATAGACCTTCTCATTCAGGAATTTTCCAGAACAGCTTAATGCCGGATCGGCATATACTGGGATTGGCAAGATAGCATCATTGTTTATTTTTTCTGCTCCAGTATTTCTATTTCATTTTGAATTTTCTTTGCCATAGCCAACTCGGCAAGTGCCTTGCTCATCTGACGAGCTTTGACTGAACGCTGCGGGGCCACAAGCGCCGCTTCGAGCGCCGCAGTCGCTGCTCGCAGATGTTCATCGATGAGAAACTGGCGCTCTAAGTGTCTGCCAGGAAAATCTTGCACCAAATTCGTAACTCCTCTGCCAAACCTCTACTCATGGTAGAGATTCAAGGTTTACACCTCCACAGTTATACGTAAATTCTTATCTGTCACAACCACTTGCAAGCCTCAAAAGTCTAAAAGATAATCGAAGTATATTTTTTGGTGCGTCTCTAGTTATAGATACGGTCGTCAGGAAAAATCGGCTCACCTTTCAGCCACGAACTTCACGTCTCTATATTCTGCCTCAATAATAAATCCATAAGGAATTCAGCATATTTTCAAGTAAAATTTGAAAAATTACATGGCATTTTTAAATTTTATCGGAAATTTGCGCCGCCTTATGGGTGCGGTTATTCACTTTATGCTCTGCGACAAATTGAAAATATAGAAGAGTACCTCAGCAGGGCTCTACTGATGAACGCGAACAAATCGATGGAGCCTGGACACGCCCTTATCCATCTTGAGAGATCAGGCGCATCCAGCCTCCCAATTTGTGGTCAACTTCAAAAAAAACTCGCAAAAACAATATGTTAATGGCGCGTCAAAGGTGATTTCATAGATGGTGCACAAGTATGATGTGTGCCCCGCGATCAACACTGCATGTTGCATTTTAGCAACACGCAGCGACTTGTTCAAGGTCACCAATCACAACCCAAGGTTGTCTATTGATTTCCGAATCAAACCAACCGAGACTATCAACTGCTGAAACATCTCAAAAAGAGATTATGATCTATGATCGAAGATGCTTCGATTGATACGCTGGCCCAGCCATTTGTCGTGCCAGGGATGACAAATGAAAAAGATTACATCAGAGGTGTTGAGCTGATTGCCGTGGCTGCTTACGAAGCCAGGAAAGATCGTGTCGCAAATATTCTATTCTGCATGGTGAACTTACTTCGCACCATGGAGAATTCAAACCAAGAAAAATAATCCACAAGCAGAACCAGACATTCATTACGCCGATAGATCCGCATCAAACCGCAAGAAATAATGGAGCAGTCTCGGTCTTCGCAGACATCATAATTTCTTTTATCTGGCAAAATTTTACATCTCGCACAGGTCAGGCGAGACATTGCGTAGTGATTTTCCCCACCATCGACACACATGACACCCCCCCCTGATGCATCCACAAGGCACCGAAACCTCACGACGACATAGGACTATGACAAGCGCCACAGGTGGTTTCGCGACCAACCTCCGGATGTTGTCATGATTTCTCGAAGACTGAACGGGAAGACTGTAGGAGGGCCATGAACGACTCTTCCGGCTGCTCTGGGCTTTGGTTATTCATTCGACGATTTGTACTGCTTACGCCTTCACCAGAACCCAGCGCCGCCTGAAAGCATTTCCTCCCGATGCGAGACCTCCTGCCGCCCCAGACCCTGGCCGCCGGCCTGCTCGCCGCCTTCGTCGGCTTCGCCAGTTCCTTCGCCGTGGTGCTGCGCGGCCTGACCGTCGCCGGGGCCAGCCCGGCCCAGGCGGCCTCCGGGCTGATGGCGCTGGCCGTCGCCATGGGCCTCTGCGGCATCCTGCTCAGCCTGCGCAGCCGCATGCCCGTCAGCGTCGCCTGGAGCACGCCGGGCGCCGCCCTGCTCGCCAGTTCCGGCGCCGTCGCCGGAGGCTTCCCCGTGGCCGTCGGCGCCTTCCTGGTCTCGGCGCTGCTGGTGGTCCTGGCGGGCTGGTGGAAGCCGCTGGGCCGCTGGGTCGCCGCCATCCCCGCCTCGCTGGCCAGCGCCATGCTGGCCGGGGTGCTTTTCGGCCTCTGCCTCGCCCCGGTGCGGGCCGTGGCGCAGATGCCGGGCCCGGCCCTCGCGGTGATCGCCGCCTGGGCCATCGCCGGGCGGCTGCACCGGCTGCTCGCCGTGCCGGCGGCGGTGATCGTGGCCTTCGGGCTCATCATGGCGATGCCGGGCGCCCCGATCATGGCGGGCTGGCCCGTTCCCATGCCGGTGATGCCGCAATTCACCGTTCAGGCGCTGATCGGCACCGCCATCCCGCTTTTCCTGGTCACCATGGCCTCGCAGAATATTCCCGGCTTGGCCACGCTCGGCCTCTACGGCTACCGCCCCGCGCCCGGGCCGCTGTTCCGCGCCACCGGCCTCTTCTCCATCGCCGCCGCCTTCCTCGGCGGCCATGCGGTGAACCTCGCCGCCATCACCGCCGCCCTCTGCGCCAACGAGGACGCGCATCCCGACCCGGCACAGCGGTGGAAGGCCGCCGTGGTGAACGGCGTGGGCTATATCCTCTTCGGCCTGCTCGCCGGCTTCGTCACGGCCTTCGTCGCCGCGGCGCCCGTGCTGGTGGAGGCGGTGGCGGGCCTCGCTTTGCTGGGCGCTCTGGGCGGCTCCCTGCAAGGCGCCATGGCCGTGCCGGAACAGCGCGAGGCCGCCATCGTCACCCTCCTCGTCACCGCCTCCGGCACCGCCTTCGCCGGGATCAGCGGCGCCTTCTGGGGCTTGCTGGCCGGTGGCGCGATGCTTGCACTGTCCCGCCTGCGCAGGCCGCTGCCCTGAACACGGAGATCCCCCACGCGGAGATCCGGGGAGAGCGGCGCATCAGGAGTTGAGCGATGACGGCACGCCCCTTCCATCTCGGCTGGTTCCTCCAGGGTTCCAGCATCCAGGCCTGGGGCGAGCCCTGGACCGGCAACCCCGCCGACGGCTGGATGATGCCGGAATTCTTCCTGGAGATGACACGCAATCTGGAGCGCGCCTGCTTCGATTATGTGCTGCTGGAGGACAGTTCCTATATCGGCGAGAGCTATGGCGGGAACCGCGACGTCTACCTGAAATACGGCATCGCCGTGCCGCGGCAGGACCCCTCGGTGGTGGCGGCGCTGATGGCGCGGGAGACCTCGCGCATCGGCATCGTGACCACCCTCGCCACCTTCGCCTACCCGCCCTACCTTCTGGCCCGCCTCGTCGCGACGCTGGACCAGGTCTCCGCCGGGCGCATCGGCTGGAACGCGGTCACCGGCTCCTCCGACTTCGCCGCGCAGAATTTCGGCCTCGACCGGTTGCCGGAACATGACAACCGCTACGACATGGCCGACGAGTACATGCAGGTGGTGCGCGGCCTCTGGGGCTCCTGGGAGCCGGGCGCGATCATGGCGAACCGGGAAAGCGGGCAGCTCATCGACCCCACCAAGGTCCATGCCATCCACCATGAGGGAAAGTACTTCCGCTCCCGCGGCCCGCTGAATTCCGGCCCCTGCCCGCAGGGCCAGCCGGTGATCGCCCAGGCCGGCGGCTCCCCGCGCGGCCGCCAGTTCGCCGCCGAGCACGCCGACACGATCGTCGCCTCGATCAAGGGCACGGCGGGGATGAAGGCCTATCGCGACGACATCCGCCGCCGCATGGAGGCCGCGGGCCGCGACCCGGATTCCTGCAAGGTCCTCTTCCTCATCTCCCCCATCCTCGGCGAGACCGAGGCGGAGGCGAAGGCCCGCGAGGCACGGCGGGCCGAGTACTATGCCGAGAACCCGCAGATCCGCCTCGCCCATCTGAGCAAGATCACCAATATCGACTTCGCCCAGTTCGACCTGGACAAGCCGCTGCCCAGCCTTACCACCAACGGCCACCAGCAGAGCCTGGAACAGTTCCAGCGCAAGGCGGGCGGCCGCACGCTGCGCGAGCTGCTGGTGGACTACAACAGGAACGGCTCGGTGGAGCTCGTCGGCACGCCCGACCAGATCGCGGAGCGCATGGGCGAGGCGATGGAGGAGGTCGGCGGCGACGGCTTCCTCTTCTCGCTCCCCGATGTCAGCCGCCGCTGCGTGGCCGAGATCACGGACGGGCTCGTCCCGGCGCTGCAGAAGCGCGGCCTGATGCGCACCGAGTACACGCACGCCCAGTTCCGCGAGAACCTGCTGGCCTTCTGACGCGGGAGGGCGGAGGGCCAACCTGGCGTTTCGTCTGTGCCTGGGGGGGGAGGCGAGCCCTTTCCCCGGCCGAATGCGCAACGCAGAGCCATCGCGACCCAGCTAGGCGCGACCCAGCCGGGGCGGAGACGCCCCCGCCACGCTCGTCTGCGTTTGCACCGCCCCACCCACGCAGGCGGCATCTCACCCCCTACGTCCCCACCATTCGCGCCCAGGGCGTGGCCGCGCGGTCACAGCCCGCCGGCATTCCGGATTTTCCGCAGCCGAAATGGCCCGACATTCGTAAATAGGTTGTTAACAATCTAGGATTATAAACCATAGGTGGTATTTCTCGCGCGCTCCGCCCGGCCTCATCGGCGGATAACGACGAGGAAACAACTACCATGGCTGCCCCGGCCAACGACGACATCGCCAGCGCCACAGTGATCAGCTCGCTGCCCGTCTTCCTGACAGGCTCCAATGTCGAGGCAACCCAGCAGAGCGGGGAGCCCAACACGACCTGGAGCGGGTTCATGAACCACAGCCTCTGGTTCGTCTACCAGCCGACCGCGACGGGCAACGTCGCGTTCAACACCAACGGTTCGGACTTCGACACCACCCTGACCGTCTGGAGCACCACGGGCGACAATGCTTTCGGGTCGCTGGCGCTGGTCACGGAGAACGACGACAGTCCCTACAGCCCGGCATCCGAGGTCAATTTCACGGCCACGCAGGGCCTCACCTACTATATCGAACTTGATGGGTATAACAGCCGCACTGGCAATTACGTTCTCGCCTCCGGCTCCCTCGCTCCCAATCCGGCGCCGACCGTCTCCTCGGTGCAGGTCGACACGACGGACACCACGCTGCATCTTGGCCAGGAAGCGTCCCTGATCGTCGCCCTGTCCGCCGACGTGCTCGTCACGGGCACGCCCACCCTGTCCCTCGACACTGGCGGGACCGCCACCTACGATCCCACGGCCTCCGACAGCACCCATCTCGTCTTCCGCTTCACGGTCGGCGCCGGCGAGCAGACCGCACATCTCAACGTGCTGGGTATCGATCTGCATGGCGGCTCGATCCTTTCCGCATCCTATGTCGCCGCCGACCTCTCGGGCCTGGTTCTTGACCAGGACAGCGCGCTGGGCGTCGATGGCATCCTACCCGTGGCAACCCTGACGCAGATGGATGCGGGTGCCGGCACCGCCGACAGCGTGCGCTACGAAGTCCATTTCTCGGAAGCCGTCACCGGCGTGGACGCGTCCGACTTCCAGTTGCTGAGCACCGGCCTGCCCGAGGCGGCCATCAAGTCGGTCACCGCGCAGGATGACAGCACCTATGTCGTATCGATCGACGCACCGCTCGGCATCGGCAGCCTGTCATTGCAGCTTCGCGCCGATGGCAGCGGCATCGCCGATGCCGCGGGCAATGCCCTGGCGAATGATGCCAGCGGCGCGGGCTATGACCTGAGCCACACCGGATCCACCTATCTGGCGATCCTCTACGAAGGCTATCTCGGCCGCGCGGCCGATACCGAAGGCCTCACCTTCTGGACACAGGGAATGGCCGACGGGCTGAGCCGGACGGACATGGCGCGAGTCCTGTTGTCCAGCGACGAGGCGATCGCGCAGCAGGCGGGCCAGACCGACACCGCCTTCATCGAAGGCCTGTACGGCAGCATGCTCGGCCGCACGGCCGCCGACAACGAAATCGCCTCCTGGCTGGACGTCCTGCAACATGGCGCCAGCCGGGCCGATGTGCTGAGCGGCTTCGCCGGCGCGGCGGAGACGCTAGACCATTGGCAGGCCCTCTCCCGCACCGACGCCGACACGCGGGGCGAACAGGCCAGCCTGATCCGGGCCCTCTATGGCACGGCCCTCGGGCGCGATCCCGATGCCGGCGAGATCAAGTTCTATCAGTCGGTGATCGAGCAGGGAGGAAGCAATCTCGCCCAGACCTTCGCCAACTCGGACGAATTCGCGTCCCTCCACGCGAACCAGTCCAGCGGCGAATTCGTCGAGGCCCTCTACCAGGGCGGTCTCGGACGGCAGGCGGAAGCCGAGGGCCTGGCCTTCTGGACGCATCTGCTCGACAGCGGCAGCATGGACCGGGCCCAGATCACCCAGAACATTGCCCAGTCGTCCGAGGCACATCAGCACTGGGCGCTGGTCTGATACGAAGGTGAAACCTGGATCACGCCCGATCCAGGTTTCACCCTGTTGCCCGCGCCGGCACGCCGGATACGCTGGTCCCGTCCGGCACATCCGACACCACCGCCGCTCCGGCGCCGACCACGGCCCGCGCCCCCACCCGCACCAGGGGCCGCAGTGCCGCGTTCAGGCCGATCAGCGCCTCCTCCCCGACGCGTACCCCGCCGCCGAGCGCCGCGCCGCAGGCGACATGCACGCCATCGCCCAGAACGCCGTCATGCTCGACGATGGCGCCGCTGTTCAGGATCGCGCCCTCCCCCACCACGGCCCGCGCGCCCAGCACCACCCGGGGCAGCACGACGCTGCCGGCGCCGATCCGCGCGCTGGGGGACAGGATGGCGGAAGGATGCGCGACCACCGGCAGGGCGAAGCCCAGCGCACGCGCCTGCCGCAGCCAGCCCAGGCGGGTGGCGTTGTGCCCGATGGCGACCACCACCGCCCCGATCCCCTCGCCGCGCAGCCGCTCCAGCAGCGTCTCGTCGCCCAGCACCGGCACGCCCAGCACCGGCACCCGCGCGCTCCGGTCGAGGCAGCCGGCGATCTCCATCCCGCCGGCCGCCCCATGGGCGGCACGGATGCTTTCGATCAGCGCCGCGGCATGGCCGCCGGCACCGATCAGCACGACACGGGAAGGGGGCATGGTCTGGGTCACGCCTCCCGCTAGCCCAGTCCGCCCGCCCGTTGAAGGGCTGAAGGATGGGCGCCGCACTCCCCGCCTCAGTGGTCGCGGTGCAGGACCCGGTTCTTGCCAGCGGCCTTGGCGCCGTACATCAGCGAATCGGCCAGGGACAGCGCCGCATCGACATCCCCCGGCGCGTTGTGGAAGCTCACCGCCCCGATCGAGGCCGTCACCGCCCAGCCCTTCGCCCGCATCGCCGCCTCCAGCATCCTCTGCAGGCGCTCCGCCACGATCGCGGCATCCGGCTCGCGGCCCGTGAGCAGCACGGCGAACTCGTCCCCACCCAGCCGCGCCGCCATGTCCTCCCGCCGCAGGTTGTCCCACAGCACCGCCGCCAGTTCCCGCAGCACCTCGTCGCCGGTCGCGTGGCCCTCACTGTCGTTCACCTGCTTGAACCCGTCCAGGTCGAGGTAGAGCAGCGCGAAGCCCTCGCCATGCCGGTTCAGCCTGGCGATTGCCTTGTCCAGCGCATCCATCAGGGCGGACCGGTTGAGCAGCCCGGTCAGGGCATCGGTCATCGAGAGCCGGTGCACCCGGTTCATGGCGCGGCGGAGCTCCAGCGTGGTCATCACCGCCTCGGCCAGCCGGACCAGGATGCGCTGCCGCTCGGCGCTGATCCGCCGCGGCTTGCGGTCCAGCACGCAGAGCGTGCCCAGCACCGCCCCCTCCGGATTGACCAGCGGCACGCCGGCGTAGAAGCGGATGTCCGGGTCCCCCGTCACCAGCGGATTGCCGGCGAAGCGCGGGTCCCGGCTGGTATCGGGGATCACCAGCGGCACGCCGGGCTCCAGGATGGCATGCGCGCAGAAGGCATGCTCCCGCGGCGCCTCCACCGCTTCCAGCCCATGACGTGCCTTGAACCAGGCGCGCTCGGCATCCACCAGCGAGACCATGGAAATGGGGCTCTCCGTCAGATCCGCGGCGAGCCGGGCGATGTTGTCGAAACTGGCCTCGCAGGCCGTGTCCAGCACGTCATAGGACCGCAGGGCCGCGAGACGGTCGTCCTCGGACAGCGGCATCAGGGGGGGAAGCATCGCGGCGACCTCCAGCGGGATCTCAGGCGGCCATCCCGCCGGGCCAGGGGACCGGGGCGGGGAGGCTGGACGCCATTCACCAGGATAAACACAACTATCGGTTGTTTCACCCGATCTGGAAATCCTTCCCGCCGCCATGCCCGCATCACGGCTGCGCTTCTCGTGGGATGGGTGGCTCCGCTGCCACGCCTGTTCTATCAGGTCGCCCGTCCCAGGTTCCGGAGCACCCACGCATGACCGACACGCCGCCCGACCGCCTTTCCGTCAACCCGAAGAGCCCGCATTTCGACAAGGCCCTGCTGGAACGCGGCGTCGGCGTCCGCTTCAAGGGCGTGGACCGCAACAATGTCGAGGAATACTGCGTCAGCGAGGGCTGGGTCCGCCTGACCGTGGGCAATACGCTCGACCGCAAGGGCAACCCCATGACCATCAAGCTCCAGGGCACGGTGGAGCCCTATTTCCGCACGCCCGAGGACTGAGAGCGGCCCCGATCGCCGCGCGGCGCGGCAGACGGTGGTGGCGGGGTGGCAGGGAAATCGGCTAACCATCGGGAATCCATGAACCTTCACGAGATCCCGGCCCACCTCCCCTTTCTGGATGCCCTGGCCCAGGGGGTGGTGCGCCTCGCCGGGGCGGAGGATCCGGCCGCCGCGGACCCCACCATCCTGGCCCGCGCCACGATCCTGCTGCCCACCCGGCGCGCCGCCCGCAGCCTGCGCGAGAGCTTCCTGCGCGCCGCCGGGCAGGTGAATGGCCGGCAGGCCCTGCTGCTGCCGCGCCTGCGCCCCCTGGCCGGCCTTTCGGTGGAGGATGCGGAGGAACTCTCCCTCCCCGCCCTGATGGACCAGCCCCCGGCGGTGGACCCGGCGCGCCGGCTCGCGGTGCTGACCGCGCTGGTGATGCGCCTGCCGCCGAATTTCGGCGGCCCCTCGCACCCCGATCAGGCCTGGCGGCTGGCGCAGGAACTGGCGACCCTGCTGGACGAGATGGCGCTGGAGGATTGCGATCCCGCCCGCCTGCCCTCCCTGGTGCCGGACCGCCTGGCCCGGCACTGGCAGATCACCCATGTCTTCCTCGACGCCGTGATCCGGGAATGGCAGGCTTGGCTGGCGGAACAGGGCCTCTCCGACATCGGCACCCGGCGCGTTGCCAGCATCCGCGCGCAGACCGCGCTGTGGAAGGCGAACCCGCCGGCGGATCTGGTGATCGCCGCCGGCATCGGCCTGGGCGGCACCATCCCCGCCGCAGCCGAGCTGCTGAAGGTCCTGGCGCATTGCCCCAACGGCCATGTGGTCCTGCACGGCGCCGGCGAGCCGCTGCCGCCGCAGCCCTGGGACGAGCTCTGCGCCAGCCACACCCATCCGCTCTGTGGTCAGGTGCGGCTGCTCCAGGCCATGGGCGCCACGCCCGGCGACCTGCGGCCCTGGCCTCATCTGGAGCCTCGCGACCTGCCGCCCGATCCGGCCGGCGAGGCGCGCGGCGCCCTGCTCGCCCGCGCCCTGCGCCCGCCCGGCGACATCGCCTGCTGGCAGGAGAAGGCGCCGGAACGCTGGGCCCCGGCCCTCGACAACCTTTCCCTCCTCACCGCCCCGGACGAGGCGGGCGAGGCCGCCGCCATCGCCCTGCTGCTGCGCGAGGCCCTGGAAACCCCCGGCAGCCGCGCCGCCCTGGTGACGCCGGACCGCGACCTCGCCCGCCGCGTCTGCGTGGAACTCGCCCGCCATGGCGTGCTGGCCGATGATTCCGCCGGCCAGCCCCTGGCCCAGACCCCGACCGGCGCCTTCCTGCGCCTGATCGCGCGCATGGTGGCGGAGGAATTCGCCCCCGTCGCCCTGCTCGCCTGCCTGAAGCACCCCGCCTGCGCCGGCGGCATGGCCCGTGCCGACTGGCTGCGCGCGCTGCGCGACCTGGAACGCCACGCGCTGCGCGGCCCTCGCCCCGCCCCCGGCCTCGCTGGGCTCCGCACCGCCACGGCAAGCGCCTTCGCGGAGCCGGACGCCGGGGCCCCGGCCGAGAGCGAGGCGCGGCGGCAGTCGCGCCTGGAGCGCCAGGCCCGCGTCACCGCCCTGCTCGACGCGCTGGAACGTGCCTTGGGGAGCTTCACCGCCCTGCCCGAGATCGCCCGCCCGCCCGCGGCGATGCTGGAGGGCCTGCTCGACGCCGCCGAGGCCCTGGCCGCCACCGGCAGCGAGCCCGGCGGCCTGCGCCTCTATGCCGGGGAGGAAGGCGAGCCCCTGGCCGTGCATCTCGCCTCGCTCGGCCCGGCCATGGAATGCCTGCCGCCCGTCTCGGCCGCCGCCTGGCCCGCGCTCTTCGACGCGCTGCTGGAAGGGCCGCTGGCCCCGGGCGTGCGGAACATGCGCGGCCGCCAGGGCGGCAGCCATCCGCGGGTGCAGGTCCTGGGCCTGCTGGAAGCGCGGCTGCAATCCTTCGACCGCGTGGTGCTGGGTGCGCTGGAGGAAACCGTCTGGCCCATCGCCACCGATCCCGGCGCCTGGATGAGCCGCCCGATGCGCCGGGAATTCGGCCTGCCGGCGCCGGAGGCCCGCATCGGCCGCGTCGCCGCCGATTTCATGATGAGCGCCCTCTCCGCCCCGGACGTGGTGCTGAGCCATGCCCGCAAGCGCGGCGGCAGCCCGTCCGTGCAGGCGCGCTGGCTGACCCGGCTCCAGATCTTCCTGCACGGCCAGGGCCTGCGGATCGAGGCCTCGCCCGCCACCGGCTGGGCGGAGCGCCTGGACATGCCGGAGGTCGTCCTCCCCTGCCCCCGTCCGGCCCCGGCCCCGCCCATGCTGCTGCGCCCGCGCCGCCTGACCGTCACCGATGTTTGGGACCTGAAGGCCGATCCCTATGCCTGGTACGCCAAGCGCGTGCTGCGGCTGCGCGCCCTCGACCCCCTGGATGCCGAGGCCGACGGCGCCGCCTTCGGCTCGGTGGTGCATGACGCGGTGGCGGCCTGGACGCGCCGCTGTGCCGGCGCCTATGGCGACAAGGCCCTGGAATGGTTCGAGGAGGCGGTGGAGGAGGCGATCCGCCGGCACGCCCCGCGCCCCGGCCTCGCCGCCTTCTGGCGCCCGCGCCTGCGCCGCATCGGCGAGTTCCTGCTGGCCACCGAGCGGGAGCGCCCCGAGGTGCGTGAACGCCACCCCGAGCAGTCCGGCCAGATCGAGCTGCCCTGCGGCGTGCGGCTGGAAGGCCGCGCCGACCGGCTGGACATCCTGGCCGATGGCAGCCTCGCCATCCTCGACTTCAAGACCGGCGCCCCCCCGGCCCAGATCGCCATCCAGGACGGCCGCGCCCCGCAACTGCCGCTGGAGGCCGCCATGGCGCTCAAGGGCGGCTTCCCCGGCATCGCCCCCGCCACGGTTTCGGCGCTGGAGCACTGGAAGCTCTCGGGTACCATCGAGGAGGGCGAGCGACTCGTCTTCAAACCGAAGGGCGACGTGACGGTGACGGAAGTGGCCGAGGCGGCATGGCGGCAGGTGGACGCGCTGGCACGGGACTTCCTGCTGGGCGATCGCCCCTTCCTGGCCCGCCCGCATCCCGGCCGCGCGCCCCGCAACACGGATTACGAGCACCTGTCCCGCCAGCGCGAATGGGGCGGCGCCGAGGAAGCCGGCGCGGAGTGAACCCCATGTCCGCGCCACGCCCGTGTCCGCCCCCGGGGGAGAGGCGCCGCCTCTCCCCCGGCCCCCTCACCGCCAGGACTCTTCGAGCCCTGGACCCATGGCGTTGGCTCTGCTGGCAGCCGACGGCCCGCGGATCGATCCGGCAGGGCTGGCGGAGACAGCGGGCGCCGGAAAAGAAAGAAAACATCGTCACCACGCTGGCGGCACCCGCCGTCGCCGGAGAGCCAGGCTCTCCGGCGCGATCCGGCCGCAGGAAGAGCCAACTCAAAGGGTCCAGGGCTCGAAGAGTCCTGGCGGATAAAGGGGTGCGGGGGAAAAGGCGGAGCCTTGTCCCCCGCGGACAGCGCAACGCCCATACCGAAATCCCCTCTGCCCCGAGACCCGCTTGAACATCCCCCTCTCCGCGCGCGAACGCGCCCAGAACGCACAGCGTCTTGCCTCCGATCCGCGCCTGTCCGCCTGGGTGGGCGCCTCGGCCGGTTCCGGCAAGACCAAGGTGCTCACCGACCGCGTGCTGCGCCTCCTGCTGCGGGAGGGCACGGAGCCCGGCCGCATCCTCTGCCTCACCTTCACCAAGGCGGCGGCGGCGGAGATGGCGATCCGCCTCAACCGGCGCCTGGGCCGCTGGGCCGTCACCGACGACGCCGACCTGCGCGGGGAGATCGAGGCGCTGACCGGCGAGCCCGTGCCGCCCGCGCAGCTCGCCACCGCGCGCAAGCTGTTCTGCCGCGTGCTGGAACAGCCCGGCGGGATGCGGATCGCCACGATCCACGCCTTCTGCCAGTCGCTGCTGCGCTCCTTCCCGCTCGAAGCCGACCTGCCGCCGCAATTCGCCATGCTGGAGGACGCGGATTCCGCTACCCTGCTGGCGGAGGCGCGGGAGGCCGCGCTGTCCGGCGGCCGCGTGCCGCCGGAAACCCTGGCCGCCCTGGCCCGCCTCGTCACCGCCGACCGGATCGCCGAGGCGCTGCGCGAGATGGCGGGGCGGCGGGAGAAGCTGGCCGCGCTGTTCGAGACGCCCGGCGGCGCGCTGGCGCTGGGGCGGAGGCTGGGCCAGCGCCTCGGCCTGCCGGATGGGGAGCGCGAGGAGGACCTGGCGGCGCTGATCTGCGACATCCCGCCGGCGGTCGCGGAACAGGCCAAGGCGCTGCTCGCCTACAAGACCAAGACGGCGCGCGACCTCGGGCAGAGGATGCTCGATCTCCTCGCCCTGCCGCCGGAGGAACGCGCGGCGCGGCAGGCGGAATGGTGGGACTGCCTGCACACCGGCAAGGGCGAGTTGCGCAAGGCGCTGGAGCCCTTCGACGTGCTGGCGGCGGAATCCGCGCGGCTGAAATCCTTCCAGGAACGCGCCAACGCGCACCGCCTGCTGGCCGCCACCAGCGCGCTGCTGGTCGCCGCCGGGCCGGTGCTGTCCGACTACGCCGCCCGCAAGCGCCGCATGGGCGCGCTGGACTTCGACGACCTGATCCATCACGCGCAGCGCCTGCTGCGCGATCCCGGCTCGGCCTGGGTGCTGTTCAAGCTGGATGGCGGCCTCGACCACATCCTGCTCGACGAGGCGCAGGACACCAACCCGGCACAATGGGGCATCGCCGAGGCGCTGGCCGAGGAATTCTTCGCCGGCGACGGCGCGCGCGAGGCCGGGGAGCGCACGCTCTTCGTGGTGGGCGACGAGAAGCAGTCGATCTACGGCTTCCAGGGTGCCGACGCGCAGGGCTTCGCCACCTGGGAGGCGCGCTTTTCCCAGCAGGTGCGGCAGGCCGGCGGCAACTTCCAGCCGGTGGCGCTGGATGTGAGCTTCCGCTCCTGCGCGCCCGTGCTGCAACTCGTCGATTCCGTCTTCCACGAAGGCGCCGCGCGGGCTGGCGTGGTGCGTCCGGATGGCGAGCCGCTGCACCACTTCCCCGACCGCGCCGGCCATGCCGGCAGCGTCGAGGTCTGGCCCCTGCTCGCGCGCGGCGCCACCGAGGACCCGGAGCCCTGGTTCGTGCCCAGCCAGCCGGTGGTGGCGCAGGATGCCGACGCGCTGCTGGCCGAGACCCTCGCGGCGCGCATCGACCACATGGTGCGTCACGAGACCCTGCCGGCGCGCGGCGACCGCCCGATCCGCCCCGGCGACATCATGATCCTGGTCCGCCGCCGCACCCGGCTGACGGAGTTGCTGGTGCGCCAGCTCAAGCGGCGCGGCGTGACGGTGGGCGGCGTGGACCGCATCGCGCTGGTGGAACAGATCGCGGTGCAGGACATGCTGGCGCTCTGCGACGTGCTGCTGCTGCCGGAGGACGACCTGCAACTGGCGGCGCTGCTGAAATCGCCGCTGGTCGGGCTGGAGGAGGACGCGCTCTTCGCCCTCGCCCATGACCGCGACGGCCCGCTCTGGCACCGCCTGCTCCAGCACCGGGGCGCACTGACGGCGGAGGGCCGGGCTGCCGACTGGATCGCCACCCTGGCCGACCGCGCCGATCTGGTCACGCCGCATGCGCTGCTGAGCGAGGTGCTGGGCGAGCATGGCGGCCGCGCGAAGCTGCTGGAACGCCTGGGCGGCGACGCGGCGGATGCGCTGGACGAGTTGCTGAACGCCGCGCTGCGCTACGAGAGCCGCCACCCGCCCTCTCTTCAGGGCTTCACCCACTGGCTGCGCCGCGGCGGCGCGGAGGTGAAGCGCGAGGCGGAGAATGCCGGCGACGCCGTGCGCATCCTCACCGCGCATGGCGCCAAGGGCCTCCAGGCGCCGGTGGTGATCATCCCCGATGTCGGGCGCGGCGGCCGCAACTCGCCGCTGCGCTGGGAGGAGGACAGCTCCCTCCCCCATGGCTCCCTTCCCCTTTGGGCGCCGCGCAAGGAGTTCCAGGCCCGCGCCTGGCAGGAGGCCGAGCGCCGCCGCGCCGAGGCCGATGCCGAGGAGGAGAACCGCCTGCTCTACGTGGCGCTTACCCGCGCCGAGGACCGGCTGCTGCTCTGCGGGCTGGAGCCGAAGAAGGCGGTGGAGACGAGCTGGCACGCGCTGGTGCGCCAGGGCATCGCCCGCTGCGACGGCGTGGCGGAGGAGGAGTTCGACCCCGCGGCCTTCGGCGGGCCGGCCGGGACGGGCTTCTCCGGCCCGCTCTACCGCCTCACCTCCGCCCAGACCGCCGAACCCCGCCCGGACCGCGAAGGCGCAGGCCGGGTGCTGCCCGCCGCGCTGCCGGCCTGGGCGCATCATCCCGCCCCATCCGAGGCCTCGGAGGACCCGGTGGCGCCGTCGCGCCTCGCGGGCGAGGAGACCGAGCCGCCCGCCGCCGCGCCGCACGGGCAGCGGGACCCCTCCGGCCGCCGCTTCCGGCGCGGCACGCTGATCCATGCCCTGCTGCAACACCTGCCGGAGCATGCCGAGGCCGATCGCGAGGCGGTGGCGCAACGCCATCTCGCGCGGCCCGGGCACGGGCTTTCACCGGAGGAGCAGGGAGCGACCCGCGACGAGGTGATGCGGGTGCTGCGCCACCCCGCCCTGGCGGACGCCTTCGGCCCCGGCAGCCTGGCGGAAGCGCCCCTCGCCGGCCGCATCGGCGGCGTGACGGTGGCGGGGCAGGTGGACCGGCTCTGGATCGGGGACGACCGGATCGTGGTGGCGGACTACAAGACCAACCGCCCACCGCCCGACCGGGTGGAGGACGTGTCGCCCGCCTATCTGCGGCAGATGGCGGCCTACCGCGCCGTGCTGCGGGCCGCCTGGCCGGGGCGGCGGATCGAATGCGTGCTGGTCTGGACCTGGTCCGGCGCCGTGATGCCGCTGCCGGAGGCGCTGCTGGACCGTAACCTCCCGCAGGCCCTTTCGCCCATCCAGGACGCATCCCGGACGCCCTCGTCTCCGGACCGGGCGTGAGGCGGCACGGAAGCCACCGGCTCCGTCATGCCCGGCGGCCCGCGCCGGAACGCACCGTTCAGCCTGCCGGCCGTCCCGTGCCGAACGGATCATGGGACCCGCAACGCGCGGCGGGGCGGGGCTCCTCGCCGGGCGCCTCCTCCCCTTCCAGATCGTGCAGATCCCACAGATCGGGCTCGCAGCCGATCTGCTCGATGATCCACCGGCGCGCCTCCTCGTGATCCGAGAAAAACTCCAGCCCGTTCACGTCGACCGCTGGCTCGCGCTGCGGATACACGCCAGCATAGGCGGCCTTGAACAGCCGCGACGACATCCGCTCGATGCTTCCGATGGTCAGCATGGCTTTTCCTGGCCCGACTCGCATGTTGCCTGCACGCAACACCAGTTGATGCCCATATATCACATAAAGATCGCAACCAAGGGTAGAGCCACAGGCGTTCCCCAAGCGTAAAATTTATGGGATTTCTTGAAGGAGGCGGGACTTGGAGTCAGTGGACTGCGTGGTGGTCGGCGCCGGGGTGGTGGGCCTCGCCGTCGCCCGGAGCCTGGCGCTGACCGGGCGGGACGTCCTGCTGCTGGAGGGCGCGGAGGCGATCGGCACGGGCACATCCTCCCGCAACAGCGAGGTCATCCATGCCGGCATCTACTATCCCGCCGGCAGCCTGATGGCGCGCCACTGCGTGGCCGGGCGGTGTATGCTCTATGCCTTCTGCGCGGAACGCGGCGTGCCCCATGCCCGCTGCGGCAAGCTGATCGTAGCGACCTCGGAGGATGAGGCCACGCGCCTCGACGGCATCCGCGCCCGTGCCGCCGCCAATGGGGTGGAGGACATGCGCGTCCTGTCCCGCGACGAGGCCCTGGCGCTGGAGCCCGCCCTGTCCTGCCACGGCGCCCTGCTCTCGCCCTCCACCGGCATCATCGACAGCCACGCCTATATGCTGGCCCTGCAGGGCGACGCCGAGAATGCCGGGGCGGTGCTGGCCTTCCACAGTCCCGTTCTGGCCGGGCGGGTGACGCCGGACGGCATCGTACTGGAGGTCGGCGGCGCCGAGCCGATGACCCTGCTCTGCCGCAGCCTGGTCAATGCCGCGGGCCTCGGCGCCCCGGGGCTCGGCCGCGCCATCGACGGCCTGCCGCCGGATACCGTGCCCCGGGAATACTACGCCAAGGGCAACTACTTCACCCTAGCCGGCCGTTCCCCCTTCTCACGCCTGATCTACCCCGTCCCCGTCCCCGGCGGCCTCGGCACCCACCTGACCATCGACCTCGGCGGCCAGGCGCGCTTCGGCCCCGATGTCGAATGGGTGGACCACATCGACTACGTGGTGGACCCACGCCGTGGCGACAGCTTCTACGAGGCCATCCGCCGCTACTGGCCCGCCTTGCCCGACGGGGCGCTCCAGCCCGGCTATTCCGGCATCCGCCCCAAGATCGTGCCCAAGGGCGCCCCGGGACAGGACTTCGTGATCCAGGGGCCCACCGTGCATGGCGTCCCCGGCCTGGTGAACCTCTACGGCATCGAAAGCCCGGGCCTCACCGCCTCCCTCTCCCTCGCCGAAGCCGTCCGCGACACCCTGCAAGGCTGACGCCGATCCGTCGCTCTGTCCCGGAGGGAAAGGCTTCGCCTTTCCCCCGGACCCCCTATCCACCAGGACGCTGCGCGCCCTGGACCCCATTCGTTGGCCCTCGCTGACGTCGGATCACGCCGGAGAGCATCGCTCTCCGGCGACTGCCGGCGCCGCCAGCGCAGACAGGGTTTTCCTCTTCTTTTTGGGAGCCCCGCTGATCCACCTGCGTCCAGGGATGGAGCGGCAGGCTGACGGTCACCAAAGGAACCAACGAAAGCCCGGGGTCCGGGGACCGGCTTCGGTCCCCGGCGGTGAGGGGGTCCGGGGCGAGAGGCAGCGCCTCTCCCCCAGGGCCATCCGGCCAGCGAACCGCCCCAGCCCCGATGCCCCCTCTCCTTTCGCGGAAAAGACGGTGCGGCGGGGGTTTTGCCAGCCTCCGGGCTGCGCCAGAAAGCGGGTGATGCGCATCGCCGACATCTCCCGCCTCCATTCCCCCTGGCGCGCGACGGAACGGAACCCGGGCGCCGACCTGTCGCGCCTGCCGATGGGCTTCGACATCCGCGCCATCCGGGTGGCCGAGGGCGTGCGCGCCGCCCTGGCCTGCGCCGTGGTGATCCTGCTCAGCGAATGGCTGGGAAAGCCCGCGCTGATCTACATGGCGATGGCCGCCTTCTTTACCTGCCTCTGCGACATTGGCGGCCCGATCCGCACCCGCGTCCCGGCGCTGGTCTCCTTCACCATCGCCGGGGCGCTGATCTGGAGCGGCTTCGGCCTGTTGCGGAACCTCGACCTGCCGCTGGTGATCCCGCTGGCCTGCCTCGGCGTGCTCTGCACCAGCTTCGTGCGCGTCTGGGGCGCGGCGGCGACGGCGGTGGGCAACCTGCTCTCGGTGGTGCTGATCCTGTCCCTGGACCAGCCGCTCGACCTCGCCACGGCGGGCGAGATCGCCGGCCTGTTCCTGCTCGGCGGCCTTTGGGCGACGCTGCTGACCATGGTGGTCTGGCGCCTGCACCCCTACCGCCCCGCCCGGGCGGCGGTGTCGCAGGTCTGGCACCGGCTGGCGGAGCTGACCGAGGATCTGCGACACCTGACCGGTCGCCCGGATGCGAGCGGCGAGGACTGGGAGGCCCATGCCCGCGCCCATCGCCGCGCGGTGCGGGAGGAGATCGAGTTCGCCCGCGGCATCGTCATGGACCTCGTCGGCATGCGCGGCCGCCTGTCGCTGCGCGGCGCCCAGGCCCTGCTGCGGCTGGAGGCCGGCGAACAGCTCTTCGGCGCGCTGATCGCCCTGTCGGAGCTGATCGAGACCGCCCGCGACCCGGAGCGCAGGGCGGCGGCGGGCGTGCTGCTGCGCGTGCTGCGGCCGATCCTGGTGGTGCTGTCCGGGGCGATCCTCGACGACACCGCCCTGCCGCCCGGCCGGATCGAGCGCGCCCTCGCCACCGCCCTGCGCGCCACGGAGGCCGACCCGGCCCTGCACCGCATCGCCACCAGCATCGCCGAGCGCCTGCGCGTCGCGGCCAAGCTGAGCACGCCCGGCGGCTACCAGCCCGGCGGCGCCTCCGGCACCACCCCCGCCCTGCCCTGGCGCGAGCAGATGCTGCTGCCCGTGCGCGCCAACCTGACCTGGAACTCGGCGGTGCTGCGCCACTCCCTGCGCACGGCGGTCATCGCCGCCCCGGCGCTGGCGGTGACGCTCGCCTTCGCCGGCAACGAGTTCGCCCACTGGCTGCCCATCACCGTGGTGGTGACGCTGCAGCCCTTCTACGCCACCACCTGGCAGCGGGCGCTGGAACGGGCCGGCGGCACGGTGCTGGGCGGCCTGCTGGGCGCCGCCCTCGCCTCGGGCGTGCATGACGGGCTGACCCATGCCGTCCTGCTCTTCCCGCTCTGCGTCCTGGCCTTCGCCGGGCGGCAGGTGAGCTTCTCCGCCTGGATGGCGGGGGTCACCACCATCGTCGTGGTGCTGACGGAACTGCTCCACCCCACCCATTCCTCCTGGGAGGTGGCGGGCCTGCGCGCCCTCTTCACCGTGGCGGGCGGCCTGCTGGCGGTGACGGGCTGGCTGCTGCTCTGGCCGAGCTGGGAGCCCGACCGCATGCGGCGAGAGGTCCAGGCCGCGCTCGCCGCCCATGCGGACTATGCCCGGGCCGTGCTCTCCGGCAACCAGCCGGAGCCCCGAACCGAGGCCAGCCGGCGGGCCGCCGGCGTGTCCACGAACAACCTGGAATCCTCCCTGTCGCGCGCCATGCAGGAACCGGGGCAGGACCGGGCGCGCATCGAGGCCGGGTTGGTGGTGGACGCCACCCTGCGCCGCATCGCCGGCCGCCTTTCCGCCCTGCGCCACGACCCCGGCCTGCGCGATGCGCTGGACGACGCCACCTGGCAGGCCTGGGCGGAATGGATCCATGCCTCCCTGACCGCCCTCGCCGAATTCCGCCTCGCCCCACCGCCCCGCCCCGCCCTGATCGCGGAGGGCCCCACCCTGGAACCCCTGGCCCGCATCGTGCGGCAGGTGGAGCTGCTGCGGGGGCCGATCGGGCGCCTGCAACAGGTCCCCGAACAACCGGCCCCGGCTCAACCGTAGAGGCGCAGCGCCCGCTCCGCCTGCTCGTCGATGAAGGCCGCCGTGCGATCCAGGGCGGAAGGGTCGAACAGCCCGCCCAGCCGCGACGGGTCCAGCGCCATGGCCTCCCGCAGCAGCCCGGGCCAGGCCCCGTCCTCCGGCCAGCCCTCCCGCACCACCGCCGCGCCGAGTCCGGCGAGGCGCCGCGCCTTTACCAGCTGCTCATCGAAGGGCCGGGGCTCCGGCAGGCAGAGGAAGCGCCGGCCCAGCGCCGCGACCTCCGCCAGCACCCCGTCGCCGCCGCCGCCCACCACCAGCGAGGCCCGGGCCATCAGCGCCCCGAGCCGGTCGGACCAGCCCAGGATCTCCAGGTTCGGCGGCAACGCCTCCCCCTCCCCACCGGAGACCGGCCCCAGTACCCGCCAGCGCCGTTCCGGCACGGCCCGCGCGGCCGCGGCCAGCGCGCGGCGGCAGCCGCCCGCCCCGCCGCGCCCGAAGACCACCAGCACCGAGCCATCCTCCGGCTCCGCGCCGGTTTCGGGCGGAGGGGCGAGGAAGCCGGCATGGAAGCTCTTCTCCAGCACCCAGTCCGGCGTGTCCGGCCCTTCCAGCGCGGCGGGAAAGGGGGCGATCAGCGCCTCGCTCGCCTCGAAGCCCATCCGGTGCGGCAGGTCGTCGCGTCGCCCGGCGAGGCGGAAGGACAGCACCGGCGTGGCGCAGAGCCGGGCCAGCAGCACCGTTTCCACGGACACGTCCACCACCATCAGCGCCGGCCGCTGCGCCGCGACCCAGCCGGCGATGGCGGCGGAACGCGCGCGCAGCCCGGCATGGCCGCGCGGGGCGTAGTGCAGCAACGCGACGCCGCCCGGATCGGCGGCCATGCCGGGCTCCGGCGCATCGTCGGGCAGGGCCAGGACCGGACAGGGCGCGGCGGCGGTCCGCTCCGGCGGCACCGTGCCGATCAGGGTGCAAGGATGCCGCAGTCGCCGGGCCAGGGCGCTGGCGCGCTGCCAGTGCCCCTGCCCCTGGTGATGGACGTAGTAGCCGATGGGCCTCAAACCGCCTCCACCGCAGGGAGAGCCCGGCTCATGACCCGCAGCGCCTCGGTGGCGGCGCGGATCTCCGCCTCCTCGCCCGGCAGCGGCGGCAACAACGGCTCGGCCCGCGCCACGAAGGCGATGTCGTTGGGGCTTTCCAGCGCCAGGCGCGACAGCACCTCCGCCGGCAGGTCCAGCCGTGCCGCATCCTCCGCCCGGCCGCCCCGGTGGAAACTCTCGCGCAGGATGCGGCGGCGCTCGAAGGCCCGCCGCCAGAAGCCCGCCCCCGGCAGGAGATGCGGCGAGCCGCTCTCGGCCAGCAGGCGCCAGCGGCGCATCTCGCCCGCCATGCCGCCGCTGGCGCGCCCCTCCTGCCGCGCGGAAACCTCGACCCAGGCATCCGGCGCGTGGCGCAGCCGCCCGCCCGCGCGCTCCACCGCCGCGACCAGCGCGTTGTCCTCCCCCACCGGCAGGGGCGGCACCCCGCCGGCCGCCTCGTACCAGCGCACCGGCAGGGCGAGGCTGGCCCCGGTATGGTCGCCATGGCGCGGCGGCGGGTCGTACGGCAGGGGATCGACCGCATGCGCCAGGTCGCGCACCGCCGACCAGTAGGCATCCACCCGGTCCCGCATCATCCGCAGCCAGCCGGGCGCCGGGTCCTCCTCACTGTCCTCGATGACGATCCGCCCCCCGACGCAGTCCGCCGAGGCCAGCGCGGCCAGGTTGGCCGCCACCCAGTGCGGTGGCGGCCGGGCATCGGCATCGGTGCCCAGCAGGATACCGTCCGCGACGCCTTCCTCGCGCAGCCAAGCCGTGCCCTCCGCCATGGCGCGGGCCCGCGCCACGCCGACATTGGCCTGTTCCGGCGGCAGCGAAAGCTCCAGCACATGCAGGCGCAGCGCCGGATGGCGCGTCGCCAGCCCCCGCAGCACCGGCACCGTCCCGTCCGTGCAGTTGTTGGCGGCCACCACCAGCCGCAGCCGGCCACCGTCGCGGCACAGGTCCTGCCGCGCCAGCGCGGCCACCAGCCGGGGCAGCGCCACCGCCTCGTTGCGGGCGGGAACGCAGACGACGCAGCGGTCGAGGGAAAGCGTGTCGGGGATCCGGATCACGTGGCCTGGCTGCTCGCGATGCCTTCGTCGGGCGAGCCGTCGCGGCGATCCACGGCCCTCATCCGCCTGCCTGTCGCGGCGGAGCGTCCCGCCATGGCCGCCCGCCGGTGGCGCAGGATGGTGTCACGGTACAGGGCCTCATAGCGGTCCACCATCACCCGCGCGTCGCAGAAGGCCTCCGCGCGGTGGCGGCAATCGGTGCGGGACAGGCGGCCAGCCTCGGGGATGATGCGGGCCAGCGCTTCCACGTCGTCGGCCGGGGCCAGGCGGCCGGAACGCGGGTCGGTGATGTCCGGCAGGGCCCCGCGCGCGAAACCCGCCACGGGCGTGCCGCAGGCCAGCGCCTCGGCGACCACGAGGCCATAAGGCTCCTCCCAGCGCGGGGTGCAGAGCGCCACCGCCGCCTGGCCCACGGCATGCGCCAGCCGCCTGTGGTCCAGATGGCCGAGATAGGTCACTCCCTCCCCCAGCAGCGGCTGGATGCAATCCCGCCAGTAGTCGAGGTCGCTGATGGGGCCGGCAAAGCGCAGTGGCATGCCCGCCAGCCGCGCCGCCCGGATGGCGAGGTGCGGCCCCTTCTCCGGTACCAGCCGGCCGAACCAGATGGCGTGCGGCGGCTCGGCCGGGGTCATGACGGGGGTGAAGAGATCCAGGTCTATGCCGTTGCCGATCACCGAGGCGCCGGGCAGCACGGATTCCCACATCTTCCGCACGGCCTCGGAGACCGCGATGAAGGGCATGTCCCGGTCCTCCCGGTCCAGAACCCCGTTCTCCAGTTCCAGAAAGGGCGGCGTATGCAGGCTGGTGACCACCGGCGCGCCGAAACGGCCCGACATGGTCAGCGGCAGGTAGTGCAGCGAGTTGTTGTGGATGATGTCGAAGCCGCCGCCCTGCAGGCGTTCCACGATGCGGCGATAGGCGGTGTGCTCGGCCAACGCCACCTGCTCGACCTCCACCGGACTGGGGCCCGGCACGCCGGTGGGCGGGCAGACCGCCTCCAGCCCCAGCCTGGCGTCGGAGCCTTCCGCGGCCAGCAGCGTCACTTCGTGTCCACGGCGTTGCAGATGCCGGGCCAGCAGATGCGTGTGCATCTCCAGCCCCCCTGAGAACGGTTCGGCGATCGGAAACTTCAGATGCGAAATGATCGCAATCTTCATATGGCACCCTCTCCGCCTCGGGCACCGCGTGCCTGGGCAGGAAACAGGGCCGTCGCGCCGCTGGCCGGACATGCCCCGATCTGCCGCGGCGTCGCGGAAGGCCAGGAATATCGCGGCCCGATCGCATCAACGATACGGACCCTGGATGGTTCCCTGCGCCCGGCCCCGGCCATGCGTTCTCCCCGTGTCATTGCGGCCATCCCGCAACAAGGGGCATGGCCGCGCGCGGCGGTCACGGCAACAGCCGTGCGGTCAGGGGCGTTACGGGGAACACCTCCGCCGGATGAACGATGTTCCATGCCACTCCCAGCGCCCCCTCCGGGACGGGTGACGACGCCCCGGACGGCCCGCCCGCCCCCGCCCTCCGCCACGGCGCACGCGAGCTGCCGGGGGTTTCCGTCAGGGACTACAACGCCGAGCTGAAGGAGGGCGACGGCTTCGTCGGCGACCGTGCCCGTCGCGACGCCTTCCTGGAGCGGCTGGAGGACTGGCGCCATCGCGCGGCGGACCCCTGGCCCGGCCAGAGCCTCGCCGAGCTGGGCAAGGAGCGGCTGGAACAGGCCCTGGAAGGAGGCAGCCCGCTGGAGATGGGCATCCTGCTCGCCGCCATCGAGGATTTCTCGGCCGAGCTCGCGGAGGTCATCGGCCGCTTCCTCGCCCTGCCGGACTGGAAGGGCGTGGAAGCCCTGGTGATCGGTGGTGGCTTCAGCGCCGGCCTGCTGGGGCGCCTCGCCATCGGCCGGGCAGCGGTGCGGCTGCTGGAGGCGGGGCACGAGGTCTCCCTGCACCCGATCCAGCATGATCCGGACGAGGCCGGGCTGCTCGGCTGGCGCCACATGCTGCCCGCTGAGGCCCTGGAAGGGCGCGACGCCTTCCTGGCGGTGGATATCGGCGGGACGAACCTGCGCGCGGGGGTGGTGCGCCTGGCCGGATGCGCGCCCCGTGACCCGGCCCGGGACCAGGTCTGGGCCTCCCGCCTGTGGAAGCATGCCGAGGACAAGCCGGACCGCGACGACGCCGTGCGCGGCCTCGCGACCATGCTGCACGACCTTTCCCATGCGGCGATCCATGCCGGGCTGCGCCTCGTCCCGGTGGTGGGGATCAGCTGCCCCGGCCTGATCGACGAGGAAGGGCATATCGAGCGCGGCGGCCAGAACCTGCCTGGCGGCGACTGGGAGGAGGATCGCGGCTTCAGCCTGCCCGCCGCCCTGGCGAAGCTGGTGCCCCGGATCGGCGGCGGCGAGGCCCGCTTCCTGATGCACAACGACGCGGTGGCACAAGGGATGAGCGACGCCCCGGCGATGCGCGGCGTCGCATGCTGGGGGGTGCTTACCATCGGCACCGGCCTCGGCAATGCGAGCTTCCGCAACCATTCCGCCGAAACCGACCGGGACCCCGCGGGTTCTCAGGCGGAATGACCGCCGCCACCCTGGAAGGACAGGACCGCATGGAACCGATGAAGCCCATGAAACCGATGGAACCCATGAAGCCCATGGAGGCCACGAAGCCATGGTGGCCGGAGAAGCTCGGCCAGCCTTCCTCCAGCGGCGGGCAGAACGGCCTGCGCTACGCCTTCTTTCCCAAGGCGCACCGCCTGGCCGTGGAGAAGGACGGCGATGTCACCCTCTACGACAGCGGGGATCACGAGATCCACGGCGTGTCGCAGAGCCAGGGCGGCGAGGATGCCCTGACCTTCTCCAGCCAGAAGGGTTCCGTGGGCCTCAAGGATCTGAAGAAGGCCTCGGACTGAGGCTTCCGGCCTCCTGTGACCCTCGCCGGGCGAGGCGGAGCCCTCCCCCAGCGACCCGACGCGAAGCGGAACGGCCAGGACAGGCCGCCTCCGGCTCCCCTTCCTCGCGCAGCGGAGATGACCGGCGCCTCAGTAGGCCCGATCGGGACCGCAGGCGGCCCGGGCGATCTCCTCCTCCGTCGGATGGCGCAGGACGCGCAACGGCCCTTCGCCGGGTGGCTCGATCAGGCCGAGCCGCGCGAAATCGGCCAGCCACCCGTCCATCGGCCAGAAGCCGTGGCGCACCCGGAAGAGCGACGCGTTGCGCAGGATATCGCCGAAATGCTGCAACGGCGGATCATAGACCGTGTGGTGCTGGTGGAAGGCCAGGGTCGAGGCGGTGAAGAGAAGCCCCACCCCGGCCTCCCGCGCCCGGAAGGCGAAATCCGTGTCCTCCGCCCCATAGCCCGCATAGGCCTCGTCGAAGCCGCCGAGCCGCAGGAAGGTGTCGCGCCGTACCGCGAAGCAGAGCGACCAGAACAGGCCGATATTAGGCTCGGGCCGGATGCCGCCCTCGGGGAAATGCCGGACCGTGTGGCGGAGGCCACGGACGAGGAGACTGCGCTCCTCCCACCCGGTATCGCCAGGAGTCGCATCCGTGGGCAAATAGCGGATCTCGCAGCAGATCAGCGCGTCATGCGCCAGGGCGTCGCGGGCCAGGGCCTCCACCAGCCCGGCGGCCGGAATGCAGTCCACGTCGAGGAACACCAGCACGGGCTGGCTCGCCGCCCGCGCGGCGCGGTTCCTGGCCTCGGCCAGAGGCAGCCCCCGGGACGGATGGTGGAGATGGCGCAGGGGAAAGGGAAAGGGCGGCAAGGGCGCCGGCGCCGCGTCCATGTCCACGAGGATGCATTCCTCCGGCAGGCGGGTGCCGCGCGCCAGGCCTTCCAGCAGGTTCCGCAGATGGGTCCGGCGCCCTTTCGCCAGGGTGAGGACGCTGACCCCGCCTCCCTGTGGCGCGGCCGGGGAAACGGTCGAGGGCGCTGGGCCCGACGGAAGGGACCGCGGGTCGGGATGGGGCATGTCTATCCGGGGGAGAATCTGACCTGCGGAGCAGATAGAGGGCCTGCCCCCACCTGACAAACCCACGCCCCGTTTCCTGCCGCCCGGAAACGGAGATCGCCCGATGGCACCGGGTTCGACCCCTGGCCATCGGGCGATCCGTCGGCCCGCCATTGCTGGCGGGTAGAGACTGTGGGCCGGCCGCTACACCGGCTGACGGAGGAACGGTTCATCCGCCGTCTTATGTCCCCATGCCGAACCATGGGGGCAGCGTCATTCAGGGTTTCGGCCCCCTAGCGTGTCTGCTTTCCACGCCGCCACAGTCACAAGAGTTTTCTAGCGGAACCATTCCAGCGACACAACCAAAATTTCGAGGCAGAACATATAAAAAATGATACAATATTGCTTTATGAAACGCCATTTCTCCTTTGATGGCCGATACGAACACCAATAGGTTGATTTTTGGTCTCAGTAGTTTCTTGATTTGAAATCGAAACTAAATGCCCAGCCTCCAGGCAGATCGCCGGATGGCGGAACGCCTTGGGGCAGACACATTTCAAAGCCCTGGAACCGGCCCACCAGCGAATGGGCGGGACATCCACCGCGAAAGCCGCTGGTCCGGAAAGCGCCGGATGCACGCTCATGCAGGAGGAAGCCGGAGTGTGGACGAGGAGCCAGGTCGCCGCTTGGCAAACCCGCATCCGACACCCGCACAAAAGCGCTGTTTTTCAATATGTTAGCGAAAGGGGTTATGTCCCCGGCGGGATTCGAACCCACGGCCCCCAGATTAGGAATCTGGTGCTCTATCCTGCTGAGCTACGGAGACGCACAGGCCGCTTAGCACGGCCGGCACCCGCCGGGAACCGCCTGCCTGCACCGCAGGGGGCACACCCCTGCTCAGGAACGCCGGCGGAAACGCTCCACCGCCGAGACCAGGGCCGTCCGCACCCCCGGCTCCAGCGCGGAATGCCCGGCATCCGGCACCAGGGTCAGGCGCGCGCGGGGCCAGGCCTCGGTCAGGGCGAAGGCCGTGGCGGGCGGGCAGACCATGTCATAGCGCCCCTGCACGATCTCGGCCGGGATCGAGGCGATGCGGTCCATCCGCCCCAGCAGGCCCTCGGGCGGCAGGAACAGGTCATGGGCGAAGTAATGCGCCTCGATCCGCGCCAGGCCCAGGGCGGAACGGTCCTGCGCGAAGCTCGCGACCAGCTCCGGCGAGGGCAGCAGCGTGCTGCACATTCCCTCGAAATTGCTCCAGGACCGCGCGGCGGACAGATGCACCACCGGGTCCGGATCGGTCAGCCGGCGCAGATAGGCGGACAGCAGGTCGTCCCGCTCCTCGGGCGGGACATGCTCGGCAAAGGCTGCCCAGGCATCCGGGAAGATCCGGCGCAGCCCGTAGAGGAACCAGTCCACCTCCTCCCTCCGGCCCAGGAAGACCCCGCGCAGCACGCAGCCCAGCACCCGGTCCGGATGCGCCTGGGCATAGGCGAGCGCCAGGGTCGAACCCCAGGACCCGCCGAACAGCAGCCAGCGCTCGATGCCCAGGAAGCGCCGCAGCGTCTCGATGTCGCGCACCAGATGCGGCGTGGTGTTCTCGCGCAGTTCCCCCAGCGGGCGGGACCGCCCGGCGCCGCGCTGGTCGAAGATCACCACGCGCCAGTGCCCGGGGTCGAAGAAGCGCCGGTGCACCGCCCCTGCCCCCGCCCCCGGCCCGCCATGCAGGAACAGCACCGGCTGGCCCCGGGGATTGCCCACCTGCTCCCAGTACATCACGTGGTTGACCCCGTCCGCCGCGGCGCCCGAGGGGGAGAGCGGCAGCAGGCCGGTCTCGTAGGGGGAGATATCGGGGAAAAGATCGCCGCGGGGCATCGCGCCTTCGGTCACCGGAAACATCAGGGGAGGCCATCATGCACAAGATGGTGCGCTCCCGCCATCTGCCCCCTTCGCCCACGCGCCTCCTGCGCCTAACTTGGTCCGTCATGGCGAGTTCATTCCCCACCCGCGACCCCCGAGGCGGCAACCCGGACAACGATCCGGGCGGCGACCCGCAGCGCCCCGCCCCTGGCCCCACGGGCCCCGGGCGCCCGGGGCCCGGTCGCATGGGAAAGGACGGCCCCTTCCAGCCCGGCGCGGGACGCTCCGGCGGCAAGCCCGGCACGGTGCGCTGCGCGGTCTGCGGCACGGAAAGCCGCCAGCCCCGCGCCGCGGCACCGCCACCGGAACAGGCCCCGGACCTGGATCTGCGCCCCGGGGAACCGCTGCGCTCCACCATGCGCTTCTGGCTGCAGCAATGCCCCCATTGCGGCTATGCGGCGCCCGACATCACGCGGGCCCATCCGGCCGTGGCCCAGGCCGTCGCCGCCGCCCCCTTCCGCGCGCTGGTGAACGAGACGGCGCATCCCCCCCTCGCCCGCCGCTTCCTGGGCTGGGCGCATGTGCTGGAGGAAAGCGGCGCCCTGCACGCCGCCGCCGAGGCAACACTGCAGGCCGCCTGGGTGGCGGATGATGAGGGTCTGCCCGAACTCTCCCGCGCCTGGCGGCTGGAGGCGGTGGCGCTCTGGCGCAGCGGCCCGCCTTTGGCGCCGGAGCAGGCGGTGCGCGTGGTGGACGCCCTGCGCCGGGCCGGCGCCTGGCAGGACGCCGCCCATGCCTGCCGCCTCGCCATCGCAGCAGCCACCGAGACCACGGACGAGGTCCTGGCCCTGGAAACGCGGCTGATCGCCGCCGAGGATGGCGGGCGTCACACCCTGGCCTCCGCCCTGCCGCCCCCCGCGCGCCGCCCCCATATCACCCAGAACGGCCCCTCCACCGCCATCGACCGGACGACCGGATGGTGGAGCCGGATGAGGCGCTTCTTCAGCGGCCGCTGACCCGCCCCTCCCCGCCGTGAGGCCTGCAAACCCGGTCCCGGCGGGAGATCACGCCCCTCCAGGGGCCGGATGCCTCGCCGGTCAGCCGGCGCGGCGGCCGCGGTTGTGGACCACGAAGCCGCGGATGGCATCCACCAGCGCCTCGGGCTCGTCGGCGCGGATCGAATGGCTGCTGTTCTCGAAGATCCGCAGGTCGGAGCCGGGGATCAGCCGGTGGATCTCCTCCGAGAATTCCGGCGCGCAGATCCAGTCGTGCCGCCCGGCCAGGATCAGCGTGGGGGCGGTGATGCGGGCGAGCTCGGGCCGCAGGTCGAAGCTGCGCAGGAAGCCGCCCGGCCGGAAGGCCCGGTTCAACGCCTCGGGCTCGTGCAACGTCCGCATCCGGCCGGCGGCCCCGGCGGCGGGATCGTAGCGGCGCGAATAGCGCGGCCCCATCACCTCGTAGTAGTGCCGGACCTCCTCCACCGTACGGAAGGCGCCGTCCCAGAGCATATCGCAGACGCGGCGCTGCTCCGGCGTGCCGGTCTCCTCGATGATCCGCTGCGCCCGGGGGACGAAACCGCCATGGGAGGCGGTGACCACCAGCACCAGATGCGACACCGCCTCCGGATAGCGCGCCGCATGCGCCTGGGCGACCATGCCGCCATAGCTGGTGCCGATGGACACGACCGGCCCCAGGCCGAGATGCCGCCGCAGCGCCTCCATGTCCTCGACATTCTCGTCGAGGTTCCAGCTCTCCGGGTCCTTCTTGCTGGAACGCCCCTGGCCGCGATGGTCGAAATAGACGAGCTGCATCCGCTCCGAGAGCGGCGTGTAGCCGGGCTTGAAGCCGCTATGGTCCCCGCCCGGGCCGCCATGGATCACCATCGCGACGGGGCGCTCGCGCATCGTGTTGCCATCGGGCACCAGTCCCATGCCTTCCACGTCGAAATAGATCTCGGTTCCACGGATGCTGGCGCGCATGCGGCCTCCTCGCCCGGGCGGCCGGCCGCCCCTACCTGACACGAGCTTAGCCCTCGTTCGGCCCATGCGGGAATCCCCGGCCCGAGCGGCATCACAACCCCCAGGAACGGAACAGGCCCCTCCGACGATGCCGGAGGGGCCTGTTCCGTGAAGCAGGGCTGATCCCGGGGCGGAGGGGATCAGGCCGCCAGGGCGCGCCGTACCGTGTCGCCGTTGCGGAGCTGGACCAGCGTGAAGAGCCCCGCGGGCGGACAGGGCTCGATTGCCTCGATCTCCGCGGTCTCACGGTCCAGCAGGGCGGAAAGCTCGAAATCCGGATGCCAGCCGAGGACGCGCGACAGCGGGGCCATGGCCCGCTCGACCCACCAGCGGGGCCCGGCCTCGGCCGCGAAATGGTTCACGAAGAGCAGGCGGCCGCCGGGGCGGACGACGCGGCTCATCTCCGCATAAAGCTGCCGCGCATTCGGCACCACGGAGGCGGTGAACATGGCCACCGCCATGTCGAAGGCACCGTCCTGGAAGGCCATCGCCTCCGCGTCCATCTCCAGCAGCCCGTCCACATTGGGCAGGCGCTCGTTGGTCACGCGCTCGGCGGCCTTCTCCAGCATTTCCCGCGACAGGTCGATGCCGGTCACGCGCAGGTCGCGCCGGTAGAGTGGCAGGGCCAGCCCGGTCCCGACGCCGACCTCCAGCACCCGTGCGCCAGGCAGGCGGTTGACCGCCGCCACCGCGCGCTTGCGCCCGAAAGCCGAGACTCCGCCGAAAAGCGCGTCATAGACACCTGCCCAGCGCCGATAGGCATCCCTGACCGACGAAGCATCCAACGCTGCGCGCGGATGGTCCCGGCCCACACTGCTGCGATCCACCGCCGACGACATTCTGGCCCCAAGACTGCTTCAGGAAGGGATGCGCTAGACCACCGGGGGGCGCTGCGCAAGCCATAGGCAACGCAACTGCACGCGCCTCTCCCGCGCGCACCACACAGATGTGTCCTCAGGGTCTCGCCACAGGAGAGGGCGCGGCCTCGCTGCTCCGTTGCAGGGACGCCTCGCCGCCCACGGGCATGGCGGCCTCCTCCCGGGTCGTTCCCCCCTGGGTGGAACCGGGTATCGCCCGGGTGGGAAGCGGCGTGCCAAGGATGCTGGCCACCAGGGCAAGACGGATCGGGTACATATGCATGACGGCCGCCCAACGCAGCGCCAAAGGCCGGGTTTCCTCCCTGGCATACAGGAAAGAACGTTCCTTTTCAGGAACATAAAGGAATGCCCTGCTGGCCTGCCGGACCTTGCGCGTCCCTGCTTCCCCGGGATCAGGCCGCAAGCTGACGGCTGCCATGGGAGCCAACTCCAGCCCGGGGTCCGGGGACCGGCTCCGGTCCCCGGCGGAGAGGGTGTGGGAGAGGCAGCGCCTCTCCCACTGCGCCGGTCACCAGCCGTCCGAAGGAAGGCCCCTACCGGAGCGGCAATTCAGCCCCGCGAATGCCGCGGCGGCCCGGCATGGCGGAAGGACTGGGGACGTCCGTGCCCACCCCCGGGACCGCCACGCGGGCGATCCCGGCCCTGGCCCTCGCGCGGCCCGCTGAAGGACGGCGGGCGCACCGGGCTGCCATGCCCCAGCGGCTCGACCTGGATATGGGCATCCTCGCCCTCCGCCCGGCGCGCGGCGGCGGCGAAGCGGCTGGCGGCGGCGGCGGCCACCTCGAACTGCGTCTCGCGGCCCAGGATGCGGATGCGGCCGATCTCGCCGCGCGTCACATGGCCGCGCCGGCACAGGAAGGGCAGCAGCCAGCGGGGGTCGGCATTCTCGTTGCGCCCGACGCTCGCCCGGAACCAGACGCCCTCCGGCCCGCCCTGGCGCTCCGGCCGCTCGCGCGGGGTACGGTCGTTCGTGTCCGACAGTTCCTCCGGCGCCGGCAGGGGACCGCGAAGGGTGCGGATCAGGGCGGCGGCGACCGCTTCCGGCGAATTCTTCTCCAGCATGCTGCGGGCCAGCGCCAGATCGTCGTCCGCCGCCTCCTCGGCCACCAGCTCGTTGGCCTGGACGGCCAGGCGCTCATTGTCCTTGGCGCGGATCGTCTCGGCGGAAGGCGGCGGCCCCCACTGGGCCTGCACCCGGGCGGCCGTCAGCAGACGCTCTCCGGTGCGGCGGCGGTTATAGGGCACCAGCAGCACGCTGATGCCCTTCCGCCCGGCCCGGCCGGTGCGACCGGAACGGTGGGTCAGGGTCTCGGGGTCGCGCGGCAGCTCGGCATGGATCACCAGCCCCAGGTCGGGCAGGTCGATGCCGCGTGCCGCCACGTCGGTGGCGACGCAGACCCGGGCCCGCCCGTCGCGCAGCGACTGCAGTGCCCGCGTGCGCTCCGACTGCGACAGCTCCCCGGACAGCGCCACGGTGGAGAAGCCGCGCTCGGTCAGGTTGCCATGCAGCCGCGCCACCATGGCGCGGGTGGCGCAGAACACCATGGCGAGGCGCGGGTCCTCGAAGCGCAGGATGTTCACCACCGCGCGCTCGATCTCATGCGGGGCGATGGTGATGGCGCGATGCTCGATGTCGCCATGCCCGGCGCCGTCGCTCTTCACCTCGATGCGCTGCGCGTCCTTCTGGTAGGAACGCGCCAGCGTGGCGATCTCGGGCGGCACGGTGGCCGAGAAGAGCAGGGTCCGGTGGGGGTCCGGCAGGGTGTCGAGGATGGCCTCCAACTCCTCGCGGAAGCCGAGGTCGAGCATCTCGTCCGCCTCGTCCATCACCACGACCTGCAGCGTGTCGGGGCGCAGGTTGCCGCGGTCCAGGTGGTCGCGCAGACGCCCCGGCGTGCCGACCACCACATGGGCGCCGCGCGACAGCTCGCGCCGCTCCGCCACCGGGTCCATGCCGCCGACGCAGGAGACGACCCGGCCGCCGGCGCTGCCATAGAGCCAGGCCAGCTCGGTCTTGACCTGCAGCGCCAGCTCGCGCGTCGGGGCGATCACCAGAGCGAGCGGCGTGCCGGCGGGGGGAAGGCGCTCGGCGGTGCCGAGCAGGTTGCTGGCCATGGCCAGGCCATAGGCCACGGTCTTGCCGGAGCCCGTCTGGGCGGAGACCAGCAGGTCGCGGCCCGCCGTGTCGGCGGCAAGGACGGCGGCCTGCACCGGCGTCGGCTCGGCATAGCCGCGTTCGGCCAGGGCCAGGAGAAGGGGGGCGGGAAGGTCGGAAGGGAAGGGCATGTCGTGCTTTGCTGAACGCGGCGCGCCGGGCGGCGATGCGGTCGGGGTCGAATTTTCACCAGGGCCGACAGGACCGCCGCAGGGCACCGCGCCCGGAGGCGTTGAGCAGACACGGCAGGGCGGAGGCACCGTCCACGGACTGGCCGGATGCATACGGCACCGGCCATGCTGGAGGCTGCCCCGCCTTTCAGGCTCCGGCCAAGCGTCGGGGACGCGCGCGGAAAGGGATCAGGAGGGCGGCAACTACCGAATTGCCTCCGCCGAGTCCAGCGAATTTGGAACAGGGCTGCCCAACGGCACGGCTGAGGCGAAATCCGTGCCAACCCACAACCATTGATTGCATTTCATGGCATTTTAAGCTGGATTCGGCACGATCCAGAGCAAAACCAACCTGAAGTTACAATGCCTGCACGCCCCGACGAAGCACCAGCCCCCTTGGATACCGGGCAGCCTCCCCTGGAGGGCCTGATCCGTCTCGACCAGCTCCGGGCCGTCCGGCGCAGCGTGCTCATCTCGCTTCCCGTCACAATCCTGCTCAGCTTCTCCAACCTGGCGATGGCGAGCTATGGCGGCCAGGGCAGGGCGGGCTTCGTCTGGTTCTGGACCAGCATCGCGGTCAACCTGATGCGCAGCCTGCTTTGCGGCTTCCCGCCCCGCGCGATGCTGCTGGACGGGCGCGAAACCCCCGCCATCCGCCGCTGGTTCCGCGCCATGTGCCTGTTGGCCTGGTGCTCCGGCATGGTCTGGGCGGCGGTGCCCCTGCTCTGCGACGGCTACACGACGCCCCAGGCCCCCTTCTTCCTTGTGGTGGTCTGCGGCATCACCGCGGGCGCCGTGGTGCACGGCACCGCCTATGCCCGCGTGCCGGTCTGCTTCATCACCCCCGCTCTCTTCTCGGTGATCGTCTGCCTCGCCTGGGCCGGGAGCTTCGAGCAGCGGATGCTGGCCGCCACCGTCGCGCTCTATACGGCCGCCCTGGTCCGCAACGCCTGGGAGGGCGAGCGCACCTTCCTCCAGGCCAGCCGCAGCAAGCAGGAGGCCCGGGCCCTGGCCGCCTCCCTCCACGAGGCCCACCGCCAGACCCTCGACATCGCCGAGGACCTGCGCCACCGCGCCACGCACGACATGCTGACCCAGGTGCTGAACCGCGCCGGTTTCCTGCAGGCGCTCGACGACAGCCTGGCCAGGACGGCCGCCAGCCGCAACGCGCCGGCGCCGGAAGACGGGCCGCACTGCCTGATGCTTCTCGACCTCGACGGCTTCAAGTCGGTCAACGACCTCTTCGGCCACAAGGCGGGCGACCTGCTGCTGGCCGAGGTCGCGCAGCGGCTGCGGCGCGCCCTGCCCCGGGGCTATGTGCTCGGCCGGCTCGGCGGTGACGAGTTCGCCGTGCTGGGCCGCCTGTCCCCCGACACCCTGGTCCCGGAACGGGAGGCGGCGGAGCTGGCCACGCGGCTCACGGCGGCGGTGGCGATCCCCTTCACGGTCTGCGATGCCGGGCGGGTCGGGGTGAGCATCGGCGTCTTCTGCGAGCAGCCCCCCGGCACGGCAACGAATGGCGGGGAGATGCTCTCCTGCGCCGACGCCGCCCTCTATGCCGCCAAGCGCAGCGGCCGGAACCGCTTCTGCCTCTTCGACGATGCCCTCCGGCACCAGCGGGAGGTGACGCGCGACATCGAGCGCGACCTGCCCCGCGCCCTGGCCGAGGGCGCGCTGCAGGTCCACTACCAGCCGCTGCTCCGCCGTCCCTGCGGCACCCTGGCCGGGGCGGAGGCGCTGATCCGCTGGAACCACCCCCGTCACGGGCCGATCGACCCGCCCGCCATCATCCTGGCGGCCGCCAGCGCCGGGCAGGCGGAGCCGCTGCTGCGCTTCATCCTGCGGGATGTCTGCGGCATGATCGCCACGCTGCGCCAGATGGGGCATGCGGATGCGGTGGTGAGCATGAACGTCTCGCCGCGCGAGATGACCCAGTTCGGCGTGGCCCGTCTGGTCATGTCCGCCCTGGCGGAATTCGGCCTGCCGCCCGGGATGCTGGAGATCGAGCTGACCGAGGAGGCGATGATGGACCTGCGCATCGCCCAGGCGGGGCTGGACACGCTCGGCCGCGCGGGGGTGCGGATCGCCATCGACGATTTCGGCGTGGGCTTCGCCTCCCTCGGCTCCCTGCAGAAGCTGGAGGTGGACCGGATCAAGATCGACCGCAGCTTCATCTCGGGCATGGTCGGGACGCGCAGCGACCAGGTGCTGGTGCAGGCGGTGCTGAGCCTGGCCCGCTCGCTGGAGATCGAAGTCGTGGCCGAGGGCGTCGAGAACGAGGAGACGCTGCAGATGCTCGACCGCTTCGGATGCCCCATCGTGCAGGGCTACCACCTTTCCCAGCCCCTGCCGCCGGCCGCGCTGCTCGACCGGGTCCGCCAGTGGGATGCCGCCCGCCTCGCCACGCGCGCCCTGCCCTGACGGCGTCCCATCCGGCCATGGCCCCCCGGAGCATGACACCGCCCCGCCCGTGACCGCCGCCCCGGCGGGCATCGCGGACGGGACCGGTACGGCACCGCGCGGCCTCCCCTTCCTGGCCGATCCGCTCTACATGCGGGGCGACATGGCTCCTCCTCCCCTGCTCCTCCTGACCGACATCCGGCAGAATTTCGGCACCACCCCGCTGCTGGCGGGCGCCTCCCTCGGCGTCGGGGCCGGCGAAAGGCTGGCCCTGGTCGGGCGCAACGGCTCGGGGAAGTCCACGCTGCTGAAGATCGCCGCCGGACTGGTGGAGCCCGATGGCGGCACCCGCTTCGTGCAGCCCGGCGCCACCGTGCGCTACCTGCCGCAGGAGCCCGACCTTTCCGGCTTCGCCACCACCCTGGCCTATGTGGAGGCCGGGCTCGGCCCGGGGGACGACCCCTACCGCGCCCGCTACCTGCTGGAGCAGCTCGGCCTCTCGGGTGAGGAAACCCCCGCCGTTCTCTCCGGCGGCGAGGCCCGCCGCGCCGCCCTGGCCCGCGTCCTGGCGCCGCAGCCGGACATCCTGCTGTTGGACGAGCCGACCAACCACCTCGACCTCCCCGCCATCGAATGGCTGGAGGGCGAGCTGCGCTCCATGCGCTCGGCCCTGGTGCTGATCTCGCACGACCGCCGCTTCCTGGAGAACCTGTCCCGCGCCATGGTCTGGCTGGACCGTGGCGTGACCCGGCGGCTGGACCAGGGCTTCGCCCATTTCGAGGCCTGGCGCGACCAGGTGCTGGAGGACGAGGAGCGCGAGGCGCACAAGCTGACCCGCAAGATCGCGCGGGAGGAGGACTGGCTCCGCTACGGCGTCACCGCCCGGCGCAAGCGCAATGTCCGCCGCCTCGGCGAGCTGCACGACCTCCGCAAGAAGCGGCGCGAGCGGGTGGGCGCCCTGGGCAAGGTCAGCATGGCCGCCGCCGAGGCGGGCGGATCGGGCTCCCTGGTCGTCTCGGCGGAGGAGATCACCAAGAGCTATGACGGCCGCACCGTGGTCGCCCCCTTCTCCACCCGCGTGCTGCGCGGCGACCGGGTGGGCATCGTCGGCCCCAACGGCGCCGGCAAGACCACGCTGCTCAACATGCTCACCGGCAACCTTTCGCCGGACAGCGGCGAGATCCGCCTCGGCACCGGGCTGGAGATGGTGAGCCTGGACCAGCGCCGCGCCAGCCTCGATCCCGCCATGACCTTGCAGAAGGCGCTGACCGGCGACGACAGCGACCTCGTCCATGTCGGCGGCGCGGCCCGGCACGTCATCGGCTACATGAAGGACTTCCTCTTCCCGCCGGAACAGGCGCGCACCCCCCTGGGCGTGCTGTCGGGCGGCGAGCGGGGCCGCGTCATGCTCGCCCGTGCCATGGCCCGCCCCAGCAACCTCCTGGTTCTGGACGAGCCGACCAACGACCTGGACCTGGAAACCCTGGACCTGCTCCAGGAGCTGATCGCCGAGTATGCGGGCACGGTCCTGCTGGTCAGCCACGACCGCGACTTCCTCGACCGCTGCACCACCTCGGTCATCGCCTATGAGGGCGAGGGGCGCTGGCAGGAATATGCGGGCGGCTATTCCGACATGGTCGCCCAGCGGGGCCATGGCGTGCAGGCGCGCGGGCAGGCCACGGCCCCGTCACCGGCGCGAAGCGCCACCGCCGGGTCATCCGCCCCCCGGGCGGAGGAAGCCTCCACCGGCCCGCGCAGGCTGAACATGCGGGAGCGGGAGGCGCTGAAGACCCTGCCCGCCCGCATGGACAAGCTGCATGTCGAGATCCGCAAGCTCGGCGAGATCCTGGCCGATCCCGGCCTCTACGCCCGTGACAAGCCGCGCTTCGACAAGGCCAGCGCCATGCTGGCGGAACGGCAGGCGGATCTGGCGAAGGCCGAGGAGGAATGGCTGGAGCTGGAGATGCTGCGCGAGGCCGCCGAAGGGGGCTGACGACCCGCCCGCCGCGCGTCAGAAAAACGGTGGTCCAGGGCTGGCTGGCAGCCGGGAAGCAGTGTCACCTGACGCCGCCGGGCGGGATCAGGCCCGCCCGGACAGGAGAGCCATGCCCATCATCCATATCCATGCCTTCGAGGGCCGCACGGTCGAGCAGAAGCGGCGGCTGGTGGAAGGCATCACCCGCGCCACGGTGGAGGCCTATGCCTGCCCACCGGAAGTGGTGCAGATCGTGATCCACGACACGCCGAGGACCGACATGGCCGTGGCGGGCATCCTGGCCTCGGACCAAGAGGCCGGGAAGAAAGGCTGAGCCGCCCCTTCCCGGAAGCACGGCTCAGACCCGCAGCGGCCCCGCGCTGTGGGTCGCCAGCACCGCATCCGTCATGGCATCCACCTCCACCAGCTTCACCTCATAGCCCCAGAGGCTGGCAAGGTAGCGCAGCGTGGTCTCGGCATCCTTGGCCTGCAACAGCCGCCCCGGCGTGGTCCGGTGCTGCAACATCAGCCGCCGGTCGCCCGCCAGGTCCACATCCACCACCTGCACATCCGCCGTGTTCGCGCCGGGGTCATAGACGCGGGCCAGGGAGCGGCGGATCTCGCGATAGCCATCCTCGTCATGGATGGCATCCACCAGCAGATAGGGCTCCCGCGTGTCGTCATGCAGGCGGAACATGTGGAACTTCCGCATCACCGCCGGGGACAGGAACTGCTGGATGAAGCTCTCGTCGCGGTAGTTCGCCCAGGCATCCCGCAGCGTGCCCATCGGGTCGCCATTGCCGGCGAAATCGGGGAACCACCGCCGGTCCTCGGCGGTCGGCTCGCGGCAGATGCGCTCGATATCCGACATCATCGCATAGCCCAGCGCATAGGGGTTGAAGTCCCCTCCCGCCGGATGGTCGAAGCCAGGCTGGGTGATGACGTTGCTGGTCGAATGCAGCACCTCCAGGAAGGCCGCGTCGTCGATCAGCCCCTTCTCGTGCAGGCGCGTCATGATCCGCTGGTGCACCCAGGTGGCGCAGCCCTCGTTCATCACCTTGCCCTGGGGCTGCGGGTAGAAATACTGGGCGATCAGCCGGACGATACGGATGATCTCCCGCTCCCAACTCTGCAACCGGGGCGAGGTCTTTTCCAGGAAATAGAGGAGGTTCTCCTCCGGCAGGCCGAGCCGCCGCCGCCGCTCCGCCACCAGGTCCACGCCCGGCGCGGCCTTGCCGGTCGGCACGGTCCGCCACAGGTCGTTATAGACCTTCTCATCATACTCGCGCCGTTCGCGCTGCCGCCGCTCCTCGGTCTGCAGATTGAGTTGCCGGGTGCCAGCATGGCGGTGCACCCCATGATGCGACAGCGCATGGGCGGCATCGAGCACCCGCTCCACCGCCGCCACCCCGAACCGGTCCTCGCAGCGTGCCACATAGGACCGGGCGAATTCCAGGTAGTCGAGGATCGAGGACGCCTCGGTCCATTGCCGGAACAGGTAGTTGTTGCGGAAGAAATGGTTGTGGCCGAAGGCGGCATGGGCGATCACCAGCGCCTGCATCGTCGCCGTGTTCCCCTCCATCAGATAGGAGATGCAGGGGTTGGAGTTGATCACCACCTCGTAGGCGAGGCTGGTATAGCCCTTCCGGTAGCTGACCTCGTGCTGCAGGAACCGCTTGCCATAGGACCAGTGCCGGTAGGTCAGCGGCATCCCGTGCGAGGTGTAGATGTCGAGCATCTGCTCGGGCGTGATGATCTCGATCCGATTGGGATAGACCTCCAGCCCCAGCTCCTTCTCGGCGATCTCCTCGATCGCGTCATAGGAACGCCGCAGCGTCGGGAAATCCCAGTCCGTGCCGGTATAGAGAAGCTCGGCTCCCATCGTCGTGCCCTCCCCGCGGCTCAGCCGGCCGGCGCCGTGCGCTTGCCGAACAGGTCACGGAAAACGGGGAAGATATCCTTCCGCTCCCCGACCCGCCGCAGGGCGAGGTTCTCCGCCCGTCCGGCGACCGGGGCATAGCCCCGCCACAGGTCGCTCTCGCCCCGGATCACGGCTCCGGAGACGCCGACCTCGATATAGGCGAAGTACTGCACGATCGGCAGGATGTCCTTCTCCAGCAGCGATACGGTCTTTGGCGTGTCGCCGCTGTAGTTGTCGCCGTCCGAGGCCTGGGCGGCATAGATGTTCCAGGAATCCGCCGGGTAGCGTTCCTTCTGGATGCGGAGCAATTCTTCCAGCGCCGAGGACACCACCGTGCCGCCGGTGCGCGGATCGGTGAAGAAGGTCTTCTCGTCCACCTCCTCCGCCGCCTCGGTGTGCCGGATGAAGACCAGGTCCACCCGCTTGTAGCGCCGCTCCAGGAAGACATGCAGCAACAGGAAGAACCGCTTGGCGAGATCCTTCATGCTCTCGGTCATGGAGCCGGAAACGTCCATCAGGCAGAACATCACCGCCCGCGCGGTCGGTCGCGGCGTCGGGGTGAAGCGGCGGTAGCGCAGGTCCACCGGGTCCACCCAGGCGATCCGCCCCAGCCGCCGCAGCGCCGTCGCCAGTTCCTCGCGCAGCACCGGCAGGCGCTCCGGCGCCTCGCCGCTTTCCTCCAGGCCCGCGATCTCGGCCTCCAGCGCCTGGATCTCGTCCGTCTTGGGGCGCCGCAGCCCGATCCGGCGGGCCATGGACTGGCGCATGGTGCGCGCCATGTCGAGTTGCGAGGGCGACCCGTCCGTGCTGATCCCGGCGCGGGAGGGGGCGACATTCTCCACGTCCACGACCTGGGCCTTCACCAGGTCCGGCAGTTCCAGGTCCTCGAAGAACAGGTCCAGGAACTCGTCCCGGGTCAGCACGAAGCGGAAGTTGTCCTCCGACTGCCCCTGAGCATTGCCCGCGCCCTGTCCCCCACCACCGTCGCCGCCACCGCCCCCGGGCGGCCGCTTGATGCGGTCGCCGACCGAGAACTCCTTGTTGCCGCCCAGCACGATGTCGCGCTGGCCGCTGGTGAAGACGGTGTGGAAGAAGGGCTCGTGCAGGCTGTCGGCGGGGATGGTGACCGCTTCCCCGCCCTTGCCGACCTCGCGCAGCGTCCCGCTGTCCACCGCCTCCCGCACCGCCCGCGTCACGGCGGACCGTGCGCGGGCCAGCACGCGCCGGCGGTTCTCCAGGTTCTTCCCGTGCGGGTTCGGACGTCGGTCGATAATGTCCAAGCGGTGTGCCTCGCTCCCCGGAACCTTCAGGCGGACTGCTTCACGCGCATGTACCACTCGACCAGCCGGCGGACCTGCCGCTCGGTATAGCCGCGCGAGACCATGCGCTCGACGAAGTCGTTGTGCTTCTTCTCCGTGTCGCCATCCTTCTTCGAGCCGAAGCTGATGACGGGAAGCAGGTCCTCGACCTGGCTGAACATCCGCTTCTCGATCACGTCGCGGATCTTCTCATAGGAGGTCCAGGACGGGTTGCGCCCGCCATTGTTGGCCCGAGTCCTCAACGCGAACTTGACCACCTCGTTGCGGAAATCCTTCGGGTTCGCGATGCCCGCCGGCTTCTCGATCTTGGTCAGCTCCCCGTTCAGCAGCTCCCGGTTCAGCATCTGCCCGGTATCGGGGTCCTTGAAGTCCTGGTCCTCGATCCAGGCATCCGCATAGTCGAGATAGCGGTCGAACAGGTTCTGCCCATAGTCGTGGTAGCTCTCCAGATAGGCCTTCTGGATCTCGTTGCCGATGAACTCGGCATAACGGGAGGCGAGCTCGGACTTGATGCTGGTCAGGTAGTTCTGCTCGACCTCGGCGGGGAACTGCTCCCGCTTCACGGTGTTCTCCAGCACGTACATCAGGTGCACCGGATCGGCCGCGACCTCGGTCGGGTCATGGTTGAAGGTGGCCGAGAGCACCTTGTAGGCGAAGCGGGTGGAAATCCCCTCCATCCCCTCGTCCACCCCTGCGGAGTCCTTGTACTCCTGCATGGTCTTCACCTTGGGATCGGTCTCGCGGAGGTTCTCCCCGTCATAGACCCGCATCTTGGTGAAGGGCCGGGAATTGGCATGTGGCTTCAGCCGCGACAGCACGGCGAAGCGGGCCAGCATCTCCAGCGTGTGCGGGGCGCAGGGCGCCTCGGCCAGGGCGGAGGAGGAGATCAGCTTCTCGTAGATCTTCGTCTCCTCGGTGACCCGCAGGCAGTAGGGCACCTTCACCACGTTCACGCGGTCGAGGAAGGCCTCGTTGGTCCGGTTGTTGCGGAAGCTCTGCCACTCCGCCTCGTTGGAATGGGCCAGGATGATCCCGTTGAAGGGGATCGCGCCGATATTCTCCGTGCCGAGATAGTTGCTCTCCTGCGTCGCCGTCAGCAGCGGGTGCAACATCTTGATCGGCGCCTTGAACATCTCGACGAATTCGAGGAGCCCCTGGTTGGCGCGGTTCAGCCCGCCCGAGAAGCCGTAGGCGTCCGGGTCGTTCTGCGAATACATCTCCAGCTTGCGGATATCGACCTTGCCGACCAGGGCGGAGATGTCCTGGTTGTTGTCGTCGCCCGGCTCGGTCTTGGCGACGGCGATCTGCTTCAGGCGGGAGGGGTGCAGCTTCACCACCCGGAACTTCTGCAGGTCGCCGCCGAACTCCTCCAGCCGCTTCAGCGCCCAGGGGCTCGCCAGGCCGTTGAGGTAGCGGCGCGGGATGCCGAACTGCTTTTCCAGGACCGGCGCCATCCGCTCCGGCTCGAAGAGGCCGAGCGGGCTCTCGAAGACCGGGCTGAGGTCGCGCCCGGCCTTGAGCACATAGATGGGCTCCTGCTCCATCAGCGCCTTCAGCCGCTCGCCAAGCGAGGACTTGCCGCCGCCGACGGGGCCGAGCAGGTAGAGGATCTGCTTGCGCTCCTCCAGCCCCTGCGCCGCGTGCCGGAAGAAGGCGACGATGCGCTCGATCGTCTCCTCCATGCCGTAGAACTCGGCAAAGGCCGGATAGACCCGGATGGTGCGGTTCAGGAAGATGCGGCCGAGCCGCGCATCCTTGGCCGTGTCGATCGTCTCAGGCTCGCCGATCGCCTTGAGCATGCGCTCTGCCGGGGAGGCATAGCAGCCCGGGTCGTCGCGGCAGGCTTCGAGGTATTCGGACAGGCTCATCTCGGACTCGCGCCGCTGCTCGCGCAGCGAGGAGTGCAGGGAGAAGATGTCATCGAGCGGAGCCATGGAACCCTCCGGAAAAGAGATGTTGGCGACGGGCGGTGCTCTGGTCAGTCCTTGCGATACGAAACAGCGGTCTGAATTCCGCGCCGCGCGCCGATGCCATAGGAAAATTCTGGGCACGGCTCGGGCAACGGCAAGAGAGCGATACACAACGGTTTCAAAGAAACGCGTCCCCCTGGACTGGGGCGGACACACGGGATCAACTTCGGTTGCCCCGGCCCGTGGCGGGACGTTACAATCCCGCGGGCTTCACCTTGCTTGGATATGGAAGCGTAGGGCAGTCCTGCCAATAGCTTCAACTCCATTCCTCAATGATTGTGGGAAGAGAGTTGCACTGTGCTTTTCCGATCCTGCTGCATTGCCGCGACAGCATGCCATGCCACTGCCGGATTCGCTTCTTTTTTTGGATGACCCGGCGACATCGGACGCCCCCTTCCTGCCCTGGGGATGCCCATGCAATTCGCTTGCCGCGGCGCCGTGCCAACCAGGGCGGATGGCCGGCCCATGGCGGGGACGCCGCCACTTCCGGCGCCTCCGCAAGGCCCGGGGGCCTTGATGGCCGGCGCGAACGGGCCTCTTGATCGGGGCCGCATTCTGATCCGGAGGCTCCCGATGACCCAGACGTCCCTTCCGCTCGACCAGCGCATCGACCGGCTCGCCGAGGTCGCCGTCCGCGTGGGTCTCGGCCTGCGGGAAGGGCAGGAGCTGGTGATGACCGCGCCGCTCGACGCCCTGCCCCTGGTGCGGCGGATCACCGAACATGCCTACAAGGCAGGCGCCTCGCTCGTGACCACGCTGCTGAGCGACGAGGAAATGACCCTCGCCCGCTTCCGCCACGCGCCCGACAGCGCCTTCGATACCGCCCCCGGCTGGCTCTTCGAGGGCATGGGCCGGGCCTTCGCCGGCAACGCCGCCCGCCTCGCCATCACCGGGGAGGACCCGAACCTCCTCTCCGCCCAGGACCCGGAGAAGGTCTCCCGCGCCAACCGCGCCCGCTCGAAGGCCTATCTCCCGGCGCTGGAGCGGATCGTGAACTTCGACATCAACTGGACCATCGCCGCCTTCGCCACCCCCTCATGGGCCCGGGCCATGTTCCCGGAAGAGACGCCGGAGGCCGGAGTGGCGAAGCTCTGGGACGCCATCTTCGCCGCCTCCCGCGTCGATGCCGCCGATCCGGTCGCCGCCTGGGCCGGGCACAATGCCAGCCTCCATGCCCGCACCCGCCTGCTGAACGGCAAGCGCTACGGCGCGCTCCGCTTCCGCGGCCCCGGCACCGACCTGACCGTCGGGCTGGCCGACGGCCATGCCTGGCTGGGGGGTGCCGAGGTCGCCAAGAACGGCATCACCTGCAACCCGAACATTCCCTCCGAGGAGGTCTTCACCACCCCCCATGCGGCGCGGGTGGAGGGCCATGTCCGCTCCACCAAGCCGCTCTCCTATGGCGGCACGCTGATCCGCGACATCGCCGTGCGCTTCGAGGGCGGCCGGATCGTGGAGGCCCAGGCCAGCACCGGGCTGGAGGTGCTGCAGAAGGTGCTCGACACGGACGAGGGCGCCCGCCGCCTCGGCGAGGTGGCGCTGGTGCCCCATTCCTCGCCCATCTCGGCCAGCGGCCTGCTCTTCTTCAACACCCTCTTCGACGAGAACGCCGCCTGCCACATCGCCCTCGGACAGGCCTACAAGACCTGCTTCGAGAACAGCGCCACCCTGACCGACGAGGCCTTCCAGGCCCAGGGCGGCAACAAGAGCCTGATCCATATCGACTGGATGATCGGATCCGGCGAGGTGGATGTGGACGGCATCACCGCCTCCGGCGAGTCCGAGCCGGTGATGCGCCGGGGCGAGTGGGCCTGACCGGACAGGAACCGACCGGACAGGAATCGACCGGACAGGAATCGACCGGAAAGGGCCGGCCCCGCCCGCCCGGGCGGGTTCAGCCCTTCCCGCACCCCTCCGGCAGGGCGCGGAGGGATTTCTCCGCCTCCCCGCCCGCCGCGCTGCCCAGGGCGGCGCGGAGCCCGGCCAGGGCATCGCCCGCCTGCCGCGCCTCCCCGGGCGCCACGGGCAGCTTCAGGGTGAAGGACAGGTCCCCCGCCAGCAGCCGCCCATCCGCCTGCCGGTACCACAGCGACAGCTCCAGCCGGGTCTTGCGCCCGGCGATCCGCAGCGGCCCTGAACGCAGCGCGACCTCGGTGATGGCGGGCCCCGGGCGCAGCGGCGCCTCCCCGGCTTCCGGCAAAGCCTCGGACAGGTTCGCGACCCGCTCCCGCAGGGCGCCGAGCCCGGTGGGCGCGGCGCCGTCCCAGGTGACGGAAAGGGCATAGTCGCTCACCGGCACGAGCCCTCCATCCCCCGCTGCCGAGAGATGGAAGTCGTCCTGCCAGCTCCGCCCGCCGCCCTTCCCTTCCCCCCGGGCCTCCAGCGACAGGCCGGCGATCCGGAACAGGTCCTGGCTGCGCGCCTTCAGCGTGACCTTCTCCGCCGCCCCTCCCTCCTCCCCACCGCGCAGGCGCAGCAGCAGCCCCGCCCGCCAGAGGCGGCAATCGTCCGTGTCCAGGAACCGCACCATCCGCCGACGGCCAGGCCCGAACCCCGGTGCCGTCCCATCCCCCGTCCTGGCCCGGTCCAGCATCCCCCGCAGCCGCCCGGCCAGCGCCGCCGCACCGGAAATCTCCTGCACCCCGAGGGCGGCGATCTCGATGCCCTGCTTGTACTCGCGCGACGCCACCGGAATCTCCAGCGCCACGGCCGGAGCGCCCAGCATGGGCAGGAGAACGAGCGCCAGGGCCGCCGCCCCCCGCCAGCGTGCCCCCAGCCGATCCCCCACCTGTTCCGGACCCATTCCCCGCCTCCTCCTGGCCTGCCGGCAGCGCCGCGCTGGCACGCGGCACCCGGCCTCCCCATCTGGCGTCCAGACGGGCTAGAAGGCCCGCTGAACCTCTGAACATGCTGATAGGGAAGATGCCGATGGACCAGCCCGTCCTTTCCCGGCCGACTGGTCCGGAAACCCATCCCGCCGCCGAGACCGCGGTGGCACGCGAGGCCGCGCGGCGCCGCGCCTTCGCCATCATCGCCCACCCCGACGCCGGCAAGACCACCCTGACCGAGAAGCTGCTGCTGCGCGGCGGTGCCATCCAGCTCGCCGGCCAGGTCCGCGCCAAGGGCGACCGCCGCCGCACCCGCTCGGACTGGATGAAGATCGAGCAGGACCGCGGCATCTCGGTCGCCACCTCGGTCATGACCTTCGAGCGCGACGGCGTGGTCTTCAACCTGCTCGACACGCCGGGCCACGAGGACTTCTCCGAGGATACCTACCGCACCCTCACCGCCGTGGACGCCGCGGTGATGGTGATCGACGCCGCCAAGGGCATCGAGGCCCAGACCCGCAAGCTCTTCGAGGTCTGCCGCCTGCGCGACATCCCGATCATCACCTTCATCAACAAGATGGACCGGGAATCGAAGGATATCTTCGAGCTGCTGGACGAGATCGAGAAGACGCTCGCCCTCGACGTCGCTCCGGTCGCCTGGCCGGTCGGCGCCGGCCGCTCCTTCGTCGGCACCTACGACCTGCTCGACCCGGCCCTGCACCTGATGGCGGAGGGCTCCGGCCCGGTGAAGCTCGCCGGCCTCGGCGACCCGAAGCTCGACACGCTGGTCAGGCCCGACCTGGCCCAGGAGCTCCGCGACGGCGCCGAACTGGCCGGTGCCTATCCGGATTTCGACCCGGCCCGCTTCCTGGAGGGCACGATGACACCGGTCTATTTCGGCTCCGCCCTGCGCGACTTCGGCATCGGCCATCTGCTGGAGGGCCTGGCCCGCTTCGCCCCCCCGCCGCGCGACCGCGCCGCCGACAGCCGCACCGTCACGGCCTCCGAGCCCGAGCTGACCGGCTTCGTCTTCAAGATCCAGGCGAACATGGACCCCAACCACCGGGACCGCGTCGCCTTCCTGCGCATCTGCTCCGGCCGGCTGCAGAAGGGCATGCGCCTGCGCCAGACCCGCACCGGCAAGCAGGTCCCCGTCAACGCCCCCCTCTTCTTCTTCGCCCAGGACCGGCAGGTGGCCGAGGAGGCCTGGCCCGGCGACGTGGTCGGCATCGCCAACCACGGCATCCTGCGAATCGGTGACACCCTGACCGAGCGGGAGGCGCTGAACTTCTCCGGCGTCCCCAGCTTCGCCCCCGAGATCCTGCGCCGGGTGATGATCGAGGACGCCATGGTCGGCAAGAAGCTCCGCACCGCGCTGGAGCAGCTCGCCGAGGAAGGCGTGGTGCAGCTCTTCCGCCCCCTGGACGGTACGCCCCCCGTGGTGGGCGTGGTCGGCGCCCTGCAGCTCGACGTGCTGGCCGAGCGGCTGAAGGCCGAGTACGGCGTCCCCAGCCGCTACGAGAACACGCCCTGGAGCCTGATGCGCTGGGTCGCCTCGGAGGACTCGGCGGCGCTCGAACGCTTCCGCCGCACGATCCCCCATGACGTGGCCGAGGACCATGACGGCGCGCTGGTGGCCTTCTTCAGCAGCGACTGGCGCCGCAACAGGGCGGCGGAGGACTTCCCCGAGCTGCGTTTCCTGGAGGTCCGCGAGCAGCACAGCCTCATGACCAAGGCGGGGTGAATCGCCTTCTGCGCGAGTAAGGATTAATTCACTCGCGCACAAGGTTTGTTAATTATTAGGAATATTAGCCCATAAACTGCTCTTCGCGGGTGCGGAATGTTGCGATCAGTAGCGGGGTTGTGATGGAGTTCTTGTTCACATTCCCCGGCTGTGCCACCCGATCGGCATCATTAGTCGAGGGGTTGATCTGTGAGCATTCGTCCCATTGGTTCAACGGAAAGCTTTCTCGATTCGATCGGGGTCAATACCCATATCAACGACACCAGTGGCGGATACGGGAACATCAGCAAGGTTATTGCTGATCTCGACTATATCGGCGTCTCGCATGTCCGCGATGGACTCAGCGGTTCTTTGTCCACCGAGCTTTTCGAGGTCCTGGCCAACCACGATATTACCTTCTCGCTGCTGACCAGCGGCAGCAATGGCGCCAGCATCAGCAGCCAAGTGGCGGCCATCGCGAAGCTGGAAAGCCTTTACAACGCGATTGACTACGTCGAAGGTCCTAACGAGACGGACTACTTCCCTATCAGCTATAACGGGCTGAGCGGCTTCGCCGCGACCCGGGCCTTCCAGGCCGCCCTCTACTCGGCGGTGCACAGCAACGGCACCCTGGCCAGCACGCCGGTCATCCAGACCAGCCTGGGCGACGGCGCCTCTTACAGCCAGCTCGGCAATCTCTCGTCCTCCGCAGACTACTCCAACATCCACAGCTACTATTTCGGCTGGGGCTTCACCCGCAGCGTGGCCGACCAGGTCCTGGAGCGGGTCGCCGAGGCGCAGACCGTCTCCCCGGGCAAGGACACCATCGCCACCGAGGGCGGCTGGTCCACCGCCACCTATTCCAGCGACGGCTACGGCGTGAACGAGCGGACCCAGGCGGTCCTGACCCTCAACATGCTGCTGGACCAGTACAAGGACGGGGTGGACCGCACCTATATCTACGAGCTGGTGAACTCCGGCACCTATTCCTCGACCAACCTGCAGACCGGCTTCGGGCTGTTCAACGCCGATGGCACGCCCAAGCAGGCCGCCACCGCCCTGCACAACCTGAACAGCATCCTGTCCGACCCGGCCGCGGACACGAAGGGCGTCTCGCTGACCAATCTCGGCTACACCCTCCAGGGCATGCCGACCGAGGGTCAGGACATGCTGCTGCAGAAGAGCTCGGGCAACTACGACCTGGTGCTGTGGAACGAGCCGACCATCTGGAACACGACCACCCACAGCGCCTATTCCATCGCCAGCCAGACGGTCACCATCACCTTCGACAGTGCCCAGTCCGGCACGGTCTACGACCCGCTCCTGGGCAGCACGGCGATCGCCACCTTCTCCAACGCCAAGAGCGTCCAGGTCGCGCTGTCCGACCACCCGCTGGTGGTCGAGGTCGGCACCGCCGCGACCACCACGGTGACCACGGACACCACCACCACCGGGACGAACAAGATCGTCCTGCATGTCTCCGAGGACGCCTACCAGGGCGACGCGCAGTTCGTCGTCCGCGTGGACGACAAGGTGGCGAGCGACGTGCTGACCGCCACGGCCTCCCACGCCGCCGGCCAGACCCAGGACATCACCGTCACCGGCGACTTCGGCAGCGGCACTCACAAGGTCTCGGTCACCTACCTGAACGACCTCAACGGCGGCTCCGCCGGCGACCGGAACCTCTACGTGAACGGCATCACGGTGGACGGCACGTTGTATTCCAGCGCCAAGGCCAACATGACCTACAACTACACGGCCGACTTCAACCTGAACTTCAACGCCTCCAGCACCGCCTCGTCGAGCAGCAGCACCTCCAGCTCGACGGCCAGCACCGCCACGTCCTCCTCCACCAGCAACGTCAGCACGGCCAACGCCAGCAGCACGGACACCATCACGCTGCGGGTGTCGGAGGATGCCTACAAGGGCGATGCCCAGATGGTGGTGAAGGTGGACGGGAAGCAGGTGGGCGACTCGGCCTATACGGTCACCGCCTCGCATGCCGCCGGGAAGACGCAGGACATCACCCTGACCGGCGACTTCACCACCGGCACCCACAAGGTCGAGGTGGCCTTCATCAACGACCTCTATGACGGCAGCGCCAGCGCCGACCGCAACCTGTACCTGCAGGGCATCGACGTGAACGGCACCTTCCATGCCGAGGCGGCCGCCAGCCTCACCTGGAACCACTCGGTCAGCTACGACCTGGCCTTCGCCTGAGGCGGGATGGGGCGGGCCGGGATCATCCCGGCCCCCTCCGCGGGATGGGCGGTGAGCGAAGCCTCGTCGCCCTTCTCCTTCCGCCGGATACGGCTGTTGCCGTAATGGCGGGCATAGCACTTCACGCATTCCGCGCCGAACAGGAAGATCAGCGTGGAATAGTAGATCCAGAGCAGCATCACGAAGAGCGTACCCGCCGCGCCATAGGTGGAGGCGACGCTGGCCTGGCTCAGATACAGGCTGATCCCGAAGCGGCCGAACAGCAGCAGCACGGCGGTCACCACCGCCCCGACCATCACCTCGCGCCAGGTCAGCCAGCGGTTCGGCAGGGTCCGGTACAGGACGCCGATGGCCAGACTCAGCAGCAGGAAGGACACGGCGGTGTTCAGCAGCTGCAGCAGGATCTGCGTCCAGGGCAGCAGGTTCAGATAGACCTGGAAGGCGGACACGACCGTATTGGCCAGCAGCAGTACGATCAGCATGAAGCCGACGCTGATCACCAGCCCCACGCCGAGCAGCCGCGTGCGCACCAGCGCCCAGACCGTGGAACGGGGCGGCGGCACGTCCAGGATGGCGTTCAGCGAGGCTTCGAGAGCGCTGAACAGCCCGCTGGCGGTGACCAGGATGCCGACGAGGCTGATCAGCGTGGCAGTCAGGCCGGAGCCGAAATGGCTGGCGCTGCGCAGCAGGGACAGCACGAATTCCGTCGCCTGCGGCCCCACGATCTCGTTCAGCTGCACCTCGACGGCCTTCTGCGCCGCCTCGGCGCCGAAGACATAGCCCGCGATCGCCACCGCGATCACCAGGATCGGCGCCACCGAGAAGATCGCATAATAAGCGATGGCGGCACCCCGCGTCATCGCGTCGTCCTCGAAGAAAAGAAGGACGCTCTCCTTCAGCACTCGCCACAAACGCCGCAATCCGCCCGTTCCTTGCACTGTCGGGAGCCAACACTCTTGGCGGCAAAGCCGATGGCACGAAAGTCACATCAGCGTCGGACCCTGTGGCAATTCCGCCATGAACGGCGGTGGGCCACCCGCCAGCATCGGCTGGCCTCGTAAGGCCAGCCGCTTCGCACCCGCGAGCCCGCATCAACCGGCGGCAGGCGGCCTGACATCAGGCCGGAAACGCCCCGGAAAGCCGGGGCGCGCGCCGCTCAGGCGTCCTCGGTCTCCCAGAAATCTTCCACCAGCTCTGCCTTGAAGGAGGCACGGGCCTTGCCGCCATCCACGTCCTCGATCAGGCCGAGCGGCAGGTAATGGTGCTTCCCGGCCGCGCCACGGTCGGACTTGGTGAGCTTGATGCGGCCGCCGATGACGTGATCGACCGTACCGATATGGCCGCCATCCGCGCCGATGATCTCCATGTGCTCCTTGATCGCGCTCACATCCGCCATGGTCCGTGCTCCTCTTGCTGACAAAGGCACCGGCTTAACGCGCATCCGCCTCCCGGGATGCGGCGGCCCGTCGCGAGCGTCCGGCGATCCAGAACCCGAACTGCCCGATGGCGCAGCCGCCCACCAGCACCAGCGCCGCGCCCAGCGCCGGATCGCCGCCGATGGCGACCAGGGCGGAACACAGCGCTCCCCAGCCCATCTGCGCGCAGCCATAGAGCCCGGCCGCCGATCCGATCACGGCCGGGTTCACGCTGATGGCCCGGGTCAGCGCCATGGGGCTCGCCATGCCGCTGCCGAAGGTGAAGAGGATCAGCGGCGGCATGATCAGCGCGACGCTCATCCGCCCCGACAGCACCACGGCGAGGAACAGGCAGGCGCCGAGCAGCCCCGCCAGGCTGGAGCCCAGCATCACCCGGTCGATCCCCGAGCGCCGCACCAGCCGACTGGCCACCAGGCTGCCGGCGGACAGGCCCAGCACCATGACCGCGAGGTAGAGGCCCACCTCCTGCACAGGCCGGTGCAGCTCGTTCACGAAGATGAAGGGCGAGGCGGAGATGAAGCCGTACATGCTGGTCGTGGTGCAGGCCCCGCCCAGCGTGTAGCCCAGGAAGGCAGGCGAGCGCAGCAGCCGCAGGTAGTCGCGCGCCACATGGCCCGCCCGGATGCCGGCCCGCATCTGCCCCGTCTCCGGCAGGCGCCGCCAGCACAGCAGCAGCAGTCCCAGCCCGACGGCGGCCAGCAGGCCGAAGATCGCGCGCCAGTCGAACAGCGCCACCAGCGCACCGCCCACCGCCGGCGCCAGGCCCGGCCCGGCGGAAACCATCAGGTTCAGCAGCGCCAGCCGGGAGGCCGCGGTCTGCGGCTCCGCCGTGTCGCGCACCATGGCCCGCCCCAGGGCGAGCCCGGCACAGCCGCCCAGCGCCTGGAAGAAGCGCGCCACGGACAGGCTGCCGATCCCCGGGGCGAAAAGTGCCACCAGCCCCGCGGCGGTATAGAGGATCAGCCCCGAGATCAGCACCGGCCGCCGCCCGAAGCGGTCGGCGAGCGGGCCGTAGAAGAGCTGCCCACAGGCCAGCCCGATCAGGTAGAAGGTGATCGCCCCCTGCATGGCCCCGGCGCTGACCCCGAGGCTGCGGGCCGCGCTCGGCAGGGCCGGCACGAAGATGTGCATGGCCAGCGTGCCGGAAAACGTCACCAGCGCCAGCAGCCAGAGCGGAGGATGCGGCCTTGGGATCGCCTCCCCCGGCTCCAGCGGCACGGCGGCAGGCAAAGGGGGGCGGTTCTCCGCCGCCTTCGTCAGGGATACCATGCCCCCGAGCATGTCCCCGGCGCCCCCGCCTGTCACCCCGGCCCGGCCGCCCTTTCCCGCGCCATGCCGCGGGCCAGCCCGCCGCCCTGCCGCATCCGGCGCCACACCCTGCCTGCCTCCGGGCCCGCCCCCGGCGCAACGAACCGTGCCAGGCCCACCCCAATGTCCTGAAAAAAGCAGCCTTGTGGTGGACTCCCGCCCTGCCTATGGTGGCTTGCCCCGGCGGCAAGTCGCCGGTGGGGGGACGATGCGCCTCGGCCGGCCTGGATGGATCGGCCCTGACGCGACGACCCGTGCGCCCGGACTGGCGCCGGTGGCTGGCCGATCGCGCCCGCCATGACAGGCGGCCGTTCCTCCGGGAAGGTACGGGTCCCGATCCCCCGGCCGGTGCGTCCCGCGGCGCGCATGGGCGCTCTTTGCCAGGCAACCCTGGAACCTGTCAGCCCTCCGCGCGCCTGCCGCCGGCCCGCTTGCGCCGCGATTCCGCGATGCGCGCGGGGCCTGCGCGCGGTGCGCCCAACCATCGGGCCGGCCCTTTCCCGGGCCGCGCCCTGCGAGAGTGAGGACGGGACCGGCATGGCCGCGACGACGCGCCTATCGCGAATCGCCACGTCGCCTTGCGCCGGCTTCCGCTCCGCATCCCACAACCGAGCCGACGCCGCCGCCCCCAGAGGCAGGCGGCTGTCGCGGAGCACACGCTTCCATGACCAAGCGCATGCTGATCGACGCCTCCCACCCGGAAGAGACCCGGCTGGTGGTGATGGATGGCAACCGGATCGAGGACTTCGACGTCGAGGCGGCTGACCGCCTCCCCCTCAAGGGCAACATCTACCTGGCGAAGGTGGTCCGCGTGGAGCCGAGCCTCCAGGCGGCCTTCGTCGAGTATGGCGGCAACCGCCACGGCTTCCTGGCTTTCAGCGAGATCCACCCCGACTACTACCAGATCCCCGTCGCCGACCGGCAGCGCCTGCTGGAGATGCAGGCGCAGGAGGCCGAGGAGGAGGACGAGGACGAGGCGGAGCTCGACACCGCCGCCGAGCGCCCCGCCCCCGAGGACGACCGCGACCTGCGCCGCCGGGAAGCCCGGGAGTCCCGTGGCTCCCGCTCCGGACGCCAGCGTTCCGCCAGCCCCTCCACCCAGGAGGAACCGGCGGTGGACACCGCCCCGCCCGCCGGGGACGCCCCCGCCGCGCCGGAGGACACCGTCCCGGAGGCCGTGACCACGGAGACCGGGGCCGCGAACCAAGGCCCGCACCAGGTCTTCGGCGAAGCCATCCCCGAGGCGCCGCGCGAGGCGGGCGAGGAAACCGCCCCCCTCCCCGCCGCCCCGGAGGCCGCGCAAACCGCCCCCGCCGACGCCACGCTCCCCGAACCGCCCCAATCCGCCGAGGCCCGGGATGGCGCCGAAAACGACTCCGACGACGCCCCCCGCCCCGGCCGCGCCCAGCCCATGTCCATGCATGTGGACCAGGTCTCCGAGGGCGACCCGGTGCGCGAGGCGGGCGATGCCCTGGTGCTCGACGACGCGCCTGAGATCCCCCCCGAGACCCTGGGCGGCGATGCCGAGGGCAACGGCGAGGAGGACCGCAGCCGCGAGCGCCGCATCCCCCCCCGCTTCCTGCGCCACTACAAGATCCAGGAGGTGATCCGCCGCCGGCAGATCATGCTGGTGCAGGTCGTGAAGGAGGAGCGCGGCAACAAGGGCGCGGCGCTGACCACCTACATCTCGCTGGCCGGCCGCTTCTCGGTCCTGATGCCGAACTCGCCGCGCGGCGGCGGCGTTTCCCGCAAGATCACCCAGGTCGCCGACCGCAAGCGCCTGCGCGAGGCGGTGGAGGAGATGAGCCTGCCCAAGGGCATGAGCATCATCGTCCGCACCGCCGGCGCCCAGCGCCCCAAGCCCGAGATCCGGCGCGACGGCGAGTACCTGCTCCGCCTCTGGGACGACATCCGCGAGCGGACCATGGGCTCCACCGCCCCGGCCCTGATCTACGAGGAGGCGGACCTCATCAAGCGGTCGCTGCGCGACAGCTACGGCCGCGACATCGACGACGTGGAGGTCGAGGGCGAGGCCGCCTGGAAGCAGGCCCGCGACTTCATGCGCATGATCATGCCGCAGCATGAGCGGCGCGTGCGCCTCTACCGCGACCCGGTGGTGCCCCTCTTCGTCAAGGCGGGGGTGGAGCAGCAGCTCGACGCCATGATGTCGCCCGTCGTCCAGCTCCGCTCGGGCGGCTACATCGTCATCAACCAGACCGAGGCGCTGGTCGCCATCGACGTGAACTCCGGCCGCAACACACGCGACCGGCACATCGAGGATACCGCCCTCCGCACCAACATGGAGGCGTCGGAGGAGATCGCGCGGCAGCTCCGCCTGCGCGACCTCGCCGGCCTCATCGTCATCGACTTCATCGACATGGAGTCGAGCAAGCACGACGCCCAGGTCGAGCGCCGCCTGAAGGAATCGCTGCGCACCGACCGCGCCCGCATCCAGGTCGGCCGCATCAGCCATTTCGGCCTGCTGGAGATGAGCCGCCAGCGGCTCCGTCCCAGCCTGACCGAGCACGCCTTCATGACCTGCCCGCACTGCCAGGGCCGGGGCATCGTGCGCTCGCTGGAAAGCAGCGCCCTGCACGTCCTCCGCGCGATCGAGGAGGAAGGCGCCAAGCGCCGCGCCTCCGAGATCCTGGTCCATGCCGCCGAGCCGGTGGCCATGCACATCCTGAACAACAAGCGCGAATGGCTCGCCAACATCGAGTCGCGCTTCAACATGCATGTCATGCTGGCGGGCGAGCATGAGATGTCCGAGGCCCAGTTCCGCATCGAGCGCCTGAAGGCCCAGACCATGCCGGCGCCGCAGCCGGTGAACCGCGCCCCCGCCCTGCGCATGGACTACCTGCCCGAGGCGGTGGCCGAGGAGCCGGAGGAGGCCGAGGAAGAGCTGGAGGCCGAGGCCGCCCCGGCCGGCGACGACAAGGCCGAGGATCGGTCCGAGGGCAAGGCGGAGGAGAAGGGCGAGAACGGCCGCCGCCGCCGCCGCCGCCGCCGTGGCGGCCGCCGCGAAGGTGGCGAGCGCCCGGAGGCCGAGGCCGAGGCCGCGGGCGAAGGCGACACCGGCGAGGAGCAGCCGGTCCCGGCGGACGAGGCCGGCCCGCCCGACCAGCCCTCCGACGAGGCTCCGTCCATCCCCGCCGAGGCGGAAACCGCCGCCACGGACGGTGAGAAGTCCCCGGAGGCCCAGGCGGGCGAGCGTGGCGAGGAAAACCGTGGCCGCCGTCGTGGCCGCCGCGGCGGTCGCCGCCGCCAGGAGGAAGGCAGCGAGCAGACGGAGGAATCCTCCGAGGCCGCCGCGCCGCGCCGTGGCGAGCGTGTCGCCAGCCGCTACACCGGCCCGACCCCGGCCGATCCCTTCGGCGGGGCCTATGACCCGGTGATGGATGCCCTGGCCGCCGCCGAGGCCGCCGCGGAGGCTGCCGCCCGCCGCCTGACCAGCGGCGAGTTGCCACCGCTTTCCGTGTCGATCACCGCCGGGCCGCCGCCGGAAGTCCCGGCCGTGCTGAGCGGCGAGGACGCTCCGGCGCAGCCTTCCGAGTTCCCGCCCGCCCCCGAGGCAGCGGTGGTGACCGATGTGGAGGCCGTGGTCGTCGCAAACCTTGCGGAACCCGTCGTGGAAGCCCCCGCTCCCGTGGAAGCACCCACCCCGGAAGCAACGGCCCCTGAAGCGACGGCCCCTGAAGCGACGGCCCCCGAAGTGACGGTGCCCGAGGCAATGCCGGCCGTGGCAACCACCCCCGAAACCCCGGCCACCGAGCCTGCCGGGGTGGAGCCGGAGGCCGGCGGTGCCACGCCGGACACGGCCGAACCCCAGGTGGGTGAGCCGGTGAAGCCCGTGGTCCTGGATGGGACCTCGCCGTCCCAGGCGCGCCGCGCGGGATGGTGGCGGCGTTGAGCGAGGCCTCGGCCGCGGCGGCGGAGGAGGATGCGTCCCTCTTCCCGCCGCTGCGGACGGAAAGGCTGCTGCTGCGGCCCCTGCGCCCCACGGATGCCGCCGACCTGCACCGGCTGGTGAACGACTGGGAGGTCGCGCGCATGCTGGCGCGCGTCCCCTTCCCCTATCCGCGCGAGTTGGCGGATGACTGGATCGGCTCCACCCGGTCGCAGATCGCCGCCGGAAAGGCCTGGCACCTCGCCATCGTGGAGGAACTTCAGGGGCGCGAGCAGCTCGTCGGCTGCGTCGCCCTGACCCGCCCCGATGCCGCCGCCCCGCGCGGCGCCGCCCTCGGCTACTGGGTCGGGCGGCGATACTGGGGGCGAGGCATCGCCAGCGAGGCGGCCGGCCGCCTCGCCCGCTGGGCCCTGGCCAACCTGGAACTGGACACGCTGCAGGCCAGTGCGCTGGTGGAGAACGAGCGCTCCGCCGCCGTGCTGCGCCGGATCGGCTTCGTCGAGACGGGCACCGGGGAGCAGGAATTCTCCGCCCGCAACGCCCGCCTGCCCGTCCGCCTTTTCCGCGCCGGCCGGGCAGAGCTTTCGACGCCGGCCGAACCCGCCCCCACTCCGGCCCCGGCGGAACAGCCCGTCCCACCCGGTGGCTCGCGCCTGCTGCTGGTCTCCGCCTGTGCCCTGATCGACCCGGACGGGCGGGTGCTGCTGGCCCGGCGCCCGGAGGGCAAGGCCCTGGCCGGGCTCTGGGAGTTCCCCGGCGGCAAGGTGGACCCTGGTGAAACGCCGGAGGCGGCCCTGATCCGCGAGTTGCGGGAGGAGCTGGGCATCGACGTCGCGGAAACCTGCCTGGCCCCCTTTGCCTTCGCCAGCCACGCCTATGACGGCTTCCACCTGCTGATGCCGCTCTACCTGTGCCGCCGCTGGGAGGGCACGCCGGAATCCCGCGAGGGTCAGGCCCTGGCCTGGGTGCGGCCGCAGAAGCTGGCCGACTATCCCATGCCCCCGGCGGACAAGCCCCTGGTCGCGCTGCTCCGCGACTTCCTCTGACTGCCGTCCACCGTGGTGCGCCCCGGGGGAGAAGGCAGGGCCCTCTCCCCCGGGGCGCACCACGCCTCCACGCATGGCACTTTCCCTCGGCGCGGAAGCTGGCACTCTGGCGTCCCCGAACCGCCGCCCGGAGGGCCCCGCCTTGTCCGCCAACCCCACCGCCTGCCTCCTGATCATCGGCAACGAGGTGCTTTCGGGCCGCACCCGGGACGCCAACCTGCAGTTCCTCGCCACCCGGCTGGGGGAGATCGGCATCCCGCTGCGCGAGGTGCGGGTGATCCCCGACGTGCCGGAGGTCATCGTCGAGACGGTGAACGCGGTGCGCCCGCGCTTCGACCATGTCTTCACCACCGGCGGCATCGGGCCGACCCATGACGACATCACCGCCGAATGCATCGCCCGCGCCTTCGGCGTGCCGTGGGAGAAGCATCCGGAAGCCATGGCCCTGCTCACCGCCCATTACGAGAAGCAGGGCACCGAGTTCAACGCGGCCCGGCAGCGCATGGCGACCGTCCCGCGCGGCGCCACGCTGATTCCCAACCCCGTTTCCGTGGCGCCGGGCTTCACCATCGGCAACGTGCATGTCATGGCCGGCGTGCCCCGGATCATGCAGGCGATGTTCGAGGCCCTGGCGCCCGGCCTGGCCGGCGGCCGCCCCGTCCTCTCGCGCAGCGTGCATGCGGACGGGATCTACGAAGGGCAGATCGCGGAGGGGCTGGGCGCCATCCAGGCGCGCCATCCCGCGCTGGATATCGGCTCCTACCCCTATTACCGCCCGGACCGGAGCGGCGTGGCCCTGGTGGCCAAGGGGGTGGAGGAGGCCGAGGTCACCGCCGCCGCAGCGGAGATGGCGGCCCTGATCCGGCAGGTCGGGAAGGAGCCGGCCGAAGGGGAGCCCGGCTGAGGCAACCGTGAGCGATGCCTCGATCATAGGCGAAGATTAACAACCCAAGAGAGTATTTCTTGTGTTCCGGCGACTTTGCGTTGCATATGCTTCGTCACCACCACCACACCAGCCCGCGCGCGTGTGGAACCCACGAGGAATGGCCCATGGCTGAGAACGGAGCCCACCGGCCTGTCCGGAGCCGGGATACCGGCCGGAACCTGTCCTTCCCGCGGGATGCGCGCCCGGGCCGGGGCCTGCCCTCCGGGGCAGGCAGGGCTTCCAGAAGGGGATAAGCCGCGATGCAAGAAGCCGTCCTGCACCACACCGACGGGGATACCGCCGCAACGGAGCCCGCACAGGACCCGCAGGCCCTGCGCACCCTGAGCCAGCAGGCCCTGACGGCGGGCCGGCTGGAGGAGGCCCGGCAATGGGCCGAGCAGGCCCGCGCCGCGGCGCCCGAGCATGACCTGCACACCTCCCTGCACCTCGCCGCCGTGATGCACCGGCAGCAGGATCTGGCGGGTGCCGAATCCGTCTTCCGCGCTCTCCTGCCGCACCATCCGAAGCACCCGGCCCCCGCCCAGCGCCTCAGCGGGTTGCTGATGCAGCAGGGCCGGGTCGAGGAAGCCTATCGCCTCGCCCGCCAGGCCCGCGACCTGGCGCCGCAGGATCTGGGCGCCGCCCTGAACCTCGCCCGCGCCGCGACCCAGGCGGACGACCCGGGCGAGGCCGAGCAGGTGCTGGAGGAGATCCTGGTCCGCGAGCCGGGCAACCGCGCGGCCCTGCACCAGCTCACGGATCTGGCGCTGCGCCAGTCCCGCCGCTCGGAGGCCCGGCAATGGGCGGAGCGCGCCGTGGCCGCCGCGCCGGAGGATATCGGCACGATCCTCAAGCTCGCCCAGGTGCTGCAGGCGCAGGGGGACCTGGAGGGCGCGAAGCAGCGGGTCGAGGCGGCGCTGGCCCTGGCGCCGCAGGACCTGAACGTCCTGCGCCGGCTCTGCGACATCGCGATCCGCCAGGGCGACATGGCCGCCGCCCGCAGCCACATGGAACGCGTCCTGCAACAGGCGGAACAGGACACCAACGCCCATCTGCGGCTGGTGGAGATCCTCCTGCGCAGCCGGGACTTCGCTGCCGCCCAGAAGGCGGTGACGCGGATGCAGGCGGTCTTCGCACCCGAAACCCTCGCCCCCACGCCGGCCCCCACCGTGCCGCAGCCGGCCCGGCCCCAGAACCAGAATCAGAAGAAGAAGCGCCGCCGCTGAGGCGCACGGGCGGTCCCGCACACCCGACCCGACATGATCCGGAAGGGCGCCCCATCGCGGGCGCCCTTCGCCGTTCAGGTCAGCACCGCGCCGCGAGCCTGACGGCGGTATGCCCCCGCAGCACCCGGGGGCTGGGCATCACCAGCAGGCAGTCGTCATGGGGGGTGCGGATCTCCTCCTCCCCGTCGAGGGCGATCAGCGTGTTCCGGCGCGGAATGACCGTGCCGCCACGAAAGCTCTCGGTGAAGGCGAAGCCGTGCCGCCGCGCCGTCACCGTGCGGGTCACGCGCCAGAGCGAGGCGCCCGGAGCCGGCCCGGGCAGCGCCGTGCCGGGCATGGCCGGCCCCAGCAGGCCGAGGTGCCGCAGCAGGGCGCGGCCGCAGCGGTCCAGCAGTTCCGGCGTCCCAGGCTCCCAGTGCGCACCGCCTTCCACCAGAAGCGCGCAGGCGGCGGAGGAAGCGTCGCGGAAGCGCGGATAGTCGATCAGCCGCAACCCGTCCGCATGACCGTCATCGGCCACCACCACCGCCGGCGTGCCCAGCGACAGGGCCAGCGCCTGCGCCCGTGCGGAACGCCCCACCAGCATCAGCGGATCGGAGGGCCAGAGCATCGAGTGCAGGTCGAGCAGCACGTCGGCGCCCTCCATCAGCGGCCGTAGCTCCCGCGCCCTTGCGAGCTCCAGCGAGGAGCGCGGCCCGTCCAGCACATGCGGCGCCCAGAGCCGGTTCAGGTCCTCCTCCACGAAGCGCGACATGGTGGGATCGTCCGGATCGAACCGGGCGAAGGCGTCGAGATTGGCGAAGACCAGGCTCAGCCGCCCGGCCTCGGGCCGCAGCCCCTGCCGCAGCCAGTCCGCCAGCACGATGGCCCCGGCGATCTCGTTGCCATGGACCAGGGCGGTGACCACCACATGCGGCCCCGGCCGCGCCGCCCGGAAGGACCAGACCCCCGGCAGCAGGTTACCCGCCAGGAACGGGGCGAGGTCCGGCACCGGCAGCCGCACCGGAAAACGCGGAAGCAGGCTGGACAGCCCGGTCTGCATTCCCCCTCGCCCCCGTCCTTCCCCCCGGCCCTTCCCTCAGCCCCGTCCGCGCGCCTGCGTCACGAGGCGCTGCAGCGTCGCCAGGTCCACTGCCCCCGGCACCAGCGTATCGCCGATCACCAGCGCCGGCGTGCCCTCGATCGACAGGGCCTGGGCCAGCCGCAGATTCTGCTGCAGCCGCGCCTCGATCGCCGGATCGTCCATGTCGCGCCGCATCCGCGCCCAGTCGAGGCCGAGCTTCTGCGCCTCCGACTGCAGCACCGCCTCGGTCGGCTCGGCGCGAAGCTGCATCAGCCGGTCATAGAGCGGCACGAACTTGTCCTGCTTCTGCGCCGCCAGCAGGGCGCGGGAGGCGAGCACGCTGTTCGGCCCCAGGATCGGGATCGCCTTCATCACCACGCGCAGCTTGCCGTCCTTCGACAACAGCTCCTGCATGGTCGGCGCCAGCGCCTTGCAATAGCCGCAGCGGGGATCGAAGAACTCCACCACCGTCAGGTCCCCGGCCGGGTTGCCCTTCACCGGATCGGCCGGATCGCGCAGCAGGGCCGCCGCCTGGGCCTGGATGGCGTTGCGGCGGCCCTGCTCCTGTTCCGCCTGCTGCGACTGCTGCATGGCCGCAACGGCATCGCGCAGGATGGTCGGGTCGGTCCGCAGGGCCTCGCGCAGGATGCGCACGACCTCCTCGCGCTGCGCCGGGGTGAAGGGCGCCTCCTCCGCCTGCGCGCTCCCCTGTGCGCTCCCACCGGGCAAAAAGGGTGGCAGGGGCGCGGCCACAAGGCCGGAAAGGGCCAGGAACAGGCCGGCGGCGATCCGTGTCCGCATGAATCATGTCCTTCCGAGACGCGCGTCGCGCGGTTCCGATCCGGGCAGGTGCCATCCCCGGGGCCCACCCGGCAAGCCAGGCCCGCCGCCCCATGGCCCTGACCGCCACCCGGCCCGATGGTCCAGCCCGGTGGCTCGCCCCACGGGCCCGGCCGCATCGTCCGGGGAATCGGCGGGCACGGCAAGCGCACGCGTGCGCGACATGTCGATTTCGCAACGGGACCTGCCCGGTTGCCGCTGGATGGGAAGGCGTTTAAGGCGCCATTCGTGTTCCAGGGGCAGGGCGGCCCTCCGCGGGCATAAGGGGCCCCGGCGGCATCGTCCGGCGGGCTCCCCGGAAGAAGGTTTCCGGAGGAGGCCACCGGCTTTCCCAGGCGGGAATGCCGGTGGCCTCCGCCATTGCCACAGCCACCCGTCGAGCCGGCGGGCCGAACCGGTCAGGGAGATTGGACAGCAGCATGGTCACGGCGGTGCAGAACGAGGCCGGTACGGGCCGGACGGACGATGCCCAGCCCCACCGGGTCCAGGCCCACGGGCCGGAAGGCGCGCGGCGGATGCGCGGCCCGGGCCAGGGCTCCACGGGCGGGCCCCGGAGCCATGCGCCACGGGGCGCCTCCCCCGCCCGGGCGCTGTGCCTGGGCCTCGCCGCCAGCCTGGCCCTGTCCGGCTGCTCGACCATCGACCGGGTCAGCCAGAGCCTGGGCCTGACCGGCGGGGTGCAGCCCGGGCAGCCGGGCTACGTCACCGGCTTCCTCGGCGGCGCGGCGGCGGACGACCCGCGCGCGGTGCTGGTGGCGCGCGACGTCCTGTCCCGCGGCGGCTCGGCCGCCGACGCGGCCACGGCGGCGGCGCTGGTGATGACCGTCACCCTGCCCTCCCGCGCCGGCCTCGGTGGCGGCGGCGCCTGCCTGTCCTTCGACCCCCGCCGCGGCGCCACCGACGCCATCACCTTCCCCGCCGAGGCGCCGAACCATGCCAGCCCCGGCGCCGACCGCCCGGCGGCGGTGCCACTGATGGCGCGCGGCCTCTACGCGCTCCAGGCCCGCTCCGGCCGCCGCCCCTTCGAGGAGCTGGTGGCCCCGGCCGAGACCCTGGCCCGCTTCGGCGCCCAGGTCTCCCGCCCGCTGGCCACGGATTTCGCCACGGTGGGCGCTCCGCTGCTGGCCGACCCCCGTGCCGGCGCGGTGTTCCGGGGCGTCACCGCCGAGGGCTCGCAGCTCGTGCAGCCGGAACTGGCCAACACCCTGTCCCGCCTCCGCACCACCGGCGTCGGCGACCTCTATCTCGGCGCCATGGCGCGCCAGCTCGCCGACGGCTCCGGGCCCGCCGGCGGCGGCCTCCGCGTGGAGGACCTGCGCGACGCCATCCCGCGCCTGCAACAGCCGCTCACGGTGCGGACCGGAAGCGACCTCGCCGCCTTCGCCCCCCTCGCCAGCACCGGCGGCGTGGCGGCGGCCGTCACCTTCCAGGCCCTGCAGAACGGGGAAGCGCCCGCCACGGCCCAGGCCCGCGGCCTCGCCGCCGCCAGCGCAGCCCGCGGCGGCGCCGACCCCGCCGCGCTTCTGGCCAACCCGCCTCCCCTGGCCGGAAACGCCGCGCCCCTGCCCGCCTCGTCCTCGCTCGTGGTGGTGGACCGGGACGGCGGCGCGGTCAGCTGCAACTTCAGCATGAACAACCTCTTCGGCACCGGCCGCATGGTGCCGGGCCTGGGCTTCCTGCTCGCCGCCGCGCCGAGGCCGGGCGGCATCACGCCGCCGCTGCTCTCGCCCGTGCTGGTCAGCAACGTCAACATCAAGGCCCTCCGCTATGCCGGCGCCGGCTCGGGACAGGACAGCGCGCCCCTGGCCGCCGCCCTGCCGGCGGCGCAGGCCCTCGCCCGCCGCGTCAGCCTGGCCGAAGCCCTGGCATCGGTGCCGGAACCCGGGCGCGGCGCGGCGGTCGGCTGCCCCGACTACCTGCCGGGCAATGTCGCCACCTGCCAGGCGGCGGTGGACCCGCGCGGCGGCGGCCTCGCCCTCATGGGCCGGGGGAACTGACCCCCATGGCCCAGGGGCGGCGGGAGCCACGGCCGGGACCCGGCCTCAAGGTGGGGCGCGGTGCCGAGGCGCCGCCCTTCCTGGTGATGGACGTGATCGCGGCGGCCAATGCCCGCGCCGCCGCGCTGCCTCCGGGCGCCCCGGGCGTGCTCCGCATGGAAGTCGGCCAGCCCGGCACCGGTGCCCCGCGCGGCGCGGCCGAGGCGGCGGCGAAGGCCCTGCTGGCCGGCGAGCCCATGGGCTACACCGAGGCCTTCGGCCTCCGCCCCCTGCGCGAAGGCATCGCGCTCCGCTACGCCCGCCACTACGGCCAGCCCGTGCCGGTGGACCGCATCGCCGTCACGGTGGGCGCCTCGGGCGCCTTTCCGCTGGCCTTCCTCGCCGCCTTCGACCCGGGCGACACGGTGGCCATGGCGGCGCCCTACTACCCGCCCTATGCCAATATCCTCACGGCCCTGGGGATGCGGCCCCTGACGCTGCCCTGCGACGCCACGACCCGCTTCCAGCCCACCGTGGCGATGCTGGAGAAGCTGGACCCGCGCCCCGCCGGGCTGATCGTCGCCTCGCCCTGCAACCCCGCCGGCACGATGCTCGCCCCTGCCGAGCTCGCCGCCATCGCCCGCTGGTGCCATGCCAACGGCGTGCGGCTGATCTCCGACGAGATCTACCACGGCCTCAGCTACGGGGTGGAGGAAGCCACGGCGGCGGCCTTCAGCCCCAGCGCCGTGGTGGTGAACAGCTTCAGCAAGTACTTCTCCATGACCGGCTGGCGCATCGGCTGGATGGTGCTGCCCGAGGACCTGCTCCGCCCGGTGGAATGCCTGGCGCAGAACATGTTCATCTCCGCCCCGCACGTCGCCCAGCTCGCCGCCCAGGCCGCGCTGGACTGCACGGAGGAGCTGGAGGCCAACCGTGCCACCTATGCCCGCGGCCGCGACATCCTGCTGCGCGCCCTGCCGGGCATCGGCTTCGACCGCATCGCCCAGGCGGACGGCGCCTTCTACCTCTGGTGCGACATCGGCCACCTGACCAACGACAGCGTGGCCTTCTGTGCCGCCATGCTGGCGGAAGCCGGCATCGCCGCCACGCCCGGCGTGGATTTCGATCCGGCACGCGGCCACCGCTTCCTGCGCTTCTCCTATTGCGGGCCGGAAGCCGACATGGCGGCGGCGCCGGAACGCCTGGCCCGCTGGCTCGGGCGCGGCGGCTGATCCCCCCTTCCGGCGGCACCCCGCCTCCGGAACGCCTCCCGCATCCGTTCCGTCAGGCGCCGGACGGGCCTGCCCCGCCACGGCGGGCGGGCGGCATGGCGGTGAGCGGCAGGCGGCAAGGCGGCCGGGAAAGGCCGCCTCCGCCTCAGCCCGGCTTCACCACCGCCCCCGGCACGATCTCCGCCACCAGCTCCGGCGGCCGGCACAGCCTCGCCCCGCCCGGCGCCAGCACCACCGGCCGCTCGATCAGGCCCGGCGCCTTCAGCATGGCCTCGATCGCCACCTTCGCCGACAGCCCGGGATCGTCCAGCTCCAGGATCGCGAATTCCGGTGCCTTCCGGCGCAGCAGGCTGCGGGGGGAAATCCCCATCCGCGCGCAGGCCTCCCGGATCTCGGCGGCGGAAGGCGGCGTCTTCAGGTACTCGACCACCACCGGCTCCACCCCGGCGGCGCGGATCGCCGCCAGCACCTTGCGGGAGGTGCCGCAGGCCGGGTTGTGCCAGATGGTAACGGCATCGGGGGTGGCAGCGGCGGACAAGGCAGGTCTCTCCCGGAAACATCGCCGGACGGGCCGGCATCCCGCCCACCGATAGGACGGATCGCGCCCCGGCGGAACGCCCCCATGGAGCAGCCTTGCGATGCCCGGCCGCAACGCCCGCCCACGGAACCGCCCCCAGGAAAACCGTTCCCAGGGGAAACCGCCCCAGGGCAAACCGTCCCAGGGCAAATCACCCCGGTCAGTCCCCGCCCTCCGCGGGCCCGGCCATCGGCGCCAGCCCGGGCGCCGCCTGTCTCCGCGCGCCGAACATCCGCCACAACCCCAGGAAGGGCGCCGCCAGCAGCTTCGGCACGCTGTCGTACCGCCCCTGCTCCTCCGGTCCCAGCCCCATGCGGAAGCAGTACTGCGTGTCGGTCGGCCGGAAGGTGCCGAACAGCCGGTCCCAGACGGCCAGGAAGGTGCCGAAATTGACGTCCCAGTCCCGCACCTCGCAGCTGTGGTGCAGGTGATGCTGCGCCGGGCTCATCACGAACCGCTCGAAGCGTCCGAAGGAGAGCGCGATATGCGAGTGGCGGAGCTGGTAGAAGGACAGCACGTCGCACAGGAAATACGCGTCCATCCCCACCAGCACCGTCTCGGTCGGCGGCAGGCCCAGCAGGTAGCAGGCCACGCCGACAAAGGCGCCCACCACCACGGCCCCGCTCATCAGCTCCATGAAGCGCTCGCCCGGATGCTGCCGCCGGTTGGACAACGGCACCAGGAACTCGGCGCTGTGGTGCACCTTGTGGAATTCCCAGAGCGCCGGGACCTTGTGCTCCAGGTAGTGCCGGAAGAAGTTCACGAAGTCCTGGAACACCACCGAGCCCACCAGCAGCGCCGCCCAGCTCCACCAGCCCTGCGCCCCGCCCTCCCGCACGCCGAAGACGCTCTGCATCGCCGACCAGACGGCGAAGGTCACCGCGCCGTTGGACAGCAGCGCCGGCACGATCAGCAGCTTGTCGATCACCCAGGCAACGGCGACGAACACCACGTCCACGCGGACCGAGCGGTGCCGGAACATCTCCGCCGGAAAGCAGAAGCGCAGGAAGCCCCGCGGCGACTTCCGCGCCTCGCCGGGCGTCTGGAACAGATAGGCCAGCGCCGCCCCCAGGGCCATGCTGCCCCAGCTCACCAGCACCAGCAGCCCACCGCCCGTCAGCGCATGGCGCAGCACGAAATCCAGTGCCGGCCAGTTCGTCCCAGGCTCCATGGCCAGCGGCCTTTGTGCAGTTGCGAAGGCGCACCGTCGCGCATTGCTGATTGCACCGGCCTAGGCGGGAGATGAAATAAACTGCATTTCATTATTGAGACGAAGCAAGGCTGCCGCTATCGCGCCCGGCATGGGGAGCCCGGCAAGCCGGGACAGGACCGAAAAGGCCGCACGAGGAAAGCGGGCATTCGCGACCCGCTTCCCGGCGGAAGCCCGCCCCGTCAGCCCTTCTGCTCGGCCCCCTGGGTCAGCAGCGCCACCTTCGTCATGAACTCCTCGGGCCGGCCCTGCGCCAGCAGGGGTGCCGCATCGGCCACCGCGTCCAGCAGCGGCTCCACCCAGGTATCGACCTTGGCGAAATCGCCGAGCACATGCCCGTGCACGCGTTCCTTTATCCCCGGATGCCCGATGCCCAGCCGCACCCGCCAGAAATCCGGGCTGCCGAAGGCCCGCTGCATGTCGCGCAGCCCGTTATGCCCGGCGGCACCCCCGCCGCGCTTCACCCGCACCTTGCCCGGCGCGAGATCCAGCTCGTCATGGAAGGCCCAGACATCGGCAGGAGGGATCTTGTGGAAGGCCGCCGCCGGCTGCACCGACTGGCCACTCGCATTCATGTAGGTCTGCGGCTTCAGCAGCGTGATCCGCTGCCCGGCGATATGGCCCTCGGCAATCTCGCCCTTGAAGCGGCTCCGCCACGGCCCGAAGCCGTGGCGGCGCGCGATGGCGTCCAACGCCATGAAACCGATGTTGTGGCGCTGCCGCGCATGTTCCCGGCCAGGATTGCCCAGGCCCACCCACAGCAGCACCGCGACGGTTCCTTACTTCTTGCCCTTCTTGGCCGGGGCGGCGGGGGCCGCCGGCGCGGGCGCCGCGATCACCACCTCTTCCTCGACCGTCGGCGGGGCGAGCGTCGCCACCACGAAGTCACGGCCCAGCACCGCCTCGATGCCGAAGTTGTCCTTGATGTTGGACCAGCGGAAGGTGTCACCGATCGTGCCCTCGGCCACGTCGATCTCGAAGGCCTCCGGCACGGAGTCCGGATCGGACATCACCTCGAGTTCGCGGCGCACGACGTTCAGCGTGCCGCCTTCCTTGATGCCCGGCGCGGACTCCTCGTTGAGGAAGGTCACCGGCACCATGACGCGGATCTTCTGCCCCGGGGCGAGGCGCTGGAAGTCCACATGCAGCGGCTGGTCCGTCACCGGATGGAACTGCACGTCGCGCATCAGCGTGCGAACGGTCTGTCCGCCCACCGCCACCTCGTAGAGGTGCGACTTCCAGCCGCCCTTCTGCAGCTCCTTCACCACGATGCGCGGGTCGAGGCTGATCAGAGTCGCCTCCTGCTTCGCGCCGTAGATCACCGCGGGAACATGTCCCGCCCGCCGGGTCGCGCGTGCCGCCCCCTTACCTGCCTGCTCGCGCGCCTCGGCTTCGATCCGGATGGTCTGGACCATGGCCGTAATCCTTAAAATGTCGTGAAAACAGATCGCGCGCCGGCCTCCAGGGGTGCCAGCGTGCGGCCTCCTCCTAGCCCAGCCGTCACGCCCGCGCAACGCCGCACTCCGCATGGGTGCCGCCCCGCACCAGGAGGACCTGTCGCCGGAAGGAAACCTCCCCCGCCCCGGCCCGCTTTCCAGGACAGCGGCGGCCCGGCCGCCCGATCCCCGAACAGGAGAGCGACGCATGAAGAAGCACGGTTCCGCCGTCTGGCAAGGCGGCCTCAAGGACGGCAAGGGCACCATCTCCACCGAGAGCGGCGCGCTGAAGGACCAGCCCTACGGCTTCAACACCCGCTTCGGCGACACGCCCGGCACCAACCCGGAGGAGCTGATCGGCGCCGCCCATGCCGGCTGCTTCTCCATGGCGCTGAGCAACATCCTGGGCGAGGCCGGCTTCAAGGCGGACGAGCTCGCCACCGAGGCCGAGGTGACGCTCGACAAGCAGCCCGACGGCTTCGCCATCACCGCCATCCGCCTGACCCTCAAGGCGAGGATCCCAGGCATCGACGAGGCGAAGTTCCAGGAACTCGCCGCCAAGGCCAAGGCCGGCTGCCCCGTTTCCAAGGTGCTGAAGGCCGAGATCAGCCTCGACGCCAGCTTGGCCTGACCAGTTGGGCCTGACCGGCCCTGCCGCCCGAGGGCACGCCGGCTGTTGACGTCCGGTCCGGGTGGCTCTCTTTGTCTCCACCCCAGGAGACCGTCAGAGGGAGCCGCCCACCCTTGTTCCGCCCCAGCCCGTCCGTCCGGACCCCTCAGCGCAACTCCGGCCGGCCCGCCGCCGTCATGGCCATCCTGGCCGCCGCGACCCTGCTCCCTCTCGCCACTCCGCACTCCGCCCAGGCAGCCCCTTCCTGTCAGGTCGTCCGCTTCGAGCGTGGCCAGAACGGCACCGAGGTCGCCGGCATGGCCCCACCCCGCGACACGCTCTGCTACACCCTGACCACCGCCCCGAACCGCACGGCGAATCTCCGGCTCACCGCCTCCCCGAACATCGTGCTGGACATTCCCGGCATCGCCGAGGACCGCCGCGAGATCAGCTTCCACACCGAGCGCCGCACCTACCAGATCCGTGTCGGGCAACTCGCCCGCGGCGCCTATGCCGAGCCCTTCCGCCTCTCCATCTCGCTGGACTGACACACCAGGTCGGCAGGACATCTCCGCGACACCCCTTCGCCTGAGGCTTGGTCCCATGAGCGCCACGATTCCCGGCCCCGACGGGCTGCCGCGCTGTCACTGGTGCGGCGCGACACCGGAATACCTTGCCTATCACGATACGGAATGGGGCTTTCCGGTCGGCGACGACCGGCGGCTCTTCGAGAAGCTCTGCCTGGAGAGCTTCCAATCCGGCCTGAGCTGGCGGACCATCCTGGCCAAGCGCGAGAATTTCCGCGCGGCCTTCCATGGCTTCGACATCGAGCGGGTCGCCGCCTTCACCGAGACCGATGCCGACAGGCTGCTGCGAGACCCCGGCATCGTCCGCCATCGCGGCAAGATCGCGGCCACGATCAACAATGCCCGCCGGGCCCGCGACATGCTGCGGGAAACCTCGCTCGCCGCCTATGTCTGGCGCTTCGAGCCGGACCCGGGCACCCTTCCGCCGCCACAGGCGCAATCGACCTCGGCCGCGTCGATCGCCTTGTCGAAGGACCTCCGGAAACGAGGCTGGACCTTCGTCGGCCCGACCACCATCCATGCCTTCCTTCAGGCCATGGGCCTGATCAACGACCATGCGGAAGGCTGCGTGGTTCGCGAACGCGCCGCCCGCGCCCGGGCCGCCTTCCACCCGCCATCCGCCTGATCCGGCCGGTGGCGCGCCCCCCGGCCCACCGGGCCGGGGTCGCCGTGCCCTACCCAGCCAGCTCCGCCGGGGTGAACCGCCAGGCATCGCCCCCGCCCAAGGGCGGCTCCACCCAGAGCGGCAGCGCATTCGGCGTCCGCACATTCGCCGGCAGCCCGGCCGACTGGCGGAAGGCGCGCCACAACGCCCCATGCGCCACGACCAGCACCGGCCCCGGCAGGGCCAGCGCCCGGTCGATCGCCCGCACCGTGCGCGTCCGCAGCGCCGCGAAACTCTCGCCCCCTTCCGGGGTGAAGCGCCCCTCGACCCAGTCGTCGAACCACTCCGCCATGGGCTGGCCTTCCTGCACGCCGAAGCCCACCTCGCGCAGCTCCTCGTCGGTGGAGAAGTCCAGCCCCAGCGCCTCGGCCACGACCCGCGCCGTGTGCTGCGCCCGCCCCAGCGGGGAGGCCACGATGGAAACGATCCGCCGCCCCTCGCCCGGCTCGGTCAGTGCCAGCGCCGCGCGCCGCGCCTGCTCCACGCCCACGGCGTTCAGCGGGATGTCCACATTGCCCTGGCTCAGCCCGCGCGCGTTCCAATCCGTCTCGCCATGGCGCAGGAACCAGAAGGGCACCCGCCGCTCCGGCACCGCACCCGACACCTCCGTCATGGCTCCAGCCCCTCCGTCTCCATCACCCGCGCCACCGCCGGCCGCGCCGCCATCCGGGCGCGATGCGCCGCGCAGGCCTCCGGCAGTTCCAGCCTGAAGGCCCTCGCCGCCCAGCGCTCCTGCATGAACAGGTAGTAGTCCGCCAGCCCCGGCCGCTCGCCGCCCAGGAAGCCGCCGTTCCGCGACAGCGCCTCCCCCGCCTGCCGCATCGCCTCCGCCACGCGCCCGACCGAAGCCGCCCGCAGCTTCGCCGCCTCGGCCTCGCCCTCGATGAAGCGCTGCGGCATGAAGCCGGGAAAGAAGCTCTGCGCCTGCCGGAAGGAGCACCATTGCAGCCAGGACAGCGCCAGCGCCTTCTCCAGCGGATCGGCCGGCAGCAATCCCGAGGCGGGATGCGTCTCGGCGATGAAGACGCAGATGGCCGGGATCTCCGTCACCACCCTGCCCCCCACCACCAGGGCCGGCACCTCCCCCTTGGGGTTCACCGCCAGGTATTCCGGCCGCCGCTGCTCCCCGTCCTTCAGGCTCAGGAACCGGACCTCGAACGCCGCCCCCGCCTCCGCCAGCAGCAGATGCGGGATGGTGGAGGTGGTCCCCCGGGAGCCCCAAAGGACCACCCGCGGCACCACGCCCGCTCCGTTCCGGCTGTCCGCCAGCATCACGCCGACAGGCCCTCGGCCTCCAGCGCCCGCTTCACCGCAGGACGCGCCAGCATCCGCTCCAGATGCGCGGCGAGCTTCGGCGGCAGCGTCTCGCCCACCCGCTTCGCCCACCAGTACTCGACGAAGAACAGAGCCGCGTCGGCGATGGAATAGCCCGACGGCATCACCCACTCGCCGCCCTTCCAGCCCTTCTCCAGCGTGGCGAAGTACTTCTCGGCATTCGCCTTGCCGGTCTCCAGCACCTTGGGGTGGTCCGCTTCGCTGGGCGCGAAGCGCGCCGGGCCGAAGAGGCGCGAGAAGGCCTGCGGATGCACCGTGCCGCAGACATAGTCCACCAGCTCCAGCGTCCGGACCTGCGCCTCCAGCTCCGTCGGCCACAGCGCCTTTTCCGGGTTGGACCCGGCCAGCCAAAGCGCGATCGCCGGCCATTCCGTCAGCACGGAACCGTCGTCCCGCTGCAGCGTCGGCACCTTGTGCTTCGGGTTCACCGCCAGGAACTCGGGCTTCATCTGCGCCTGTTCCTTCAGCGACACCACCACGCCCTCATAGGGCTTGCCGATCTCTTCCAGGATCACGTGGATGCCGAGGCTGCAGGCGCCGGGCGAATAGTAGAACTTCATGTCGGGCTCCATCTTCCCGGGCGGCCCTCACGCGCCAGCGGCGCGCCACGGCCACCTCCCCTTCGGCCGGGGAGGACCCGCGCGGCCCCAGGCCCCGCCGGCCGCCCCCACGGCCCGTGGCGCGGAGCATCGGCGCCGCCGCCAGCCCGCGCAAGGCCCCGGCCGGCACGAAAACCGCACCTTCACGCCCCCGCAACACCCGGGCGCAGGAAGCCGCAACCGGGGCTGCGAAGGAGGCAGGCCGGGAACGCCGTCCGCCCCTCACCCCTTCCAGCGCGCCGCCATCTCCGCCGCGAAGTCGCGATAGGACCGCCGCTTCCGCCCGAGGATCGCCTCCACCTTCTCCCCGGCGCCCGCCGCCGCGGTCATCCCGTCCTCCTGGAAGCGCTCGAACATCCGCCGCATGTCATAGGCCATCCAGCCCGGCATCCGCCCCGCCAGACTCCGCTCATAGGCATCGAGGTCGTCGCCCGCATAGCGCACCTCTCGCCCCAGCGCCTCCGCCCAGACCGCCGCGATCCCTGCCCCGGTCAGCGCCTCCGGCCCCGGGATCTCCACGACCTCGCGCGGCAGCGGCTCCTCCGCCGCATCCCGTCGGCGCAGCTCGGCGGCGGCGACGCCCGCGATGTCTTCCGCATCCACCATCGCCACCCCGCGCGCGCCCACGGGCATGGGATAGACCCCCTGCTCCGCGATCGGCTGCCGCAGATGCGCGTCGTTCTGCATGAAATAGGCCGGGCGCAGGATCGTCGCCGTCATGTCGCACTCGGCCAGCATCCGCTCCGCCGCGAACTTGCCCGCGAAATGCGGCACGTCGCTGCTGCTTTCCGCCTTCAGCACCGAGAAATAAACGATCCGCCCGATCCCGGCCTCCCGCGCCAGCCCCAGCACCATCAGCGCCTGGGTCAGCTCGTCCGGCACCACCGCGTTCAGCAGGAAGAGCGTCCGCACCCCTCGCAGCGCCGCCCGCACCGCCTCCGGATCGCCGAGGTCCCCCGCCGCCGTCTCCACCCCGGCGGGGAACTTCCCCTTGGCGGGATCGCGCGCCATGGCCCGCACCGGGGCCCCCGCGCCCTGGAGGACCTCCACGATCCGCGCCCCGATCGTGCCCGTGCTGCCCGTCACCAGGATCGTCATGCCCTCGCCCTTTCCATCCGGAACCAGGCTGGCAGTTGGCGGCGGCGGGCCCCCGGATCAGGACAGGCGCGGATCACGAAGCGGCGCGCCGTCCTGCTTCAGGGCGGCGCGGCCGGCACCATGTCCATCACCGGCACCCAGGGCTCCGCCCCGCTCCGCTGCACATGGATCCGCTGCCGGGCATAGGAAATCCAGAAGCGCCGCGGCGCCATGTAGTCCATGCCCAGCACCAGATCGAAGGGCAGACTCCAGGAGGTCTCGGCGATGCCCAGTGGCACGTCGCGCAACACCTCCTCGCCGATCCGCAGTTCCGGCAGGACATGTCGCCTCACCGCTGGCGTCGCCGGACCGATGCCGCCCACCCGCCCATCCGCGGGCCGGGCCAGCACCACTTCCGACACCCCGGCCAGGGGCGCCACCCCCTGCCGCATCACCGAAATGCCAGCCCCCGTGTCGAACAGCGCCCGCATCGGCTGCCCATTGGCCACCACCCGCACCACCAGCAGCCCCTGCGGCGTCATCGTCAGGGGCAATGTCCCGTACTCTGCCGTCCAGGCGATGGAAGGGCCGATGCAATCCCGGGCATCGTGCAGCACGATCCGGCGCGCCGGGAAATCGAGCTCGATTTCGGACACTCGCAGAAAATCCATGCCGAGGATGCCCGCAAATCCACGCCCCCGCAGTTGCGTGACCGGCAGCGTCAGGCCGCGCAACTCCCGCCGCCCGACCTGGAACCGCGCCATCAGCGCATTCTGCGCCTCGCTCTCCCCGCCAATGCCCACGGCCCGGCTCTTGCGCAGCGTGTCCTGTTGCAGCCCCAGCGCCGCCATGCCCGCGGAGACCAGGCTCGTATGCGAGGCCCCCGTGTCCAGAAGGAACGGCACCGCGCGCCCGTTCACCCCAACCGGCACCAGCGGATGTCCGCTCCGCATCACCAACGGCAGCACGTCCCCGGCCTCCGGCTGGCAGGGCGTGGCGGCACAGGCGCCCAGCAGGGCGAGCCATAGCAACGCCCATATCCGGCCAAGGAGCCATATCGCCGGGCGGAATCCACCCGGTGTCCATCCTCGGAGAATCAGGGAAAAACCCCTTCCGCGCGTTATCGCTGCGGAAACCTATAAACCGCGGGTTACGGAACCGTCACCTCGGGTTCCGCAACCCGCGCCATACCCCATCAGGCCAGCCCCCCGGCCCGTCGGTCCGCGCCCGAACCCGGCGCGGACCATTCCGTCGCAGTCGTGTCCGGCCCTCAGTTGAACAGCGTGGAAACCGAGCTTTCCTCGCTGATCCGCCGCATCGCCTCGGCCAGCAGCGGCGCCACGGTCAGTTGCCGGATGTTGCTCGACACCCGTACCGCCTCGGTGGCCTGGATGCTGTCGGTGATCACCATCTTCTCGATCGGCGCCGCGCCGATGCGCGCCACGGCCCCGCCGGACAGCACGCCATGCGTCACATAGACGCTGGCCGAATTCGCACCGTTCTTCAGCAGCGCCTCGGCCGCGTTGCACAGCGTCCCGCCGGAATCCACGATGTCGTCCACCAGGATGCAGTCACGGCCCTGCACGTCGCCGATCACGTTCATCACCTCGGACACGCCCGCCTGCGGCCGGCGCTTGTCGATGATGGCGAGGTCCGTGTGCAGCCGCGTCGCGATCGCCCGCGCGCGCACCACGCCGCCCACATCGGGGGAAACGACCATCAGGTCGCGGCCCTTGTAGCGCTCCAGGATGTCCCGGGCGAAGAGCGGCGCGGCGAAGAGGTTGTCCACCGGGATGTCGAAGAAGCCCTGGATCTGCCCGGCATGCAGGTCCAGCGTCAGCACGCGGTCGGCGCCCGCCTCGGTGATCAGGTTCGCCACCAGCTTGGCCGAGATCGGCGTGCGGGGGCCGGACTTCCGGTCCTGCCGGGCATAGCCGAAATACGGGATCACCGCCGTGATGCGCCGCGCCGAGCCGCGCCGCAGCGCGTCCAGCGTGATCAGCAGCTCCATCAGGTTGTCGTTCGTGGGAAAGCAGGTGGACTGCACCACGAACACGTCCTCGCCACGCACGTTCTCATGGATCTCGACGAAGATCTCCATGTCGGCGAAGCGGCGGACCGAGGCCTGGGTCAGCGGCAGGTTCAGGGATGCAGCAACGGCCTCTGCGAGAGGGCGGTTGCTGTTGCAGGCGATGATCTTCATGTGGGGGCAGCCTTGGAGGGGGGAGGCGCGCTGCGGGATAGCAACCTCACCGAAGCGTGTCCATGCACGAGATGCAGGGCAGGAAATTTAGACTCCCCGTGATGCTGCAAAGCCGCATGGAGGACGCTCTCGCCCGCACCCGCAACCCAAGGGCAACGGCCCGCCCGCCACCCTCGCGCCGGACGCCATGTCCGGACCCACGGGCGAGTATGCGGGCTGCACATGGCACCCATCCGTCCCGCCGCCTTTTGCGCCGCAGCAGACAGCCCAATTCCCATACGTCCGCGGCAATCACGCCACGGGCCAGCATGGGAACCGGCCGATGCCGAATCTCTTCGACCCGATCCGCCTGGGCGACCTCGCCCTGCCCAACCGCGTCATCATGGCGCCCCTCACCCGCGCCCGCTCGCCCGGCCATGTGCCCGGCCCCCTGGTGGCCGAATACTACCGCCAGCGCGCCTCCGCCGGCCTGATCATCAGCGAGGGCATCCCCGTCTCCCCCATGGCGGTCGGCTATGCCGATGTCCCCGGCCTCTGGAGCGAGGAGCAGGTCGAGGGCTGGAAGCCCGTCACCCGCGCCGTGCACGAGGCCGGCGGCCGCATCCTCGCCCAGATCTGGCATGTCGGCCGCATCTCCGACCCGTCCTTCCTCGGCGGCCAGACGCCCGTCGCCCCCAGTGCCATCGCCGCGAAGGGCCATGTCAGCCTGCTCCGCCCGCAGCGTCCCTATGTCACGCCCCGCGCCCTGGAAACGGAGGAGGTCGCCTCCATCGTCGAGCAGTTCCGCCAGGCTGCCGCCAATGCCCAGCGCGCCGGCTTCGACGGCGTGGAGTTGCACGGCGCCAACGGCTACCTGCTCGACCAGTTCCTGCAGGACAGCACCAACCGCCGCACCGACCGCTACGGCGGCTCCATCGAGAACCGCGCCCGCCTGCTGCTGGAGGCGACCGACGCCGCCGCCTCCGTCTTCGGCCCGGGCCGCGTCGGCGTCCACCTCGCCCCGCGCTGCGACACGCACGACATGGGCGACAGCGACCCGGCGGCCCTCTTCACCCATGTCGCCCAGGCCCTCGGCGAGCGCCGGATCGCCTTCCTCTGCGCCCGGGAATCCCAGGGTCCCGACAGCCTCGGCCCGCAGCTCAAGCGCGCCTTCGGCGGTGCCTACATCGCCAACGAGGGATTCACGAAGGACAGCGCCGAGGCCATCCTCGCCAGCGGCGACGCCGATGCCGTGGCTTTCGGCAAGCTCTTCATCGCCAACCCCGACCTGCCGGAACGCCTCGCCCGCAGCCTGCCGCTGAACACGCCGGACCCGGCCACCTTTTATGCCCCCGGCCCGCACGGCTACACGGACTACCCGGCCTTGGCCGAGGCCGCCTGAAGCACTCCACCGGGAAAGGCCTCGCGCCTTTCCCGGCTGTGTCCCGGGCCTGCTGCCAGGGCCGCCGTGATCGCTTCTTGGCCTCCATGCCTCACCGCGCCCTGCACCTCCGCCACACCATCTGGACCGAGATCGGTTGGGGAAAGGACACCTCGCAGGAGCGTGCCCGCCAGCTTCCGGCTGCCTGCGCGCGCCCTCCCATGATCCGCGAAGGCTGAGCCTTTTTCCCGCCGGACCTACCCCGTCCCGCAACGGCGCCACGCAGCCCGCGAATGCCTGCCCACGGCATTGCGACTCAATCTCACCGTCATAGGGTTGTAACCTGCGCGCGCCTATTCCGCGTTCGGGGATTCGCCCCGCCACACCGCCGCCCCCGGGGAACTTGGCTGACCCGCCGCGCAGGAGGACAAGACACGTCATGAACCACACCACGACCAAGCCCCCCGCCGCGGCCACCTCCCCCCAGCAGACCTTCGGCACCGAAGGCATGGCCGCGATGGACCGGCCCAGCCGCACGACACGCTTCTTCATGTCCATCGTCGCCTGGGCGGAACGGCTGAACCTCCGCCACACCAAGGTCGGCAACCCGCCCGTCTACAGCAACGCCACCTTCCCCTGGGCGGCGGAGATCGAGCGCGAATGGCCCGCCATCCGCAAGGAGCTCGACCGCGTCCTCCTGCGCCAGGAAGACCTCCCCGGCTTCCACGAGCTCTCCGCCGATGTCCGCACCATCAGCACGGACCGCGCCTGGAAGACCTTCTTCCTCACCGGCTACGGCCTCTCCTCGAAGCAGAACATCGAGCAGTGCCCCGAGACCTGGCGCATCGTGCAGAAGATCCCCGGCCTCAAGACCGCGATGTTCTCGATCTTCGAGCCGGGCAAGCACCTGCCGCCCCATCGCGGCCCCTACAACGGCGTGCTGCGCCTGCATCTTGGCCTGATCGTGCCGGAATCGAGGGACGACCAGCTCGCCATCCGCGTGGACAAGCAGGTCTGCCATTGGCAGGAAGGCAAGGCCCTCATCTTCGACGACGCCTATGAGCACGAGGCCTGGAACCACACGGACCGGACCCGCGTCGTTCTCTTCGTGGACTTCGTGAAGCCGCTGCGCTTCCCCGCGAGCCTGGTGAACTGGCTCCTCCTCAACCTCGCCCCCTTCACCCCCTTCATCCGCGAAGGGCTGGAGAACCAGAACGCCTGGGAGAAGCGCTTCTACGCCGAGGCCGAGAAGCTCCGGAACCAGCCCGGCTGACCCCGCCCGGCGGCTGGCGCGCCCCAGGGTGCACCAGCCGCCGCACCACCCGGAAGCACAGGCCTCCTCCCCAGACCCGGCGTCCGGAGCGCCATGACGGCCCGCGCCGTATCCGCCGTCACATCCGCCACCCGGAGGGACAGGCCAGAAGCCTCCCCCATGACGGAACACGGTTTCTGGCCCGGCAGCTTCCTGGCGGCCCTGGCCCGCGGCACCCATCGCGCCCTTCCTGTGCCGCCCACGCGGCACCGCGCCGAAACGGCCCCGGACACCATCGGCGGGGGCCTCCGGCCGCAACCGCCTCACCCGCCCCGCCCGGAGCCCGGCCTGTCCCGCCCCGCTGACCCCGGCCCCCTGCGGTACTCCTTTCCGCCTCCACCCCGCAGCGAAGGGTCAGAGTGCTGAAAGCGAGGGAATTTTCCGTTTCCTCTGGCAGGGAGGGCAGGCATTCCGCCTCCCCAACAATGATCACGCGATCGTGATAAGAGCGTTGACCAGCCTGGATTCCGGTCCCTAGAACAACCGTGACGTCTGGCAACCAGACCTTTCTCGCGCCGGCCGGGCCCGAAGGACGACCTGTTGAATCACGTCACCGCTGGCTTCGATAACGCCTCCCTTCGCCCGTCGCGGTCCGGGCGCTTCCTCTCCCCCTCCGCCGCCAAGGCCGAATGGTGGCGCGGTGCCGTTATCTATCAGGTCTATCCCCGCAGCTTCGCCGACGGGAACGGCGACGGCATCGGCGACCTGCCCGGCCTGCACGACCGCCTCGGCCACATCGCCGATCTCGGCGCCGACGCCCTCTGGATCTCCCCCTTCCAGCGCTCGCCGCAGGAGGACTACGGCTACGACGTTTCCGACTACTGCGACGTCGATCCGCTCTTCGGCACGCTGGCCGATTTCGACCGCGTCCTCGCCCGCGCCCACCGGCTCGGCCTGCGGGTGCTGATGGACCAGGTCTGGTCCCATTCCAGCAACCGGCACCCCTGGTTCCAGGAAAGCCGCGCCTCCCGCCACAACCCGAAGGCCGACTGGTACGTCTGGGCCGACCCGTCCCCCGACGGCACCGCGCCCACCAACTGGCTTTCCGTCTTCGGCGGCCCGGCCTGGAGCTGGGAACCCCGGCGCCGGCAGTACTACCTGCACCATTTCCTCGGCAGCCAGCCCGCCTTCAACCTCCACAACGAGGAGGTGGTGGAAGCCCTCCTGCAGACCGGCCGCTTCTGGCTGGACCGCGGCGTGGACGGCTTCCGCCTCGATGCCGTGGACTGGATGTGCCACGACCCCGATCTGCGCGACAATCCGGCCACCCACCGCCCCGGCCAGCCCATCCCGGCCAAGCCCTTCGGCATGCAACGGCACCAGCACGACCTGCTGCATCCCCGCACGCTGGAGGTCATCGCCCGCATCCGCGGCCTGCAGGACGAATACCCCGGCACCGCCACCCTGGCCGAGATCTCCAGCCAGGACGGCGCCTTCGACCGCCTGCGCCGCTACACCGCGCCGGGCATGTTCGACATGGCCTATACGCTGCGCTTCATGAAGGGGAACCTCACCCACGAGACCGTCGCCTCCACCCTGCACTGGATGACGGAGCACCAGGAGGGCTGGCCCTGCTGGTCTTTCAGCAACCATGACGTGGAGCGCGTCGCCTCGCGCTGGAGCCCGATCGGCGGCCGACCCGGCCAGCCCGGCCTGGAATTCCTCCGCCTGCTGATGGCCATGCTGCTCACCATGCGCGGCAGCGTCTGCATCTACCAGGGCGAGGAACTCGGCCTGCCCGAGGCGGAGCTCCGCCAGGAGGACCTGCGCGACCCCTTCGGCATCGCCTTCTGGCCCGACTACAAGGGCCGCGACGGCAGCCGCACCCCCATGCCCTGGCGGCAGGACGCGCCGAATCTGGGCTTCTCCGGCGCGACACCCTGGCTACCCATGCCGGAAGCCCACCGCCCCCTCGCCGCCGAGGCCCAACGCCGGGACCCCGCCTCCACCCTGAACGCCTGGCGGCACTTCCTGCGCTTCCGCCGCAACCACCCGGCGCTGGTCCACGGCGCCCTCACGCAGGTCGCGGCGCCCGAGCCCTTGATCTGCTTCCGCCGTCAAAGCGCGGAGGAATCCCTGCTCTGCGTCTTCAACCTGGGCCAGGCGCCACAGGAACTCGACCTGCCATCGGACATGCCGGCGAAGCCGCTCTGGCGGAGCAACGCCGGTCTCCGGCACCACCGCGTCCGGCTCGACGCCTGCGGCGCACTGATCTGCCGCGAGGATCGCTGAGGACGGAACGCCCCGGAACTCTCAGGACCAGGGTGGCGAACCGCCCCGGCACGGCCCGGCTTCCTCCAACGGCCCGGCGGCGGCCAGATGCCCGGCGAACACCTCGCGCAAACCCGGGCATGACACCCTCGGTCCCGCAGGCTCGCGATGCGGCGCGAGCAGGATCATCGTGCCGTGCCAGATCTCGATCCCGCCCTGCCGGTCGCGGTATGGCGCCCCCTGCACGCGGACCCAGAGATCCTCGGCACCCCGCAGGCCCAGCCGGAAATCGATGTCATAGGGCGTGCCGTCGCGAAGGCTGGCCCGCCAACGCTCCTCGGCGATGGCGCCATGCTCCGGATGCGCCACCTCCCGCCAGCCCGCCCTGCAGAGACCCGTGCCGAAGGGGGCGAACAGCCGGCCGACCCGTGGGCCGAACTCGATCACCCCTCCATCCGGCGGTGCCGCCCAGATCAGATTCACGCTGCTCTCGGTGATGGCATGGAGCCGGCGCACCGCCTCTTCCGACGCAATCTCCCGCCGCTTGCGGGCATCGATATCCTCGACCTGCCCGAACCACCGCAGAACGTTGCCCTCCGCATCCTTCTGCGGCACGACATAGGCACGAACCCAGCGATAGGCGCCGTCGTTCATCCTGAAGCGGCCTTCATTGTCGTGTATCCCGCCGGTCGTGATGCAGCGCTGCCAGTCGGCCAGGGTCCTGTCCCGGTCGTCCGGATGCAGCCTTTCCATCCAGCGGAAATCGAGCAGTTCCTCGACAGGCAGGCCGATCGCCTCGGCATGGCGGGCGTCGATCCTCATCAGCCGGCCCTGGTTATCCGCCTGCCAGGCGATGCGCGGGCTGAGCGCCGCCGTGATCCGGAGATACTCCTCGCTCTCGCGCAGGGCTTCCTCGGCCTTCCTGCGGTCGGTGATGTCGATCCCCAGGACGGAATAGCCCAGCAACTCCCCCACCTCGTCCTCGGCACGGTCGAGCACGACAAGATCCGTTCGCCCGCCGGGCAGGGCCAGTTCGAAGGACGGGTAGGGCAATCCCCGGACCCTGAAGGAATGCAGCCACTCGATACGCTCGTCGCTGCCCGGCGCGAAATCCCGGACCGACATGCCGATCAGATCGGCCAGCGGCACGCCCACCCGCTCGGCGAAGGTCGCGCTGGCCTCCACCACCCTGAAATCCGGCGTCAGGAAGCCGATCGAGGTCTGCCGGGAGCGGTACAGGGCGGAGATCTGGCCGGCCCGCTGCTCCAGCGACATCCTTTCCAGCCCGGTCCGAAACTCGACGCGGACATGGTCCCGCAACAGCCCGGGCACCTGCGCGAGCGGCATCGGCCGCCCGAACAGATATCCCTGCGCATAGGGACAGCCGATGCGCCGCAGCAGTTCCGCCTGAGCGACCGTCTCGACCCCCTCGGCGACCACGTCCAGGCCCAGGCTCTGCCCCAGCCCGACCACGGCGGCCACGATCTTCCGGCTCTCCTTCGCCTCCCCCATGGTGAGCGTGAAGCTGGTATCGATCTTGATCTTCGAGAAAGGCAGCGTCCGCAGCCAGGTGAGGCTGGAATAGCCGGTGCCGAAATCGTCCATCGAGATGGGACATCCCATCCGGACCAGCCGCTCCAGCACGGCGCCGGCGGCCGCGGTATCGTCGATCAGCGCGGTCTCGGTGATCTCGATATGCAGGCGGTCGAGCGGAAAGCCATGCTGCGCCGCGAGCCGGCCGATCTGGTCGGGAAGATCCGGCTCCCGCAACTGCTCCGCCGAAACGTTGAAGGCCAGGAAACAGGAAGAGGGCCACTCCCCGGCCGCGGCGAAGCATCCCCGCATGAGGCTCTCCAGCAAAGGCCCCAGCAGCCCCGCCTCGCTGGCCCAGGGGATGAACTGCCCGGGGCTGATGGCCCCCCGCAACGGATCATGCCAGCGCGCGAGCACCTCGAAACCGGCGATGGCACCATCCCGCAACGCGATGATGGGCTGAAGATGCGGTGACACCTCGCCTCTCCGGAGAGCGGCCAGGAAGGCTGAGCGGAATTCTGCTGCGGTGGAAAACATCCATCGGTCCGGCTGATGAGATGGCTCGCAAACGACGGTCTCCGCAGCCGGCCAAGTCCGCCGCAAAAGATCCAGTGGGATGGGATGCCTACAACCGCAAGTTTATCATTGTTCTAATGATACGATAACAAAAATCGCGACAATCGCGACGGCATTCGGGCATCACCGCCCGGGATCATCCCACTCTTTCCGGACCAGCCTGGCCCGCCTCCCCAACCGCCGCGAGCAACGCCTACCCTCCGCGCCGCCGGTAACCCGACACGGCCTCGCCCGCATCCCGCGGCAGGCGCAGACAGAGCGGCAGCGAGGCCAGCACCACCACCGCCACCGCGATGAAGGCGAGCGAGAAATCCCCCAGCGCCGGCTCCCCATGCCCATGCAGCGCCGTGGAGGCCGCCAGCACCGAGGAGCCCATCACCACGCCCAGCGCCATGGAAAGCTGCTGCGCCGTGGAATAGAGGCTGGTCGCCGCCGACAGCGCCTTCTGCGGCACCTCCGCATAGGCGAGCGAGTTCAGCGAGGTGAAGTGCAGCGAGCGGAAGATCCCGTTCACCGCCAGCAGGATGAACACCCCCCAGAGCGGCCAGCCGGGCGAGAGCGTCGCCAGCAGCAGGATGATCGCCCCCTGCATCACCGTGTTCCAGACCAGCGTGCCGCGATAGCCCAGCCAGCGCAGCACCCGGTGGATCAGCGGCTTCATGCCGAAGGCCCCCAGCGCCGAGGCCAGCGTGATCAGCCCCGAGGTGGTGGCCGAGGCTCCGAAGCCGAGCTGGATCGCCAGCGGCACCAGGAAGGGGATCGCCCCCGCCCCGACGCGGAACATCGTCCCCGCCGTCACCGTCACCTGGAAGGCCGGGATACGCAGCAGGCTCAGGTCCAGCGCCGGATGCTCCGCCCGCAGGCAGTGCCGGACCGCCCACACCACCAGCCCGGCGCCCGCCGCCAGCGCCGCCCAGCTCCAGACGGGCTCCACCACCCCGCGCCCCACCGTCTCGAAGCCGAACATCAGGCAGGCGAGCGACAGCCCCACCAGCGTGATCCCCGACACGTCCAGCTTCGGCGGCCGTTCCTGCTCCGGCGCATTGATGAAGCGCCAGGCCAGGAACAGCCCCAGCAGCCCGATCGGCAGGTTGATCCAGAACACCCAGCGCCAGGAAAGCTGGTCGGTCAGGAAGCCCCCCAGCGGCGGTCCCATGATCGGCCCCAGCAGCCCCGGCATGGTCAGCCAAGTGGTGGCCCGCACGATCTCCTCCTTGGTCACCCGGCGCAGCAGCAGCAGCCGCGCCACCGGCACCATCATCGCGCCCCCGATGCCCTGCACCACCCGCGCCAGGATCAGCTCCGTCAGCCCCTGCGCCATGCCGCAGGCCGCGGAGGAGGCGACAAAGACCGCGATCGCCCACAGGAACACGCGCTTCGCCCCGTACCGGTCGGCCACCCAGCCGCTTACCGGCACGAAGACCGTCAGCGCCACGAGATAGGAGGTGATCGCCGCCGAAAGATGCAGCGGCTCGCTGCCCAGGTCCCGCGCCATGGCCGGCAGCGCCGTCGCGATCACGCTGCTGTCCAGGTTCTGCATGATCAGCGCGCTGGCCACGATCGCCGCGGTGAAGCGCGGATCGTCCACCCAGCCGCGCCGGGCGGCCGCCTTGCCGGCCTCCTGCCCCGCGCCGCCGCCGATGGCAGGCCGCTCCGGCACCCCGCCGCCCCCGGCCCCCGTCTCCGCGCGCCCGCCTGCCGCCATGCACATTCCTCCCCTTGCCGCCCCCCGTGCCGCGACATCCGGAGGCCACGGCCCCAGGAGAAGGGGCGGGGGCGCCCGGACCGGTCCCGCCCGCCTCCCCCCGGTATCCGGCAACGCGGAATCCCGACACCAGCGCAATCCTCCCTTGCGCCGCATGCCCAAGCCTTGCAAGCCACGCGCCGCCGCCGCATTTTCGCCTTCATGGAACAGTCAGCGGGCGAGGCGCGGCGGATACCGCTGCATGGGCCGGAGGATTTCGAGGGCATGCGCAAGGCGGGGCAGCTCGCGGCCGCCTGCCTGGACATGATCACACCCCACGTGGTGCCCGGCATCACCACGGAGGCCCTGGACAAGCTGCTGCACGACTTCATGCTCGATCACGGCGCCGTCCCGGCGACGCTGGGCTACCGCGGCTATCCGAAAAGCTCCTGCATCTCCATCAACCACGTCGTCTGCCACGGCATCCCCGGCGACCGGCGGCTGGTGGAGGGCGACATCCTCAACATCGATGTCACCCCCATCCTCGACGGCTGGTACGGCGACACCTCCCGCATGTACGTGGCGGGGGAGCCGAGCCGGAAGGCCGCGCTGCTGATGGACGTGACGCATGAAAGCCTGTTGCGCGGCATCGCCGCGGTGAAGCCCGGCGCCACCCTCGGCGACATCGGCCACGCCATCCAGAGCTATGTGGAGAAGCAGCGCTTCTCCGTGGTGCGCGACTTCTGCGGCCACGGCGTCGGCCGCACCTTCCACGCCCCGCCCAACATCCTGCATTTCGGCCGCCCCGGCGAAGGCCCGAAGCTCAAGGAAGGCATGTTCTTCACCATCGAGCCGATGGTGAATGCCGGCCGTCCGGAGGTGAAGGTGCTCGACGACGGCTGGACCGCCGTGACCCGCGACCGCTCCCTTTCGGCCCAGTTCGAGCACATGCTCGGCGTCACCGCCACGGGCTGCGAGGTCTTCACCTATTCCCCCGCCGGGCTGCACAAGCCGCCCTACGCGCTGCCCGCCTGAACCCCGCCAGCATGTCCGGCCAGACGAAGCCCTCCGCCCCCGCCCCGTCTTCCCCCCTGCCCTCCCGGCTGGTGGAGGGCTACCGCGGCTTCCGCTACACGCGCTTCCGGCGCGAGCGGCACCACTACGCCCAGCTTGCCGAGGCCGGCCAGCACCCGCGTATCCTGATGATCGCCTGCGTGGACAGCCGCGTCGCGCCGGAGGTCGTCTTCGACGCCGATGCCGGCGAGATGGTGGTGGTCCGCAACGTCGCGAACCTCGTCCCCCCTTACCAGCCCGACGCCAACTACCACGGCACCTCGGCCGCCATCGAGTTCGCCGTCCGGTCGCTGGAGGTCGAGCACGTCGTCGTCCTGGGCCATGCCTCCTGCGGCGGCATCAACGCCTTCCGCACCAACCAGCGCGACCATGTGGACGCGGCGCATGGCGACTTCGTCGCCCGCTGGATGGACCTGATCGCCCCCGCCCGCGACCACGTCCTGCGCTGCGACGGCGTGGACCCGCTGGACGACCAGCGCGCCATGGAACACGCCGCCATCCGCCAGTCCCTGCGCAACCTCCGCACCTTCCCCTGGCTGGCGGAACGCGAGGCCGCCGGCCAGATCAGCCTGCACGGCGTCTGGTTCGACGTGGCCGACGGCACCCTCAGCGCGCTGGACGAGGCCGAAGGCCGCTTCCACCCCGTCCCCGCGGGCCCCCTCACCCAGGACTGATCCCCGCCCTTTTCCGGACCGGAAGATGAAAGGGAGAACAGAATACTCTTTCGCGCCCCCATGCGGCCTGTGCATGGTGCTTAATGCTGGCATAATCTCCCCCATCAGCATACATGCGCGGTTGTAAGCACGGGCAGCGGATGGGCGGGGGAGTGGCAAGGCATACAAAGGCTCAGGCAGAGCAGACGCGCGAGGCGATCCTCGACGCCGCCGAGAAGGTCTTCTACGAACGCGGCGTGGCCCGCTCCACACTGGAGGAAGTCGCCCGCGTCGCTGGCGTCACCCGTGGTGCCATCTACTGGCACTTCCGCGACAAGCTCGATCTCTTCCTCACCCTGAACGAGCGTGCCGAACTGCCGCACGAGGACCTGGTCACCCGCCTCGCCGAGAATCCCGAGCTCGACCCGCTGGAAGAGCTCGACACCGTCATGGCCGACACCAAGCGGCAGTTCGAGCGGGACGAGCGCCGCCGCCGCCTCCTCACCATCTTCTACCAGCGCTGCGAATACGTGGACGAGATGGCCCCCGCCCTGCACCGGCTGCAGAAGGCGGACGAGGATCTGCGCGCCAAGTTCCGCGAACTCCTGCACCTCGCCGCTAGGCGCCACCCCCTCGCCCCGCCCTGGACGCCGGACACCGCCGCCGACGCCCTCTTCGTGCAGATCCGGGGCATGATGCAGCTCTGGCTGCGCGAGCCGGAGGTCTACCGCCTGAGCGAGGAAGGCCTGCAACTGGCGCGGGCCTTGCTCGCCTCCTTCCGGGGCGGCCCCCTGAAGACAGACCTGAAAACGCCCCGGAATCCCGAAAATCCGGCGGAACGCCCCCCGCCGGCCGGGTAGGCGGCACATGCCCGGTTAAACAGCCGGCAATGAAAATCAACGAAGAGTGTCTGTCATACATTCTCGACGGTATGTAATTCCGCAGCGCACCACCGGCCTCCCATACGGCCGGAATCGGGCGCGCATGGACCTGAGCAACGAGGTAGTTCGTGGTTGACCGGCAACAGGATGGCTCGCATCCCCTCACGCATCCGGCCGATCCCCAGCACGTCCGGGCCAGCCACCTGGAGGAACCCGCCCGTGGCCGCGCCCGCATCCGGCGTGACCGCCCGGACGAGAATGGCGGCAACGGCAAGCCGGATGGCAGCGAGGAACGCAAGGACCCGGCGCCGCAGAAAGGCAAGGACAAGGACGACGGGAAGCAGAAGACCAACCGCCTGCCGCTGATCATCGGCGGCGTCCTGCTCCTCATCGCCATCATCGGCGGCACCTGGTACTGGTGGACGACGCGCAACCTCGCCTCCACCGACGATGCCTATACCGAGGGCCGCGCCATCACCATCGCGCCCCAGGTCTCGGGCTACGTCACCGAGCTGCGCGTCCGGGACAACCAGTTCGTCCATGCCGGCGACGTGATCCTGCGCATCGACCCGCGCGACTACATCGCCCGCCGCGACCAGGCCGCGGCCAACCTGGAACTCGCCGAGGCCCAGCTCCACAGCGCCGAGATCGACCTCGACATCGCCCGCACCCGCTTCCCCGCGGAACAGAAGAGCGCCGAGGCCCAGCTTTCCGCCGCCCGCGCCAGCCAGACCCAGGCGCAGTCGGACTACCGCCGCCAGCGCTCGGTGGACCCGCGCGCCACCACCCAGACCAACATCGACACCGCCACCGCCACGCTGCAATCCGCCACCGCCCAGGTGAACCAGGCCCAGGCGCAGCTCCAGATCGCCAATCTGGCGCAGCAGAACATCGACCAGGCCGAGGCCGCCGTCCGCCAGCGCCGGGCCCAGATCGACGAGGCCAAGGCCAACCTCGCCCAGGCCGAGGTCACCCTCTCCTACACCGAGATCCGCGCCCCGCAGGACGGCCGCGTCACGCGCCGCAACGTGGAACAGGGCGGCTTCCTGCAACAGGGCCAGTCCGTCATGTCGCTGGTCACGCCCGAGGTCTGGGTCGTCGCCAACTTCAAGGAGAACCAGCTCGACGGCATGCGCCCCGGCCAGCGCGTGGCGATCGAGGTGGACGCCTTCCCCGGCCTGGAGCTGCACGGCCATGTGGACAGCATCCAGATGGGCAGCGGCGCCCGCTTCAGCACCTTCCCGGCCGAGAACGCCACCGGCAACTTCGTGAAGATCGTCCGCCGCGTGCCGGTGAAGATCGTCATCGACAGCGGCCTGCCCGCCGACATGCCCATGCCCCTCGGCCTCTCCGTCGTCCCCACGGTGACGCTGGAATGAGCCCCGGCGGGACGGACGCGCCGGGAGGAGGCATCCGGGCATGAGCGGCAGCGCGGCGAAATCCGGCGGCGACTGGAAGCCCAGCTACAATCCCTGGCTGGTGACGCTGGTCGTCACCATGGGCGCCTTCATGGAGGTGCTCGACACCACCATCGTCAACGTCTCCCTGCCGCACATCGCCGGCAGCATGTCCGTCTCCAACGACGAGAGCACCTGGGCGCTCACCACCTATCTCGTCGCCAACGGCATCGTGCTCACCATCTCCGGCTATCTCAGCCGCTGGCTGGGGCGGAAGCGCTACTTCACCATCTGCCTCGCCGCCTTCACCGTCGCCTCGCTCGCCTGCGGCATCTCGCAGGAATTCTGGCAACTCCTCGTCTGCCGCGCGCTGCAGGGCTTCTTCGGCGGCGGCCTGCAGCCGACGCAGCAGGCCATCATCCTCGACACCTTCCCGCCGGAGAAGCGCGGCACCGCCTTCGCCGTCACCGCGCTGGCCATCATCGTGGCCCCCATCCTGGGCCCCGTCGTCGGCGGCTACCTCACCGACACCTATTCCTGGCACTGGATCTTCCTGATCAACGTGCCCATCGGCCTCATCGCCGTCTTCGGCGTCCTCACGGTGGTGGAGGACCCGCCGCATGTGGCCGAGGAACGCAAGACCACCCCGCGCTTCGACTTCATCGGCCTCGGCTTCATCGTGCTCGCCCTGGGCGGCCTGGAGCTCGCCATGGACCGCGGCGAGAACTACGACTGGCTCGACTCCAACTTCATCCGGATCTCGGCCCTGGCCGCCATCACCGGCTGGGTCGGCGGCGCCTACTGGTTCGCCTATGCCAAGCGCCCGATGGTGAACCTGCGCGTCTTCCGCGACCGCAACTTCACCCTGGGCTGCGTCCTGATCTCGGTGATGGGCTTCGCCCTCTACGGCAGCGCGGTGATGATCCCCCAGCTCGCGCAGCAGCAGCTCGGCTACACCGCCACCTGGTCCGGCCTCGTCCTGGCACCCGGCGCCGTGCTGCTGGTGATGCTGATCCCCATCTCCGGCCGGCTGATGGGCTTCATCCCGGCCAAGTGGCTGATCGCCTTCGGCGGCCTCTGCCTCGCCACCTCCTTCTGGTACTCCAGCCACCTCACCCCGGACCTCAGCTTCCGTAGCCTGGTCATCATCCGCGCCTCGCAGACCGTCGGCCTCGCCTTCCTCTTCGTGCCGATCAGCACCATCGCCTACGCCACCCTGCCGCGCGAGCTGAACGGCGACGCCACCGCGCTCTTCTCCATGTTCCGCAACGTGCTGGGCTCCACCGGCATCTCGGTCTCCACCGCGCTGATCACCGACCACCAGCAGATCCGGCAGGCCCATCTGGTCCAGTACCTGACGCCGCTGCACGAGCCCTTCAACACGACCATGCAGCAGGTGCAGGGCGCGATGATCAGCCACGGCATCCCCGCGGCCGAGGCCATGCAGCAGGCGGAGGGCTGGATGTTCCAGCAGCTCCGCACCCAGACCGCGATCCTCGCCTATTCCGACGTCTTCATCATCACCGCCGCCATCGCCGCCTGCATCGTCCCCTTCGCCCTGATGCTGTCGGGCGTGAAGGTCCAGGGCGGCGGCGGAGCCCACTGAGCCCCATGCATCCCACACGCCCTCCCCGCCCCGTGCCCGGTCAGGCCGTCCCCCGGCGGACCCCCCGCCTGACGGCCGCCCCGCTTGCCCTCCCCCTGGCTCTCTCGCTCCTCGCCGGCTGCACCGTGGGCCCCGACTTCACCCCGCCCAAGGCGGAAGCCCCACCGGCCTGGAACGACGCCACCCGCGCGCCCACCCAGGCCGTCACCCTGCGCGCCGATCCGGACCCGCACTGGTGGACAGGCTTCAACGACCCGATCCTCACCTCGCTGGTGGAACGCGCGGTCAGCGGCAACCTCGACCTGCAACAGGCCGTGCTGCGCGTCGTCCAGGCCCGCCAGAGCGAGGCCGCCGCCCGCGCCGCCGGCCTGCCCAGCCTGAACGGCACCGGCAGCTACACCCGTCAGCAGCTCGGCCTGCAGGGCACCATCCGCCGCAGCGGATTGGCCCAGCGCCTCGACGGGCTGGGCGGCGAGGCCGCCTCCGCCGGCGACACCCTGATCGACAAGCTGAACGGCCCGGTCGACCTCTTCCAGGCGGGCTTCGACGCCTCCTGGGAACTCGACCTCTTCGGCCGCGTCCGCCGCTCGGTGGAGCAGAGCCAGGCCCAGACCCAGGCGCAGGCCGAGGCCGTCAACGACGCCCTCGTCACCCTCCAGGCGGAGGTGGTCCAGGCCTATGCCGGGCTGCGCGGCGCCCAGGCCCTGGCCCAGTCACAGCGCGAGAACGTCCAGACCGCCCAGGACATCCTGGACCTGACCCAGCGCCAGCGCCGCCAGGGCCTCGTCACCGAGCTGGACGTGGAGAACCAGCGCACCCAGCTCTTCACCCTCCGCGCCCAGCTCCCCACCTATGAGCGGCAGGTCCGCCAGGCGATGAACCGCCTCGCCATCCTCACCGGCCAGCCCCCCGGCGCCCTGGATGCGGAACTGGAGATGGCCCGCCCCATTCCGCCTACGCCCCCCGCCGTGCCGGTCGGCCTGCCCGCTTCCCTGGCCCGCCGCCGCCCCGACATCCGGCAGGCCGAGGCCCGGCTGCACGCCGCCACCGCCGGCGTCGGCGTCGCGGTGGCGAATTTCTACCCGGACATCTCGCTGACCGGCAGCCTGGGCGCCCGTGGGCTGGAAGCCAGCTCGCTCACCAACTGGTCGAACCACTTCTATTCCTTCGGCCCCAGCATCTCCCTGCCGATCTTCCAGGGCGGCCGCCTCACCGCGAACCTCCGCACCGCCCGCGCGCAGCAGGCCGAGGCCGCGCTGGCCTATCGCGGCGCCGTGCTGAACGCCCTGGGGGAGGTCGAGGACAGCCTCGTCGCCTACCGCACCGACCGCGCCCAGCTCGAAAGCCTCGACCAGTCGGTCCGCTCCGCCGAGACCGCCCTTTCCCTGGCCCGCAGCCGCTACAACAGCGGCCTCTCCAACTTCATCGACGTGCTCGACACCCAGCGCAGCCTCGTCCAGGCACGGCAGCAGCGCCTCCAGGCCACGCTTTCCCTGACCTCGGACCTCGTCTCGCTCTACAAGGCGCTGGGCGGCGGTTGGCAGGACGTCGCCCTGCCGCAGGTGGCGGCCATTCCCCCGCCAGCCACCGCTCGCGGTCCATCCACCCCGATCGAATCCCTCTCGCCCGACAGCCTCGCCGGCATCGACAAGCCGGGCACCATCGTCCCCCTCACCCCCGCCACCGGCCCCGCCGCAGGGCGCTAGGGCCTGCCGCCGGGGGGACACGGCCACCCCGCATCGGCTACCCTCCCCCCGGTCACCGCCAGGGACGAAGCCGATGCACCGACACTTGCTTCCCGCACTGCTGGTCCTGCCGATCCTCTGCGCCACGGGCCGGGCCGACCCGGCCGGGCGGCAATGGCAGGCCATCAGCAACACCGCCGCCTCCATCACCGGCGACATCACGGTCACACCGGACCGGATCACCTTCGCCGGCGGCCACGCCCTCATCCTGTCCCAGCCCACCGCCCTGCCGCGCTTCCGGGCGGAAGGCAGCCCGGTCGCCGCCACGCGCTACCGCGTCGCCAGCCCGGCCGACCCCATCCTGCTGAACGGCAACCGCCTCTGCGGCGGCAGGACACCGGTCCCCGTGACCTACATCGTCCTGTGGACACCCCGGAAATTCGCGGGCGACACCGCCCCCCGCAGCCTGGCCGCCTTTTCCGGCACGACCCCACCCACGGGGACCGACAGCCCCGGGCTCTGCGGCACCTTCCGCTACGAGGCCAGCCCGGCCGCGCGCTGATCCATTCGGTCCGCCCAGCCGCGACAGAAGCCAACCACAGGCAGCTCCAGGAGCCACCGGCTCCTGGCGGATGGGGGAACGGGGGCTCCCCCGGGGCCACGAGCACGACGACCCGGGGGGATGCCCCCCGCCTTCAGACCCGGGCGCGCGCCGCGTCCAGGCTCACCGCCTTGTCCTTCGGCAGCATGAAGTGGATCAGCGTCACCGCGACCACATAGGCCCCGGCGCCCACGAAGAAGACCAGCGTGTAGTTGTTGTTCGTGGCATCCAGCACATGCCCCACCACCACGGCCGAGAAGCCGCCCAGGATCGAGCTGATGCAGCCGCCCAGCCCGACCGCCCCGGCCACCGCCTCCTTCGGCATGGTGTCGGAAACCAGCGTGAACAGGTTGGCCGAGAAGCCCTGGTGCGCCGCCATGGCCAGGCCGATCAGCAGCACCGCCACCCAGATCTGCTCCGTCATCGGCGCCAGGAAGACCGGCACGGTGCAGAGCGCGCAGACCAGCAGCGCCATCTTGCGCGCCGTGAACACCCCGAAGCCCGAACGCATCAGCCGCCCCGACAGCCAGCCGCCGCCGATCGAGCCCACATCCGTCATCAGGTAGATCACCACCAGCGGCAGGCCCAGCGCCATCAGGTTCACGTGGAACTTCGAGAACAGGAAGCTCGGCACCCAGTTGTTGTAGAACCACCAGACGGGGTTGGTCAGGATGCCGCCCACCAGATAGACCCAGGTGCCCGGATAGCGCAGCAGGTGCGACCAGGGCACTTTCCGCGACGGCGGCGCCACCTCGTGGTCGCTCTGGATATAGCGCAGCTCCGCCGGGTTCACCTTCGGGTGCTCCTCCGGCGCCCGGTAGGTCGCGAGCCACACCGCCACCCAGACGAAGCCCACCAGGCCGGTGATGTAGAACGCCGTCTGCCAGCCCCAGTGCACGGTGACGAAAGCCGCGATCAGCGGCGCCAGCAGCCCGCCGATATTGCTGCCGGAATTGAAGATGCCCGTGGCCAGCGCCCGGTCGCGCACCGGAAACCAGGTCGCCACCGACTTGATGCAGGTCGGGAAGTTGCCGCCCTCGCCCAGCCCCAGCATGACGCGGGCCAGGATGAAGCCGCTCACCGAGGTCACCAGCCCGTGCGAGGCCGAGGCCGCAGACCAGATCATCGCGGCCACCGCCAGCCCCCAGCGCACGCCCACCTTGTCGGTGAAGGCACCCATCCCCGCATAGCCGGCCGCATAGGCCATGCTGAAGGCGAAGACGATGTTGCCGTACTCGCTCTCGTTGAAGTGGAGTTCACCCTGGATGGTCGGCTTCAGCACCGCCAGCAGGTTGCGGTCCATGTAGTTGATCGTCGTGATGACGAAAAGTAAACCGATAATGAACCATCTGTAATTTCCGGCGGGTGCCAAGCCCTGCCCGGGCGGTTTGCTGCCCATGTTCCGTTCCTCCTGCGCGGCAATTTCCCAGGCGGGAAACCCTTCTTGCCGGGCACTTGGCTTCTGCTTTCCTTCACCGCCCCGGTAGCGTCAAGACTCTTTTGCTCTGTGATATGTCAGATGACACGGGAAGGGCCGCGCCAAGCCGGAAACAGGTCGTCAAACGGGTCTCCACCGCCCGGCGGAACCCTCAGCGTTTGCGGCAAAACGCGATAGCCGAGAAAAGCACATTGGCGAAACAAAGCCAGTTATGCTCAACTTAAAGGCGAAAAAATCATTCGGTTCGCCCCCATCGCGCGCAAGATCACAGCCCGTACCGGCCGCACCCCCGGTCCATCCCAAGGGCGCCCCCTTGGGCAGCCTCCTGGTCCCTCCCCCGGCCAGTCCTCGCTGCTCGACCTCCCACCTCCGCCGGACCGGCCGCCGGCCATGCCGCCGGAGGGTCCGGAGGGGCACCGCCGCCGCCTGCGCCAGCGATTCCTGCGCGGCGGCGCCGAGGCCATGCCCGACTACGAGCTGCTGGAACTCCTGCTCTTCGCCGCCCTGCCGCGCGGCGACACCAAGCCCCTGGCCAAGGCCCTGCTTGCCCGCTTCGGCAGCTTCGCCCGCGCCATCACCGCCCCCGAGGCCGAGCTGCGCGCCATCCCCGGCGTCGGCGATGCCGTGCTGGCCTCCCTCCGCCTCGCCCGCGCCGCCGCCCTGCGCCTATTGGCGCAGGAGGCCCGCCAGGGGCCCGTCCTGGACAACTGGCCGCGCCTCACCGCCTATCTCTCGGCCGCCCTGTCCTGGGAGGATGTGGAGCAGTTCCGCATCCTCTTCCTCGACAGCCGCAACCGCCTCCTGGCCGACGAGGCCCAGGCGCGCGGCACGCTGGACCACGCCCCCGCCTATCCGCGCGAAATCGTCCGCCGCGCCCTGGAACTCGGCGCCGCTGCCGTGATCCTGGTCCACAACCACCCCAGCGGCGACCCGACCCCTTCCCGCGCCGACCTGGCGACGACCACGGCGATCCGCGCCGCCACCACGGCGCTGGGCATCCTCGTCCACGACCACCTGATCGTCGGCTGCGACCGCACACTGTCCTTCCGCCAGGAAGGACTGCTCTGAAAACGGGCCGCCCTCAGCTCCGCGAGGAGCCTCCGGCCCGCAGCGCCGCGCCGACCTCGCGCGCGAAGCGTGGTGCGTCCACGCTGGACGCGCCCCCGTCCGCCGCCATCGTCAACTGCGTCCGCAGGAAGCGCCCGCCCACCGTGCCGACGCAGAGATGCCGCTCGATCCGGGTGCGCCCCAGCCGTCCTTCCAGCAGCGCGCAGCGCAGCGGCCCGCCATTGGCCAGCGGCACCTGGCTGCGCGACACCTCGCGGAAGCTGCGCCCCGTCACCTCGGCATCGATGGAGGTGGATTCCCGCACCAGCGAGGCCAGCTCCGCCTCCACCGCCGCACCGCTGATGGCACCCGGGCCCCGGTCATAGAGCGTGACCTGCGCCGCCACGGTGCGCGAGGGCGTGGCATAGTCCACCGTCCGCGCATCGGCGCCCAGCGCGGGGGCGGCCACGTTCCCGCCCCGCAGCATCCCCGCCGCCTGCGGCGGAAGCCGCGCCAGCACCTCCGCCATGGCCGGGCGGGGGGAACCCGCCTCGACCGAATCCGGATCGCCCCCGCCCGACTGGGCACAGGCCCCGGCCAGCAGCGCCAGCGCGAGGCCCCCCGCCCGCAGCGCCTTCGGCAGCACCCGGCTCACGAATGCCCCTCCGCCGGAACGGGCAGCGGCAGTCCGAGGTTCAAGACGAGATTGGCCGACACAAGGCCCTCCCAGATCAGTTGCAGGCCCACATAGAGGATCAGGAAGACGCCCAGATAGGCGACCCACCGCCAGCGATCGAGCAGCTTGGCCAGCAGCCCGCCCAGCACGCCCATCATGATGATGGAAATCAGCAGCCCGACGACCAGCAGCGGCAGGTCGTTGCGCGCCACCGCCGCCACGGCCAGCACGTTGTCCAGGCTCATCGACACGTCGGCCAGGATGATCTGCCACAGCGCCTGCCAGATCGTCTTCTCGGCGGCCTTGCCGTGCCCTTCCTCCTCCTCGTCCTTGCTGCGCAGCTCCCGCCAGAAGTTCCAGGCGATGTAGAGCAGCGCCGCGCCGCCGAGCAGGTCGATCCACCACAGCGACAGCAGCAGCGTGGCGAAGACCGAGAAGACGATCCGCAGCACCGCCGCCGCGATGACGCCGAACAGCACCGCCTTGGCGCGCTGGTGCGCCGGCAGCCCCGCCGCCGCCAGTCCGATCACCACCGCGTTGTCGCCGGACAGGATGATGTTGAGCCAGATGATCTCCAGCAGCCCGGGCAGCATCCCGGTCAGCGATTCCATATCCGCATTTCCTCACCGGACGCGTGCGGGAGCCCTCCCGGCGAGGTGCAGCGCCCTTCCCAGATGACGGCGAAGCTAGACCGGTTCCATGCGGCCTGGAATGTACCCGGGGGCAGAAAGCCGCGCCGAATCAAGGCGGCATGGCCGCTTCCGCGGCATCCGCCGGTCCCGTCCTGCTCCGACGGCGTCATCTCCGGGCCTTTTCCGGCGCTTCTCCGCATGAACGGCCGGCAAGGATCACACCCTCCCCTCGGTTAGCCCCCCTTGGGTACGGAAGCCGCCAGGAACGGAAAAGGGCGGGATGCACCGGCATCCCGCCCCTCGAACCCATCCCGGACTCCGCCGCCGGAGCCCCGCCGGCCGGGGCATCATGCCCCCCCCGGCCTCGTGGCCTCACCGCGTGGCGGCGCCCCCGCCGAACCAGGCCGAGACATGCGGCCCGACCTCGTGCCAACCCTCGTAGATCATGTTCAGTGCCACGTAGAGGATCACCAGCAACCCGACCCAGGCGATCCAGCGGAACCGCTCCAGCATCTTCGCGATGAAGGTCGCCGCCACGCCCATCAGCACCACCGAGATGGCAAGGCCGATCACCAGCACGTCCAGATGCTCCTTCGCCGCGCCGGCCACCGCCAGCACGTTGTCGAGGCTCATGGACACATCCGCGACCAGGATCTGGATGATCGCCTGGCCCAGCGTCTTGCGCGGCGCCCCCGGCGCGGCACCCGCATGGCCGGACACCGCCTCATGCGCGGCCTCGGCCCCGGCATCCTGCTCATGCCCCGCCCGCAGCTCGCGGTACATCTTCCAGCAGACCCAGAGCAGCAGCAGGCCGCCCATCAGCGTCAGCCCGACGATCGCCAGGAGCTGCGTGGTGATCGCCGCGAAGCCGATCCGCATGATCGTCGCGGCGCCGATGCCCCACAGGATCGCCTTGCGCCGCTGGTCCGGCGGCAGCCCGGCCGCCGCCATGCCCACCACGATCGCGTTGTCGCCGGCCAGAACCAGGTCGATCAACAACACCTGCCCGAGGGCCAACAACCAATCCAGACTCATCGGCGTTTAATCGCTCCCCTCGCGGCCGAAACGGCCCGGCCGGAATCCCGCCGGGCGCCACCGCCCGCCACGCCGCCACTTAAACACTCGGCAATCTTACGGCAACATCGCACAGGCCCACGCCGCTCGCTTCAGGCCAGCAGCCACCCCTCCATCACCCTCGCGCAGTCCCCCGCTACCCCGGCACGGACGGTCCCGCCCTCACGCCAGGCCCACGCCCGCAACAGGCTCGACCGCCCCATCTCCACCCCCTGCCGCACCGGCAGCGCCAGCCGTTCCTCCCCGGACAGGTCGAGCAGCAGGGCCGCCACCGTCGCCGTGGCGCTTCCCGTCGCCGGGTCCTCATACAGCTCGCGCGTGAACATGCGCGAACGCAGCCCGCCTTCCGCCATCCGCACATAGGCATAGATCGACCCGGCCCCGTCGCGCGGCAGCGTCCCGCTCCAGGCCAGCGGGTCCGGCCGGATGCGCCCCAGCGCCCCCAGTCCCGCCAGTTCCACCACCAGGAAAGGCGTGCCCACCGAGACGACCTGCGGCGCATGGCCCGCCACCACCACATCCTCCGCCCGCAGCGATAGACAGGCCGCCACCTCCGCCGCGCCACAGGTGCCGAGGCGCGACAGGGCCTGCGGCGCCTCCAGCGAAGCCCCGGCCACCGCGCCGTCCCGCAGCAGCGGCCGCACCGGCACCAGCCCGGCAATCTCCTCGAAGACCATCGCCTCCGGCACCGCCTCGCCCCGCGCCGCAACCTCCGAAGCCAGCACGAATCCCGTGCCGATATTCGGATGCCCGGCAAAGGGCATCTCCCGCGCCGGCGTGAAGATCCGCACCCTGGCCTGGTGCCCGGCCTGCTCCGGCGGCAGCACGAAGGCCGTCTCGGACAGGTTGAACTCCCGCGCGATGCGCTGCATCGCCGCTCCGTCCAGCCCCGCCGCATCCGGCAGCACCGCCAGCGGATTGCCCGCGTAGCGCTCCGAGGCGAAGACATCCACCGTCACGAAGCGATAGCGCCCGCCGCTCATGACCGGCGCGCCCGTTCGGCGACGATCCCGGCGGAACCATCCCAGAAGGGCCGGCTCGCCTCCATCGCCGCATCCATGGGCGTCAGGCCGATATCGGCCAGTTCCCGCTCCGGAAGCTCCCGCAGCACCCGCCGCGTCGCGGCGTTGCGGTGCCAGACGGCAAGCCGCGCGATCGCCCGTCCCACCGCACTCCAGGCTGAGGCCCCGGGCAGGCCGTCAAAGGGCGGATTGCTCCGATCAACCCCGAAAATTGCTCCGAACATCTGAGAATCGCACCAAATTGCACTGAATGACTTTCTGGCACGCCACCGATTTACCCTTCAACCGCGCAATTGTTCTCGGTACAATATTCCGGTGACCGACTTCCGCGACCTTGCCGACCGCTTCGCCCATGACCTTGCGGCGGACCTCGCCGCCGGCCGCCGCCAGCCGGGCGAACGCCTGCCCCCCAGCCGCGACTACGCCCACCGCCAGGGCATCGCCCCCTCCACCGCCTCCCGCGTCTATGCCGAGCTCATCCGGCGCGGCATCGCGGTGGGCGAGGTCGGGCGCGGCACCTTCCTGCGCGCCACCCCCGCCCCGCCCGGCCTTCCGGCGCGCGAAACTCATGCCGACGCCATCACCGACCTGGAGGTGAACTTCTCCGTCCTCCCCGAGCAGGGCGCCCTCCTCGCCCCCGCCCTCGCCCGCCTGTCGGGGCCGGAGGCGCTGCAACCCCTGCTTTCCCATGGCGCCGCCGCCGGTGACGCCGCCGCCCGCGCTGCCACCGCCCGTCTCCTCGCCCGAACCGGCTGGGCGCCGGACCCCGATTCCCTGCTCTTCGCCGGGCGCGGCCAGCAGGCCCTCTCCGCCTGCTTCACCGCCCTCATCGCCCCCGGCGAGCGGCTGGGGCTGGAGGCCATGACCTATCCGCTCGCCAAGGGCATCGCCCTTCGCCTCGGCCTCGCCCCCGTCCCCATTGCCATGGACGCGCAGGGCCTGCGCCCCGATGCCCTGGCCGCCGCTCATGCCGCCCATCCCCTGCGCCTGCTCTACCTGCAGCCGGACCTGCACAACCCGCTCGGCCCCAGCATGCCGGAGGCCCGCCGTCGGGAGATCGCGGCCCTCTGCCGCAGCCTGGACATCCTGGTGGTGGAGGACTCCGTCTATGGCTTCCTCGCGGAGGACATCCTGCCGCCCCTGGCCGCCCATGCGCCGGAACGCGTCGTCCTGGTGGACAGCCTCTCCAAGCGCGTCGCCCCCGGCATGACCCTGGGCATCCTCACCGCCCCGCCCGCCCTGCGCCCTCGCCTCGCCGCCGCCCTGCGCGTCGGCGGCTGGGTAGCGCAGGGCTTCACTCTCGCCGCCGCCACCGCCTGGATGGAGGATGACAGCGTCGGGGAGCTTGTCCGCCGCAAGCGCCAGGACGCCCGCCGCCGCAACGCCCTGGCGCGCAGCCTCCTCGGCGGCGCCGGCCTTTCCCTGCGCGGCGACCCGCGCGCCTATCACCTCTGGCTCGAACTGCCCGCCCCTTGGCACGCCGAGACCTTCGTGGCCGCCGCCGCCCGCCGCCGCGTCGCCGTTTCCCCCGCCGCCGAGTTCGCTGCCGGCCCCGGACACGCCCCCGATGCCGTCCGCCTCGCCCTCGCCGCCCCCGCCGAAGCCGCCCTGCGCCCGGCCCTCGAAACCCTGCTGGAACTCGCCCTCAACGGCCCCGACGCCGCCGCCATCGGCTGAGCCACCCCGCCACACGGCCCTCGCCGGAGGCCGCGGGCGATGCGGGCCGGAGCCGCCGCCAGGGGAGCTGCCAGGGGATCAGGCGGCCCTCACCCCCGTGGTGAACTCGTGCACCTCGTGGGTCAGTTGCTCCGACTGCTTCGACAGATCGCCCGCGGCCCCCAGCACCTGCGTCGCCGCCGCCCCGGTGTCGCTCGCTCCTCGACTGACCTCGACGATGTTGCGTCCGACCGCATCCGTCGCCAACGCGGTCTGGTTCACCGTCCGCGAGATCTCACCCGTGGCCGCGCTCTGCTCCTCCACCGCGGAGGCGATGGTGACCGTGATCGCGCTCACCTCCTCGATCGTCGCGGCGATGTTCTGGATCGCCACCACCGCACCGGAGGTGGCCTGCTGGATCTGGCCGATCTGCGCGCCGATCTCCTCCGTCGCCCGCGCCGTCTGGGCCGCCAGCGCCTTCACCTCCGAGGCGACGACAGCGAAGCCCTTGCCGGCCTCGCCCGCCCGCGCCGCCTCGATCGTGGCGTTCAGCGCCAACAGGTTTGTCTGGCCCGCGATGCTGCTGATCAGCCCCACCACCTCGCCGATCCGCGCAGCCCCTTCGGCCAGCAGCCGCACCGTCTCATTGGTGCGCCGGGCCTCGTCCACCGCCTTGTTGGTCACCCCGGCGGCCTGCGATACTTGGCGGCTGATCTCCTGGATCGAGGTGGCGAGCTCCTCGGCCGCGGCCGCCACCGTCTGCACGCCCTGCCCCGCCTGCTCGGCGGCACCGCTCACCTCGCTGGCCTGATGGTTGGTCTGCTCGGCCGTGGCACGCATGCCGCGCGCGGTCGCCTCCAGCTCGGTCGCGGCGGCGGACAGCACGCCGACCATGCCGCCGGCACGGGTCTCGAAACCCTGCACGAGGCGCTCGATCCGCTCCGCCCTCTGCTCCCTCGCCTGGTGCTCGGCCGCCTGCTCGGCCGCCAGCCGGTCCGCCGTCTGCATGCTGTCGCGGAACACCGCCACGGCGCGCGCCATGCCGCCGATCTCGTCCTGGCGCTCCAGGCCCGGGATCGTCACGGACAGGTCATGCCCGGCCAACCGCTCCATGGCGGTGGTCATGTCCCTCACCGGACGCGACACGCCGCGCACGATCGAAAAGCCGCAGCCCAGGCACAGCAGCACCGCCAGCGCGGCGGAGGCGGCGATTCCGATCCGGGCGGTGTGCTCCGCCTCCGCCGCCAAGACCGAGGCCGCCTCCCCGCCACGCCGGTTCACCTCGATCAGCTTGGCCAGGGACGTCCGCAGCTGCTGGGCGGTCTGGGAGACCGGCCCCTCCAGCAGCGCGGACAGCGCCACCCCGTCGCCACGCTGCTTGAGCGTCAGGAACTCGTCGCGGGCCCGCAGGACCTGCTTCCAGTCCTCCATCACCTGCGTCGCGAGCATGGCCCCCTCGCCCGGCGTGACCAGGGGCCTGTAGGCTTCCAGCGCGGCGTTGGCTGCCTCCATGGCAGCCTGGCCCCCCTCCAGGAAGGTCTTCTTGTTCTCCTCGTCCCGGGCCAGGAAGAGCGAGCTCTGGGCCCCGCGCAGCCGCTCGCTGTTGCTGGCCAGTTGGCCGAGGTAGCGCACCGAAGGCAGCCAGTTGCCGCGGATCTCGGCCGCGACCTGGGCCACCTCCCCTATCTGCTTCAGGGCGAAGCCGCCCAGGATCAGCGTGCAAAGAAGTACGCAGCCGAACGCCATGAGGATGCGCGCGCGGATCGTCAGCCCGCGCAGGAAGTTCAGTGACATGAGAAGACCTTATCGACAGAAAGAAAGCCTCCGGCGCACCCGGACACCGAAGCTCCGGAAGGAAGCCTGCTCCACATTCCTCAAGAATTCGTGATCACAAGGAACGATCGGCCACCCACCGATCCGGCGTACCAATACGCGGCCGCGAAAGCCGGAACCTTCGCGATCCGGCCTCAGGTCTCCTCGGCGGGGCGCGGGGCTCCGCTCCAGGATGGCAGCGTCCGGAAGCACGCCATGACGGTCATCACCCGCGATGATGACCATCCGCCCGCACCCGCACCATATCCCCCGCGACAGGCGAGGCTCCCCAGGCCGGCGCCTCCCGACCACCCTCGCGCAAGGGGCCGCTCCGCCGCCCCACCGGACCCCTGAAATCCATGAAGAAGATCGGCTTCCTCTCCTTCGGCCATTGGACGCCCTCGCCGCATTCCGGCACCCGCAGCGCCGCCGACGTCATGCACCAGACCATCGACCTCGCCGTCGCGGCCGAGGAACTGGGCACGGACGGCGCCTATATCCGCGTCCACCATTTCGCCCGCCAGCTCGCCTCGCCCTTCCCGCTCCTCGCCGCCATGGGCGCGCGGACGAAGACGATCGAGCTCGGCACCGCCGTCATCGACATGCGCTACGAGAACCCGCTCTACATGGCGGAGGATGCCGGCGCCGCCGACCTCATCTCCGACGGCCGCCTCCAGCTCGGCCTCAGCCGCGGCTCGCCCGAGCAGGTGATCGATGGCTGGCGCCACTTCGGCTACGTCCCCGCCGAGGGCGAGACGGATGCCGATCTGGGCCGCCGCCATGCCGAGGTCTTCCTGGAGGTGCTGAAGGGCCAGGGCTTCGCCCGCCCCAACCCGCGCCCGATGTTCCCCAACCCGCCCGGCCTGCTGCGGCTGGAGCCCTATTCCGAGGGGCTGCGCGAGCGCATCTGGTGGGGTTCCGGCTCCAACGCCACGGCCGTCTGGGCGGCGAAGCTCGGCATGAACCTGCAGAGTTCCACCCTCAAGGATGACGAGACCGGCGAGCCCTTCCACATCCAGCAGGCGAAGCAGATCCGCCTCTACCGCGAGGCCTGGAAGGAGGCCGGCCACGACCGCGCCCCGCGCGTCTCCGTCAGCCGCAGCATCTTCCCCCTGCTCGACGACCGGGACCGCGAGTATTTCGGCCGTGGCGGCAAGGAGCAGGACCAGGTCGGCCTTCTCGGCGACAGCACCCGTGCCATCTTCGGCCGCGGCTACACCGCCGAGCCCGAGGCCCTGATCGCCCAGCTCCGCGAGGACGAGGCCATCGCCGAGGCCGACACCCTGCTGCTGACCATCCCCAACCAGCTCGGCGTCGAATACTGCGCCCATGTCATCGAGGGCATCCTGAAGCAGGTCGCCCCCGCCCTCGGCTGGCGCTGAGCGGCTCCCTGGGGAGGCGCCGCCTCCCCAGACCCCGCCTTTCGCCGGTACTCCGCGGCAAGGCCGGTCCCGGGCCTGATCCCTGAGCGCAGGTGGATCAATGAGGCCCCGAAAACAGAAAAACACCCTGCCCGCACTCGCGGCGCCGGCAGCCCGCCGGAGAGCATGGCTCTCCGGCGAGATCCGGCCGCGGCAAGCGCCAACGAACCGGGTCCAGGGCGCGCAGCGTCCTGGCGGATGGGGGGTCCGGGGGCGAAGGCAGCGCCTTCCCCCCGGAACAGCGCAACGCCCGAACCGGAGCGCCTTACGACGCCTCCGCCGGCACCTTCACCTCGCTCGTCCAGCCATGGGCATCCGGCGCGGTGCCGTACTGGATCGCCACGATCGCCTCGTACAGCTTCTGCGTCAGCGGCCCGGTCTCGCCGCCATTGATGGTGATCTTCTCGCCCTTGTAGCCCAGCAGGCCGACCGGCGAGACCACGGCGGCGGTGCCCGTGCCCCACATCTCCTTCAGCGTGCCGTCGCGCCCGGCCTGCATCACCTCGTCGATGGTGATCGGCCGCTCGCTGGCCTTCACGCCCCAGTCGCGCAGCAGGGTCAGGATGGAGTTCCGCGTCACGCCGTCCAGGATGGTGCCAGCCAGCGGCGGGGTGATCACCTCGTCGCCGATCTTCACCATGATGTTCATGGTGCCCACCTCGTCGAGGTAGCGCCGCTCCACGCCATCCAGCCACAGCACCTGGGTATAGCCCTGCGCCTCGGCATCCTGCGCGGCGGCGAGGGAGGCCGCGTAGTTGGCCGCCGTCTTGGCCTCGCCCAGCCCGCCGCGCACGGCGCGGACATACTTGTCCGTGGCCAGGATCTTCACCGGCTTCACGCCTTCCTTGTAATAGGCGCCGACCGGTGAGCAGATCACGAAGTAGGTGAGCCGGTGCGCCGGATGCACGCCGAGCTGCACCTCCGTCGCCACCACCGTCGGCCGGATATAGAGCGAGGTCCCCGCCCGGTGCGGCACCCAGTCATGGTCCACCGCCACCAGCGCCTCGAAGGAGCGGCGGATCAGCTCCGGGTCCATCGGCGGGATGCAGAGCGCGGCGCAGGACCTGTTCAGCCGCTCGGCATGCCGCTGCGCACGGAACAGGCGCACCGTCCCGTCCTGGCCGCGAAAGGCCTTCAGCCCGTCGAACACCGTCTGCCCGTAATGCAGGACCGAGGTCGCGGGGTCCATGTTGAGCGGGCCATAGGGAACGATGCGCGGGTCGTGCCAGCCTTTCCCCTCCTCGTAGTCCATCAGGAACATGTGGTCGGTCATGACCTTGCCGAAGGTCAGGTCGGCATCGTCGGGGCGCTGCTTCGGCGCCAGGGTGCGGGTCACTCGGATGGCGGGGATGGTCATGGACACCAGCTCTTATGACTTCGTTGCTTGTCATGCCTTTGTAGCGCAAGAAACTGCCGCGTCGGCCCTCAAGCCTGCACGATCTGGTTTTGCCTGCCTTGTGCGGAGTGCGGGGCGGACCCAGCCGCGATCACCGCGAACCCCGTCCTTCCGCCGGACGGCAGCACGCTCCTCCCGCCCCTGCGGGAGACTGGCCTGGCCGCATTTCCCTTGCCTTCCGGGAGGATCGGGCGGCAACTCATAATGAAATCGAAACATCAGGAGGAAACGCCATGGCCACATCCTATGCCGGCGCCTGCTTCTGCGGCGCCGTCGAGATCACCGTCACCGGCGAACCCAACGCGATGGGCTACTGCCACTGCCGTTCCTGCCGGTCCTGGTCGGGCGGGCCGGTCAACGCCTTCAGCCTCTGGCCGCCCGAAGCCGTGCAGGTGGCCAAGGGCGGCGAGCACGTGGCCACCTATGCCAAGACCCCGATGAGCGAGCGGCAGTACTGCCGCCTCTGCGGCGGCCACCTGATGGCCCGCCACCCGCCCCTGCACATGGTGGACGTCTTCGCCGCGACGATCCCGGACCTGCCCTTCGACCCGATGGTGCATGTGAACTACGCCGAGACGGTCCTGCCGATGCGCGACGGCCTGCCGAAGCTGCGGGACTTCCCGATCGATTTCGGCGGTTCCGGCGAGACCATGCCGGAATAGGCACCGCCCCACGGCCAGCGGGCCGCCCCCCCCAGGTCCCGGTTCCGGTCCCAGTCCGGGGGGGGGGGGCAGCCCGTCCCGAAGGCGGCAGGCCTCCCCGCCAAGGCTCGCCCAGCCCCCGCACCCCAGCCCCGCACCGCTTTCCCTTGACGAACCCGCCCCCCGCGCGCGAGGGGGACCGCGCCGTTCAGAGAGGTCCCCCCCATGGTCCCGCGCTACGCCCGCCCCGAGATGACCGCGATCTGGTCGCCCGCGACCCGCTACAAGATCTGGTTCGAGATCGAGGCCCTGGCGGCCGAGGCCATGGGCAACCTCGGCACCATCCCGGCCGAGGCCGCGCGCGTGATCCGGGAAAAGGGCGACCGGCGCACCGCCGACATCACCGACGCCGATGTCGGCCGCATCGACGAGATCGAGCGCGTCACCCGCCACGACGTCATCGCCTTCCTCACCTGGCTGGGCGAGGGCATCGGCCCCGAGGCCCGCTTCATGCACCAGGGCATGACCTCCTCGGACGTGCTCGACACCTGCCTGAACGTGCAGCTCACCCGCGCCGCCGACCTGCTCCTGGCCGACATGGACGCCCTCCTCGCCGCGCTCCGCCGCCGGGCCGAGGAACACGCCCTCACCCCCACCATCGGCCGCAGCCACGGCATCCATGCCGAGCCCACGACCTTCGGCATCAAGCTCGCCGGCCACTGGGCGGAATTCGCCCGCTGCCGCAGGCGCCTCGCCGCCGCCCGTGACGAGGTCGCGACCTGCGCCATCTCCGGCCCCGTCGGCACCTTCGCCTCGGTCGATCCGCGCGTGGAGGCCTTCGTCGCCAGCCGCCTCGGCCTGCGTGCCGAGCCCGTCTCCACCCAGGTGATCCCGCGCGACCGCCACGCCGCTTTCTTCTGCGCCCTGGCCATCACCGCCAGCGCCATCGAACGTTTGGCCACCGAGGTCCGCCACCTCCAGCGCTCCGAGGTGCGGGAGGCCGAGGAATACTTCCACCCCGGCCAGAAGGGCTCCTCCGCGATGCCCCACAAGCGCAACCCGGTGCTGAGCGAGAACCTCACCGGCCTCGCCCGCGTCATCCGCGGCTACGCCACCCCGGCGCTGGAGAATGTCGCCCTCTGGCACGAGCGCGACATCAGCCACAGCAGCGTCGAGCGCTTCATCGGCCCCGACGCCACCATCACGCTGGACTTCGCCCTGGCCCGCGCCACCTCGATGATGGACAAGCTGACCGTCTATCCCGAGCAGATGAAGCGCAACCTCGAAGCCCTGGGCGGCGTGGTCCACAGCCAGAAGGTTCTGCTCGCCCTCACCCAGGCCGGCATGAGCCGCGAGGCCTCCTATGCCGCCGTCCAGCGCGCCGCCATGGCCACCTGGACCGCCCTGGGCACCCCCAATGGCCGCTCCTTCCGCGATGAGCTCCTGGCCGACCCCGAAGTCTCCGCCACCCTCGACGCCGCGACGCTCGACGCCGCCATGGACCCGGCCAAGGACTTCCGCCACATCCAGGACACCCTGGCCCGCGTCTTCGCCAGCGAAGGCGCCTGACACGAAAGGACCCGCGGTGCCGCCTGGCACCACGGGTCCCTCGATCCTCGCTACGCCGGCCACGAAATCCCCGGCTTATCGCGCTGCCGGAGCCCGCCCGCCCGCAGCGTCACATGGAAAAGGGGCGGACCCAACCGTCCGCCCCCATCCTCACACCCTCAACCGGGCGAGCCCCGGCGGACAGGCCTTAGCGCCCCGTCCCGGTCGGGTTGGTCCCGCTGGTATTCGCGCCCGTGACCTTGTCGAAGCCCCGGCTGGCCATCGTGCCCTTCGGGTTCTCCGGCGTACCGTCCGACTGCCCGGGATAGGCCCCGCTCAGATTGGTGCCCGCCGCGCGATCCGCCGCCCGCGTCGCCGCCGTCCCGGGTGGGTTCCCCGGCGCGCCATCCGGCGCCGAGGCCGTGCCCCGCCCAGCCTCCAACGTGTTCAGGTCGTCATCATCCCGGTATCCGGCCCAGCCGCCGGCCCGGTAATCCGCCTCGCGCGTGGCGGCATCCACCGGCCCATGGCTGGCCAGGATGCGCTCCGCCTCGTCGATGCGCGCATCCTCGCTCCGCACCGTCACCAGCGTCCCGCCCCGCCGCACGCCCTCGGCATAGGTCCCGGCCTCGTTCTCGCTCACCCCGGCCCCGGTCAGCGCGCCCAGCAACCCGCCGGCCGCCGCACCCGCCCCCGCGCCGGTCAGCGTCGCCACCAGCCAGCCCGCCGCGACCACCGGGCCCACGCCCGGGATCGCCAGCGCCCCGAGTCCGGCCGCGAGCCCCGCGCCACCGCCCAGCACCGTCCCCAGCGTGGCGCCGACCCCGGCCCCGGACTCGCTGTTCTCCGCCGTGTCCGTGGTGGTCTCCGTGGTCGTCCCGGCCGCCGTGGAGGTCGTGCCGTAACGTCCCTCGGTATTGTTGGCGAGGATGCTCACATCCTCATGCCGGAAACCCACCGCCTCCAGATCCCGCACTGCCGCCAGCGCATGGTCGTGGGTGTCGAACAGCCGGGTAATGGTCCGCATAGCCATGATTCGCGTTCCTCTCGTATCGTTCTTGCATGATCCGCGCGCTCCGCCCCTGCGGTCCTCCCCTGAGGGAGCCGCAAGGGTCAGCCATCAGCGCGCGACGGAAGCGGTGCCCATCACCACGTTGCCGCGGAAATCCAGTCCCACATCCACGGTCTGCCCGTTCCGCGTGGCCTTCCCGCGCCAGACGCCCGCATCGTCCTTCTTCAGCTCCGAGACCTGCGAATAACCCGCCGCCTCGATCCGGCTCCGCGCCTGCCCTTCCGTGAAGCTGTTCGCCCCGGCCTCAGGCGTCGTCGTCACCGGCGTCCCCGAGGCCTGCGGCCGCGAACCCGCCTCGCCCGCCGGCCGCGGCGCGGTCATCGGTGCCGCCGTCCCCGTCCCGGGCGCCGTTCCCGGCGTGGCCCCGGGCGTACCCTGCGCCATGGTGGACCCGCCGCCGCCCGGCATTGTCGGCGTCCCGATCGTGCCCTGCTGGCTGGCCCCCGTCTGGCTCTGTGCCATCGCCGCCGGCACGAACCCCACCGCTCCCAGCATCAGCCCCGCCGCCACCGCGAAGCCACCGATGCCACCCATGAGACTGTTCCGCATGCGCTCTCTCCTCGTCCATCTGCGGCGTTGTCCGACCGGGCATCCGGCCCGTCCGCCTGTGCCCGGGTTAACGGCCCAGCACCGCTTCCGTTGACAGCCCCCCTTCCGAAACGTGATAAGGCCCGTTCACGCGGCAACCGCGCCCGCCGCCCGGACCGTGGCGCGGGACACGACCCGGCAGGTCACCCAAGGGGCCAACCGCCCTCACGGCCACGCGGGTCAGCCGGCACACCCTGGGCGGTGGAAGAACCCCCCACCCCCTGCTATACCCACCCGCCACAGGCTGCCCGACCCCCGGTCCCACGACCCAGGGTCCGGCGGCCACGACGGATTTCTGGACGACGATTGACGATGGCCCGACGGCGGCAACTCTACGAAGGCAAGGCGAAGATCCTCTTCGAAGGTCCGGAACCGGGCACCCTCGTCCAGTACTTCAAGGATGACGCCTCCGCCGCCAACGGCGCCAAGAAGGGCGTCATCACCGGCAAGGGCGTGCTCAACAACCGCATCAGCGAATACCTGATGACGCGCCTCTCCGACATCGGCATCCCCACCCACTTCATCCGCCGCCTGAACATGCGCGAGCAGCTGATCCGGGAGGTCGAGATCATCCCCCTCGAACTGGTGGTCCGCAACGTCGCCGCCGGCTCCCTCTCCACACGCCTCGGCATCCAGGAAGGCCAGCGCCTCCCCCGCTCGATCATCGAGTACTACTACAAGAACGACGCCCTCCAGGACCCCATGGTCAGCGAGGAGCACATCACCTGCTTCGGCTGGGCCTCCACCCAGGACCTGGACGACATGGTCCAGCTCGCCCTGCGCGTGAACGACTTCCTCACCGGCCTCTTCCTCGGCATCGGCATCGTCCTCGTGGACCTCAAGCTCGAATTCGGCCGCTTCTACGAGAACGAGGAGGTCCGCATCGTCCTCGCCGACGAGATCTCCCCCGACAACTGCCGCCTCTGGGACAGCAAGACCGGCGAGAAGATGGACAAGGACCGCTTCCGCCGCGACCTCGGCAAGGTCGAGGAAGGCTACCAGGAAGTCGCCCGCCGCCTCGGCATCCTCCCCGAAGCCGGCGTCCGCGACCTCAAGGGCCCCGAACTGATGCAGTGACGGCCCCGCCAGGCCCTCACCCGCCCCACCGCTTACTCCCTGGGAGACCCCACCCCGTGAAAGCCCGCGTGACCGTCATGCCCAAGCAGGGCGTCCTCGATCCCCAGGGCAAGGCCATCGCCCATGCCCTCGCCAACCTGGGCTACGACGCCGTCCACGACGTCCGCGCCGGCAAGGTCATCGAGCTCGACCTGACCGAGACCGACCCGGACAAGGCGAAGGCCCAGGCCGAGGACATGGCCCGCAAGCTCCTCGCCAACACCGTCATCGAGAGCTTCCGCGTCGAGGTCTCCCCCGCGTGATTCCGGCGGAGGGAACCTTACCCATGCCGCGCCCCCACCCACCCGGAGGGGCCCCGCGCGCATGATCAAGGCCTCCCTCCTCCTCATGCTGGGCCTCACCGTCCTCGTCGCCATGACCCTGCGCTGGCGGGAACGCCACTACCCCCCCGCCCCGCCGCCCCAGCCCACGGCACGGCCCCGCCGCGCCCGCCGCCCCTCCCTCCTCCGGGAAGGCAAGCGCACCCTCGACCGCTGGGTCACCGCCGCCGCCATCGCCGCCTGCCTCACCATCGTCCTGATGGGCGGCCTGCACTACCTGAAGCTCTGGCAGAACTGACCTCCACGGAAAGGCACCCCCCATGAAGGCCGCCATCGTCGTCTTCCCCGGCACCAACCGCGAGCGCGACATGGCCCTCGCCCTCAGGCGCGCCTCGGGCCGCGAGCCCCTGATGCTCTGGCATGGCGAGCACGCCCTCCCCCCGGGCCTCGACCTCGTCGTCCTCCCCGGCGGCTTCTCCCACGGCGACTACCTCCGCTGCGGCGCCATGGCCGCCCAGTCCCCCATCATGCAGTCCATCAAGGACTTCGCGGCCAAAGGCGGCCACGTCCTCGGCGTCTGCAACGGCTTCCAGATCCTCACCGAGGCCGGCCTCCTCCCCGGCGCCCTCCTCCGCAACGCCGGCCTCCGCTTCCTCTCCATGGACTGCGTCCTGCGCGTCGAACGCGCCGGCACCCCCTACACCGCGCGCTGGCAGCAGGGCGAAACCTTCCGCGCCCCCATGGCCCACGGCGACGGCAACTACTTCGCCGATGACACGACGCTGGACCGGCTGGAGGGCGAGGGCCTCGTCGCCTTCCGCTACGCCGACCGCAACCGCAACGGTGCCGTCCGCGACATCGCCGGCATCCTCTCCCCCAACCTCCGCATCCTCGGCATGATGCCCCACCCCGAGAACTACGCGGACCCCCTCACCGGCGGCGAGGACGGCCTACCCCTCTTCCAGAGCATCGCGGAAACCCTGGTCGGGGCCTGAGGTTCGGGCGTCGCATCGCAGGGGCCCTGCCCCTGCACCCCGGCAGGAACCTGAGGTTCCTGCACCTCCCGTGAGTGGGCGCTCATGTCCGGCGGCAAACCACCCCGTTCACACACCTGGTTCCAGGCGGCATCGGGCTGGCTTTTGCTCTATGTGACGCTGGGAAATCTCCTGGGCGTCCTGCTCCAGCTTCTCTTCATCGACAATTCAGCCTGCCCGTCTCGCTCTTACCTCTTTGATCCGAGCATCATACGATGTTCGGGAATGGAGGAGTTCAGCCTTCCTCTACTCCTCATCCTGCTTCCGCCCCGGCTGCTGGCAATCATCGCGGCGTTTCCGATCGCAGTGATCCCTTTGAACATCGCCGAGAATGATGGTTTCAACCTGACCATCAATTTGCTCTTCGGAGCCGCGACCTTCGTGATCTTCCGCGCCGCTTCGTTCCGCTGGCCGCTGAGGCCGCTCAGCTACCAATCTCTCCTACTACCGCTCGCCACTATCACGCTTCTTGCCTGGGCGTTCCTGGTAGCTCTCGAAGTCCACATGCATCACTAGACCCCTATCTCCGACCTCCGCATCCTCGGCATGATGCCTTACCTTGAGAATTACACGGACTCCCTCACGGCGGCGAGGCCGGCCAACCGCTGTCCCACAGCATCGCGGAAACCCTGGTCGGGGCCTGATTGGCCGAACGTCGCAGCGCAGGGGCTCTGCCCCTGCACCCCAGCAGGACTCTGAGGTTCCTGCACCTCAGTTTAATACATTCGCTCCTCTACAAAGCGGGCAAAATGGGCAATCTTTTTGCTAGCGACTCCACTATTAACCGACCTCTTTCCGATTTTCGCTGCATTTGTGTTAGAATTGAATTAGCATACTCCTTATATCCATTAAAACCTAAAGCCTGAGCAATACCTGCAGGCAATTTTGTATTTTTTATCGGTATAGCAGCAATGATTTTGAATACATCCTCTTCCTTCAACTGTTCGCACAGAGCTAAATCGATGGAACATCTAATTTCCTCTATGTTAATGCCATGAATTTCGCTTTGCCCAGCACGAACGGATTTCATCGATACCTTTCGTGATGATAATTCTCTATTTACAGCCCAAACCAACTGCTTAAGCAGAATGTCTTCTTTATTTTCGTCTAGAAGAATTTTTATTTGGCCTTTAATTATTTCTAGCCTTTCGCTGACTGACGCACCACCGTGCAACTCATAAATTGCCTCGGCCATCTGCTGCACCACAATTCGGTCAAAGAATAAATTTTCTATCGTTGGTGTCGGAAGAGAGTAAATTTGATCTTTTTGGTATTCTTCTTTCTCTTTATCATTCTTTCCATCAGAATCAATCAATCCCGCAACTTCAATCCAGTGATAGCGTCTATTTTTTCTCAGAGATCGAACACTGCTGACAACAGAATCCCAACCACCCTGTTCCTTCACAGTCCACCCAGGATATATCATACCATAGAGGGCTTTATCCTCCGATGACATTTGGCCCTCAACTAACAGCAACGCGCGACGACTACCCAAAATTGCCTGCCGCAAGTCGTCCGTAATTTCGGCGTTAAAATCTACATTAAATGCATCATATTTCCTTTTTTCTGGCATGGTAGCCGTAATTTTAGAATTCTTAACATACACTAAATGATTAACCGTAAGCCATTCTATTAACTGTAAATCATGAGTTGAAAAAATAAACCCCACATCGGGGCGAGATCGTACAGCGGCTGCGATCAGCGGACCCGATATGCTCGGATTGAGATGCCTTTCCGGCTCATCTATGATGAGAAATGTACTTTCCGGCCTAATTACAGTTGCTCCAGCTAAGAGCAAAGCTGCCCGCTCGCCATCAGATAATTGACTAATGTTATAGATTTCACCATCTCGTGACGCTCGAAGGCCCACTGTATCGACAGTTAGTTTAACCGGCAATTTTGCCGCCACGAATATCTCATTAATAGTAACAATTGGCTGTGGGTGCTTTTGATTTGCCTGGGCAAGTGTCATACCACTTTCAATACAGCCTAAAGCTGCTGTTGCGGCTTCCGTCTGCTTGTTCATAATCCTCTTCATAACAGACTTTAAATGCTGTTCACTCATATGATTCTGATATCTATTTGACCCTATACGGATGTTGTTTGAAAAAGTTTCCATTCCTTGCCCTATTTGATCAATATCATCTCCATTGAAGTGTATTTGCCTATATCCAGAAAATCTTTCTACTTCATGACTTGAGCTAAATGCGTTGTTAATTTCATCTACTAACGATGACTTTCCAGCCCCATTTGGCCCAATAATTAATGTCAACTGCCCTGCCTCCAGGGGCAAGTTTATTTTATCTCCAGAAGTCAACAAGATTTCGAAATTTATCATGCTTTCTCCGATTTATGTCCGGAAAATTTCTATGCAAAACAATGCAGCCATAGTCTTTGGCGATCGATACAATACGCAATTATGATATAGAATCACAGTTTGTCTATCATCAACCAGTATTGAGGTGTTTCTCAGTTTTCGGCATATAGAATTAGGAAAACTTGCCTATTTCCCACCCCCATGCTACACTCCCACCCATGCGCCACCCCTCCCGCTTCTCCCCACCCCAACCCTTCCGCCCCCTCACCGACGACGAGTGGCTCGCCCTCCTCCCCCACATCCTCCCGCGCTCACCCGCTGGCCGCCCCATCGCCGATCTCCGCCTCCGCATGGACGCCATCTTCCACCTCGCTCTCACCCCCGACCCCTGGCGCGCCCTCCCGCCCCACTACGGCAACCCCGCCACCATCTCCCGCTACTTCCGCCGCCTCACCCATAACGGCCTCTGGTCCCGCCTCCTCACCCTCCTGGCCGAAACCCACCCCAGCCACCCCCTCCGCGCCATCGAGCATCGCATCTGCCGCGCCGCCCGCCGCGCCTACCGCATCCTCGGCCTGCGCCTCATCCTCCTCGCCCGCCGCCTCGGCCTCCGCTCCGCCCTCCCCGGCCCGCCCTGGCTCCTCCCCGACCCGGATTTGTCCGAAACCCTGCGCCGGACGAAAATCCCGCCCTTTCCAACGCGCTATGGCACAATCACCGCCTACCGGAACTGGCTGAAAACCCTCGCCGCCCTCCACCGCACCGCCGGCGGCCGCGCCCGCCTCCCAAACCGCCTCCGCCACGCCTGGCCATGAGCACCCGTCCCGGCAACCCTCCCCCGATGCGCGAACCCCTGGACATCGCGCCCGCGCCTTCCCACAAGGCGAACATGTCCAGCCCCGCCCCCCTCGCGCCCGCCCAACTGGAGGCGGATCGCGCCAAGCAGCTCGCCGCGGAATTCGGCCTGAAGCCGGATGAGTTCGAGCGTGTCCTCGCCATCCTCGGCCGCCAGCCCTCCATGACCGAGCTCGGGATCTTCTCGGTGATGTGGTCGGAACACTGCTCCTACAAATCCAGCCGCGTCTGGCTGAAGGAGCTGCCGACCAAGGCCCCCTGGGTCATCCACGGCCCGGGCGAGAATGCCGGCGTCATCGACATCGGCGAGGGGCTGGCCGCCATCTTCAAGATGGAATCCCACAACCACCCGAGCTTCATCGAGCCCTACCAGGGTGCGGCGACCGGCGTGGGCGGCATCCTGCGCGACGTCTTCACCATGGGCGCCCGCCCCATCGCCAACCTCAACGCCCTCCGCTTCGGCTCGCCGAGCAACCCGGTCACGAAGCGTGTCCTCGACGGCGTCGTTCGCGGCATCGGCGGCTACGGCAACTGCGTCGGCGTGCCCACGGTGGGCGGAGAGGTGAACTTCCACCCCCGCTACGACGGCAACCCCCTGGTCAACGCCATGACCGTGGGCATCGCGCCGAAGGACCGCATCTTCCTCTCCGCCGCCGCCGGCATCGGCAACCCCGTGGTCTATGTCGGCAGCAAGACCGGCCGCGACGGCATCCACGGCGCCACCATGTCCAGCGCGGAATTCAACGCGGACAGCGAGGAAAAACGCCCCACCGTCCAGATCGGCGACCCCTTCGCGGAGAAGCTGCTGATCGAGGCCTGCCTCGAACTCATGGCCACCGACGCCATCGTCGCGATCCAGGACATGGGCGCCGCCGGCCTCACCTCCTCCGGCGTCGAAATGGCCGGCAAGGGCGGCGTGGGGATCGAGATGATCCTCGACAACGTCCCGCAGCGCGAGGACGGCATGACCGCCTACGAGATGATGCTCTCCGAATCGCAGGAGCGCATGCTGATCGTCCTCCGCCCCGGCGCCGAGCACATCGCCGAAGCCATCTTCCGCAAGTGGGAGCTGGACTTCGCCGTCGTCGGCCACATCACCGACACCGGCCGCATCGTGGTCAGGCACAAGGGCCAGGTCGAGGCCGACATCCCCCTCGCCCCCCTGGAATCCGAGGCCCCCCTCTACCGCCGCCCCACCGCCGAAACGCCGAAGCAGCCCGTTCTGGCCCCGGCCGACATCCCCAACCCCACCACCATCGGCGAGGCGCTGCAGACTCTCGTCGCCAGCCCGGACCTCTGCTCCCGCCGCTGGATCTGGGACCAGTACGACGCCACCGTCGGCGGCAACACCACCCGCCGCCCCGGCGCCGCCGATGCGGCGGTGGTCCGCGTGGGCGAGGGCACCCGCGCGCTCGCCATCACCACCGACTGCACCCCGCGCTACGTCCTGGCCGATCCGGAGATGGGCGGCACCCAGGCCGTGGCCGAGGCTTGGCGCAACCTCACCGCGACCGGCGCCCTCCCCCTCGCGATCACCGACAACATGAACTTCGGCAACCCCGAGAAGCCGGAGATCATGGGCCAGTTCGCCAGCGCCGTCCGCGGCATGGCCGCCGCCTGCAAGGCGCTGGACTTCCCGGTCGTGAGCGGCAACGTCTCCCTCTACAACGAGACCGAGGGCCGCCCCATCCTCCCCACCCCCGCCATCGGCGCCGTGGGCGTGCTGGAGGACGTGGCGAAGGCCACCCGCCTCGGCGCCCCCGCCAACGCTACCCTAGTCCTCCTGGGCGCCACCACCGGCCACCTGGGCCAGTCCCTCTGGCTGCGGGAGATCGCGGGCCGCGAGGACGGCGCCCCCCCGCCCGTGGACCTCGCCACCGAGCGCCGCACCGGCGACTTCCTCCGCGCCCAGATCACCGAAGGCCGCATCCAGGCCGCCCATGACTGCGCCGATGGCGGCCTCCTGGTTACGATCGCGGAAATGCTGATGGAGACCGGCACCGGCCTCCGCCTCCGGGACGTGGCGGGCTCCATCCCCGCCCACGCCTTCTGGTTCGGCGAGGACCAGTCCCGCTACGTGGTCGCCACCGCCGACGCACAGGCCCTCCTCGCCGCCGCCCAGGCCGCCGGCATCCCCGCCACGATCCTGGGGGAGACGGGCGAGAAGGACTTGGTTCTCCCCGACGGCACCGCCATATCGGTGGCTTCGCTGCGGGCCGCCAACGAGGCTACCCTGCCCGCACTGATGGAGGGGAACTGACCCATGGCCATGGAGCAAGCCGAGATCGAGGCGCTGATCCGCGCCGCCATCCCGGACGCCCGCGTGACCATCGAGGACCTGGCGGGCGACGGCGACCACTACGCCGCCACCGTCGTGTCCGAGGCCTTTCGCGGCAAGTCCCGCGTCCAGCAGCACCAGCTCGTCTACGCCGCGCTGCGGGGCCGCATGGGGGGCGAACTCCACGCCCTCGCCCTGCAGACCTCCGCCCCCGATTGAAAGGAACCCCGATGAGCGACGTCAGCGCCCGCATCCAGCAGGAGATCACCGAGAACCCGGTGGTCCTCTACATGAAGGGCACCCCGGCCTTCCCGCAATGCGGCTTCTCCGCCCGCGTGGTGCAGATCCTCAGCCACGTCGGCGTGCCCTTCAGGGGCGTGAACGTCCTGGCCGACCCTGAACTGCGTGAAGGCATCAAGACCTTCACCAACTGGCCGACCATCCCCCAGCTCTACGTCCAGGGCGAGTTCGTCGGCGGTTGCGACATCATCATGGAGATGTTCCAGTCCGGCGAGCTCCAGACCCTGCTCCAGGACAAGAACATCCCCACCGGGCAGGCGGCCTGAGAGGGCCGGCTGAGCCCCCTCCGCCAACCGGGCACACGCCCGGCGCCAAGGAAAACCCCGGCAGGGCCCGCCCTCGCCGGGGTTTCTTTTGTCCGAATGCCGCCCGTCCCGCCAATCTCCGAGCCGGCCCGGCAGGACGTTCCGGCTCCGCCGCACCGGCTTCACCCGACGGCACGGGCACCCCGCCCTCACAACGCAACCGCTTGCCTCCCGGCGCCCTTCAGCCCTCAGGCGCCGAACTGCTTTCCCCGCCGCCCCGGCACACGCCGCGTCCAGGCCACGCCCGCCACCAGGGCCAGCATCACCGCGGCCGCCAGCGCCGCCAGCACATCCAGCTGGTTCGCCCCCAGATTGGCCACCACCACGGCCACCAGCGCCCAGCCGACGCCGCCCAGATACCAGACACTGCCCTTCGCGGCCCAGACCACCGCCGCGGCGAAGCCCCCGGCCGCCAGCAGCAGCAACACCGCCGCCACCGTGGCCACCATCCCTTCCACCGGGATGATCCCCGCCACCCGCGCGGCGCCGGAGATGTTCGCGAAGCAGGCCGCCGTCAGCCAGCCCGCCATCAGCCCGGTCAACGGCAGCACCAGCCAGCGCCCGCTGCGCGACGGCTCGACCCCACGCCGCGCCAGAAAGAAGGCCGCCAGCGCGCAGACCACGTTCAGCAGCATGATCGCCACCAGGAAGAAGCCGTTCCGCCCCGAGAACTGCGCCACCGCCTCCCACAGCGTGTTCAGCGCGAAGACCCCGACCAGCGGCCAGCCGACACGGCTCAGCAGGGGGTCCGCGTGATTCATCGGCAGGATCTGCCAGACGCCATAAGCCAGCGACAGGGCGAAGAGCACCGTCCACATGATCGGAAAGGCATAGGAGGCCGGCACCACCGGGGTCTGGCTGCTCCCGGATACCACCGCCATGGAGGTCCCCACCCCCACCAGCGGCAGAAGCCCCACGACGATCTGCAGCAGCGGCAGGATCAGGGCCAGGACACGGCGGGTCTGCTCACTCGGCACAGGCGATTCTCCCGGGAAGACGCACAGCATAGCCCAGAAACGAGAAACGCCGCCCCCGGGGGTTCGTCCCCAGGGGCGGCGTTCGACAGGGTCCCGGAAGGGGCCGCAGGATCAGCGCGAGTAGAACTCGCCACTCCATCCGCCCAACATACTGAAGCTATTGCTTTCGCTTCGCTTCATAGCCATCGTGAGGGGTGAAACGTGAGGGGAGCCGCGAGGGGTGGCGAAGGTTTCTGGATACCTTGAGCAGCGCCGCCAAAGCTGGGAGGCGGTGGTGGACGTTCCTCCTTCGCTACAGGCTGTGGTGGGCCGGAAGCGGCTGCGGAAAGGGCTTGGCACCCGCGACAAGCATGTGGCGAAGGCACGACTGGCGGCGGCTTTGCTGACGCTCCACGCGCGCATTGACGCAGCACGGCGCGGCAGCCCCGCCACCGATCCCGTCACTGCGGAGGCGCTGGCGATCCGGGCCAATCTGGATAGCCTCCGCCGTGATCCCTCCGGGCGCCCTGCCTACGTCTTTCGAGATGATGCCGAAGGAGGCCGGGTGGAACTCTCCGACACTGAGCTTGCCGCAGATGTTCTCACGGACACCGTAGCGGCCCGGCATGATGAGATCGGGCGTCGTGAGGGGTGGGAGCGCGCGGAGAACTTTGTGGACCTCGCCCTGGGCCGGACTACCCCCTTGCCCCACCACATGGAAACTTGGCTGGCGCAGCCGGGGCCACGCGGGCGGCAGCGCCACGAGCGCACCAAGGCGCAGTACCGGAGCGACGTGGCGGCCTTGGGCGCTTGGCTGGATAGCAGCGGCTTCCCTTCCGGCGTGGAGCGCATCACCCGCCGCGTTGCCGGGCAGTACGTCACTGCCCTCCATGACAAGGGCCGGAGCGCGGCGCGCATCCGCGACATTGCTTCCGCTCTCTCCGGCTACTGGCAATGGATGGAGCGGCGCGGCATCGTGGCTGAAGGAGCAAACCCGTGGCCCCGGCAAGCGCCCTCCAAGCCCCGCGAGGTGGTGCAGGATGGGGAGGAGAGTGAACGCGCCTTCACCACCAAAGAGGTTCAAACGCTCCTGGCGCACGCTCCAGATGACGGCTTGGCCGATCTCATGCGCGTCGCAGCGCTAAGTGGGATGCGGGTGGAGGAGATTTGCCAGCTTACCGTTGGGCACTGTCAGGGGGATGTCTTCACCGTGCGTGGAGGGAAGACCGCAGCAGCCACCCGAAGGGTCCCAATCCATCCTGATCTTGCCGCCATCGTAGCACGGCGGATCGGCGGCCAGGATGCGGCAACGTGGTTGTTTCCGGAATTCGGGGAACCGAATCGATTCGGGAAGCGGTCAACCAACGCCACAGCCCGCTTCCACAATTTTCGGGTGAAACTCAAAGTGCATGAGAAAGCGGAAGGACAGCGCCGGTCGCGCGTCAACTTTCACTCGTGGCGGCGGTGGTTCATCACCGAAGCCCTGCGGGCCAACCGGCCGGAACGGGTGGTGAAGCAGGTTGTAGGGCACAAGCTGCCGAAGGCAGACGTGACGCTCGGTGTTTACTTCGGTGGCGACCTCGTGACAGCGCTACGGGAATGTGTGGAGGCGGTGAGGCTGCCTGCTCTTGGTTAATTGGCGCCGCGCCACTGCTGTTCGAAGCGCTATGTCGCTCGCAGCCCGGACTTTATGCGCTCGAAAAGGGCCAGGATGCCCGCTCCTCCTGCCCCGACAAAAGCCATAAGGACAGCCGGGAAAGCCGCTGCCACAGCGCCCAGGAAGGGCCAATGCCAGCCCTTCCACATGCCGTAAAAGGCTACGCAAGAGAGGAATAGGGTTCCAAGCGGCCTGAATAGGATTGCCACTACGAAGACACCGAATGCAAGGAACCCAGTAGTTCCCCACCACAACTCAAGCCCCTCGAAAAAGGCCGCCCCTTGGGCAAGAACTAAAACAATCCATATCACGAGACCAAACACACCGCCCACCGCCCCCATAATGTCCTCCTAGGATTGCTTCGGCAGGCTCTATACAATTCAAGGTTGTGTCAAGAACGTTGCCATTTCGTAAGGCCGAGGGGGGGCAGGGAAAAACGCAGGGGATCGAAGGCACGTCCCTGCCGCTACGCTGCTTCCCGCTGGTCCCGGAGGATACGAAAGACCGACGCCACGCCGATCCCCACACGCCGTGCGACCTCGGCCGCCGCCACCCCTTGGGCATGAAGGGCTAACACCTCGGCGCTCTTGGCGCGGGCAGTCGGGGCGCGGCCCTTGTACTTTCCCTCGGCCTTGGCAGCGGCCACGCCCTCCCGCTGGCGTTCCAGCATCAAGGCGCGCTCGAACTCGGCCACGGCGCCCAGCATTGTCAGCATGAGCCGCCCTGTAGGGCTGCGGGTGTCCACCTCCTGCCCGCCCATGGAGAGGACGCGCAGCGCCACCTTGCGGGCCTCAAGCTGTTCCACGATGGTCAGTAGGTCGGCGGTGGAGCGGGCCAAGCGATCCGGCTTCGTGACCACCAGCACATCCCCCTCGCGGATGAAGCGTACGGCCTCCTCCAGCCGATCCCGCTTTGCCCCCGAGGATACCTTCTCGGAGAACAGCCGCTCGCACCCAGCGGCGCGGAGGTCGCGTTCCTGGGCTTCTAGACCGGCGTCTTGTTCGGCGGTGGAGGTGCGGGCGTAGCCAACGATCATGGCGCGATATCCGATCACAACATCCTAGATGCAGCGATCTATTCGCATCAAAACTCAAAAGACAATGCTAGTGATCCGATCAATCGTTCCCTCCATACCGAATCATATGGGCAGGCCCTAGTGATTGGCAGATGCTCCCTGCAGGCATATCCGGAGCGCACCTTCTCCTCGCCCATCACGTACATCCCGTCTTTCCGGATCGCGGGGAGCACGTCGCGCGTCACCCAATCTTGGAAGGCGCGCGCCTGGGGTTTGTCGGAGCGCATGATGAGCTTGTAGAGGCCGCTCTCGGAGATGAGGGCGAGGCCCTGTCCCTTAAGTGGGGTCTGGCCCCACTTACGGATAACGCGACGTTCCGTAGCACACAGCGGGGATAGTGTGGTGCCGCCCCGCACAAGCCCGAGGCATCGCGTTACATCTCCCGCCACGAACCACGGCGCCCCGTCGAGGGACACCGTGCGGATCGTCTGCTGCGTTTCGGGGAAGGTGAAGATGGCGGGGGGGTGGGGCGGCCATGAGGCGAGGCTGCTCCCGTTCTCGCGGCCCCTTCGGCTGGCCTCAAGGGTTCCCAGGGGGAAGTGCGGGGGGAAACGAGTGCACTCCGATTATTGGATGCCCCGTCAGATTTTTGCGCCAAAACTATCCGGACCACCCCGACGCACTCTTGACGCACGATTCCGTGAGTGATTCTCTGCCGGAACGACAACCAAAAGTTGCAGACGCCGTGACCATCATCCCGTCCTTCAAGTTCACCCTGGGTCGCTCTTTCGAGGTGGAGGCATACGCTTCCACAAGTCACTTCAACCTTTGGCTACGCGCACCCTTCATTGGGGAAGTCTTTGCGCGCCCCGGTGAGTGGGTCCGCAGCACACCTGCTGAAATTCGTGCTCTGCGCCAGGGGCACGGAGATGCGGCCCCCGCGTCTTCCTGATCCAGTATCCGCCACGGGCGGGAGGCGGGGCCGCGTCGCATCGGCCCCATCCCCATTTTCGAGGTGGCGCGTTTCTCGTTAAATACGCGTTCTAAGTCAGCGGTTTAGCGCCCTTGCCGTTGCCTAGACATGTCCTATTGGGACAGGATGTCTCATTTCAGCAGCAGAAACAGTGCGTTAGCTCTCCCGCTAGAAGGTTTCGTCTTCTGCCGGTGTCCACGGGCACGCCACACTCGCTTTCCGCTGCGCCTCCGCCATCCGTGCCAGCACCTCGCCACGCAAGCGCGGGGTCTTGATGCCTTTCATGGCCGCTTCGACGCCCTCAAGGTGCTTCGCCGCCTGCTGCGCTAAGACTGCCTCGGGGCTACGCTCTCTCAAGCTGCCATCTCCTCCTCCTTCTTCGCCGCCGATCTTCCGGGCCACCGCCGGAAAGTCCTCGCGCATCCATCGGTGAAGGCTGGAACGCGTGGCGTTCCCTCCGAAGTCAGCCGCCATTTCGCGGTACGTCTTGAACCCGCGCGCGCCTCTCTTGTGATGCCCGGCCCTCACATACGCCTTGAAGGTCTTCCGCACCTCGCCCGCCGAAAGTCGCACGCCGTGAGTGAGGTTCAGCTTGCCGGACTGCCAGCGCGCCTCATTGCCCGACATCTCCGAGATGACGGCTTCCGTGTGCAGCGTGCCGATCTCGCGGAGGGCTTCCAACCGGTGCCAACCGTCCCGCAGGATCAATGCGCCTTCCACCAGGGCGATGCTAAGCGGGGGCAGAACGTCCCCCTGCGCATATGCCTGCCGGTATTGCGCTACGGCAGCCCGGTCTAGACGGTCCCGGATGCGATAGGCGGGCATCACCACGATATCCGCTAACGCCACCGTCTGGGGGGCATCTCCTGCCCCCTGCGACTTCCCTCGGAGGCGGTTCATTTCGCCCCCTTCTTCGGGGCAGAGGCAGCCCGCAACAGCCGTTGCACCGCCGCATCGGCGCGGTTGTTCATGGCATCATCCGCGTGACCGCGTGTTAGCACCCATTCAACGCGGTGACGGGCTGCCTCTGCCAGAATTGCTTCCCACAGGTCGCGGTTCACGACAGGCTCTTTTGCGCTGTTGATCCACCCTTTGGTCCTCCATTTCTCCACCCGTTGCGTGATGCCTAGAAACAGATACTCGCTGTCCGTATGGATAATGATGTGGCGCGCGTGCTTGGCGCCTTGGAGGATACTTAGAGCCGCCTTCAACTCCATGCGGTTGTTTGTTGAGTCTTTCTCGGTGCCCTCAAAGGTTACTTCTTTCCCGCTTGGCAGAACCACGATGGCGGCATGGGCGCCGAAGCCTGGATTGGGGCGGCATCCCCCATCCGACCAAGCGTGGATTGGTGCGCCGAAATCGGGGACATGCGCCGTGGTGGCCTCCGGGGGGAGGCTGGTACGGTCTTGCATCAAATGTGGTCTTTCGGGTGTACGCCCGCGCGTTCGTAGCGTGGCATTGTATCGGTTGCGACGGAGCAGGAGTGCTTCGTTTTTAGGTGCAACCGCTCGCTTGCATCTCCGGACCGCCGCCAGCCATGCGATCCAGGGTTCCGCCGTAACGCCCGCTCACATCCACGTAGTGGTGCCGCCCTCTCGCAAGAAAGGGTGGGAGTACCGTGAGGGGGCTGCCGTGAGGGGTGGCGTGAGGGGGATTCGCCTCTTATTGTCTTAGATAAATTATTGAAAAGGCGGAGTTTTTGGCCCCGCCTTCATCAATATCAGCGCGAGTAGAACTCGATGACCAGGTTCGGCTCCATCTGCACCGGGTACGGCACATCGCTCAGCTTCGGCGCGCGGATGAAGGAGCCCTTCATCTGGCGGTGGTCGATCTGCACATACTCCGGCACGTCACGCTCGCCGGACTGCGCGGCGTCGAGCACGGCGGTGAGCTGCTTGGACTTCTCCTTCACCTCGATGACGTCGCCGTCCTTCACGAGGTAGGAGGGGATGTTCACGCGCTTGCCGTTCACCAGCAGGTGGCCGTGGTTGACGAACTGGCGGGCCGCGAAGGGCGTCACCGCCAGCTTCATGCGGTACACCACGGCGTCCAGGCGGCGCTCCAGCAGCTCGATCAGGTTCTCGGAGGTGTCGCCCTTACGGCGCACGGCCTCCTCGTAATACTTGCGGAACTGCTTCTCGCCGATGTTGCCGTAGTAGCCCTTGAGCTTCTGCTTGGCCATCAGCTGGATGCCGAAGTCGGTCGGCTTCTGCTTGCGGCGCTGGCCATGCTGGCCGGGACCATACTCGCGCTTGGCGATCGGGGACTTCGCACGGCCCCAGAGGTTCACGCCCAGGCGGCGATTGATCTTGTACTTGCTTTCCGCGCGCTTCGTCATGCGGCGGGTCCTTTCGTCTTCGTCGGCCCGATGGACCTGTTTTGTCCCGGTAGTCCCCCGGCCCCGGAAGGCCGTGAGCGGGCGCACGGCAGGGTGCCGCGTCCACATTCCCAGGAAGGAGGGCGCCCCTTAACGGCGCGCCATCCCCTTGTCAAACCCCCGCTTGTCAAAGCGACGGGCTTCCTGCACCTGCTGGGATACGATGGTGAGACGCGAAGAGATCCTGATCCTCGGCCTGACCGCCGGGGTCCTCGGCTGCCTGACCGGTGGGACGATGTTCGGCATCGGCCTGGGGCTGGTGGTGCAGGGCGTTCATCTCGGCTGGCTGCTGGCCCTTCCGGCCGCGCCGGTCGGCGGCATGCTGGGCTATGCCCTGGCCCGTCGCCTCGCCGCCCGGCTGGGACCCATGCGCTAGGAAACCGGAAGCGTGATTGCTGGTTGGGGCGCCAGGATTCGAACCTGGGAATGGCGGTACCAAAAACCGCTGCCTTACCGCTTGGCTACGCCCCAGTAGCAGGCTCCCGCGAACCGGGCCTCGGCGTGGGGAGGGAGATAATCGGAGCCCAGGGGGTCCGTAAAGACCTCCCGGCCCGGGTTTCTTTCCGCCGCGTCGCAGCAAGGGGCCAGGATTCAGCCTTCCGCGGGTGCCCCGCCCCAGCGCCACCAGACGGAGGGCAGGCTCTCAGCCGCCGCCCGGGCCGCGGCCGGATCGGGAAAGAGGCCGAAGCAGGTCGCGCCGGAACCGCTCATCCGTGCCAGCAGGCAGTCCTTCCGGGTGGCGATCGCCGCAAGCACCTCCGTCACGGCGGGGCAAAGCTGCCGTGCCGGGGCCTCCAGATCGTTCGCACAGAGTCGGAGATCCTCGGCCATGGCCCGGGCATCGGGCCAGGACCCGGGCAGTTCCGCCGGGGGCGTGAAGCCGGGCGCCCTGGCCCGGAACACGGCGGGCGTGGACAGGGGGATGCGCGGATTGGCCAGCAACAGCCCATAGGTCGGGAAACGCGGCGCCGGCACCAGTTCCTCGCCGATGCCACCCATGCGCGCGGCCCGGGACGCGACGCAGACGGGCACATCCGCCCCCAGCCGCGTCACCGCCGCCTCGGGCGGCAGGGCCAGCCGCCACTGGCGGGACAGCAGGCGCAGCGCCGCGGCCGCGTCGGCCGAGCCGCCGCCGATGCCGGAGGCCACCGGCAGGCGCTTGGTCAGCCGCAGCGTCGCGCCGCCGGACACACCATGGCTCTCCGCCAGCAGGCGCGCCGCGCGCAGCACGAGGTTGTCCGGCTCGGCGGCCAGGGCACCGCCTTCCGGCCCGTCGATCTCCAGCGTCAGCGCTTCCGCCGGCGAGGCCGTGAGCTCATCGCCCACCCCCGCGAAGACGGCCAGGCTGTCGAGCAGGTGATACCCATCCTCGCGCCGCCCGGTGACATGCAGGAAGAGATTGACCTTGGCCGGGGCGAATTCAGCCGCCCCGGCCCCCGTGGCCCGGGGCCGGTTCGTCATCATGTCGGACATGGTTCAGCGCATAGCGGAAGCGGTGGGCGGGGTCTGCAACCCATCCCGCAGCTTGGCGGAAAGCCGGGGCCCGTCCTCGGATGCCGGAGCAAGATCCAGCGCCCGGCGCCACTGGTAGCGCGCCTCCGTCCGCCGGCCGACCGCCCAATAGGCGTCCCCCAGATGCTCGTTGATCGTGGAATTGCGCGATTCCAGTTCCACGGCCCGCTCCAGCGTCTGAACGGCCTTCGGCAGCTCCCCCTGGCGCAGCAGGACCCAACCGAGGCTGTCGGCGATGTTGCCGTCCTGCGGCCGCAGCGCCGCGGCCCGTTCCAGCATGCGCTTCGCCTCCGGCAGCCGCTCGCCCCGCTCGGCCCAGGAATAGGCGAGGTAGTTCAGGACGCTGGGCTGGTCCGGCGCCAGGGCCAGGGCGCGGCGGAAGGAAGCCTCGGCCTCGGCCCAGCGGCCGTCGCGTTCCATCGCGATGCCCTGGGCATAGTAGAGCGGCCAACCGGCAGACCCGTCCGTGCGGGCCCGGGCCAGTGCCTCCCCATAGGCCGCCGAGGCCTCGCCGAAGCGTCCCCGCGTGCGCAGCATGTCGCCGAGTTGCGCCACGGGCTGCACGGCCTGCGGATGGCTCTGCCCCAACTGGCGCAGCAGCCCTTCGGCCTCGGCGGTCCGGCCCACGGCGTCCAGCAAGGCGGCACGGCGCAGTGCCACCAGCGGCGCCAGGGGATCACGCTCCGGCACCATTTCCAGCATCGCCAGGGCGCGGTCGGTATGTTTCTGATCCGCCAGGGAATCGGCGGCGAGGAGCAGGGCCGGGGCGAAATCCGGGCGCAGGCGGAGCGACAGGCGCGACAGCATCAGGGCGAGGTCCGGGGCCCCCTGGGAGCGGAGCGCCGCCCCGAAGGCGACCTGAGCCTCCGCCATCCCCTCGGTCGCGCTCGCCACCGCGCGGCCCTGCAACGCCTTCTGGCGCAGCGCCGGCGTCACCACCATGGCGATGTCGTCATTCCCCCGGGCCATCACGTCGAAGAGCCGCGCGCCCTGGGCCTCCTGCCCGGCCCGGGCGAGGATGCCGGCGCCGATCTGCGCCAGACGGAGGTTCGGCTCTCGGGTGTCCGCGATCGCCAGACGGAGGTAGCGCGCCGCGTCCTGCGGCTGCCCGCCGAGATCGGCGATCATCGCGGCGTGCAGGGCGATCACGCCCCGCAGCCGCCCGTCCTCGATGAAGGGCCGCAGCAGGGCCAGGGCCTGCGCGGTATCGCCCCGCCCCGCCTGGGCCCAGGCGACCAGCAGAGGCTGGAGAAGCTGTGCCGAGCCCCGGCGCGGCAGGGCGCGCAACCGCTGCTCGGCACGGTCCCAGCGCCCCGCCTGGGCATCCGACCCGGCGAGCAGCAGGTTCGCCAACTGGTCCTCGGGCAGGCGCCGGGCGAGGCGCGCCGCATCGGACTGGCCATTCATCACCGCGGCGCCGAAGGCCTGCTGCAGCACCTCGACCTGGTCGGGGTCCTGGCGCAGGGCCTCCCCGAGCTGCGAGGCGGCCATGGCACTGTCCGCCTCGGAGGAGGCGAAACGGCCCGCCAGATAGGGTCCGAAGGCACCGCGGGGCGCATCGCCCGCGGTTCGCGGGCCATCGCCCGCCGCACATCCCGCGAGGAGCGCGGCGGTCAGCAGGACCGCGCGCAGCCCCGGCTCCAGGGAGAATGGCATCATGCGACGCAGCGTAGGCGGCATGGCGGGTCTCTTCCAGAGCAATCGCGATCCAGTGAGCAAATCTTCCGCCACGGGATCGCGGCCGTCGCGGCCCCACGAAAGGGGCTGCGCGGCACTGCTCCCCATGCCTCAGCCCCGGGGTGGCGGCAGGGATTCGTCGTCCTGTGGCAGGAGGAGCGGCGTGGCCACGGAGGCCGTGCCCCCCGCCGGACCGGGCGCTGCCACGCCAGCCTGCGGCTTGCCCGGGGATGCCTTGTCGGCGGGCGCTTTCGTGCCGGACCCGCCGGCCGGGGCGGGCGGCGGTCCGAAGCCGCCGGCGTTGGAGATGATGTCGCGCACCCCCTGCGCCGCCTCCTGGCTCACCACATAGGCGACATCGCCCCAGAGCCCGTTCAGCGTCCCCTGCGGGATCTGGTTCATCTGGATGGCCCGCCCGATCTCCTGGCCGTCCTTGCGGGTCACGATCCACTGGATCTCCACCCGCTGCTGCCGGTCGGGGATGGGCACCATGTTGACCTGCCCCTCCAGGCTGAACAGGGAACCCTCCGCCTGGGGCTGCACCAGGAAGCCCTTATCCGCCAGGAAATCGGTCATGCGCGTGGTCAGGGCGGTGTCGCCGTCGCCGGGCGCGCCCTTCACGCCGATGAAGCGGAGGCGTGGCGGGCCGTTCGCCACCAGCGTCGCGGGGTCCGCCGCGCGCCGGGCGGCATCGGCGCGCGCCAGCAGCGTGGCCACGGTGCCGGCATCGCTGGTGGCCACGCGTTGCAGCATCTTCGGGTCCTCGCCTGCCCAGTCCTCGATCCGCACCGGGTTGCCGCGGGCCTCGACCACGGACTGCGCGTCGGCGTTCTCCAGCGTGTAGCGCGGCACGATGGTCTGGCCCTCGCGGCTCGCCACCACCTTCAGCCGCCAGTCGAGCGGCCAGGGCTGGCTCGCCACGGCCGGCACCTCGGCCGCCACCAGCGCCTCCGCGAGATCGGAAGCGAAGCGCTTGCTGCCCGCATCGGTCAGCATGGCGCCGTCCGGGGGAGGCACGGCGATCCGGTAGGCAGGCGGCTGCACCAACTTGGCTGCCATGCCGCCCGGCTGCCCGCGATAGGGCTGTGGCAGGTCCCCGCAACCGGCCAGAGGCAGGAGCAGGAGGAGAAGCGCCGCCAGGACGCGCCGTTCAGCCGACAACACAGGAGGCCAGCGCGGTCAGGAAGATCAGGAACACGAAGAAGACCATATAAGGCATCGCAGGCCGCTTATCGCGTGCGGCGCCTCACGTCGAGCATCGGTTTCGGGCACCTTGGCGGGTTGGCACCCTTTTCGGAAAGCCATCCTCGCCACCGGGACAGAGGGAGAGAATTGTGCTGGAGAAGCGGGGGAGTTTGGAAAACCAGCCCATTTCACGATGCTGGCGACGCCCTAAAATATGGGCCGAGAGACGAATATTCCCGTGAAGGAGACGCTCGTCATGCCCGATGGCACGATCGCGAAGGCCCCCGGCCAGACCCAGGACTGGCGCAACAACGGCATCAAGGTGGTGAAGGCCGGCGCCCGGAGCTGCGACACGCCGGAAACGCTCGGCATGAACCGCGAGGTCGCGATCAGCGGCAGCCGCAACGGCTCCCAGCATCTCTGGGCCGGAACCAACCTCATCAGGCCAGGTCATCCGACCGGCCCGCACCATCATGGCGCACTGGAAAGCATCATCTACGTGGTGCGGGGCCATGCGCTGATGCGCTGGGGCAACCGGCTGGAGTTCATCACCGAGGCCAAGGCAGGAGATTTCATGCTGGTGCCGCCCTATCTGCCGCATCAGGAGCTGAACGCCTCCGACACCGAGGACCTGCACTGCGTCCTGGTCCGCTCCGGGACCGAGGAGGTGATCGTGAACCTCGACGATCTCGATATCGTCGACGAGCCCGAGTGGATCCGCCCGGAGTAACAGCCGGCTCCAGATATGATTTCAGGCGGCGGGCGGGCCTCCGGGGCCTTCCCGCCGCTTATCGCTTCTTCCCCTCATCCTCCCGCCGCAGCACCTCGCGCGGCCGCTCCGCCACCTTGCGGCTCCACCATCCCTCGCGCACCACCACCATCGGCGGTTCGGCCGGCTTTTCCTCCGGGCCTGGCTGCTGCCGGGTCTTCGCCGAGCAGTCCTGGCCGGATGGCTCCGCTTTCGGTGGCGCGGGTGCTTTCGGCGGGCTTCTGGCTGTCATGGATCGGTCCGGCTCCGGTGGCATGGGACATGTTGGTGCCCAGTGTCAGCGCCACCAGTGCCGTGACCAGCAGGACCGAGCAGAGGATCGCCAGGGCGGCCCTGGTTCGCCGTGTCGCCCTGCGGCGGTTGATGGCCCGGTTATGATCCACCGCCATGGCGTATTGCGCCACCAGAGTCGCGCGGAAGCTGGCCAGGGCCGCGGCGGATGCCTCGGCCACCTCGCGCCCGACCGACCGCTCCTGCTCCCGCAACGCGCCGGCATAGCGCAGCAGCTCGGTCTCTCGGGACAGGTAGCGGAACTCGGCGGGAGCGATGGACTGGGCCAGGAAGAGCAGGCCCAGCGCCGTCGAGCCGCCGGCCAGGACCAGCAGCACGATGGCGACGAGGGCGGCGTTGCCCTGCATCGCCAGCAGCCAGTCGCGCGCCTGGGCCAGCCCCGCGAATTGCAGGGCAAGGGTCGCGGCGAAGAAGGGCAAGCTGCGCCAGACATTCTCCTCCGCCTCGATCTCCCGCTTGTAGGAGTCGGCCAGGGTCCTTTCGAGCTGTTCGAGCAAGGGATCGGGGGGCATCCCCCGATCCTAGACCGATTCTAGGAACAAAAGGAGAACTGAATCCTTCCCAGAGGATTTCAGTCCTCACATTTGCCCGATCTCGCGAAGGATTCGGAAGAACTTCAACCCTGGAGGGCGATGGCCGAGAGCTGGTGCCCGATCGGGCCGCCGCCGGTCAGGGTACGGCGGCGGTGGGAGAAGAAGCGTTCGGTGTCCGCCTGGGTGTCGGCGTCGATCACCTGCACCAGCCCGGTGCCGGCGCCTTGCAGCCGGGCCGCGATATAGCCCGCCATGTCGAACTGCCAGTGCCCATCCCGCATACCCGGCTGGAAGAATTCCGGCCTGCCCACGGCCTCGAAGAGATCGCGCCCGACCTCGTAGGAGGCCTGCCGGATGCAGGGGCCCAGCGCGGCCACGACACGCTCGCGCTTCGCCCCGATTCCCTCCATGGCTTCCAGCACCGCTTCGCAGATCCCGGCCACGGCCCCGCGCCAGCCTGCATGGCAGGCGCCGATCACTCCGGCCTCGGCATCGGCGAAGAGCACCGGGCCGCAATCCGCCGTGACGATCCCCAGGGCCAGCTCGGGCCGGTCGGTCACCACGCCATCCGCGCGCGGCCGCGCCGTGTCGGACCAGGGCTCGCGTGCCACCACCACCTCGGCGCCATGGACCTGGTGCAGACCCACCAGCGCCGCCGGCGCTAGGCCTAGTGCCTCCATGGCCAGGGCGCGGTTCTCCGCCACGCGGGCCGGGTCGTCGGCGCCAGAGAGCGAGCAGTTCAGCGAGGCGAAGGCCCCCTCGGAGACACCGCCCCGGCGGGTGAAGAAGCCATGCGGCAGGCCCGCCAGACCAGCGGCGACGAGGAACTCGGCGGTGCTCATGCGTTCTCGAATCCGGGTGGGGTGGGGAAGCCGGGCGGCGTGATGGCCAGCGCCTGGAAGAGCAGGCCCATCGCCTCCTGCGCCGTCAGGCGGTTCGCCGCGGCCAGATGCGCCTGGGCCTGCCGGGGGTTGGCGGCGGCCAGCATGGCGGCGCGCTGCCCCAGGCCCAGGCGGCGCAGGAACATGCCCTGCGGCACCGGCCCATGCACGGCGCCGCCGGCGGAAAGGGCGGCGTCGGCCAGGGCCCGGAAATCCACATGCGCAGTCAGGTCGGCGGTGCCGGGGGCCGCCAGGGGATCAACCGGCTCATGCCGCCGGACGGCCTGGAGGCTGTCGCCGCTGCCGCCCCTGGTATGGCCGTAGTCGATGAAGAGCGCGGCGCCACCCTGCCGGGCCAGACGCCCCGCGACCCATGCGGCCAGGGACAGGGCCGGGGCGCAGGCCTCCTGGATCGTGCCCTCCGGCGTGTCGTCGGAGAGGGGCAGCGGGGGAGGCTCCTCGATCTCGCGGAGGAGGAAGGCGCCGTCCCGAACCCAGCGTTCCCGCCAGGAGCCGTCCTGCCGCACGAACTGCCGGATCGGCAGGGCGTCGAGGAACTCGTTTGCCAGGAGCAGGAGCGGCCCTTCCGGCAGGTCCTCCACCCGGTCGTGCCACTGCGCGTCCGGCAGCTTCGCCCGCTGCGCCGCCCGCAGCACGGGTGAGGCCTCCACCAGATGCGGCTCGGCCGCCTGGGCGAAGGCGGGGATGACCTCCCGCACCGCACGCAGGGCATCGGCCATCAGCGTGCCGCGGCCGGGGCCAAGCTCGGCCAGGACGACGCGCCGCGGCGCGCCCATCATCTGCCAGCAGACGGCGGCCCAGAGGCCCAGGCACTCGCCGAAGGTCTGGCTGATCTCCGGCGCGGTGATGAAGTCGCCCTCCCGGCCCAGCGGGTCGCGGCCGGCATAGTAGGCGGCCACGGCGCGGGCCATGAAGCGGTCGAGCCGTTCGGCCCCCGCCATGTCAGGCGCCCTCGTGCCGCACGGCGCCCGGGGCGGGGGCCGTCGCGGGCCGGGACCGCCACATCAGCCAGGCCCCGATGAGCACCATCGGCAGGGACAGGAGCTGCCCCATGGTGATCCCGGCGAAGAGGAAGCCGAGCTGCGCGTCCGGCTGGCGGAACAGCTCCCCGACGATGCGGGCGACGCCATAGCCGGCCAGGAAGGCGCCGGAAACAAAGCCGCTCCGCGCCCGCAGCGTCGAGCGGTGGACCAGGATCTGCAGCAGGATGAAGAGGATCACCCCCTCCATGCTGGCCTGATAGAGCTGCGAGGGATGACGCGGCTCCGGCCCGCCGGTCGGGAAGATCATGCCCCAGGGGACGTCGGTGACGCGGCCCCAGAGCTCGCCGTTGATGAAGTTGGCAATGCGCCCGAAGAACAGGCCGACTGGCACCACCGAGGTCACCCGGTCGGAGAAGCCGAGGAAGTCCAGCCTTTGGGAGCGGGTGAAGAAGTACAGTGCCAGGATCACGCCCGCCGCACCGCCATGGAAGGACATGCCGCCCTGCCAGAGATAGAGCGCCTCCAGCGGGTGCTCGATATAGTGGCCGGGGCGGTAGAACAGGACGTAGCCGATGCGCCCGCCCAGCACGATGCCCAGCGTGGCCCAGGTCACGAAGTCGTCCACCTGCTCCCGCGTCGCGGCCTGGGGGGCGAGCTGCACCAGCCGGCGCACCATCCACCAGCCCAGCAGGATGCCGGTGATATAGGCCAGGGCGTACCAGCGGATGGCGAAGGGGCCGAGCTGGATGGCCACCGGGTCGAAAGCGGGAAAGAGGATGGCGGGGATCATGCCCGGTTCTGCGGCTCCAACGGGGACTCGGCCATGAGCTGGCGGACATAGCGGCCGACGCCATCCTCCAGCTCCGTGGCCGGGTGGTTGAAGCCGAGTTGCCGCAGCCGGTCCATGCGCGCCTCGGTGAAATACTGGTATTTTCCCTTCAGGTCCCCGGGCATCGGCACGTAGCGGATGTCGGGCTCCCGCCCCATCGCGGCATAGACGGCCAGGACCAGGTCCCGGAAGCTGCGGGCCTTGCCCGAGCCGCAGTTGAACAGGCCGGAGACATGCGGGTGGTCCATCAGCCAGAGCATCGCCGCCACGCAGTCGTCCACATGCACGAAATCGCGCATCTGCCCGCCGTCGGGGATGCCCTCCCGGTCCGAGGCGAAAAGGGTCGCGGCCTCGCCCCCGGCGATCTGGCGGAACTTGTGCAGCACCACCGAGGCCATGCGGTCCTTGTGCGCCTCGTGAGGGCCATAGACGTTGAAGAACTTCAACCCGGCCCAGTGCGGCGGGGCGAGGCGGTGGCGCGCCAGCAGGTCCACCACACGGCGGTCGGTGGCATGCTTGGACCAGCCGTAGAGGTTGAGCGGCCGCAGCTTCGCCAGGGCCTCCGGCGCCATGTCGTCGTCGAAGCCGGCGGAGCCGTCGCCATAGGTGGCGGCGGAGGAGGCGTAGATCAGCGGCACCCGGTATTCGGCGCACCAGTCCCAGAGCCTCAGGGTCAGGGACAGGTTGTTGGCGGTCACCAGGTCCCCGTCGCGCACCGTGGTGGCGCTGATGGCGCCCAGGTGGAAGATGCCCTCCAGTCCGGAGGCGCCGTCCAGCCAGCGGTCCAGATCCTCCGGCGGCACGATCCCGGCGATAGGGTAAGGGGCGATGTTGTGCCACTTCCCGCCATCCCGCAGGCGGTCGCAGACCATGACCTCCTCCCCGCGGGCGCAGAGCGCGGCCAGGAGGTTGGAGCCGATGAAGCCGGCGCCGCCGGTGACGAGGAACATGGCGCTGCCTTTCCGCTCTGGCCGCTTCGGGGAACTCCCCTGGGGAGCACCGGCCGGACGGCCCGTTGAAGGAAATTGGACGAAGGGGGCGTCCTTCCCCATATGGGGCCCATATGTGGACTGCGTGATGGCAGCGCGGGCCGGGCCCGGCAAGGGAGACAGGTGATGGATCAGGACGGCGGCTTCGGCGGAGCCAATGGCCCCAAAGGCGGGCCCAGCGGTGGTCCCGGTGGTGGTCCCGGTGGTGGTGGCGCCGGTTTCGGACGTGGCGGCAAGATCTTCGACGACCTCGCGGGCGTGGCGGGTGGCGCCTTCTCGGCCCTGACCGGCCTGCGGAACGAGGCCGAAGCGGTGTTCCGCAGCCAGGCCGAGAGCATGTTGCAGCGTCTGGACCTGGTGCGTCGGGAGGATCTGGACGCCGTCATGGAGCTGGCGCGCCGGGCGCGGGAGGATGCCGAGGGCCTGGCCGCGCGGGTGACCCTGTTGGAGAGGCTGGTGGCTGGCATGACGTCGGGCACCCCGGCTTCTCCCCCGGATGCGAAGGTGGGGGCTTCGGTGGCCGATGCCGACACTCTGAAGGGCAGCGGCGGCACGGGCACCGGCCCCGCCTGGCCGGCGCAGGGCGGCCCAGCCGGTGCCAGCGAGGCCGAGGCCCAGCCGAAGCCGGAAGCACCGAAGGTCCGGCCCGGCGAACCCGGCTCGCTCGACTGAGGCGCCCCTCCGGCATTCCCCCGGCGGCACGCGGAATGGCGGCGGCGCCACACATCCCCGGTCGTGGGTGGTGGCGCCGAAGAAATTCCTTGCCGTTCCGGGGTTATGGCAACGCAATATCAAGCTCTAGGGGCTGGGTCCGCGAGTCTGATCTAGACTCAGTGGTCAGGGCCCAGCCAGGACGGGAAGGAGGTGCCACATGACCGCTCCGCTCGCCCTCGGACGCCGGGAGAAGGCGTCCAATCCCCTCGACGTGATGGAGCAGATCGTCGTCGCCAACGACTGGGCGTTCGACCGTCGCTCTTCCGGCGAAATGGCCGCCGAGGCCCCGGGGAAGTGGTGCGACTACGGGTTGCATTTCGCGTGGTCTTCCGAAATCAGCGCCATGCACTTCACCTGCGCCTTCGACATGAAGGTGCCGCCCGAAGCCCGTGGCAAGCTCTACGAACTGCTGGCCCTGGCCAATGAAAAGCTCTGGATCGGCCATTTCGGGATCGAGGGCGACGACGGCACCCCGGTCTTCCGGCACTCGGTGCTGCTGCGCGGCGCCCCCGGGGCCTCGGCGGAAAGCCTGGAGGACATGGTGGACATCGCTCTGACGGAATGCGAGCGTTTCTTTCCGGCCTTCCAGCTCGTGCTGTGGGGCGGCCGTGGCGCCGAGGATGCGCTGCAGGCCGCCATGCTCGACTGCCTCGGGGAGGCCTGACGTGACGTAAGGAGGTTCCATGAGCGAGGCGCTGCCGCCCGTCCTGCTGGTTGGCTATGGCAAGATGGGGGGGGCGATGCTGACGGGCTGGCTGGCCCGCGGCATCTCCGAAGCCCTCGCCGTGGACCCCTATGCTTCCGAGGTTCCGGCCGGGCTTCGCCTGTTGCCGGAACCCGGCGCCCTGCCACCGGAATTCCGCCCCGCCGCCGTGGTGCTGGCGGTGAAGCCGCAGATGGCGTCCGAGACCCTGCCTGCCTATGCCCGCTTCGCGAAGGCGGGGACTGTCTTCGTGTCCATCATGGCCGGCCAGACGGAGGCCGGGATCGAGCGCCTGCTCGGTGGCGAGGCCGCGGTGGTGCGCGCCATGCCCAATACCCCGGCCGCGATCGGCCAGGGCTTCACGGTTGCCTTCGCCGGGGCGCGGGTGACGGAGGCACAGAAATCCCTGGCGGATGCCCTGCTCCGCGCCGTGGGCGAGGTCGCCTGGGTGGAGGAGGAATCGCAGCTCGATGCCGTCACCGCCGTCTCGGGCGGCGGGCCGGCCTATGTCTTCCTGCTGGCGGAACTGCTGGAGAAGGCGGCGCTGGAACAGGGCCTGCCCGCCGGGCTGGCGCGGCGCATGGCCCGCGCCACGGTCTCCGGCTCGGGGTCCCTGCTCGCACGCAGCCAGGAGGATGCCGCTGTGCTCCGGCGCAACGTGACCAGCCCGAAGGGCACCACGGAACGGGCCCTGGCCGTGCTGATGGCCGAGGATGCCTGGCCCGCGCTGGTTTCCCGCGCCATCGCCGCCGCGACGGCGCGCTCGCGCGAGCTGTCCGCGTGAGTGCCTGCTACCTGGGGAGCCGGTCTTCACGACTGCACGGGCCGGGGCATCCCGGGCTTGGCGCGCAGGCGGCGCAGGACGAATTGTGGGCCCATGCAGAATCCCGTTGATCCCCTCCTCCCGCCCCCCTCCCCCACCTTCGACGAGGCACGGGTTCTCGATGCGCTCTGGCAGGTCGTGGCCACGCGCGGCTGGTACGGCGTGACCTTCGGCCGCATCGCCGCCGAGAGCGGGGTGGGCCTCGATTCGCTACGGGCGCGCTACGGCACGCCGATGGCCCTGATGGCCGCCCATGCCCGCTCCGTGGACCGGCAGGTGCTCTCCACCACCATCCCCGGCCAGGGCGGCGCGGCGCGCGACCGGATCTTCGACCTGCTGATGCGCCGCTTCGATGCGCTGCAGCCGCACCGGGCGGGCATCCTGCGACTCCAGGCCGATCTGCGCCGGCACCCACTTCTCGCCCTCTCGCTTTCGCCGTTGCTGATGGCCTCCATGGCCTGGATGCTGGAAGGAGCGGAGGTCGATACCTCCGGCGCGCGCGGGCTGATGCGCGTGCAGGGCCTCGTGGGCGTCTGGCTAGCGACCTCCCGCAGTTGGACAGACGACAACAGCCTGGATCTGGGACCGACCATGGCGGCGCTGGACAAGGCGCTGGACCGCGCGGAGCAGATCGCGCGCACGCTGCGCCTGGATGACGGCGATCTTTCCGCGGCCGGTCATGCCGGAATCGTTCCGGGCCGGGATGCAGCACCATCGCCACCGGCCGGCACGGACCCTATGCTGGGTTAGCGCGATCTCTGGACGGACCTGGCTGTCGCGCTCCCTTTCCGAAGGAGGAACCACAACATGGCTAAGTCCCCCACTCCGCCGGGCGATCTGGATCCGTTCCGCGAATCCATGAAGATCTTCTCCGAGATGCGCTTCGGCGCACTGCCCGACCTGGAAGGTCTGGCGGCGGCGCAGCGGCGCAACCTGGAAGCCCTGTCCGCCGCGAACCGCGTGGCGCTCGAAGGGGCCCAGGCCGTGGCCAAGCGGCACATGGAGATCATGCAGCAGTCCATGGCCGAGATGACGGACGCCATGCGTTCCGTCACCGAGCAGGGCGACCCGAAGGAGAAGGCCGCCCGGCAGGCGGAGATCCTGAAGGCCACCTATGAGCGGGCGGTTTCCAACATCCGCGAACTGGCCGACCTGATCCAGAAGTCGAACGGTGAGGCGCTGAACCTGCTCAACCGCCGCTTCACCGAGGCGATGGACGAGGTCAAGACCATCATGTCCAGCAAGGGCTGACAGCAGGCTGGACCAGCCCTCCGCTGGGAAAGCGACCGGTCCTGGCATGGAACAGGGCCGGTCATGCGGTCCTGCCGCGCCCCATGCGGCATCACTCCGGCCGCCCGGGTTCCTCCCGCCGGGCGCCGTCCAGCAGCGCCTCCCGCTTTTCCCGGGCCAGCCGGTCCGCCGCCTTGCTGGCGCCGCTGCGGCCATGGCGGATGCGGTTCTCCGCGGCCCTCGCTTCCTTTTCCACCTTGTCCCTGGCCTTCCGGACCTGACGGAGATTCACGATATCGCCCATCGGGGCAGGATAGAGGATCAGGCCGCGCCGTGGAATCGGCCAGATCCGGGACGGTCGGGCCCGTGACAGGCGACCCGAAAGCACGCAAAACTGGCAGTGAATGGCGCCACCCGGCGTGGTACGGGCATCCGGCCGAGCGACAGGACCGCACAACATGCAGATCGAACTGACCGCCAGGGATGGGCACCGCTTCTCCGCCTACCGCACCGGCCCGAAGGATGCCGCCCGTGGGCTGGTGGTCGTGCAGGAGATCTTCGGGGTCAACGGCCATATGCGCCATGTCAGCGACCATTTCGGGGCGCTGGGCTATGCGGTGGTCTGCCCAGCGCTGTTCGACCGTGCCGAGCGTGGCGTGGAACTCGGCTACGCCAAGGAGGACGTCCAGCGCGGCCTGGCGCTGCGCGCGCAGATCCCGGAGGAAGGCGTCCTGGCCGATATCCAGGTCGCTGCCGATGCCCTGCCGGCGGGAGCCCGGCGCGGGATCGTCGGCTATTGCTGGGGTGGCACCATCGCCTGGTGGGGCGCGACGCGCATGACCGGCTTCTCGGCGGCGGTGGGCTATTACGGCGGCGGCATCGCGACGAGCCGCGAGGCGGTGCCGAACTGCCCGGTGCAGCTACATTTCGGGGCCGAGGATCACGGCATCCCGCTCACCGATGTGGAGGCCATCCGGGCCGCGCAGCCCGGGATCGAGGTCCATGTCTATCCCGGCGCGGGCCATGGCTTCGCCTGCGAGGAACGCGCCTCCTTCAGTGCGCCCAATGCCTCGGTGGCGGCGGAGCGCACCCGGATCTTCCTCGACAAGGCCATGCACGCATGATCGGGCGCTTCATCCTCTGCTTCATCCTGCTGGGACTGCTGGTCTGGATCCCGATGGCCTCCCCGCAGGGCTTCGGCGACGCGCCGCTCCTGATGGTGGGCGTGCTGTTCCTGGCGACGCTGCCGCTCGTCTGGCGGCGGCATCCCACGGACGAGTGATGGAAGGGCGGCCTTGCCGCCCCCCTCATCGTCAAGGCCCGGCGCGATGCGCCGGGAATTCAGTCCAGGACCTGATGGAAGCGGATCGAGGAGTCCTCGAAGCCCAGTGCGCGATAGAAGGCGTGGGCGTCGTTGCGCCCCTTCCGCGTCGTGAGCTCCAGCCGCGCGCAGCCCCAGCCCCGGGCGGTTTCCAGCGCCGCATCGACCAGCCTGCGGCCAACCCCGCGCCCCCGCGCGGCCTCATCCACCACAAGGCTGGTGATCCGCGCGTCCGGCGCCGGACGGTGCAGCATGGGGGACTGGTTCATGGCCAGGGCGCCCAGCACCTGCCCCGCTTCCTCGGCCACCAGCACGGCCTGGCCGCTTTCCGGCGCGATCAGCCCGGCGATCATCGCCGGGGCGATCTCGTGCCCGCTGAGCTGGCGCATCAGCGCGACCAGCACCGGGACATCCCCCGGCGCCGCGGGCCGCACCGCGATCACGCGACCTTGCCCAGCACGCGTCCGGCCACGGCGTCCAGCTTCGCCATCAGGGCCGGATCTCGCTTCTCCGGCGGGGTGACGAGCGCCATCTCCAGCGCCCGGTCGCAGCCATAGGGGCAGGCGCCGCGCGGCGCACCCAGCGAGGGGATCACCTGCTTCACCAGGGCCCGCGCCTTGTCGGCATTGCTGTGCATGATCTTGATCACCGCATCGACGGTGACGTGGTCATGGTCCGGGTGCCAGCAGTCGAAATCCGTCACCATGGCGACGGTGGCGTAGCAGAGCTCCGCCTCGCGGGCGAGCTTGGCCTCCGGCATGTTGGTCATGCCGATCACGTCGCAGCCCCAGGCGCGGTAAAGCTCGCTCTCTGCCTTGGTGGAGAATTGCGGACCCTCCATCACGAGATAGGTGCCGCCGCGCTTGTGCGGGATGCCGATCTCGCGCGCCGCCGCCTCCATCGCGTCGCCGAGACGGGTGCAAACGGGATGGGCCATCGACACATGCGCGACGCAGCCGGTCTCGAAGAAGGTCTTCTTGCGGGCGAAGGAGCGGTCGATGAACTGGTCCACGATCACGAAATGCCCGGGCGGCAGGTCGCCGTTCAGGCTGCCCACGGCGGAAACGGACAGGATCTCCGTCACGCCCGCACGCTTCAGCACGTCGATATTGGCGCGGTAGTTCAGCTCGCTCGGCGGCACGCGGTGGCCGCGGCCGTGACGCGGCAGGAAGACGCAGCGCACGCCGTCGAGCCGGCCGAAGAGCAGTTCGTCGGAGGGCTCGCCCCAGGGGCTCTCCACCCGGCGCCATTCGCGCTCCACCAGCCCGTCGATGTCGTAGAGGCCGGAGCCTCCGATCACGCCGATCACGGGTTCGATCAGGTCGGACATGCTGCGTCCTCTCGAAAACGGGCAACGGCCGCGCAAGGCGGCCGCGAGGGATTCCCGGAACACGGGCGGACCCCACCATGCCCGTTTCCCGGCATGGCGGGTATGGCCCTCAGTGCAGGTCGGCCCAGACCCTGCGCTTCACCGCATAGGCGAGGCCGCCCAGGACGACCAGGAAGATCAGGATCTTGATGCCCATGGCGCGGCGGGTTTCCAGGTTGGGCTCGGCGGCCCAGGCCAGGAAGGTGGCGACGTCGCGCGACATCTGGTCCTCGGTCGCCTTGGTGCCGTCCGCGAACTCGATCTGCCCCTCGTTCAGCGGCTTGGGCATGGCGATCATGTGGCCGGGGAAGTACCTGTTGTAGTGCATCCCGGTCGGCACGTTCACGCCTTCCGGCGGGTCGGCATAGCCGACCAGCAGGGCATGGAGGTAGTCCGCCCCGCCCTCCCGCGCCTTGGCGATCACCGAGAGATCCGGCGGCAGGGCACCGTTGTTGGCGACGCGCGCGGCGTTCTCGTTCGGGAAGGGCGCGCGGAAGCGGTCGCTCGGGCGGCCGGGCCGGGGGTTCACCTGGCCGTTGTCGTCCGGCGCGCCGGGCACCTCCACCGAGGCGGCGGCGGCCTGCACCATGGATTCCGGCAGGCCGATCTGGGTCAGGTTCCGGTAGTAGAGCTGGTGCAGCGAGTGGCAGTTGGCACAGACCTGCATGTAGATCTGCGCCCCCCGCTGCAACGAGGCCCGGTCGAAGGTTCCGATCGGGCTGCTGAAGGAGAAGCCGGCCTTGGGGAGCTCGATCTCGCCTTCGGCGGCCCGGGCCGCCGGGGGAGCCAGCATCGGCCCCAGGGCCAGCAGGGATGCCAGGACGACGCGCCCGGCCAGGGGCTTGAGGCGACGGATCATCACGCCTTCTCCATCGGCTTGCCCGCGGCGCCGGCCGGCAAGGGGCCGCCGCCCCGCCGCAGCACAGGCTGGCTGATGCTCTCGGGCAGCGGCAGGGGTTTCTCCAGCCGCGACAGCAGTGGCAGGATCACCAGGAAGTAGAGGAAGTAGTAGGCCGCCGCGACGCGGCCGACGGTCACGTAGGGCTCCTCCGGCGGCTTGCCGCCGACCCAGAGCAGCACGAAGAAACTCACCACCCAGACGAAGAAGAAGGGCCGGGCCAGCGGTCGGAAGCGCATGGAGCGGACCGGCGAAGCGTCCAGCCAGGGCAGGATGAAGAGCACCGCGATGGCGCTGAACATCATCAGCACGCCGCCGAGCTTGCTCGGGACCGCGCGCAGGATGGCGTAGAAGGGCAGGAAGTACCATTCCGGGACGATATGCGCCGGCGTCACCAGCGGATTGGCCGGGATGTAGTTGTCCGGATGGCCCAGGTAGTTCGGCGCGAAGAAGACCAGCACGGCGAAGACGATGAAATAGACGACCAGCCCGACGCTGTCCTTGGCCGTGTAGTAGGGGTGGAAGGGGATCGTGTCCTGCGGCCCCTTGGGCTGGATGCCCAGCGGGTTGTTGGAGCCCGAGATGTGCAGCGCCGCGATGTGCAGGAAGACCACGCCCACGATCACGAAGGGCAGCAGGTAGTGCAGGGCGAAGAAGCGGTTCAGCGTGGGATTGTCCACGGAGAAGCCGCCCCAGAGCCAGGTCACGATGTGCTCGCCCACCAGCGGGAAGGCGGAGAACAGGTTGGTGATGACGGTGGCACCCCAGAAGGACATCTGACCCCAGGGCAGCACGTAGCCCATGAAGGCCGTGGCCATCATCAGCAGGAACAGCACCACGCCCAGGATCCAGAGCAGCTCGCGCGGCGTCTTGTAGGAGCCGTAGTAGAGGCCGCGGTAGATGTGGACATAGACCACGATGAAGAACATCGAGGCGCCGTTGGCATGGGCGTAGCGCAGCAGCCAGCCATAGTTCACGTCGCGCATGATGCGCTCGACGCTGTCGAAGGCCAGGTTGGCGTTGGGCGTGTAGTTCATCGCCAGGAAGATGCCGCTGGCGATCATGATCACCAGCGTCACCATGGCCATGGCGCCGAAGTTCCAGAGGTAGTTGAAGTTCCGCGGCGTGGGGAAGGAGCCGTATTCCTTCTCCATCATCGTGAAGATGGGCATGCGCTGGTCGATCCAGCGCAGCACCGGATTCTTGACGTCGCTCTCGATCAGGCCAGGGGCGGCCATGGGATCCTCCTCAATCCTGGACAGGCGGTGTCGCCGGGTTCGTCCCGGCGTACAGCCCCTCAGCCAATGCGAATCCGGGTGTCGTTGGTGAAGGCATAGGGCGGCACCACCAGATTCGCCGGCGCCGGCCCCTGCCGGATCCGCCCTGCGGTGTCGTAGACGCTGCCGTGACAGGGGCAGAACCAGCCGCCATAGGCCCCCCGCTCATCCGTCGGCTTCTGCCCCAGCGGCACGCAGCCGAGATGCGTGCAGATGCCGACCACGACCAGCCAGGGCTCCTTGCCCGGCTTGGTCCGGCTCTGGTCCGTCGCCGGGTCCTTCAGCGCCGACATCGGCGTGTCCACCGCGGCCTTCACCTCCTCCGGCGTGCGGTGGCGGATGAAGACCGGCTTGCCGCGCCAGACCACGGTGATGGCCTGGCCCACCGCCACCGGCCCCAGATCCACATCCGTGGTGGACAGGGCCAGCGTGTCCGCCGCCGGGTTCATGGAATTGATGAAGGGCCAGGCGATCGCGCCCGCGCCCACCAGGGCGAAGGAGCCGGTGACCAGCTTGAGGAAGTCGCGCCGCCCCCCGGAATGGTCCCCTTGCGGCGACAGGCCAGGACGTTCGCTCTGGGTCTTGCCCGATCCCGTCAGCCCGGGAATCGACCCCGATACACCCGCGGTCGCCATCTGCTCGGCCATGCGTCTTGTCGTCCCACGTCGCCAGATCTTGTGCCCCGGCCAGCCCGTTCCGCGACACCCGATTCTGAGGGCATGCCCATTCTGGACACGCCCACCCCGGAAGGCATGGAAACCAGACAGCCGTTCGTCCTCTTGTCAGGCTCGCCCAGGGGGCGCACCCGGCCTCAGACATTGGGGGGACGCGAAAGGGGCCCAACAGGCCACCGTTTCCACCCCCTTGTTGCGACCATATAAGTCGGTGGCGCGACGGGTGGCAACGCCACCTGCCACGCCCGACACAATCGGGGTGCCGAAATGACACAGATCCCGCCCGACGGCCTCCGCCCGGATGGCGCCGCCGAGGCCCGTGGCGAGGCCCGGACCGGGGAGACGGATGCCGCCCTGTCGCGCCATCCCCTCGCCGCCCCCGCCCGCGCCTGGTTCGAATCGCTGCGCGACCGGCTCTGCGCCGCCTTCGAGGCCATCGAGACGGAACTCTCCGCCGGCCCGCATGCCGACATGCCGCCCGGCTGCTTCGAGCGCCGCGCCTGGCAGCGCGCGGATGGCGGCGGCGGCGTGATGTCGGTGATGCGAGGGCGGGTGTTCGAGAAGGTGGGGGTGAACGTCTCCACCGTCTGGGGCGAGTTCTCGCCGGAATTCCGCCGCTCGATTCCCGGTGCCGAGGAGGACCCGCGCTTCTTGGCCACCGGCGTGTCGCTGGTGGCGCATATGCGTTCCCCCCGCGTGCCGGCGGCACACATGAACACGCGCTTCATCACCACGACGCGGGGCTGGTTCGGTGGCGGCGGCGACCTGACGCCCATGGTGCCGGAGGCGCCCGAGGCGCAGGAGGACGCGGCGGGCTTCCACGCGGCCTTCCGCGCCGCCTGCGACCGGCACGACCCGGCCTACTACCCGCGCTTCAAGGCCTGGTGCGACGAGTACTTCTTCCTGCCGCACCGCAACGAGCCGCGCGGGCTGGGCGGGATCTTCTACGACTGGCTGGGGCGGGATGACACGGCGGACCGGCTGCCGGATCACTTCGCCTTCACCCGCGACGTGGGCGAGGCCTTCCTCGCCGCCTATCCGGCCATCGTGCGCCGGCGGATGCATGAGGCCTGGACGCCGGAGGAGCGGGAGAACCAGCTCGTCCGGCGCGGCCGCTACGTGGAGTTCAACCTGATCCACGATCGCGGCACCCTGTTCGGGCTGAAGACGGGCGGCAACACCGAGGCGATCCTGATGTCCCTGCCGCCCGAGGTCCGCTGGCCCTGATCCCCTGCTCCTGAAGAGGCCCGGGCTGCCTTATTTCAGGCGGCGCGCCAGGTCGGCCAGCTTCGCCAGATGCTCGCCCAGGAACTTCCGGGTGCCCTCGTCGGTCAGGCGCCCCTCCGCGTCGAACTTGCTGCCGGCGCCACCGACCAGCACCTCGGCGCCGGGCACGACGTGGCAGCCCATGACCGAGAGCACCTGCCGGAGTTGGTAGTTGGCGAGCGCCGTGCCCAGGGCTCCGGGCCCGGCGCCGATCACCGAGGCCGCCTTGCCGGCGGCCGGCGGTGCGGGCGGCCGCGAAACCCAGTCCAGCGTGTTCTTAATGATCCCGGAAAAGGAACGGTTGTATTCCGGCGTGGAGATGAGCAGCGCATCCGCCTCCGCGACAGCCTTTCGCAGGGCCTCGGCCGGGGCCGGGTAGCCCTGGGTCCGGACGTCGTCGTTATACAGCGGGATCTCGGACAGGTCGAAGATCCTCACGGTGGTGCCAGAAGGCGCCAGTTCCGCGGCCGCATGCAGCAGTGCCGTGTTGTAGGAGCCCTTCCGGAGGCTGCCGGACAGGGCCAGGATCGTGAGGGGATCGCTCATCGGGCTTCCTGGTCAAAAGGGTATGGACCGGGGCGAGGCGCCCCGGCCCGATCCTCCTGACTTAGGCCCCTCCGGCGGTCGCGGGAATGGTGCGTCGCACCGTCACCATCACCGCCCCCTATCGCCGCTATTTGCGGCGCGGATCGGAACTGTGGTGGCGGTCCGCCTCGCCACCGCCGCCGGAGACCTGGCTCCGCGACGTACTGGTGGCCTCGCCGGGCCGGGGCTCCTCCGCATGGCGCGTGGCATGGCCATGGCTGCCACCCTGGTGGCTGCTGCCGGGACCACCGCCGGAACGGTCGGCTTCCTCGGTCTTCCTGCTGGTGGACATGCTCACCGGTCCTGCTGATAGCCCTGGTGGGTCGTGTTCTGATGCGTGTTGCCCTGGCGGCCCTGCTGCGCCGGGTCGCGCTGCGTGGCGTTGGCCTTGGCCTCCTTCGAGGAGATCTCGCCCTTTCCGGCATTGCTGCCGCCATGCGGGCTGCGGTTCTCCGGCGGCACCGGGGGGAGATGGGCATTGCTCATGGCGTCTTCCTTGCTTTCCCTTTTCTGGCTCTTTTCTGGCCCCGTCCCCCTAACGCGCCCGGGCAGGGCTCCGTTGCCCAGCCGCCGGCCCGCCCCGGCGCGGGGTTGCAGCCCCGCGTTTCCACCCTGCCCCTGCCGCTTGTCCTGGCCCGGGCGCGACGCCATACCCACGGCGTGCCGAAAGATCCCTCCACCCCCGCTGGGCGGCGCGCCGCCTGGGCGGACAGCCTCCTGCACGACCACTCCATCCTGCGCATCGGCTGGCGGAACTGGGGCGTGGTCGAGCCGGGCCGCCTGTACCGCTCCAACCATCCACAGCCCTGGCAGCTCGCCCGGGCCATGCGGCGCTTCGGCCTGCGCTCCGTGGTCAACCTCCGGGGGCAGCGGGTGGAATGCGGCTCCGACGCCCTGTCGCGGGAGGCCGCGCAACACCTGGGCCTGGCGCATTACGATGCTCCCTTCGAGAGCCGGGGCGCCCCGCACAAGGAGCGCATCCTGCGCCTGGCGGAACTTTTCGGGCGGATCGAGGAACCGGTGCTGATCCACTGCAAGTCCGGCGCCGACCGCACCGGCCTCGCGGCGGGGCTCTGGCTGCTGCTGCAGGGACGTTCGCCCGAGGAGGCGATGGCGCAGCTCTCCCTGCGCTGGGGGCATATCTCCGCCAGCAAGACCGGGATTCTCGACGCCTTCTTCCGGCTCTATGCGAAAGCCGCGCCCAAGCCCTTCCTCGACTGGTTGCGCGAGGATTACGACGAGGCCGCGCTTCGCCGGTCCTACACCTCCCGCCCCTGGGCCGACCGCATCGTGGACGGGCTGTTGCGGCGGGAGTAGGTCGCTCCCTTATACCCTCCCGCCTGTCGCGGAGACGCCATGCACGCCTTTCACGATCATTGCCGCCGCGAACTCGCCCAGATGAAGGCCGAGGGGCGCTACCGGACCTTTGCCGACCTCAGCAAGTCGCGCCAGGGCTTCCCCCGCTACACCCTGCCGGATGGGCGGGAGGTGCTGGTCTGGTCCTCCAACGACTACCTCGGCCTCGGTGGCTCGGACATCCTGGCGGAAGCCGCCAAGCGGGCGGTGGAGGAGCACGGCGTCGGCTCCGGCGGCACCCGCAACATTTCCGGCAACACGCCCTATCACGTGGCGCTGGAGGCCGAGCTGGCCACGCTGCACCGGAAGGAGGCGGCGCTGGTCTTCACCTCCGGCTATGTCGCCAACCAGGCCGCGCTGGGCACCATCCTGGCCAGCATGGGCGGCAACTGGCAGGTCTTCTCGGACGAGAAGAACCATGCCTCCATGATCGCGGGCATGAGGAACGCCCGGAAGGCGATCTGGCGCCACAACGACGTGGCCCATCTGGACGAGCTGCTCGCCCGCGCCGAGCCGGGCGTGAACAAGCTGGTGGCCTTCGAATCCGTCTATTCCATGGACGCGGATATCGGCCCGCTGGCGGACATCATCGCCGTCGCCCGCCGGCACGGGGCGCTCACCTATCTCGACGAGGTGCATGCCGTCGGCATGTATGGCGAGCATGGCGCGGGCGTGGCGGAGCGGGACGGGGTGCTGGACGGCATCGACATCGTCCAGGGCACGCTGGGCAAGGCCTTCGGCTGCCATGGCGGCTATGTGGCGGGCGACGCGGCGGTGATCGACTGGCTGCGCTCCTCCGCCTCGGGCTTCATCTTCACCACCTCCATGCCGCCCTGCATCGCCGCCGCCGCCCTGGCCTCGGTGCGCCATGTGAAGGGTGCCACGGCGCTGCGGGAGCGGCACCAGGAACGGGCGGCCCGGCTGAAATCGGCCTTCCGCGCGGCCGGGGTCGAGCCCATGCCCTCGATGAGCCATATCGTGCCGGTGCGGGTCGGCGACGCCGCCCTGTGCCGCGAGGTCAGCCGCCTCCTGTTGGAGGAGCACGGCCTCTACGTGACGCCGATCAACTACCCGACCGTTCCCCGCGGCACGGAGCGGTTGCGCTTCACCCCCACCCCCCTGCATGGCGATGCCGAGATCGAGCAGGCCGCGCAGGCGGTGGCCAAGGTGCTGCGGCAGCTCCGGGCCGCCTCGGCCGCCTGAGGACAGCCACCTGGGGACACGGGATGAGCGGGGGCGGACGCCCCCCTTCCCGCCCGCCGCGCATCGGGCGCATGGCGCGGGCGACGTTTCTCCGGCTTGGTGCGCGCGGTGGCGCGACCTATCTGTCCCCGGATGACCCGCATCCTGCCGCCGACATGCTGCGCCTGACCGAGCTCCGCCTGCCCCTGGACCATCCCGAGCCCGCCCTGCGTGCCGCGCTGCTGCGCCGCCTCGGCGTGCCGGAGGGGGACCTGCTAGGCTTCACCGTGGCCCGGCGCGGCTATGACGCGCGCAAGAAGTCGCAGATCCTGCTGGTCTATACGCTGGACGTGGAGTTGCGGAACGAGGCCGCCGTGCTGCGCCGCTTCGCCCGGGACCACCATGTCGCCCCGGCGCCGGACACGCGCTACCGCTTCGTGGCGCGGGCGCCGGAGGGCTTCGCCAACCGCCCGGTGGTGATCGGCGCCGGCCCCTGCGGGCTGATGGCCGGGCTGATCCTGGCGCAGATGGGCTTCCGCCCCATCATCCTGGAGCGCGGCAAGGTGGTGCGGGAGCGCACCAAGGACACCTGGGCGCTCTGGCGCAAATCGGCTCTGACGCCGGAAAGCAACGTGCAGTTCGGCGAGGGCGGGGCGGGCACCTTCTCCGACGGCAAGCTCTATTCCGGCATCAAGGACCCGCAGAATCTCGGCCGGAAGGTCCTGGAGGAGTTCGTGAAGGCGGGGGCGCCGGAGGAGATCCTGTTCGTCTCAAAGCCGCATATCGGCACCTTCCGCCTCGTCACCATGGTCGAGAGCATCCGTGAGACGGTGGAATCCCTGGGCGGCGAGTACCGCTTCGGCGCGCGGGTCGAGGATCTGGAGATCGAGACCGCAGCCGACGGCACGCGCCGGGTCCGCGGCGTGGCGCTCCAGGACGGCGAGCGCATCCGCGCCGACCATGTGGTGCTGGCCCTGGGCCACAGCGCCCGCGACAGCTTCGCCATGCTGCACGAGCGCGGCGTCTACATGGAGCCCAAGCCCTTCTCCCTCGGCGTGCGGATCGAGCATCCGCAGTCGCTGATCGACCGGGCCCGCTTCGGCCCCTTCGCCGGGCACAGGACCCTGGGGGCGGCGGACTACAAGCTGGTTCACCACGCCGCCAACGGGCGGGCGGTCTATTCCTTCTGCATGTGCCCCGGCGGCACGGTGGTGGCCGCGACCTCGGAACCCGGCCGTGTCGTGACCAACGGGATGAGCCAGTATTCGCGGGCCGAGCGGAACGCCAATTCCGGCATCGTGGTCAGCATCAACCCCGAGGACTATCCGGGCGGGCCGCTGGCCGGCATCGAGTTCCAGCGCCACTGGGAATCCCTGGCCTTCCAGGCGGGCGGCGGCACCTATGCCGCCCCGGCCCAGCGCGTGGGCGATTTCCTGGCCGGGCGCCCCTCCACGGAACTCGGCGCCGTCGTCCCGTCCTACAGACCCGGCGTGACGCCCACCGACCTCTCGCTCTGCCTGCCGGATTTCGCGGTGGCGGCGATCCGCGAGGCCCTGCCCGCCTTTGCCCGCCAGATCCCGGGCTTCGCCATGGAGGATGCGGTGATGACCGGGGTGGAGACGCGCACCTCCTCCCCGCTCCGCATCCGGCGCGGCGAGGACCTGCAGAGCCTGAACACCCGCGGCCTGTTCCCGGCCGGCGAGGGCGCGGGCTATGCCGGGGGCATCCTGTCCGCCGGGGTGGACGGAATCCGCATCGCCGAGGCGGTGGGGCGCAGCCTGGTGGGCGAGGCGGAGACGCGGGCCGCCGCCTGAAACGCCCGCCACCCGCCCCGGACAGCCGGAAGCGGCGGCCAGGGCGCGGAAATCGCACCTTTCTCGATCCTCCGGCGGGAAGCGGCCATAATCCTGCCGCCTGGCCCGCCTAACCGGCCGGACCCGGGAAGAAGCGCCCGGGACAAGCCCCGGGAAAAGCCCCCAGGAAAAGCCAGGAGGACCGCATGCCCATCCCGCCCCCCCTCGTCGCCCTCGCCCATGCCCCGGCGGCGACGATCGACGAGCTGGAGAGCATGAGCCTGCGGCTGGCGGACGAAGTGGTCCGGCTGCGGATGCAGGCCAGCAGCCAGAAGGACGAACTGGCCTCCGGGAAGACCCGCATGGCGGCCCAAGCGCGCGAGATCACCGCGCTGCGGGAGGAACTAGCGGGGCTGCGGGAGAAGCTGGGCGAGGCGGAGACGCGGCTGAACGTGGAAGCCATGCATGCCGAGGGTCTGCGGGCCCAGGGCCTCTATCTGGTCTCCCTGGGCGCCGAGGCGCCGCGCGCCAGCGAGCCGAGCGGCCAGCACTACGCCGATGGCGAGGTGAAGACCCGGCTGGCGGTGGTCTATGAGGAAGCCTTCGACCGCAAGGGCCACGAGATGGGCATCTCCGACCCGGCCCAGTACCGGGCGGACTGAGGCTCCGGCCTCCGGTCCACCGAGCCCCGCCGTGGCGCGAGCGGCCATCCGGCAACGGATTGATCGCCGGTTTCCCCAACCATAACTTGTAACGGGTGGGTCCGGCACGCGCGGGCCCGCGGCGCAGGGCTCCCGCAATGCAAAACGGACCCGCCCTCGCCGCGTTAGGGCCTCGGTTCGGATATGGCAGGTGGCTTGCGGGTGGGTGACATCAGGGCGATCAGGCGATGGCGGCCGGCGATGCTGTCGGAACGCGTGGCGCTCCTTCAGCCCGGCCGCAATCTCTGGCGGCTGGCGCGCGCGGAACGGGCCACGCTGCTGCCGGATGCCGCACCGTACTACGACGCGTTGCGCCGGGCGCTCCGCAACGCACGGCACAGCATCCAGATCGTCGGCTGGGACATCGACAGCCGCACGCCGCTGGTGGGCCCCTCCGGCCGGGTGGAGGACGGGCTTCCGGAAACGCTCGGCCCCTTCCTGAGCGCCCTGGCCGAGCGCAATCCCGACCTCAGGGTCCATCTGCTCCTCTGGGACTATTCCGTCCTCTACGCCATGGAGCGCGAACTGCTGCCGGTGCTGGCGCTGCGCTGGAACACGCCGCCGAATGTCGAGCTCTGCCTGGATGACACCGTTCCCTTCGGCGCCTCCCATCACCAGAAAATCGTGGTGGTGGACGGCGCCATCGCCTTCGCCGGCGGGCTGGACCTGACCATCCGCCGCTGGGACACGGCGGAGCACGACCCGGACAACCCGTTGCGCGTCGATCCCGGCGGCGTGCCCTATCCCCCCTTCCACGACGTGCAGATGCTGGTGGACGGCCCCGCCGCCGCCGCCCTGGCGGAGCTGGTGCGCCGCCGCTGGGCGCGCGGTGCCTGCGAAGAGCTGCCGCCCGCCCCACCCGCCCGGCACGATCCCTGGCCGGAAGGCGTGGCGCCGGATTTCCGCGACATCGCCCTGGGCATCGCCCGCACCGAGCCCGCCATGGAGGATCGCGACGGGCACCGCCAGCCCGCCATCCGCGAGATCCGGCAGCTCTACCTCGACACCATCGCCACGGCGGAACGCTGGATCTACGCGGAGAACCAGTTCCTCACCTGCGGCACCATCGCCCGCGCCTTCATCCGCCGCCTGAAGCAGCGGCCGGATCTCCAGATCCTGCTGGTCTGCCCGAAGACGCACCACACCTGGCTGGAGCACCGCACCATGCTGGCCGGGCGCATCCGCTTCATGCGCGCCATCCGCCGCGCCGGCATGGAGGGGCGCGTCCGGCTGGTCTTCCCGCATGTGCAGGGGGCGAGGACCGCACACGAAGTCATGGTGCATGCCAAGGTCATGGTCATCGACGACCGGCTGCTGCGCGTCGGTTCCTCCAACCTCTGCAACCGCTCCATGGGCACGGACACGGAATGCGACCTGATCCTGGACGCCGGGGACGAGGCCGGGCGCGGAGCCGTGCGGCGCGCCCTGGGGCGCCTGCTGGGCGAGCATCTGGGCGCCACGGAGGACACGGTGACGGCCGCCCTGGATGATCGTGGCGCGCTGTTCGCCACCGTGGATGCCCTGAATGGTGGGGAGCATTCCCTGCGTCCCATCGAGGATGGCGAGTTGAAGCGGCACGAGCGCGTGCCCTCGCTGGAAGCGGCCGCCGACCCGCACCGCCCGATCGGGGCGGAGGAGTTCTTCGCCGACTTCGCCCCCGGCAATCCCGGCGGCCGGCCCTGGCCGCTGCTGCTCAAGGCGCTGCTCGTCCTGCTGCCGCTCGCGGCCATCGGCCTGCTCTGGCGCTACACGCCGCTGGCGGAGCTGGTCTCCCCTTCCGCCATCCGCGCCATGCTGGACGAAGGCGGCGGCTGGGGGCCCCTCGCCGCCATCGGCCTCTTCCTGCTGCTGGGCCTGCTGGCCTTCCCGGTCAACGTGCTGATCATCGCCACCGCCGCCGCCTTCGGCACCTGGCCGGGGCTGGGCTACGCCACCGGCGGCGCCATGCTCAGCGCCGCGGCCATGTACGGCCTGGGCCGGCGCATGGGGCCGGACCTGCTGCGGCGCTTCCTGGGGCCGCGCATCAACCGCGTCAGCCAGAGCGTGGCGCGCAACGGCATCATGGCGGTCACCGCCATCCGCCTGCTGCCGGTGGCGCCGTTCACCCTGGTCAACCTCGTCGCCGGGGCGATGCGCATCCGATTCTTCGACTACATGGCCGGCACCTTCCTGGGCCTGCTGCCGGGCGTGGTGCTGATGTCGGCGCTGGGCGACCGGATGACCCGCATCCTGGAACACCCGACGGTGGAGAACGTGGCGCTGCTGCTCGGCCTGATGGTTGTCTGGGCGGGCGTCACCTGGGGCCTCCAGCGCCTCGTCCGGCGCCTGCGGCACGAGGGCTGAGCTTGCCGCACCGCAAGGCCCCGCCGCCATCACCCGTACCGCCGGGCGGCCTGCGGGTCATGAGCTGGAACATCCATGCCGGCATCTGCCCCGCCGGACGCTACGACCTCGGCCGCGTCATCGCCCTGGTGCGGCGCCACGCGCCCGACCTGGTCGCCTTGCAGGAGGTGGAGGGCCGCAACCGTCACGATGGCGAGGAACCCTTCCGCCTGCTGCGCGAGGCCCTGGGCGGACAGGCGGTGGAGGCCGCCACGTTGCGCGAGGCCGGGGGCAGCTACGGCCACATGCTGATCAGCCGCCTGCCCCTGCGCGAGGCCGCCGTGCACGATGCCTCCCTGCCGGGGCGCGAGCCGCGCGCGGTGATCTCGGCGGTGCTGGATCTCGCCGGTGGCCCGCTGCATGTCTTCTCGGCGCATTTCGGGCTGCAGGGGCGCGAGAGGCGGCATCAGGCGCGGGTCCTGGCCGGTCTGGCGCGACAGGTGGAAGGCCCCGCTCTGGCCATGGGCGACTTCAACGAATGGAGCTGGCGCGGCGCCGTGGATCGCGCCTTCCTCGGCATCCTTCCGGTCCGCACGCGGGAGAGGACCTTCCCGGTGCGGCGCCCGCTGCTCGCGCTGGACCGGATCTACGGCCGCCCGCGCCAACTCCTGCGCCGGAGCTGGACCGACCCCGCCGCCCGGGAAGCCTCCGACCACCTGCCTGTCCTGGCGGAGATCGAGTGGCCGGGAGGATAGTCCCGCCGGCTCCAGAGAGTGGGACGGCCCCTCAGCGCTCCTCGGAGACCCGGTCCCGCGTCTCGTCGGCGATGCGGAAGGGCGGCTCGGGCGTGGCGGTCACGTAACGCATCTCCGCCTCGTCCCCCTCCTCGTTCTGCTCCACCTCCGCCTCCACATCCCGGGAGGGCAGGCGGTCGCTGGCCAGTCGCTCGAAGCGGCCCACCAGTTGCGGCGCGTCCAGGATCAGGCGCTGGAAGTCGGCGGCGCTCAGCTCCAGCAGGTGGCAGAAGCTGCTGGCCCGCGCGCGGGCCTTGCGGCGGCCGCCATGGATCAGCTCGTGCTCGCCGAAGAACTCGTTCGGGCCCAGCCGGACCTCCTGGCCGTCCTGCAGGAACTCGACTTCGCCGGAGCTGATGAAATAGACCGCGTGTGCCTTCTGCCCCGGGCGGTAGATGCGCTCGCCCGGCACGGTGAAACGCACCGTCATGCTGATGGCGACGTCGTGCAGCACCGCTTCCTGCAACCCGATGAAGACGGGGAAATCCTTGATCCGCGTGTCGAGCCCGGATTGCAGGTTGAACTTCAGCGGCCGGCCGATATGGCGCCGCGCCTCCTCCAGCGAACGGATCAGCTCCTCGTAGAGCTCCTCGCCGATCAGGGATTCGTTGCGCAGGCTGACATACTCGTCCGCCTCCTGCCGCAGCCCGATCTGGCGCAGCATCCGGCTTTCCAGCGCCTCGGCATAGCCGGGATACTGCAGGCGCAGCGTGTCCATCGCATCGGCCAGCAGGTCCTCCCGCCGTCCGACGATGTCGCCCACCACCTCGGTCACGCGGGTGCCCAGCACCGGCTCCATGCGGCGGCGCATGAAGCGCGACATGGCGACGGAGACCAGATGCGTGAGCAGCAGGGTCTCGAAACGCTCGGCCATGCAGTGCATCAGCGGCGTGTCGATGCGGAAGTTCCGGTGCAGCCACTGCGCCGCCCGGAAGCGCAGCGTCGGCCGCAGCCGCCGCCGCGCGGCCTGGATATAGCCGAGCCGGCCCTCGGAGCGGGCACCGTCGATCATGCTCTCCGCGGTCCAGAGCAGGTTCTCCATGACCCGGCGGGACAGGCCCTGGTCCTTGAAGATCTCCAGCAGGATGGCGCGCTCCTGCGAGGCATAGGTGATCAGGCCCAGCGTCACCCGGTCGCGGTCGCCGATCGCCGTGTCGAAGGTGTTGGCGGCGGTCTCGACCTTCACCCGGCGCTCGTACATGTCGAGCACATGGGCGCAGGCCTGGGGGGAAAAGCCGAAGTCGCGCGCCGTGTCGCGCAGCCGGTCGCGCACCTCGCCGAGCCCGATGGCCACCACCTGGTTGCGCAGCGCCTGGTCGGTGGGCGAGAGCTGGTCGAGCTTCAGCGCCCGCACCAGGAAGCGCAGCGTGGTGCCGTTCACCAAAAGGGTGAAGAGCACGTAGCCGGTGGCCAGGATGGTGATGAAGCGCTGCGTCGCCGCCGGCACGCCGACATGCTCGGTCACCGACAGGGCCAGGGCCAGGGTGATGGCGCCGCGCAGGCCACCCCAGAGGATGGTGACCTTGAAGCGCATGGGGATGCGCTGCGAGATGCCGAGCCAGCGCAGGACCGGCAGCAGGCCGAACAGCACCACGGCCCGGGCCACGGTCGCGGCCAGCACCACCACGCCGATCAGCACCAGGTCCCATTGCGTCAGGCCCAGCAGCAGCCTGGGCACCAGCATGGAGGCCAGCACGAAGACCAGCGAGCTGGCCCAGAAGGCGAGCTGCCCCCAGACATCGGTGATGTAGGACCAGCTCTGCGGCCGGAAGGTGGAGGGGCCGATGGCGCTGACCGTCAGCCCCGCCGCCGCCGCCGCCACCACGCCGGAGGCGCCCAGCACCTCGTCGCAGAGGATATAGGCGAAATAGGGCAGTGCGAGCGTCATCGTCACCTCGGCCGCCCGGTTGCCGCCCAGCACCGGCATGACGAAGAGCATGGCCCGCGCGAAGAGGAAGCCGACCGCCAGCCCCTCCACGAAGGAGACCACCAGCGTCACGCCCCCGGCGATCCAGTCCGGCTCGTGGTGCCCGACGATCTGCGCCAGCAGGATGGTGAAGATCGAGATGGCCGCCGCGTCGTTCAGCAGGCTCTCGCCCTCCACCAGCCGGGTCAGCCGGCTGTCGGCGCCGATGTCGCGGAAGACGCCCACCACCGCCGAGGGGTCGGTGGTGGCCACGATGGCGCCCAGCAGCAGGCAGGAGGCCAGCGGCACGCCCGCGATGGGGGCCAGCGCGAAGCCGATCGCCGCCGTGGTCACCAGCACCGCCACCACCGCCAGCACCAGCACCGGCGCCGCGTCGCGCGCCAGGCGCCGCACATCGATGGACAGGGCGCCGTGGAAAACCAGCAGCGGCAGGAAGATGAAGAGGAAGACCTCCGCGTTCACCGGGAAGTTGATCAGCGTGCCGGCGACGTCGTCGATCGCCTTGTTCACCCGCTGTTCCATCAGATAGGCGGCCCCGCCGCCCAGCACGGTTCCCACCACCGCCAGCAGCACCGTGTCGGAAAGCATCAACCGCTTCGCCAGGGGCTGAACGGCGCTCACCACCACCAGGAGCGCGGCAATGGCCAGGAGGATATGGGGAAGGTCGATCAGCATCACGGGCAGCTTCTACCTGATGCGGTGAGGAAATGTGACGGAATGCGGCATCGGCATGGCGCGGGCCGTCGGGCCCACCTCCCCAGTGGAAAACGGGTCATGGCATTGTCGGGTCTCAGGAATGTGTCAGGGCCTTTGCCGAGCGGAGCATTCTGTTGCGGCGCGGCATCCTACGGCGACAGCCGGCCGGGCCGTGCCCCCGGCACCTCCCTTGAAACCTCCCTGGCACGCTATTGTCACGCGCCCGCAGCGGCATGAGGCGACCTTCCGGCTTGCGGGCGGGGGCCGGGTGGCACATGTAAAAGCCATGCTCTCAGCCTCGTGGCACCGGCCGGACCTGGCCCCCTGCCCTGCGCCCGCAGGACCGCGCCCTCCCTCCCCGGCCCCCACCCTTTCCCTGTCCCCACGGTCATGAAGCTCCCCTCGGACAGCCACGCGGCCCGCCGTCTCCTGCGCCGCATCCGCGATGCCCGGCGGGGCGCCCGGGCAGTGCACCATCCCCATCCAGGGGAGGCGCCGGACGGGCTGACCCTCCGCGTCGCGTCCTACAACGTGCACAAATGCGTGGGCCGGGACGGCCGCTTCGATCCGCAGCGCATCGCGGCGGTGATCGGGGAGATGGATGCCGACCTCGTGGCGATCCAGGAGGCGGACCGCCGCTTCGGCCGCCGCTACGGGCTGCTGGATGCCGCCACGCTGCGGCAGGAAAGCGGGCTGCACCTGCTGCAGGTCTCCGACCTGCCGGACGGGCATGGCTGGCACGGCAACGCCATCCTGCTGCGGGAGGGCACGCCGCTGCGCCTGCACCGCCTTGCCCTGCCAGGGGCGGAGCCGCGCGGCGCGGTGATCGCGGAGCTGGACCTGCCGGTGGGCCGGCTGCGCGTGGTGGCTGCCCATTTCGGCCTCCTCCGCAACTGCCGCATGCGCCAGGGCGCTGCCATCCTGCGCAACATCACGGAGGGGGCGCCCATGCCCACCCTCATGATGGGAGACCTGAACGAATGGCGGCCCGGCCGGCGCTCGGCGCTGCGATCGCTGGAACCTTTCTTCGGCCCCATGAACGAGGGGCCGGCCAGCTTCCCGACCCGGATGCCAGTGCTCTCGCTGGACCGCATCCTGGGCTGGCCGAACGGCTTGGTGCATTCGGTGGAGGCGCATGACACCCCCCTTTCCCGCGTCGCCTCCGACCATCTGCCGCTGAAGGCCCTGCTGCGCCTCGACCTGCTGGATGGTGCCGCCGAGGACGCCGCGCCCCGGCTCGCCGGCGTGGGCTGACCCTGGCCATGGAAACCGCCAAGACCCTCCTCCGGCGGCCGCACAGGCGCCTCCTGCCGCGCTGGCGCGCGGCACGGCCGACGCTGGACCAGGCGGTGGACGAGGCGCTGCGTCGGATCGGCGCCGACACCGGCACGACGCTGGTGGCCAACGGGCTGGAAGCCTTCGGCCTGCGCGCCGCCAGTGCCCGCGCCGCCACCCGCAGCCTGGACCTGCAATACTATGCCTGGCACGACGGCATCACCGGCCGCCTCCTGGCACGGGAGATCCTGCACGCCGCCGACCGGGGCGTGAGCGTCCGCCTGCTGCTGGACGACAGCTGCGTGCTGGACGACCAGTCCGCCGCCCCGCTGCTCTGCCGGCTGGGGGCGGATCATCCGGGCATCGAGGTGCGGATCTTCAACGCCCATCGCTGGCGCTTCCTGGGCAAGTTCGGCTTCGGCCTGGAACTGCTGCTCAGCCGCGGGCAGCTCAACCACCGCATGCACAACAAGTCCTGGATCGCCGACGGGCGGCTGGCGATCCTGGGCGGCCGCAACATCGGCGACGAGTACTTCGATGCCTCGGGCAGCTTCAACTTCCGCGACCTGGACATCGCCGTGGCCGGCGGCGCTTCCCAGCAGGCGCTGGCGCAGTTCGAGCGCTACTGGAACCACCGCCTGGCCCGCCGCGGCCAGTGCTGCGACACGCCGGAAAGCCTGGACGCGCTGCGGCGCCGCCTCGACGCGGATGCCCGTTCCGCCGAGGCGCAGCCCTATCTCGAACGCGTCCGCGCCTCGCTGGAGCGCGACATCCTGCATGGCTATGCCAGCCTGCTACCAACCCAGGATGTCGAGGTCGCCGCCGACCCGCCCGACAAGGCGACCGGCGAGGAGGTGCCGGGCCGCCTGGTCACCGCCATCGATGCGGCGCTGCGCGGCACGGAGCGCGAGGCGCTGCTGATCTCCCCCTATTTCGTGCCGGGCGAGGCCGGGGCCGAGGCGCTGACGGGCATGCTGCGGCGGGGCGTCCGGGTCCGGGTGATCACCAATTCCCTGGCCGCCACCGATGTCGTGGCGGTGCATGGCGGCTATTCCCGCTATCGCCGCAGGCTGCTCAAGGAGGGTCTGGAGATCTACGAGCTGAAGCGCAGCGGGCGGGAGGATGCCGGCGTGCTGGGCTCCAAGGGCGCCAGCCTGCACACCAAGGCCTTCGTGCTGGACCGCGAGCAGCTCTTCGTCGGTTCCTTCAACCTCGATCCGCGCTCGGCCAACCTGAACACGGAGATGGGCGCTTTCGTCCGCAACGCCGATCTGGCGGAGCGGCTGCGGCGGGAGTTCCGCCGCCTGTCCTCGCCCCAGCGCAGCTACCATCTCGGCCTGCGGCGCGGCCTGATGGTCTGGATCGACGAGAGGCCGGATGGCCGCCGCCGCGTCCAGCACAAGGAGCCGGATGCGAGCTGGCGCCGCCGTCTCCTGGCCCAGCTCGTGCGCTGGCTGCCGGTGGAAAGCCAGCTCTGATCCTGGGTCGCGAAGGCCGCGCGCCGGAAGCACCCTTCCGCGCAACGGCATGGGACGCGGCCCCCGGGGGCTATCGCAGCCGGACCACCCGGCGGCTCGGCGTTTCCCGCAGGGTCCGGTCGGCATAGGTGCCGCGCACGGCGTCGCGCCCGCCATGGCGCAGCAGGTCCAGCACCATGGCGCTGTGCAGGAAGCCGAGATGGCTGAAGGCCTGCGGGAAATTGCCGAGGAAGGTGCCATCCTCGGCGATCTCCTCGGGAAACAGGCCGACATCGTTGGCGAGGGCGCGCAGCGCGTCGAAACGCTGCCGCGCCTCCTCCTCCCGCCCCAGCCAGGCCAGGGCATCGACCAGCCAGAAGGCGCAGAGCAGGAAGGTGCCCTCATGCCCGGGCAGCCCGTCCTCCGTCCTGTAGCGGTAGACCAGGGCGCCATGGCCGAGCTGCCGGATGATCTCGTCCACGGTGCGGTTGAACACCGCCTCGTCCACGGGAAAGCCCAGCATCGGCGCCAGCAGCACCGACGCGTCCACGGCATCGCTGCCGAAGCTCTGGGTCAGGTAGCCGCCATGCGGATGCACGCCGGGCCCGTTCACCTCCGCCACGATGGCATCCCGCGCCGCGCGCCATTCCTCCCTCTCGCCGAGCAGGTGGATGGCGCGGTCCAGCGCCACCCAGTTCATCAGCACCGCGTGCAGGTAGCGCGTCGGCGGCAGGCGCGGTTCCCAGAGGCCGTTGTCGGGCTCGCGCCAGACCCCGGTCACGTAGTCCGCCACACGGGCGATCTGCCCACAGGCCTCCTCGTCCAGTTCCCCGCCCAGCCGTGTCCGCAGATGGACGAGATCCAGGAGCTGTCCGTAGACGTCGGCCTGGTGCTGGTCCGCGGCGCCGTTTCCCGCGCGCACCGGCGCGCTGCCGCACCAGCCCTCGAAATGCGCGATCTCGTGCTCCTCCAGCCCCTCGCCGCGGCCGTCGATGGCGTAGAGCGGCCGCAGCCCGCCATCGTCGCGCATGGAGAGCTTCCGGACGAAGCCGAAAAAGCGCTCGGATTCCTCCACATGCCCGAACTTCTTCAGCGCATAGAAGGCGAGGCAGGAATCGCGCAGCCAGCAGAAGCGGTAGTCCCAGTTGCGGATGCCGCCGATCTCCTCCGGCAGGGATGTGGTGGGCGCGGCCACCAGGGCGCCGCTGGGTTCGTAGGTCAGCGCCTTCAGCACCAGCGCGCTGCGCACGAGGTCGTCCTGCAGCGGACCGTGGTAGCTGCGGGTGCCGGACCAGGAGATCCATCCCTGCCGCGCCTGTTCCAGCCGGTCATAGACATCCACCCGGTCCTCCCCCGTCGCGGCGCCGGCCCGGAACAGACGGAAGGCGGCATGGCCGCCGCCGGCCAGGGTGAAGCGGGCCACCGCGCCCCCATCCTCCAGCACGAGCGGCTCGTCGGACAGCAGGCTGGGGCATCCCTCGGCCATGGCCCGGTGCCCTTCCACCCGCAGGGGCGGAAACGCCGTGGCGAAGCCGGGCAGCGGCCGGAAGCAGAGGCGGAAGCGCAGACGGCCGGACACGCCGCTCAGGATGCGCACCAGCTCCGGCCCCGGCGGCCCTTCCCCCTCTCCCTGGGGCGGCAGCATCAGGTCGATCAGCCGGGCCATGCCGGACGCCGTGGCGAAGGTGGTCTCCAGGATGTTGGTCTGCGGCAGATAGGACCGGCTGACCTCGAACTCCTCCTCCGGGCAGAGCTCGAAGAAGCCACCGCGCCTCCGGTCCAGCAGCCGTGAGAAGACCGGCGGTGCGTCGAAGCGTTCCAGGCAGCACCAGTCGATCGCGCCATCCCGCGCCACCAGCGCGGCGCCGTGGCAGTTGCCGATCAGCGCATAGTGCTCGATCGGCTGGTAGGGACGGGTTCCATCGGGAGTCTGGGGCGGAAGTGTGGGGCTCAAGGGGGCGGACCGTTCCTCGCGGCATGGTTCTGCCCGGACCGTTCCCGGCCCGGCAGGCGCACCCCGCCCAGGAGGGCCGGGGCCACCCCAACTCAACGGAACCCCGCACCGGCCGCTGCCCGGTCTCGCGCGCTGTTGATGCCCCTTTACGGCCTGGGCGGCGGCCTATCCCGCCTGCCGGGCTACCGCCATCGCCGACAAGACGGTGGCGGATGGCGGCACGGCTGCACCCCGCCACCCTCGCGGCCGTTAAAGGGATGCCTTCCACCCGCTCCGGAAGGCCGGCACGGAAGGAGGCGGCATGAAGGCATTCCTGGATTTCGAGGCATCCTCCCTGGAGAAGGGCGGCTTTCCGGTCGAGGTCGGCTGGGTGCTGGAAGACGGCACGGAGGAAGCGCACCTGATCCGCCCGGCCCCGGACTGGACGGTCTGGTCGGCCGAGGCCGAGGCGATCCATCATCTCCCGCGTGCGCGGCTGGAGGCGGAAGGGGAGACGCCCGAGACGGTCGCAGCGCGCATGATGGAGGTCCTGTCGGGGCAGGAGATCCTGGCCAGCGCCCCGTCCTGGGACGGGCAGTGGCTCAGCCGCCTGCTCCGGGCGGGCGGCCTGCCGCGCCATGCGCTGCGGCTGGGCGACACCGATGCCGCCGAGATGGCCGAGGCCGACCGCATCCTCCGCGAGGCCGGCCTCGCGGAGGAGAAGCGCGCCGAACAGGTCCGGCGGATCGTGGGCGAGGCGCGGCAGGCGGACGAGGCGCTCGGCCCGCCGGAGCACCGCGCCCTGGCCGATGCACGCCGGGCCCACCGTCTCTTCGAGGCCGTACGCCAGGCGGCGCAGGCCGTCGTGGAGTAGCACAGGGCCGCCGCGACGGCGCAAGGATAGGATGCCGGCCTTCAGCCGGTGCCGCCGTCATCTGTCTTGTCGCTGCGGGCCTGTTCCCGCAGCTGTTCCAGCGTCAGCCCGGCCGGGGTGGAGCCGGCCAGCGTCCCGTCGCCGGCCTCCTCGTGGGCCTTGTCGGTCGGCGCCCCTTCGGGCGTGTGGCTGGGCCCCTTGGCCTTGGTGGGGTCCTCGGCGCCGCTGTCTCCTGGCTTCCGCGCATCGCTCATCGGGCCTCTCCGCTGTCCGGGGGCGCCATGCCCCTCCTCCGGAAACACAACGCCCGGGCGCCGCCCTTGTATGCCCGCCGATCCGCCCCGGCGCGGGAAGCGGCGGGGCCTATGCCGCCGCGATCCGCCGGAACGGCAGGTCGCGCGCCAGCCAGCAGCCGACGCGGATCTCCTCGACCCCGCCGCCGGCATCGCGCAGGGCACGCAGGGTCCAGTCGCCGGGCGGGGCGAAGTCCAGCGCGCGGGGGCAGGGCAGCAGCAACATGTCCGAGGCGAAGGGCAGCAGGGGCTGCATCATCCCCTCCCCCAGCCGTCCGGAAAAGGCGCCGTAAAGCGCGCCCCCCGAAGCGGCGACGGTCAGCTCCGCTTCCAGTTCCTCGCAGCGGAAGCGCCCCTCGAAGCCCGGGCCGGGCTCGCCGTCGCGCGGCTCCAGCCTGGTCCGGAGATTGTCGCCGGCCCGCTCCAGGATGACGGCCCCCTCATCCCGGAACAGGCGGCTCGCGCCGCCGGCGGCACCGCCTTCCGCGCAGGCCGAGAGGATTTCCGTCCCGCCCGAGAAGCCCAGCCGCAGGCGTCCATCCGCTATCGCCTCCACCCGCGTCGCCAGCCCGGTCTCGGGCTCCAGGTAGCAGCCGGCCAGGGTCGCATCGGTGGGCGGCGGCGCCGGATCGGCCGGCAGGTCCAGCAGCGCGCCGAAAAGCTCCGCCGCGGCGGCGCGGGGATCGGCCATGTGGTTGAACAGCACCACGACGGAAACGCGTTCCGCCGCGGCATGCGCCCGGAAGCTCCGCCAGCCGCGCAGACCGCCGCCATGGGCGGTGACCTCGCGCCCCAGCAGCCGGCCCCGCCCCAGGCCGAAGCCATAGGTGGCGGGACTGCCGTCCCGGAAGGCGACCGGCGCGGAAAGCCGGTTGTAGAGCCCCGCCACCTCGTCCCGGGCCGCGTCGATGAAGCGCTCCCAGGCGATCATGTCCTCCAGCGAGGCGGCGAGGCCGGCATCGCCCGTCCAGTGGATATGGTTCTCCGCCGCACGGAAGCCGCCCGCCAGCGAGCCCTCATAGCCGATCGTGCCGTCCCGCACCGCCGAGGTGTCCGGGTTCAGCGCCGCGTCCGGCATCTCCGCGCGGTCGAGGATGCGTTCGCGCAGCAGCGTCGCGAAATCCTGGCCGGTGCGGCGCTCGATGATCTCCGAGAGGAGGCGGAAGTTCTGGTTGACGTAGGAGAAGCGCGTGCCGGGCCGGAAATGCAGCGTGCGCGTCCGCCCGATCAGCCAGCGCGCCTCCTCCGGCCCGAAATGCCCTTCGACCGGCGCACCGCAGAGCATCGCCTCCGCCCAGTAGTCCCGCAGCCCCGACTGGTTGTGGCAAAGGTCGAGGATGCCGGGCGCCTCGCCCGCCAGATCCGGCATCAGCCGGCGGATTTCGTCATCCAGGACCGTGGGATCGGGGAAGAGATCGAGCAGCAGGGCGCAGGTGAACTGCTTGGTGATGGAGCAGACCAGGAAGGGCGTCCGCCCGGTGAAGGGCAGCCGCCGCCCGGCATCCGCCCAGCCCCAGCAGCGGCTCGCCACCACCTGGCCCTCGCGCAGCACCGCCACGGCGCCGCCGGGGCCGGGATAGCGGGCGGGCAGGCTGTCGAGGACTCGGTCGAGGCGGCTGGCGGTCTGGCTCATGCGCGGCATTGAACCGCCTCCCGCCGGCCGCGCAAATCCCTTCCTCCGGGCGCACGTCCTAGCCGCGCCGCGAGGTCGCCCTCGGCGCGAGACTGTCGAGCGCGTCGGCATTGCGGCGCCCCCAGTCGTAGAGCAGCTCGACCGGCTCCACGAAGCGCCGCCCCAGCGCCGTCAGCCGGTATTCCACCGCCGGCGGCACGGTGCCCTGGACATGGCGGGAGACCAGGCCGCTCGCCTCCATCTCGCGCAGCGTCTGGGTCAGCATCTTCTTGGAGATGCCGGGCAGGCTGCGCTGCAGAACGCCGGTCCGCGCCTCGCCGCCATGGAGGGCATGGAGCGTGTGCAGGATCATGCTGGTCCACTTGGTCGCGAAGAGTTCCAGCACGCGTCGCGGCGCGCAGTCCTCGCCCCAGGCTTCCTCCGGCGTACCGGGCCGCATCGGTGGTCACCTCCTGGTGCCTATGTCCCCAACCGGTGCCGTCTAGAACATCCCGCTCTCCCTGCCCAGTTTCGCCCCCGAACAGCGGAGGCGAGAGCAGGCCCATGACGAAGACGGCACTGGTGGTGGGGGCGGGCGGCATCGTCGGCGGTGCGACGGCAGCGCATCTGGCGGCGGAAGGATGGACGGTGCATGGCCTCGCCCGCCGCCCTCCGGCGCAGCCGGGCGTACAGCCGGTCAGCGCCGACCTGCAGGACGCCGCCGGCACCGCCGCGGCCCTGGCGGAGCTGCGGCCCGAGGCGGTGTTCATCGCCACCTGGCTCCGCCAGGACAGCGAGGCGGCCAATATCCGGGTCAACGCCGCCATGGTGCGGAACCTGCTCGACGCGTTGCGGCCGGGCGGCGGGGTGCGGCATGTCGCGCTGGTCACGGGGCTGAAGCACTATCTCGGCCCCTTCGAGACCTACGGGAAGGGCGTGCTGCCGCAGACCCCCTTCCGCGAGGACCAGCCGCGCCTGGAGGTGGAGAACTTCTACTACGCGCAGGAGGACGAGCTCTTCGCCGCCGCCGCGCGCGACGGCTTCTCCTGGAGCGTCCATCGCCCGCACACGGTGATCGGCAAGGCGGTCGGCAACGCGATGAACATGGGCACCACCCTGGCCGCCTATGCCACGCTGTGCCGGGAGCTGGGGCGCCCCTTCCGCTTCCCCGGTTCCGCCGCGCAGTGGAACGGGCTGACCGACATGACGGATGCGCGGCTGCTGGCCCGGCACCTGCTCTGGGCCGCCACCACCCCGGCGGCGCGCGACGAGGCCTTCAACGTGGTCGATGGCGACATCTTCCGCTGGAGCTGGATGTGGGGGCGGATCGCCAATTGGTTCGGCCTGGAACCCGCCCCGTTCGACGGCACGCCGCAGCCGCTGGAGCGGCAGATGGCGGGCGACGACGAGGCCTGGCGCGCCATCGCCGCGCGGCACGGGCTGGCGGAGGCCGATCTGCGCCGCCTCGCTTCCCCCTGGCACACCGATGCCGATCTCGGCCGCCCGATCGAGGTGGTGACGGACATGAGCAAGAGCCGGCGCCTGGGCTTCACTGCCTATCAGCCGACGGACGAGGCCTTCTTCGATCTCTTCGCGCAGCTCCGCGCCGACTGCCTGATCCCCTGACGGCACAGGAGCATCCCCCCCGGTGGGCGGAGGCGTCGCGGCCGGATCAGCCGATCGCCGCGACGATCTCGCCCACCATCGGCTTGAGGTGGAAGTTCTCGCCCGGCTGCATGGCGACATGGCCGCCCGCCTCCTCCACCGCCCGCGCCACCAGCGGTCCCACGGCGGCGATGCGGGTGCGGGCCAGGGCTTCGGCCAGCAGCGCTTCCTCGCCGCTGGCCTTCGCCACCTCGCGCAGGCGCCGCACCTGGGGAGAGGAGGTGAAGGCGATCAGGTCCACCGCCCCCTCCGCCATCTCGCGGATCACCGCCAGCACCCGTCCGTCATCCTCCTTCGAGGCATAGGCATAGGGCACCACCGGATCGGGCCGGGCGCCGCGATCGCGCAGGAAGCCCAGCAGCGCCTCGTTGGGATTGTCGGGATAGAGCTGCACCGCCACGCGCCGCCCTTCCAGCGGCAGGGGTTCCAGCGCGGCGATCACCCCGGCCGTGGTCGGCGTGGCCGCGGAGATGTCGGGCCCCAGGCCCAGGCTCCGCAGCCGGGCCGTCGGCTTGGGCCCGCGCACGATGCGGCGCGCCCCGGACAGCGCGGCGCGGAAGCCCTCCGCCAGCCCGGCCCGTTCCGCCACGCCCATCAGGCGCGACAGCCCCTCCCCGGTCAGCAGGATCAGGTCGTCCGGCGGCGTGTCGATGAAGCGCCGCAGCCAGGCCTCGGCGGGCGCCGGGTCCTCCAGGTCGAGGATGGCGACCAGCGGGCAGCGCAGCACCGTGGCCCCCTGGCGCTCCAGCATCCGGGCCATGGTTTCCAGCTCGCGCGTTTCCGGCACCACGACACGGCGGCCGGCCAGCGGCCCGGCCGCGCCCTGATTCCCTGTCTCGGCATCCACGGAGCTGCTCATGGGCTCTTCCCTGGTCTTCCGCTCCGGCCGGGGAAGGCACCGCGAAACCCCGGCCGGATGCGAACGTTTGGAGAACGATCAACACGAGGATGCCAGATCCATGGCCCAGAAGCACGGCCAGCACGCCGAATCCGCCCAGAAGGCGACCCAGGACGTGACGGAGAATCCCAAGACCGATCCCGATCCCGGCTCCAACACGGTGAAGGACCCGGACAACTGGACCACCGGCGACGAGGCGATGACCGGCGCCCAGGCCAGCTATCTGAAGACGCTGAGCGAGGAGGCCGGCGAGGAGTTCGACCCGTCGCTCAGCAAGGCGGAGGCCTCCAAGCGGATCGACGCGCTGCAGGCCAAGACCGGTCGCGGCCGCGACCATTAGGCCAGGACAGGAGCGCGACGCCGCCCTGTCGGCGCGAGGCGAGGGTCCACCCGTGAACCCCGCCTCTCCGCGCGCCCCTTGGGGCCTATTCTCCCCGCAGGCCCAGCTTCACCGCCGCCTGGGCCACGCAGAGTTCGAACACATCCAGCGCGTCGAAGGCCCGGTCCCGCCCATCCGGCGGCAGCACCATGGGCAGCCCGCCGCCATCCAGCACCGCGCCGGGGATCATCAGGTTGTCGGGCGCCCCGAATCCTTCGATGGTGATGCCCTCCAGCGGGTCCGGCACCGCCGCCACCTGCGCCCGGCTGCGCGTCTCGAAGAGGCTGGCGCTGTTGGAATAGCCGAAGATCGGCTTGCCACGCCCGAGGAACCAGCCGATCTCCACCAGCGTGCCCGAATCGGCGGAGGGACCGCGGAAAGGCGTGAGGTTCGCGATCACGATGTCGCATTCCTCCATCATCGCCACATCCTTGCGATAGATGCCGAGCCAGGTGGTCTCCGCCGCCAGCCCCTCCGCATCCTCGTTCAGCGGCGGGCGCCCGGTGATGCCATAGCGGGCGCAGATCCCGGTCTTGCGGCGCGCATGCTCGCGCGCCTTCGGCAGGAACACGTCCGGCCCGGCCAGATAGGCCCTCATCCCGCTGTCTCCCTCGGCTGTCCCGCCCCTCTGTCGCGCGGGCGCGGCCCGGCGTCCAGGGGATCGGGGCGCCGCCGGCCCCGGCCCCCCTTCGCCGGAAAGGCGGCCGGCCCTGCCGTGGTCCGCCGGTCGCGCTCTGCCTTGCCGCGGGCCCCGCGCCGGTGCCATTGAGACCGGATGGCCCGTGACCACCTTTCTCCGTTCCTCTTGCCGCTGGGCCTCGCCCTGCTGCTGGCCGCCTGTGCCACGCCGCAGCCCCCGATCGTGGCGGGCCAGCCCCTGCCGCCGCAGGAGCCGGTCTCGGTCCAGGTCAAGGACGAGCCGGACCAGCCCTTCCTGGTCTACAGCGTCACCCCGAGGATCGAGGAATACCCGGACGGCCCGCCCCTGCCCCGCGTCCTGACCGCGCTGGGCGCCGGGCGGGCGCGGCAGGATGCGCGGGAGAGGATCTTCCGCGCCACGATCGAGGTGACCTATGCCGGGCCGGGCCGGCAGCGCTTCGTGAGCATCAGCATGGCCAACCACGTCCCCGCCCCGATCCGGGAGATCGACCACACGCTGCGCTGCGGCCAGGGGCCTTCGGGGCGGGACTGCCTCTACACGGAAACCGTGGCGAGCTTCTTTCCGGAGATGGAGCTGCGCGCGGCGGCGGCGGCGAACCAGCCGCTGCGCTTCCGGCTCAACGGGTCCCGGCCGGTCGAGGCCTCTCTGCCGCCGGACCGGGTGCGGGCCCTGCTGGCCAGGATGGATGCCGCCGGGGCCTGAACCCGTTTTCTCTCGCTGGAGCCGGGTTCAGAACTCGGCCTCCAAGTCCAGCTCCGTGACATGCTCCGGCTCGACCTTCGCCGCCTCGACCCATTCGGCCATGTCGGGCCAGGACATGATGGTGTCGGCATAGCGGGCCGCGGCGCCATCCAGGCGGACGCCATAGGTCAGGAAGCGCGTCACCACCGGCGCGTACATGGCATCGGCGATGCCGGGCCTGTCGCCGAAGAGCCACGGCCCACCCCATTTGCCCAGGCACTCGTTCCAGATCGTCAGGATGCGCTCGATATCGGCCTTCGGCCCCGACCAGAGCGTGAAATCCGGCACATGTGTCCGCAGGTTCATCGGCAGCGAGGAACGCAGCGCCGAGAAGCCGGAATGCATCTCCCCCGAGATCGAGCGGCTGCGCGCCCGCGCCGCCCGGTCATCGGGCAGGAGGCCGGCTTTGGGGAAGGTCTCGTTCAGGTATTCGGCGATGGCCAGCGTGTCCCAGACCGTGACCTCCCCATGGATCAGGCAGGGCAGCAGAATGGAGGAGGAGCGCATCAGCAGCTCCGCCCGGGCCGCCGGATCGTCCGCCGCCGCAACGGAAACCTCGACCTCCAGCCCCGTCAGGCGGCAGAGTAGCCAGCCACGCAGCGACCAGGAGGAATAGTTGCGACTGCTGATCAGCAATCTGGCATCCGCCATGGCACCTGGCCTCCGGCCCTGAATCCGACAGGAGGCAGCTTAGGCGCTTCGGTCCCGCCAGGGAATCGCGCGCTTCCGGCATCGGGCGGTCCTGCCCACCCGCCGGCCCGCCGGCACCCGCATCGCCGGTCCGGGGCCGGCATGGCCGGCTCCCCTGGCCGGGCCGGATGCATTTCGCCTTGGGCCTTCGCCGTGGCACGCTATATGTTGCGTCGCAGCAAACCCGGCCGACGGGCACGACACGTCCCGATCCGGCCCATGGTCCTGCGCGGAGACCGATCGGACCCATGAACTACGCGCTTTACCAATCCGGGACCGACCTTCTGGCTCCCTGGCAGGGTTTCGCCCACGGGCTGGCGCCGCTGCTGCGGCCGCTGCATCCGTTGCAGCCGGGGGCCGCCCTGCTCCGCCGGGCCTCGGCGGCGCTGGAGGTCCTGTCCGAGCTCCGCGTCACCCACAAGCGGCCGGCCTTCAACCTCGCCCCCGTCCGCATGGGCAATGCCCTGGCCGAAATCGGGGAGGAGGAGGTCTTCGCCACCCCCTTCGGCCGCCTCCTGCACTTCCGCAAGGACAGCGACCTGCCGCAGCCGCGCGTGCTGGTGGTGGCGCCGATGTCGGGGCATTTCGCCACCCTGCTGCGCGGCACGGTGCAGGTGCTGCTGCAGGACCACGACGTCTATATCACCGACTGGGCCAATGCCCGCGACGTGCCGGCCGAGGCTGGTCGCTTCGACCTCGACGACTGCATCGGGCACATCATCCGCTTCCTGGAGGAGATGGGCGGCGAGGAACGTGCGCCCACCCATGTCCTCGCCGTCTGCCAGCCGGCGGTGCCGGTGCTGGCCGCCGTCTCGGTCATGGCGCAGACCCGCAACCGGCACCAGCCGCGCTCCATGACGCTGATGGCCGGGCCGATCGACACGCGGCTGAACCCGACCGAGGTGAACCGCCTCGCACAGTCGAAGCCCATCGAGTGGTTCGAGCGGGAGCTGATCGACACCGTGCCCTGGCGCTTCGCCGGGCATGGGCGCCGCGTCTATCCCGGCGTGACCCAGCTCAGCGCCTTCATGTCGATGAACCTGCACCGGCATGGCCGCGCCTTCGCCACGCAGTACGAGAACATCGCCGCCGGCGCCCTGGCCGCCTCGGAAGCGCACAAGCGCTTCTACGGGGAGTATTTCGCGGTGATGGACCTCACCGCCGAATTCTACCTCCAGACCGTCCGCTCCGCCTTCCAGGAGAACGAGTTGCCGCGCGGCACCATGCACTGGCGCGGCGAGCGGGTGCGGCCGGATGCGATCCGCCGCACCGCGCTGCTGACCGTGGAGGGCGAGAACGACGACATCTGCGGCATCGGCCAGACCATGGCGGCGCTGGACCTGTGCAGCGGCATCCCCGTCACGATGAAGCGCCACCACCTGCAGACCGGCGTCGGCCATTACGGCGTCTTCAACGGCCGCCGCTGGGCGAACGAGATCTATCCGGTGGTGCGGGAGATGATCCAGACGACGAGCTGACGCCGGGCGCCACCCGCGCTCCGGCGAGAGTGGCGCGATGGTGGTGCGGGCCGGAAGGAGGCGCGACGCTCACAGGAGCAGCCGCCCCTCCGCCTCCGTGTCCAGCGGCCGGATCGGACGCGCCACCCTGGACCAGGGATAGCGGCGGTAATCCGTGGCCAGGAGCCCGTCGCCGGTCGCATAGAGAACCGCGGCCGAGATCGGCGCGAAGGACGCATGGAAATGCTGGTTGGACTTCACCACCAGCAGCCTCTCGCCGGCCGGGTCGATCCCCATGTTCGAGAAAAGGTCATGGCCCATGGCCTGGCGCCGCCGGGACACCAGCACGGCGCCGACCCCCTCCGTGGTGCGGATTCCGGCGGCATCCCCGAGATCGACCGGCCCGCCGGCGAAGCTCTGATACGCCTCGGGCACGCAGGACAGGATCTCCACCTCCGCATCCAGCGGCTGCCCCGAGGCCCAGCAGGCCTTGCCCCCGATCCGCAGGCGCATCCTCGCACCGGGCCCGGCGTCGAAGGCCATGCGGACCGCGACCGGATCCCAGATCGGCCCGACCGAGGCGCCGGCGATGCCACCCTCGGTCAGCAGGCGCAGGAATGTGGTGTTGTCCGACGGAGCGCCGCCGCCGGCATTGTCCGAGGTATCGGCGATGGTCACGGGCGCTCCCGCCGTCGCGGCAAGCCGCAGCCCTTCGGCGAGGGCCTCCGCCGGCTCCAGGAAGTGCTTCGCGGGATGGGCATGGATCGCGGCCATGGCCTCGCCGAACTCGCGGGCCAGACGGTCGCCCACAGGCTTGGCATCGTCCGTGACGACCAGCACCCGCGCGCCGCTCTCCGGCACGTCGCCCGACGGGAAGCCATGGCCCAGCGAGATGGAGAGCACGCCCGCCTGGCCTTCCAGCGCCATCGCGCGATCGACCAGCCCGCGCATCGGCTGCGCGGTGGTGGGGAAGGAGGCGATCAGCCGGCAGTCCCAGAGCGACATCACCGGGCGGATCCGCCCGCGCAGGGTCGCCAGGACCAGGTCGAGCAGTTCCTCGCCGCGCTCGACGAAATCGGTGTGCGGGTATTCCTTGTACAGGACGATGATGTCCGCGAGTTCGCAGCGCCGGACGGTGAGGTGGCAATGCGGGTCGAGCTCGACGCCGATCACCGCCTCCGGCCCGACCATGCGGCGGACATGTTCCAGCAGATCGGCTTCGCAGTCGTCATAGCCCTGCGCCACCATCGCGCCGTGCAGGCCGAGCATCACCGCATCGACGGGCAGCGCCGCACGGAGCTGCCCCAGTATCTCGTCACGCATCCGCTCATAGGCGCCGCGGCTGGCCATCCCGCCCGGCATGGCCCAGAAGCAGGAGCCAGGGATGAATTCGTACCCATCGGTCGCCGCGCGACGGCGGGTCACCCAGAAGGCGGCCGTCTGCATGGTCGGCTCGGCCAGATGCTCGCCGGGCCGCCAGGCCTGCTGATCCAGGAAGCTCTGATAGCTCGTCGGCATCGGCGAGAAGGTATTGGTCTCCAGGGCCAGACAGGCGGAGAAAATGCGCATGGCGAATCCTCGTGCGGAGAGACACGGCGCGCCATGATCCCAGGGCGTCGGCCGGATATACCATGGTGCAGGGATGTCGTTCCTGGCTGTCGCGACCCTTTTCCGCCAGATCGGCCGCCAGTCCCGCCCCAGGGAGAGATTCACCTCATGCCGGACCGGTATCGCCCGGGATCTTCCGCCGCCCCCTCCACGGGCACGTCCGCCGGATCCTTCCTGGCGCAAGTCTCGGCCAACCCGGTCAATGCCGCCCTGCTGGAGCGCCTGCCGGCGCTGGGGCTGCCACAGGGCTTCCTGACGGCGGGCTGCCTGTTCCAGGCGGTGTGGAACCACCGCTCCGGCCAGCCCGCCGGCCGTGGCGTCGAGGATTACGACGTCTTCTACTTCGATGACCGGGACCTGTCCTGGGAGGCCGAGGATGCCGTGATCCGGCGCGTCGCCGAGGCCACGCGCGACCTGACCGAGGAGACGGGCGCGGTGATCGAGGTGAAGAACCAGGCCCGTGTGCATCTCTGGTACGAGCGGCGCTTCGGCTCGCCCTATCCCAGGCTGACCTCGGCCCGCGACGGGATCGGCCGCTACCTCGTCTCCTGCACCTGCATCGGCATCGAGGCGGCCAGCGGCGCGATCCACGCCCCAGACGGCTTCGGCGACCTGGAGGCCGGAATCCTGCGCATGAACCCGCTGAGCGGGGACCGTTCCGACCTGTTCCGGCGCAAGGCGGAATCCTACCGCGCCCGCTGGCCCTGGCTGACGGTCGCAACAGACGGAGTGGGATGCGGGCTCAGTCCATAAAGCTCCCCGGCCCGAAACTGTCCGGCAGCAGCTCGCCCAGGCGGCGCAGCAGCACGGTCTCCCCCGCCGCATCCACCATCCGCACCGTGGTCGCCGCGGTGCCGAATTCCCGCAGCTTCTGCCGGCAGCCGCCGCAGGGGGTGCAGGGCTCCTTCGCCTCGGCGGCCACCACCACCTCCGCGATGCGCCGGCCGCCGCCACCCATCACCATGGCGGCGATCGCCCCGGCCTCGGCGCAGGTGCCCTCGGGAAAGGCGGCATTCTCCACATTGCAGCCGGCGAAGACGGCACCGTCCTCCGTCCGCAGCGCGGCGCCGACCTGGAAGCGGGAATAGGGCGCATAGGCCCGCTCCCGCGCCCTCAGCGCGGCCGATACCAGCTCGTCGGGCCCGGACATGCTCAGCGTTCCTTCACATAGGGGATGCCGCTGGCCCTGGGCGGGACGGAGCGCCCGACGAAGCCGGCCAGCAGGATCACCGTCAGCAGATAGGGCAGCGCCTGCACCGCCTGCACGGGGAAATCCCCGATCAGCGGCACGGGCACGCCCTGCATGCGGATCGCCACCGCGTCCAGCACGCCGAAGCCCAGGCAGGTGAGCAGGATCGGCCAGGGCCGCCACTTGCCCAGGATCATCGCCGCCAGCGCGATGAAGCCCCGCCCCGCCACCATGTCGCGCACGAAGCCCGCCCCCTGCGCGGTGGCGATCGTCGCGCCCGCGATGCCGCAGAGCAGCGCCGCGATGACGACGCCGGCATAACGCAGCCCGGACACCGAGATCCCCGCCGTGTCCACCGCCGCCGGGTTCTCCCCCGCCGCGCGCAAACGCAGTCCGAAGCGCGTCCGCCCCAGCACCCAGGCGGACAGCGGCACCAGCAGCAGCGCCAGATAGACCGGCAGGGTCTGGCCGCTGACCACCACGGCATAGAAGCGCCCCAGCACCGGCACCTCCGCCAGCGCCGCCGCCCCCGGCAGGGCGATGCCCAGGAAGCGCCCGGAGGCCGGCAGGGGCGGCGTCTGCCCGCCCTGGCGGAACCAGGCGAGCGCCAGCACCGCCGTCAGCCCCGAGGCCAAGATGTTGATCGCCATGCCGGAGACGACCTGGTTGCCGCGCAGGGTGATGCAGGCCCAGCCATGCACCAGCCCCAGCGCCAGCGCCGCCGCCATGGCCGCCAGCAGGCCGAGCATCACATCGCCCGTCACCGCCGCGGTGGCGGCGGAGGCGAAGGCGCCGACCAGCATCTTGCCCTCCAGCCCGACATCCACGATGCCCGAGCGTTCGGTGAAGAGCCCCGCCAGAGCCGCCAGGATCAGCGGCGCCGCGGTGCGCAGCGTCGCCGCCAGGATGGAAAGGACGAGGTCCTCCATCAGGCGGCCACCCGCCGGGGCGCCAGCAGCCGCGCCAGCGCCGGACGGAACAGGTTGCCCAGCGCCCCGGTGAAGAGGATGACCAGCCCCTGGATCATGATCACCATCTGCGCCGGCACGTCCGGCATCTCGAAGGCCAGCTCCGCCCCGCCCTGGGTCAGCGCGCCGAAGAGCAGCGCCGCCAACACCGTACCGAAGGGATGGTTGCGCCCCATCAGCGCCACGGCGATGCCGGTGAAGCCATAGCCGCCGGTGAAGCCGATCAGCAGCTTGTGCTGCGCCCCCAGCAGCTCGTTCACCGCCACGCCCGAAGCCAGCGCGCCGGACAGCGCCATGACCAGCACGATCTGCCGCCTCGCGTCGATGCCGGCATAGGCGGCCACGGCCGGGCTCACCCCCGAGACCCGCACGCCATAGCCCCAGGGCGTACGCCAGACCAGCAGCCAGACCGCGACGGCGCAGAGCAGCGCCAGCGGCAGGGCGAGGTTCACCGGCACGTCGGGCGAGAAGCCGAGGAAGCCGAGCCCCGGCAGATGCGCCGCCCCGGTGAATTCCCGCGTTTCCGGCGCCATGGAGCCCGGCGCGATCAGCACGTTGACGATCAGGTAGACCATCAGCGAGGCCGCCAGGAAATTGAACATGATGGTGGTGATGACGATGTGGCTGCCGCGATGCGCCTGCAGCCAGCCCGGCACGGCGCCCCAGGCCCCGCCGAAGGCGGCCCCCGCCAGGATGGCGAGCGGGATCAGCAGCGGCGCGGGAAGGAATTCCAGATTCAGCGCCACCAGCGCCACGCCGAGCCCGGCGATATAGGCCTGCCCCTCGCCCCCGATGTTGAACAGCCCGCACTGGAAGGCGAGCGCCACGGCGAGGCCGGCGAAGATCATGTCGGTCGTGTAGTAGAGCGTGTAGCCCAGCGCGTCGAAGGAGCCGAGGCTGCCCAGCACCAGCGCCTTCAGCGCCTCCAGCGGCGGCTGGCCCACGGCCAGGATCACCCCCGCCGTCACCAGCAGCGCCAGGAACAGGTTCACCAGCGGCAGCAGCACCAGATCCGCCCAGCGCGGCAGCTCCGCCGCATTGCTTCCGCTCATGCCCGGACCTCCCGCGAACCGGCCTCCCGGCCCTCCATCCCGGCGCCCGCCATCATCAGGCCGAGCCGCGCCTCGTCGGCTTCCTCCGCCGGCAGCTCGCCCATCACCCGGCCGCCGCACATCACCAGGATGCGGTCGGACAGGCGCATGATCTCGTCCAGCTCCACCGACACCACCAGCACCGCCTTGCCCGCCGCCCGCGCCGCGAGCAGCCGCGTGTGGATCGCGTCGATGCCGCCGATATCCACGCCGCGCGTCGGCTGCCCGACCAGCAGCAGGTCCGGGTCGCGCTCGATCTCGCGCCCCATGATCAGCTTCTGCTGGTTGCCGCCGGAAAAGAGCGCCGAGCGCAGGCGCGGCGCCACCGGCCGCACGTCATGCTCGCGCATCAGCCGCTCCGCATGCGCCTCGATCCGCGCCGGGTCCATCAGCCCCGCGCGCCGCCAGGCGGGGTCGTGCTCATAGCCCAGGATCGCGGAATCCATGGCCGGGAAGCCGCGCACCAGCCCGGTGCGCAGGCGGTCCTCCGGCACATGCGCCACGCGCCGGCGCCGCATCTCCGCTGGGCCGGGCATCGCACGCCCCGCCCCGCCCGGGAAGATCTCCTCCCCCCGCAGCCGGATGCGCCCCGAGCCCGGCGCCCGCATCCCGGCCAGCACCTCCAGCAACTCGCTCTGCCCGTTGCCCGCCACCCCCGCGACGCCGAGGATCTCGCCGCCGCGCAGCGCGAAGCTCACGCTGGACAGCCGCTCCACCCCGGCGGCGTCGCGCAGGCGGAGATCCTCGACCTCCAGCAGCACCGGCCCCGGCCGTGCCGGCGGCTTGGCATGGTCGCGCCGCAGGCGGCGGCCGATCATCAGCTCGCCCAGCTCCTCCGCCGAGGTCTGCGCCGTGACGCGGTGCGCCACCATCTCGCCCGCCCGCATCACCGAGACGCGGTCGGTGACCGCCATGATCTCGCGCAGCTTGTGCGTGATCAGCAGCACCGTCTTGCCCTGCGCACGCAGGGCGTGGAGCACGCGGAACAGGTCGTCCGCCTCCTGCGGCGTCAGCACGCCGGTCGGCTCGTCGAGGATCAGCACCTCGGCGCCCCGGTACAGCGCCTTGAGGATCTCCACCCGCTGCTGCGCGCCCACCGGCAGATCGCCGACCAGCGCGTCCGGATCGACCGAGAGCCCGTATTCCGCGGCGAGCCGCCCGAGCTCTGCCCGCGCCCGCGTCCGCCCCTTCGCCAGCAGGGCGCCGCCCTCGGCGCCCAGCATGACGTTCTCCAGCACGGTGAAGCTCTCCACCAGCATGAAGTGCTGGTGCACCATCTCGATGCCCAGCGCGATGGCATCGGCGCTGGTGGCGATCCGCACCTCGCGCCCGCCGACCAGGATGCGGCCGGAATCGGCCGTGTAGAAGCCGTTCAGGATCGACATCAGCGTCGATTTCCCGGCCCCGTTCTCGCCGATGATGCCGTGGATCTCGCCGCGGCGGATGGTGAGGTCCACCGCCCGGTTCGCCTGCACCGTCCCGAAGCGCTTGCTGATCGCCACCAGCTCGATGGCGGGCGGCGCTTCGGGCGAAGGCGCGCTCAGTTCGGGCACGAATTGCTGGTCATGTAGTCATGCACCTTGACCTTGCCCGCGATGATGTCCTGCCGCGCCTGGTCCACCTTCGCGCGCATCTCGTCGGTCACGATCTTCGCGTTGTTCTCGTCGAAGGCCAGGGACACACCGTCATCCTCCAGCCCCAGCACATGCGTGCCGGCGGCGAACCTGCCCTCGCGCGCGTCCTGGAAAGCCTTCTGCACCGCGACGTCGAGACGCTTGACCATGCTGGTCAGCACATGGCCCGGATGCAGGTGGTTCTGGTTGGAATCCACGCCGATGCCGTACTTGCCTGCATCGGACGCGGCCTGCAGCACGCCGATCCCCGTGGCGCCGGCGGCCTGGAAGATCACGTCGGCGCCGCGCTCGATCTGCGAGCGCGTCAGCTCCGCCCCGCGCACCGGATCGTTCCAGGCGGTGGGGGTGGAGCCGGTCATGTTCTGCAGCACCTCGATCCCCGGCTTCGCCGCCTTCGCGCCCTGCACGTAGCCGCAGGCGAACTTGCGGATCAGCGGGATGTCCATGCCGCCGACGAAGCCGATCTTGCCGGTGCCGGAACGCAGCGCCGCCAGCATGCCGGCGAGGTAGGAGCCCTGCTCCTCGCGGAACACCACGGACTGCACGTTCGGCGCCTCGACCACCGTGTCGAGGATGATGAAATGCAGCTTCGGGAATTCCGCCGCCACCACCTTGAGCGCGCTGGCCTGGTTGAAGCCGACCGCCACGATCGGGGTCTGGCCGCGCCGCGCCAGGTTGCGCAGCGCCTGTTCCCGCTGCGTGTCGTTCTGCGGCTCGAACTCCCGCACCTCGATGCCGGTCGCCTTGGTGAAGGTCTGGGCGCCGTTGTGGACGGCCTCGTTGAAGCTCTTGTCGAACTTGCCGCCCATATCGAAGACGACGGCGGGCTTGATCTCCTCGGCCGAGGCGGGCGCAGCGAGGGGAAGCGCGGCCATTACGGGAAGGGCGCAGAGCGCGCTCAGCAGCAAGCGTCGCATGGGCAGGGTCCTCGCTCGTTCGAGCTGGTTCACGGGAAAAGTGCAGGCAATCGGGGCGCGGGAGCCGGGCGATGCCCGGCCCCGGGAAGGCGGCCTCCCGGCCGCCATGGTCGGGCCTCGGGCGCTCAGCCGAAGGAGACCCGGAACTTCGCGAAGCCGCCCGGCGCATCGCCCAGCGGCTCCGCCTTCAGCCCCGCCGGCAGGGCGACCTTGGCCGCCGCCGGGGAGGTGACGTAGGAGACCACGGCATTCGCCGGCAGCGGCACGATGGACCAGTTGCCGTCGGCCTTCGGGTCCACGCTCTTCTGTTCGACGATGTAGCGCACGATGACGTCGCGGTTCAGGTCCGGCGCGTCGAGCACGATGGTCTTGCCGTCCGCACCGGGGAAGTTGCCGCCGCCTCCGGCGCGGTAGTTGTTGGTGGCGACCAGGAACTCGGCCGTCTCGTCCACCGGCCGGCCCTCGAAGCGCAGGTCCACGATGCGGTGCGCATCGGGCGCCACCAGCTTGCCGTCGTTGTCGTAGCGGGATTCCTGCGTCACATCGATGCGGTAGGTCACCCCGTCGATGATGTCGAAGTTGTAGGACGGGAACTTCCCGTTGATCAGGTCCTGCTCGGCGGTGGAGGACGGGTCGATCCGGTTGAAGATGCCCGCCGACCGCTCCAGCCATTCCCGCACCTGCGCGCCGGTGACCTTCACCACGCGCACGGTGTTCGGATAGAGGTAGATGTCGGCCATGTCCTTGATGGCGAGCGGCCCCGGCTTCACGTCGGTGTAGTAGTCCGGCCCCGAGCGCCCGCCCGCCTTGAACGGCGCCGCCGCCGAGAGCAACGGCAGCTTGTCCAGCCCCGAGCCGGTGGCGATGCTCCTGATGTACCAGGTCTGCGCGTTGCTCACGATCTGCACCGAAGGATCGTCGGCCACCAGCGCCCAGTAGCTGTTGATCGGCGCCTTCGTCTCGCCCACAGGCTGGCGCACATAGGCGAGCGTCGCCTCGTGCTCGGGCTTCGCCGCCTCCAGCACCGCCGGCGCTGTCGTGGCCAGCGCCACGATGCTGCGGTCGGGCTTGCGCTCGTAGATCGGCCGCGCCTCGACCTTGAAGTCCGCCATCTTCCAGACGCCGTTCCGCCCTTCGAGATCGAGGTCGATCACGCCCAGATGGCTGCCCCAGAAGCCCGCCATCACCGCCGGCACGCCATGCAGCGTGCCGCGCGCGGCATCCACGCCGTCGATGTTGGCGAAGTCCTTGCCCGGGAAGACGAGGTGCTGGTGCCCGGTGAAGATCACGTCGATGCCCGGCACCTTCGCCAGGTGCAGCGCGGCGTTCTCGTCGCCCTTCTGGTGCTCCCCGCCCGCGATGCCGGAATGGCAGAGCGCCACCAGCAGGTCGCATTGCCGCCGCAGCTCCGGCACGTAGCGCACCGCCGCGTCCACGATGTCGAGGGTGGTGGCCTTGCCGTCGAGGTTGGCCTTGTCCCATTGCGTGATCTGAGGCGGCACGAAGCCGATCACGCCGATCCTGAGCAGGCGCCTGCCCCCCTTCTCGTCCACCATCTCGCGCTCGAAGACGCGGGTGGGGGCGACGAGCGGCGAACCGTCGGCCTTGAACACGTTGGCGCAGACGCTGGGGAAGTTCTGCCCCGCCAGCGAGGTGCCCAGATAGTCCAGCCCGTAGTTGAACTCGTGGTTGCCCAGCGTGCCGCAGACATAGTCCAGCCTGTTCATCGCGGCGATGATCGGGTGCACCTGCCCCGGCTTCAACCCATGGCTATAGGCCATGTAGTCGCCCATCGGGCTGCCCTGGATCACGTCGCCATTGTCGAAGAGCAGGCTGTTCTTCGCCTCGGCCCGCGCCGCTGCGATCAGCGTCGCCGTCTTGGCCAGCCCCACCGTGTCGTCCGCCCGGTCCCGGTAGTAGTCGTAGGGATAGACGTTCACATGCAGGTCGGTGGTTTCCAGCAGCCGCAGCCGGATCCGCGTCGGCTCCGTCACCGTGCCGGTGGTGCCGGGGCTGGTCTGGGCCAGGACCCGGGGAGCCAGTGCCGCTGGGACGATCGCCGTGGCGGCGCCCGCCAGCAGCAGGGAACGGCGGGAGAAGGGAGGCAGGCTCATGGGCACCTTGGGGTCCGTGCGGCGGCGATAGTCTTCTACCGCCCCCGCGCGGCGATCAATCCCCGTTCCCGGTCACATTGACCGGGCCATCGCCCCGGACGGAAGGCGTGCCCTCAGAAGAAGCGCACCAGCCCGCGTTCGAGGCGGTGCTCCGCCTGATCCAGGTCCGCGGGGGTGGAAAGGTGGAACCACACCCCGTCATGCACCAGGGCGAAGGCGCGCCCCGCCGCGATGGCCTTGTCGTAGAGCCGGTTCATCGACCACGCCCCTTCCGGCGCACCGTCGAAGAGGCGCGGGTGCAGCACCTGCACCCCGGCATAGGTATAGGGCACCACCTCCCGCTCCTTCGGCCGGCGGATGCGGCCCAGCGGGTCCAGCGCGAAATCGCCGCGCCCGACATCGCCCTCCACCGCGGCGGCTCGGGCCACCAGCAGCAGCACGTCCATGGCCTCCGGATCGAAGGCCGCGAAGAGCCGCCGCAACGCCGGTACCGGCCCGTTCAGCCAGAAGGAATCGCCGTTCACCGCCACGAAGGGATCGGGCCCCAGCCTCGGCAGGGCGTTGCGGATGCCACCGCCGGTCTCCAGCAGCTCCGGCTCCACGATCGCCTCGCAGGCGGGCTTCCGCCGGGCGGCGCAGGCGGCCTCGACCTGCGAAGCCAGGTGATGCGCGTTCACCACCACGCGGCCGATCCCGGCGGCATCGAGCTGGTCGAGGATATGGTCCAGCAGGCTCCGCCCCTGCAGCCGCAGCAGCGGCTTCGGCGTGGTCTCCGTCAGCGGGCGCATGCGCGTGCCGAGGCCGGCGGCCAGCACCATTCCCGTGCCCGGGCTGACGCCCGGCGCGGGCAGGGCAAGGTCCGGCAGGGGGGGTGGCTGGGGTGGCGGCTGGGGGGCCAGAGGGGTTGCGGAGGCGTCGGTCGGTTCGCTCACGCGGCCAATTCCTTCACGAGCCCTTCGGGGGCGGGTTCATCCGGCTCGCCAATGGCACATGCGCATCCAGGAAGGAAGCGAGCGGCCGGGCCGCCGGATGCGCCAGCGACGCCGCCAGCAGGCGCCAGCAGCGCGGCCCATGGACGAGGTAACGCGGCTTGCCGTCGCGGCGCGCCAGCCGCACCCAGAGCGAGGCGACCCGCAGGTGCCGCACCGCGCCATGGGCGGCCATGGCGGCCTCCAGATCCGGCATGTCCCGCACCCGGCGATAAGCGGCGATGGCGGCCACCCGGGCCTCCGGCGCCACGTCGCGCCGGGCATCCTCCACCAGGCTCAGCAGGTCATAGGCCGGATGGCCCAGCGCGGCGTCCTGGAAATCCAGGATGCCCACGGCGCGCACGCCCTCCCGCCCCGGCACCAGGGTCAGGTTCGCCGGGAAGTAGTCGCGGTGCACGAGGCCGCGCGTGCCGCCGAAGGGCGCGATCGTGTCGTGCACGGCCCGGGCGAAGGCCTCGCGCTGCGCCGCAGAGGGCGCCTCGCCCAGCGCTGCCGGCCACCACCAGTCCAGGAAGGTGCCGGCCGCCGCCCGGGCCATCGCCGCGCCGTCCCAGGCCGGCAGGTCCGGCAGGGGCGGCACCGCGTGCAGCGCGGCGAGCGCCTCGCCCGCCGCGGCATAAAGCGGCGCCGGAGCGGCGCCGGCATCCAGCAGGTCGGCATGGGTGCGCTCGCCCAGCTCCTCCACCAGCAGCAGCCCGGCACCGTCGTCGCGCGCCAGGATGCGTGGCACGGACAGCCCGGCTGCGGCCAGCGGCCCCTGCATCCGGAGGAAGGGGTGCAGGTCCACCTCCGGCTCGGCGGAGCAGTCCATCAGCAGGGCAGGCGCCGGCCCGCCGCGCAGGCGGGTGTAGCGCCGCCGCCCGGCATCGCCGGGCAGAGGCTCGCGCGCCGCGCCGGCGAAGCCGTGGGCGGCCAGGAAGGCATCGGCGGTCACGGCCTCGATGGCCGGGGCAGCGGCGGTCGCCGTATCGGTGTCCGAGGCTGCGGTGTCCGGGGTTTCGGCGTTCGGGGCAGTGGCGCCCACGGCATCCATGGTCATGGGGAAAGCCTCTCGATTCGTCCGGGCCAGCCCCGCAGCGCGGCTTGCCGCGCCTCGCCCTCCAGCGGCGTCAGGCTGATGCGCAGCGCATCCTCCGGGGCCAGGTCCGCCAGCCGCCCGGGCCATTCCACCAGGACCACCCCGTCGCGCGCCTCCTCCCAGCCCAGTTCCTCCACCTCCTCCGCCCCACCGAGGCGGTAAAGGTCGAAGTGGTGGGCCATGCGGAAGGGCGCGGCGGGCGGCATCTCATAGCCCTGCACCAGGGTGAAGGTGGGCGAAGGCACTTCCAGGCCGGGATCGCCGGAGGCCGCTCGCAGGAAGGCCCGCGCCAGGGCGGATTTCCCCGCCCCCAGCGGCCCGTCCAGCAGGATGGCATCGCCGGGCAGCGCCAGCCGGGCCAGCCGCGCCGCGAGCGCCTCGGTGGCGGCGAGGTCGGGCAACAGGATGTCGAGGGAAGCGGGCGCCATGGGCGCGCACCATGCCCCGGCGCATCGCGGGGGGACAAGCGGCCAGGGCCGGTTTCACGGCGGGATCGCCCTGGCCGGGCATCGATGGCGGGGAAGCGATGCCGCGATGCACCACCCCTTCCCCGCGCAGGCCCTTCCCCGCGCCGGATGGTTCAGACCACCGTCAGCCCGACATCCACGTTGTTGCGCGTGGCGTTGGAATAGGGGCAGATCTGGTGCGCGGCCTGGACCAGTTCCTCCGCCTTGGCGCGCTCGACGCCCGGCAGGGAGATCTGCAGGTCGGCGGTGATGCCGAAGCCGCCCTCGGAACGCGGGCCGATGCCGACCGTGGCGGTCACCTTGGCATCGTTGGGCACGCGCACGCCCACCTTGCCGCTGACCGCCTTCATGGCGCCCAGGAAGCAGGCGGAATAGCCCGCCGCGAAAAGCTGCTCCGGATTGTTGCCCTCGCCGCCGGCCCCGCCCAGTTCCTTGGGCGTGGCCAGCTTCACGTCCAGCGAGCCGTCCTCGGTGGCGGCGCGGCCGTCGCGGCCCCCGGTGGCGGAGGCGGTGGTGCGGTACTTGACGTCGACGCTCATGATCTTCTCCTCGTCGCCGCGCCGTCCTTCTCGGGGCGGGCGGTCATGGAACCGTGTGCCAAGGGTGATGGTCAGGCCGCCCGCAAGGCATCGCGCAGGCGGATCAGGTTGTCGCGCAGCCCCCCGATCTCGGCAGGGGAACGGTCCATCGCGCAGGCCAGGCGATCAGGGATCTCCTGCGCCTTCTCTCGCAGGGACCGGCCCGCCTCGGTCAGGCGGATGCGGACCAGGCGCTCGTCTGACGGATCGCGCATCCGCCGCACCAGCCCGGCCACCTCCAGCCGCTTCAGCAGCGGCGTGAGGGTGCCGGAGTCCAGGAACAGCCGCTGCCCCAGCTCCTTCACCATCAGGTCGTCCCTTTCCCAGAGCACCAGCATGGCCAGATACTGCGGGTAGGTGAGCCCGAGCGGCTCCAGCAGCGGGGCATAGGCGCGGCCCAAAGCGTTCATCGCCGAATAGAGGGCGAAGCAGAGCTGGTCATCCAGCAGGGTGGTGTCCTGCGTTCCGTCCGACATGCCGCACCTCCATCGCTGGCATTATTTAGAGCACGATCAAATTGCTCACAATGAAATTTTGATCAATGAATCGTGAGCCGCGATCTACTGTTCGCTTTCGATCCGGCAGCCTCATCAAACTCACGAAATCGTGATTAATGGTCCTCAACCCCTTGTTCGCGCACTGAATCAGCCCCTGGATCACTCCCCGGTCGCCCTTACCTCCTCATTCGCCTCTTGTTTTCCGGGATGCACTTCCCCACCCTATGACCCATCAAGTGTTTGGTTCGGCCTGCTCTCCGAGCTCGTGACGGAGCGCCGAGCCTGGTGTCTGCATCCTTTCCAAAGGCTTGGTCCGCCGTGCATGTCTGCGCGGCGGGGATTTCTGCCAAGGATCGGAAAACACCATGGCAACCGGCACTGTTAAGTGGTTCAACGCAACCAAGGGCTATGGCTTCATCCAGCCGGATGATGGCTCCAAGGATGTGTTTGTCCACATCTCCGACGTTGAGCGCTCTGGAATCGGCAACCTGAACGAGGGCGACAAGCTCGAGTTCGAGATGCAGCGCGGCAATCAGGGCAAGGTCTCGGCCGGCAACCTGAAGCGCGCCTGAACAGGCGTGACGGGACCGCAAGGTCCCGCCGGCCACTCCCCGCATCCGCCGGCCATGCCGGCCGCGGGGATGGTGGCCGCGACAGCAGAGGGGGCCACGGCCTCCCTCCGCAAAACCGGAACGGCAATCTGCCGTGAGCGAGCCCGCCGCGATCGCCGCATGTGACGACTGTCACGCGGCCATCGTCCTGGCGACGTCCCCACCGCCGACATCGTTCCGGTGACACTCTTCCAGGCGAAGGCCGCCTGATCGATCGCCTCCCCTTTCCCGCCGGCTTCGCCCGCGACGACGGATGGCGATCTTCATCATGAAGTCACCGACTTCGGGCCATTCTCCACGCTAGACTTCGAAAACCGCCCCGAACGGCTCCGATCCCGGAGGCCGCGGCAAAAGGAATACCATGAACACGACGTCCCATACCCATGCCGGCCATCTGGCCGTCACCGCCAGCCTGCCCTTCCCGGCGGCCCTGGCTTCCGTCCCTGCCCTGCCGCCGCGTCCGGAGACCTCCGGCCTGAGCAGCGAGGAAATCCGCCGCATCGTGCGCGAGATCATGGGCTGACCCTCAACGGGTTTCCCCTCTTGTCCCGGATCTGCTCCCGCCGGATCTTCCCCTGACCGGGGTTTTTCCGCGATCCGGGCCCGCCCGGCGGGCTTTGCGCCCAGCCCGGCCTTCCCATCCCACACACCACCCTGCCCGCCCCTCCCAGGCAGGCGCTAATTTCCGCCGCCCGCCGGCAGGTGGCTTTGATCGCGGCGCGCTTGCCTGTATCACCCAGCCCCGGACTGGCCCGTATGACTGGCCCGTATCACCGGGAATGGGGAGACAGGGATGGCCGCGCGCATCGAGACCGACGTCGCCGTCATCGGGGCAGGGCCTGCCGGCCTGTTCGCCGTGTTCGAATGCGGCATGCTGAAGATGCGCTGCACGGTGATCGATACGCTGGATGCCATCGGCGGCCAGTGCACGGCGCTCTACCCCGAGAAGCCGATCTTCGACATCCCAGCCTTTCCACGCATCCCGGCCGGCGAGCTGATCGACCGGCTGGAGGAACAGGCGCGCCCCTTCACCCCCACCTATCTCCTCGGCCGCCGGGTGGAGAGCCTGGTTCGGGACGGCGAGAACCTCGTGCTCGGCACCAGCGCCGGCGACACGGTGGTGGCCAAGGCGGTGATCCTGGCCGCCGGGGCCGGCGCCTTCGGCCCCAACCGCCCGCCCTTGGCCGGGCTGGAGGGCTATGAGGCAGGCGGCGCCGTCCGCTACTTCGTTGCCCGGCGCGAGGATTTCCGCGGCAAGCGCGTGGTGATCGCCGGCGGCGGCGATTCCGCCGTGGACTGGGCCCTGTCGCTGAAGCAGGTGGCCGCCAAGGTGACCTTCGTCCACCGCCGCCCCAAGTTCCGCGCCGCGCCGGAAAGCGTTTCCCAGATGGAGGACGCCGCCGCGCGGGGCGAGATCGAGATGGCCATCCCCTACCAGCTCCACGGGCTGAAGGGCGACGGGCGGACGCTCACCCATGTCACCCTTGCCACCCTGAAGGGGGAGGAGCGCGACGTGGAGGCCGACCACCTGCTGGCCTTCTTCGGCCTGGCCATGGAGCTCGGTCCCATCGCCGAATGGGGCCTGGGGCTGGAGAAGACCCATGTCGCGGTGACCCCGGCGACGATGGAAACGAACATCCCCGGCGTCCATGCCATCGGCGACATCGCCACCTATCCCGGCAAGCTCAAGCTGATCCTGCAGGGCTTCGCCGAGGCCGCCGTGGCCGCCCATGCCGCGCATGGCCGCGTCTTCCCCGGCGAAGCGCTGCATTTCGAGTACTCCACCAGCAAGGGCGTCGCCGCCGTCCCGGCGGAATAAGGGAGCCAGTCCTATGTCCGAAGGCCGCCTCGTCATCGGCACCAAGCGCTATTCCTCCTGGAGCCTGCGCGGCTGGCTCGGCGTGCATCTCGCCGGGCTGGAGGTGGAGGAGGTGCTGATCCCCCTCGCCGGGGGCGGGGGCACGGAGGCCATCAAGCAGGTCACCCCGGCCGGCCTCGTCCCCTATCTGGAGCATCGCGGCGCCCGCATCTGGGAAAGCCTCGCCATCCTGGAATACTGCGCCGAGCTGGAACCCCGGCTCTGGCCCGCCGATCGCGTGACGCGGGCCCAGGCCCGATCCGTGGCGGCGGAGATGCATGCCGGCTTCCGCGCCATGCGTATCGCCATGCCGATGAACCTGGGCCGCGACGACTATGCCGGGCTCGGACGCAACCCGGAAAGCCTGGCCGACATCGCCCGCATCGAGGCGGTCTGGGCGGACTGCCTCATCGAACAAGGCGGCCCCTTCCTGTTCGGCGCGGAGTTCGGCGCGGCGGATGCGATGTACGCCCCGGTGGTGGCCCGCTTCCTGACCTACCAGCCGGAACTCTCCCCCCGCTCCCTCGCCTATCTGGAGGCGGTGCGCCGCCATCCGTTGATGGAGCGCTGGTATGCCGAGGCCGCCGCCGAGCCGCGGGAATGGCTGCTACCGAAATACGAGACCCTCGCTTGAACGTCCCCGCCGCCGGAGCGGAAGGCAACGGCACCGCCTCGGATCTCGATCATATCGGTGTCTGCACCCGCGATGGCCCCACCCTCTGGGCGCAGTGGGAGCGGCTGGGCTTCGCCCTGACCCCCATCGCCCGGCAATCCGCCCCGCGCATCCCCGGCGGTCCGGCGGAGCCGCTGGCCACCGGCAACCGCTGCGCCATGCTGCGCCGGGGCTATCTGGAGCTCCTGGCGATCCTCGACCCGGCCCTGCCGGATAACGGGCTGGGCCGCTTCCTCGACCGCTACACAGGGATGCACATCCTGGCGCTCGCCACCGAGGATGCCGGTGCCAACCTGCCGCGCCTGCGCCGTGCCGGGCTCGACATCCACGACGTGGCGATGCTGGAACGCCCGGTGGACGATCCGGAGGGGCCCCGCGCCCGCTTCGCCCGCGTGCCGCTGCCGGATGCGCCGGAGGGCCGCGTCCAGCTCATCGAGCACCTGACGCCGGAGCTTCTCTGGCAGGAGCGCTGGCTCGACCATCCCAACAACGCCGTGGCCCTGGCCGAGAGCATCCTGGTCGCGGAACGGCCCGCCGAGAGCGCCGCGCGCCTGTCGCGCCTCGCCGGGATGCCGCTGGAGCCGGACCCGGCGGGCGGCTACGTCCTGCCCCTGGCCGAGACGCGGGTCCGCATCCTGCCGGCGGCGGCGCTGGAGGCGCTGCTCCCCGGCGTGGAACCGCCCTCCCTGCCCTTCCACGCCGCCATCACCGTGCTGACCGGCGACGGCAACGCCGCCGCCCGGCGCCTGCTGGCCGGCCTCGCCACGGAAACCCCGCTCGGCCTCACCGTCCCGCCGGAGGGCGCCGGCGGCGTCGCCGTGGCTTTCCGCGCCGCGGGCCAGCGCGGATGATCCAGGCCGCCGCGATCGGCCGCTCGCTGCGGATCTACTACGCCCCGGGGCGGGCGGCGGCGCTGGACGCGCATCTGCGCCGCTTCCTCGGCCCTGGCGAACTGGGCTTCGATCTCGGCGCCCATGTCGGCGACCGCACGGCGAGCTTCCGCCGCCTCGGCGCCCGCGCCCTGGCCGTGGAGCCCCAGCCCCGCCTCGCCCGGCTGCTGCGCCTGCTGTTCCGCAGCGATCCCGGCGTCACCGTCCTCGCCGCCCTGGTCGGCGCGGCGGAGGGCGAGGCCGAGCTGCGCCTGAACAGCGCCAACCCCACCGTGGCCACCGCCTCCGCCGATTTCGTGGCCGCCGCCCGGGATGCCGAGGGCTGGGCGGAGCAGCGCTGGGACGGCACGCTCCGCCGCCCCGTCACCACGCTCGACGCGCTGATCGCCCGGCACGGCCCGCCGCATTTCGCCAAGCTGGATGTGGAAGGCTATGAGGCCGAGGCCCTGGCCGGGCTGAGCCGCCCCCTGCGCGCCCTGAGCTTCGAGTTCACCACCATCCAGCGCGACGTCGCGCGCCGCTGCCTCGACCGGCTGGCGAGCCTTGGTCCCTACCGCTTCAACGCCTGCCTCGGGGAGGATGCCCGCTTCCTCTTCCCCCGGCCGCGTGGCGCGGCGGAGACGGCCGAATGGCTCGAAGCCCTGCCGCAGGCGGCCAACAGCGGCGACATCTATGCCAGCCTCGACCCCGAGCGCCTGACCCCCTCTTCCTGAATTCCTGGCCCCGATGCAGTTCCAAGCCTTCCTTCAGCATCTCGGCTTCGCCGCGATGCTCGCCCTCCTCTCGGCGGCGCTGGTGCGGGCGATGATCGCCTTCCCCATCCTGGACCGCCCCAATGCCCGCTCCGCCCATGTGGTGCCGACGCCCCGCGGCGGCGGTGTCGGCGTGGTGGCCGCCTTCGTCGCAGGCATGATCGTGCTCTATTCCGGCGCGCAATACGCCCGCATCGCCGAGCCGCAGTTCATCGGCGTGATTCTGGCCGCCGTCGCCATCGCCGCCGTCTCGCTGGCCGATGACGTCGTGAACTTCCGCTTCTCCCTCAAGCTCGCCGCCCAGGGCGCGGCGGCGCTGGTGGCGATGGGCAGCGGCCTCGTCATCAGCCGCGTCGCCCTGCCGGAGATCGGCCTGACCGAGCTCGGCCCCTTCGGCCCGGTGCTGACCCTGTTCTGGATCCTCGCCTGCACCAACGCGGTGAACTTCATGGACGGGCTGGACGGGCTGGTCGGCGGCGCGGTCCTTATCGCCTCCATCGCCCTCTGCGGCATCGCGGCGCTGCTGGGCGGCTGGTTCGTCTATGCCGCCGCGCTCTTCCTCGCCGCCGGGCTGCTGGGCTTCCTACCCTTCAACCTCACCCCGGCGCGCATCTTCATGGGCGATGTCGGCTCGCAGTTCCTGGGCTTCATGATGGCGGTGCTGGCCGTGGCCGCCGCCCGCTTCGAATACACCCAGGTCTCCTTCCTGATCGTGCCGCTGCTGCTCTTCGCGCTGCTCTTCGACAGCGGCTTCACCCTGCTCCGCCGCATGGCGATGGGGGAGCGCGTGGCCCAGGCGCACCGCACCCACCTGTACCAGATGGCCCAGCGCGCCGGCATCCCGACCGCCCGGATCGCCGCCGCTCACTGGGGCTTCGCCGTGTTCCAGGGCCTGCTCGCGCTGCTCTTCCTGGAACTCGCACCCTGGGCCAAGCCGCTGGTCCTGCTGCCCGCTCTGCTGGTGCAGCTCGGCTGGCTGTTCCTGGTGGCGCGGCGGGTGCAGCGGGCGGGGCTCAGCTGGCGGGCGGCGTAAGGACCTCGATCACCATCGGACGCTCCTCCCCGACCCACTGTTCGGACCGCCAGATCGCCCCGGTCTCCGGCACCGCCCAGTAGCGGTTGGTGAAGGAGGCGCCGCCGCCGCAGCGTTCCTCCACCAGCAGCGCCTCCCCGCTCCGCGCCGCCCGCAGCCGGCATTCCAATCCCAGGCCGAAGCGCATGTGGTCGGGCGAGCGGTCGGGGCGCATCAGGTCCACCCAGCGGCGCAGCGTGGCCGGGCGTTCCGCCAGTGCCGTCGGGTCGTCCAGCGGGTCCGGCCCGTCCAGCCGCGTGGCGGCCAGATAGGTCCGGACCCCCGCCGTCGCCGTCACCCGCGCCCCATCCGTCGCGACCACCAGCCCGTCCGGGCTTCGCCACAGCCGGCGCTCGCCATTCTCCTCGACCAGCACCGCCACCGCGTGGCGCGACCCCTGCCGCACGGACAGCGCCGGCTCGGCGGGCAGGCCATCAGCGGGAGGGGTGGGCAGGCGGCTGCGCGGGATCGGCTCCCCGGCCAGTTCCTCCGCCGGCCCACCCAGGACGGGGCGCATCAGGTCGGCCATCACCGTATCGCCACAGGCGGCGAGGCACAGGAGCGGAAACGCGAGGAGGAATCGCATGAACGCGACCATAGGTTGTTATTCCGCCTGCGTGGAGATCTCCTGGAACTGGCATTGGAGCGGCTCTCCGATCAGGTCCCGGCCCGGCGCGGCGCCCGCACCGTCAGCAGCATCAGCGCGCCGAGCCCCAGGAACACGCCGATCGTCGCCATGCCGAGCCGCTGGCTGCCGGTCCAGCCCGTCACCAGTGCCAGCACCGCCGGGCCGAGGAAGCCGGTGATGCGGCCCGACAGGGCGAAGAGTCCGAAATGCGCCGCCATCTCCCCGGGCGGGGCCAGCCGCGCCAGCAGCGTGCGCGAGGAGGCCTGGGCCGGGCCGAAGAACAGCCCCAGCAGCAGCGCCAGGGCCCAGAAGGCCGTCTTCGAAGGCACCACGACCAGCGCCGCGCTCAATAACAGCAGCGCGGCCAGCGAGAACAGCACCGTGCGTTTCGAGCCCAGCCGGTCGTCGATCAGCCCGCCCGCCGCCGCGCCAATCCCGGCGGTGACGTTCAGCGCGATGCCGAAAAGCAGGATCTCCTGGATCGCCATGCCATGCACCCCGGCGGCGAAGATGGCCCCGAAGGCGAAGAGCGTGTTCAGCCCGTCGGTGTAGAGCATGTTGGCCAGCAGGAAGCGCCAGAGGTCCCGCCGCCGCGGCAGGCGGCGCAGCACGGAGACCAGCTCCTCCAGCCCGCCCCGCGCCGCCGCCGCCCAGCCCCGGCGCGGCCCCCCGGGATCGGGTACGGCGAGCAGCACCGGCCAGCCGAAGCCCAGCAGCCACGCAGCGGTCAGCAATGCCGCCGCCCGCACCGGCTCGGCGCTCGCCTTGTCCAGCCCGAAGAGCGGCGGGTCAGGTCGGATCAGCAGCACCAGCGCCAAGGCGAGGCAGGCCAGCCCGCCGGCATAGCCCAGCCCCCAGGCGAGCCCCGAGACCCGCCCGATCCGCTCCGGCGGCGCCACCTGCGGCAGCATGGCGTTGTAGAAGACGGTGCCGACCTCGAAGGCCACGGTCGCGCCCCCGACGCAGGCGAGCAGCCACAGCGTCCAGGACGGGTCGGGCCGGGCGAACCAGACCAGCGACGTCAGCAGCGCCGCCAGCAGCGTGCAGAGGCCGAGCAGCAGGCGCCGCCGCCCACCGGCATCGGCCACCGCGCCCAGCACGGGGGAGAGCAGCGCGATCGCCACCGCCGCCGAGCTCTGCATCCAGCCCCACATCGCCTGCCCCTGCGCCGGGTCGGGCGCCACGGCCTGAGTGAAATAGGCGGCGATGACGAAGGTGGACACCATCGTGGGAAAGGCGCTGTTCGCCCAGTCATAGAGCGCCCAGGCGAAAGCTCGTCGGTCCAATCATCCCCCTCCGCACGATCCGTGCGGGCATGGTCCCCGGACAGGGAGGGGTAGCCGATACCCCCCCCCGCCCCGCCTCACCCCGGCAGGCGCGCCAGCACCCGCAGCGCCACGGTCACGGCCGCCAGGTCCGGCACCGCGGCTGCCTCGCGCGCCGTGGCCAGCGCCGCCTCCGCGCCCGCCGCCGGATCGCGCCCTTCCAGCAGCACCCGGGCGAAGCGTGCCTGCAGCCCGTCCAGCTCGTCCAGCAGCGCCGCCCGGGCGCGGGCGCCGAAGGCCCCGCCCGCCGGGGCCGACTGGGCGGCGCCGCGCAGCGCGTCCAGCCCCATGCGCCGCCCCGCCTCGGCCCAGGCCTGCGCGGCCTCGCCCGGCGCGGCCCCGGCGGCCGCGGCCAGCCGCAGCACGCCCAGTGCCGGCAGCAGGGCCGGAGCAGCCGCCGCCAACCGCGCGGGCTCGGGCGGCAGCAGCGGGTCCACCTCGCCCGCCGGCACCGCCGCCACCAGCGCTGCCGTGCCGGGCAGCAACCCGTCCAGCGCCTCGTCCAGCGGCCGGCGCATCTCCCGGCCGGTGAGCAGCCCGCGCGCCGCCGTTTCCTGCAGGGTCCGCAGCGCCAGCAGCGCGTCGCGCCGCCGCGGCCAGGGCGCGTCGGAGCGGTCGATCGCATCCGCCGCCGCGTCGGTGCGGAACAGCGCGCCCGCCAGCCAAGCCGCCCGGGCCACGGTGGCCGGATCGGATTCCGCCGTCAGCCGCGCCAGCCCCGCCGGCCCGATCCGGTTGGCGACGAGGTTGCCGAGCACCGTCGCGATCAGCTCGCGCCGCAGCCGGTGCCGCTGCGCCTCGGCCGAGAAGCGGCGCCGCAGCGGCGTCGGGAAGTAGTCCACCAGCAGCGGCAGCAACGCCGGGTCGTCCGGCAGGTCGCTCGCCTCGATCGCATCCGTCAGCCAGAGCTTGGCCACCGGCAGCAGCGCTGCGATCTCGGGCCGCGTCAGCGCATCCCCGGCGGCGATCCGCGCCGCCATCGCCGCCGCATCCGGCAGGCCCGCCACGGCGCGGTCCAGCAGCCCGGCGGATTCCAGCCGCGTCATCAGCAGCGCATGCGCCGGTAGCGCCTCGGCGCCCGCCGCTTCCTCCAGGCTGACGGCCAGGGACTGCTCGACATTGTCGGCCAGCACCTGCCCCGCCAGCTCGTCGGTCATCTCCGCCAGCAGCGTGTCGCGCCCCTGCATGGTCAGCGCACCGGAGGCGGTGGCGTCGGCCAGCAGGATCTTGATGTTCACCTCGTGGTCGGAGGTGCTGACGCCGGCGGAATTGTCGAGCGCATCAGTGTTCAGCCGCACGCCGGCTCGAGCCGCCTCGATCCGCCCTGCCTGGGTGATGCCGAGATTGGCGCCCTCGCCCAGCACACGGGCGCGCAACTGGCCACCATTGACGCGCAGCGCGTCGTTGGCGCGGTCGCCCGCCTCGGCCTGGGTCTCGCCGGCGCCTTTCACATAGGTGCCGATGCCGCCGAAATAGAGCAGGTCCACATCCAGCGTCAGGATCGCCTTCATCACCTCGGCCGGCTCCGCGCGCTCCTTCGCGAGGCCCAGCAGCCGCTGTGCCTGCGGACTCAGCGGCAGGAACTTGGCGTTGCGCGGGAAGACGCCGCCGCCCTCGCTGATCCGCCGCGCCTCGTAATCCGCCCAGGAGGAGCGCGGCAGGCGGAAGAGCCGCTCGCGCTCGTTGTAGGACGCCTCGGGATCGGGGTCCGGGTCGAGGAAGATGTGGCGGTGGTCGAAGGCTGCCACCAGCCGCGTCTGGCGCGACACCAGCAGCCCGTTGCCGAAGACGTCGCCGCTCATGTCGCCGACGCCCGCCACGGTGAAGGGCTCGCGCTGGATGTCGCGCCCCATCTCGCGGAAATGCCGCGCGATCATCACCCAGGCGCCCTTGGCGGTGATGCCCATCGCCTTGTGGTCATAGCCTTGGCTGCCACCCGAGGCGAAGGCGTCGCCCAGCCAGAAGCCGTATTCCGCCGAGATGCCGTTGGCGATGTCGGAGAAGGTGGCGGTGCCCTTGTCGGCGGCAGCGACGATATAGGGATCGTCGCCGTCGCGGCGCACCACGCGGTCCGGCACCACCACGCCGCCATCGGCGCCGTAATTGTCGGTGACGTCGAGCATGCCGCGCACGAGCTGGCGATAGGCCGCCTGCCCCGCCGCCATGAAGCCCTCGCGCTCCGTGGGCACGCTGCCCTTGAGCACGAAGCCGCCCTTCGCGCCGGTCGGCACGATCACCACGTTCTTCAGGCGCTGCGCCTTCATCAGCCCCAGGATCTCGGTGCGGAAATCCTCGCGCCGGTCGCTCCAGCGGATGCCGCCCCGCGCCACCGGGCCGGCGCGCAGGTGGCAGCCCTCCATCGTCGCGGCATGCACGAAGATCTCGCGCCAGGGCCGCGGCAGCGGCATCTCGCCCGCCGCGGCGCTGTCGATCTTCAGCACCAGCCGGTCGCGCTCCTGGAAGTAGTTGGTGCGCAGCACCGCATCCAGCAGGCGCCGCAGCCGGGTGAAGATGCGGTCCGCGTCCGGGTCCGCATTCGCCTCCAGCAGCGCATCCCAGCGCCGCGCGAGCACCGCCTCGGCCGCCTCGTCGCGCGGCCGCGCGGGATCGAAGCGCGCGTTGAACAGGTCCACCAGCAGCCGCGCCGCCTCGGGCTGCGCCGCCAGCGCGCCGGTCACCGCCTCCTGGCTGAAGGCGAAGCCCACCTGCTTGAGCCAGCGGAACAGGGCTCGCAGCAGCCAGCACTCCCGCCAGTCCAGCCCGGCGCGCAGCACCAGCCGGTTGAAGCCGTCCGCCTCGGCCCGGCCGGTCAGCAGCGCCTCCAGTGCCACCAGCAGCGCCGGGAAGCGCTCCGGACGCGCCTCGCAACCGGCCTGCAGCGTGAAGACATGCAGCACCGCCGGCATTGCACCCGCCGGGGCCAGCCGGTGCGGCACCTCCTCCAGCGCCCGCAGGTCCAGCGCTTCGAAGAGCGGCAGCGCGTCGGCCAGGGGCAGCGGCCCGCCCGGCCGCACCAGCCGCAGCGTCAGCCGCCGCGCGTCATCGCCCGGCGCGCGCTCGATCCGCGCCGCCAGCCGTCCCTGGCCGATCGCCTCCTCCGCCAGCCGCAGGTCGGCCACCGCCAGCGCCGCGGGCGTTTCCTCGCGATAGGCGGGCGGGAAGCCCTCGGCCCAGCGGGCGAGCAGCCGTGCCGCCTCGTCCTCCCCCCGGTCGCGCGCCAAGGCGTCGCCCAGCCGGTCGGCGAAGGAGCGCGCGGCCTGCGCCATCGCCGCCTCCAGCACCGTGTCGTCCACCTGGGGGACGGCACCGGGGGTTGTCGCGATGATGTAGTGGACCCGCGCCAGCGGCCCGTCGCCCAGCGCCACGCCCACCGAGGCGAGCCGCCCGTCGAAGGCCCCGGCCAGCAGCCGCCCCACGCGTTCCCGCAGCCGCGTGTCGAAGGTGTCGCGCGGCAGCCAGGCGATGGCGGCGACCGAGCGCCCCGAGGGGTCGCGCCGCAGCATCAGCGCCGGGCGCGGGCGCAGTTGCAGGTCCAGCACCCGGCGCGCCGCCGCCAGGATCTCCGCCTCGCCCGCCTGGAACAGCTCGTCGCGCGGCCAGGTGTCGAGGATGAAGCGCAGCGCCCGCTCGTCATGGCTCTCCGGCATGGCGCCGGCGGCGTCGAGGATGCGCTGCACCTTGGAGGAGAGCCAGGGGATGGAGCGCGGGTTGCGGTTGTAGGCCGTGGCCGCGAAGAGGCCGAGGAAGCCGTGGACGGCCACGACCCGCCCCTCCAGCACCACCGGCGTCAGGATCAGGTCGAGATGCACCGGCCGGTGCACCCGGGCGCGCGTCCCCGCCTTGGCCACGGTCAGGGCGGGGATCGTGGTCCGCGCCGCCTCGCCTTCCGGCAGGGGGGGCAGGGCATCGAAGACCGGCAGGGCCGGGTCGCGCAGCAGGCCCAGCCCCTCATCCTCCTGCGTGGCCTTGGGCGCGGCCCCGTCCGGGGCTTCCAGCCGCAGCCGGCGATGGCCGAGCAGCACGAAATTGTCCTCGTCGAGCCAGCGCAGGAAATCGCTGACCTCCGCCCCCGACGGCGCGCCCGCCACGTCCTGGGCCGCGAGACGGAGCTGCGCGCGCATGGCGGGATAGTCGGACACGGCCTGGCGCAGATCGGCCAGGGTCCGCCGCAGCGTGGCCTCCACGCCGGGCCAGTCCTCCGCCGGGGCGGCGTCCTCGCCCAGCAGCCGGGCGGGGGCGGGCGACACCTCGATGCGCATCATGCTCTCGGCCGTCCCCCGCTCGGCTGTCTCCTGGGGGTCGAAGCCCAGCAGCCGCCCTCCGGCGTCGCGGCGCACCGTCATCACCGGATGCAGCAGCCGCCGCACCGTGCGCCCGGACAGGGTCAGCGCCGCCATGGCGCTGTCCACCAGGAAGGGCATGTCGTCCGTCACGATCTCCAGCAACGCGCCGCCGCGCCCTGGGCCCGGCGGCTGGAGCCGCAGCTTCGCCTCGGCGGGCTTCCGCTCGGAGGCCAGGGACCAGAGCGAGATCGCCGCCGCGGCCAGCGCTTCGGGCGATTCGGCCGCCAGCTCGGCGGTCGGCAGGGCCTCGAAGAGATGGCGCAGCAGCACCGGCAGGTCTTCCGGCAGGGCCGGCGCGAGCCGCCGCGCCGCCTCCCCGGCGGCGCCGAGGATCTCCACCCGCAGCCGGTCCGATCCGGTTCCCTGTTCCACTCCACGTCCGGCGGGGCTGGCGTCCTGCGGCATGGTCCTCGTCCTTGTGCTCTGCCCTGCCCCGGCCTGCTTGCTGCGGTCCGGTTGCACAGGGCGGTTCCTGGCGTCCCCGCTGGTATCGGCGCCCTGTCCGGGGGACGCAAGGCACGCGCCGGTGACGCTTCCGCGCACCGCACCTCATCTTCCCCGGCCCCATCTCCCGGCCTTCGCCTCACCGGCGGGCCGGTGGCGGAGCGGCCCGCCGATGCAACCACGCCACAGATGCCGGCGATGCGCGGCATGCGGGGTGACGGCCCCCGGAGGTGACGATGACGGCCGCCCGGCCCTCGGCTAGGCTGCGCGCCATGGCCCTGTCGCTTTCCGATCTGCTGTCGCCGGTCACGCCGGAACGCTTTTTCGCCGAGTTCCACGACCGGCAGCCGCTGCACATCCCGGGCGGCGCGGCGAAGTTCGCCGCCGTGCTGTCCTGGCGCGCGATCGACCGGCTGCTGGACATGACCCATATCTGGTCCAGCCAGTCGCTGCGCGTGATGATGGACACCCAGGCCGTGCCGCCGGAGGCCTATTGCATCCGCGCCACCGGCCGCGACGGGCAGGCGGTGCAGCAGCCCGATTCCCGCAAGCTGCGCGACTGGGTGGCACGCGGCGCCTCGATCGTCATGAACGACGTGGACAGCCTGACCCCCGGCCTCGCCTCGGTCAGCGACGCGCTGGAGGATGCCGGGCTCGGCAAGGCGCAGGCCAACGTCTATATCTCCTTCCGCCAGCACAAGGCCTTCCCGGCCCATTTCGACACGCACGACGTCTGGGCGGTGCAGGTCGAGGGCGAGAAGGTCTGGAACATCTGGAGCAACCGGGCGGAATGGCCGATCAGCCATCCCTCCTTCCGCAATCTCGGCCAGGCGCATCACGAGCAGGCCAAGGGACCGCTGCGCGAGAAGGTGGTGCTGAAGGCCGGCGACCTGCTCTACCTGCCGCGCGGCTGGTATCACGACGCGATCACCGAGGCCGACACCTCCGTCCATGTCGCCTATGGCGCCAATGCGCCGCTGGGGCTGGACCTGCTGTCGATGCTGTTCGAGCGTGCGATCCAGGACCCGCTCTTCCGCCAGCCCCTGCCCCGCCAGGACGGCACCCCCGCCGCGCAATTCGCCCTGAACACGCGGGCCGGGCAGCTCGGCACCCGGCTGTCGGAATACTGCCGCGAACCGCGGGTGCTGGAGATGCTGGGCCGCCTCGTCGCCGAGCACCGTTTCCACCGCGGCGGCAACAGCCTCCTCGCCACCCGGGGGCTGAGCGTGCCCGAGGAAGCGGCCGCCCCGGCCGAGAGCGGCGAGGGTGGCTTCCGCGTCGTGGCGGAGGGCGCGAAGCCCGTGCGGCGCGGCAGCGAATGGCTGCTGAAGACCGGGTCCGGCACCCTGCCCCTGTCCCCCGCCGAGGCCGAGGCCGCCGGCTGGATCCTGTCGCGGCGGGAGGTGGACGAGGCCGGGCTCAGCCGGGCGCATCCGGGTGTGGATGCCGCCGGCTTCCTCCAGCGCCTCGCCGGGGCCGGGCTGCTCGCCCAGGCGGCCTCGTGATGGTTCCGTTGCTGCCCGGCCTGCTGGCCGCGATCCTCGCCCCCGCGATCCTGTCCCTGGCGGCCACCCAGGCCACGGCCCAGGCCCCGCGGCGGGATTTCAGCTGCGTCGGGGCGGAACGGCTGGAGGACGATGTCTTCGCCATCCCCTTCCGCTCCGGCAATGCCCAGGTCACGGAGGCGGCCCGCAGCGGACTCGCCGCCGCCGCCCAACTGATCAAGGCGGAACCGGACCGCGATGTCTGCGTGCTGGGCCACAGCGACCGGGAGGGCGGCCAGACCAGCAATGTCCGGCTCGCGGCCAGCCGCGCGCGGGCGGTGGCGGAGGCGCTGACGGCGCAGTACGGCATCCCCGCCGGGCGCCTGCGGAGCGAGGCGCGCGTCGCCGGCTTCAGCCGCAGCACCGAGAACCGCAACCAGCGCAACGTCACCATCGTGGTGCTGCCGGCCCGTGCGCCCACGCCCGAACCGGCGCCGAAGCCCCAGACGGCGCCTCAGCCGGCGCCTCAGCCGGCGCCTCAGCCGGTGCCTCAGCCGGTGCCTCAGCCGGCACCCCAGACGAAGCCCGAGACCCCGGCCGCGCCGCCCGCCGACTCCCGGTCGCCCGCGTCTCAGCTGCCGGCCTCCCAGCCCGCCGCGCCGGCGAAGCCGCCTGCGGAGAAGCAGGAGGTGCCGAAGCCCACCGCCGAACCGAAACCCGGATCGCCGGAGAGCCGTCCGGAGAGCGAGAAGCCGGCCGCGACCCCGCCTGCCGCCGCGGGCGACGGTGCCACGCCCCCGACGGACGAGAAGAAACCCGACCGGCCCGGCACCAACGAAGCTCCGAAACCGGCTCCCTGATGCGAAGGGCGGAGGGCATGGATCATCGGAAGCGTCACGGTCCGGTGCTGTCCACCCTCATGCCATCGCGGATTTTAGGGCTTTAAGATTTTAGGATTTTAGGCCTTTATCCGCACGGATGGAGGTGGGGTTCTCCTGACGGCACAGGGAGGGAGAATGCTTCCTGGGCTCTCGTATTCAGGGGCCAGTTGCGTCGTGCCGGGGCGTTGATTTTATTCCCATAGCCTGAGCCGGACCGAGGAAGCAAGGGCGTTGGGGACCGCGTGGCGGGGTCAGGCCTCCGGGGCAGACGGCCTGCCTGCGGAGGACAGCCTGCCCCGGTGTCCCATCCGGCGGCGTCAGGCCGCGGCGGGCAGGCTGCGCGCGGTGGCGGCGGCCTTGGCCAGATCCTCCACGAAACGGTCGTATTCGCGGGCCTTCATGGCGGAATCGGGAATCCGCAGCAGATAGGATGGGTGGACGGTCGGGTAGAAGAGGCGCCCGTCCGGCGCGCGCAGCACGTTGCCCCGCACCTTGGTCACCGGCATGGCGCGGCCGGTGACGGCGCGCAGCGCCGTGGCGCCGAGCGTGACCAGCAGGCGCGGCGCCACCAGGGCGATCTCGTGCTCCAGGAAGGGCCGGTAATAGGTGATGTCTCCGGCATCCGGCGTCTGGTGCAGGCGCCGCTTGCCGGTCGGGGCGAATTTGAAGTGCTTCACCGCGTTGGTGACATAGGCCTCGTCCCGCGCGACGCCCGCCTCCTCCATCGCCCGGTTGAAGAGCCGCCCGGCGGGGCCGACGAAGGGCCGGCCGGCGAGATCCTCCTCGTCGCCCGGCTGCTCGCCCACGAACATCAGCAGGGCAGCGGGAGGCCCCTCGCCGAAGACGAGCTGCGTCGCTTGCCCGGCCCAGTCCGGCAGGTCGTTGCGGGTCTCGATCTCGCGCTTCAGCGCGGCGAGGGCGGCGGGGACGTCGCTGTCCGCCTGGGTCTGGGCATGGGGCATGGCGGCGGTTCCAACGCGCGAGGGGGCCACCGGGTGCAGGCCATCCGGACGGCCGCCCGGGAGGGAGACAAGATGCGCCGTCCGCTGGCGCCTTGGGGCGGGCGGGGTGGCGCCGCGCTCCACCATGGCGGCGACCCGGGCGGGGGCCTCGGCGATCAGGCGGGGAATGTCGCGCGCCTCGGGCAGGTTGCGCCAGTAGCGGCGGGGCATCTCCGCCAGCATCGCGCCGGTCTTCAGCCGGGCAGGGTTGAAGATGGCGCCGAAGTAGGTGCGCCAGAGATCCTCCGCCGCATCCTCGGCCGGGGCATCGGCGCGGCGGGCGCCGGGGCCGAAGCGGACCTCTCCGCCTTCCGGTCCCTCCCCCGGTCCCTCTCCTGGCCCCTCCCAGTGCGCCGAGCCTCCGGGCGTCAGGATGCTCCAGCGCAGGGCCGCGAAGCGCCGCCGGAAGAAGCCCGCCTCGGCGCGTAGGATGTGGTGCCCCGGCTCGAACCAGGCGACGAAGCGGGCGCCGTCCTCGCCCGGCGCGACCCGCATCTCCCGGAAGCGGACGAAGGCATGCATCTTGTGTGCGTCCCGCCGCACCGCGCGGGCCATGGCCTCGGCGCGCCCCACATCGGGGTCGGAGGCCACTTCCAGCAGCCCCCGCTCCGCCTGGAGCCGGTGCAGCAGCCGGTGCAGCAGGGCGAAGCGCTCCGGATCGCGGTGGCGGATCACCTGTTCGGCCAGTTCCGGGAAGGCCCTTGGCACGCGCGGCGCCGGGGCGTCCTCCGGTGCCTCCGGCGGCGGTGGCCCGGCCAGCAGGGCGGGCGGATCGGCGGGGCTGGACCAGGAGACCCGTTCCGGCGCGATGCCGGCGATCACCAGCGCCCGCGCCGCCGCCCGCCAGCCGGCGAAGTCGTCGGGCGCCTCCAGGGCGACGCTATGCATGCGCGCCTTCTCCATGAGCGCCTTCCGGGCCAGGGAGGACGGCGAAGAGCGAAAGCTGGCGGGGGCGCCCCGGCGGCGCCATGGGCAGGGAGGCGGCCAGCCCTCCCTCCGGCGACAGCAGGGCGCGCAGGTCGGCGCGGTCGAGCAACCCGGTGCGCGGATGATGCCCGGCGGCGATCAAGAAGGGCGCCACCTTCCGCAGCGGGATGTGCAGCCGCGCCAGATCCTCCAGCCGCAGCGTCCGGTGCCGCCGTGCGGCGATCACGCGCTCCACCGTCTTCGCCCCCAGCCCCGGTACGCGCAGCAGCATCTCCCGCCCCGCCCGGTTCAGGTCCACCGGGAAGCGGTGCCGGTTGCGCAGCGCCCAGGCGAGCTTGGGATCGATGTCGAGATCCAGCATGCCCGGCGCGGCGCCGTCCTCCCCGGCTGGCGCCACGATCTCCCCGGCCTCGAAGCCGTAGAAGCGCATCAGCCAGTCCGCCTGGTAGAGCCGGTGCTCGCGGACCAGGGGCGGCGCCATGGGCGGCAACAGGGCGGGCGCGTCGGGGATGGGCGAATAGGCGGAGAAATAGACCCGACGCAGCCGGTAGGAGCCGTAGAGCGCCGCCGTGGTGCCCAGGATCTGGCGGTCGTCCACGCCATCCGCGCCCACGATCATCTGCGTGCTCTGCCCCGCCGGGGCGAAGCGCGGCGGCGTGGCCCGGACCCGCCCGGCCTCGTGCTCCCGCCTTGCCTCCGCCGCACCCTCGATGCGCAGCCGAAGGTCGCCCATGGCGCGCTTGATGGCGCCGCTGTCCTTCTCCGGGGCCAGCCGGGCCAGGCTCTCCACCTTCGGCAGCTCGACATTGATGCTCAGCCGGTCGGCATAGGCCCCCGCCTGCGCCAGCAGCGCCGGATCGGCATCGGGGATGGTCTTGAGGTGGATATAGCCCCGGAAGCCGTGATCCTCCCGCAGTTCCCGCGCCACGCGGAGGATCTGCTCCATCGTGTAGTCCGGCGAGCGGATGATGCCGGAGGACAGGAACAGCCCCTCGATATAATTCCGCCGGTAGAAGTCGAGCGTCAGCCCGACCAACTCCGCCACCGTGAAGCGCGCCCGCGGCACGTTCGAGGAGGCACGGTTGATGCAGTAGGCGCAGTCATAGACGCAGGCATTGGTCAGCAGCACCTTCAGAAGGGAGATGCAGCGCCCGTCCGGCGCATAGGCGTGGCAGATGCCCATCCCCTCGGTGCTGCCCAGGCCGCCGTCGCGGCTGTCCCGCTTCTCGGAGCCGGAGGAGGCGCAGGAGGCATCGTATTTCGCCGCGTCGGCGAGGATTTCCAGCTTCCGGCGGAGGTCCATGGCACGGCTCTGCATGAATGTTCATATTATGTTCCGAACGGCGCCGGCAAGCGCCGCGACGGGCTCCGTCGGCGGAAATCCGGCGGCCGGAAGCCGGAATGACCTGACGGACAGAAGCATGCAAATTTTCCGTAATCTTCCGGCCCATGTTTCCGGATGGCCATGAGGTCTAGCTGACAGAAGACTGCCTGCTGGGAGCATGCCCTCTTGCCCACCCCCTCCTCCCGAAAAGACCAGATCAAGAACGTCTTCCGGGTTGCCTCCGGCAACTTCCTGGAGATGTACGATTTCACGGTCTACGGCTACTACGCCGCCGCCATCGGCCGGACCTTCTTTCCCTCGCAGAACCCCTTCGCCTCGCTGATGGCGTCGCTCGCGGCCTTCGGCGTCGGCTTCCTGATGCGCCCGCTCGGCGCGCTGGTGCTGGGCGCCTATATCGACCGGCACGGCCGCCGCAACGGGCTGCTGCTGACGCTGGCGATGATGGCGGTGGGCACGCTCTCCATCGCCGTGGTGCCGGGCTATGCGACGATCGGGCTGATGGCGCCGGTGCTGGTGCTGATCGGCCGGCTGCTGCAGGGCTTCTCCGCCGGCGTGGAGCTGGGCGGCGTGTCCGTCTATCTTTCGGAGATCGCGACGCCCGGCAACAAGGGCTTCTACGTCTCCTGGCAGTCGGGCAGCCAGCAGGTGGCGGTGATCTTCGCCGCGCTGCTCGGCGTGACGCTGGCCAGCCTGCTGTCCCCGGCGCAGATGGATGCCTGGGGCTGGCGCGTGCCGCTGCTGGTGGGCTGCCTGATCGTGCCCTACCTCTTCTATATCCGCCGCTCCCTGCCCGAGACCGAGGCCTTCCTGGAGCAGACGCGGCACCGCCGCCCGACGGCGGGCGAGATCCTGCGCTCGGTGGCCGCCAACTGGCAGGTGGTGCTGCTGGGCATGATGATGGTCACGATGACCACCGTGTCCTTCTACCTGATCACCGCCTATACCCCGACCTATGGGCGGGAGGTGCTGCACCTCGCCTCCACCGACGCGCTGATCGTCACCCTCTGCGTCGGCGTTTCCAACCTGATCTGGCTGCCCATCGGCGGCGCCATCTCCGACCGGCTGGGGCGCTTTCCCGTGCTGGTGGCCTGCACCGTGCTGGCCATTGCCACGGCCTATCCGGTGATCTCCTGGCTGGTGGCCGCGCCCTCCTTCGACCGGCTGCTGCTGTCGCTCCTGTGGCTGTCCTTCCTCTACGGCTCCTACAACGGCGCCATGGTGGTCTATCTGACGGAGATCATGCCGGCGGAGGTCCGCACCTCCGGCTTCTCGCTCGCCTATTCGCTGGCCACCGCCACCTTCGGCGGCTTCACCCCGGCGATCTGCACCTGGCTGATCGAGGTCACCGGCAACCGCGCCATCCCCGGCCTCTGGCTCTCCGTCGCGGCGGTGCTGGGGCTGGTGGCGACCCTGCTGTCGCATCGCCGCGCCATGGCGGCGGAACGCGCCGCCGGCGTCCTGGTGCCCTGACGGAACAACCGCGCTCCCCCGGGGGCCCCGGGGGCGTGGCACCCTGCTCGTCGCCCCCGGGAGAGGCTCTGCCTCTCCCGGACCCTCTCCGCCGGGGACCGACGCCGGCCCCCGGACCCCGGGCCTGAGTTGGCGCCGGTGGTGGGCGTCAGCCTGGGGTCCGGTCCCCAGGGAACTGGCGTGGAGCTGGGCGGGGACGCAGGGCCTCGCCCGCTTTCGCGGCGAACGCCCGGGCTGCCGCGCGATCCTGCACAGGACGGCATCAACCACGCCGCGCGGCGCCATCATGCCGGTGGGAGAGCGTCTCTATTTCGCTGGCCTCCGGGGCCGCCACGCCGTCAAGCTCGCTCTCCGGCGATCCGGAGGAGGGCGGGCGATGCGGCGCAGACAGTTCCTCGCGGGCGGTGCGGCCCTGGCGGCGGGCACCGGCCTCGCGCGGCCTTCCCTGGCGGCCACCCCCGCCGGCACGCTGCGCTTCGTGCCGCAGGCCGACCTGTCGAGCCTCGATCCGGTGTGGACCACGGCGACGGTCGCCTTCAACCACGGGATGATGGTCTACGACACGCTCTACGGCATCGACGCGTCGCTGACGCCACAGCCGCAGATGGTGGCGGGGCACGAGGTCTCGGATGACGGGCTGAGCTGGACCTTCACCCTGCGGGACGGGCTGCTGTTCCACGACAACGAGCCGGTGCGCGCGGCCGACTGCGTGGCCTCCATCAACCGCTGGGGCAAACGCAAGGGCTTCGGGCAACAGCTCCTGGCCCTGGCCGACGAGATCGCGGCGCTGGACGACCGGCGCTTCCGCATCCGGCTGAAGGCGCCCTTCCCGCTGATGACCTTCGCGCTGGGCGGGCCGGATATCTGCATGATCATGCCGGAGCGGCAGGCGAAGGTGGATGCCTTCGCCCAGATCACCGACGCCATCGGCAGCGGCCCCTTCCGCTACCTGCCGGGCGAACGCGTCTCCGGCTCCTTCTCGGCCTGGGAGCGTTTCGCGAAGTACCAGCCGCGGCAGGAGCCGCCCTCCTTCTGGGCGGGCGGCAAGGTGGCGAATGTGGCGCGGGTCGAATGGCGCGTCATCCCCGACCCGGCCACCGCCGCCAATGCCCTGCAACAGGGCGAGGTGGACTGGCTGGAAAGCCCGCTCTTCGATCTGTTGTCCACGCTGCGCCGGCAGCCGGGGGTGAAGCTGGTCTCCACCTCCTCCCTGCCCACGCCGGGCGTGATCGCGCTGAACCACACCCAGCCGCCTTTCGACAACCCGAAGCTGGTGCGCGCGATCCTGCCGGCCATCGACCAGGCGGAGTTCATGACCGCCGTGGTCGGCGACCAGACCGACCTGATGACGGTTCCGACGGGCGTCTTCACCCCCGGCACGCCGATGGCGAGCGATGCGGGGATGGAGGCGCTGACCGGAAAGCGCGACCTCGCCCTGGCGCGGCGGCTGGTGGCCGAGAGCGGCTACAAGGGCGAGCCGGTGGTCTTCCTGTCCGCCTCGGACCAGGCGGCGCTGGTGCCGATCGCCCAGGTGGGGCAGAGCCTGTTCCGGCAGATCGGGCTCAACGTCGATTTCCAGACCATGGACTGGGGCACGCTGGTCGGGCGGCGGGCCAGCGACAAGCCGGCCGCCGAAGGAGGCTGGAACGCCTTCTGCACCTCCTGGGCCGGGCTCAGCCTGAGCAATCCCGGCAGCCATTTCCCGCTGCGCGGCAACGGCAAGGGCGGCTGGTTCGGCTGGCCGACCAGCCCCAGGCTGGAGGCCCTGCGCGACGCCTGGTTCAAGGCGTCGGACCTCGCGGAACAGAAGCGTATCTGCGCCGGGATGCAGCGCATCGCGCTGGAGGAGGTGCCCTTCGTCCCGGTCGGCTCCTACAGCCTGCCCTCGGCGCTGCGCGGCAACCTCGACGGGGTGGTGCAGGCCAGCGGCACCATGTTCTGGGGTGTGCGGAAGGGTTGAGGCGCCGTTCCGGACGCTCCGGCCCTACCCCGCCGCGTCGAGCGGGAAGCCCCTGTCGATGGCCGCCGTGACGTCGATCCTCTGCTTCAGCACGCCGAATTCCACCGCCCGGTCGGCGGCCTGCTGCAACTCCGCCAGCAGTGCCTCGTCGAGCGGCACGGCGCGGGTCCGCTGCTTCTCGAAGGCCTGCTGCACGGGTTTTTCGGGCAGGCGGATCAGCTTCGCGTTGTAGGCGGCGTAGTCCGGCAGGTGCGCGGTGGCCCAGTTCCAGCCCGAGCGCTGCCGCCGCATCAGGTCGGCCAGTTCGCCGTGCCGGTCGCGCAGCGCGTTGCGGTGCGCCGCCAGGAAGCTGACGGTGGGGGTGAGGCCCGTGCCGTCCTCCAGCACGCGGGCGCCGAACTGCGCCACCTCGATGGAGACATAGGGCTCCCAGATCGCCCAGGCATCCACGGAGCCCGAGCGGAAGGCCAGCGCCGCCTCGGCGGGGCCGAGAAAGACATGCTCCACCGCATCCGGGGGCAGGCCGGCCCGTTGCAGCGCGGCCCGCACCAGGAACTGGCCCCAGCCGCCGCGATTGCCCGCCACCCGCTTGCCGCGCAGGTCGGCCAGTGTGTGGAAGGGTGCGTCGCCGCGCACCAGGATGGCCTGGGAGCGCGGATCGGCCCGGGTGGCGGCATAGGCCTGGAGCGGCGCACCGGAGGCGAAGACCGAGAAGAAGGCGAGGTCGCCCATGGAGCCGACATCCAGCGCATCGGCCGACAGCGCCTCCAGCAACGGCGCGGCGGCGGGGAACTCGCTCCATTCGATGGCGTAGGACACGCCCTCCAGCGCGCCGGAGGCTTCCAGCAGCGAGCGCAGCCCGCCCTTCTGGTTGCCCACGCGCAGCACCGGTGCGGCCCTGGCGGCACGGGGCAGGCTCAGCAGCGCCGGGGCGGCGAGCAGCCCGGCGGCGATCAGGGAACGGCGGCGCAGGGGGCGGGGGACCGGGGCGGCGGAGAGCGTCGTCATGGCCGCATTCTGGACCGTCCGGGTCCCGATCCCGAGTAGTCCAGTCTGGCAAAGTTGGGACGGAAACGAGGAGAATTCCGCTCCCGCGCCGCATGGCCGGAGAAGGGCTTTCCGGCTCTCCCCGCCCGACCCGCTCCTTCGGTCCTCAGCCCCCGCCGCCGCCCGCATCCACCCCGACCGGCCGCTTCCGGCCGAACAGACCTCCGGCCCAGGCCAGCGCCGGCCCGCCCAGATGCTCGACGAAGGGGAGCAGCAGGCTGCCCACCGCCAGCCCCAGCAGGCCGGACAGCGCGGCCGTGACGATCCAGGACGCCGCCGCCGCCGTGACGGCGGGCACCAGCGCCGCGACCGCATGGGCGGCGGCCTCCACCCAGTGCTCCGGCAGGGTCAGGCCGAAGGTTTCCATCCCGTGCAGCAGGATGCCGCCGCCGACCCAGAGCATGGCGGCGGTGCCGACGATGCCGAGCAGCCGCAGGAAGGGCGGCATTCCCCGCACCAGCCCCCGCCCGATCGCCCGCGTCACCGGCGCCAGGGCCCGGTCGGCGCCGGAGGGCTCCCGCGCCAGCGGCAGCCGCCGCAGCCCGAGCAGGCTGGAGACCGGGCACGGATTGGCTGCCAGCGACATGCCCACATCATCCGCCTTCACGATCAGCGCCACGCCGCCATAGACCAGCACCGTAAGCCCCAGCCCCACCACCGCCAGGATTACCGCCTGCGCCACCACGGAATCCGTGGTGAGGGAGGCCAGGGTCAGGGCCATGATCTCGGCGGAAAGGATGAAGTCCGTCTGGATCGCGCTGCGGACGCGCGCCTCCTCCCGCCGGCTCGCCCCGGCCGCGCCTCCGGACGCCGAGGTTCCGGGCGCCGAGGTTCCGGGCGATGGAGCCCCGGACACCGACGAGCCGGGCGATGGCGTGGCAGGTGCCGGGTTCGCGGATGCCGGCTCATGCTCCTCCCCGCCGGATGGGGGGTGGATCGCGTGCCAGACCTTCTCGGCGCCTTCGTAGCAGAGATAGGCGCCGCCCAGCATCAGCAGCACGGAGATGCTCCAGGGCGCCACGAAGCTCAGCACCAGGGCCAGCGGCAGCAGGTAGAGCAGCTTGTTCTTCACCGAGCCGACGGCGATCTTCCACACGATCGGCAGTTCGCGGGAGGCCGCGAAGCCGGTCACGTAGCGCGGCGTCACCGCCGCGTCGTCCACCACCACCCCCGCCGCCTTGATCCCGGCCCGCGCCGCCTGGGCGGATACATCGTCCAGCGAGGCGGCCGACATCTTGGCCAGCCCGGCGATGTCGTCCAGCAGCGCCAGCAAACCCGTGCTCACATCCGGTCCTTCCGCTCTTCCGGTCCCAGCCCCAGTCCAGGCCCCAGTCCGGACCTTTCCGCCTGGAACCCCCTAACCGCTCAGGCTAACCGCCCAGGGCCGGCGGGGATGCGCCCGTGCCGCCGGGGCCGGGATCGTCCGCGCCGTCCAGGCGCAGGATGGCCCCGCCCAGCGCCACCTCCCCGGCCCGCAGCACCCGCGCGGTGATGCCGCCATGGCCGCGCACGGCGTTGTAGCCGCCGGGGCCCAGCACCTCCTCCATGCGGGAACAGGGATGGCACTCGCCCGTCATCTCCAGCACCGCGCTGCCGAGCCGGAAGCGCCGCCCCTTCAGCGCCAGCAGGTTGATGCCGGCGGTCACGACGTTGCGGCGCATCTCCTCCGGCGCCACCCGGTCCCGCCCCAGGAAGGCGGCGATGGCCGCCAGGTGCTCCGCCTGGATCAGCGTGACCTGCCGCGCCCGGCTCTGCCGGTTGCTGTAGTGGTCCCCCGCCAGCCCCTCCTCCGGCCCCATCCCCGCCAGCAGCACCGGGCGCGGCGTGGCGCGCCGGGCGGGGCGCAGGCCGATCCATTCCACCCGGCCGGGCCGCACCGGCGCGTCGAAGAGGCGGGACAGGGGGGAGGCGGGGTTCAGCATCGGGGCCGATGCTGAAGCCGCTGCGATGCCGGGGATCAAGGGGGCGGGGGATTCCTTCGGGCCTTTTGACGGTATCCTGATCAGGACATGGCAGATTTGGCCAATCCGATGGTCCCGGGACCCCGATCGGGACTGCCCTTTGGCGGTGCGGCGGCCTAGATATGCCGCACCGCGATACTCCGGAGGCTCATATGGCAGACCAGAAGCTCTACTTCGTCTGGGGCGGCGTCTTCACCGATCCGAACTGGCAGGAACTCGAGCCCGGCACCGAGGAATGCTACGGCCCCTATCACGACCCCCAGCAGGCCGAGCGCATCTGGAACGAGAAGGCCCGGCGCAACATCGACATCGCCGCGCACCGCCTCTTCGTGCTGTCGGTCGATCGCCCCGGCGCCTCCGCCCTGGCGGCCTGACCGCCCGCACGGCGCGGCCCCCCGCTTCCAGCCCGGGGGCGGCCCTTGCCGGCCCGGCGCCATGCCGGGCCGTGAAAGCCGGAACCTTCGCGGCCCGGCCTACTGGGCCTGCCGCGAGATCACGGCCAGGGCGGCGGCGCTGACGCTCACCTGGCCCAGCACCTGCGTGATGTCGCGGATGAAGCCCCAGGTCTCGTAGGGGCTGGGGTCCTGCGGCACCACCACGAGGCTGCCCGGCGGCACCGGCGGCCCACCGCCTTGCCAGGAGCCGATGCCCGCCGGCACGGACTGCCCGTTGGGCAGCACCACGAAGGCGCGGCCGGCATCGGCGAAGCGCTGCTCGCCCCCCGCCGCGCGGACATAGTCCACCGCCTTCTTCCCCGTGGCGAACTGCACGCTGCCGGGGTTCAGCACCGCGCCCACCACCGTCACCTCGTTCGGCCGCTTGGGGATGGCGATCAGGTCGCCCGGCTCCAGCAGCGAGTCCAGCTCCGGCCGGGCCGCGAGGATCGCCGGATTGGCCTCCACCGACATGCGCCCCGCCGCCTTGGCCTCGCGCAGCGCGGAGGCCATCTGCCGCCCGGCGGTGATGGCGCCGCCGAGGTCGCCGCTGGCCCGGCTGCCCGCCACCGCCTGCCCGGCCGCGACCTGGAGCAGGCTGGATTCCAGCTCCCGCGCCGTGCGCTCGAAGCCGTCCTGCTGACGCTGCCGCACGCTTTCCCGCGTGAAGACGGCGCCATAGGGATAGGCCTGCGGCGTCAGCCCCCCGGCGCGGCCGATCAGCTCCGACAGCCGCTCGCCCCGCCGGATGTCATAGGTGCCGGGCCGCACGAACTCCCCCGCCAGCGTCACCGAGCCGATCTCCCGGTCGCCGAAGCCGCGCGGGATGCGGATGCCGTCGCGCGGCGACAGGCGCACGGCGGCGAAGTTGCGCGAGCGCAGGTCGAGCCGCAGCCGGGTCAGCGGCACCGCCCCGGCCTGGTCCAGCGGCTCCCGCGAGAATTCCACCGCGGCGAGGTCCGCCGTTTCCCCCACATCGCCCGCCGCCGCCAGCACCTGGTCCAGCCCGGTATCCTCCAGCACGGGATAGAGGCCGGGCAGCCCCACCTCCCCGCCCAGCAGCACGCTCTGGTCCAGCAGGAAGGGCAGCAGGGCGGGATAGTCGATGAAGACCTGCGGGCAGGGCGGGTTGCCGAGATCCGGGAAGCCCGCGCCGCGCGCATGAGCATAGCGCATCGGGCTGCCCTTCGCCGCCACGGCCAGGGATTGCAGCGCCGGGCAGTCCGGCTGCGCCGGCACCGAGGCGGGCAGCCCGGCGGAGACGGCGGTGTTGGCGGTGGGGCCGCCATCGGGCGGGCGCTGGGCGGTGCCGGCCGAGACCGTGACCGGCACCAGCAGGGGGGTCGGCATCTCGCCGCGCAGGGCGCGCTGCACCGGGGGCGAGGAGAGCCAGAGGATGTCGCCCTGCGCCAGGATGATCACCTCGTCGGATTCCGCGAGCGGGAGGTTGGCCTGCCCCTGCAGCACCCGGCCCAGGTCGAAGCCGAGGAAGCGCCGCACCCGCGTCTGCGGGTCCACCCGCCAGACCACGCCGAGGCGCACATAGGGGTCGGGCCTGATCTGCCGCGAATCGGCCAGGAGCTGGCGCAGCGAGAAGCCCGCCTTGCCGTAGCCGCCGCCCGCGGAGCGCATCACCGGCACCGCCACATGCCCGGCCAGCCGCAGCGCGTTGGCGGCGACATCCGCCCCCGGCTGCACCAGCACGGCGTCGCCCCGGCGCAGCGGCGCGGCGGGGGCGATCTCGGCATAGGCCCGTCGCCCCCCGGCATCCGTGCCCAGGAGCAGGAAGCGGTTGCCGGAGGGGCGCAACGCCTCCCCCGCCAGGCGCAGCACGCCGGCCAGGGGCTGCTGCGCCGCGCCGGGCGGAAGCTCGTAGATGCCGGGGCGCGTCACCTCCCCCGCCAGCGCCACCACCCCGCCCAGCGGCGGCACCACCACGCGCTCGCCTTCCCGCAGCGACAGGTCCGGCGTGGCGCCGGTGCCGGCGATGGCACCGTAGAGATCGACGATCCGCGTCCCGCCCGGCCCCTCGACCCGGATGGCGCGCAGGGAGCCGGTGCGGCGCACCCCGCCCGCCAGGCTGAGCGCGTCGAGCACGCTGGTCAGAGCCGGCAGGGTCTGCAGGCCGGGGCGCACCACCTCCCCCGCCACGAAGACGGCGATCTGCCGTGTCTGGCCGAGGGAGACATAGGCCTCCGACCCGCCCAGCTCCCGCGCCACCCGCGCCTCGATCTCGGCGCGCAGCTCGCCCAGGCTGCGCCCGGCGGCGGGGATGGGGGCGAGGTCGGGCAGGGTCAGCATCCCGTCCCGCCCCACCCGCAGGGTGTAGGAGGTCCGCACCCGCCCCCGCACGGCGATGACCACCTCGTCGTCGCGGCCGAGGAGGTAGCCCTCCGGCATGGCGCCGGTGGTCAGGCCGGGCATCGCCGCCTGGCGGAAGCTGTCATAGCCGAACTGGCGCAGCGGCGGCTGCTGTTCCGGCAGGCGGGCGGCGAAGAAGCTCTCCGTGTTGGAGAGCGGCTCGGGCGGCGGCGTCATGCCGGGGAAGGACCCACCAGGGAAGGCGCCGGCCGTGGCGGGGGGCATGGCGGGGGTGGGCGCGGCCGGCGGCAGGGGCGCCGGGGGTGCAAGAGTGGTGGTGCTGCGCCCCGAGGCGGCGTCGAGCAGGCGCTGCACCAGGTCCCCCTGGGCCCCGCCCGCCAGGCCACCGGACAGACCGTTGGCCAGGGCGCCCGGCAAGGGCTGCCCGCCGGGCAGGGTGGACGGCAGCGAGGGCGGCATCAGCAGGTTCGACTGCGCCCGGGCCGCCGGAGTGGCGAGGACTGCCAGAAGTGGGGCCACGAGCAGGAACGGCGGCCGGGCGTGGCGCGATCCGGAAGGGTGAAGGAGGCTCAATCTGGCGTATTCCCGATTCGGCGCGCCACACCCTGGGCAGCCGATGCGTTCCGTGGTCTCGATGTGCAACTTTAAGTTATCATCAATACTTTTCACAGCAATTTGAGGTTGCCCTGACGCGGGACGGCATGGATTTTCGAGCGCGACCCTTCCTGTCCGGCCTGCTGCTTCGCCTCGATGCCGCCCGGCGGCTCGGCCTGCGGCCGGTGGGCCTGCTGCTGCACCATCGGCTCCGGACGGCGACCGGCCTTTCCCGGCACGCCCTGCCCGACCTTCCGCCCGCCGAAGGCCCCTTCCTGCCCGGCGGCACCCCCCCGGTTCCCGCGGAATTGCGGGCGGAAGCGCTGGCCGTGCTGCTGGCGGTGGCGGACCTCCCCCCGGCCGAGACGGAACCCGGCGATGCCGCCCGTCATGGCCCCTTCGCGCCCCGGACGCACGGGCTGGCGCTCGACCTCTTCTCGCCCGGCGATGTGCGGCCGGTCTGGGAGGCCAACCGGCTGGGGGAGATCCCGCTCCTCGCCCTGGCGCACCGGCTCGACCCGCGGGGCGGCCACCGGGACCGGGCCGAGGTGCGGCTCGCCGCCTGGTGCCGCGCCAACCCGCCCTTTCGCGGGCCGAACTGGGCCTGCGGGCAGGAGGCGGCGCTGCGCGCCCTGCACCTCGCCCTGGCCCATGCGCTGCTGGGCGGCGAGGCGGCGGGACCCGGGCTGCGCGCGCTCCTGGCCCAGCACCGCCGGCGCATCGCCGCCACTTCTCGTTATGCCGAGGCGCAGGACAACAACCACACGGTCAGCGAGCCCGCCGGGCTCTTTGCCTGCGACCTGTTGCTGGGCGAGGACCCCGCCCCCGCCATGGCCCGGCTTTCCGCCGCGCTGGACCGGCTGGTGGCGCCGGATGGCGGCTTCGCCCAGGTCTCGACGGGCTATCACCGCCTGCTACTGGACGTGCTTTCCACCGCCGAATGGCTGCGGCGCAGCTATGGGGCCCTGCCCTTCCCGCCGCCCTTCGCCGCCCGTGCCGCCGCCGCCAGCCGCTGGCTCGCGCGGCTGCTGGAGCCTGCGACCGGCGCCCTGCCGCGCCTCGGGCACCAGGACGGCTCGCATGTGGCGGACCTGTCGCTGGGCGGGCCGGGCGATGCGCGCGGCAGCGTCGAGCGCGCCACGCGGCTCTTCCTGGGCGCCTCGGCCGGGGTGGCGGGCGATCCGGGCTGCCTCTGGCTCGGCCTGCCCGCCGCCCCCGTGCCGCGCCCCGAGGCGCGCTGGCAGGCCAGTGGCAGCCGCGGCTGGACGGTCGGCCGCGCCCGCGCCCTGTTGCGCACCGGCCCCCTGGAATTCCGCCCGGGGCATTCGGACCTGCTGAACCTCGACCTCTGGGACGGGCCGGTGAACCTGCTGCGTGACGGCGGCACGCTGTCCTACAACCCCGCTCCCGGATGGCGGGCGGTGGCGCTGGGGCTGGAGGATGCCGTCGGGCACAACGCCATCCTCTTCGACGAGGCGGAGCCGATGCCCCGCGCCGGGCGCTTCCTGCGCGCCCGCTGGAGCCGGAGCGGGTTGCTGGCGGATGGTGCCTGGGCCTGCGACCGGCATGGCAACCGCCAGGACCGGCGCGTCCTGGGCCTGGGCCGTCGTTGGAGCGTGCTGGACGAGGTGTCCGGCCCCTTCCGCCAGGTCACGCTGCGCTGGCGGCTGGCCCCCGCCGCCTGGGAACGTATCGCCCAGGGCGTCGCCTCGCCGCTGGGGCGTATCGCCGCCTCGGCGGATGTGCCGCTCGATATCACGCTCACCGAGGGGTGGGAGGCTCCCCACTATGGCGAGGCGCGCCCGGTTCCCGTGCTGGAGTTGCGCGCCCGGGCACCGGTCTCGCGCATCCTGACGGTGATCCGCCTGCCCGGCTGATCGGGCCATCCCTTTTCATGGCGGACACGGCAGGGTTGCGGGCGTGATTTCAATCCAGGGTTGAACATTTCGTTAACAAACTCGATAGTTGCGTTAACTGACGTTGGGTCTGGGGATGCCGCTTCCGGAACTGTTGCGCGCCCTCTGGCTCTGGCGCTGGAGGATCCTCGGGACCTGGTTCGTGCTGCTGGCGGCCGGTGTCACCCTGGTCCTGACCTGGCCGCGCCAGTATGTGGCGGAAGCGGTGGTGACACCCGCCGAGACCACCGGGCTCGCGGTGTCCACGCTGATCCAGGCCAATGCGGTGTTGCAGGCCGGCGGGCTGCTGGACAATCGCTCGGGCGGCAATTTCGCGGTGTATCTCGCCCTGCTGCGTTCGCCCGAGGCGGCGGCGATGCTGATGCGCGACACCGCCCTGCCCGCCTGGCTCACGCAGCAGCGCGGCGGCGGCCCGATGGGCCTGCTGCGGCAATGGCTCGACCTGCGGATCGAGAGCGATGCCGACGACCTGCAGAACTGGCTGGAGCGGAACTTCGCGGTCACGCAGTCCTTGCAGACGGTGACGGTGACGCTGGGCCTGCCGCATCCGGACCGCGCCATGGCCCTCGATGCCCTGGCCCGCCTGCATGCCTTCGCCGAGGACAAGGTCCGCGCGGACCTCGCCGGCCTGACCCGGAACCGCATCGCCCAGTTGGAGGAAAGGCTGGGCCGGGAACGGGACGTCTTCACCCGCACGCCGCTCTACGACCTGCTGGCGCAGCACCAACGGGCGGGGCTGGCGCTGCTGACCGACGAGGCGGTGGCGGCGCGGCTGGTTTCCGCCCCCAGCGTGCCGCTCGCTCCCAGCCTGCCGAACCGGCCGCTGCTGATCGCGCTGCTGCTGGTGACGGTGCCGCTGGCGGTGCTGCTGGGCGCGGCGTGTCTCGTGCTGTTGCGTCAGGCGCTTCCCGCTGCCACCCCCGAATCCCCGTCGGGTGCCGGCCCGGGTGGCCGCATGGTGCTGCCGCCCCTGCCGCCCGTCGCCCTGCCGCCGGAGTTGCGGGGCGATCCGGTGGGCGATCCGGGCCAGCCGGGCCGGGAGCCGGGAGGCCATGGCAGACGGGACGCCCGGGATGCCAACGGCGGAAACCCGCGGAACGACCCGTCGCCGGCGCCTTCCGCTTCCCCTCCGGGCGCGTCGGCTGGTCCATGGGCACCTAGCCGCCCGGCTCCCCCGTTGGACACGAAGACGACACCCCTCGGCCAGCGCCGGGGCCATCCGGATTTCGCCCCCCTGCCGCGCCCTCCTTCCCCCATGGCCGAGGACTGAGCCGGTGCCGCGATTCGATGCCGCCGCGCCGGGCTCGCTGGCCGGCATGGCGGCGGCGGTGCTGTTCCTGGCCGGGGCGCTGAAATCCGTGCCGCAGACCGCCGCTTTGCCGGACATCACGATCCTCTCCGCCGGCGCGCTGGCCGTCTTCTTCCCTTGGCTCCTGGCCTCGCGCCGCTGGACGGTGCTGCGCCCGGTGGCGCTGCCGCTCGCCGCCTCGGGAGGGCTGTGGCTCTGGATGGTGCTGGCCGCGACCTGGAGCAGCTCGGCGGAGATCCTGGCGCAGAAGCTGCCGGAAGCCGTGCTGCTCGGCCCCGCCATGCTCGCGGCGGGCATGGCGACGGGGGCGGATGCGGCGGCCCGGCGCTGGCTGGTGGCCACGGCGATGCTGACCGGCCCCTTCGTCGCGGCGGGCGTGGCCTGGGGCCTCGCCTCCGGCGATGTCGTCCTCGGCGGCCTGGTCGGGGCCACGGATGCGACGCGGGTGCAGTACCAGCTCGCCGGGCTCGCCATGGCCTGCGGCGCCGGGCTGGCGGCGGTGCGGCTGGTGGAGGCGGGTCCGGCCGGGCGGGTCTTCTGGGCGCTGCTGCTGCTGGGCCTCGCGCTCGGCGCGCTGCTGCCGGGCGGACGGGCGGCGCTGCTTTCGCTGGGGGTGGCGGTCACGCTGGCCCCGGCGGCACGGCTCTGGACCGGCCGCCGCCCGCTGGCCGCCGCCGGCTGGATCAGCGCGATGGCCCTGGCCGGGGGGCTCGGCCTGGGCCTGCTCTATGCCGATCCCGGCCGCAGCCAGGGCCTGCGCACGCTGGAACGCTTCACCGGGGAAGGCATCGCCGCCTCGGCCCGCCCCGTGCTCTGGTCGGCGGCGCTGGACTGGGCGGGGGCGGCGATGCCGCTCGGCCTCGGCGCCGGGGGCTTCACCGTCGCCGCCGGCTATGGCGAGCGGCGCGGCATGTACCCGCACAACCACGCCCTGGAATCCCTGGCCGAGGAAGGCCCGCTCGGCCTGCTGCTCTGGCTCGGTGCCTTCGGCGGCGGCGCGGCGCTGGTGCTGGTCCGGCTGCTGGCCTTGCCGGACGACCTGGAGCCGGAGCGGGCGGGGCGGATCGTGGCGCTGGTGATCCCGGTGGCGATCGGCGCCATGGTCTCGACCGATCTGGGCAACCGCATGGTCTGGTTCGCGCTGGGCCTCGCCTTGTCGCTGGGCATCCGGGCGCAGCGTGCCTGAGCGGGGGGTGGAAGGCTTCTATGCCCGCCGCGTGAAGCGCGCGCTCGACCTCGCGGGCGCGGCGCTGCTGCTGGCGCTGCTCTGGCCGCTGCTGCTCGGCACCGCGCTCGCCACCGCCCTGGCCTTCGGCCGCCCGGTGCTGTTCCGGCAGGAGCGCGCCGGCTGGCGGGGACGGGGCTTCACCATCCTCAAGCTTCGCTCGATGCGCGACCCCGCCTGGCCGGGCGAGCCCGATTCGGCGCGGCTGACCGGCTTCGGGCGCCGCCTGCGCGCCAGCGGGCTGGATGAGCTGCCTCAGTTGGTGAACATCCTGCGCGGAGAGATGAGCCTTGTCGGCCCCCGCCCGCTGCCGCCCGCCTATACCCCGCTCTACACGGCGCGGCAGGCCAGCCGCCTCGCCGTCAGGCCGGGCCTGCTCGGCCCGGTGACGGCGCGCGGGCGCAATGCCCTGCCCTGGGAGGAAAGGCTGGAATGGGATGCCCGCTACGTCGCCCGCGTTACGCTGGCGGGGGATATCGCCATCATCCTCGCCAGCCTGGCGCTGCTGCTGCGCGGGCAGGGCGCCACCGCGCCCGGCCATGCCAGCAGCCCCGGCTTCACCGGAACCACGCCCGCCGGCCAGGACGCGCCGTCCGCAGCGGCGCCGGAGGCGAGGGGCGCAGCGCCACGCTGATGCAACGCCGCAACATTCCGCCAAGGAAGAAGAATCTATCCCCGGCACACATATCTTAAGTTGCAGTTCACGATATATTTACAACCCTGAATGCCGGAATCGTCCGGCTGGCCGAGGGGTCTCCGGCATGGACAGGGCAGCATGGGCATGGACGTGAGCGCCGCCGGGGAGACAGCGCTCCTGTCCTTCTCCGACATGCTGCTCAGCCCGTCCGGGCCGTTCCGCCATCCCGCCGCCCGCATCCACCTTTCCCCGCCGCAGCTTTGCGGGGAGGAGGAGCAGGCGCTGCGCGAGACGCTGGCCAGCGGCTGGCTCGCCCCCGCCGGCCCCGCCTTGCCGGCCTTCGAGGCCGCCATCGCCGCCTGCACCGGCTTCCGCCATGTCGCCGCCCTGGCATCCGGCACGGCGGCGCTGCATCTCGGCTACCGGCTGCTCGGCCTCGAACCGGGCGACGAGGTCTGGACCAGCACCCTGACCTTCGTCGCCACGGTGGCCCCGGCGGCGCAGATGGGGGCGCGCCTGGGCTTCCTCGACGTCTCGCCCGAAAGCTGGACGCTGGACCCGGGCCTGTTGCGGGAGGCCCTGGCCCGAGCCGCCCGGCAGGGCCGCCTGCCGCGCGTGGTGGTGCCGGTGGATCTTTATGGGCAATGCGCCGACCTCGCCGCGATCGCGGAGATCTGCGGCCGCTGGGGCGTGCCGGTGCTCAGCGACAGCGCCGAGGCGCTGGGGGCCTTGCAGCACGGGCGTTCCGCCGGGCGGGGGGCGCGGCTGGCGGCCTTTTCCTTCAACGGCAACAAGATCGTCACCGGCGGCGGCGGCGGTGCCCTGGCCTCGGACGACGAGGCGCTGGTCGCCCGTGCCCGGCACCTGGCCGCGCAGGCCAAGGAACCCTCGCCGCACTACCAGCACGAGACCACGGGCTATTCCTACGGCCTCTCCTCGCTGCTGGCCTCGGTCGGCCGGGCGCAGCTCCGGCACCTGGAGGTGCGGGTGGCCCAGCGCCGCGCCGTCTTCGCCCGCTATGCCGCCGGGCTGGCGGGTCTGCCGGGCCTGCGCCTGATGCCGGAGCCCGTCTGGAGCCGCTCCTCGCGCTGGCTCACCGCCATCCTGGTCGATCCCGCCGAGGCGGGGACGGACCGGGAGGCCATCCGCCTGGCGCTGGAAGCGGCCTCGGTGGAGAGCCGCCCGGTCTGGAAGCCGCTGCACCTGCAGCCCGCCTTCCGCGCGGCGAGCCATACCGGCGGCGGCGTCGCCGCCTCGCTCTTCGAGCAGGGGCTCTGCCTGCCTTCCGGCGCGATGGGCGCGGCGGATCAGGACCGGGTGATCGGCATCATCCACGGCTGCTTCGCGCGCGGAAGGGTGCGGCCGTGACGCTGCGCGTCCTCTACCTGCACCAGCATTATTCCGCCCCGGCCGGCAGCACCGCCACGCGCGCCCATGCCATGGCCGCCGGGCTGGCGGCGCGGGGCCATGACGTGACGCTGGCCTGCGGCCGCTACGACGGCGCCGAGACCGGGCTGGGGGGACGCTTCCGCCTGGGACGGCGGCGGGGGCGCGCGCCCGGCGCGGCGGGCTTCGGCCTCGTGGAGTTCGACATCCGCTGCGGCAACGCCCAGGGCCGGAGGGAGCGCCTGCTGGCCTTCGGGCGCTATGCCGCCGCGGCCTCGGCCCTGGCGCTGTCCCGCCCCTGGGACCTGGTGATCGCCTCCTCCACCCCGCTGACCGTGGCGGTCCCGGCGCTGGCCGCGCACCGCCTGCGCGGCACGCCCTTCGTCTTCGAGATCCGCGACCCCTGGCCCGAGTTGCCGCGTGCCATGGGCGAGGCTCCGGGCTGGGCCCTGACGGGGATGGAGGCCCTGGCCGGTGCCGCCTGCCGCCGGGCCGCGGCGGTGATCGGCCTGACCGAAGGCATGGCCGACACCGCGCGGGCGCGCGGCACCGATCCCGCGCGGCTGCATGTCGTGCCCAATGGCTGCGACCTCGACCTCTTCGGCCCGCACCGCGCCCCCTGGCGCCCCGATTGCGCCGCGCCCTGGGAATGCCTCGCGGTCTATGCCGGGGCGCATGGCCGCGCCAACGGGCTCGGCGCGCTGCTCGATGCCGCCGCCGAACTGCGCCTGGCCGGCGAGAACCGCGTCCGTATCCTGCTGGTCGGCGAGGGGGGCGAGAAGCCCCGGCTGATGGCCGAGGCGGCGCGGCGGGGGCTGGGGAATGTCAGCTTCCTGGACCCGCTTCCCAAGCCCCGGCTGGCCTCGCTGCTGGCCGGCGCGCAGGTGGCGCTGCACTGCCTCGCCCCGGTGCCGGAATTCGCCGAGTGGACGGCGCCCAACAAGCTGATGGACGGGCTGGCCGCCGGGCTGCCGGTGGTGACCAACCTCGCCGGCCGCGCCGCGCGCATCGTCGCAGAGGGGCCGAGCGGCATCGCCACCCCGCCGGGCGATGCCCGCGCCCTGGCCGAGGCCCTGGCGCGGCTGGCGGCGCGGCCCGGCCTGCGCGCCGCCATGGGCACCGCGGCCCGCGCCCAGGCACGGCGGCGCTGGGACCGGCGGTTGCAGGTCCGGCAGTTCTGCGCGGTGGCGGAGGCGGCGGCGCGGCCGCTGCCACGGACCGCCCTGGCCCCGGCCTGACGCCATGCCCCGCCCCGCCACGGCCCCCGCCGATTCCCGGCCGTCCGAACGGCATCCCGAACTGCATCTGGTGGTCGCCGCGCGGCCCAACCTGCCCAAGATCGCCGCCCTCTGGCATGCCCTGCGGGAGCATCCGGTGGGCGCGCGCCCAGTGATCCTGCACACCGGCCAGCACCACGACGCCGCCATGTTCGGCGACCATCTGGCAGATCTCGGCCTGCCGGCGCCGGATGTTTCCCTGGGCATCGCCGGGGGCAGCCATGCCGAGCTGACCGGCCGCACCCTGATGGCCTGCGCGGCGTTCTGGGACACGCGCCGCCCCGCCCTGGTGGTGGTGCCCGGCGACGTGGACGGCGCCCTCGCCGCCGCGCTGGCGGCGCGGAAACTGGGCATCCCGGTGGCGCATCTGGAGGCCGGGCTGCGCTGCGGCGATCACGACATGCCGGAGGAGATCAACCGCCGCGCCATCGACGCGGTGAGCGACCTCCTCTGGGCCCCGGACCAGGAGACGGCGGCCCGCCTCCTGGCCGAGGGACATTCCCCCCGGACGGTCCGGGCGGTGGGCAATGCGATGGTGGACAGCCTCCTCCGCGCCCTGCCCGCCGCCCGTCGACTGGCGCTTCCGGAGGGGCTGCGCCCCGGGGGCTACGGGCTGCTGACCCTGCACCGCCCGGCCAATGTGGACAGCCCCGCCGCGCTGGCCGCGCTGCTGCGCGCCGCCGGCGAGGCCGCGCGCCGCCTGCCGCTCGTCTGGCCGGTGCACCCGCGCACGGCGGCCCGCCTCGCCGCGCTCGGGGCCGCCCAGGGAGCCGCGCAGGGGGCTGCCCTCGGGACCACGCAGCGGCTGGAGCTTCCCCCCGGCATCCTGCGCCTGCCGCCGCAGCGCTACGGCGCCTTCCTGTCGCTGATGGCGCGGGCGCGGCTGGTCGCCACCGACAGCGGCGGGTTGCAGGAGGAAGCGGCGGCGCTGGACCTGCCCTGCCTGACCCTGCGCCCTTCCACCGAGCGGCCGGTGACGCTGCTGTCCGGCGCCAACCGTCTGGTCCGGCCGGATGATCTGCCCCGGGCGGTGGAGGAGGTCCTCGGCGGCCGCTGGCCCGCCGCGCGGCCGATCCCGCTCTGGGACGGGCAGGCCGGGGCGCGCATGGCCGCGCATCTGCGCGAGGCTCTGCCCAGCCTGGGAACTCCCCTGGAAGCTCCCCTGGGGATGGCTCCGGGGGTGGCGGCGTGAATGCCCTCGCCCCTTCCCCGCTGCGGGCCGGCACGGGCCGGCCCCAGGCGCCGCTGGTGGTGATGCTGTCCGCCGCCCATCCGCCGGAGGATGTGCGCGTCGTCGGCAAGGAAGGCGCCGCGCTGGCCGCCGCCGGTTGGCAGGTGTGGCATCTCTGCCCCCAGCCCGTCCCCTCCCGGCCGGCCGCCGGCGCCCCGGGCCGGTCGCGCGGCGTGATCCTGGCACCCTATCGCCGCCGCCCGGGCTGGCTGGGGCGGCTGCTCGGCATCCCCGCCCTGGCCCGCCGCGCCCGGGCCTGCGACGCGGCGGTGCTGCATGCCTCGGAGCCCGATTCCTGGCTGGCCGCGCTGATCGCCGCGCGCGGCCGCGATACGCGGGTGGTGCTCGATGTCCATGAGCACTATCCCTCCCGCCTCGACCACCATCTGCCCCGGCTGCTGCGCCCCGCGCTGGCGCCCCTGGCGCGGGCGGCGATCCGCCTGGCCTGCCGCGCCATGGCGGCGCGGGCCGATGCGGTGGTGGTGGCCAAGGACGGGCTGGACGCGGATTTCCGCGCCGCGCCCCGGCTGGTCGCGGTGCGCAACTATGCCGAGCCCCTGCCGCTCGCCCCGCGCCGGCACGTCCCCGGCCCGCTGGTCCTGGCGCATCTGGGCAGCCTGACCCGCAGCCGGGGCTCGGAGGAGATGCTGCAGGCCCTGGCGCTCGGCCCGCCGCAGGCGCGGCTGCGGCTGATCGGCCGCTTCGCCGATGGCAGCGAGGCGGAGTTCCTCGCCTTGGCCCGGCTGCTGCTGCTGGAGGACCGGGTGGAGCGGCTGGGCTGGATGCCGCAGCCGGCGGCGCTGGAGGCCCTGGCCGGGGCGGATATCGGCCTCGTCCTGTTCCAGCCTGGGGTGGAGAACCACCGCCTCGCTTTGCCGCACAAGCTGTTCGACTGCATGCTGGCCGGCCTGCCGGTGATCGCGCCGGATTTCGCCACCGAGGTCGCCGCCGTGGTGCGGGACAGCGGCTGCGGCCTGCTGGTGAACACCGCCTGCCCCCGCGCCATCGCGGCGGCGGTGGAAACGCTGCGCGACCCCGCCCTGCGGGCCCGGATGGGCGCGGCGGGACGGGCGGCCGCCCTGGGGCGTTACGGCTGGGCTGCGGAAGCCGAACGTCTGACCGGCCTTTACGGGCGCTTGGCCCCTCTCCCCGGGAGGGGCTAGACGAGGATGGATGGCGCCCAGACGCATCCTGCTGAACTTCCTGGTGGACCTCGCCCTGGCGGCGGTGGCCCTGCCGCTCGCCCTGTGGCTCGACGCGCCCGGCGACTGGCCCCCGTCCTGTGGTGGCCCCCTGCCCTGGCGGGTGGGCTGGCGGCCTTCCTGCTCGGCGCCGTCCCGCTGCGCCTGGCGCGGCAGTACTGGCGATTCTCCGGCCTGCCGGACATGCTGGCCGTGCTGGCCGCCGCCGTGACCATGGCCGCACTCTTCTCGCTGGGCCTGTTTCTGGCCGGTCCGGTCCGCGGCTGGGGGCCGCCCAGCATCGCCTTCCCCTTCCTCCATGCCGGATCGCTGGTCGCCCTGCTGGGCGTGGCGCGCATGGCGGTGCGGATGCGCCACACCCATTACCGGGGCGCCCGCGCCCTGTCCTCGGGCGAGGCCCCGGCCCGCACGGTGATGCTGGCGGGCTCCGGCGAGGCCGCCGACCTCTTCCTGCGCGCCCTCTCGGCGCAGCGGATGCCGGGCTTCCGCGTGCTGGGCATCCTGGCCCCGCGGGCGCGGCAGGCCGGGCGGCGCATCCTGGGCGTGCCCATCCTGGGCGCGCTGGACGATGCGGACGAGGTGCTGGAGCGGCTGCGGGAGCAGAACCGCCTGCCGGCCACGCTGGTGCTGGTGGGCAGCGACGTCTCGGGCAAGGACCTGGAGGCGCTGCTGGACGCGGCCGACCGCCACGGCGTGACGGTGCGCCGCGCGCCGCGCCCCACGGCGCTGGACCCGACGGCGCCGGAACGGCAGCGCCCGAGTGGGATGGAGCGCCGCATCACGCTGCGCCCGATCGGCATCGAGGAGCTGCTGGACCGTCCCCAGGTGCCGCTGGACCGCGAGGGCATCGCGCGGCTGGTGCAGGGTCGGCGGGTGCTGGTGACGGGCGCCGGCGGCACCATCGGCGGGGAGCTGGCGCGGCAGGTGGCGGGGCTCGGCCCCTCCATGCTGACGCTGCTGGACCATGGGGAATTCGCGCTCTACTCGATCGACCTGGAACTGGGCGAGCTGCACCCCGACGTGCCGCGCCGGGCGGTGCTGGCGGATGTACGCGACGAGACCCGCATCCGGCGGCTGATGGAGGAGACCCGACCCGAGCTGGTCTTCCACGCCGCCGCGCTGAAGCACGTGCCGATGGTGGAGAACGACCCGGCCGAGGGGCTGCTGACCAATGCCCAGGGCACCCGCATCGTGGCCGACGCGGCCCGGGCGGCGGGCGCGGTGGAGATGGTCTTCATCTCCACCGACAAGGCGGTGAATCCGACCTCGGTGATGGGCGCGGGCAAGCGGCTGGCGGAGATGTACTGCCAGGGCCTCGACATGCAGGCGCGCCAGGCCGCGGCGAACGGGAGCGGCGGCATGCGCTGCGTCACCGTGCGCTTCGGCAACGTGCTGGGCTCCACCGGCTCGGTGGTGCCGCTGTTCCGGCGCCAGCTGGAGCGCGGCGGGCCGCTGACCGTCACCCATCCGGACATGCGCCGGTATTTCATGACGGTGCGGGAGGCCGTGGGGCTGGTGCTCCAGGCCAGCGTGGTGGGGGCGGAGGACCGCGCCGACCAGCCGCCGGAGCTGCGGGAGGGGGGGATCTTCGTGCTCGACATGGGCGATCCGGTGAAGATCGTGGACCTCGCCCGCCGCATGATCCGCCTCGCCGGCCTGCGCCCGGAGGAGGATGTGGAGATCCGCTTCACCGGCCTGCGCCCCGGCGAGAAGCTCTACGAGGAACTGTTCCACGGGCAGGAGCCGCCGAATCCGACGCGCTTCCCCGGCCTGCTCGTGGCCACGCCGCGCACCGCCGACCCGGCGCTGGTGGGCCGGGCGATCGACGAGATCGCCTCCGCCTGCCGCGCCGGCCAGCCCAAGCTCGCCCTGGCGCAGCTTTCGCGGCTGGTGCCGGAATTCGACCACGACCCGCATCACGCGGCGGCGCGGGGGGCCTGACCCCTCCCCGGGCCGCTCGCGCGGCCCCCACCGGCATGTGGCGGGCCGATGGAGGCCCGCGATGAACGCCCCCTTCCTGCCCTCCCGCGCCCGCGGCCTGATCCGGCGGCTGGAGGCGCGGCAGGCGCGGATCGGCATGATCGGCCTGGGCTATGCCGGCTTCCCGCTGGCGCTGCGCTATGCCGAGACGGGCTTCCGCGTTTCCGGCTTCGACATCGACCCGGACAAGGTGGCGGCGGTACGGGCCGGGCGCTCGCCCATCCACGGCATCGCCGATTCGCGCGTGGCGGCCTCGGGCATCGAGGCGCATGCGGAGATGGCGGCGGCCGCCGCCTGCGACGCGCTGGTGATCTGCGTCCCCACTCCGATCGGCCCGCACAAGGAGCCCGACCTCGCCGCCGTGCGCGAAACGCTGCGCGCCCTGCGCCCCTTCCTGCGCCCCGGCCAGGCGCTTTCGCTGGAAAGCACGACCTATCCCGGCACCACCGAGGAACATGTGCTGCCCGTGCTGGACGCGGCCGGGCTCCAGGTCGGGCGCGACGCCTTCTGCATCTACAGCCCCGAGCGCGAGGACCCGGGCAACCCGGACGGCACGGTGGGCCGCGTGCCCAAGCTGGTGGCCGGCGCCACGCCGACCTGCCGCGCCGTGGGCGAGGCGCTCTACGCCCCCGTGGCGGGCTCGGTGGTGCCGGTCTCCTCGCTCGCCGTGGCGGAGCTGGCCAAGTGCTACGAGAACGTCTTCCGCGCCGTGAACATCGGCCTGGTGAACGAGCTCAAGCGCCTCAGCCACGCCATGGCCATCGACGTGCACGAGGTGATCGACGCCGCCGCCACCAAGCCCTTCGGCTTCATGCCCTTCCGTCCCGGACCCGGCCTCGGCGGCCACTGCATCCCGGTGGACCCCTACTACCTTGCCTGGAAGGCGCGGGAGCTGGGCGTGCCGAGCGACTTCATCGAGCTGGCGGGCCGGGTGAACGACGCCCAGCCGCATTACGTGGTGAACCGCCTGCGCGAAGCGCTGGACACGCGCGGCCGCACCCTGCGCGGCGCCCGTGTGCTGCTGCTCGGCCTCGCCTACAAGCCCGACGTGCCGGACACGCGGGAAAGCCCGGCGGTGGAGATCTTCCGCATCCTGGAAGGCTATGGCGCGCATCTCGCCTATCACGACCCGCTGGTGCCGCGCTTCCCGGCGACGCGGCGGCTTGCCGGCACGGCGCCGGCGCTCGAAAGCCAGGACCTCACCCCCGCCCTGCTGGCGGAGCAGGATGCGGTGGTGATCGTGACCCCCCACAGCGACATGCCGCTGGAGCTGGTGCGCCGCCATGCCCGGCTGGTGGTGGACACGCGCGGCGCCCTGCGCCAGCCCGGCCTGTCCCGGTCGAACCCGGAATCCGCCATGCTCCCTCCGGCGCCCTGGCCGGTCGGCGGGATGCGGGAGGAACAGGCGGGCTTCCTCGGCCCGCAGCCCGGGACGCCGGGAGCAAGATTGCCGGGCGATACGAAGGGTGACTTGGCCCCCGGGGCCGGCGGGGCCTACATCGTCCCCGCATAGGGTCCCCCCGGCTCTTCCCGCCCCGTGGCGGCGGCCGGGTGGGCCCGCACTCCCCGAACGGGGCCTGGCCGCCGGGCCGGGTCCCCAGCCAGCTGGAATGCCATGACCGCCGCTCCCGAGTCCTCCTCCCGCCCCATCGCCCTCTTCGACATGAAGGCGCAGCAGTCGCTGATCCGTGGCGAGCTGGACCGCCGCATCGCCTCGGTGCTGGATTCCGGCCGCTTCGTGCAGGGCCCCGAGGTGGACGAGCTGGAGAGGCAGCTCGCCGCCTTCGCCGGCTGCAAGCATGCGGTTGGCGTCTCCTCCGGCACCGACGCGCTGCAGATCACCATGATGGCCGAGGGCATCGGGCGCGGCGACGCCGTCTTCCTGCCCGCCTTCACCTACACCGCCACCGCCGAGGTGCCGCTGGTGCTGGGCGCCACCCCGGTCTTCGTGGACGTGGACCCGCAGAGCTTCAACATCGACATCGCCGACCTGAAGCGCCGCATCGCCACCGTGAAGGCCGAGGGCCGGCTGCGCCCGCGCGCCGTGGTGGGCGTGGACCTGTTCGGCCTGCCCGCCGACTGGCCGGCCATCGAGGCGATCTGCGCCGAGGAAGGCATGTTCGCCCTCGACGACGCCGCCCAGGCCTTCGGCGCCAGCCTCGACGGCAAGCGCCTGGGCCGCTGGGGCGGCGCGGCGGCGCTCAGCTTCTATCCGACCAAGACGCTGGGCTGTTACGGCGACGGCGGCGCCATCCTGACCGACAGCGACGAGAAGGCCGAGCTCTACCGCTCGCTCCGCACCCATGGCGAGGGCAAGCAGCGCTACGAGGTGCTGCGCACCGGCATGAACGGCCGCCTCGACACGATCCAGGCCGCGATCCTGCTGTGCAAGATGCCGCTCTTCGAGGAGGAGCTCCGCTCCCGCGCCCGCATCGCCGGCTGGTATGCGGAGCGCCTGGGCAACCGCGTGCAGACCCAGGCCCAGCGCCCCGGCGCCGAGAGCGCCTGGGGCCTCTATTCCATCACCCTGCCGGAGGCCGCCGACCGCCCCCGCGTCCAGGAAGCCTGCAAGGCCGCCGGGGTGCCCACCGGCATCTACTACCCGCTGCCCCTGCACCACCAGCCAGCCTACCGCCCCCACCACGAAGGCGCCGCCTCCCTGCCGGTCAGCGAGGACCTCTGCACCCGCATCCTCAGCCTGCCGATGCACCCCTATCTCGACGAGTCCCAGGCCGACCGCGTCTGCCACGCCATCCTGTCGGCGCTCTGAGGGGATCGGACCGGGGCCAGAGGGGCTCCGCCCCTCTGGACACCCCGCCCAGGGACGTTGGTCCCTGGGAACCCTATGAGCGCTCCGCGAGGAGGGGGTGATGGCTGCCGGCGTGCCAATGGCAACCGCTGTCCCAATCCCCCTCCTCGCGGAGCGCTCATGGCGGGGTCTCGGGGGGATACCATCCCCCTGAGCGGCCCCTTCTTCAGCAAAGGGTCCGGGAGGCAGAGCCTCCCGGTTCCCAGGGCAGATCCTCAGAAACCCCGACGCAGGGTGACGAGGCCGAAGCCAGCCAGGACGAGGCCGGCGAGGCGGTCGATCCAGAGGCGGGCGCGCGGGGTGAGGAGGTGGCGCAGGCGGGTGAGTGCCGCGACCAGCCCGCACCACCAGAGCATCGAGCCGGCGAAGACGCCGAGCACGGTGAGGACGGCCGTGGCCGTGTCGAATCCGCCGCGCGGCGCCAGGGCGGTGAAGATCGCCGCGAACATCAGGATCGTGGGTGGGTTGGTGAGCGTCAGCAGGAGCGCGCTCGCCAACGTGGGCCAGGGCCGCAGCCGCACTGCCTCGGGCGCGGTTCCGGTCTCGGTCTCGGCGGGGCGGCGGCACCAGCTTCGCAGGCCGAGATAGAGCAGGAACAGCCCGGCGGCGAGGTGCAGCGGCTTCTCCTGCGCCAGCAGGAAGCCGGACAGGCCGGAAAGCCCCAGCGCCGCCACCAGCGCATAGCACGCGTCGCCCAGCGCGATCCCCGCCCCCGTGGCGAGCCCGGCCTGCCAGCCCTGCCCCTCGCCTTGCCCCAGGCAGCGGCGCATGCAGAGCAGGCTCATCGGCCCGACCGGCGCGGCGACGGCCAGGCCGAAGCCGGCGGCCTTGAGGAACAGGGCGAGAGGGGCGCTCGGTTCCACGCGGAACTCCCATCCGGCGCAGGCAAAGAAAAAGCCCCGCGACATGGTGTCGGCGGGGCCTGCTGAGGGTTGTGGATGTCGGGTCCTTAGGGGGCGGATCGTCTCCGGCCACCGCCCTGCGCCGGGCCGGGGCCTGGGCAGGTCACACACATCCCCTCGGCGCAGGCCGTGATCGGCTGCGCTTGCAGCGCTTGTCGCGCAATGGGGAGGAGTCGGCTCAACATTCCGCGAACAACATGGATGGCGCCGGACCATGGCGTCAACGCGAATTCCGTGCTGCTCCGCACCATTCCGTGGCCTGTCCGGTTGCCGGGGGGGCTCGCACCCATGAGGCACGGCGCTATGCTCCCGCACCGCCGTCGCGGAGGGTGTTACGCCATGCTGGAGATCCGGGAGCTGACCCGCCGCTTCGGCAATCGCGTGGCCGTGGACGGCGTCAGCCTCGGCATTCCCGATGGGCAGATGGTGGGGGTGATCGGCCGCTCGGGTGCCGGGAAGTCCACCCTGCTGCGGATGATCAACCGCCTGACCGAGCCCAGCGGCGGGCGCATCCTGTTCGGCGGGCGCGACGTCACCGCCCTACGCGGCCAAGCGCTGCGCGACTGGCGCGCCGACTGCGCCATGGTCTTCCAGCAGTTCAACCTCGTTCCGCGCCTGGACGTGCTGCGCAACGTGCTGGTGGGCCGCCTCAACCGCCGCCCCGGCGCCTGGGGCGCGGTCACCGGCTTCCTCGGTGCCTTCACGGCGGAGGAGCGCGCCCTGGCGCTCGCCACGCTCGACCGCTTCGACCTCGCCGATCTGGCCCTGCAACGCGCCGACACGCTGTCCGGCGGGCAGCAGCAGCGCGTCGCCATCGCCCGCGCGCTGATGCAGCAGCCGAAGCTCATCCTGGCCGACGAGCCGATCGCCTCGCTCGACCCGCGCAATGCCGCGGTGGTGATGGCGGCGCTGCGCGACATCAACCGGCGGGACGGGCTGACCGTGCTGGTGAACCTGCACCATATCGAGACCGCGCGGGAATACTGCGACCGCATCGTCGCGATGCAGGCCGGGCGCGTGGTCTTCGACGGCACGCCGGAGGCCCTGGACGCGGCCCGGCTGCGCGCGATCTACGGGGTGACGGCGCCGCCCGCCGATGCTCCGCTCCCCGCCTGAACGGAAGACGAATGGCATGAGCACGCGACGCATCCTCCTGGCCTCATCCATGGCCCTGCCGCTCCTGGCGCGCGCCCTTCCCGTTCGCGCCGAGCCGGCCCCGCGCCGTACGGCGGATGGCAGCCCCTTCCCCAGCCCCGGCAAGCGCGCCTGGGCGGCGCAGATCCCCACGCTGCGTATCGGCATTTCGGGCGGCGAGAACGAGGCCGACCGGCTCGGCCGCTACGACGGCTACCGCAAGCTGCTGGAGGAGACCTTCCAGGTGCCTGTCCGCCTCTATCCGGCGGCGGATTTCGCGGGCGTCGGACAGGCCATGGCGGCGAAGCAGGTCGAGGTCGCGCAGATGGGCGCCGCCGCCTTCGCCGGCGCCTGGATCGACACGAATGGCGGGGTGGAGCCGCTGGTGGCGGCGGAGCAGGACGATGGCTCCATCGGCTATATCGCGGTGATGGTGGTGCGCGCGGATTCCGGCATCACCGGCATCGCCGGCATGAAGGGCAGGTCCCTCGCCTGGGCCGATCCCAACTCCACCTCCGGCTATTTCGCGCCGCGCGCCTCGCTGCGCGCCCAGGGCATCCCGACCGAGGACGGGAAGTACTTCTCGCACACCGGCTTCGCCGGCGGGCACGAACAGGCCGTGGTGGCGGTGCTGCAACGGCAGTACGACGCCGCCTGCACCTGGGCCTCCGGCCAGGGCGATCCGGCGCAGGGCTACTCCCGCGGCAATCTCCGCGCCATGGTGGACAAGGGCCTGCTGAGGATGAACGACCTCCGCGTCATCTGGCATTCCGGCCTGATCCCCACCGGCCCCATCGCCATCCGCGCCGACCTGCCGGAGAGCTTCAGGAGCGACCTGCGCGACTTCCTGCTCGCCCTGCCGCGCGTGCATCCCGACATCTACCGGCAGATCGAGCGCGGCGAGGGCACCGGCTTCCGCACCGTCACGCTGTCCGACTACGAGTTGCCCATCGCCCTGCGGCGCGAGGAGGCGGCCGCGCGCCGCCAGCGCAACTGAGACGGGGCGGCGCCTTCGCGCGCCCCTGTCCGCGAGAGCCCGCCGCGTGAGCGCGACAGCCGGCGCCGTCGCGCGCGGCGAGGCCGCTTTCCAGGCCGCCCGGCGGCGCCGCTGGCTGGGGGCGCTGCTGGTGCTGGCGGTGCTGCTGCCCTGCCTCTGGCTCGCCGCCTGGGTCAGCGAGTTCCGCTGGCCCATCCTCGCCGCCGGCTTCCCGCGCATGGGCGACTACTTCCTCCGCACCCTGCCCGACCTGCGCTGGGGCAGCCTGTTCGCCGGGGTGAAGACCGAGGGCAGCCTCGCCTACTGGTTCTACCGCCTCGACCGCTGGGCCTGGCTGCTCTTCGAGACGGCGAATATGGCGGCGCTCGCCACCGTGGCGGGCACCATTCTCGCCCTGCCGCTGGCCTTTCTCGGCGCCCGCAACATCTCGCCCGGCGGCTGGGCCTTCCAGCTCTCCCGGCGCGGGCTGGAGGCGGTGCGGACCGTGCCGGAACTGGTCTTCGCGCTGATCCTGGTCTGGGCCTTCGGCATCGGCGCGCTGCCGGGCATCATCGCCATCGCGCTGCACACGGCGGGCGCGCTGGGCAAGCTCTTCGCCGAGGCCATCGAGAATGCCGAGATGGGCCCCTGGGAAGGGCTGCGCGCCTCCGGCGCCCACTGGGTGCAGGCCTGCCGCTGGGCGGTGCTGCCGCAGGTCGGGCCGTCGCTGCTGTCCTACGTGCTGCTGCGCTTCGAGATCAACGTGCGGGGCGCCAGCGTCATCGGCTTCGTCGGGGCGGGCGGCATCGGCGAGGAACTCTACACCGTGATCCTCTCCAACTACTACGAGGAGATCAGCGCCATCGTCGTGCTGATCGTGCTGACCGTGATGGCCATCGATCTCGCCAGCGAGCGCCTGCGCCACCGCCTGATCGGGCCCCGCGCATGAGCCCCGCCGACCTCGCCCGCTGGAAAGCCGCGCAGCCCACCGCCTTCGGCCCCGGCCCGCATGGCCTCGCGCTGCGCTGGCTCGGCGGCCTCGCCTTCCTCGGCTGGCTGGGCTGGGCGCTGTGGTGGTTCGGCATCTCGCCCCAGCGGCTCTGGAACGGGCTCTGGGGCCTGGGCGTGATCGTGCGGCTGATGATCCCGCCCTCGCCCGGCGCCCTGTGGTGGGACATCCTGCGCGGCATCGGCGAGAGCCTCGCCATGGCCTTCCTCGGCAGCGTCATCGCGGGGACGCTGGCCATCCCGCTCGGCTTCCTCGGGGCGCGCAACGGGCTCACCATTTTCCTTCTGCGCTTCTCGCTGCGCCGGATCTTCGACGGCGTGCGCGGCATCGACCAGCTCATCTGGGCGCTGGCCTTCGTGCGTGCCGTCGGCCTCGGCCCGCTCGCCGGCGTGCTGGCCATCGTCACCTCCGACACCGCCGTGCTCGCCAAGCTCTATGCCGAGGCCATCGAGAATGCCGAGCCGCGGCAGGCCGAGGGCGTGGTCGCCGCCGGCGGCTCGCGCCTCATGGCGCTGCGCTGGGGCGTCTGGCCGCAGGTCCTGCCGGTGATGCTGGCCCAGGCGCTCTACTTCTTCGAGAGCAATACCCGTTCCGCCGCGATCCTGGGCGTGGTCGGCGCCGGCGGCATCGGGCTGCAGATCGCCGAGCGCATCAAGGTCCGCAACTGGGACGAAGTGGCTTTCATCATCCTCGTGATGGTCCTCCTCGTCGCGGCGATCGACGCCATCTCCGGCCGCATCCGCCGCCGCCTGATCGGCCGGCGCGAGGTGGCCACGGCCTGAGCGGGGCCGGCGGCCCCGGCGGATTTACATCTTTTACAGATGTAATGGATTTACAGTAAATCTCGTCACAGCTTTACAGCACCTCATGTAAATCCTGTATTTCCTCCGGCCCGATGAGCGCGTTCTATCTCCCGTGAGAGGTTCACCTCCGATCAGGGAGTACGCAGACATGTTCATCAACACCAGGACCCAGGTCATCCCCTCCGTGACGCAGTCGCGGGACCTGCCGCAGAACACCCCCGCCGCCAGCCAGGACCCGTCCGCGGAGCAGCATGACGACGGCCTCGTGCACGGCCATAGCTGGGCCTATGCGCAGGGCGAGAAGGACGGCCCCGTGGGGCTGCGCCAGGGCGCGACCGTGGCCGACGCGTCCAGCATCCGCACGCCGAGCAGCGCGGTGCACGACGACCTCCACTACAGCTGACCGAACCGCCCCCGCCTCCCGCCCCCGGGCATTTCACAGCATAGCAGGAACCGAGACATGTCTTCCCCCAACTACGCCCCGGATGGTCTGAACGTCGGCTTCTCCGGCGGCGATGGCGCGGCCAGTGCCTATCACAGCGATGTCGAGCAGATCGGCAAGCTGGTGGAGAGCCGGCAGGGCACCTGGGACGCGATCAGTCCCGAATCCGCCGCCCGTATGCGCCTGCAGAACCGCTTCCGCACCGGCCTCGACATCGCGCGCTATACCGCCGGCATCATGCGCGCCGACATGGCGGCCTATGACCGCGACCCGGCGCTCTACACCCAGTCGCTCGGCGCCTGGCACGGCTTCATCGCGCAGCAGCAGATGATCGCGGTGAAGAAGCATTTCGGCGGCACGGATCGGCGCTACATCTACCTCTCCGGCTGGATGGTGGCGGCGCTGCGCTCGGAATTCGGCCCCCTGCCCGACCAGTCGATGCACGAGAAGACCAGCGTGCCCGCGCTGATCGAGGAGATCTATACCTTCCTGCGCCAGGCCGATGCGCGCGAGGTCAACGACCTGTTCCGCGCCTATGACAAGGCCCGGGCGGCGGGTGATCATGCGAAGGCGGCGGAGCTGCTGGCCTCGGCGGAGAAGCACCAGACCCATGTGGTGCCGATCATCGCCGATATCGACGCGGGCTTCGGCAATGCGGAGGCGACCTATCTTCTCGCCCGGAAGATGATCGAGGCGGGCGCCTGCGCGCTGCAGATCGAGAACCAGGTCTCCGACGAGAAGCAGTGCGGCCACCAGGACGGCAAGGTGACGGTGCCGCACGAGGACTTCATCCAGAAGATCCGCGCCATCCGCTACGCCTTCCTGGAACTTGGCGTGCCGGATGGGATCATCGTCACCCGCACGGATTCGCTCGGCGCCGGCCTGACCAAGCAGATCGCCTATAGCCGCGAGCCGGGCGATATCGGCGACCAGTACAACAGCTTCCTCGACTGCGAGGAGATCACCGCCGAGCAGGCGAAGGACGGCGACGTGCTGATCCGCCGCGAGGGCAAGCTGCTGCGCCCGAAGCGCCTGCCGAGCAACCTCTACCAGTTCCGCCCCGGCACCGGCGCGGACCGCTGCGTGCTGGACAGCATCACCTCGCTCCAGAACGGCGCCGACCTGCTCTGGATCGAGACGGAGAAGCCGCATGTCGAGCAGATCGCCAGCATGATGGACCGGGTGCGCGAGGTCGTGCCGAACGCCAAGCTGGTGTACAACAACTCGCCGTCCTTCAACTGGACGCTGAGCTTCCGCCAGCAGGTCTATGATGCCTGGCAGAAGGAAGGCCGCGACGTCTCCACCTATGACCGCGCGAAGCTGATGAGCGTGGACTATGACGGGACCGATCTGGCGGAGGAGGCGGATGCCCGCATCCGCAGTTTCCAGGCCGATGCCTCGAAGCGTGCCGGCATCTTCCACCACCTGATCACGCTGCCGACCTACCACACGGCCGCACTGTCCACCGACACGCTGTCGCAGAAGTATTTCGGCGAGCAGGGCATGCTGGGCTACGTGCTGGACGTGCAGCGGCAGGAGATCCGGCGCGGCGTGGCCTGCGTCCGCCACCAGAACATGGCGGGTTCCGACGTCGGCGACGAGCACAAGGAGTATTTCGCCGGCGAGGCCGCGCTCAAGGCCGGCGGCGCCCACAACACGATGAACCAGTTCGCCTGAACAGGCGGCATCGGAGCAGGAGGGGCCGTCCCGCGAGGGGCGGCCCTTCGCATGTCCGCTGGCTTCCGGGTGCGGAACGCAGGATGCGGCGCCGTCAGGCTAGGTTCTGACGGAAATGCGCGAGCGTCCGCTCCCAGGCCAGCTTCGCCGCCGCCTCGTCGTAGCGCGGCGTCGAGTTGTTGTGGAAACCGTGCTGCGTGCCCGGATAGACATAGGCCTCGTAGGGGATGCCGTGCGCCTTCAGCGCCGCCTCGTAGCCGGGCCACATCGCGTTGATGCGCTCGTCCTTCTCCGCGTAGTGGATCAGCAGCGGCGCCTTGATGGCGGGGACACCGGCGGTTTCCGGCGCCGCGCCATAGAAGGGCACGGCGGCCCTCACCTCGGCCCCGAGCGCGACGGCCAGCGCATTGGTGGTGGTGCCGCCCCAGCAGAAGCCGGTGATGCCGAGCCTGCCCGAGGACAGTTCATGCGCCTTCAGCCAGATGGCGCTGTTGCGCATGTCCTTGCGCAGCTTGTTCTGGTCCAGCCCCGCCTGGAGATCACGCCCGTCATCGTCGTTGCCGGGATAGCCGCCGACCGGGAACAGCCCGTCCGGCGCCAGGGCCAGGAAGCCTTCGACCGCGAGGCGGCGCGCGACATCCTCGATATAGGGGTTCAGCCCCCGGTTCTCGTGGATCACCAGCACCGCCGGGAAAGGTCCCGCTCCGCTGGGCCGCACCAGATAGCCCCGCATCGTGCCGGAGGTACCGCCGGGCGAGGGATAGGTGACATACCGGGCCTGGATGCGCTCATCGGTGAAGGAAACGGTCTGCGCCTGCGCGTAGCGGGGCAGGAGTGCCTGCGCCATTGCCAGCCCGCCCGCGATCATGGCGGCGCGGGCGAGGAATTCGCGGCGATCGAGCCGGCCATGGCAGTATTCGTCGTAGAGGTCGAAGACCCGCTGGTCGATCTCCGCCTGTGTCAGTGGCGGCGGAACCGGCGTTCCGGCTTCCATCGTCTCGGGCATCGGGCGTCTCCTCGTCTGGCTCCCGGCCAGCCTCCGGGCCGTCGCCCGGGATCGGGAACGGCGCCCATGATCCGGCCCGGGATGCGCCGGGCAGTCTAGCCATCCTCCGCCATGCCGCCAGGAGCGATCGCCGGCCTGTCCGGCCTTCACGTTCCATTGATCGCCATGCTTTCCGCCATGACCGGTCTCGCGGAGCCCTGGCCGAATCCCTGGCCCGGGCACAGATCCCCCGCTGACCGCTCTTTCGCCGCCCATGCGTCTCGCGCCGCCCGCACCGGGGCGGCCGCGGCGCCTTCCCATGCCTTCTTCGTGCGAGGACATCCGCATGTTCACCTGCACCGGCTATGCCGCGGAAGCCGCCACGGCGCCGCTTGCCCCGTTCACCTTCGAGCGCCGCGATCCCGGCCCGATGGATGTGCGGATCGACATCCTCTATTGCGGCGTCTGCCATTCCGACCTGCACCAGGCCCGCAACGAGTGGCACAACACCCTCTATCCCTGCGTGCCAGGCCACGAGATCGTCGGCCGCGTCACGGCGGTCGGCGCGGCCGTGACCCGCTTCCGGGTGGGCGACCTCGCCGGCGTCGGCTGCATGGTCGATTCCTGCCGCGAATGCGCGAGCTGCCAGGAAGGGCTGGAGCAGTACTGCGAGCGCGGCTTCGTCGGCACCTATAACGGCGAGGACAGGCAAGGCGGCGGCCATACCTTCGGCGGCTATTCCCGCGCCGTGGTGGTGGACCAGGCCTTCGTGCTGAAGGTGCCGGAGAACCTGGACCTCGCCGCCGTGGCGCCGCTGCTCTGCGCCGGCATCACCACCTATTCGCCGCTGCGGCACTGGAAGGTCGGCCCCGGCCAGCGAGTCGGCATCGTCGGCCTGGGCGGGCTCGGCCATATGGCGGTGAAGTTCGCCCGGGCCTTCGGCGCCCATGTCGTGCTCTTCACCACCTCCGCCAGCAAGGTCGAGGATGCGCTGCGCCTCGGCGCGCATGAGGTGGTGCTGTCGCGGGACGAGGCGGCGATGGCCAGGGAGGCCAACAGCTTCGACTTCATCCTCGACGCCGTGGCGGCGCAGCACGACATCAACGCCTATCTTGGCCTGCTGAAGCGCGACGGCACGCTGGTGCAGGTCGGCGCGCCGGAGCAGCCCCTGCCGGTCGCCGTGTTCAGCCTGATCTTCAAGCGCCGCAGCTTCGCCGGGTCGCTGATCGGCGGCATCGCGGAAACGCAGGAGATGCTGGACTTCTGCGGCGAGCACGGGATCACCTCGGACATCGAGATGATCCGCATGGACGAGATCAACGCCGCCTATGAGCGCATGATCCGGTCCGACGTGAAATACCGCTTCGTGATCGACATGGCGACCCTGCCCGAGGCCGCCTGACGGCCGGCCGGGGCGCGAGGCCCCGGCCGATCCCCCTCACGCCACGATGCGCCGGTACAGGTGCCAGGTGGCATGGCCCAGGACGGGCATGACCACGGCCAGCCCGACGAAGCAGGGCAGCGAGCCCAGGACCAGCAGCACCGCCACGATCAGGCCCCAGCCGAGCATCGGCCCCGGATTGGTGGCCATGGCCTGCATCGAGGCGCGCACCGCCTCCGCCACGCCGACATCACGGTCCAGCAGGAGCGGGAAGGACACCGCCGAGATGCTCAGCACCAGCAGGGCGAAGAAGAAGCCCGCGCCGTTGCCGAGCAGGATCATGCTGCGCCCTTCGCGCGTCCGCAGCACGTCGTGCAGGAACTCGCCCATCGAGTCCGGCGGGGCGGCGCCCAGCGTGGCGACATAGATGGCCTTGGCCACGAAGAGCCAGGCGACGAAGACGGCGAAGAGCACAACGCCCAGCGCCGCGATGGAGAAGAGCGAGGGCGAGCGCAGCACGTCGAAGGCGTTCACCCAGGATGCCGGCTCGCCGCGCTCGCGACGGCGGCTGATCTCGTAGAGCCCCAGCGCGGCGACGGGGCCGAGCAGGCTGATGCCCGCCAGCATGGGGAACAGCAGCGGCAGCAGCTCGTAGCCGAAGGCCGCGCGGGCGGCGATGAGGCCGACCAGCGGATAGATCACGCCCAGGAAGACCAGCTGGGTCGGTGTTTCCCGGAAATCCCGCCATCCGTCGGACAGCGCGGCGCGCAGGTCGTCATAGCCGATGTGGCGGATGGCGGGACGCGCGGGCACCCTCATGCCGCCGGTGGCCGCGGACGGATTCGTCACCATTCTCTCTACCCTCCCGAATGCATGGGCCCGGCGGGAACCATGGGAGGGGCACGTGGCCGAGGCGGCCCGGAGAGTGATCGGGTCGGTCAGGGTCCCTTGCGGGGAACCCATCGCCGCTTGTGGCGTCGTGCTCCATCGATCGGTCTGCCCGCCACCGGGCCCGTCGTGGAAGGCGGCGGTCCGGCTGCTCCTGATCTGGGCGGAAACGGGGCCTTTTTCCAGAAGATTCCAGCCGGAGGGCTGGCAAATGGCTGGTCATTTCGCAGTGAAGGGCGAACCCGAGTCGCCTGGTGACCCAAGCTGTTTCACGGGGTTACAATATCGTGATAAGGTGTCCCAGAACCGGATCAGTCAATCCTTCCTCTCCGGCGAAATCCGGACAGGCCAACCGGTCATCCGCCGAGCATATCCCTGGAAGCCACAAGAATAATTCGCCCTGCCTCCGATGGTCCCGGCTCATATCTCCTGACCATGCACAGGCGATCATCTTTCCGGATTGCTTCCCGCACAGCGCATGTCTGTGCCGTTAGGTGTGGACAATCCAGTTCATCCATTCTACATCGCGGCCAAGGTTATTTACGGCAGCGACACATCATTGTGTCATTTTCGGGGCAGGAAGGTCCGATCCGGAACCTTCCGCCCGTTCTGTGCTCATAGCGGCCGTGCCTGCCGGCGGCCGCTCGCATGGAGGTGAGTGCCATCCCAGGGCGGATGGCCAACTGGGAGACGCATTATGGATACGGCGACGACCGCGACATCCCCCGGGATGTCCGCGACCGATTCCCTGCCGGTGGCGACCGCCGCCGATACGGCCAGCGAAGCACAGGTGAAGATCGCCCTGCGCGACGTGTACAAGGTCTTCGGCGACCATCCCGACCGCGCCATGGAGATGGTGCGCCAGGGCAAGGGCAAGGACGAGATCCATGCCGAGACGGGCTGCACGCTGGGCGTCAACGGCGCGAATTTCGACATCATGGCCGGCGAGATCTTCGTGATCATGGGGCTTTCCGGCTCCGGCAAGTCCACCCTTCTGCGCCTGCTCAACCGCCTGATCGAGCCGAGCTCGGGCGCCATCCTGGTGGATGGGCAGGACATCACCCGCATGTCGAAGCGCGAGCTGACCGAGCTGCGCCGCCGCGACATGAGCATGGTCTTCCAGTCCTTCGCCCTGCTGCCCAACCGCACGGTGCTCGACAACGCCGCCTTCGGGCTGGAGGTCGCGGGCGTCGGCGAGGCGGAGCGCCATGCCAAGGCCATGGCGGCGCTGGAGGGCGTGGGCCTGGCAGCCTATGCCCAGAGCCGCCCCGACCAGCTTTCCGGCGGCATGAAGCAGCGCGTCGGCCTTGCGCGCGCGCTGGCGAGCGAGCCGACCGTGCTGCTGATGGACGAGGCCTTCTCGGCCCTCGACCCGCTGATCCGCACGGAGATGCAGGACGAGCTGCTGCGCCTGCAGTCCGAGCACAGCCGCACCATCATCTTCGTCAGCCATGACCTCGACGAGGCCATGCGCATCGGCGACCGCATCGCCATCATGCAGCACGGCAACGTGGTGCAGGTCGGCACGCCGGACGAGATCGTGACCAACCCGGCCAACGACTATGTCCGCTCCTTCTTCCGCAACGTGGACGTGTCGCAGGTCTTCCGCGCCGGCGACGTGGCCCGCGATGCGCAGGTCGTGCTGATCGAGCGCAAGGGCCTCGCCGTCCCGGCCGCGCTGGAGCGCATGCGCCGGCACGACCGCGACGTCGCCATCGTGGTGGGGCGCGACCGCCGCTACCACGGCATGGTCAGCGCGGAATCCCTCGCCCGTGCCGCGCGCAGCGGCGAGGCGGACCCGTACCACCGCGCCTTCCTGTCGGAGATCGAGCCGATCGACGCGGACCAGACGCTGTCCGACGTGCTCGGCCGCGTCGCGCAGAGCCCCTGGCCCGTGCCCGTGGTCGATGCGCAGCGCCGCTATGTCGGCTCCATCAGCAAGTCCGCCCTGCTGATGACCCTGGACCGCGCCGCCTGAGGCGAGGCCCCCGCGGCGCCCGTGCCGCGGGTTTCCCGCGCCCCCTCTGGCCCACAGCACCGGAACACATCCCATGAACATGCATCTCGGCATCGGCGAAGCCGCCGACACCGTCGTCAACTACATCCTCGACCACTTCATGCCGTTCCTCGACGGCATCGCCATGGTGATCGGCTTCGTCACCGACACCATCAAGGCGGCCCTGACCGGCGTCCCGCCGCTGGCCGCCGTGGCGGTGATCGTGCTCCTCGCGCTCTGGCGCGTGGGCTGGAAGTTCGCCCTCTTCGCCGTGGCCGCGCTCTTCGTGATCCTCGGCATGGATCTGTGGGAACGCACGATGGAGACCCTCTCCCTCGTCCTCTCCGCCACCGTCATCGCCATCGTGGTCGGCGTGCCGCTCGGCATCGCCATGGCGCGCAGCGAGGCCGTGGCGCTCTTCGTCCGCCCCGTGCTCGACCTGATGCAGACCATGCCGGCCTTCGTCTACCTGATCCCGGCCGCCATGTTCTTCGGCCTGGGCGCCGTGCCCGGCACCATCGCCACGGTGATCTTCGCCATGCCGCCGGTCGTGCGCCTGACCAATCTCGGCCTGCGGCAGGTGAACAGCGAGTTCATCGAGGCCGGCCTCGCCTTCGGCTGCACGCCGGGGCAGTTGCTGATGAAGGTGCAGCTCCCGAACGCGCTGCCCTCCATCATGGCCGGCATCAACCAGACCATCATGCTGTCGCTGTCGATGGTGGTGATCGCCTCGATGATCGGCGCGGGCGGCCTGGGCAACACCGTGCTCACCGGCATCCAGCGCCTCGATGTCGGCACCGGCTTCGAGGGCGGCCTCGCCGTGGTGATCCTCGCCGTGCTGCTCGACCGCATCACCCAGAGCTTCGGCCAGAAGCGCCCCGCGCTGCTCCCCGGCCTGCGCGCGCTCTTCGTGCGCAACACCCAGCGGGCGAATGACGGCGAGGCGAAGCAGGGCAGCACCGCCGCCCGCCTCGCCAGCCACTGACCGTCCCACACGAACCGCAGAAAGGAAGACGCCCCATGCTGAACCGGCGCAACCTCCTCACCCTCGCCGCCACGACCGGCGGTGCCCTCCTCACCGGCGGCCTCGCCCGTCCGGCCCTGGCCCAGGCGCGCCAGAAGGTCACCCTCGGCTATGCCCCATGGGCCGATGCGGAATTCGTCACCAAGCTGGCGGCGAAGCTGATGAAGGACCGGCTGAACGTCGAGCCGGCGCTGATGCAGAGCGACATCGCCCCGCTCTACCAGGGCATCACCCGCGGCGACGTGGACGCCATGCTGCAGCTCTGGCTGCCCGAGACCCATGCCGACTACTGGAAGCGCATCGAGGGCAAGGTGGACCGCCTCGGCGTGCTCTACACCGATGCCAAGCTGGGCTGGGTGGTACCCAACTACGTGCCGAAGGAGGAGCTGAACTCCTTCGCCGACCTCAAGAATGACGAGGTGCGCGAGAAGCTCGGCGGCATCGTCCAGGGCATCGAGCCCGGCGCCGGCCTGACCCGCGTGTCGCGGGAGGCGCTGAAGACCTACGGCCTCGACGACACCTACCGCCTGCAGGAGTCGAGCGAGGCGGCGATGATCTCGATGATCGAGCGTTCCATGCGCCGCAAGAAGTGGGTGGTGGCGACGGCCTGGAGCCCGCACTGGATGTTCGGCAAGTACGACCTGCGCTACCTCGCCGATCCGGAGAAGGCGATGGGCGGCAGCGAGCAGGTCTATGCCATCGCCCGCAAGGGGCTGAAGGAGCAGAGCCCTGGCGTCACCAACCTGCTCACCCGCATGAACCTGCCGCTGGACGAGCTGCAGAAGGCCATGCTGGACGCGCAGGAGACCAGCTACGACAAGGCGGTGGAGAACTACATCGCCGGCCACAAGGATCGCGTGGAGTCCTGGCTGAAGACGGCCTGACCACGCGCCGGGGGAGGCCGCGCCTCCCCCGTCTTCTCAGGCCGGCGCCGCCTCGTCCACCGCCCCCTCCACCGCCTGGCGCAGCCGCTCCAGGCTCTGCCGCACCGCCGCCGCCTCATCCGTCCCGAAGCGCGGGTGCAGGTAGTCGATCTCCACCGCCAGCAGCCCGTCATAGCCGGTGCGGGCCAGTTCCCGCACCACGGCATCGACATCCACCACCCCCTGGCCCAGCGGCACGCTCGGCCAGGAGGCGAAGCTGCCCTCTGCCCCCGGCTGCGGCGCCACGTCCTTCACATGCGTCGCCCGCGCCCAGGGCGCCAGCCGCCGCACCACCGCCAGCGCATCCTCGCCCAGCCGCACATTGTTGGCGGTGTCGAGGCAGACACCGAGCCAGGGCGAATCCACCCGCTCCAGCAGCTCGGCCAGTTCCTCCGCCATCATGTCGAGATGGTTCTCGATCGCCAGCACCACGCCCTGCTCCCCGGCGGCATCGGCCAGTTGGCGCAGCAGCGGCAGCAGCAGGTCGCGCTGCTCCTCCCACCGCTCCGGCCGCGTGCGCCGCCCGCCGCAGCAGATCCGCATCGCCGGCGCGCCCAGGGTGCGCGCCACGGCCAGGTGCTTCAGCAGGTCCGCCGCCGCCTCGGGCTTCCGCCCCGATCCCAGCCCGTCCGGATGCCCCCAGGCCCAGATCCTGGCGAAGCCCGCCTCGTCCAGCGCCGCCCGAAGCCGCTCTAGGAAAGCTGGGTCCGAGGGCAGGTGGCAGGCCTCCAGCGACACGCCCTCCGCTCCCATCTCCCGCGCCACGCGCAGGAAGTCCCAGACCTCCATCCGCTGGCCCGGCTCCTCCTCCAGCCCGGGGTAGTGCTCCCCGAAGAAGCGGTGGAAGCTGTAGGAATCGATCCCGACCTTCATGGCGCTCCTCTCACGCCACACGCCGCAGCGCCGGGGCGAAAAGCGGCGAGCCGCCTGCCGAAGCTCCCAGCTCCGCCGCTGCTGCCAACAGGAGCGGCGCCAGCGCACGCATCCGCGCCTCCGTCATCCGCGCGCTCGGCCCGGCGAGGCTCACTGTGCCGCAGGTTGCGCCCCCAGCGGGTGGGCGGATCGGCGCTGCCATGGCCGAGGTCCCGGCCTCGTAGGCGTCGCGCACCAGGGCAAAGCCCCGCTCCCGCGTCTGGCCCAACGCCTCCAGCAATGCCGCCACCGTCGCGGGCGCCCCGGGGCCGCGGCGCTCCGGCGCAAAGCCCTGGCGTGCCACCAGGGACAGCGCCGCCTCGTCTTCGAGGCAGGACAGCCAGGCATGACCGTTCGCGGTACAGGACAGCAGGACCTCCGCCCCCGTATCCGGGTCGGGGTCGTAGCGCAGCCCGTAGCGCGCACCCTGCGCCTTTCCCACCCAGGTCAGACGGTCACCATCGATCACCGCCAGCCGCGCCAGCTCGCCCGCCTGCTCCGCCAGCCCGTCCAGGATCGGTTGCGCGATGTCGGTGATCCCGTTGGCCGAGAGATAGGTGAAGGCCAACGAGGCGATCCGTGCCGTCAGCCGGTAAGGCCCGCCCTCCTCGTCCTGCCGCACGTAGCCGCTGGATCGCAGTTCCCCCAGCAGCCGATGCGTGGCGCTGCGCGGAATGTCCAGTCGATCCGCTACGGTATGCAGCGCCAGCCCGCCGGGATGTGGAGCGAGCAGTTCCAGGATGGCGAGCGGCCGCTCGCGGACACCTGTCATGGGCGGGCCTCCTCTCTTGTCGCAACAGTTTGCCACTCTTCCTTAAAATGGATCAATATTCCACTTGGAATATCATTCCAGTTAACATAGGTCTGGCAAACGGAGATGCCGGCATAGGCACCGAAAGGGAGAAGAGATCCAAATGATCCTGACGCGGCGCGCCCTCGGCGCGGGTTTCCTGGGCGCGGCGGGCCTCGCCGCCGTCACCCCCGGCACGGCCTTCGGCCAGAAGACGGACACCTATCCCGCACGTCCCGTCACCACGGTCGTTGCCTGGGCGCCCGGCGGTGGCACGGACTATGTTGCCCGCCTCCTGGCCGAGCAGTTTTCCAAGGAATTCGGTCAGAGCTTCGTGGTGGAGAATCGCGCCGGCGCCAGCGGAACCATCGGCCATGCCAGCGTCGCCCGCGCCCGGCCGGACGGCTACACGCTGCTGATGGGCGTAAACTCCACCTATGCGATGGCGCGCCACCTCTTCCCCAACCGCGGCTACGACGACGAGCGCAGCTTCGCCCCGGTCGGCAGGATCGCCACCATCGCCGCCTACCTCTGCGTCCACAGGGACTCGCCGATCCGCTCCGTCGCCGATCTGATCGCGGCGGCCAAAGCCGCTCCCGGCAAGATGACCTATGCCTCGCCCGGCGCCGGCAGTTCCGGCCACCTCGCCCCCGAGCTCTTCCTCAAGATGGCAGGCATCCAGGTGGAGAACATCACCTATCGCGGCGGCGCTCCGATGCTCCAGGCCATGCTGGCGAGAGAAGTGGACATGGCCTTCCTCGACGTGGTCACCGTGCTCCCCTATCTCCGCTCCGGCGAGATGCGCGCCCTGGCCATCGGCAGCCGCGACCGCCTCGCCCTCACGCCTGAGATCCCTACCGTCGCCGAGGCCGGCGTCGTCGGCTTCGAGTGCAACACCGACTACGCCCTCTTCGCTCCCGCTCAGACCCCGGAAACCATCATCCGCCGCCTCAACGCCGGCGTCGCCGCCGCCCTCCAGGCCCCCGCCGTGCGCGACAAGCTGCTCGCCAACGGCTACGTGCTCCAGCCCGGCACGCCGGAGGAATGGCCCGCCTATCTCGCCACGGAATCCGCGAAGTGGGGTGATGTCATCCGTACCCGTGGCATTACGCTGGAATGAAGCGTTCGGGCGGAGTGAGGTCCGCGAGCCAGGCTATGCCTTGCCCCCAGCCGGTGATTATCGGCGAGGACGCGATGCAACGAGTGCCCCCTTGCACCGCCCCGCGCCACGGGCTACCTAATCCGCCATGATCACGCGCAAACCCTCCAGCCGCTGGTGGTGGCCCCTGTAGAACAGGCGGCCCGCGCGTTCCCACGTTTCAAGGCCGCCTCGGAGATCCGGGCGGCCTTTCTCATATCCCCTGCCAGCCTTCCCGGACCCCGAGGCCGCCCAGCCACCCCGGAGTCGAGATGCAGGCGTCCACGATGTCCCAGACCAGCTACCGCACCGAAGGCGGATTGACCGTCCGGCGGGAGACCCTCGCCGCCGATGCCGCGACGCTGATGCCGGATCTGGCGAAGCGCCTCGATCGCCAGCGCGGCGTGCTGCTCTCCTCCTCCTTCGAGTTCCCCGGCCGCTACACCCGCCTCGACATGGGCTTTTCCGACCCGCCGGTGATGCTCACCGCCCGGGGTCGCGAGGTCACCGTCACGGCGCTCAACGAGCGCGGCGAGATCCTGCTGCGCGCCATCGCCCCCGCCCTGCGCGGCATGGCCGAGGTCGGGGAGTCGGAAGCCTCCGCGACCCGGCTCTTCGCCCGCCTGCGCCAGCCGGAAGGCCGCTTCCCGGAGGAGCAGCGCTCCCGCCAGCCCTCCGTCTTCTCCGTGCTGCGCCGCCTGGGCGAGCTGTTCCGCTCGCGCGAGGACGAGCATCTCGGCCTCTACGGCGCCTTCGGCTACGACTTGGTCTTCCAGTTCGAGCCGATGAACCTCCGCCTGCCCCGCGCCGCGGACCAGCGCGACCTCGTCCTCTTCCTGCCGGACGAGGTGCTGGTGGTGGACCACATGCGCGGCACCGCCGAGCGCCACCGCTACGAGTTCACCCTGGACGGCGCCGCCACCGAGGGCCTGCCGCGCGGGACGCCCGCCGATCCCTATCGCCCCGGCACGCAGAAGGACGGCGAGATCCGCAGCGACTACGGCCCCGGCGAATACGCCGCGATGGTCGAGCGCGCGCGCGAGGCCTTCGCCCGCGGCGACCTGTTCGAGGTCGTGCTCGGCCAGACCTTCGCCACCCCCTGCGCCGATGCGCCGAGCGAGCTCTTCGACCGGCTGCGCCGCGTGAATCCCGCCCCCTATGGCGCGCTGATGAATCTCGGCGAGGGCGAGTTCCTGGTCGCCGCCAGCCCCGAGATGTTCGTGCGCGTCGAGGGACGGCGCATCGAGACCTGCCCGATCAGCGGCACGATCAGGCGCGGCCGCGACGCGCTGGAGGATGCCGAGAACATCCGCACCTTGCTCAACTCCCGCAAGGAGGAGAGCGAGCTGACCATGTGCACGGATGTGGACCGCAACGACAAGTCGCGCGTCTGCGTGCCCGGCAGCGTCAAGGTCATCGGCCGCCGCCAGATCGAGATGTATTCCCGCCTGATCCACACGGTGGACCATGTGGAGGGCGAGCTGCTGCCGGAGATGGACGCGCTGGACGGCTTCCTCTCCCATGCCTGGGCGGTGACGGTGACGGGCGCGCCCAAGACCTGGGCGATCCGCCATGTCGAGAACGAGGAGCGTTCCGCCCGCCGCTGGTATGGCGGCGCCATCGGGCGCACCACCTTCGACGGCAACATGAACACCGGCCTGACGCTGCGCACCATCCGCCTGAAGGACGGCGTGGCCGAGGTGCGCGCGGGCGCCACGCTGTTGCATGACAGCGATCCGGCGGCGGAGGAGGCCGAGTGCCGCCTGAAGGCCAGCGCCATGTTCGCCGCCATCAAGGGCGCCACGCCCCCGGCCCCGCCGCAGCGCCCGGCCCCGGCCGAACTGCTGGGCCACAGCCCGCGCGTCCTGCTGGTCGATCACGAGGACAGCTTCGTGCACACTCTGGCCAGCTATTTCCGCGCCGCCGGGGCCGAGGTCACGACGATGCGCCCCGAACTGGCGCGGGAGCGGCTGCGCGAGGGCGCCGACGGCATCGACCTCGTGGTGCTGTCCCCCGGCCCGGGCCGCCCCTCGGATTTCGCGATGACCGAGACGCTGGACCTGCTGGTGGAACGCAGGCTGCCCGCCTTCGGCGTCTGTCTCGGCCTGCAGGGCATCGTCGAGCATTTCGGCGGTGCGCTGGACGTTCTGGAGCGGCCCATGCACGGCAAGCCCTCGCTGATCCACCGCAAGGACAGCCGCTTCCTCCAGGACCTGCCGGAAGAGTTCGCTGTGGGGCGATACCACTCCCTGCACGCCCGCCGCCTCGTGCTGCCGGAGGAGATCGCCGTCACCGCCGAGACCGAGGACGGCGTCGTCATGGCCGTGGAACACAAGCGCCTGCCCATCGCGGCGGTGCAGTTCCACCCGGAATCGCTGATGACGGACCCGAACCGCATCGGCATGCCGCTGATCGCCGCCATGCTCACGCGCCTGACGCGCACCAATGCGGAGCCCGCTCCGGCGGCCTGACGCCGTGCCGGCCGCCGGGGGGCAGCCCCCCGGCGGCCGGCTGGATGGCGGGGGCCCGCCACGGCAAATCCATTTGACATCCCCGCCCCCAGCCCGAACGCTCCTCCCGATCCGGACAGGAGGCGCCCGGCATGGCGGACCATCTCTCACCCCCACGCCGCCCCCAGTGGCGCCGCCGCGAAGCCTTGCTCCTGCCCGCTGCCCTCTCCCCCCTGGCCGGCGCCACGCCCGCGCGGGCCGAGGGGCGGGTGATCGACCTGCTGCTGGTCCTGGCCATCGACGCTTCCGGCAGCATCGATGCCGACGAGTTCCGCCTCCAGCGCGAGGGCTGCGCCCAGGCCATCACCCATCCCGATGTGCTGGCGGCGATCAATTCCGGCCCGCTCGGCGCCATCGGCATCGCCGTGGTGGAATGGGGCGCCCCGGGCGGGGCGGCCACGGTGGTGGACTGGCATCGCATCGACGGCGCCGCCGCTGCCCGGGACATGGCCGGCGCCGTGATGGCCGCGCCCCGTTCGCCGCAATCCTGGAACGCCATCGGCGACGCCGTGGAGCATTCCGCGCGCCTGCTCGCCGCCGCGCCGTGGCGGGTGGATGAGCAGGTGATCGACGTGTCCGGGGACGCGCCCGACATGCGCAGCCTGCGCCCCATCGAGGAGGCGCGGCGGGAGGCCGAGGCCCGGGGCATCGTGATCAACGCCTTGGCCATCGAGGGCGGCCGCCCCGGCCTGCGCCAGACCTATGAGGCCACCGTCATCGCCGGCCCTGGCGCCTTCGTCATGACCGCGGAATCCCGGGCCGACTTCGCCCGCGCACTGCGCGCCAAGCTGATCCGGGAGATCGCCTGAGCCCGGCTCCCATGGCGGCATGCCCCCGTGGCATACCCTTCGGGCGCATGGCGCACCGGCGCAGCCGTCACTTGCAAAACCCGTTCCGCGAGCCCATGTTCCTCGCGTCAGTCTCGTCGTGCCGGCCTGTTCTCCTTGCTCCTCCGAGCGTTGAGCTCGGTGTCCGCTCCCCTCGAAGCCGATCCGGTGCGCATGTCGCGCCCCGGCCTCCGTTGGAAGCGGAAATCCCATCATGGCCTCAGGCACCGTCAAGTGGTTCAACAGCACCAAGGGCTTCGGCTTCATCCAGCCGGATGACGGCTCGAAGGATGTGTTCCTTCATATCTCCGACGTGCAGCGCGCCGGCATCCAGGAGCCCCGCGAGGGCGACAAGCTCGAATACGAGCTCGTCCAGGGCCAGCAGGGCCGCGTCTCCGCCGGCAATATCCGCGCGGCATGACGTGCCGGGGAGGGGTTTTCCCCTCCCTGGAACCGGCGGGCACGGCCCGTCCGGATACCGGATCGCCCCCACGAGGGGGGCACCGGACATCCACGACAGGCTTCGCAGCCTGGAAGGAAAACCCATGGCGAACCACCGTTTCCAGATCGGCGACGAGGTCGAACTGGTTCCCCATCTTTTCAATCCGCATGAGGCCCGGGGCCGCTACACCATCACCCGCCTCCTGCCGAACGATTCGCCGGACCGCGAGTATCGCGTCCGTCAGGGCCAGGACGGCCAGGAACGTGTCGTGCGCGAAAGCGAGATGCGCCTGAGCCCGACCAGCGTCCTCGGCCGGAACGCCATGCCGGCCTGACATTCCACCCGGTCTTCCCCTCTTCCTCTCTTCCAGGTGCAGTCCCGTGTCCCAGCAGACCAAGCCGAAGCCCAAACCCGCCGCGGAACCGGCAGCCCCGCCGGAGGGCCTGGAGGACACCATCGCCTATCTGGCCAAGCGCCACCGCGTTTCCCCCGCCATCGTGCGCGAGATCGCCCGCCGCTCCGGCCAGACCGAGCGCAGCGCCCTGGAGCGCGAGATCGAGCGCGGCAAGTCCCGCCGCTGAGCTGTGGCGGATGATGTAGCCGGTGCAGGGCGTCCTGGCCGGGACATCTCGCACGCACCTTCTCTCCCGCCGCGAGCGGATGGCGGAGGCCGAGTCCCGGGGCTGACCACCTGAGCCCGCCCCTGGCTGAGCCAGTCTATTTGTTCCTATATCAAAACTAATAGCTGCCCCGCCATCGCCTGGGTGCTAGATTTCCCTGTGCCGGGTCCGGCAACAGGGCTCCTTCGAATGCGCATTCTCTCCAACGCCCGGTTCATAGCCAGGCATTCGTCCGCATGGCGAACTTGGCTCCTACTCCTCGGCTTGGCATTCGCTCTGCTTCTGCCGTCTTCCGCGCGGTCCCAGTGCACGGCCACGGAAACCCGGAACGGCATCTCGATGAGCCTGAAGGATGGGCAACTCACCTCGGCGCCGTTCCAGGTCTTTGTGGACACCAGGGTGACCTTGGCCAATGCGCCCCACCTCCTGCTCCGTGCGCCTCATGCCATCACGGAAGCCCTGTCTGGCGAAGACATGCCGCTGAAGCCCCTTCTCGTCGTGCCCAACCAGATCGCGACGGTGAAAGCCGAAGGGCAGAGCATCACCCGTTGCGGCACGGTACTCCTGTTTGACCTGCGGCCCTATCCGATCGAATGGTACAAGCCGATGCGCCGGGTCGAGCCTGTCCTTCGCTGGAACGCCAAGGAAAACGCCACAGAAGCGGAAGCGGCCGACCCACCGGTCCAGGCGATCGGCCCTCGAGTCAATATAGGCCAGCCCGTGCAGGCTTGGTTCTGGACGCTGACGGTGATCCTGTCGCTGGTCGCTCTCATCTTCGCCATGGCCAGACCGCCCGGCTGGGCTCGCAGGATTGCGCGCGATCTTCTCCGCAGGCCCAGGGCGCCCGGCCCCGTGGCCCCGGCCGCCGACGAGGCGCTTTTCTACCTGCTCTGTTCCACCGATGGTCATCTTTCGCTCTCCAAGGTCCAACTCGCCCTCTGGACGCTTGCGATCGGCGCGGCGGTCTTCTTCTACGGCCTCATCCGGGTCGAGGTTCCGTCGGTGCCCAACACCCTGGTCGTCCTTATGGGCCTTTCCTTGGTGACCGGCGGCATGAGTTACCTAGCTTCGGACGGGCCGCCACCTGCCCCGAACCAGCGACCGTCACTACCGGCAAAGCCAAGCCTATCGGACCTCATCCGCAATTTTCCCTACGACAAGCCCGCAGAGCTTTCCATATCGAGGGCGCAGATGCTGTTCTGGACAGTGCTCCTCATCGCGCTCTTCGTCTGGAAGAGCGCGCTGGAAGGTTCCCTGTGGGATGTGCCGGAGCAGCTCGTGGCACTCACCGGCATCAGCCAGCTCGGCTACCTCATGCCCAAGTTCGACTATGGCAAAGGACAGGCGCAGGGCGCCTGATCACCTGATCCAGCGCAGGACGCACCTATGGCTGATCTGTGCGAGACAACCATGCGGACCGGTACCGGACAATCAGGGGAACGGGGCCACGAAAGTCGGAGCTTTTTCACGGCCAGTATCATGCCGCCACGCCCACAGCCCGCGCCACCCGCCCCAGGGCATAGGGCTCCGCCGGAATTCCCGTCTCACGCCCCACGATCATCGACGCCAGCAACTCGCCCGTGCCGCAGCCGATGGTGAAGCCCAGACCGCCATGGCCGAGGTTGAGCCAAAGCCCGTCGATCCCGCTCGGCCCCAGGATCGGCTTCCAGTCCGGCGTTGCGGGGCGCAGGCCAGCCCAGGGCTGCGCGCGCGGCCAGTCGGCGGCGGCGGGGAAGACCTCCCGCGCCTGCCGCGTCAGCGTATCGAGCCGGCGCTGCACCAGATCCGTGGCGAAGCCGACGAGATCCACCATTCCCGCCACGCGCAGCCGCCCCTCGGCGCTCTTCGCCGCCCGGTCCAGCAGCGCATAGACCACCTTGTGGTGCGCGTCGGTGATGCTGATCTCCGGCGGCAGGTCCCCTGCCCGCGTCGGCACGGTCAGGCTGTAGCCCTTGAGCGGATAGAGCGGCAGCATCAGCCCCAGCGGCTCGGCCAGCGACAGCGCCCCGATGCCGGAGGACAGGACGAAGGCATCTGCCTCCACCAGCCCCGCCGGGCTTTCCGCCGCGACCACCGCGCCGTTCCGCAGGCGCAGCGCCGTCACCGGATGGTTGAAGCGGAAGCGGATGTTCGGCCAGCCCCGCAGCACGCCGCGTAGCGCCTCGCAGAATCCGTGCGCGTCGCCCACCGCCTCGTCCGGCGTGAAGACGCCGCCCGCCAGCTTCTCCGCCGTGTCGCGCAGCGCGGGCTCCAGCGCCAGGCATTCGCGGGCATCCAGCACCTGCTGCTTCGCGCCGTACCGCGCCTGGTAGGCCACCAGCGAGGCCGCGCCGCGCAGGTCGCCCTCGTCGCGGAACACCACCAGCTTGCCGTTCTGCCGCCAGGAGAAATCCAGCGGATCGCGTGCCATCATCGCATCGAGCACGCCGCGGCTGTGATAGGCGAGCGCCAGCATCTCCCGCGTGCCCTGCTCGTACACCTCGCGCCGCGAGGCCCGCAGGAAGGCCTTCAGCCAGCGCCAGAGCCGGGGATCGGCCTGCGGCTTCAGCCGCAGCGGCGCCTCGCCGTCGAGGATCCAGTGCATGCCCTTGCGCGCCACGCCCGGCGCCGCCAGGGGCGCGACATAGGAGTAGCTGAGCTGACCTCCATTCGCCTTGCTGGTGCCCAGCCCCGGCCCGGCCTCGCGGTCCAGCACCGTAACCTCGTGCCCGTCCCGCCCGAGGTGATAGGCCGCCGCCAGGCCGGCGATGCCGGCCCCCAGGACGCAGATCCTCATGGCTGGCGCCCTCCGCGGCGGCAGGCGATCGGATGGTACGGAGGGCGTCCGGGCATGGCAGGTCTCACGAAGCAATGATCCGCGTGACAGGGGGCCGGAAATCGCCGCGCCCTGTCAAACGATCATGCGCCCCATCCGGAAAACCGGCCTAGTCCCGCATGGCGCAGCCCAGCCCTGTGCGGAGAGGACGGCGCGCCCTATGGGCCCGTCCCCGGACGCTACTCCGCCGGATGCAGCCGCGCTGGCCCCGGATCGCGTCGCCCACGCAGCCGCCAGCGGTCCAGCGCCAGGTAGATCACCGGCGTGGTGTAGAGCGTGAGCAGCTGCGACAGGATCAGCCCGCCGATGATGGAGATGCCGAGCGGCTGCCGCAGCTCCGCCCCGACCCCGCTGCCCAGCGCCAGCGGCAGCGCGCCGAACAGCGCGGCCAGCGTCGTCATCAGGATCGGGCGGAAGCGGTCGCGGCAGGCGGCCAGGATGGATTCCTCGCTCGACGCGCCCTCCTCCCGCTCATGCGACAGCGCGAAATCCACCAGCATGATCGCGTTCTTCTTCACGATGCCCATCAGCAGGATCACGCCGATCAGCGCCACGACGCTGAAGGAGGTCCCGGTGACCAGCAGTGCCAGCAGCGCGCCCAGCCCCGCCGTGGGCAGGGTGGAGAGGATCGTCAGCGGATGGATGTAGCTCTCGTAGAGCACGCCCAGCACAATATAGATCGAGACCAGCGCCGCCAGGATCAGCAACGGCTGCGAGCTCTCGAAATCCTGGAAGGCGGCGGCATTGCCGCCATACTGGGTGCGGATGCCGGCGGGCAGCATGATCTCCCGCTCCGCCTGGGCCACCAGCGCCTGCGCCTGGCTCAGCGAGATGCCTTCGGCGAGGTTGAAGGTGATGGTGGTGGCCGGGAACTGGCTGCGATGCGTCACGCGCAGCGGCGCCGTTTCCCGCCGCACCTTCGCCACGGACAGCAGCGGCACCGGCCCGTCACGCCCGGGCACGAAGACGCGGTCGAACTGTGTTGCGCTCTGCTGCAGGGAGGGGGTGATTTCCAGCACCACGCGGTACTGGTTGCGGGACATGTAGATGGTGGAGACCTGCCGCTGCGCGAAGGCGTTGTTGAAGGCGGAGCTGATGTCCTCCACCCCCACGCCCAGGCGCGCCGCGGCGTCGCGGTCGATGATCAGCCGTTCCACCAGCCCCGCGCTTTCCTGGTCCGAGGACACGTCGGTGATGCCCGGCACGGTGCGCAGCTTGCGGACCATGTTCTCGGTCCAGTCGCGCAGCTCCCCGATATCCGTGCCCAGCATCACGTAGGAATACTGTGCGTTGCCGCCACGGCCGCCGATGAAAAGGTCCTGCTGCGACCGCATGAAGACGTTCACGCCGGGGATGCGGCTGAGCGGCGCACGCAGCCGGTCGATCACCTGGGCGGCGGTGACGTTGCGCTCCTCGCGCGGCTTGAGCTGGATGAAGATGGAGCCGGAATTGGTGCCGCCGTTGAAGCCGGAGCCGATGGTGGTGCCGATGCTGGCCACCGCCGGGTCCGCCGCGATGATCTCGCCAACCCGCTGCTGCAGCCCCAGCATCCGGTCGAAGGAGGTATCGGGCGCGGCCTGGCTGGAGCCCTGGATCAGGCCGGTGTCCTGCTCCGGAAAGAAGCTCTTGGGCACGACCATGTAGAGCCAGATGGTCAGTGCCACGAAGCCGATCGTGGCCAGCAGCGCGGTGCGCCGGAAATGCAGCACCACGCGCAGCGTGCGCAGATAGAAGCCGATCAGGGCATCCAGCGCCCGCTCGAAGCCCCGCGCCAGGAGGCCCGGCGGGTGTTCCGGCCCGGCACCGCCGAAATGCGCCGTGATCATCGGCGTCAGCGTCAGCGACAGCACGCCCGAGACCAGCACCGCCACCGCGAGCGTCACCGAGAACTCCCGGAAGATGCGCCCGACCACGCCGCCCATGGCCAGCAGCGGCAGGAAGACCGCCACCAGCGAGACGGTGATGGAGACGATGGTGAAGCCGATCTCCCGCGCTCCTTCCAGCGCCGCCTCGACCGGCCCCATCCCGCGCTCGCGCAGGCGGGAGACGTTCTCGATCATCACGATGGCATCGTCCACCACGAAGCCCACCGCGATGGTCAGCGCCATCAGCGAGAAGTTGTTCAGCGAATAGCCGAGGAACCACATCACCACCAGCGTGGCCAGCAGGGACAGCGGCACCGCCGCGCTGGCCGCCAGGATCGAGGAGAGCCGCCGCAGGAAGACCGCCACCACCCCGATCACCAGGCCGATGGAGAGCAGCAGGGTGAACTCCACCTCCTCCACGCTGGCGCGGATGGTGCCGGAGCGGTCGCTCTGCACGTTGACCTGCACGCCGCCCGGCACCCAGCCCAGCAGTTGCGGCTCCATGGCCCGCACGCCGTCCACCACCTCCAGCACGTTGGCGTCGGCCTGCTTGTACACCTGCAGCAGCACCGAGGGCCGGCTGTCGAAGAAGCCCGCCTGCCGCCGGTTGCGGCTGCCGTCGGTGACCCGCGCGATGGCGGAAAGCCGCACCACGCCCTTGTCCGTCGCCTTGACGATCAGCGTCTGGAAGTCCCGCGCCCGGAGCAGCCGGCTGTTCAGCCCGATCGAGGCCGCCTGCTCCGGCCCGTCGATCAGCCCGTTGGCCTGGGTGACGTTGGCGTTGCTGATCGCGGTGCGGACGTCCTCCAGCGACACGCCCGCCGCCGCGACGGCATCCGGGTTCACCGCGACGCGCACCGCCGGCTGGTCGGCCCCGCCCACCTGCACCTGCGCCACGCCGTCCACCTGCGACAGGCGCTGTGCCACGATGCTGTCCGCCACGTCGTAGAGCGCGCTCTGCGTCAGCGTGTCCGAGGTCAGCGCCAGGATCATCACCGGCGCATCCGCCGGGTTGATCTTGCGCACCGAGGGCGGGTTGGGCAGGCCGGAGGGCAGGTCCTGCCGCGCTGCGTTCACGGCGGCCTGCACGTCGCGCGCGGCGCTTTCCTGCGTCCGGCTGATGTCGAACTGGATGATGATGTTGCCCGTGCCGGTGGAGGAGAAGGAGGTCATCTCCGTGATCCCCGCCACCGCGCCGATCTGCCGTTCCAGTGGCGCGATCACGGTCGCCGCCAGCGTCTCCGGGTTGGCGCCGGGCTGGCTCACCTGCACGAAGATGGTGGGCAGGTCCACGCGCGGCATGGCGGAGACCGGCAGCTTCACGAAGGCCACGACGCCCGCCAGCATCATCCCCACCGCCAGCAGGAAGGTGGCGATGGGCCGCCGGATGAAGGGGGCGGAGATCGAGAACACCGCCCCGCTACTCCGCCGGCGCCGGGGAGGTCCCGTCCACGCCGCGCCAGCGCGCCACCATGGCCCGCAGCCGCTCCATCCCCAGATAGACCGCCGGGGTGGTGAAGAGGGTGATGAGCTGGCTCAGCAGCAGCCCGCCGACGATGGAGACGCCCAGCGGCAGCCGCAGCTCCGCCCCGATGCCCGTGGACAGCACCAGCGGCAGCGCGCCGAGCAGCGCCGCGGCGGTGGTCATCATGATCGGGCGGAAGCGCAGCAGGCAGGCCTCCACCACAGCGTCATGCGGCGACAGCCCCCGCTCGCGCTGCGCCTCCAGCGCGAAGTCGATGACCATGATGCCGTTCTTCTTCACGATGCCCATCAGCAGGATGATGCCGATCAGCCCCACCACGGACAGGTCGAGCCCCCAGAGCTCCAGCGCCAGCAGTGCGCCGATGCCGGCGGAAGGCAGGGTGGAAAGGATGGTGACCGGGTGGATCAGGCTCTCGTAGAGCACGCCCAGGGTGATGTAGATCACGATGATCGCCGCCAGGATCAGCCAGGGCTGCCCGGCCAGCGAGGTGTTGAACTCCGCCACATCGCCGCCGAAGCTGCCCTGCACGGTGTCCGGCAGGCCGATCTCGGCCTCGGCGGCATGGATCGCATCCACCGCCTGGCCGAGCGAGGCGCCTTCCTCCAGGTTGAAGCTGATCGTCACCGCGGGGAACTGGTTCTCCCGCGTCACCAGCAGCGGCGCGCGCGTGCGGGTGAAGGTCGCGATCTCCGCCAGCGGCACCTCCGCGCTGGTCGTCGTGGTGGTGCCGGAATCCGTCGTGCCGGTGCTCGTGCTGCTGCCGGTGACGCGGATCTGGCCGATCATGTTCGGATCGCTGCGGACCGGATCGGAGGCCTCCATCACCACCCGGTACTGGTTGCTCTGGCCATAGATGGTGGAGATCTGCCGCTGCCCGAAATTGTCGTAGAGCGCATTGGCCACGTTCGCCATGCTGACGCCGAGGCGGGAAGCCTTGTCGCGGTCCACCTGGATGGCGATGCGCACGCCGTCGTCGCGCTGGTCGCTCGCCACGTCGCGCAGGCCGGGGATCCGGCGGAACCGGTCCACCACGCGCGGGGCCCAGAGGCCCAGGCGCTGCGCGTCGGAATCGGTCATCGTGTACTGGTACTGCGTGGTGGAAAGCCGCGCGCCGATCTGGATGTCCTGCACCGCCACCGGATAGGCGATGCCGCCCGGCACCGCGTCGAGCCGCGGCTGCAGCCGCGCGATCACCTGCTGCGCCGTCGCGTCGCGCTCGTCGCGCGGGCGCAGCACGGCGATGATGCGGCCGGTGTTCTGCGCCGGGTTGGTCGCCCCCGCCCCGGCAGTGACCGCGACGGAGGAGACCGCCGGGTCCTGCCGCACCACCTCGGCCAGCCGCTGCTGCAAGGCCGCCACGCGGGCATAGGAGGCATCCTGCGGCGCCTCGGTGGTGATCTGGATCAGCCCGTTGTCCTGCGCCGGCAAAAAGCCCTTGGGGATCACCATATAGAGCCAGCCGGTCAGCAGCACCGTGCCCAGCGCCACCAGCAGCGTCAGCCCCTGGTGCCGCAGCGTGACGGCGAGCATGCGGCCATAGCCGCGCCGCATCCGCTCGAAGCCGCTCTCCACCCAGCGCGCCACCAGCCCCGGCCTGGCATGGGGCCGCAGCACCAGGGCGCACATCATCGGCGTCAGGGTCAGCGAGATGACCATGGAAACCAGCACGGCGGCGGTCAGCGTCTCGGCGAACTCGCGGAACAGCCGCCCGACCACGCCCTCCATGAAGAGCAGGGGGATGAACACCGCGATCAGCGAGACGGTCAGCGAGACGATGGTGAAGGCGATCTGCCGCGCCCCCTCATAGGCGGCGTCCAGCGGCTTCTTTCCCTCCTCGATCAGCCGCACGATGTTCTCGATCATCACGATCGCATCGTCCACCACGAAGCCGGTGGCGATGGTCAGCGCCATCAGCGACAGGTTGTCGAGCGAGTAGCCCATCATCGCCATGACGCCGAAGGTGCCGATGATCGACAGCGGCAGCGACACCGCCGGCACCAGCGTCGCCCGCCCGCTGCCGAGGAAGAGGTAGATCACCCCCACCACCAGCGCCACGGCCAGCACCAGGGTCAGCTGCACCTCGTGCACCGAGGCGCGGATCGTCTCCGTCCGGTCGGACACGACCGCGAGCCGCGCCCCCGCCGGGACGGTGGCCGAGAGCTCCGGCATCAGCGCCTGGATGCGGCTCACCGTCTCCACGATATTGGCGCCCGGCTGGCGCTGCACGTCGATCAGGATGGCGGGGCGGCCGTTGAACCAGGCACCGTTGCGGTCGTTCTCCAGCGCCTCGACGGAGGTGCCGACATCGCGGAGCCGCACCGGCGCGCCGGACTTCCAGGCGATGATGACGTCGCCGAATTCCGCCGGCGTGGTGATCTGGTCGTTGGCCAGGATGCTGGCCGCCTGCCGCGCCCCGTCCAGCGTGCCCTTGGGCGAGTTCTGGTTGGCGTTGGAGATGGCGGTGCGCACCGTCTCCAGCCCGATGCCATAGGCGGCGAGGCGCTGCGGATCGACGCGCAGCCGCACCGCGGGGCGCATGTTGCCCTGCACGCTGACCCGCCCCACCCCGCTCACCTGCGCCAGCTTCTGCGCCAGGATCGTGTCCGCCGTGTCGCTCAGCCGCGCGATGGGCAGGGTGTCGGAGGTCAGCGCCAGGGTGATGATCGCCGGGTCCGCCGGGTTCACCTTGCTGTAGGTCGGCGGATAGGGGAGCGTGGAAGGCAGCGTCCCCCGCGCCGCGTCCAGCGCCGCCTGCACGTCCTGGGAGGCCGTGTCCATGCTCTTGTCGAGCCGGAACTGCAGCGTGATCCGGTTCACCCCCGGCCCCGAGACGGCGGTCATCGCCGTCAGGCCGGAGATCTGCGCGAACTGCCGCTCCAGCGGCGCCGAGACCAGCAGCGCCACCGTGTCCGGCGAGGCGCCGGGAAGCTGCGTGCTGACCTCGATGGTCGGGAAGTCCACCTCCGGCAGTGAGGAGACCGGCAGGCGCAGATAGCCCAGGATGCCCCCCAGCAGCACCGCGATGGCCAGCAGCGTGGTCGCCACCGGCCGGGCGATGAAGGGCGCGGCGATGTTCAATTGCTGGCTCCCGCCGGGGACCCCGTCCGGCTTCCGCCCTGGCTCCCCGCCTCCGCCTGCCGGCGGCCCTGGCGCGAGGCGGTGGGCACCGCCGGGGCCTCCCGCGCCGGCGCGGCCGGGTCCACCACCGAGACGGTGGCCCCCGGGTTGAGCCGCAGCGCGCCCGAGGTCACCACCCGCTCGCCGGGTTTCAGCCCCTGGCGGATCACCGCCTCCGTCAGCGTCACCGCGCCGAGCTGCACCGGGCGCTGCTCCACCTTGCTGTCGCCGCCCACCACGAAGACGAAGGAGCCGTCCGGCCCCTGCTGCACGGACACCAGCGGCACCACCGTGGCGTCCGGCACCGTCTCGATGCCGATGCGCAGGTTCACGAAGGCACCGGGCCAGAGGTGGCTGTCCTCGTTCGGGAACACGGCCCGCGCCTTCACCGTGCCGGTGGCGCTGTCCACCTGGTTGTCCACGGTCAGCAGCGTCCCCGCCGCCGCCGGGTCGTCGCCCGCCGCGATGGTCCGAACGGGCACCTTGCCCGCCGTCTGGGCGCGCAGCAGCCGCCCCAGCTCCTGCTGCGGGATGGTGAAGATGGCGGTGATCGGCCGCATCTGGGTCAGCGTCACCAGCCCGCTGCTGTCCGAGGTCTGCACGAGGTTCCCCGGATCGACCTGCCGCAGCCCCACCCGCCCGTCGATCGGGGCGCGGATCACGGTGAAGTCCACCTGCGTCTGGGCGCTGTCGATGGCGGCCTGGTCCTGCGCCACCTGGGCCTCGTACATCGCCACCTGGGCGCGCTGCGTGTCCACCTGCTGCCGCGTCACGCCATTGGCCGCGAGCAGCCCCTGGTAGCGCTGGAGGTCCACCTTCGCATTGGCGAGCTGCGCCTGGTCATAGGCCTTCTTCGCCTTGGCCTGCTCCAGCGCCGCGACATAGGTGCGGTCGTCGATGCGGGCGAGGAGGTCGCCCTTGCGCACCTCCTGCCCTTCCTTGAAAGCCACCTCGACCAGCGTGCCGGAAACCTGGGAGCGCACGGTGATGGTGTTCAGCGGCGTCACCGTGCCCAGCGCGTCCAGGGTCAGCGGCAGGTCCTTCACCTCCGCCGCCGCCGCCGTGACCGGCACGGGCACGCCACCGCCGGGGCCGCCCGGCCCGCGCCGCCGCGCCCCGCCCGGGCCGCCGGCGGGCCCGCCGCTCCGGGCCGCCGTCGTGCCGTCCTGCGCCCCGCCGCCGAGATAATGCTTCCAGGCCCAGTAGCCGCCGCCGCCCAGCCCGGCGAGCAGGACGATCAGCACCACGAGGCGGGAGAAGGATGACCGTGTCATGGGGATCTTTCGTCTCAGCGCCAGCCGCCGCCCAGGGCGCGGAACACGCCCACCGCGGCCTGGAAATAGGCGAGCCGCGCCTGCACCAAGCTGGTGCGGGCGGAGAACAGCGTCTGCTGCGTGTTGATCAGGGTGATCAGGTCGATGGTCCCGGCGCGGAGCTGCGCCTCGGAGATATTGTAGGCCTGCTGCGCCTTTGCAGCCGCATTCGCCTGCCGTGTCACACGATCCGCCGATTCACGGAAGGCGATCAGCGCGTTCTCCACATCCACCAGCGCGGCGACGATGGCGCGGCGATACTCCACCACCAGCTCCTCCGCCTGCGCCCGGCTCAGCGCGACCTGTCCGCGCAGGGCGCCGCCGTCGAAGAGGCTCTGCGTGATCGAGGCGGCGAGGGTGAAGAAGGCCGCCTCCGGCGTCACCAGACTGCCCAGGTTCAGCGTCTGGAACCCGCCCTGCGCCGTCAGCGTCACCGAGGGCAGCAGCGCCGCCCGCGCCGCCGCCACGTCGGCATTGGCCGCGGCGAGGTTGGCCTCCGCCAGATACACGTCCGGCCGCCGCGCCAGCACCTCCGCCGGCAGGCCCGGCGCCGCCACCGGCACGCGAAGCTGGTCCAGCCGCCCGCCGGTCACCTTGAAGCTCTCCGGCGTCTGCCCGATCAGCGTGGCGATGGCGTTGATGTTCTGTCCGATGGTCTGGCGCAGTGGCGGCACCGCCGCCTCCTGCTGCGCCACCACCGTCTCCTGCTGCGCCAGGTCCAGCCCCGTGGCCGTGCCCGCCGCCACCTGGGCGCGGATCACCGCCAGCACCCGGTTCGCGGCATCGAGGTTGTCGAGCTGCGTCCGCAGCTCCTCCTGCCCCTCCAGCACCGTGAAGTAGGTCTCGGCGAGCGAGGCCTGGGTGGTCATCATGACCGTGCCGACATTGAAGCGCCGCGCGATCGCGGTCTGCCGCGCCGCCTCGGTGGCGTTGCGGTTCTTGCCCCAGAAGTCGATCTCGTAGCTCGCCGCCAGGGACAGGCTCTTGACCGAGCGCGTGGTGCCGCTCGTGCGCCCATAGCCGCCGGATCGCGCCTGGTTGGCGTCCCCGCTGGCATCCAGCGTCGGCAGCAGCGAGGCCCCGGTGATCCGAAGCTGCGCATCGGCCTGCCGCACCTGCGCCTCGGCGGCCGCCAGATCGAAGTTCCCTGCCGCCGCGGCCTCCATCAGCCGGTCCAGCTCGGGCGAGCCGAAGCCCTTCCACCAGTCCGGATCGGGCCAGACGGCCGGCGTCTCGGCCGCCTCGCGGAAACGGCCGGGCATGGCGAGGCCGGAGCTCACCGGCTCCGGCCGCGGCCCGCAGGCGGCCAGCGCGGCGGCGGAACAGGCGAGCAGCAGCAGCGCCCGGCGCCCGCCATGGCGAGAGGCAGGGCACGAAACGCCCTGGGCAGGCCGCACAGCCATGCCCCTGGTCTCAGCGGTATCACTCAATCGTCCCGGTCCCCTGGCCGATCCCCTGGCCGATCTCCTGGCCCATGGCCGTCGCCGCCCCGTCCGCGTCGCCCCTGGGGGCGACCGGGGGGCATGTCCTCGGCGATCCGGCGCCGCCCTTCCGGCGAGATCGCGCTCATCGCCTGCACCAGGTTCGTGTCGAAACTCTGGCTGAACGCCGCCCCGTCGGTCCGCGCGGCGGCCAGCGCCGCCTGCAACGCTGCCGGATCGAAGGGCTCGCGCCCGATGCTGGCCTGCACATCGGCGAAGGATTCGCGCAGCCGCCGCCGGGCGGCGTCGCGTGCCTCCCGGCCCGCCTCCATGCGCGCATGGAAGACCTCGCGGTCCCCCGGCTGCAGCAGGCGCTCCATATGGGCGATCAGCCGGCGCGGGTCCGGCGGCCCGCCGCCGCCCGGATCGCGGAACAGCAGCAGCCCGCCGAGCACGAGGTTGAGCGCCAGCGACGCGCCGAAGGCGGCCCGCAGCAGGACAGGGACGGAAAGGCGCATCGTCAGGAATCGGTATCCAGCAGGGCCAGGACCTGGGTGGCGGAGATCAGGGCGTTGTCGTCGTCCAGGCCGGAGGAGCCCGGCAGGCTGAGGCTGGGCGGCGAGATCGCCAGCCAGACGGCGCAGACGGTCAGCATGGCCAGCGCGCCGCATCCGGCCGGCAGCAGCGGGCGAACCCAGGCCCGCAGCCGCCCGTCCGCCCCTATGGGCTGGAGGGCCGGGGCCGGCATCCGCGCCACCCGCGCCGCCACCGCGGCGCGCATCCGGGCCAGGGCCTCCGGGTCGGGCGGCAGGGCGGCACCGCCCGGCGTGGCGTCCAGCGCCGCATCCAGGCGCAGCGCCTCGGCCAGTATCCCCCGAGCCTCGGCGGAACCGGCCAGCAGCGCCCGGGCCGCCACGGCCTCACCCTCCGGCCAGCGCGCGAGCCCGGCTCCATGGATTTCGAGCCGTCGGCGGAAATCGCGAAGCTCCATCGCCGTCACTCCTTTCCACGCCGCAGCCGCGCCAGCAGGAACAGCCGCCCACGCCGCAGCAGACCTTCCAGCGCCCGCGGGGTCACGTCCAGCGCCGCCGCGGCCTCGGCTCCGCTCAGGCCCTGGTCATAGGCCAGTGCCAGCGCCGCCCGCTGCCGGGGCGGCAGTTCCCGCAGCGCGGCCGCCACCGCCGCCCGGTCCTGCCGCGCCGCCAGCGCCGCCTCCGGGTCCGGCTCCGGGTCCGCCTGCCACAGCGCCTCCTCCAGGGGGGCGGTGCCGCGATACTCGCCCGGGCGCCGGGCGCGGTCGATCGCGAGGTTCACGGCGATCCGGTAGAGCCAGGTGGACAGCTTCGCCTTGCGGGGATCGAAGCGCGCCGCGTCCCGCCAGGCCCGCAGCATCGCCTCCTGCGCCACCTCCTCGGCCTCGGCCGGGCGGCCGGTGACGCGCAGCGCCGCGCTGTAGAGCAGCGGCAACTGCCGGGTGCAGAGATGGTCGAAGGCCAGCCGGTCCCCCGCCGCCGCCCAGGCGATCAGGGTCTCGTCCGTCGCGGTCCTACGGTCCCGCTCCTGGACCGGAACCTCGGCGATCTGGTCCCTCGCGACGGACCCGGCTTGGCGGAACGGGGAATATCTCAGGGAGGACTCGATCCGGCCGGAAAGGGTGAGGCTGGGCATGGGTGGAATAGGGGGACCGGTCGGTTGCGTCATCCCTGATACGGTGCAACCGGAGCGAACCCACGCGGCGCAGCATCATTTTTTCGCGCCGTATCCCGGCTGACACCGCCCCGGGAGGGGCAGTCCCCGCCCGTTCCGCCCTCCTCGCTGCCTTCCTTGGCCAGGCGGCCTTGCCGGCAGGATACAGAGGCCCGGCCAGCCGCCCCGGCCTTTCCCTCAGGGCCGGGAACCGCGCCGCCGTGGCCTGATCCGCCACCCCCGGCGTGCGCCCGTCCTCCCCTCCCCTTCCCTGGCAGCGGTCCTGTCGCCGCCACGCCGGGCCCGCCACCAGCCGGTGAGCAGCCCCAGCCCCGCCAGGACCAGGAAGGGCAGCCCCACCAGCGGCGACAGCACGGCGGACAGGTCGGGCGACCCACCGCGCGCGAAGACCTGCGCCAGTCCGGCCCCGATCCAGGCATAGACCAGCGTGGCCGGCAGGATGCCCAGCGCCGTGGCGGCGGCGAAGACCGGCAGCCGCATCCCCACCATGGCCGGGGCGACATTGCCCAGCCAGAAGGGCACCACCGGCATGAAGCGCAGCGACAGGAGATACCAGAACCCGTCCTGTTCCAGCGCCGGCCGCAGCCGCTCCACCAGCGGGCCGATCTGGCGGTGGACCAGCGGCTCCAGCGCCGAGCGCACGATCAGGAAGAGCAGCGACCCGCCCAGCGTCGCCGCCGTCACCGCCAACCCGGTGCCCAGCCACCGCCCGAACAGGAAGCCCCCCGCCAGCGTCAGGATGGTGCCCGGCACCAGGCAGGCCGTGCAGAGCGCATAGGCCGCCACGTAGATCAGAACCGCCTGCAGGGGCCGTGTCTCGATGAAGACCGCCAGCGCCTCCCGGTACTCCGCCAGCGCTCCCAGGCTGAGGTACTGCCCCAGCCCCAGCGCATAGGCCAGGACGCCTCCGGCCAGCAGCAGCGCCAGGGGCCAGAGCCGCAGCCAGGCACCGCCGCCCCGCCGGCCGGGCCGTCCCGGCGGCTCGCCGTGCCTCCCCGTCATGGCCGGCCACCGGAGAGGCGGGCCGCCCGGAGCTCATGCACGGGCACATCCCAGGTCGAATCCCCGGATTGCATCCACAGGTCCGCCCCTCGGTCTGCCCCAAGGCCCATTCCTGGACCCATCCTCCTGGCGACATCTCCGCATCCCCCGGCAACGCCACCGGGGCGGTGGAGGATGCGCCACCGCCTCCCGCTGCCGGAACCGGCCGCCGCCGCAAACCGGCTTCCCTTGCCCGCGCGGTCTTGATACGCCCGCCGCCACCGATGCGCCCTGCCCTGCATGCCTTCCTGGTGAACGGCCGCTTCGGCGACCCCGCCCTCTATGTCGAGCTGCCCTTCGAGCGCCGGGCACTGATCTTCGACCTGGGCGACCTGCACGTGCTCTCCCCCCGCCGCCTGCTGCGGCTGGAGGCGGCGCTGGTCACCCATGCCCATATGGACCACCTGATCGGCTTCGACACGCTGCTCCGCCACCTCGTCGGGCGGGAGAAGCGCTTCGCCCTGGTCGGGCCGGAGGGCATCGCCGCCCGCATCGGCCACAAGCTCCAGGGCTATAGCTGGGACCTCGCCGGCCTCTACGCCGCTGATCTGGCCTTCGAGGTCACCGAGGTCGCCGCCAATCCCGGCCCCGGCGCCGGCGGGCTGCTCTGGCGCCGCACGCGCTTCCGCCTGTCCACCGGCTTCGCCGCCGAACCGAGCGAGGCGGGCGTGGCGGAAGATGGCACCGTCCTGCGCCTGCCCCGGCTGGAGATCCGCGCCGCCCTGCTCTCGCACCACGGCGCCCCCTGCCTCGGCTACCTGCTGCGCGAAGTGTCCCACGTGAATCTGTGGCGCGAGCGGCTGGACGCGCTGGGCCTGCCGACCGGCCCCTGGCTGAACGGCCTGAAGCGCGCCATCCAGGAGGACGCACCGGACGACCATCCGATCCCCATCCTCGCCCGCGGCCAGGAACCCCGCACCCTCCCTTTGAGCCTGCTGCGTCAGGCCGCCACCGTCACCCCCGGCCAGCGCATCGGCTATTGCACCGATCTCGGCGACACGCCGGAGAACCGGGCGACCGTCACCCGGCTGGCGCGGGAGGCCGACCTGCTCTTCCTGGAATCCGCCTTCGCCGCCGAGGACGCCGCCCTGGCCGCCCGGCGCGGCCACCTCACCACCCGCGCCGCCGGGGAGATCGCCCGCGCCGCCCGGGTCCGCCGGCTGGAGCCCTTCCACTTCTCCGCCCGCTATGCCGGGCAGGAGGCGCGCATGCTGGCCGAGGCGGCCGAGGCCTTCGGCCGCCCTCTCGTTCCGGCCGAGGCTTCGGAGATCTGAGGCCGTGCCCATATCCCCTTGGAAACAGGCATTTCCCCCCCAATTTCCGGGGCATACGAAGGAGGATTTCCGATGGCCAGCGGCTGGGCCCCGGACGGGGCGGTCCAGGACCAGATCGACGACACCGTGACGGACGGCGTGCTGCGCGCCCGCGCCCATATCCCGAAGGGCGAGGGACCGGCGCATTGCGTCGAATGCGACGAGCCGATCCTCGAAGCGCGCCGCCGCGCCCTGCCCGGCGTGCGCACCTGCATCGCCTGCCAGTCGGCGCTCGACCGCCGCCCGGTGCAGATCGGCATCAACCGCCGTGGCAGCAAGGACAGCCAGCTCAAATAGCCGGCCTGCCCGCTCCCCCGTCCGGCCGGCGGAAGGCCCGCCTTCCGCTTCCCCGCCACAGCCGGCCCGTGGCCGACGCGGGCCGGACCGCAGGGCGAGGCGCGGCCCTGCCGCCCGCCAGGGCCAAACTTCCGCTGCCCCGGATACCGTTCGCGCGCGATCTGCTCTAAGCCTTCGCCCCGGAACCTGACCGGAAGGAGCGCCCCGATGTCCCATCCGAAGCCCGCGATGCTGGTGATCCTCGACGGCTGGGGGTGGCGCGAGGAAGTCGCCGACAACGCGGTCCGCCAGGCCCATACCCCCTGCTTCGACGAGCTCTGGGCCCATTGCCCGCACAGCTTCCTGCGGACCTCGGGCCATGATGTCGGCCTGCCGGACGGGCAGATGGGCAATTCCGAGGTCGGCCATCTGAACATCGGCGCCGGCCGCGTCGTGATGCAGGACCTGCCGCGCATCACCAGGGCGGTCGAGGACGGCTCCATCGCCACCCTGCCCGCCGTCACCGACCTGATCGCGAAGCTCAAGGCCAGCGGTGGCACCCTCCAGCTCTGCGGCCTGCTCTCCCCCGGCGGCGTGCACAGCCACCAGGACCACGGCCTCGCGCTGGCCAGGGTCTTCGCCGCCGCCGGCATCCCCGTCGCGCTGCATGTCTGGACCGATGGCCGTGACACCACCCCGCTCGGCTCGGTAGATTTCCTCCAGCGCTTCGAGCCGGAACTGCCGCCGGGCGCCCGCATCGCCTCCGTCTCGGGGCGCTATTTCGCCATGGACCGGGACAAGCGCTGGGACCGGGTGCAGAAGGCCTGGAACGCCATGGTGCTGGGCGAAGGGCCGAAGGCGGATTCCGCCGCCGCCGCCATCGCCGCCGCCCATGCGGGCAACACCACCGACGAGTTCATCCCCCCTACCGTGATCGGCGGCTATGCGGGGATGAAGGACGGCGACGGCCTCCTCTGCTTCAACTTCCGCGCCGACCGGGTGCGGGAGATCCTGGACGTCATCCTCGATCCGGACTTCACCGGCTTTCCCCGCCCGCACCTGCCGAAGCTGGCCGGCGCCGCCGGCATGACGCAGTACTCCACCGACCTCGACCGTTTCCTCGCCACGCTCTTCCTGCCGCAGTCGATGAAGGACATCCTGGGCGCCGTGGTCTCCGCCGCCGGCATGAAGCAGCTCCGCATGGCCGAGACGGAGAAGTACCCGCACGTCACCTATTTCATGAACGGCGGCGAGGAGGAGCCCTTCCCCGGCGAGGACCGCGTCATGGTCCCCTCCCCCAAGGTCGCCACCTATGACCTCCAGCCGGAGATGTCGGAGCCGGAGCTGGCCGCGAAGGCCGAGGCCGCGATCCGTTCCGGCCAGTACGACATGATCCTGCTGAACTTCGCCAATGCCGACATGGTGGGCCATACGGGCAGCCTCGCCGCCGCCATCAAGGCCTGCGAGGCCGCCGATGCCGGCCTCGCCCGCATCGTCTCGGCCATCCGCGACATGGGCGGCGCCCTGCTCGTCACCGCCGACCACGGCAATGCCGAGCTGATGCGCGACCCCGCCACGGGCGGGCCACACACCGCCCACACCACCAACCCGGTGCCGGTCATCCTGCTCGGCGGCCCGCAGGGCTGCACGCTGCGCCAGGGCCGGCTGGCCGACCTGGCGCCGACCCTGCTGCAGCTCCTCGGGCTGAAGCAGCCGGAGGCGATGACCGGCCAGTCGCTGATCCAGCCACCGACCCGGGCCGGGGGCTGATTGCCGGCGCCACCCGAGCCCCTGCCGCCGGCCCCGCCCGGCGGCGGCCGGCGGGCGGCCATGCCGGTGGCCGCTCCTTTCGCCTTCCCGGCCGCTTTCCCGCCCCGCTGGAAGGCCCGGCTGCGGGTTGCCGCCCGCGCCGCCACCCGTGCCGCTACCCTGGCGCTGCTGATGGCGCCCGCCTCCGCCACGCTCCTCGCCGCCGCGCCCCGCAAGCCGGCCGAGCGCCCACCCGCCCGCGAGGACCTGCACCGGGCTGAACAGGAGGCGGCGCAGGCGAAGGACGTCGCCGAGGCCGCCGCCCGCGCCTCCCGCGAAGCCCGGGAATACGAGGAACGCCTCTCCGCCGAGCGGGCCGAGCTGGGCCGCCGCGCCGTCGCGGCCGAGGATGCGCTGGACGAGGCGCAGAGCCAGCTCGACGCCGCCCAGGCGGACGTGGCCGCCGCCGAGGCCTCGCTGCGGGAACAGTCGGCCCGGCTGGCGCCGCTCCTGCCCGCGATGCGCCGCATGTCCGCCTGGCCGGCCGAGACGCTGCTCGCCCTGCCCGTGCCGCCGGAGGAGGCGCTGCGCGGCGCCCTGGTGCTGCGCGGCCTCGGGCGGCGCCTGTCCGAGGAAGCGACCGCCTACCGCATTGCCCGCGAGGAAACCGGGCAGGCCCTGGCCCGCGCCGCCGCCCGGCGTGAAGGTCTCGCCCAGGCCCGCGACCGCGCCCGCGCCGCCAGCCGGGCGGTGGAGGCCAGCCTGTCCGAGGCCCATGCCGCGCGCGGGCAGGCCGATCAGGCGGAGGAACGGGCGGCGCAGCGTGCCGCCGGCCTCGCCTCCCGGGCCGGCAACCTGCGCGGCGCCGTCGCCCGGCTGGAGCGCGAGGCCGCCGCCCGGGCCGAGCGCGAGGCGAAGGAGAAGGCCGCCCGCGAGGAAGCCGCCCGGGAGGAGGCCACCCGTCAGGCCGCGGCGGCCGCCCGGGAGGATGCCCGCCGCGCCGCCCGCCGCAACCGGGAGGACGAGGAGCAGGTCGCCGCCCTGCCCTCCGCCCCCGCCATCCCCCGCGGGCGTGGCCGCGCCCTGCCGGTGGCCGGCCGCGTCATCTCCCAGTTCGGCGCCGACGGCACCACCGGCCAGACCTGGTCCACGCCCCCCGGCGCCCGCGTCGTCAGCCCCTGCTCCGGGCAGGTGGCCTTCGCTGATACATTTCGTTCCTATGGCCTGCTGTTGATCATGGATTGCGGTGACGGATACCATGTGGTCCTGTCTGGTCTCGATCGCCTGGACGCCGGGGTGGGGCAGAAAGTCTCGGCGGGCGAGGCGGTCGGGCAGATGGGGCGTCCCTCTTCCGGGCGTCCCAGCCTCTACGTCGAACTCCGGCGCAGGGGACAGGCGGTGGACCCGCGTCCCTGGCTGGCCGGCAATGGCCGCACGGGATAGCGGGCGCCTTCTCTGATTTTTTCCTTGTCTCGGGGAGCCTCGGGCGGATGCGGCGCAAGTTCCGGACAGCAACGGGTGTGGCGGTGGCCTTTGTCGCGGGGGCCGTCGCGGGACCCGTGGTGACTTCGACGGTGGTGCCGGCGCTCGCGCAGGATTCCGGCCGGGCCGACACCTACCGGCTTCTCAACCTCTTCGGCGACGTGTTCGAGCGGGTGCGGGCCGACTATGTCGATCCCGTCAACGACCGCGACGCGATCGAGAACGCCATCAACGGCATGCTGCAGGGGCTCGACCCGCACAGCTCCTACATGAACGCGAAGAACTTCCGCGACATGCAGGTGCAGACGCGCGGCGAGTTCGGCGGCCTCGGCATCGAGGTCACGCAGGAGGGCGGCTACGTCAAGGTCATCTCCCCGATCGACGACACGCCCGCCCAGCGCGCCGGCATCAAGCCCGGCGACCTGATCACCAACCTCAACGGCACTTCCGTCCAGGGCATGAGCCTGCAGGACGCGGTGGAGCAGATGCGCGGCGAGCGCGGCTCCTCCATCCGCCTGACCATCCGGCGGGAAGGCGTGACCACGCCGATCGACCTGAGCCTGACCCGGGAGGTGATCCGCCCGCAGGTGGTCCGCGCCCGGCTCGAAGGCAACGACATCGCCTATATCCGCCTCACCTCCTTCAACGAGCAGACCGATCCCGGCCTGCGCAAGACCTTCCAGCAGCTCAAGACCCAGGCACCGAACGGGCTCAAGGGCCTGATCCTCGACCTGCGCAACAACCCCGGCGGGCTGCTCGACCAGGCGATCCAGGTCAGCGACGACCTGATCGACCAGGGCGAGATCGTTTCCACCCGCGGCCGCCGCCCCGAGGACGCGCAGCGCTGGAACGCCCGCGCCGGCGACATCACCAACGGCCTGCCGGTCGTGGTGCTGATCAATGGCGGCTCCGCCTCGGCCAGCGAGATCGTGGCCGGCGCGCTGCAGGATCACCGCCGCGCCGTGGTGCTGGGCGTGAAGTCCTTCGGCAAGGGCTCGGTGCAGACGGTCATGCCGCTGCCGGGCAACGGTGCCATCCGGCTGACCACGGCGCGCTACTACACCCCCTCCGGCCGCTCCATCCAGGCCACCGGGATCGAGCCGGATGTGGAGGTGCTCGGCCAGCGCGTGGACGCTGCCCAGCGGGACCGCGAGGCCGATCTCCGCCACGCGCTCAAGCACCCCGACGGCTCCGCTGCCACCCCGGTCGTGCCCCTGCCGCCGCTGAACCTGCCTCAGAGCCTGCTCGACCGCATCCAGCACACGCCGCCCGAGGGCGCCCCCGCCTTCGACCCGACCAAGCCGGAGACGGATTTCCAGCTCCAGCAGGCCCTGGTCCTGGTGCGCGGCATGGCCACGGCACCGCAGCAGGCCCCGGCGCAGCGGCGCGCCAGCCGCTGACGCGCTGACATGGCTCCGTCCACGGACGGGGCAGGCCGGCAGGATCGGGCACCCCGCCCGACCGGCCGGGCAGGGCCGGGGCCAGGTCCGCGACGCCTTTTCGCCCTCATGATCCGTCCGCAACCCGCCGCCCCGGCGACGGTGCGCTATTGCCCCGGCGTGCCCACAAGGGCTGCCATTCTTGCAACTTCCGGCTGTCTCGACGGGGTCGTTTACCGGGCATAAACGACACGCGTTCCATAAAATTCTGGAAACCGGCGGACTTGCCTGGAAATGCCCTCATTGTTGAGGATACTCTCAAAAAGAGAGACCGCGGCAGATGATCCGCCGTGGAAAGCCAAAAATCTGCCCCGGACCGGCCCGGATGTCTCACGGCATCCTGGCCTTCCGGGCGAGGGCGAACGGACGGAAACCATGCGCGAGGCGGTGGCTGGCGGCCCGGAAGCCAGCGAATGGAGCGATGGCTGGACCTGGCTGAGACGCTTCTGGGGCCTCGTCCTGACCGCCACCCTGCTGGGCCTGGGCACGCTCGCCTATCTCGGCCCGCCGCCGCCGCAGGAAGCCTCCCTGGAGGCGAACCGGGAGGCCGCCCCGCAGCCCTCCACCCCCGCCACGGGCTCCGCTCCGGATGCGCCGGCCGCCCTCGTGGCGGGCGCCCAGGCCGCCTCCGCCCCGCCGGCCGCCACGCTGACCGACCTTCAGGACCCGGCCTCCCAGCAGAACCAGGGGCAGCCGGGTCCGATCCCGCCGCCCGACCCGCAACTGCTGGAGGCCACCCACCTGGGCGCCCTGCCCCGCGTGGCGCCGGATGGCCGGACCTCGATCCGCGCCTATGGCCGCGCCTTCCCGCGTGCCGAGAAGCGGCCGCGCATCGCCATCGTGGTCGGCGGCCTGGGCCTGCATGCGGGGCTGAGCGACGAGGCCATCCGCCGCCTGCCGCCCACGACCGGCCTCGCCTTCAGCCCCTATGCCCAGAACCTTCAGCCCCTGCTGAACCGCGCCCGCGCCCGGGGGATGGAGATGCTGGTGGCCATGCCCATGGAACCGGCCGGCTATCCCTCCAACGATCCGGGGCCCCGCGCCCTCCTCACGACGCTTCCGGCCGCCGAGAACGCGGAGCGGCTGCGCTGGGTGCTGACCCGGCTGCAGGGCTATGTCGGCGCGGTCGGCGCCCTGGGCGGCATGCGCGGCGAACGCTTCGCCCAGGCACCGGAACTACTGGCCGGGGTGCAGGACGTGCTGCGCGACCGCGGCCTGCTCTATCTCGACCCGAGGCCCGAAGCGACCAACAGCAACCGCGCCTGGGGCCGCACCGCCGATGTGGTGATCGACGAGCCCGCGACGCGGGAGGGCGTGGAGCGCCGCCTGCAGGAGCTCGAACGCGTCGCCAAGGAATGGGGATCGGCCCTCGGCGTGGCGGGCGATGCCTCGCCCGTGCTGCTGGACCGTATTACAAGCTGGGCGACGGGGCTGGAACAGCGGGGGATCGTGCTGGCGCCGGTCACCGCTATCCTCCGCCGCCCCGAGATCCCGCAGAAGGAAACCGCCGCGCGATGAGCGACCTGCCCTACCGCCCCAATGTCGGCGCCGTGCTCTTCAATGCCCAGGGGCGGGTGCTGGTGGCGCGCCGGGCGGACCAGCCGCATGGGGAAGCGGCGGCCGGCGCCTGGCAGCTCCCCCAGGGCGGGCTGGACGAGGGCGAGGAGCCGCGCCAGGCCGTGCTGCGCGAACTGGCCGAGGAGATCGGCACCGACAAGGCCGAGATCCTGGCCGAGCATGATGAGTGGCTGCGCTACGATCTGCCGGAACACCTGATCGGCAAGATCTGGGGCGGCCGCTGGCGCGGACAGGAACAGCGCTGGTTCGCCCTGCGCTTCACCGGCCAGGATTCCGACATCCGCCTGGACGCCGATGCCCATCAGGAGTTCGACGCCTGGCGCTGGGCCAGGCTGGAGGAACTCCCCGGTCTCGCCGTCCCCTTCAAGCGCCCGATCTACGAGGCCCTGACCAGCGCCTTCGCCCGCTTCGCTGGCTGATCCTGGGCTGGCGTTGCCCCATCCCGGGGGGAAAGGCTCCGCCTTGTCCCCCGGACCCCCTATCCGCCAGGACGCTTCGCTCCCTGGACCCCATTCGCCGGCCCTCGCTGACGCCGGATCGCGCCGGAGAGCCAAGCTCTCCGGCGACCGCCGATGCCACCAGCGCGGACAAGGTGCTCTTCTTTTTCGGGAGCCCCGCCGATCCACCTGCGCTCAGGGATCACGCGCCAAGCCGACGGCATCCACAGGCGCCCACGAAAGCCCGGGGTCTGGGGACCGGCTTCGGTCCCCAGCGGAGAGGGTCCGGGAGAGGCGGCGCCTCTCCCCGGCGGGCCAGACCGGGAAACCGGCCCGGAATCTGGAATCGAACCGTAACGAAAACCGGCGGAACGTCGCGAACCGGGGCGCTACGCTCCCTGGAATGCTTCCGCCAGCGCGTTCCAGAAAGGCTTGCGGCTCCCTTCCCAGTCCAGTGGAAGGCCGCGATGCTTCAGCCCGTCCTTGCGCGCCACGCCGGGGTCGGAGACCAGCCAGGAATAGCGGTCGATCAGCCCCCAGGTCAGGATGGTCTTCACCCCCCCGGCCAGTGCCGCCCCGGCGAATTCCTTCACCCGAGCCGCGACCAGGGCGTCCCGCGCGGGATAGCCATCGGGCACCTTCCACGATTCCCGCACATCCAGTTCGGTGACGAGGAGCTGTACCCCCTCCCCGGCCAGTTCCCTGCAGAAGGCCGTGAAGGACGGGGCGCTGAAGGGCCGGTCCATCTGGAGATGCGCCTGCATCCCCACCACATCCAGCGGCGCACCCGCGCGGCGGAGTTGCCGCACCAGGGTCAGAAGCCGGCGCCGCTTCTCCAGACAGTGCGGCGCCTCTTCCTCCACCCCGTACTCGTTCAGGGTGATCCGCAGCGTCGGGTCGCGCTCCCGCGCCAGCCGCAGTGCCAGCTCGATATAGGACGGGCCCAGCGCCCGCAGCCAGGGTGTGTCGCGCAGATCCCCCGTGGCCTGTGGCGTGTCGCTGCCCGGCGGATCGGCGAGCACCTCGTTCACCACGTCCCAGTCCCGCATGGTCCCGCGCGTATGCTCCAGCACGGCGGTGAAATGCGCCTCCATCACGGCACGCGCCCGCTGCGGCCCCTCGCTCAGCGCCTTCACCAGCCAGTCGGGCATGGCCTGATGCCAGATCAGCGCGTGGCCGCGCATCACCTGGCCTTCCCGCTGCGCCCAGGCGCTCATCGCATCGAGCGGGCCGAAGTCGAACTTCCCTTCCTGGGGCTGCACCGTGCCCCACTTGCCCTCGTATTCCGGCACCAGCAGGGCGCATTCGGTGCGATAGGCGCGGGCATAATCCGGATTGTCGCGCAGCATCGTGGACTGTGCGGCGGCGCCATAGCCGAAGCCCCGCGACCGGGCGATCTCGCCCAATCCTGGGTCGGGTTTCTGGGCGAGCGACGCACTCACCGGGGCCGCCACCACGCCTGCCCCCGCCAGCGCCGCGGCAAGGACGCCCCGGCGGTGGGAAAGACCTGCCGGAACGGGGCAGCCTCGCCCCCTCGGATCGATAGGCCAACGCCTCATGGGAGCCCCGTGCAATCTCGGATGATGGCAGGCCAGGGCGGAACAGGCCCCATGGCAGGCGCGAATCCATGATCGCGATCGCCTCTCAGGGTTGTATCCGTCCCCGCCCGCCACACAAGCATGCAGGCTCCGATCCGGCGCCAGCCAGCGGCATCGTGAACGGGGCGTGGCGCCTCAGGCCAGGGCGGCGTGGTCCGCGACCGTGACGGCGAAGTCCACCGTATGGTTCCAGGTGATGGCCGTCGCAGCCTTGGTCTGCTGGACGCCATCCATCAGGATCGCATCCACATACAGGTCCCGGTCGGTCTGCGGTGTGCCACCATAGGTGTCGTTCAGGAAACGGATCGACACCGTGTGCGCGCCGGTCGCGTAATCACCTCCGAAGGCGAAATCCTGCACCGCCCCCGCGGCATGGGAGACCGTGGCGGTATAGACGCCGCCGAGCTGTGTCCCGTCCAGCGACACGGTGAACTGCGCGTCGCCCTGCCAGGCCGCCTCGGACATTCGCAGCGTCAGCGTATGCGCCGGGGCCACAGCTTCGGATAGCAGGGGTACGACCGCCGCGCTGGCCGCCGTCAGGCTGCCGGTGAATCCCACGAGCCGAACGGAAGGCGCATTCAGCCCTGTCAGGTCGATCACCGTGTCCCCGTTGCTGACGCTGGCATGCGCCGCCAGGTCGGAGAAGCGGGCCAGCCCACCGATCCCCTCGAAGCGCAGGACATCACCCTGGGTCGGGTTGTAGTCGGCGATGGTGACGCTGCCCGCCGCCGCCTGGATGACGAACTGGTCCGCCCCGGCCCCGCCGACCAGCACATCGGCGCCGCCGCCGCCCTCCAGCCGGTCATTGCCGCCACCGCCCTCAAGACGATTGGCGCCGCTGTTGCCGATCAACAGGCCATTGGCGCCCCCGCCGGTGAGCGACTGGATGGTTCCGGCGATGGCATGGGCGGTGCCGCCCGGCGTACCGCCCGTATCGGCGTACTGCGCCAAGATCGCGCCGTACCAGTACTGCGCGATCTTGGCGTAGCCGGCATCGGTGGGATGGGTCCCGTCGCGCAGGTCCTCCAGCGTGATGCCCGGCATCTCCACCAGGGTCACGGGGGTCCGGCAGAACATCCATTTCCGGAACGGGATGCGCTCCCGTGGGCGACAGGGGCCGTCCGGGGCCCCGGGGGCAGGGAGGCTTCCTTCAAGGGAGCCTCCCTGCCGGCAGGATTCAGGCCGCGGTGGCGGCGTCCCGCATGGCGCGGGCGGCGAGAACGCGGCCATAGGCCTTCTCGCGCAGCGCTTCGCTCTCGGCCGCGGCGGCATTCAGCTCCGCCTCGGCCTGTGTCAGGCGGCTCTCCGCCTCGGCGCGCGACAGTTCCGCGACCGGAGTGGCCTCGTCGGCCAGCACCGTCACGCGGTCCGGCGTGATCTCCGCGAAGCCGCCGGCCACGAAGAGGCTTTCCGTGTCCCGACCGCCTTCGCGCACCTTGATGAGACCGCCCCGCAGGGCGACGATCATCGGGGCGTGCTTCGGCAGGATGCCCATCTCGCCCTCCCAGGCGGGGATGGTGACCATCTCCACCGGGCGGGAGAGCAGGAGCTTCTCCGGGCTCACCAGTTCGAGGTTGAAGGTGTCGGCCATGGGATCAGGCCGCCTGCTTCAGGCCCTCGGCCTTCTTCACGGCTTCCTCGATGGTGCCGACCATGTAGAAGGCGGCCTCCGGCAGGTGGTCGTACTTGCCTTCCACGATGCCGGCGAAGGAGCGGATCGTGTCCTCCAGCTTCACGAACACGCCCGGCGTGCCGGTGAAGACCTCGGCCACGTGGAAGGGCTGGCTCAGGAAGCGCTGGATCTTGCGCGCGCGCGCCACGATCAGCTTGTCCTCCTCCGACAGCTCGTCCATGCCCAGGATGGCGATGATGTCCTGCAGGGACTTGTAGGTCTGCAGCACGCGCTGCACCTCGCGGGCGACGCGGTAGTGCTCCTCGCCCACCACGCGCGGATCGAGCGCGCGGGAGGTGGAGTCCAGCGGGTCCACGGCCGGGAAGATGCCCAGCTCGGCGATCGAGCGGTTCAGCACCGTCGTCGCGTCCAGGTGGGCGAAGGACGTGGCCGGCGCCGGGTCGGTCAGGTCGTCGGCCGGCACGTAGATGGCCTGCACCGAGGTGATCGAGCCCTTCTTGGTCGAGGTGATCCGCTCCTGCAGCTGCCCCATGTCGGTGGCCAGCGTCGGCTGGTAGCCCACCGCGGAGGGGATGCGGCCCAGCAGCGCCGAGACCTCGGCGCCCGCCTGGGTGAAGCGGAAGATGTTGTCGATGAAGAAGAGCACGTCCTGGCCCTGCTCATCGCGGAAATACTCCGCCATGGACAGGCCCGACAGCGCCACGCGGGCACGCGCGCCCGGCGGCTCGTTCATCTGGCCATAGACCAGCGCCACCTTGGAGCCGTCGGTGTTGCCCTCGTTGAGCTTGATGACGCCCGCGTCGATCATCTCGTGATAGAGGTCGTTGCCCTCGCGGGTGCGCTCGCCCACGCCGGCGAAGACCGACACGCCGCCATGGCCCTTGGCGATGTTGTTGATCAGCTCCTGGATGGTGACCGTCTTGCCCACGCCGGCGCCGCCGAACAGGCCAATCTTGCCACCCTTGGAATAGGGCGCCAGCAGGTCGATGACCTTGATGCCCGTCACCAGGATCTCGGCCGCCGTCGCCTGCTCGGAGAAGGCCGGGGCCTCGCGGTGGATCGGATAGGACTTCTGGTGCGGCACCGGGCCCCGCTCGTCGATCGGCTCGCCGATCACGTTCAGGATGCGGCCCAGCGTGCCCTCGCCGACCGGCACCACGATGCCCTTGCCCGTGTCCACCACCTCGGTGCCGCGGACGAGGCCGTCCGTGGTGTCCATGGCGATGCAGCGCACCGTGCGCTCGCCCAGTTCCTGGGCGACTTCCAGCACCAGGGTGCGGTCGCCGACCTTGGTGGTCAGCGCGTTCAGGATATAGGGCAGCTCCGAGGGGAACTGCACGTCCACCACGGCGCCCAGCACCTGGGTGACCTTACCGACGTTGTTCTTCATGTCCTGCTTTCCCCAAGGCTTTTCAGCTGATGCGATTCACGCTTCGCGACCGCATCAGACGGCCGAGGCGCCGGAGATGATCTCGATCAGCTCCGTGGTGATGTTGGCCTGACGCGTGCGGTTGTAGCTCAGCGTCAGCTTGTTGATCATGTCGCCCGCGTTGCGCGTGGCGTTGTCCATCGCGTTCATCTGCGCGCCGTAGAAGCCGGCGGCGGATTCCAGCAGCGCACGATAGACCTGGATGGACAGGTTCTTCGGCAGGAGCTGCTCCAGCAGCTCCTCCTCGCCCGGCTCGAACTCGTAGAGCGCACCGTCGCTGCTCGCCGCCACGGCCTCGCCGCCCTGGGGCGCCGGGACCTTGGCCGGGATCAGCTGCTGCTCGGACGGGACCTGGGCGATCACCGACTGGAAGCGATTGTAGATCAGCGAGCACACATCGAACTCGCCGGCCTCCAGCATCGCCGTCACCTTCGCCGCCACCGCGTCGGCCTGCTCGAAGCTCAGGCGTTTGACCTGGGCATAGGAGACCTCCTCGACGAAGCGGCTGCCGAAGTCGCGGCGCAGATAGGTGGCGCCCTTGCGGCCGACCGTGATCACTTTCACGGTCTTGCCCTTGGCCTCCAGCTCCCGGATGCGGTTGCGCGCGAAGCGCCCCGCATTGGTGTTGAAGGCACCGGCTAGGCCACGCTCGCCCGTCACCACGATCAGCAGGTGCACCTGTTCGCGCCCGGTGCCCACCAGCATCTTCGGCGCGTCGGGGCTGCCCGCCACCGCCCCGCCGAGGGAGGACAGCATGCGCTCCATCCGCTCGGCATAGGGGCGCGCCGCCTCGGCCTGCTGCTGCGCGCGGCGCAGCTTGGCCGCGGCGACCATCTTCATGGCCTGCGTGATCTTACGGGTCGACTTCACCGACGCGATGCGCGCCCGCAGGGCCTTGAGATTCGCCATCGGCCTTGCTTCCTCCTCTTACAGGCGCGTCAGGAGAAGGACTTGGCGAAGCCGTCGAGGAAGGCCGTCAGCTTGTTCTCGGTCTCCTTGGAGATCGCGCCTTCCGTGCGGATGGCCTCCAGGATACCGGGCTGCGCCGCCTTCAGCTCGGACAGCATCCGCGCCTCGAAGCTGGTGACCTTGTTCACCTCGATCCGGTCCAGGTAGCCGCGCGTGCCGGCGAAGATCGACACCACCTGCTCCTCCACCGGCATCGGCGAGAACTGCGGCTGCTTCAGCAGCTCGGTCAGGCGCGCGCCACGGGCCAGCAGGGCCTGGGTGGAGGCGTCGAGGTCCGAGGCGAACTGCGAGAAGGCCGCCATCTCACGGTACTGGGCGAGGTCGAGCTTGATCTTGCCCGCCACCTGCTTCATCGCCTTGATCTGCGCCGCCGAGCCCACGCGGGACACCGACAGGCCGACATTCACGGCCGGGCGGATGCCCTTGTAGAACAGCTCGGTCTCCAGGAAGATCTGGCCGTCGGTGATCGAGATCACATTGGTCGGGATATAGGCCGACACGTCGCCCGCCTGCGTCTCGATGACCGGCAGGGCGGTCAGCGAGCCCGCGCCGAAATCGTCGTTCATCTTCGCGGCGCGCTCAAGCAGGCGCGAGTGCAGGTAGAACACGTCGCCCGGATAGGCCTCGCGTCCCGGCGGACGGCGCAGCAGCAGCGACATCTGGCGATAGGCCACGGCCTGCTTCGACAGATCATCATAGATGATCAGCGCATGCATGCCGTTGTCGCGGAAATACTCGCCCATGGCGCAGGCGGAGTAGGGCGCCAGGAACTGCAGCGGAGCCGGGTCGGAGGCGGTGGCGGCGACCACGATGGAATACTCCATCGCGCCCTGCTCCTCCAGCGTGCGCACGAGCTGCGCCACGGTGGAGCGCTTCTGCCCGATCGCGACGTAGATGCAGTAGAGCTTCTTGCTCTCGTCGGTGCTCTGGTTGACCGGCTTCTGGTTCAGGATGGTGTCGATCAGCACGGCGGACTTGCCGGTCTGGCGGTCACCGATCACCAGCTCGCGCTGGCCGCGGCCGATCGGGATCAGGGCGTCGATGGCCTTGATGCCCGTCTGCATCGGCTCGTGCACCGACTTGCGCGGGATGATGCCCGGCGCCTTCACCTCGGCCAGCCGGCGCTCGGTGAACTGGATCGGACCCTTGCCGTCGATGGGATTGCCCAGGCCATCGACCACGCGGCCCAGCAGGCCCTTGCCCACCGGCACGTCCACGATGGTGCCGGTGCGGGAAACGGTGTCGCCTTCGCGGATCGCGCTGTCATCGCCCAGCACCACGATGCCGACATTGTCGGATTCGAGGTTCAGGGCCATGCCCTTCACGCCGGCGCCGGGGAACTCCACCAGCTCGCCGGCCATGACGTTCTGCAGGCCATAGACCCGGGCGATGCCGTCGCCGATGGTCAGCACGGTGCCGACCTCGGAAACGTTCGCCTCGGAATCGAAGCCGGCGATCTGCTTCTTGAGGATCTCGGAGATCTCGGCGGGACGGATGTCCATGTTCAGGCGGCCCCCTTCATGGCGTAGCTCAGGCGCTGCAGCCTGGACTTGATGGATGTGTCGTAGAGGCGGGAGCCGATCTTGAGGATCATCCCACCGAGGATGGACGGGTCGAGGCGCTCGACCAGCCGGACGTTGGAATAGCCCGCCTCGGTCAGGCGGGCCGCGATCTGGTTCCGCTGGGTGTCGTTCAGCGGATGGGCGGTCGTGACCTCGGCCGTCTGCTGGCCCCGGCTCTCGGCGAGCAGCAGGGCGAAGGCGGCGGCCACTTCCGGCAGCTGGGCGAGGCGGCGGTTGTTCACCAGCACCCCGACGAGGTTGCGGACGTCCCCGGAGACGCCGGCGCGCTCCAGCACCGCGAAGGCGCCCTTGCGTTGCTGCGCGGCGTCCAGCCGGGGGTCCGAGACGAAGGCGCGGAACGGCGCGTCGTCGCGCCACAGCGCCTGGAGGGCTTCCATATCCGCCGCGACCTGGTCCACCGAGCGGCGTTCCCGGGCAAGGTCCAGGAGCGCCTGCGCGTAGCGTTGCGCGAGTCCGGTAGCGCGGGGCGCGTCGGGCGAGACGGTGGTCGCGTCAGAGGCCACGTGAGTTCCCGTATCGTGAGTTGAGCCACGGCCGAGAAGCCGGGCGCGCGCCGAGGGAAACCCTCTTGCAGCGCGGGCGCCTTAACATATGGCAAGCCGTTGCGGCAACTGGGCGAGGGCGTTTCCGGGGGGTTCTGACCCCGCTTTGCGACACCATGATGTCGCCGTGGCGTCTTTCGGGCCAGGGGAAACCGCCCGCGCCCCGTTCCGGCCCCCTTCCGGCCGGGCGCCGCGGCCGGAATCGCGAATCCGGCAGCGCAACTTTCCCGCGTGTAACTTCTCGCCCATTGCGGCGATTGATTCGCATGGCCCCATAACCCGAGGAGCATGCGCCATGAGCGGAACCGAGAAGGACCCGTCCCGGCGGGAGAGGGAGGAGAAGCTGGACGAGACGGTCGAGGAGAGCTTTCCCGCTTCCGATCCCGCCTCCCATACGGGCGTGACCGGCCCGGTCGTGGACCCGATCGAGGACCTCCCGCCCGAAGAGCGCGAGAAGGATACCCCGCACGAGACGATCCGCGACTGGCGCGGCACCTTCCCCATCGACGTCTGAACGGAAGCCAGCGTCCCCGGGGGCTCGCCCGGGGGCGCCTTTCCCGATGGCCGGAAGGAACCAGGGCGGCCGCCGGGCCTCCCTATCCTTCCCCGGTGACGCGTCCCCGGCGATGCGCCCTCAGTGACGGGGCGGAAGCGAAAGGCCGCTGCCACCCAGGGCCACTGCGGGAACGCCCGAACCGGCCCGGCCCCAGGGGGCCGCCGGGCCGGACAGGCCAGGGGCGTTGGCCTCGTCCTCAGCCGGAACCTCCCCACCATCCTCCGCCACGCCGCGCCGCCCCGTCATCCGCCCCCACACCCAACCGGTGCCGAAGGCGCCGCTCAGGGCCAGCAGAGAAAGGAGGGCGGCCACCGCACCCCGCATCCGGTGGTCCGGGCCGGCTTCCGCCGCGATCCATGACGGGTCGCCGGAAACGGCCCCGGTGCCGTAGCCGCACAGGAAGCCCACCACGGCCATCGACAGGGTGATGGCCAGGGCAAAGGGTACTGCGGAGGCGTTGCCAGGGCCCTTCGCCCCCGGTGCATCGGCGGGAAGGTTGCGCGTGTCGGCCATTGGATCACTCCGCTGGTTCGCGAAAGTCAGGCACGCGCCGGGCGCGCGCCGAAACCTCCTGGGATGTGGGGACCCCAACATGCCGGGCCGGGGGCCTGCTCTGACCCGCCCGGCACGGCCAGGCGGTTCGGTGGAGACGCATATCGGAGGGACGGGACCCACCGGGAAAGCCGGAAGCGCCCGTCAGGAAGGGCCGCGCCGGCAGGCCAGGGCCAAGCCGCCTCGATCCCGGACACCGCTGCCCGCGTGCGGGACCACATATCGCAACGCGGCACGCCGCTTCAACCGCAAATCCCTCCGGCGCGGGCGGGTTCAGGCCCCCGGCGGCATTTCCGCTCAGAGAAAGCTCACCGGGTCCACATCCACCTGGATTCGCACCGAGGCCGGCACCTCGACCCGCCCCAGCCAGTCCCAGAGCAGCGGCTGCACCGCCACGTCGCGCCGTGCCTTCAGCAGCAGCCGCCGCCGATGCCGTCCGCGCAACAGGGCGAGCGGCGCCGGGGCCGGACCCAGCACCTGCACCCCCTCGCCGCCCGGGGCGGAAAGGCCCAAGTCGCGCGCCACGCGGTCCGCCGCCCGCTCATCCTCGGAACTGACGATCAGCGCCGCCAGCCGTCCGAAGGGTGGCCAGCCGCCGGGGCGGCGGGCGGCGGCCTCCTCGGCCATGAAACTCTCCAGGTCGCCGGAAACGAGGGCCATCATCACCGGATGGTCCGGCACCCAGGATTGCAGCATCACCCGCCCCGGGCTTTCCGCCCGCCCGGCGCGTCCGGAGACCTGGTGGAGAAGCTGCACCGTCCGCTCCGCGGCCCGCAGGTCGCCTCCGGCCAGCCCCAGATCGGCATCCACCACCCCCACCAGGGTCAGGTGCGGGAAGTGCCAGCCCTTGGCCACGATCTGCGTGCCGATCACGAGGTCCACCTCGCGCTCGGCGATCTGCCGCGCCGCCTCGGCGGCGGCGGCCGGGCCGGGGATGGTGTCCGAGGCCATCACCAGCCGCCGCGCCTCGGGAAAGAGCAGCGCCGCCTCCTCCTGCACCCGCTCCACCCCCGGTCCGATGGCGGTCAGGCTGCCTTCCGCCCCGCATTCCGGGCAGAATTGCGGGGTCGGCTCAGTATGGCCGCAGTGGTGGCATTGCAGCCGTCGCTGCGCCCGGTGCTCCACCAGCCAGGCGGTGCAGTTGGGGCAGCGCATCCGATGGCCGCAGGTCCGGCACAGGGTCAGCGGCGCATAGCCGCGGCGGTTCAGGAAGAGCATCGCCTGCTCGCCCCGCGCCAGGGTCTCGTTCACCGCCGCCACCAGCGGCGGCGCGATGAAGCGCCCCCGTTCCGGCGGCGTCTTCCGCAGATCCAGCACCGTGACCTCGGGCAGCCCCGCCGCCCCGTGCCGGCGCGGCAGGTTCAGGGCCGTGTAGCGCCCCGTCTCCGCATTGGTCAGCGTTTCCAGCGAGGGCGTGGCGGAGACCAGCACGCAGCCCGCCTGGGCGAAGCGCGCCCGCACCACCGCCATGTCGCGGGCGTGGTAGATCACGCCCTCCTCCTGCTTGAAGGCGGTCTCGTGCTCCTCGTCCACGATGATCAGGCCGAGATCGGGAAAGGGCAGGAACAGCGCCGAGCGCGCGCCCACCAGCACCTTCGCCTCGCCCTCCGCCACCGCGCGCCAGGTGTTGCGCCGCCGCCGCCCGCCCAGCTCCGAATGCCACATCGCCGGCTCGCAGCCGAAGCGCGCCTCGAACCGCTCCAGCCACTGGGTGGAGAGCGCGATCTCCGGCAGCAGCACCAGCGCCTGCCGCCCCTGCCGCAGGGTCTCCGCCACCGCGTCCAGATAGACCTCGGTCTTGCCCGAGCCCGTCACCCCGGCCAGCAGCGTCACGCCGAACTGCCGCGAATCCACCAGCTCCCGCAGCGAGGCGGCCGCCTCCTCCTGCTCCGGCATCAGCGACGGGCCGGGATGCGCCGGGTCGGGCGCGGGAAAGGCCACCGGGCGCGGCATCAGCGCCGGCTCCACCAGCCCGTGATCCGCCAGCCCCCGCAGCACGGCGGCCGAGGTCCCCGCCTCGTCCGCGATCTCGGCGCCCGAACGGATCTCGCCCGGCAGCAGCACGTCCAGGATCCGCCGCCGCCCCTCGGTCAGCCGGTAGCCGGGCGCCCCGTTCCGCGCCGCCTCCCCCGCCGCGGACAGCCGCCACCCCGCCTGCTGCCCCGGCGGGTCGAGCGCCGAGGGCACGCTCATCGCCATGCGCAGCACCGCGCCGGGCGGCGCCATCGTATAGGCGGCCACCCAGTCCACGAACCGCCGCAGGCTGCCGGTCATCGGCGGCACGATCAACGTGCCGAGCAGGTTCTTCAGCTTGCCTTCCGACAGCGTCGGGTCCGGTGCCCCGTCCCAGACCACGCCGCGCAGCTCCCGCCCACCGAAGGGCACCTCCACGAAACTGCCGGGCGGGGGTACGGCCATGCCCTCCGGCACCCCATAGTCATAGGCACCGTCCAGCGGCAGGGGCAGCAGCACCTTCACACGTGGGCGGACGGGTCCAACCGGCCTATGCTGGTCAGGCTTTCTGCGGGGGGCCGCCATGGGCTATGCCTGCACAACCAGAACGGGATCGTGACCCATGAAATTCTTCGTCGACACCGCGGATGTCTCCGAGATCCGCTCCCTGGCCGAAACCGGCCTGCTCGACGGTGTCACCACCAACCCTTCCCTGATCGCCAAGGCCAACCGGCCGATGCGCGACATCATCGCCGAGATCTGCGACATCACCCCCGGCCCCGTCTCGGCCGAGGTCACGGCGCTGGATTATGACGGCATGATGCGGGAGGGCGAGGTCCTCCGGAAGATCGCGTCCAACGTCGTCATCAAGCTGCCGCTCACCGAAGCCGGTCTGCGCGCCTGCAAACATATGGTGAACGACGGCGTCATGGTCAACGTGACCCTGTGCTTCTCCGCCGTGCAGGCCCTGCTGGCGGCGAAGGCCGGCGCCACCTTCGTCAGCCCCTTCATCGGCCGCCTCGACGACACCGGCCAGGACGGGATGCAGCTGATCGCCGACATCATGCAGATCTACAAGGCCTACCCGCACCTCAAGACCGAGGTCCTGGCCGCCTCCGTCCGCCACCCGGTCCACCTGCTCCAGTGCGCCAAGCTCGGCGCCCATGTCGCCACCCTGCCGCCCAGCGTCATCCGCGCCCTGGTCAAGCACCCGCTGACCGACAAGGGCCTGGAAGGCTTCATGGCCGACTGGAAGAAGACCGGCCAGAGCATCCTCTGACCGGCTGGCCCGCCGCCGTCCCGGAGCGACGACGCTCCCCCCGGGACGGCGGCAGGTAAAAGGCCCGGCTCAGCGCTCCGGGACGACCGCCCCGCCATGGCGGCTCGCCGGCACGGGCACGCCCAGGTTCCCGCGCAGGGTGCGGGCGGCGTATTCCGTGCGGAACATCCCGCGCCGCTGCAGTTCCGGCACCACCTGCGCCGCGAAATCCTCCAGCCCCACCGGCAGGGCGGCCGGGCAGATGTTGAAGCCGTCCGCCGCCTCCGCCTCCACCCAGGCCTCCATCTCGTCGGCGATCTGCCGCGCCGTGCCGATCAGGATGCGCGAGCCGAAGCCCGCCGCGATGGTGGTGTAGAGCTGGCGGATGGTGAGGTTGTCGCGCTGCGCCAGCTTCAGCAGGTTCTTCGCGATGCTGCGGACCTTGGGGTCGTTCGGCTCCGGCACCGGGCCGTCCAGCGGATAGGCGGACAGGTCGCCCATCTGGCCATAGAGGTAGGATAGCCCCAGCTCCGGCGCGACCAGCGCGTTCAGCAGGTCGTATTTCTCGCGCGCCTCGGCCTCGGTCGCCCCGATGAAGGGGGTGATGCCCGGGAGGATCTTCATCCCCTCCGGGTCCCGCCCCTTGCGCGCGGCGCGCTCCTTGAGGTCGCGGTAGTAGCTGCGGCCGGTGTCGATCTCGTGCGGCACGGCATAGATGACCTCGGCGCTCTCCGCCCCGATCTCCATGCCCGCCTCGGAGGCCCCGGCCTGGACCAGGACGGGACGCGCCTGCGGGCTGCGCGCCACGCTGAGCGGCCCCTTCACCTTGAAGTGCTTGCCCTGGTGGTTCAGCACATGCAGCTTCGCCGTGTCGAAGAAGACGCCGCTCTCCTTGTCGCGGACCAGCGCATCGGCATCCCAGGAATCCCAGAGCCCCTTCACCACCTCGACGAACTCGGCGGCGCGCTCGTAGCGCGTGCCGTAGTCCAGGTGCTGGTCGCGGTTGAAGTTCTGCGCCTCCGCATCCGACCAGGAGGTGACGATGTTCCAGCCCGCGCGGCCGCCGCTGATCCGGTCCAGCGAGGCGTATTTCCGGGCGATGTGGTACGGCTCGTTGTAGGTGGTGGAGGCCGTGGCGACGAGGCCGATATGCGTGGTCATCGGCGCCAGCGCGGAAAGCAGGGTCAGCGGCTCCAGCTCCGCCGTCTGCGCGGAGCGGCACAGCGAGCCCGGCGGCTCGTCCTTCGCGCGGATGCCGATGCCGTCGGCCAGGAAGACCATGTCGAACTTCGCGGCCTCGGCGAGCCGTGCGACGTTCAGGAAGTGGGAGAAGTCCGAGGCCCCGCCCGGATCGACCTGCGGGTGGCGCCAGGCCGCGGCATGGTAGCCGAGATAGCGCATCGACAGGCCCATGCTGATCATCTTGCGGGCGGGCATGGCGGATCTCCTCAGGCGGCGCCGCGTTCCGGCACGCCATGCAGGGTGCCGATCAGCGCGCGTGTATAGTCGTGGCGGGGCTGGGTGAAGACCTGCTCGGTCGGTCCGATCTCCAGCAGCCTGCCGAAATGCATCACCGCGATCCGGTGGCACAGGAAGCGCGCCACATGCAGGTCATGGGTGATGAAGAGCATGGCGAGGTTGCTGCGCGCCTGCACCGCGCGCAGCAGGTTCAGCACCTGCGCCCGCACGGAGACGTCGAGCTTGGACACCGCCTCGTCCGCCACGATCAACTCGGGCGAGAGGGCCAGGGCGCGGCCGATCGCCGCGCGCTGCAACTGCCCGCCCGACATCTGGTGCGGGAAGCGGGCGGCGAAGCCCGCCGGTAGGCCGACCTCGTCCAGGATCGCCGCGACGTGGGCGGAGACCTCCGCCCTCGGGCAGAGCCGGTGCAGGCGCAGCGGCGTGGCGATGGCCTCGCCCACCGTGTGGCGCGGGTTGAAGGAGGAGAGCGGGTCCTGGAAGACCATCTGCATGGCGCGGCGGTGCGGGCGCAGCTCGGATTCCGTGGCATGGGCGATGTCCCGCCCGTGCAGGAGGATGCGGCCGCCCTGCGGCTCGTACAGGCGCAGCACCGTCTTGCCGAGCGTGGTCTTGCCGCTGCCGGATTCGCCCACCAGCCCCAGGATCTCGCCGGGCGCGAGATCCAGGCTGATGCCGTCCAGCGCCATCAGCACGCCGCCGGGGCGGTGCGGGTCCGGGAAGCGGACGACCAGGTCCTCGACACGCAGCAGGGGCTCGCCCGGCATGGGTTCAGGCATCGAGCAGGCACCGGATCTGGCGCCCCGGCGCGACGGTGCGCAGGGGCTGGACGGCCTCGCAGCCCTCCCGCGCCCAGGCGCAGCGCGGGCGGAAGACACAGCCCTCCGGCCGTGCCCCGGGCGGCGGCAACTGCCCGGGAATCTCGGCCAGCCGTTCCGCCCGCGCCGCCAGGGCATGGGCGGTGGCGATCAGGCCGCGCGTATAGGGATGGCGCGGCGCGGCCAGGATCTGCGCCGCCGGGCCGGTCTCCACGATCTCCCCGGCATACATCACCGCCAGCCGGTCGCTGATCTGCCCGGCGATGCCGATATCGTGGGTGATGAAGACGAAGGCGGCGGCGAGGCGGTGCCGCAGGTCGCGGAACAGCGTCAGGATCTGCTGCTCGACGATGTTGTCGAGATTGGTGGTGGGCTCGTCGGCCACGATGAGGCCGGGCTCCAGCGCCACCACCATGGCGATCAGCGCCCGTTGCAGCATGCCGCCCGAAAGCTGGTGCGGATAGCGCTCCAGCACCGCCTCCGGGCGCGGGATGCCGACACCCTCCAGCAGCGACACGGCGCGCGGATGCCAGGGCTCCGGCTTCCGCCCCTCGTCGCGGCGGGCGAGCGCGGTGCGCAGGTGCCAGCCGATCGTCTTGGCGGGGTTGAAGGAGCCGACCGGGTCCTGGAAGACCATGGCCAGCTCCCGTCCGCGATAGGGGCGGAACTCCCGGTCCGACAGGCCGGTCAGGTCGCGGTCGCGCCAGACCAGCACATCCGCCTCGGCGCGCAGCCCTTCGGGCAGCAGGCGCAGCAGGGACAGGCCGGTGATGGTCTTGCCGGAGCCGGACTCGCCGATGATGCCCAGCGTCTCGCCGGGATGCAGCACAAGGTCCACGCTCCGCACCACGGAGACCGGCCCGGCCTGGATGCGCAGGTTGCGGACCTCCAGCAGCGGGCGGGCGGCGGCGGCCTCGGGCGGCGGCACGGGGTGTTCCCGCATCGCGGCGCTCATGGCCCGGCCGCCCGGCGCAGGCGCGGATCGGCGAGGTCGCGCAGCCCGTCGCCCAGCAGGTTCAGCCCCAGCAGCGCCACGGAAACCACCAGCCCGGTCAGGGTCAGCACCCAGGGCGCGCTCTGGAAGTATTCCCGCCCATCCGCGAGGATCACGCCCAGCGAGGGGGTCGGCGGCTGCACGCCGAGGCCCAGAAAGGAGAGCCCGGCCTCGATCACGATGCCGAAGGCCACGCCGACGCTCACCTGCACCATCAGCGGCGAGAGGATGTTGGGCAGGATCTCCCGCACCAGGATGCGCGCCGGCCCCTGCCCCATCAGCCGCGCCGCCTGCACATAGGGTTCCGGCATCAGCGTGCGCGTCAGGTTGCGGGCGAGGCGCGCGAAGATCGGCAGGTAGGTGAGGCCGATGGCCAGGATCACGTTCTGCGTGCCGAAGCCCAGCACCACCATCATGAACAGCGCCAGCACGAAGCTGGGAAAGGCGAAGAGCAGGTCGCATCCGGCCATCAACAGCGTCTCCCACCGCCCGCCACGCCAGGCGGCGGTCATGCCGATGGCCGTCCCGATCGCGGCACCGCCCAGCACGCCGGCGAAGCTGACCAGGAAGGAGATGCGGCCGCCCGAGAGGATGCGCGAGAGCACGTCGCGGCCATAGGAATCCGTGCCGAGCCAGTGCGTCGCATCCGGCGGCGTCAGCACGTTGACGAAATCCATCTCCTCCGCCGGGAAGGGCGTGACCATCGGCCCGATGGCGATGCCGAGCACCACCACCAGCGTGATCAGCAGCCCGAGGGCCAGGGTGCGGCTGCGCAGGATTTCCCCCATCAGGCACGCGCCCGCGGGTCGAGGCGGGTGCAGACGAGGTCCACCAGCAGGTTGGTGAGCAGCACCACGACCAGGAAGGTGAGCGCGCAGGCCTGGATCACCGGATAGTCCCGCCCGAAGGCGCCATCCACCATCAGCGAGCCGAGGCCCGGGATGCCGAAGACGCGCTCGATCACCACCACCCCGCCGAGCAGGTAGCGCACCTGCAACCCGATCACCGTGACATAGGGGATCAGCGCGTTGCGCAGCACGGCGTGGAAGAAGACGAAGGGGCCGGAGAAGCCGAGCGAGCGCGAGACCTGCACGAAGGGCCGGTGCATCACCTCCAGCAGCGAGGCCCGCAGCACGCGCGAGAAGACGGCGGCCATGGGCGCGGCGATGGCCAGCGCCGGCAGAAAGCCGGAGAGCAGCGCGCCGCCCAGGGATTCCACCGGCGAGACGAAGCCGTAGGAGGGGAAGATCGGGAAGTTCAGCGCCAGGAAGAAGACCAGCACATAGCCCAGCCAGAAATCCGGCATGGAGACGCCCAGCACCGCGAAGGAGGTCATCGCCGTGTCCAGGGCCCGGCCCCGCTGCAAGGCCGCCACCGTGCCGGTCACCAGCGAGATCGCCACCGCCAGCAGCAGCGCGTAGAGGCCGACGAAGGCGGTGACCGGCAGGCGGCTGGCGATCAGCGATCCGACCGGCACGCCGCCCGCGAGCGTCAGGGAGCGGCCGAAATCGCCCAGCGCCGCGCCGCCCAGCCAGGAGGCGAACTGCCACCAGACCGGCCGGTCCAGCCCGTGCGTCCGGCGGAAGGCTTCCACCAGTTCCGGCCGCGCATTCTCGCCCAGCGCGGCCAGGGCAGGATCGCCCGGCACCGCCTTCATGGCCAGGAAGACCAGCAGCGCCCCCGCCAGCACGGTCAGCAGCAGGATGCCGGCGCGGCGGCCGGCCCGCCGCAGGTGGGTGGCGCCCAATTCCCTATCCGACCGTCATGCCGGCGAACTGGTCCCCGAAACTGGAATAGGGCAGCTGCGTGAAGCCGGAAACATTGGCCGCGAGCAGGTTGTGGATGTTGGAGCAGAAGAGCGGGATCACCGGCATGTCCTCGATCCAGAGATCCTCGCTTTCCCGGTACAGCACGCCGCGCTTCGCGGGGTCGAGCTCCCGCCGGGCGCGCACCAGGATCTCGTCGAGCTTCGGGTTCCTGTAGCCGGTGAAGTTGCGCCAGCCCTCGCTGTGCAGCAGATCGTAGGAATACTCGTCCGGATCGATCATCCCGAGCCAGCCCCAGGTGCCCGCCTGGTAGTCGCCGGCGCGGATGCGGGAGAAGACGGTATTGGCCTCGTTGACCTCGACGGTGAGTTTCGTGCCCAGCACCTGGTTCACCTGCGCCGCCACGACCTCGCCGATGCGCTTCCACCAGCCGGAGCCCCAGGTGATGATCGTGCCCTCGGTGCCCGGCCCGTATTTCGACTTCGCCAGCTCCTCCTTGGCGCGCTGCGCGTTGAAGGAGGAGAGCGGCTTCGGCTTCGGGTCGTAGGATTCCGTCAGGGAGGGCGGGATCAGCCCCGGCGTCGCGACGCCCTCGCCGAACAGCACCACGCGCACCAGCACGTCGCGGTTGATGGCCAGCGAGACGGCGCGGCGGAAATGCACGTCGTCGAAAGGCGGCTTGCGGTTGTTCAGGCAAAGGAAGCGCGTGTTGAGCCCCGGCTGCTTCAGCACCTTGATGTCGGTGCGCTTCTGCAGGTTCGGGATGTCGGCGAAGGGCGCGGTGCTGGTCAGGTCCACCTGACGGCCCAGCAGGGCGGTGACGCCGCTGCTTTCCTCGGCGATCAGCGGGATCTCGACCTCGGACAGCTTCGGCGCGCCGCCGAAATAGCCGGGGAAGGCGGCCAGCTTCAGCGCCTGGTTCGGCTCCCAGGCGCGCAGGGAGAAGGCGCCCGTGCCGACCGGCTTGCGCCCGAACCCTTCCGGATCGGCGGACACCGCGGCGCGCGAGAGGATCTGCGTGCCGGTGCGCGCATTGGACAGGAAGGTCAGCAGCGGCGCGAAGGGCTGGTCGGTGCGCAGCCGCACCGTCAGCAGGTCCGGCACCTCGATGGCGCTGACCGCGGACACCTTGCTGCGGTTGGGCGACTGCGTCTTCTCGTCGAGCAGGCGTTCCAGCGTGAACTTCACGTCGTCCGAGGTCAGCATGCCGCCGTCATGGAACTTCACGCCCTGGCGCAGGCGGAATTCCAGCGCGCCGTCCTCGGTGGTCCGGAAGCTCTCCGCCAGGTCCGGCACCGGCCGCATCTGCGCGTCGAGCTTCAGCAACCCGTTATACAGGGCCCAGATCACGTAGAATTCCGGGATCAGCGCCGCCTTCGCCGGGTCCAGCGTGTTGACGACGCCATAGCCGGAAATGGCCGCCCGCAGGGTGCCGGGCGCGGCCATGCCGATCCGCGGGAACCCGCCCAGCGCCAGGGCCCCGAAGCCACCCGCGGCGAGGAGAGCGCGCCGGGAAAGCCCGGCGCCAGGCGAAGCCTCGGTCATGATGCTGGTTCCCGTCGGATGGATCGGCGAAGGATTTCGTCGTTCAGTATACATCCACGATATTCGGGCTTTGCAAGGGTGATTTTCGCCGCAAGAATGCCTCAGCGTTCCGGAAGTGCCGGTGCTTTGATCCACAAAGCCGCAAATTTCGGCATACTCAACCCCGGCGCATCCAAGGAGACGCGGGCGTGGACGAGATGGCCACCCTCCTGACCGACACCGGCATGGCGCGCAGCCCCGACCTCTATGCCGCCATGAAGGCGGAGATCGTCTCGCTGCGCCTCGCCCCCGGCACGCAGTTGCAGGAGGTGGCGCTGGGCCAGCGCTTCGGCGTCAGCCGCACGCCGGTCCGGGAAGCCTTGCAGGGCCTGCTGCATGACGGGCTGGTGGAGCGCTTCGGCCGGTTCTACCGCGTCATCCGCATGACGGAAGCCGAGATCCGCGACTTCTGCGAGCTGCGCGAGGCCCTGGAATGCATGGCGGTCGGCCTCGCCGTGGCGCGCGAGCCGGGCTGCACCACGGTGCTGGAAAGGCTGATCGCCGAGCAGGAGACGGCCTTCGCCCGGGGCGACCTCGATGCCTTCCACGCCCTCGACGGCGCCTTCCACCTCCGCATCGGCCAGGGCGCGGGCAATGCCGCGCTGCTGCGGCAGATGGAGATGCTGCACGACAAGGCGACGCTGGTGCGCGCGATGGAGGGCAGCCGTCCCCACTGGGCCGGACGCGTGGTCGCCGAACACTGCCGCATCCTCGATGCCATGCGGCGCCGGGAAGCGGACATCGCCGCGGCGGAGATGCGCTACCACATCCGCAGCGTCATCATGCTCCGCCCCCGCCAGACCCCGCCCCCGCCGCCGGAAGACGGGGCGGAGGGATCACCGGAAGGGACGCCGCAAGCCTCCGGAGCGGTCCGTCCCGGCCCTCCCTGAGCCTTTCCCCAGCCCGCCCGGATGGGCCCGTTGCCTTCGGCATTCCACGGGCCTATCCCTGTTCCCGATGGGGATGGGGTTCCCCCGAAACCGCCCGGACGGGCTGATGACTCCTACCGCAACCACGGAATGCGGTAGGAGTGCGTCCGGACCACGCCTGCCGCTGGGCGGGTTCCTTCGCTCGCCCTGCAAGCAAGGAGCGAGCATGTCATTCACCACCTGCCTTCTGGTCATGATCGGCGGCGCCCTCGGCACCCTGGCGCGCTATGCCGTTTCCGTGCTGGCGCTGCCGATCAGCCGCGACCTGCCCTGGGGCACCATCCTCATCAACGTCGCCGGCTCCTTCGTCATCGGCTTCTTCGGCACGCTGACCCTGGCCCATGGCCGCTTCCCGGTGTCGGAGAACATCCGCCTCTTCGTGATGATCGGACTCTGCGGCGGCTTCACCACCTTCTCCTCCTTCAGCCTCCAGACGCTGGACCTGCTGAGGAGCGGCGCCGTGCTCCGCGCGTCGATCAACATCGTGGCCTCCCTGCTGCTCTGCATCGGGGCGGTGGCCGTGGGCCACACCGTCGCGGCCCATGTCAACGGCGGCGCCCGGCAGATCGCCCAGGCCGCCATCGAGGAGGATGCGTGACGGCGGAAGCCCCATGCGCCATCGCGTGGGGCGGGGCACGGGGCGAGGCCCGACCTCCGGCGATGGCAGGCGGACATCCTGCCGCTTGACCTCGCCCCCGGTCGCGGCCCACTGGAACCCTTAGAGGTTCCCCGGATGGAAGAGCTCACGCGCCAAAGGCCATCGGCCGGCCCGGAACAGGAACAAGGGCGGGAGACGGGATGCGTGGTGGCCTGCCCGCGGACCCTGACCGATCTCGAGGCCGACCCCCTGGCCGTGATCGCCGAGGGGCGGGAAGCCGATCCTTTCCTGAGCTGGAAGGGCATCATCCGCCCGATCGACCGGGTGATCGACCGCGATGCGACCGCCCGGCACGCCGCCCGCCGTGCCGAGATGACCTCCCCCCGCTGCGTCGCCCAGCTCCTCCGGGCCGCCCGCTTCATCGAGCAGGCGCCCCCCAGCCGCCGCATCAACCGCCGGCGCTCCACCTATGGCTGGAAGCATGTCGCGGAGCGCTTCCACAAGGCCATGGACCCGTCGGGCGACTGCTATGTGGGGGAAGGCATGTTCATCCTCGCAGCGCGGGCCATGGGCCTGATGGTCCATGTCGATCGCCACGAGGACACCTATGTGAACCTGTCCGAACGCGCCGCCGCGCCCTGGGGCGACAGCGGGGACGGCGCCGCCCCATAGGGCGCGGCGCTTCCGCGCTCAGGCCGCGACGGGCACGCGCTCCGGCCGCTCGATCAGGGCCGCCAGCCGCTGGCCGGAACCGGCCGCCATGGTCCAGCCGGTATGGCCATGGCCGGTGTTCAGGAACAGGCCGGGGATGCGCGTCGGGCCGATGCGGGGCCGCCCGTCCGGCACCATGGGCCGCAGCCCGGCCCATTGCACCGCGCCCTCCGCCGTCTCCGTGCCGGCCATCGCCGGGAAGAGTTCCGCCACGCCGCGCATCAGCGCCCCGATCCGCCGGGGGGAGGGCGTCGTGTCGTAATCGGCGACCTCGGCCGAGCCCACGATGCGGTAGCGGTCGCCCAGCGGCGTCAGGGCGAATTTCCGCATGTCGTCGAGGATGGCGTTGCGCGGCCCCTCCGGCCAGGCGCGGCGCGGCACGGTGACCGAGAGGCCCTTCACCGGATAGACCGGCAGGGCGATGCCGTGGCGGCGCAGGAAGATCGGGCTCTGGCTGGCCAGCGCCACCACCACCGCGTCGCTCGCGATCTCCCCCTTGCCCCCATCGGCACTGGTCCGCACAGCCGCCACGCGCCCGCCGCGCAGCACCAGCTCCTCCGCCGTGGTGCCGTAGTGGAAGCGGGCGCCGCGCGCCGCGCACCAGGCGGCCAGCCCCTGGCTGAACTTGTTGCAGTCGCCGATCTCGTCCTGCGGGAAGTACAGGCCGCCGGCGATGCGCTCCGCCACCGGCCCCAGCGCCGGTTCCCGCGCCACACAGGCGGCCCGGTCCAGCCGCTCCGTCTCCAGGCCGAAGGGCGCCAGCGCCTCGTGCGCCCGCGCCGCCGCCTCCAGCGTCGCGGCATCGGCGAAGGTTTTCACGACGCAATGCCCGGCATAGTCATAGGCCACGCCGGTGCGGGCCCGGATCTCCGCCATGCAGCGCGCGCTCTGCAATGCCAGCTCCAGGTTGGCGACGCAGGTGTCCTGATAGCGGGCCGGGCGGGCCGCCATCATGAAGCCCAGCCCCCAGCGCCACATGCGCGGCAGGGCGGAGGGGCGCAGCAGCATCGGCGCATCCTCCTGCCCCAGCCAGCGCAGCACCTTCATCGGCACGCCCGGCGCCGCCCAGGGCTGGACGGAGCTGACATGGATGATGGCGCCGTTGCCCCAGCTCGTCTCCACCCCGGCGGCCTCGCGGCGCTCCACCACCGTGACCTCGTGCCCGGCCTCCAGCAGCCAATAGGCAGTGGCGACGCCGATGACCCCGGCCCCCAGCACGGTGACGCGCATGTCGCGAAGCTCCTCGTTCCAGCCGCCCCTGTTTCGCGCCAAGGGGCTCCGCGTGCAATATCGGCCGGCCGCGCCTCGCTGTTGCCGCCGCGCCTCAGCCGATCAGCGCGAACCGGTCCACGTCCACCAGCCCGCGATCGGTGATCTTCAGGTGCGGGATCACCGGCAGGGACAGGAAAGCAAGCTGCAGGAAGGGCTCCTCCAGCGCGCAGCCCATCCCCTGCACCGTGTCGCGCAGCCCGTGCAGCGCATGCCGCACCGTCTCGAAGGGATCGAGGCTCATCAGCCCGGCCAGCGGCAGGGCGAGTTCCGCCAGCACGGCCCCGTCGCGCACCGCCACGAAGCCGCCGCCCAGGGCGATCAGCCGGTTCACCGCCACGGCCATGTCGGCATCGCTGGCGCCCACCACGCAGATGTTGTGGCTGTCATGCCCGACCGAGGAGGCCAGTGCCCCGCCGCGCAGGCCGAAGCCGCGCACGAAGCCGCGCCCGACATTGCCGTTGCGCCCGTGGCGCTCCAGCACGCAGACCTTCAACAGGTCGCTGGCCGGATCGGCCTCGCACAGCCCGTCCCGCACCAGGGGCCGCGCATCGTCGATCCGCGCGGTGATGATCTTGCCCGGGATGATGCCGATCGCCGGCAACCCCGCCGCGCTCTCCGGAACCCGGAACACCTCCGGCCCCACCGGGGCAAGGCGCACGGAATTGCCGCCCGGCGGCGCCGGCAGGGCGCGCCCCGCGAAGCTCTCCGCCGTCACCGGCACGCCCTTGCGCAGCACGAGGCTGACGGCGCAGCTTTCCAGATCCTCCAGCAGCAGGATGTCGGCGAGGTAGCCCGGCGCGATCAGCCCGCGGTCGCGCAGCCCGAAGCCGCGCGCCGCCGACCAGCTCGCCGCGCGATAGGTCGCCGCCACCGGCGCGCCGAGCGCGATGGCCCGGCGCACGAGATAGTCCATGTGCCCCTGCTCGAAGATGTCAAGCGGGTTGCGGTCGTCGGTGCAAAGGCCGAGGAAGGGCGAGGTGAACTCCCCGATCAGCGGCGCGAGCGCGGTCACGTCCTTGGAGACGGTGCCCTCCCGGATCAGCACCTGCATGCCCTTGGAAAGCTTCTCCAGCCCCTCCTCGTAGCTTGTCGTCTCGTGGCAGTTGCGGATGCCGCAGGAGAGATAGGCGTTCAGCGCCCTGCCGGAGAGTAGCGGCGAATGCCCGTCGATATGCCCATCGGCGAAGGCCGCCAGCTTGTCGAGGCAGACGGGGTCCTTGTTCAGCACGCCGGGTACGTTCATGAACTCGGCGAGGCCGATCACCTGCGGATGGTCGCGGTGCCGCACCAGCTCCGGCGCGTCGAGCCGCGCCCCCGCCGTCTCCAGCCCCGTCGCCGGCACGCAGGAGGACAGTTGCACCCGCAGGTCCATCACCGTGGCCAGCGAGGCATCGAGGAAGTAGCGCAGCCCCTCCTCGCCCAGCACGTTGCAGATCTCGTGCGGGTCGCAGATCGCCGTAGTGGTGCCGCGCGGCAGCACGCAGCGGTCGAACTCCCCGGGCGTGACCAGCGTGCTCTCGCAATGGACATGGCTGTCCACGAAGCCCGGCACGGCGAAGCGCCCGGCCGCGTCGATCTCCCGCACGCCCTCATAGCTCTCGCGCGTCCCCACGATCCGGTCGCCGCAGATGGCGATGTCGCCCCGCCGGACCGTCCCCGTCACCAGGTCGAGAATCCGGGCGTCCCTGATCGCCAGATCGGCCTTCTCGCGCCCCAGGGCCTGGTCGATCCGCCTTTCCAGCACACGCCGCATCGCCGCAGCCCCCTCTCCTTGACCGCCCCGATGCTCCCGGACCGCAGGCCTTTCCGCAAGCGCTTTGCCCCCTGGTGCGGGGAGTGCGCTGCGTGGCCGCCCGCCGTGGGAGAGGCGCCGCCTCTCCCACACCCTCTCCGCCGGGGACCGAAGCCGGTCCCCGGACCCCAGGCTTTCGTTGGTTCCGGTGGCGGCCGTCAGCCTGCGGCCCCATCCCTGTGAGCAGGTGGATCGACGGGGTTCCCGAAGAAGCAAATCACCCTGTCCGCACTGGCGGCGCCCGCAGTCGCCGGAGAGCGATGCTCTCCGGCGCGGTCCGGCGTCGCCCGGAACCAACGAATGGGGTCCAGGGCCCGCAGGGTCCTGGCGGATAAGGGGGGTCCGGGGGGAAAAGGCGGAGCCTTGTCCCCCCGGGACAGAGCGACGCCAGACCCGCAAGCGAACCACCGGCCGGATCAGATTTCCTGCCTGACCTGGGCATGGGCGAGGAGCGCGAAGAGGCCTGTCCCGCCGATGATGTTGCCAAGCAGGGCAGGCAGGATGATGCCGCCCAGCACCTGACCCAGCCCGGCCTGCCCCGCGAAGAGCAGGAGGAAGGCCTCGGCGCTGCCGGCCACCACATGGGTGAAGCCGCCCAGGGCGATGGCATAGGTCAGCGCGAGCACGACCCAGAAATCGCCGCTGCTGATGCCTCCCCGGATCCAGGCCACGGACGCGATCAGGAAACCCGCCGGGATGCCTTGCCGCAGGATGTCGAGCGGTGTCTTGCGCAGGAGTTCCGACGAGATCTCGACCATCGAGGCCAGCACCGGCGGTTCCGCCAGCGGCAGCCACAGGCTGACCGCCGCCGCGACGCAGGTTCCCACCATGTTGGCGGCGAAGACCACGGCCCAGAGCCGGGCCGCGAGGCCGAGACGCCTCCAGCCCGGCGCCGCCATGGCGGGCAGGACGGTGACGATCGTCTGCTCCGTGAAAAGCTGCATGCGCCCGAGGACCACCATCAGGAAGCCCAGGCTGTAGCCGAGATCGGAGATCGCCTCCCGCCCGGGCATCCCGGCGGGGAGCTTGTGGCGCAGGGCACCCTCGGCGAAGACCGAGGTCGTGATCGCCAGCCCGCCCGCGATGCCGGACCAGAAGAGCGAGCCGACGGGCCGGGCCAGCTCCTCCTCGCCCTGCCGCCGGATCACCTCATGGATGACGCGGGAGCGGGGCGCCGCCAGCTCCTCCGCGCTCTCCTGCTCGGACTCCGTCATCCCGCCCGGCTGCTCGTCGGCCATTCCGCTTTCCCCGAAGATCGCTCCCGGGGAAGACCCGCTTCTCCAGGCTGTGCTGGCACTGCAACGCCCCGGATCGCCGAAAGGCCGGGCCCGTCGCGGCGGTTCAGCGCGCGAAGCCGCCGATGCTCCGCTCGAACGCCTCGTCCCGCCCGTCGCGGGTCAGCCCCCAGAGGGGATTGTCCACCATCAGCCTCTGCCCGCCGTCGCGCTGCACCGGGCGGATCACCGTCTGGGCGGTGCTGCGCGTCTGCGCTCCGAAGAGGTCGAAGGGGATGCGGACATAGATGCCCTTGTCGAAGGAGCCCTCGCCGAACTTCGCGAAGGAGACGTTGGTGAAGGTGGCGAAGCCGCCGACCTCGATGCCGTTGGCGAAGCGCCGCCCCAGCTCGACCGTGCCACCCCAGTCCCCGGCCAGGTAGCGCCCGGCCCGCAGCACGCCGTAGAGGTTCCAGACCGGCAGGTCGGCATAGAGCGAGGCCTGGCCGGTCACGACAGCGTAGTTCCGGAAGCCCAGCATCCCGTCATAGTCGCGCTGTCGCACCCAGTTCAGGTCCAGCCCCACCGCCCAGGACCGTTCGTGCGGGCGGTACAGCACCTCGCCGGAAACGCCGCCGAACATCGGCTCCAGCCATCCGGCCGTGGCCCGCGCGAAGACATCGGGGGCGAGGTTCCAGATCCGCTCGGCATAGAGCGACGGGATGGAGGTCTCTCCCTCCCTGGCATAGCGGGCGTAGTCGCTCCGCACATGCGGCAACCGGCTGTCGGAAGGCAGTCCGCCGCCGATATTGCCGAGAAGGCGCTGCTGCACCGATCCGGCGAGGGCGAAGCCCGCCCCCAGATCCAGCCGCGCCGTCCCGGCGATCGCCGCCTGCCAGCGCAGGCTGCGGGTGGGATCGCCCAGGATCAGCCCCAGCCTCGGCTCCAGCCCATAGGAAAGCCGCTGCGGCGGGGCGCGGCTCTCGCCGGGCCAGGGATCGCCGGTCGCGGGCAGCAGGGTCACGGCGGCGAAGGCTTCCTCCGGGCTGACGCGGCCGCGCGCCGCATCGGCCAGGATGTCGCGCGGCGCCAGCGCCCGGGCAACCTCCGCCCCGCCCAGCCACCAGGACAGGCGCAGCACCCGCACCTCCGGCGGGAGCAGCCCCTCGGTGGCCCGGACGATCCGCGCCAGCACCTGCGGCAGGGTGCGGAAGCGCCCGCCCGACACGGCGATCCGCGCTTCCCCATCCTCCAGCGCGAAGACCCTGGGCTGGAAGCCCGCCGCGCTCAGGGCGGCGAAGACCCGCGAGGCCAGCGCCCCGTCCCCTCCGGCCTGCGCGGCGCGGCCCGGCACCGGCGGCGGCGCAGGGAGCGGAATCTCCGGCATCCGGTTCGGGTCGAGGCGCAGGGAAAGCCGCGCCAGCAGGTCGGTCCCGTTCACGAAGGCCAGCCCCGCATCCAGCCATTCGTTGGACCATTGCAGCCCGCCGTTCAGTTGCGAGCGGGCCCGGCCGCGCAGCCCGCTGGTCCGGCCGGGATAGCCGCCGCGCTCGTCCCGTAGCTCGTCGCCCGACCATTCCAGCTTGGCCCGCAGCCCCTCCACGTCGCCCCAGGGCGTGGGCAGGGGCGGCAGGCTGTATTCGACGCCGCCGAAGGGCGCGACATCCGCGCCCTGGAAGAAATCCGTGCGCAGCGTGCCGCCGCGCCCGACTTCGCGCTCCCGCTCGTCGAACCGGCTGGAGATCCGCCGTAGCGGGTTGCGTATCCCCCCGGCGGAGCCCAGCCTCCCCCAGCCGAGGCCGAGGCTGAAGTCCCAGCCATGCCAGCGCTTGGAAGCGACGAGATACTCGCCGCCATAGATCCCCGTGCCGATCATGTCCTGCAGGCCGACCGCCACGGCCGGCAGCCAGGCGCTTTCCCGCAGCAGCCGCAGCTTCAGGTCGAAGGAGCGGTCCGTGGTGGTGCCCTGCCCCGTCGTGCCGTTCAGCCGCTCGCTCAGGCGGAAGGTGGTTTCCAGGAAAGGCAGCGCCTGGAAACCCAGGAACCAGAAGCGACGGTCCGCCCGCAGCGACGTCCCCGCCTCCAGGACCCCGTCCTCCCGGAAGCGCGCATTGCGTGTTTCCAGCAGCCCCACCCCGCCGAAATCCCCACCGGTGGCAGGCACTTCCTCGGCGGTGGCTGTGGCGGCGAGCAGAAGGATGAGGAAGACGAGAAAGCGGGACACGGAACAGGCTTCGGGCGCCGCGAAGACGCGCACACGCCAGAAAGGAGTTCAATGCCGCCTGGACACTTCATGCGGGAATTCTGCCGGCCGAGACCATTTCAACACAGCATCGTCCCGCGCGGCACCCGCATCCCGGCCCAGCCCTGGAAACGCCGCCCACGGGCCTCAGCGCCGCCGCAACAGGCTCCAGCCCCCGATCGCCGGCACGGCGACCAGCAGCAGGATGACCCAGCCGCCCGGCCGCAGGAAAAGGGCGCCCAGCGCATCCAGCAGATAGCCCGGCATCACCAGCAGCGGCGCCCAGACGATGGCGGAACACAGGTTGGCGGCCTGGAAATGGCTCTGCCGCATCCCCGACAGGCCGGCGATGGCGGAAGCGAAGGCCCGGGCCGGACCCACGAAGCGGCTGGCGAAGACCGCCATCCAGCCCCAGCGCCGAAAGAACAGCACCGCGCTGGCATAGTTCCGCCACTGGCGACGCGGCAGCCAGCGGCGCAGCAGGCGCCGTCCCTGCCAGCGGAAGGCCCAGAAGCCCACGGCATCGCCCGCCACGCCGCCCACCACGATGCCCAGCAGGACCGGCCAGGCCGGCAGCGTGCCATTGCCGATCAGCAGGCCCATTCCCAGCAGCAGGGCGGTGGACGGCACCAGGAGGCTGATCACCGGCAACGATTCGGAAAAGGCCAGCAGCATGGCGACCCAGGGCGCCCAGGCGGCGTTCTCCCGGATCCAGGCCTCGAAGCCGCTGATCAGCGCGTCCATTCCAGGCGGGCTTTAGGCCGCGCCGTGACGGCCGGCAAGCCGCCCCGCCCGTCCCGGAAACCCTCCCATTCCCTCGCCGCTTCCCGGCCGCCGCAGGGGAGGCCAAAGGGCGCCGGGGGCGGGCCGGCCGCGAGGCCCTTTTCGCCGCCTGTCCTTTTCGCCATGATCGGCCTCCAGATGGACGAGAACGGGGAGTGGCGGCTCCAGCACGGCGGCTGCGCCGCCTACCGGAGTATGGGGGTCCTCCTGCTCGGCCCGCCCGGGGCCGGGAAGTCGGACCTTCTCCTGCGGCTCCTGGACCGGGAAGGATGGAAGCTGGTCGCCGACGACCAGGTTCTGCTGCGTCACCATGACGGTGCCCTGCTCGCCCAGGCGCCGCCCGCCCTGAAGGGCATGCTGGAGGTTCGTGGGCTGGGTGTGCTGGAAGGCTTCGAAACATTGGACCAGGTGACGGTCGCCCTCGCGGTGGCCTGCGTCCCGCGCCCGCGGGTGCCGCGGCTGCCGCTCCCGCAGCTCTGGAGGCCGGCCGGCCCCTCCGCCGCGGCCGTCCCGCCCGGCGGCGCGGTGCCCCTGGTGGCGCTGCATCCCTTCGACGCCTCGGCGCCCCGCAAGGTGGAACTCGGCCTGCTCGCCGCCCGGGGCCTGCTGTCCTGCCATGCCGGGGCCTTCGCCCCCCCGCCGTCTCCCGGGGCCGCATGAGCGTCCCGCGTCCGGTCGTCATCGTCACCGGCCTGTCCGGAGCCGGCAAGGCCTCCATCCTCCGCGTGCTGGAGGATCTGGGTCACGAAACCGTGGACAACCCGCCCCTCTCCGTGCTGGGCAGCCTGCTCACCGATGGCGGCGAGACTCCCGGCAGTCCCCCCCTGGCGGTGGGCGTGGACACGCGCAGCCGCGGCTTCGACGCCCATATCCTGTCCGCCGGGCTGCAGGCCCTGCGCCACCGGCCGGACATGGACCTGCAGATCGTCTTCGCCGCCGCCGATGCCGACACGCTGATGCACCGCTATTCCGAGACGCGGCGGCGCCACCCCCTGGCCCCCGAGGGCAGCGCCGCCGAGGGCATCGCGCGGGAGGCGGAGCTGCTGGCCCCCCTGCGCGACGCAGCGGACTGGGTGGTGGACACCACCGGCCTGCCCCTGCCCGACCTCCGGCGGATGGTGGAGGCCCGCTTCCGCCCCGACCGGGCGCCGGGCATGTCGGTCTCGGTGAAGTCCTTCGGCTTCCCCAAGGGCCTGCCGCGGGACGCGGATCTGGTTTTCGATCTGCGCTTCCTGCGAAACCCGCACTACGACCCCATATTGCGCCCCATGACAGGGAGAGACGCCCCCGTGGCGGCCTTCATCGAGGCCGACCCGGATTTTGCCCCGTTCTGGACCCACCTGACCGGGCTGCTGGACCCGCTGCTGCCGCGCTATCAGGCCGAGGGCAAGAAGTACCTCTCCATCGCGCTCGGCTGCACGGGCGGCAAGCACCGTTCGGTGCTGACCGCCGAGCGGCTGGCCGCCCATCTGGCCCGCCAGGGATGGCGGGTCGATCTTTCGCATCGCGAACTGCGCCTGACGGTCGAGCCCGCCGCGCCTTCGCCGGGGCCGGAGGCCCGAGTGTTCTCGCCATGATTGGAATGGTACTGGTCACCCATGGGCGCCTGGCCGAGGAACTTCGCCTCGCCATGGAGCATGTCATGGGCCCGCAGAAGAACGTCGCCTGCCTGTGCATCGGGCCGGAGGACAATGCCGAGAACCGCCGCGAGGAGCTGCGCGCCCGCGTGGCCGAGGTGCGGCAGGGCGACGGCATCGTGGTGCTGACCGACATGTATGGCGGCACCCCCGCCAACCTCGCCACCTCCATGCTGGAGGAAGGCGACGTGGAAGTGGTGGCCGGCGTCAACCTGCCCCTGCTGGTCAAGCTCGCCAAGCTGCGGGGCGTGGAACCGATGCACCAGGCGGTGCAACATGCCGTCACGGCCGCGCGCAAGTATCTCGGCACGGTGGCCGAGTTGCGCGGGACCCTGCCCTACGCCGCCAGAAGCGAGGAAGGGACGGCCCAGGGGACAGCTCAGGGGACCGCTCAAGGGATACCCCACGCCGCGCAGGGAGGAAGCCGATGAGCACCGAAACCGTCCAGCCCGGAACGCCGGTGCTGCGGCGCAAGGTCACCGTGGTCAACACGCGCGGCCTGCACGCCCGCGCGGCCGCGAAGCTGGTGACGCTGGCGGAGCGCTACTCCGCCTGCCTGAACATCGTCCATGACGGCCAGAGCGTCCCGGCCTGCTCCATCATGGGCCTGATGATGCTGGGGGCCGGCAAGGGAAGCACGATCACGGTCGAGGCCGAGGGCTGGGATGCCCGCGAGGCCCTGGACGGGGTCGCCGGCCTGATCGAGGCCGGCTTCCATGAAGACTGACAAGACCGAGGCCAGGCCCGCGGAACCCCGCGCCGAAGCCAGGCCCGAAGCCAAGTCCGGCGAGGTGAAGCGCGCCGGCCGCCGCACGCGGGAGGTCACGCTGGAAGGCCTGCCGATCGCGCCGGGCGTGGCGATCGGACCTGCCTACGACACCTCCGAACCGCCCGCCGAAACGCCCCGCCGCGCCATCCAGCCCGCCGAGGTCGAGGAGGAGAAGGCCCGCCTCACCACGGCGGCGGCGACCTCCCGCAAGCAGGTCGGCAAGCTCAAGAAGCGCCTCTCCGTCCTGCCGGAAGAGGCACAGGAGGAGCTGGAGCCGCTGCTCGACGCCTATGCGATGATGCTGGGCGAATCCCGCCTGCTGCGCGGCGCCCGCAAGCGCATCGAGGCCGGCCTGCTGTCCGCGGAAACGGCGGTGGCCGACGAGGCGGAAGCCATCGCCGCCGCCATCCTGGCCGCCAAGGACGACGACAAGCCAGGCCTGCGCCGCCGCGCGGGCGAGGTGCGGGAGATCGCCCGCCGCCTGACCCGCAACCTGACGCAGACCGGCTTCCGCTCCTTCAAAGACGTGCCCGCCGGCTCCATCCTGGTGGCGCAGGAGCTGACCCCCGCCGACGCGGCGCTGATCGACCCCTCCCGCATCGCCGGCGTGGCCACCGAGGAAGGCGGCGCCGACGGCCACACCGCCATCATGCTGCGCGCCCTGGGCATCCCTTCCGTGCTGGGCTGCGAGGGGCTGACCGAGGCGGCGCGGCGCGACGACCTCTGCGTGCTGGATGGCGGCGCCGGCACGGTGGTGATCCGCCCCAACGAGAAGTCCCTCGCCCTGGGGCGCGAGGCCCTGGCCGGCTATGCGCGCGAGCGCACCCGGCTGAACAAGCTGCGCCGCCTGCCCTCCGTCACCACGGATGGGGAGGAGGTGGACCTCCAGGCCAACATGGAGATCCCGGCCGAGCTGCCGCTGATCGCCGGCGCCGGCGCGCATGGCATCGGCCTGCTGCGCACCGAGTTCCTCTTCATGAACCGCGACGTGCCGCCCGACGAGGAGGCGCATTTCGAGGCCTATCGCCAGATCGTCGAAAGCATCGCGGGCGACGGCGTGACCATCCGCGTCCTCGACTGGGGCGGCGAGAAGGACATGGAGGCCCTCGCCCAGACCATCGACTTCGCCCAGGGCGGCGCCAACCCGGCGCTCGGCCTGCGCGGCATCCGCATGCTGCTGCGTCGGCCGGAGATCCTGGAGGTACAGTTCGCCGCCATCCTGCGCGTCGCCGCGCTCGGCCCGGTGCGCGTCCTGCTGCCCATGGTCACCGTGCCGCAGGAGGTCCGCCAGGCCCGCGAGATCTACGAGCGCGTGGCCAAGCGCCTGCGCCGCCGCGGCAACATCGCCCTGCCCGACAAGCTGCCGCCGCTGGGCGCGATGATCGAGACGCCGGGCGCCGCCCTGGCCGCCGATGCCATCGCGCTGGAGGCCGATTTCTTCGCCATCGGCACCAACGACCTCGCCATGTACACCCTGGCGGTGGACCGGGCGGAGGCGGAGGTTTCCCATCTCTACGACCCGCTCCACCCGGCGGTGCTGCGGCTGATCCAGTTCTCCACCGAGGCGGCGCTGCGGCTGCGGATGCCCGTCTCCGTCTGCGGCGAGATGGCGGGGAATCCCCGGCTGGTGCCGCTGCTGCTCGGCCTCGGCCTGCGGAGCCTTTCGATGAACGCCTCCGCCGTGCCGCGGGTGAAGCAGGCCGTGCGGGCGCTGAACATCGACGACTGCGCCCGCTTCGCCCGCCGGGTCATGGAGCAGTCGGACCCGGGCCGCATCCAGGAGCTGGTGCTGAACTTCGAGGAAGGCGCCGACTGGCGGAGCTGAGGCCGGCCGCAAGGCGGCTGCCCCGGCCCCCGCCGCGCCGGAAAATATTCGTAATGACTTCGAACCAATAGGTGTAACCTCCGCTCGCGCCTTTCCCCGCGCGTCCCGGCACCTGCGAGCCCAGACAGAATTCCCGCCTGATTCCCGCCTGATGCCCGCCCCCGCCTGCACCCACGATGGGAACAGCAGCGCTTGAAAGGGAGGGCCAGACCATGGCCAGGAACACGGACTTCCTCGGTTCCGCCGAGACCCTCGTGGAAACGGCGAAGTTCTTCCACGAGCTTTCCCACCGGATCGGCGATGGCAAGCTTCCGCCCGGCGAGGACGCTAAGCGCCTGGCGAAGATCCTGGGCATCCCCCTGCCGGCCGCGCTGGAGGATGCCACGATCGAGGCGATCGAGAGCGGCAAGGGGGCCGACGCGAAGGCCGAGGCCGGCACCCTGCAGATCGCCATCGCCCTGCCGCCCGAAGACGCCCCGGCCGGCGGGCCGCCAACCTCCGCCAAGAAGGGGAACTGCTAACCGGACCTGCTTCAGCGGCCCCTTCGGCGTCGGCAAGATCTGCTTCGAGGTCTGTGTCACCTGCAGCTTCAAGCCGACCAAGATCGCCTGCACCGCGACGATCAGCACCACCGTCAGCCTCTGACCCACGCCGCCCCCGCGCCGCGCAGGGGCCTGTCTCCGGCTCTTCACGGATGCCCGGCGCCGGGAGGGGCGCTTCGCGCTTCCCAAATTCCCTCGCATGACATAAAGATATCTTGATACCTGACCAGGACCGGCCCCGCCGGCGCCCTGGCCCGCCCACAAGCCGGAGTTCCGGACGACCCATGCCCGATACCAACGTGCCCGCCACCGACTACAAGGTCCGCGACATCACCCTGGCCGACTGGGGCCGCAAGGAACTCGCGATGGCCGAGGACGAGATGCCCGGCCTGATGGCGCTGCGCCGCGAATTCGGGGCCGAGCAGCCGCTGAAGGGCGCCCGCATCTCCGGCTGCCTGCACATGACGGTGCAGACCGCCGTGCTGATCGAGACGCTGACCGCGCTCGGCGCCGAGGTCCGCTGGTCCTCCTGCAACATCTTCTCCACCCAGGACCATGCCGCGGCCGCCATCGCCGCCACCGGCGTGCCCGTCTTCGCCGTGAAGGGCGAGACGCTGGAGGAGTACTGGGACTACGTGTACCGCACGCTCGACTGGAATGGCGACGTGCCGAACATGCTGCTGGACGATGGCGGCGACATGACGCTGCTGGTCCATTACGGCCTGCGCGCCGAGAAGGGCGACACCGCCTTCCTCGACAAGGCGGCCAACGAGGAGGAGACCGTCTTCTTCGCGCTGATCAAGAAGCTGGTCGCCGAGAAGCCGGGCTGGTTCGCCAAGCTCGCCGCCTCGATCAAGGGCGTCTCCGAGGAGACGACGACGGGCGTGCATCGCCTCTACACCATGGCCAAGGAAGGCAAGCTGCTCTTCCCCGCCATCAACGTGAACGACAGCGTCACCAAGTCGAAGTTCGACAACCTCTACGGCTGCCGTGAGTCGCTGGTGGACGGCATCCGCCGCGGCACCGACGTGATGATGGCCGGCAAGATCGCCTGCATCGCCGGCTATGGCGACGTGGGCAAGGGCTCGGCCGCCTCGCTGCGCAACGCCGGCTGCCGCGTCATGGTCACCGAGGTCGACCCGATCTGCGCGCTGCAGGCGGCGATGGAAGGCTACGAGGTGGTGACGATGGAGGATGCCGCGCCGCGCGCCGACATCTTCGTCACCGCCACGGGCAATGTGGACGTGATCACCATCGACCACATGCGCGCGATGAAGCACCGCGCCATCGTGTGCAACATCGGCCACTTCGACAGCGAGATCCAGGTCGCCGCGCTGAAGAACCTGAAGTGGAGCAACGTGAAGCCGCAGGTGGACGAGATCACCTTCCCGGACGGCAAGGCGATCACGCTGCTTTCCGAAGGCCGCCTCGTGAACCTCGGCAACGCCACCGGCCATCCGAGCTTCGTGATGAGCGCCTCCTTCACCAACCAGACGCTCGCCCAGATCGAGCTCTGGACCAATGGCGCGAAGTACGAGAAGCAGGTCTACACCCTGCCGAAGCATCTCGACGAGAAGGTGGCGGCCCTGCACCTGGAGAAGGTCGGCGCGAAGCTGACGGTGCTGAGCCAGCAGCAGGCCGACTATATCGGCGTGCCGCAGGCCGGCCCCTTCAAGGCCGAGCAGTACCGCTACTGACGAACCTCACCCGGGGGAAAGAGGGCCGTGGCGGGCCGCTTGCCGGGCATGGTGCCCGGCGGTGCGGGCCCCACCGCCACGGAGGCCGGTCCCAAGCCGGCCTTCCCCCGGGACCATTCGCGAGCGTCCCGGCAGGGGTTATCCCCGCCCCATGCCGCCGGGCGCGTCACCCCGTCAGGGTTCCGGCGGGACTTCTCCCGGCCAGGGGCACCGCCCCGGTCACGAGATCCAACAGTCTGCGCGCCGCACCGCTGTAGCGCCGCTCCCGATGGCTCAGGACGTGATAGGCGCGTTCCGGCAGGGGGAAGGGCAATTGTTGCAGCAGGCCGGCCTCCAGGCTGGGCGCCGCCACCGAGGCGGAGATCACCGTCGCGCCCATGCCCGCCTCGACCGCCGCCCGGACCGCCTCGTTGGACGGCAGTTCCAGCGCCACGCGCAGGCGCTCCCGCAGGCCGGCCCCGGTCAGCAGGGCCTCGAAGGCCGAACGGGTGCCGGAACCGGGTTCGCGCAACACCCATTCCCCCTCCGCCACAAGACCGGCCAGATCCCCCGGCAAGGCGCCCGTCCAGGGATGTCCGGGCGCCACCACCAGCACCAGCTGGTCGGTGGCCACGTCGCGGCTGGCGAGCACCGGGTCCTCCACGCGGCCCTCGACGAAGCCCAGCTCCGCCAGCCCGTCATGCACCGCCGCAGCCACCTGCGCCGTGTTGCCGATCCCCAGCCGGATCTCGATGCCCGGATAGGCGCGCCGGAAGGCCACGAGATGGCGCGGCAGCCAATAGCTGGCGATGGTCTGGCTCGCCTGCACGGTCAGCACGCCCCGCTCCAGCCCTCCCAGCTCCGCCAGGACACGTTCCGCCGCCTCGGCCCGGGCCAGCACGGCACGGGCCTCCGCCAGGAAGAGCCGTCCCGCCTCCGTCAGCGTGATGCCGCGCCCCAGCCGGTCGAAGAGCCGCACCCCATGGCGCGCCTCCAGCGTCGCCACCGCCGCGCTGGCGGCCGACTGGGCGATGTGCAGCGCCTCCGCCGCCCGGGTGACATGCTGGCGCTCGGCCACGGCCACGAAGACACGCAGCTGCTCCAGCGTCATGCCATTCCCTCACCGGTCCGCAGGCGCGCATGATACGGCAGCGCAGCACGAAAGCCATCGCCGCCCCGCCCCCGGACCCCGCAACGGCTCCGCCTTGGCCAAGCTGCCGATCGGCTCCCCGGTCAGGGCCCGTGACGGGGCATCCTGCAACCGCTCCAGCACGAGCGAGAGGCAGCGCGTCACGTCCTCGACGTGCGCGGTCAGCCAGGGGTTTTCATGGGGCCGCCACATGGACCGGGCAGCGTCGGCATGGAGGTCGATGGCGATCGTCCTGAACAGATCGTCCAGGCAGTTGTCGCAATGGGCAGCAGGGACGTCGGCCAGATCGACCAGAAGGGGGTGGCCACTCACTTCCGTGGGTGGCTCCGCGGGACGACTATCCGACCTGTTCCAGCTTTCGCGTAGCCTTCTGGCGAGGTGCCTTTGTGGAACTCGTCTTGGGCTTTTGCTTTGCCTCCAGGGCTTGCGCCAGGTGCTGGGGCACCGCCATCGCCGGGTTGCGCCTGGGCACCCGGGCGTCCTGATAGTCCAGATTGTCGGGAGTGAGTTTCATCTGCCTTCTCCGAGATGAGGGTAGGACCGGAGCCTTTGGCAGCGCCATTGTCCCGGAAAGACCAAGCATCCGCAAGGCCCTTCACCTGGTCGAAGCCCTGTTCGTTCTGCGTATTGCCCAGCACGACCTCGGGAGGCACGAAGCGGCCCGTGCTGCCCCCCTTCAGGAAACGCTCGACGGCGCGCCTGGCTGCCTCCTGTCTGGGAAGGTGCATATAGTGCGCCTCGACGCGATAGCCCGAATCCTTGAAGTGCTGCACCAGCGCCACCGCCTTCTTGGGCGTCTTCATCGTGGCGTCGTGCACGATGTTCAGCCCAAGCTGTTGCGCCAGATCAGTGATATGGTCGAAAAGCTCACCGGATTCCTCGTGCACGACCGCGGCGTTCCAGCCTTCGTATTCGGACAGCATCCCCTTGATTTCATCGGCATCGAGGCAAACGCATTTGGCGGGATCGTAGACCTGGCCCTTGAACCAGCTCTTTCCCGATCCGCCGCGACCGCCCAGGATCGTGAAGGTCGGCTTCTGACCCTTGGGCGGTTTTGCGGCCTCCAGCAGCTCCGGCGTGATGAAGCGGCTGATGATCTGCTCGTGCAGCTTTGACCGCTCCGGCGTCCAGGCTCCGTTCTTCTTGTACCGGTTGATCGTCTGCTCCTCGCCTTCGAGGCGGGAACGCACGTCCGCGATTTTCTGCGCGGTGTCCGGTGGGAACCCTGCCAGCACCGATTCCGGCGTGGCATTCGGATCGTTGGCCCCGGCAAAGAAATCCGCCGCGCTGAACTGCTCCGGCGGCGTCTGTCCGCCGCCGCCCGAACCACCCGGCGCGGGATCGGCCTGGCCGCCGCCATCGCCACCCGACCCCGCCCCCGCCCAACCGGCGCCGACAGCCGACGTGGCCTGCGGCTGCATGTGCGGGTCCTTCGGCGCGCGCCCCGTCAGGGCGGTGCCACCGCCTGCGTCCCTGGCTGACAGCTCTCGCCATCCCGCCTGAACACCTGCAGCCCGTCCACCACGGCGATCTGCCGGTACAGCGCCCAGACCGCCGCGAAATCCGGATCGGCCTGCGCCAGGACGCTGGGGTAGTTGATGTCCTCCACGTCCTTCTTCCGGCGGCTGTCCACCACCACCAGGTCCGGGCAGCCGCGGATGAAGTCCTGCGCCACCCAGAGATGGATCGGCCATTCCGCCGGCGGGCGGCCATCCAGCCTCGCCCGCCACAGTTCCCCCCGCAGCGCCCACATGGAATCGAAGCGGCTCGCCCAGGTGACGCCGGTGTCGTCCACGATCGGGAAGCCCAGCCCGATCCATTCGGAGAAGGCCACATAGGTCCTGGCCTTCTCCTGCCGGATCAGGCGCTCCAGCTTCACTTCCGTGGAAAGCTCAGGCTCCATCGCCAGCACCAGCCGGTCCTGCAGCCGTCCGGCCAGGTTCTGCGCCTGGATCGCCAGCGGCGTCAGCGCCACCAGCATCAGCACCGGAAAGCGCAGTCCCCGCAGGCCGCCCCGGCGGCGCAGGGCCGCCGCTTCCGCGCACCAGTAGATGAGGGACAGCGTCATCACGATCGAGGCGGGGATCCGGTGGTAGAACCAGTTCTTGCCGTCCAGGAACATCACCGCCGTGGCCGTGACGGCGAAGCCCGCCAGCACCGCCATCACCCGCCGCGCCGCGCCGCCACGCGGCATCGCGAAGGTCAGCGCCACGCTCAGCACGATGCCGACCATCAACCGCCAGGAATGCGTCAGCAGCGACAGGAAGCCGGCATCGGTGCCGCCATACAGGGTCAGGGCGAGCGGCACCGCTCGGTCGATGAAGCTGGGAAAGAGGAACAGGATGGCCGCCGCATAGAGCCCCGCGACCCCGAAGGCGATGAAGGGCGGCAGGCGTAGGCGGAAGCCGCGCTGCAGCCAGCCCACCACCTCCACCGTCGCCAGGCAGAGCAGGTAGCGGGGCTTGAGCGCCGCGCCCAGGCCCGCCAGCACGGCGCTGCCGGTGGCCATGCGCCAGCCGGTGGCCTGGCCTTCCAGGGCGCGGATCAGGATCGCCAGATGCGGCAGGACGGCGATGGTCAGCAGGTGCTCGCGCTGTCCGAACTCGATCCCCGGCATCAGGATCTGGACGCAGGCGATGGCCGCGAAGGTGGCGGGCCGGCAGCGGAAGGCCGGGGCCACCCCTTCGAGCAGCCGCGCCGTCACCCAGGAGGAACCCAGCGCGGCCGCCGCGAAGAGGAGCAGGGCCAGCGTCTTGGCGGAAACGCCCAGCAGGTCGCCGAGCAGCACCGGAATGGCGCTGATCCAGATGATCAGCGGCGGATTGACCTCGATGACATCGACATAGAGGCTCTTCCCCTTGAGCCACTGCCGCGCCACCCAGAGCAGCCAGGCGATATCGTCCTTCATCGGCGTGCGTAGCAGCACGAACAGCATCAGCCCGAGGGCCGCCAGCACCAGTGCGCCGCAGATCAGGCCGGTGCGGGTGCTGTTGCGGATGATGGCGGGGCGCGGGGAAAGGCCGCCGGGATAGTCCGGGCCGGGGTGTCCGGGCAGGCTGTAATTCAAGCGACTGGTCCCCTTCGGGCGGTGGATGCCCGACGGCCCCACGCCACGCCGTGAGCCTTCGCCGTCCCGCCGCCCAGCTTGCTTTCCGATGCCATCCGGCGTCTTGCCGTCATGGAAAGAGGCAGGTTCTTACAGTCGCGGCCCGAGCACAATTCTCCGTGAGGCAGCTTCCCGCAATATGAGGCAGGACATGACCTCGCCCTGGTTTGTTCCACAACTTTAGGTTGCTATTCTGATCAAAAACCGTCCATGAAGGGCATGGAAATGGCTGATCGCGCGCACAGCGCTATCGGCTCGCCGGTCTCCCAACCCGCCTTCCGCCATTCCGCACGACTTCCGCGCCACGCCCCTTCGCAGGATGGGGGTTGAGTGGCTTCTTGTCCGGGGCGGCCGGCGTGCGAATCCGTTGCTCGCTATCCCCCTCCCGGGTTTCCGGCATCACGAAGGCCACCAGCAGGAAGGACAGCAGCCCGACCAGGGCCAGGAGGCCGAAGGCGGCGCCGGAGCCGAACCAGGTCGCGGTCGCGCCCGCCACCGTCGTGCTGAGCGTTCCGCCGATGCCCACCGCCAGGCCGAAGATGCCCATGCACAGGTTGAAGCGGTTCGTCCCCCGCGTCAGATCCGCCGAGAGCAACGGCAGCAGCACGCCCAGCGATGCGGCGCTGATGCCGTCCAGGGCCTGGACCAGGATCAGGACCTTGGGGTCGGAAACGAGGGCGAGGAGCAGACCGCGCAGCGGCAGGGCGGCGAAGCCGATCATCAGCGCCACGCGCCGGCCGCGCCGCTCCGCCAGCCGCCCGATCCAGGGCGAGATCGCCGCCACCACGAGCTGCGGCGCGACGATGCAGGCGGCGATGATGAGGTTGGCCTCGTCGCCGGTATTGCGCGCCACCTCGGACCCGGCCAGCGGCAGCATGGCGGCATTCGCCAGGGTGAAGAGCAGGCAGCAGCCGGAGAAGATCAGGACGCCGCGGTTGCGGAGCAACGTCAGCAGGCCGCTCTGCCCCTTCGAGGCCTGTTCCCGCTGCACCACGGTGACGAGGTCGGCCTGCCGGATCATGGCCAGGGCGATCAGGCTGGGAATGGCCAGGGCCGCCGTCAGCCAGAAGACCGCCGCGCTGGAGATGTAGGTTCCCGCCAGCCCCAGCAGCCCGGCGGCCGCGCCATTGCCGATGGCGGCGAAGCGCGCGTTGCGCCCCAGCCGCTCCCCCAGCGCCGCGCGCCCGACCAGCGCCAGGCTGATGGCCGCGATGGCGGGCGCGAGCACGCAGCTCGCGATGCCGTGGAGCACCTCGGACAGCATCACCGGAAGCTGGCGCGGCTCCACCGCCACCAGCAGCAGGGCGCTGACGGGCATGCAGAGGATGGCAACCAGCGCCGCCAGCTTCTTGCGCGGCGTGGCATCCACCAACGCCCCGGCGGGAAGCTGGCTGACCATGGCCGTGAAGGTGCCGACGCTGAGCGCCATGCCGATCTCGAACTCGGTCCAGGCCTGGGCGCTCAGATAGACGGCGATGAAGGGACCGAAGCCCGTCTGGATGTTCGCGACGAAGAAATTGAGCAGGTCGAGCCCGCGCGCGCTGCGCGCCGACCCGGTACGGCCGGATGACATGGGCGCTTAATCCGGCTTGCCGCCGGGGGTTGCGGGGGCCGTTGCGGATGGCGGCGATTGTGGCGCGGGGGCCGCGCCGGGCACCACCGGGGTGGCCGGAACCGGCCCGGGCGCCGACGCTCCGGAGCTGGTGCCGCCGCTCTGGCCGGCATCCCCCGGGGGGCTGTCCTTCCCCGTATCAGGGCTCCCGGCATCGCGGCCTTCGGCATCGCCCTTCCGGGCGCCGCTGTCCTGCGCACCGTCACCCTGAGGGGGATGGCCGGCGGGAGCATCGCCCTGGGCAGGCGCGGCTGCCGCGGCCGGATCGGGCTGAGGAGCGGGAGCCTGGGCAGGCGCGGGCTGGGGTGTTCCCGCCGTGGCGGGCGCCGCTTCGGGCGCGGGGTGCGCGGTGGCTTCGGCGGGGGGGCGGAACCTTCCGGCGGCGGGGCGGCGGCGAGGATGGGCTTGCCTTCCACGAAATCCGGGAAGCCCTTCAGCTGGTCGCGGGTCAGCAGGAAGGTGATGCCGTCCGGGGTGAAGGACAGGGTTTCCCAGGTCACGGCGATGCGGCGGCGGCCGACGCCGAGGAAACCGCCATAGTCGAGGATCGCCGCCCGGGGCTCACCCGCCTCGTTGACCAGGACGTTGACGATCTGGGCGACCACGGTGCCGGAAGGGCTCTTCACGTCGCGCCCGAAGACGCGGAGCGTGTCGGTGGCGGGCAGCATCTGCTGGGTGGCCAGCGGCGGGGGCGGCGGGTCGGCGGCCCAGGCGGGGGCGAGCGGGACGGAAGAAAGCATGGCCGCCGAAACCAGCCCCGCCGGCAGCAGCACGCCCGGGATCAGGCCCCTGGTGGCCAGGGCTCCGGGACGCCGTGGGGTGGGGCGGGCTTTCGGCATACGGCAGGCTCCGGCTTGGGGGCGGAAAGGCGATCGCGGCGGGGTCATCCCGAGAAGCCTCCGGCGTCCAGGAAAGCCTGTTCCTCCGGTGTGGTTTCACGGCCCAGGGCGGCGTTGCGGTGGGGGAAGCGGCCGAAGCGGCGGATGATGTCGTCGTGCAGCCGCGCCCAGTGGAGGGAATGGGCGTCGCCGGTCCGCTCCGCATGGTGGGCGAAAAGCTGGAGGGAGCGGGCCTGGTCGCGCGGGTCCTCGGAATGCTCGAAGGGTAGATAGAGGAAGGGGCGCAGCGCGGGCTCGGTGGCCTCGTCATGGCCGCGGGCGATGGCGAGGCGCGCGGCGGCCAGGGCCAGCGGGTCCGTGGCGAAGGCATGGGCGGAGCCGCGATAGAGGTTCCGCGGGATCTGGTCGGTCAGGAGGATGAAGGCCAGGGCGGTGTCCGGGGAGCCGATCCAGGAGGCAACCGGACCGCGCGAGGCTTCGAGGTGCAGGTCCTCGAAGCGGTGGCGGCAGGCGGCGTCGAAGCCGTCATCCTTGGCGAACCAGCGGTCGGGACCGGCCTCGCGCCAGAAGGTGAGGACGGATTCGGCGTGTTCGTCGTTCATCGGGGGCCTCCCCTGCCCTGTCCGGAAGGCCGGATGCGGCGATCCGGCCCAACGGGGATGGGTGGGGAGGCCCGCCGGGTCAATGGCGGAAGTGCCGCATGCCGGTGAGGACCATGGCGAGGCCGGCCTCGTCGGCGGCGGCGATGACCTCACTGTCGCGCATCGAGCCGCCGGGCTGGATCACCGCCGTGGCGCCCGCCGCCGCCGCGGCCTGGAGGCCGTCCGCGAAGGGGAAGAAGGCGTCGGAGGCAACGACCGAGCCCTGGGCGAGCGGGGTGGAGAGGCCGGCGGCCTTGGCGGCTTCCTCGGACTTCCAGGCGGCGATGCGGGCGCTGTCCACGCGGCTCATCTGGCCGGCGCCGATGCCGACGGTGGCGCCGCCCTTGGCATAGACGATGGCGTTGCTCTTCACATGCTTGCAGACGCGGAAGGCGAAGAGGAGGTCGGCCAGTTCCTGATCGGTCGGGGCACGCTTCGTGACGACCTTCAGATCGGCCTGGGTGATGCGGCCGGCGTCGCGGGACTGGGCGAGGAAGCCGCCGCCGACGGAGCGGATGATGGTGCCGGGCGCCGCCGGGTCGGGCAGGCCGCCGGTAAGGAGGAGGCGCAGGTTCTTCTTGCGGGCGAAGATCGCCTTGGCTTCCTCGGAGGCGTCGGGGGCGATGACGACCTCGGTGAAGATGGCCGCGATCTTTTCCGCCGCCGCGGCGTCGAGCGGGCGGTTGGCGGCGACGATGCCGCCGAAGGCGGAGACGGGATCGCAGCGGAGCGCCTTGTCCCAGGCCTCGGCGAGCTCGGTGCCGAGGGCGACGCCGCAGGGATTGGCGTGCTTGACGATGACGATGGCGGGGCCGTCGAGCTCGGCCACGGCCTCGTAGGCGGCGTCCGTGTCGTTCAGGTTGTTGTAGGAAAGCTCCTTGCCCTGGACCTGCCGCGCCGTGGCGATGCCGGGGCGGTGGGTGCCGTCCACATAGAAGGCGGCGCGCTGGTGCGGGTTCTCCCCATAGCGCAGCGTCTGGCGCAGCGTGCCGGCGACGGCGAGGCGGTTGGGGAATTCCTCCCCTTCCTGGCGGGCGAACCAGGCGGCGATGGCGGCGTCATAGGCGGCGGTGCGGGCATAGGCGGCGGCAGCCAGCTTCCGCCGCAGGGCCAGGGTGGTGCCGCCGGAGGACAGGGCCCCGGCGACTTCCGTGTACTGGGCCGGGGAGGTCAGGACGGCGACGTGGTCGTGGTTCTTGGCGGCGGAGCGGATCATGGCCGGGCCGCCGATGTCGATGTTCTCGATGCAATCCTCGAAGGGTGCGCCTTTCGCGACCGTGGCCTCGAAGGGGTAGAGGTCCACGCAGACGAGGTCGATCGGGGCGATGCCATGCTGGTCGGCCTGGGCGCGGTGTTCCGGCAGGTCGCGGCGGAAGAGGATGCCGCCATGGACCTGGGGCACCAGCGTCTTCACGCGGCCATCGAGGATTTCCGGGAAGCCGGTGTGGTCGCTGACATCCTTCACCGGCAGGCCGGCGGCGCGGATGGCGGCGGCGGTGCCGCCGGTGGAGAGGAGTTCGGCCCCGTGCGCGACGAGGGCGCGGGCGAAGTCGATCAGCCCCCCCTTGTCGGAGACGGAGAGAAGGGCACGGCGGATCGGGAGGGCATCGCTCATGCCGCGCGGATTAGGCGCGGGCCGGTCCCCGCCGCAAGGGGAATGGGCGCAGGGCGGGTATCCGCCGGGTTCAGGCGTGGGGGGGAGGCTGCTGGCAGAGGATGGACGACTAGGCGGACTTCCTGCTTGGCATCGGCGAATTCTGCCGAACAATGGGACGGAAAGATCCGTGCCTCTCCCTCCCCTTCACTGCCGGGTAGCGTATCGTTCGCGCTATTGCCTTGCCCGCTCACCAGGAAACGTCGATTTTCCAGCAAAATCGGGACTCGCGATGGCCGCAGATTCGAAAAATGGAAAGCCGCATGGAATACCCGGCTATCACCTCCTGAAGTGGATGCTCAGGATTCTTGCGGTGGCAATCGCCACGGTCCTGAGCATACCTGTGGTGATTGTATTCGGCCTATGGCTCTATACTTACCTGCCCTGGGCGGCCGAGAGCGTTGCCATAGACAGGGTCGTCGCTTCGACCAGCATCGTCATCAAACGGAAACCTCTGCATCCTTTTCTTGCAGAGTTCAGCAGAGAACTCATACTGATCCGCGGAAATAGTGTGATCGGCCGGACGGCGCTATTCGAGGATACCGGAGGTACCGTCCGCATCAACATATACCAGACGGCGCCCAACACCCTGGTGCTCGTTGACCGTTTCGACATCTACACCGCAGATCTCGGCAGTGGCGTCGTCGTTCGTTCCTCTCGTCACGGCGAAATATCGGACTCTGTTCCGGAAGACGGTTATATTGGCGCTTTCGACAATATCCGTCAGAACAACGGCTGGTTTTTCCGATTTATTCCAGCGAAAGAAGTTGCGGAAGTTCCCATCGCAAAAGCAGCCGGTGGTTAGACCCCGTTTGAGAATGCGGTTTTGACCTGGGCTGGGCTGGTTTGGATGGCCATCTGGGTGGGATGTGGACCAAGGAACATCGTGCGCGGCAGCGAGCGTTTGAGCGTGGCCGGCGCTACCCGAGCGACCTGACGGACGAAGAATGGGAGCGGGTCAGGCCCCTGCTGCCGAGACCTCCCAAGCGTGGCAGGAAGCCTGGGGTGGACCTGTGGGATATCTTGAACGCGATCCGTTACATGGCGCGCTCCGGCGGGGGCTGGCGTATGCTGCCGGTGCATTTCGGGCCGTGGAAGACGGTGTATTGGTGGTTCCGGCGGCTGGTGCGCCGCCTGCTGTTCCAGACGATCCACAACCTGGCGCTGATGCTGGGCCTCGGGCAGATGGGATCGGGGATGGCCGGGCGGCTGCTGGAGGCCGGGCACCGCGTGACGGTGTGGAATCGCAGCGCCGGAAAGGCGGAGGCGCGGGGCGCAGGTGGCGGGCAGCCCGGCGGAGGTGGCCCGGGCAGGCATCGTGTTCAGCATGCTGGCGAATGACGCGGCGGTGGAGGCGGTGACCTCCGGCGAAGGCGGGGTGCTCTCGGCGGGGCCGGGGATGCTGCATGTGTCGTGCAGCACGGTGAGCGTGGCGCTGACGGAGCGGCGGGCGGCGGCGGGGAAGCTGTCGGTGATCGCGGCGGGGACGGCGGAGGCGCTCGACCGGCTGGCGCCGCTGTTCGGGGCGATCGGGGCGAAGACGCTTCGGATGGGGGAGAGGCCGGCGATGGCGGCGGCGACCAAGCTGGCGGCGAATTTCGGGATCGCGGCGGTGATCGAACTGGTGAGCGAGCAGATGCGGATCGCCGGGTCGCAGGGCGTGCCGGCGGCGCGGTTCGCGGAATTCCTGACGGAGACGGATTTCGGCAGCCGGATGATGGGGGTCTATGCGCCGATGATCGCGGCGGGGCGGTTCGAGCTGGCGGGGTTCCCGATGACGCTCGAGCGGAAGGATGTGGGGCTGGCGCTGGAAGCGGCGGGCGAGGCGGAGGTGCCGGTGGCGCGGCTGCTGGCGGAGCGGATGGACGCGATCATCCGGGCGGATGGGGGCGAGCGGGACTGGGCGGCGCTGGGGCAGGCGCCGAAGGGCGGCTGAGGGCCCGTGCCGTCCCGTCGCGGGGCGGCACGGGCCGCCGGGTCAGCGGAGCGACTGGTCGTTCAGGCCGGCCGTGCCGGGCGAGCGGACGGCTTCGACGCCGCCGCTGATCGGCAGCCCCCCGGCGCGGAGGCAGTCGTTGGTGGCGCGGAGCTGCGCGTCGGCGACCTCGGACTTCCAGCGCTGGTACCAGGTGATGTTGTCGATGGGGGGCTGTTGGCGCATCAGCGCGACGATCTCCGGCCGCCGGGCGGCCTCGCGGCGGCAGGCGGCCTCCTGCGGGCTGTCGGCGCGGGGAACGGGCAGGACGATGGCCCCGCCGGGGTTGCAGGCGGCCAGGAGTGGCAGGGCGGCCAGGAGGGCCAGCGACAGGGTGGGGCGCGGGGCGAAGGCGGGCATTCAGGCGTTCTCCAGCCAGTCTTCGATCAGACGGCGCGCGATGGAATCGGCGCGCGGGAGGCGCAGGCCGAAGGTGTCGATGCGGCGGATCTCGTCCCGGGTGAACCAGCGGGCGTCGCGGATCTCGTCCGGGTCGATGGTGATGGCGTCGGTCAGGGCCTCTCCGTGGAAGCCGATCATGACGGAGGCCGGGAAGGGCCAGGGCTGGGAGGAATGGTAGTGGACCTCCCCGACGCGGATGCCCGCTTCCTCCAGCACCTCGCGGCGCACGGCTTCCTCCAGGCTTTCGCCCGGTTCCACGAAGCCGGCCAGGGTCGAATACATCGTGGTGTCGGGGAAGCGGGGGGAGTTGGCGAGGAGGCAGCGGTCGCCGCGGAGGATCAGCATGATCACGGCGGGGTCGGTGCGGGGGAAGTGCATGGTGCCGCAATTCGCGCAGCGGAGCGTGTTGCCGGCGGCGCGCGGCTCGCAGACGCCGCCGCAGACGCCGCAGAAGCGGTGTCGGCTGCGCCAGTGCAGCATGCCGCGGGCATGGGCGAGAAGACTGGCCTCGCCGGGCGGCATCAGGGCGGCGACGGGGCGCAGGTCGGCGAAGCGGCCCATCTCCGGCGGCAGGAGAGGGAGCGGGTCCTCGGCGGCCGAGCAGTCCACGGCGAAGGCGGGGCGGCCCTTCAGCGGGCCCTCCTCGAAGAGGCCGAGCAGCACCCAGGGGGCGGGCACCGGGCCGGCCGTCATGCGGACGGCCTCGGCGGTGGCGGGGGTCAGGAGGACGGCCTCGGGCTCGCCGGCGGCGTTGTCGCGGAGCAGGGACTGGCTGCGCCAGACGGGGATGAAGAGGGCATCCTCGCGCGCCAGTTGGGCGGCGACGAAATCCGCCTCGTCACGGCGGCCGGACACCCGGTCGAGCGGGCTGCCGGTATAGGCGTTGGGGCGGCTGGCGGGGATGGAGAGCATGCCGTGGCAAATTGCCACGGGCGCCGGGGGTGGTCCACCGAGGAGGATCGAGTCCTCCCCCCTCGGGGCTGCCCAATGGGGGTTGGGCCTGGTGGCGTTTCCGGCGAGAACAGGGCGTGCCGGAAGGCCGGTGCCAGGGCACCCACCGGGGCGCCGGGAGGACGAGGATGCGGGCCGCTCTCCTCGGCATCCCCGTTCAGAGCCTCTTCTCGAAGAAGGTGTCGGGATAGGGATCGTCGTTGAAGCGCGGGATCTCCGTCCAGCCGGTGCTGCGATAGAGCTGCATGGCCTCCGGCAAGGCGCGGTTGGTGTCGAGGCGGAGGACGGCGATCGAGAGCTCCCGGGCGGCGGCCTCGGCGGCCTCCATGAGGCGCCGCGCGACGCCCAGGCCGCGCGCGGCGGGCGACACCCAGAGGCGCTTGATCTCCGCCCATTCCTTGCCTGTGCCCTTGAGCCCGACGCAGCCGAGGGGAAGGCCGTCCGACATGGCGAGCAGGAAGCTGCCCTGGGGCCGCGTCATGTCGCCGGCCTCGGGATCGCGGGAGAGGGAGACGTCGAAGCCCTTCTCGAAGCGGCGGCCGAGTTCGGCATAGTACTCGCCCAGGCAATGGCGCGCGGCCTCGCCACGGGGATCGGCTTCCTCGATGGCGAGGTGGTCGCGGCCCAGGGCGAGGGCCACGATGTCCATGGCCTGGAGCAGCGCCTCGGCCCGTGGGGCGCGGGCGAGCAGGGCCGCCGCCCTGGCGTTCGAGATTTCCTCATAGGCCGCGAACTCCCCCTCGCCCGCCTCCGTCAGCCGGGCGACGCGGCGGCGGGCATCGGCGGGATGCGCCTCGGTGGCGACCAGGCCCTCTTCCTCCAGGCTCCGGAGCAGGCGGCTCATCAGCCCGGAATCGAGGCCGAGATAGTCGCGGATCGCCGCCACATCCGTGCGGCCATGGCCAATGGCATTGAGCACGCGCGCGGCGCCGAGCGGACGGCCCCGGCCGAGGAAGGAGGTGTCCAGCGCCCCGACCTCCCGGGTCACGGCACGGCTGAAGCGGCGGAAGCGGCTGATCGGATCGGGCATCATGATATCTGACTTTAGTCAGAAAACACGGGCGATCAATGCCACAGGCCCGGAGCGGCCGTCCTTTCGGAAGACATTGCGCCCCATGGCCTGCCCCGCTCCGTGGGGTGGCATCCCGGCAGGGCACGGGAAGGTGAACTTGCGACTCGCCCGCGGGCCGTTCTAACGTGACCTTCTCGTCATCCCGGCCACAGGAGGGCTGCATGGTCTGCTACCGCCATCGTCATGGCCCCCTGATGGCCCCGCGCGTGTCCCGCAAAGCCGACACGCCGCGGGGCTGAAGCCTCCCGGACGCTCCGGGGCCAGCCTCGCCCTCCCGGCGGCCTGACGTCGCCGCACCCGAACCTCGTGCCGAGGAACGCCGTGCCCAGCGCGGCGTGCATGACATCGTGTCTTCCGACAACCACGCCGCCCGGCGGCGCGCGCATCCCATCCGGGATGTCCTGAACTTCGTCCTCCAGGGCTGGGCGCGGCAGCGCGGCCTGGTCTCCGCCATCGGCGGCGCCATGCTCGCCGCCACCCTGTCCGACCTGCTCGTGCCGATCTTCGCCGGCCGGCTGGTCGATGCCGCCGCCATGGCGGATCGCGACGCCGCGCTGCGCGCCATGCTCGGCGCGCTGGCCGCCCTGGCCCTGCTCGGCCTCGCCGCGCTGGGCCTGCGGCACCTGGCCTTCATCGCCATCATCCGCATGACGCTGCGCGCCATGGTGGAGGCCACGGAGCGCAGCTTCGCCCGCGTGCAGCGCTTCTCCGCCGACTGGCACGCCAGCAGCTTCGCCGGCTCCACCGTGCGGCAGATCACCCGCGGGATGAGCGCGCTCGACCTGCTGCACGACACCATCCTCGTGGCGCTGCTGCCGGCGCTGGTGGTGCTCGTTGGCGCCACGCTGCTGCTCGGCTGGCGCTGGCCGCTGATGGGGCTGGCGGTCGGCCTCGGCGCGGCGCTGCACATCACGCTCACCCTGTCGATGAACCTCGGCTGGGTGGCGCCCGCCGCACGCCGTTCCAATGCCTGGGACACGCGCCTGGGCGGCACGCTCGCCGACGCGGTCGGCGCCAACGCGGTGGTGAAGGCCTTCGGCGCCGAACCGCGCGAGGACGCCCGCACCGCCCGCATCCTGCGCCGCTGGCGCGACCGCACCCGCGCCACCTGGCTGCGCGCGACCTGGAGCGGCACCGCCCAGACCGCCGCGATGCTGCTGCTGCGCATCGGCACGATCGGCATGGCCGTCTGGCTGTGGTGGCGCGGACAGGCCACGCCGGGCGACCTCGCCACGGTGCTCGCCATGTTCTTCGTGGTGCAGGGCTACCTGCGCGACATCGGCTACCACATCAACAACCTCCGCCGCTCGGTGAACGACATGGAGGAGATGGTGGCGATCCTTGCCCTGCCCCTCGGCGTCGCCGACCGTCCCGGCGCGCGCGCCATCGCCATCCCGGAAGGCCGCATCGACTTCGACCGCGTCACCTTCCACTACGGCCGCCACACCACGCCGCTCTACCGCGACTTCTCGCTCACCATCCGGGCGGGCGAGCGCGTCGGGCTGGTCGGGCATTCGGGCTCCGGCAAGACCACCTTCGTGAAGCTGATCCAGCGCCTGCACGACGTGAGCGGCGGCCGCATCCTGATCGACGGCCAGGACGTCGCCGCCGTCACGCAGGAATCCCTGCGGCGGAGCATTGCCATCGTGCAGCAGGAACCGGTGCTCTTCCATCGCTCCCTGGCCGAGAACATCGCCTATGGCCGCCCGGGCGCCACGCGCGCGGAGATCGAGCGCGCCGCCCAGCTCGCCAACGCGCACGGCTTCATCGCCCGCCTGCCGGAAGGCTACGCCACCACGGTCGGCGAGCGCGGCGTGAAGCTCTCGGGCGGCGAGCGCCAGCGCATCGCCCTGGCCCGCGCCTTCCTGGCCGACGCCCCGATCCTGATCCTGGACGAAGCCACATCGGCCCTGGATTCGGAATCCGAGGCGCTGATCCAGGAGGCGGTGGAACGGCTGATGCGCGACCGCACCACCATCGTCATCGCCCACCGCCTCTCCACCGTCCGCGCCTTGGACCGCATCCTGGTCTTCGACCACGGCCAAGTGGTCGAGGAAGGCCGCCACGAAACCCTGGTCCGCCGCGAGGACGGCATCTACCGCCGCCTCTTCGAACGCCAGGCGCTGGAACTGGCACGCGGCCTGATAGCGGAGTGATGCCCGGGCGGCCGTTCCTCCCTGTCCGGCATCGCTCCGTCCCGGACGCCGGCCACGGGGGCTGGCCACGGGGGCTGGCCACGGGGGCTGGCCATCGGGGGCCGGCCACGAGACGCGGCGCCCTGGGAAAAGCTACCCGTGTCGCTCAGTCCCAGCCGCTCAGATTGGGGCGGAAGCCCGGGGCGCCTCGATCAGCGCCCGGATCCGCTCCCTGTCCGCCGGCAGGACAGGGTTGTGGACCAGCAGCCAGAGATCCGGCCGGCCATCCACGGCGAAGCTGGACATTTCCAGGGTGATCCGGCCCAGCACCGGGTGGCGCAGGTGCTTGAGGCCCTCGCCATGGCCGCGCACATCGTTGTCGCGCCACATCGCCGCGAATTCCGGGCTCGTCCGGCAGAGTTCCTCCGCCAGCGCCCTCACCTCCTCCACGGCACCGGCGCGTGCCGCATCCGCCCGGAACGACCCCACCACGAAGCGGGCCACGCCTTCCCAGTCATCCTGCGCGGCACGGACACGCGGGTCGCCGAAGAGAAGGCGCAGGACATTGCGCTCCCCTGGCGGCAGCAGGCTGTAGTCCGTCAGCACCGCCGCCGTCGCCCGGTTCCAGGCAACCACGCCCCAGGTGGCCGTCCTGATGATCGCCAGGCTGGGCTCCAGCGCGTCCAGCACGCGCTGCAATCGTGGCGTGATGCCCTCCACCCCCCGGTAGCGCGCCTCCGGCGGCCGGCCCAGGCCCAGCAGGAACAGGTGCTCGCGCTCCACCTCCGTGAGCATCAGGGCCTGCGAAAGCCGGTCGAGCACCTGGGGCGAGGCAGCCCCGCCGCGCCCCTGCTCCAGCCAGGTGTACCAGGCCGGGCTGATATGGGCGCGCAGCGCCACCTCCTCCCGCCGCAGCCCCGGAGTCCGGCGCCGCGTCCCCGGCAGGCCGCAGGCGACCGGGTCGAGCCTGCCGCGGCGGTCCTTCAGATAGGCGCCCAGCGTCATCCCGCCGCTGGCCGGGAGGCTTATCCTGACAGTCATTATACCACGATGATCTCACGGCTTTACCACGATGGAGACTGGGCCAAGTCTCGCCCGCGACCAAGCTCTGGAGACTGCCCCATGCGTATCTTCGTGACCGGCGCGACGGGTTTCGTGGGTTCCGCCGTGGTCCGGGACCTCATCGGCGCCGGGCACCGGGTGCTCGGCATGGTCCGTTCGGAAGCCGGCGCCCAGGCCCTCGCCGCCATGGGCGCCGAGGTGCATCGCGGCTCGCTGGAGGATGCCGGGAGCCTCCGCAGCGGCGCCGCCTCCACGGACGGCGTCATCCACACCGCCTTCATCCACGACTTCTCGCGCTTCCAGGAGAACTGCGAGACCGACCGCCGCGCCATCGGGGCGCTCGGCGACGCGCTGAAGGGCTCCGGCCGCCCCCTGATCGTCACCTCCGGGGTGGCACATCTGGCGGAGGGCCGGCTCGCGACCGAGGACGACACCCCGCCTCCTCCGACGCCCCGCTATCCCCGCGCCTCGGAAGAGGCCGCCGCCGCGCTCGCGGCACAGGGCGTGCACGTCGCGGTGATGCGCCTGCCGCCTTCGGTGCATGGCGAGGGGGACCATGGCTTCGTGCCGATCCTGCATCGCATCGCCCGCGAGAAGGGCCTGTCGGCCCATATCGGCGAAGGGCTCAACCGCTGGCCCGCCGTGCACCGCCTGGACGCCGCGCGCGCCTTCCGGCTGGCGATCGAGCATGGTGCCCGTGGCCATTCCGCGCCGGGCAAGCGGTATCATGCGGTGGCCGAGGAAGGCGTGCCGTTCCGCGGGATCGCCGGGACCATCGGCCGTCAGCTTGACCTGCCCGTCACCGCCCTGTCCCCTGGGGAAGCCGCCGCGCATTTCGGCTGGTTCGCCGCTTTTGCCGGCATGGATGCGCCGACATCGAGCGAGCGGACCCGGGCGGAACTGGGCTGGGCGCCGGCGCAGCCGGGCCTTCTCGCCGATATCGGCCAGCCCGGCTACTTCGGCGGCTGAGACAAGCGCGAGGCGGTCCGCGATCCGGCGCGGGCCGCCCTCTTCCGCCAGAGCGGATCGCGCCCGGACGAAATCGCCCGGATGCGATCCGCCCTAGCTGTCCAGCCGGATGCCGAGTTCCTTGATCAGCGGCCGCCAGCGTCCGCTTTCCTTCGCCACGAAGGCATTGAATTCGGCGGGCGACAGGGCCGAGGTTTCGATGCCCAGGGCGCTCATGCGCGACTGCACGAGATCGCTGCGCATGGTGCCGTTCAGCGTGGCGTTCAGCTTCGCGACGAGGTCGGGCGGCGTGGCCGCCGGCACCGACAGCCCCTGCCAGCCATAGGCCACCGCATCCGCATAGCCGAGTTCCAGCGCCGTCGGCACCTCCGGCGCGGCCTGGGAGCGCGCTTCCCCCATCACCAGCAGCGCCCGCGCCTTGCCGTCGCGCAGGAAGGGGATGCCCGTCGCGCAATCCACCACCACGCAGTCCACGCTGCCCGCGATCAGGTCCTGCATCGCCGCCGGCGCGCCGCGATAGGGCACGTGCACCGCCGGGAAGTTCCCCGCCCGCCGCCGCAGCATCTCCATCGCCAGATGGTGCGGCGAGGCCACGCCCGCCGTGCCATAGGTCGGCGGGTCCTTCGGTGCCGCCGCCAGGAAATCCGCGAAGCTCCTCGCCGGATCGTCGGGCCGCACCACGAGGAACAGCGGGAAGCGTCCGATGAACCCCACCCCGGTCAGGTCGCGATCCGGATCATAGGGCAGCTTCGCGTAGAGCGCGGGGTTGTAGACGAGGTTCCCGTTGTCCGTATGCAGCCAGGTGTAGCCATCCGGCGCGGCATGGGACACCAGCTCGCTGGCCAGTACCGCGCCGCCGCCGGGCCGGTTCTCCACCACCACGTTCTGTCCCAGCGCCGTACCCATCCCCGCGCCGATCAGCCGCGCGAAGACATCCGAGGCCCCGCCCGGCGGATAGCCCACCACCCAGCGCAAGGGATGCTCCGGCCAGGACGCGGCACGTCCCTGCCCCGCCCCCGCGAGCGAAGCCGCTCCCAGAACGCCCAAACCCAGCCCACGTCGTCCCAGCATCGATCCCTGCCCCGGATATCGGCCCAGCCTATCGCAACACGCCCTGGCATGCAGCGTGCCAACGGGCCTCCGGACCACCGCCCCGGAAGCGGCGTCCCGATCGGGGTCCCGCCACCACCGTCACACGGTCTGCCTGCCCGCCCCGCCTACCCGGGCGGCAACCAACCGGTGCGCGCCGCATGTGCCAGATCCGGCCGCCCAGCCCGCTCGGCCTGGAGCGCCGCCACCTCGGTGTCATAGGGCACGGCCCGCAGCTCCACCCGCCATCCGCCCGCGCCATGCTCCACCAGCGCATAGCGCGCCTCCGGCGCCCCCGCTTCCATCGCATGCGGCACCGGCTTCACGTCGCGGTAGCACGGCATGCCCACGCTGCCGGGATTGACCACCAGCACACCATCGACGCGCACCGCCCGGGGCACATGCGTGTGCGCGCAGAGCACCAGCTCCGCCGCGCCGATCCCGGCCAGGCGGGGCCGGATCGCCTCGATCCGGTCGAGCCGCGTCCGCCCGCCGCCCGCATCCTCCAGCAGGTATTCCAGATCGCCTCCGGCCGGGCTGCCGTGGCAGGCGAAGACCCGCCCCTCCAGGAGCGACAGCGTGCCGGGGAGATCCGCCATCCAGCGAAGCTGCGCCGCCGAGAGCCGCGCCCGCGCATAGGCATCCGAGGCGCCCTCGCCGCCCTCCAGCACATGCCGCTCGTGGTTCCCCGCGATGGTATGGGCATCCAGCGCCATCTGCGCCGCGACCGCCCCCGCCGGGTCGAAGGGGCCGGAGACGAGATCGCCCAGGTTCACCACGGCATCCGGCGACGCCGCCCGCAGGTCGCGCAGCACCGCCTTCAACGCGGCGAGGTTGCCATGCACATCGCCCAGCACCGCGATCCGCACCGGATCAGCCCCGATCCGCCGCCGGCACCGCGCGCGCCACGCCGCCGAAGGCATCGAGCAGCCGGCCGCGCCAGGCATGCAGCACATCCTCCGGCGCCAGCAGCGGCAAGGGGCTCACCACCCGCGCCCACTGGAAGCCGGAAAAGGCGATGTAGTCCCCCGCCCCCGGCGTGGCGCCATGCAGGAAAGGCCTCTCCGACAGCGTCCGCCGCAAGGGCAGCAGCGCGGCGCGGAAGCCCTCCAGCCGCTCGTCCCGCCCCGCCGTCACCTCCGCCAGCGGCTTGCCGAAGCGGGCCTCGCGCGTGCGGACGAAATACTCGCGGTCCTCCGCATCCAGCAGCGCCGGAATGTCGGACACGATCAGCGCCGCGATCGCCGGGTTCAGCACCGTATCCGCCCACTGCGCCACGAAGCGCGCCAGCGCCCGCCCGCCCTCGCCGCCGAACAGGCTGGCGCGGCCGGGGTAGCGGTCCTCCAGATCCTCCAGGATCGCCCAGGAATCATGCACCACCCGCGCCCCGTCGCGCAGCACCGGCACCTTGTCCGTGCCCGCATCGGCGATCGCCGCCTTCTCGGTGAAGCGCCAGGGCAGGCTCTCATGCGGCAGCCCCTTGTGCAGCAGCGCCATCCGCGCCCGCCAGCAATAGGGGCTGAAGACCCGCGCCGGATCGCTGCCGCACAGCTCATGCAGACGGATCGCCATGCCTCAGCACCCCCGCGTGTTGACGAAAACGCTGTAGAGCGAACGGCACCCCGCCATGAACAGCCGGTTCCGCCGCCAGCCGCCGAAGGCGACATTGGCCACCCGTTCCGGCAGGTCGATATGCCCGATCGGCGCGCCGCCGGCGTTGAACACCCGCACCCCGTCCAGCCCGTCGCGCCCCATGCCCCAGCCGCACCAGAGGTTGCCGTCCTCGTCCACGCGGAACCCGTCCGGCGTGCCGTCCGCCTCGGCCTCGATCAGCACCCGCGCCTCGCCCAGCGAGGCCCCGTCCGCCCCGACCGGATAACTCAGGATCTGCCGCGGCTCGGCGCGCGAGGCGACGAGGTAGAGCAGCCCCTCATCCGGGGAGAAGGCCAGCCCGTTCGGCCCCGGCACGCCTTCCGCCACCTTGCGCAGCGTCCCCCGCGCCGGATCGGCCCGGTACACGGCGGCCGGGATCTCGGACTCCGCCCGCTCCCCCTCGTAGTCGCCGCCGATGCCGAAGAGCGGGTCGGTGAACCAGATCGTGCCGTCCGACCTCACCACCACGTCGTTCGGCGAGTTCAGCCGCTTCCCCTCGAAACGGTCGGCGATCACGGTGATGCGCCCGTCATGCTCCGTCCGCGTCACCCGCCGCGCGCCGTGCTCGCAGGTCACCAGCCGCCCCTCGCGGTCGCGGGTATTGCCGTTGGCGAAGTTCGACGGCTTGCGGAAGGTGGTGACGCCCCCCGTCTCCTCGTCCCAGCGCAGGATGCGGTTGTTCGGGATGTCGGAAAACAGCAGGCAGCGGTGGTCGCCGAACCAGACCGGCCCCTCGCCCCAGCGCAACCCGCCGCACAGCTTCTCCACCGCCGCGTTCATCACCCGGTACTTCGCGAATCCCCGGTCGAGGTCCCGCAGCCGCGCATCCGGATAGCGCGGCGAGGCCACCCAGGGCGTCTCGTTCGCCGCGCCCGCCTCCGGCGCCGTTTCACCGCTCATTTCCACCTCCCCATGCCATCCTTCCCCGGTTCTCCCCGCCTTGCCCTGCTCGGCCCCAGGGGGGCGAGGAGGAACGGAATACCGCGAGGACCCGACGCAACCGCCGCCGCGAACGCCACGTTTCCTTCGGGAAGACATTTCGAGAGGAAACGATGCGCGGCATCCTTCTGTGGCTGATCGGAATCCCGATTCCCGTGATCATCCTGCTGTGGCTGTTCGGCGTTCTGCACTGACGCGGAACCCGTGCGGGAAGCGGGCCGGAAGGCCCGCTCTCCCATCCCGGCCACGCCCCGCCCTTACCCGGCCAGGCCGGCCACCGACACGATGACGCCCAGCGCCGTGGCGATCCCCTTCGCGCTCTCTTCCGGCGCCACGTCGATCCACTCCTCCAGCGAATGCGCCCGCCCGCCCGTGCCGCCCGAGGCCACGGTGACGGCGGGAATCCCCAGGCTGATCGGGATGTTGCTGTCGGTCGAGGATGCCTCCAGCTTTGGCGCATAGCCCCGCGCCGCGATCACCGCCTCCGCCAGCCGCACGATCCGCGCCTCGCGCGGCGTCGTCCCCGCCGGGCGGTCGCCCACCTGCCTCACCTCCACCTGGATGCCGCCGCGCTTCACGTCGCGCGCCGCGTCCTCGTCCGCCGCCGCCTGCGGCAGCGTGGCCAGGAAACGCTCCTCCAGCGCCGCCAGCGCCTCCGCGGATTCGGAGCGCAGGTCCACCTCCATCCAGGCCTCCTCCGGGATGGCGTTGATCGAGGTGCCTCCGCCGATCTTGCCGATGGAGAAGGTGGTGCGCGGCACCGCCGGCACGCGGATGCGCGACAGGTCGTCCGCCGCCCGCGCCAGGGCGAAGACCGGGTTCACCAGCCCGAAGGCGCCGAAGGAATGCCCGCCCGGCCCACGGAAGCTGACGCGGTAGCGCTTGCTGCCCACCGCCCCGATGGTCAGCCGTGCCGTCTCCAGGCTGTCCACCGCGATGAAGGCCGCCACCCGGTCGCGCAGCGGATGCTCGCGGAAAAAGCTCTTCACCCCGCGCAGGTCGCCCGCCCCTTCCTCGCCCACCGAGGCCAGCACCAGGATGCCCGCCCTGGTCCGGAGGCCCGCCGCGTCCAGCGCGCGCAGGATGGCGAGCTTCACGGCGAGGCCACGGCTGTTGTCGCCAACCCCCGGCCCGCGCAGCACCGTGCCCTCGCGCTTGACGGCCACGTCCGTCCCCTCCGGGAAGACCGTGTCGAGATGCGAGCAGATCACCACCAGCCCGGCCTCCGGATCGGTGCCGGGACGCAGCGCGGTAACGTTGCCCTCCGCATCCCGCGCCACATCCGCGAGCCCCTGGGCCCGCAACATCTCCATATAGGCCGCCGCCCGCTTCGCCTCGCCGAAGGGCGGGGAGGCGATTTCGGCGATGCGGATGATCTCCTCCACCGTGCGGTCATGATCCTGGCGCACGAAGGCATCCGCCTTGCGGAAGGCCTCCCCGGTCAGCAGGCGCGACACCTCGCCCGCGACCTCCTGCCCGCTGGCCGAGACCAGGGCCCCCCGCAGCGCGGGCGGCATGGCGGGTTGGGACAGGTCGTTCATGGCAGGGCCTCCGGAATTCCGGGCGCGGAGGCTCCGCCCGTTGCCCGGCCCGGTCAAGGCCGGCTCCGGACGGATACGGCCCCGCAGGCCCGCGCCGTCAGGCGCGGCGCCGCCCGGAAAAGCCCGCCGCGCGCCTCACGCCCTCAGCGCGCCTGCTCCAGCACATAGACATGCGGTGCATCCGCCGGCAGCGTCTCCGGCGTCAGCTCCAGGCTCGGCCCGCCGACCCGCGTCACCCGCTCCGGCGGCACCCGCGCCAGGAAGGTCTCGACCGGCTCGATCTGCAGGATGCCGCGCGGGTTGTAGTAGTGCATCGGGATGATCACCCTCGGCCCGATGGCCTCGATCGCCGCGTCCAGGTCGTCCAGCGCGATGGTCGCATGCGCGCCGGTCAGCGCCAGCAGGATGTCCACCTGCCCGCGCAGCGCCTCCAACTGCTTCGGGTCCACCGGATTGCCGATATCGCCCATATGCAGCACCCGCAGCCCGCCCAGGGTGAAGTGGTAGAGCGCGTTGGCATCCGGGTCCCGCCCCGCCGCCGCCTGGAAGTCGAAGGTCAGGCTCTCATAGGCGGGAAAGGAGTGGATCGGGATGCCCAGCACCTCCACCCCCTCGGGCGGCAGTTCCAGCGTGTTGATCACCACCGGCTCGCCCCGGATGTGGCTGGGGTCGGAATGGAACTCGTCGGTGGCCGAGCTCATCAGCACGAGGTCCGCCGGCTCGTCGATCGGGTCGAAGCGGCTGAGCGGCGGCTTGTAGGGATCGGTGACCACCACCACCCCATCCGCTTCCAGCCGGAAGCTCGCATGCGCGTAGAACGTGATCTTCACGGCAATCCTCCTCCTTCCCCATCCGGGGGGTGAACAGGCCCGCCGCCGGCCTCAGCTCCGCAGCACGGAACCGGCCGGCGCGGCCAACGGGGCAGCGGCCTTCGCGGTCACGGCACGTCCCTTCAGCGACAGGGCCGGCCGTTCGATCAGGAACCAGGACGCCCCCGCCAGGACGACGGTCGCGGCCAGCGCCATCAGGTTCACCACCATCGGCTCGGCCCCGCCATGCATCCACTGGATGATGGCCTGCTGCATCGGGAAACTGTAGAGGTAGATCCCGTAGGAGATGTCGAACCGGTCGAGCCCGCTCAGCCCCTTCAGGCGATAGGCCAGACTGATGACGAACCACGGCCAGGCCAGCAGATAGATGGCCGGGAAGTACCGCCAGTCGTGCTGGCCCAGCAGCAGCGCCGCCAGGACCAGCAGGCCCGCCACGAGCGTCACGGGCGCCGAGACCGCCCATGGCCGCCCGATGAGCTGGATGAGGCTCCCGCCCGCGAAAAGGATCATGAACCGGTTCAGGTGATAGAGCTCCAGCGCGCCGGAATACTGGAAGAGCGTGGCGCCCTTTGGAAACACCGTGAACAGGTTCAGCAGATAGGCGGCCAGCACGATCACGCTCACGCCCCGCCAGTTCAGGGCGCCGCACCAGCCGATCAGCAGCAGGAGCAGGTAGCAGGTGGTCTCCATCGGCAGCGTCCAGAGCGACCCGTTCACCACCGCCGTGCCGTTCTGCGCGAAGACGCCCGGCAGGAAAGGCTGCCAGACATAGATCGTCGCGTTCAGCAGGTAGGCGAAGGTCCCCGGCTCGGACCAGTAGTGCTCCGCCGTCGTCAGCCACGGGCCCAGCACGAAGACGGACAGCAGGCAGACCACCAGCAGGGCGGGAAAGATCCGCAGGAACCGGTTCCGGAGGTAATGCAGCGCGTCCGGCTGCCGCCGCAGCGAGCCGCAGATCAGGAAGCCGCTGATCGCGAAGAACATGTCCACGCCGAAGGTGCTGGCCGGCAACAGCCCCGTGAGCACCATGACCGGATCGGGGCTGGAACGGCCCAGCACATAGCCATGCGTGAAGAGCACCAGAACCGCCGCGAAGAGCCGCAGCGCCGTGAAGCCGTTTTCCCTGCCCATGCCGCGAAAACCCAGATATCGCCCTTGTAACGGCCTCTGCCGCCAAAAGATGGCAGCCATACGCACCGGAAGGGCTGGGCTTCGCGGGCATGCCGGACCGCCCCGATGCTTCCGGCGCCATGCCGGCCCAGGCCCGGCTGCCGCCCCCGGGATGAGCTTCGGGTCCGGAGGGCGGGCGCGCCCCCTGCCGCAGCCGTCTCCTTCCGCTTCCCGCATGGCATCCGCCGCCCCGCCCGGCTATACGCTGCCTCCCATGCGATACGTCTCCACCCGCGGCGAGGCTCCGGCCCGCGACTTCCCGGGCGTCCTGCTCGCCGGCCTGGCCGAGGATGGCGGCCTCTTCGTGCCCGAGACCTGGCCCTCCCTCGCCGCCGCCGAATGGCGCGCGATGCGCGGCCTGCCCTATCCGGAACTGGCCGCGCGCATTGTCGGCCTCTTCACCGGCGGCACGATCCCCGAGGCCGCCCTGCGCCGCATGACGGAGGAAGCCTATGCCTCCTTCAACCACCCCGCCGTGGCCCCGCTGGTGCAGCTCGACACCCGCACCTTCGCGCTGGAGCTCTTCCACGGCCCGACGCTCGCCTTCAAGGACATGGCGATGCAGCTCCTGGGCCGGCTCTTCGACCATGTGCTGGCCGAGCGGGGGGAGCGCGTGACCATCGTCGGCGCCACCTCCGGCGACACCGGCTCCGCCGCCATCGAGGCCTGCCGCGACCGCGCCAACATCGACATCGTCATCCTGCACCCGCAGGGCCGCACCTCCGAGGTGCAGCGCCGGCAGATGACCACCGTCCTTTCCTCCAACGTCCACAACCTGGCCGTGGAGGGCGATTTCGACACCTGCCAGGATCTCGTGAAGGCGATGTTCGCCGACGCGCCCTTCCGGCGGGAGATGAACCTTTCCGCGGTGAACTCCATCAACTGGGCCCGCGTCGCCGCCCAGATCCCCTATTACGCCTATGCCGCCCTGGCCCTCGGCGCCCCCGACCGCCCGGTCGCCGTTTCCGTCCCCACGGGCAATTTCGGCAATGTCCTGGCCGCCTGGGCGGCGCGGAAGATGGGGCTGCCGATCGAGCGGCTGATCATCTCCTCCAACCGCAACGACATCCTGCCGCGCTTCTTCACGGCCAACGACATGTCCGCCCGGCCGGTGGAACCCTCGCTCTCCCCCAGCATGGACATCCAGGTCTCCTCGAACTTCGAGCGCCTGCTCTTCGAGCTGCTGGACCGCGACCCCGCCGCCACCGCCCAGGCCATGCGCAGCTTCCGCGAGACCGGCCGCATGCCCGTCCCCGACGCCGCCTGGCAGCGCGCGGCGGAACTCTTCCGCGGCGTGGCCCTGGACGACGCGGGCACGCTGGAGGAAATGCGCCGCGTCCACGCCGCCACCGGCTGGCTGCCCGACCCGCACAGCGCCACCGCGACCCATGCCGCCCGCGCCCTGGCGCCCGAGGACCCGGCGATCCCGGTGATCGTCGCTGCCACAGCCCATCCCGCGAAATTCCCCGACGCGGCGGAACAGGCGGTTGGCTTCCGCCCCGCCCTCCCCCCGCACCTCGCCGATCTCTTCAACCGCGAGGAACGCCTGGAACTCCTCCCCGGCGACCTCGCCCAGGTCGAGGCCGCCGTCCGCCGCCACGCGCGCCGCAACCGTGCCTGACGCCCCGGCGGCCCCACGCCGCCGGCCTCGCCATGCAATGGGTGCCCCTGACGGCCAGCACCGGGAGCCAGTGCTGGCTGCGCTCGGGGGGGGGATGGCTTCCGGCCCCGGCACGCGGCGTCATGGCCGCCTGCCCACAATTCAGCGATGGGACCCTAACCCCCCACCAGCGCCGGACGTTCCCGGAAAGTCATCTGCGGACCCCAGCCCCGCACATCTTCTTCCAGGAGCCCGTCCATGCCCGGGAACGACGACTTCACCCCCCAGTCCGGCATCGCGTCCTTCGTCGGCACGCACTTCATCTACACCTATGCCAATGGCTGGAAGTACGAGTGGTATGCCCGCAACGAGAGGACCTGCGACTACCGCATCCACCACGGGCTGGTGGGCGGCCGCTGGGTCACGCGCCAGGCGATGAACCTCGTCCAGATCGCCCCCGCGGTCTTCAAGGCCGACTGGCACGAGCCGACCGGAACCTGTGTCAGCCTTTGCTTCGACACGGCGCACCGCTTCGTGCACGGCACGATCTTCTTCCCGCAATGGATCGCCGGGAAGGACGGGCATCCGGAGAAGACCATCTGCTACCAGAACGAGTTCACCGAGGACATGCACCGCTTTCGCGATGCCGGCCCCGCCTATCCCTATGTGATCATCGGCGAGTTCGCGAAGATCACCTTCATGGAACAGCGCGGCGCCGACAACGACGAGGTCATCTCCCTGGCACCGGGCCAGCTCCCCGACGGCTATCTCGACCGCAGCAACTGATCGCGGCGACAGGCCGAAGCGGCTGGTGACGGCGTCCGGCCTTCCCGTTCCGGAAAAGTATGTTTCCGGAATTGCAACTTTTGCGGGAATAACGTCTCATGCGGTGAAACAACCCGATTCGGATCGCTGCCCGCATGGTCTCGTCCCTGACCTACAACGTCGCTAGCGATTGGGGCGCCGGCTTCGTCGCGAACATGGCCCTCCAGGCCGGCGACAGCGCCCTGAACGGCTGGCTCGTGGAATTCGACGCCGCCTTCACCATCACCAACCTCTGGGGCGGCGAGATCGTCAGCCATGTCGGCACGCATTACGTCGTGCGGAACCTCTCCTGGAACGCCACCGTCCCCGCCAATGGCCAGGCCAGCTTCGGCTTCCAGGCCACCTCCGGCAGCGCCGGCAGCCAGGCCAGCAACCTGACCCTGAACGGCACCACCAGTGAGCCAGCCGTCCCGCCCGCGATCTCCGTGGCCGATGTCTCGGTCACCGAGGGCGACAGCGGCACCAGGCTCCTGACCTTCACCGTGGCGCTCTCCAAACCCGCCGCCAGCGCGGTCAGCCTCCACTACGCGACGGCGGACGGCACCGCGACGGCCGGCAGCGACTACGCCGCCGCCTCCGGCACCCTCACCTTCGCCGCCGGCGAGACCAGCAGGACCATCAGCATCGCCATCCCCGGCGATACGGCGGTGGAGGCGAATGAGAGCTTCCTGCTCAACCTCTCCGACGCGAGCGGCGCCACCATCGCCCGCGCCAGCGCCACCGGCACCATCCTGAACGACGACACCGCGCCGCTGCCCACCCTCTCCGTCGCCGACGCCTCCGTCACCGAAGGCAACAGCGGCACCAAGGCACTCTCCTTCACCGTCAGCCTCTCCGCCGCCGGCAGCACCCCGGTCACCGTCCACTACGCCACGGCGGACGGCACCGCGACATCGGGCAGCGACTACACGGCCGCCTCCGGCACCCTCACCTTCGCCGCCGGCGAGACCAGCAAGACCGTCAGCATCGCCATCCTCGGCGACACGGCGGTGGAGGCCAACGAGGCCTTCACCCTCACCCTCTCCCAGCCCGGCGGCGCCACCATCGCCCATGGCACCGCCACCGGCACCATCCTGAACGACGACACCGCTGCCCTGCCCGGGCTCAGCGTCAGCGACACCTCCGTCACGGAAGGCAACCCGGGCACCTCCGGCACCGGTTCCGGCACCGCCGCCACCGGCTGGTTCAGCACCCGCGGCAACCAGATCGTCGATGCCGAGGGCGACATCGTGAAGATCGCCGGCGTGAACTGGTTCGGCCTGGAATCCTCCAACGAAGCCCCGCACGGCCTCTGGGCGCGCGGCTACAAGGAGATGATGGACCAGATGGTGGATCTGGGCTTCAACACCATCCGCCTCCCCTTCTCCACCGACCTGCTGCACGGCGGCACGCCCAGCGGCATCGACTTCAGCAAGAACCCGGACCTGCAGGGCCTCACCGGCCTCCAGATCATGGACCGGATCGTGGACTATGCCGGCCAGATCGGCCTGCGCATCATCCTCGACCACCACCGCAGCGATGCCGGCGCCGGCACCTCCGGCAACGGCCTCTGGTACGATGCCACCCATCCGGAATCGCAGTGGATCAGCGACTGGCAGATGCTGGCCGCCCGCTATGCCGACGACCCGACCGTCATCGGCGCCGACCTGCACAACGAACCCTATAACGGCACCTGGGGCACCGGCAGCGCCACCGACTGGGCCGCGGCGGCGGAACGCGCCGGCAACGCCATCGGCAGCGTCAACCCGAACTGGCTGATCTTCGTCGAGGGCATCGGCACCTATGACGGCCAGAACTACTGGTGGGGCGGCAACCTCATGGGCGTGCGCGACCGCCCCGTCACCCTCGATGTCGCCAACAAGCTCGTCTACTCGGCCCACGACTACCCGAATTCGATCTACGCCCAGCCCTGGTTCCAGAGCGCGAATTTCGGCGACACGCTGACCCAGAAATTCGACCAGATGTGGGGCTACATCTACAAGGAAGGCATCGCACCGGTCTATCTCGGCGAGTTCGGCACGAAGATGACCGACGCCAAGGACCTCGTCTGGCTCGACAAGATCACCGCCTATCTCTCCGGCGACCTCGACGCCAGCGGCACCCACGACATCGCCGCGGGCCAGCAGGGTATCAGCTGGACCTGGTGGTCCTGGAACCCGAATTCCGGCGACACCGGCGGCATCCTCCAGGACGACTGGACCTCGGTGAACACCGCCAAGGTGGCGGAGCTGCAGCCGATCCAGTTCAGCCTCGACGGCAGCACGGCCACCCCCGGCACCACGGGCGACGCCCATGTCGCCCTCTTCACCGTCACCCTCTCCGCCGCCTCCGCCAGCGAGGTCACGGTGGATTTCAGCACCACCCCCGGCACCGCCACGGCGGAGGACTTCACCTCCCTCTCCGGCAAGCTGACCTTCGCCCCGGGCGAGACCAGCAAAACCGTCGCCATCGCCATCAAGGCCGACAGCACGGCCGAGGCAGACGAGACCTTCTCCCTCATCCTCTCCAGCCCCTCCGGCGCCACCATCCTGGACGGCACGGGCACCGCCACCATCCTGAACGACGACGGCACGCCCTCCACCGGTGGCTCGACCGGTGGCTCGACCGGCACCGGCTCCACCGGCACCGGCCTCGACGCCAGCTTCGCTGTCACCAATGCCTGGAACAGCGGCTTCCAGGGCGCCGTCACCGTCCACAACGAGGGCACCACCACGGTCTCCGGCTGGGAGTTCGAGCTGCGGATCAGCAGCGAGATCACCCAGATCTGGAACGCCGAGATCGTGTCCCGCACCAGCACCGGCTACATCATCCACAACGCGGCCTGGAATGGCGGCATCGCTGGCGACGGCGAGGTCAGCTTCGGCTTCCTGGCCAACGGGCAGGTCAACCCGGCCCAGGTGGACTTCGTCTTCTGACCGGGGCGGATGCGGCCCCCCTGATATCGCCGCACCCGGTTCACCCGGGCGGCGGAATGGGATAGTCCCGCCCCAGTCCCCGGCCGCCCCGCCTTCCGCCCCGGCACCGGCCGGGGCGCCCTGAGGGGAAACCTTGAGGGGTCACCCAAAGGGAGCCCCCACGGGCCGGACCATCCACGGCGGCGGAAGGACCGGCATGCCCTCTTCCACCTCGTGGCGCGATCGCCTTCCGGCCCGCCGATGACCGCCCCGCTCGCCATGGTGCTGGGCCTCCTCGGCCTGGCGATCGCGATGTTCGTGACCGGCCGCCCCCGCACGGATGTGGTGGCCCTGCTCATGCTCCTCCTCCTGCCGCTCACCGGCACCGTCACGGTGCCCGAGGCCCTGGCCGGCTTCGGCGATTCCAGCGTCCTCCTGGTGGCGGCCCTCTTCGTCGTCGGCGAGGGCCTGGTCCGCACCGGCATCGCCCGCCAGCTCGGCGACTGGCTCCTCGCCCGCGCCCATGGCAGCCCCACCCGCCTCATGGCGCTGCTGATGCTGATCGTGGGCCTCACCGGCTCGGTGATGAGCTCCACCGGCGTGGTCGCGATCTTCATCCCCGTGGTGCTGCGCATCTGCACCCGCCTCGGCATCCCGCCCGGCCAGCTCATGATGCCGCTCAGCACCGCCGCCCTCATCAGCGGGATGATGACCCTCGTCGCCACCGCCCCCAACCTCGTGGTCCAGGCGGAGCTGACGCGGCAGGGCCTGCCCGGCTTCGGCTTCTTCGGCTTCACCCCCTTCGGCCTGCCCATCCTCCTGCTCGGCATCGGCTACATGCTGCTGGCCCGCCGCTGGCTCTCCGGCGTCCCGGCCGAGGACGGCGCCCCGCCCGGCGCGCGCACCACCCTGCGCCAGCTCGTCGAGGACTACCGCCTCCAGGACCGCGCCCACCGCCTGCGCCTGCGCGCGGGCTCCTCGCTCGCCGGCCAGCGGCTCGACAAGCTCGCCCTGCGCGCCCGGCACGGGCTCAACGTCATGGCCGTGGAACGCCCCGCCCGCTTCGGCACGGAAACCTTCAGCCCCACCGCCGAGACGGTGCTGCGCGCGGGCGACGAGCTGCTGGTGGAACTGCCCGCCACGCCGGAAACACTGGCGGAGATCGCCCAGCGCCTGGGCCTCCAGCCCCTGCCCATCGAGCGCTCCGACCTCGCCCAGCGCCCCCGCGCCGTCGGCATCGCCGAGATGATCGTCACCCCCGGCGGCGAACTCGCCGGCAAGTCGGTGCTGGAGGCGAAGCTGCGCTCCCGCCTCGGCCTCACCGTGGCCGGGCTGCGGCGCGGCAACGCCCCGGTGATCGAGGACATGCTGGCAACCCCGCTCCAGACCGGCGACTCCCTGCTGGTGGTCGGCCCCTGGGCGGATATCCGCCGCTCCCAGCGCGGCCGCCGCGACCTGCTCCTGCTGAACCAGCCGGAGGACCTGGAGGAACTCACCCCCGCCGCCACCCGCGCCCCCCAGGCCCTGCTCAGCCTCGCCGTCATGGTGGTGCTCATGGTCAGCGGCCTGGTCCCGAACGTCCAGGCCGCCCTCGTCGCCGGCCTGATGATGCTGGGCTTCCGCTGCCTGGACATGGACAGCGCCTACCGCGCCATCCACTGGCCCAGCCTGGTCCTCATCGTCGGCATGCTGCCCTTCTCGCTCGCCCTCCAGCGCACCGGCGCCATCACCATCGCCGCCGACGCGCTGATCGCCACCGTCGGCACCGCCGGCCCCCATGCCCTGCTGGCGGCCCTCTTCGCCCTGACCGCCGTCACCGGCCTCTTCATCTCCAACACCGCCACCGCGGTCCTCATGACCCCCGTCGCCATCGCCACCGCGCAGGAAACCGGCCTCTCCCCCTATCCCTTCGCCATGATCGTGGCCCTGGCCTCCTCCGCCGCCTTCATGACCCCCGTCTCCTCCCCGGTGAACACCCTGGTCATGGGCCCGGGCCGCTACCGCTTCGGCGACTTCCTCCGCATCGGCCTGCCCCTCGCCGTGCTGGTGATGGCGGTCAGCGTGGCGCTGGTGCCGCTCGTCCTGCCGCTGCGTTGATCTGGCCGCCGTTGCGCCGTCCCGGGGGAAGGCCCTGCCTTCCCCCGGGACGGCGCAACGGCGGCCAGGACGCTGCGCGCCCTGGACCCGGTGAGCTGGCGCTTGCTGTCAGCGGGGTCGCGTTGGAGCGCATGACGCTCCAGCGGCTGCAAGCGACCCTTCCACGACATTGGTGCTCGCTGACGCAAGGTCGTATGCAGCCAAGCATAGACCTGCAACACTTCTATGGATTGGGTTATTCTTCCGCCGGCATGTTCGATTCGCTGAACCTTTTCCACGAAACGCTTGGGCCATGAGCGTTGAAGCCCCAAGGACTGGTATGAAAGCGGCTCCGCTGAACGAGCCGCTGAATGCCGCCCTTCCTGCAAAGATCAAGACGGAAATCGAGCGCTTAGAAGAGGACTGCACTCATTCGGCCAAGTCGCATTTCAATGCCAGTGCCCGCTGGACTCGCTACAACTCTCTCATCGGTGTGCCTTCCATTATCCTTAGTGCACTCGCAGGTACCGCTTTCTTCAAAGACTACAGCGCGGTTGCTGGGCTTATGACGAGTGCCGTCGCAGTGCTGACTGCCTTGATGACCTTCCTCAAACCAGCAGAGCGTGCCTCCGAACACAAGAAAGCCGGTGACCAGTATCTCACGCTGCGCAACGATGCCCGAATCTTTCGGGAGATTGAGGTCGACCAAGTTCGCGATGCGCCGGCCGCCCTCGCCGCCCTTTCCGGGTTCACCAAACGGCGCAACGAGTTGAACCAAGCGAGCCCGCAGTTTTCGGATGGTGATCGCAGGAGGGCACGAGCCGGGATTGAGCAGGGCGAGGCAACGCACGTCGTCGACAGGAACAAGTCCTGATGTCGGTCTTGAGCTACTTGCAAACACGCGCTAGCAATGCCGTACTCTCTTCCGATGAGCGAAACTCTATCGCCATCTCAACATCGAGCCTGCAGAACAGGCTGATCCGACATTTTCCTGGCGAACTCGCCGAACAATTCCGCTTCGGCTCCTTCACCCGCGACACCATCTTGCCGCGCAAGATGGATGAGCGATCCGATATTGATTACATGATTGTCTTCAAGGAGGGGGGCTACACTCCACAGACCTACCTCGACCGCCTTCGCCGCTTCGTCAGCACATACTATCAACGGTCTGAAATATATCAGTCGAGCCCGACTATCGTTTTGGAGTTGAACCACATCAAGTTTGATTTGGTACCGGCTTTGAAGCGTGCATGGGGTTCCGGCTACCAGATACCAAATGGTTCTGGCGGGTGGCAGGACACTGAACCCAACGACTTCAACCAAGTCTTGGAAGATACGAACAAGAGCAATTCCTACCTTATCAAGCCAACGATCCGGCTCGCCAAGTTCTGGAACTCTGACGCTCGATATATTTTCGATTCGTTCTTATTTGAGAAATGGATCATGGCGCTGAGCTACTGGAGCGTGAGCAACCAGAGAGACTACCTCTTCACGGTTTTCGATAATCTCTCCACCCACAGCGTCAGCGAGCAGTGGCGTAAGGACCAGATTGAGCGGGCGAAAAAAATCGTTGCCAAAGTCCGAGAGCTTGAGCGCGACGGGATGCCGTATATGGCTGAAGCGGAAGTGAAGAAGCTGATACCGGAATAGGGTCCTCAGTCCCTGCTTTCCCAGCGCCGGCAACGTCTGTAGCGCGACAATGGAACTCGGAACCGGGCGGCAGATCTAGCCAAGCCAGCGCGGAGGCGTAAATCTGGTAGGCATAGCCCCCTAGGGAGGCAACGGTCTCGCGCGCGACGTCGCCAACGATCCGTTGGTTGGCGGAATCGGCAACGCAAAGAAGGGAGTCCGATGCCCCAATCGCCTGCAACCCAGACGCCACGCCCTCCGACACCTCATGTCACCTTTTTTTCGCAGGGGCGTTCCGCCCTCTGAGTTCAGTCTCGATCCGATAAATAATATGGGCGCGCCGGCATCTTGAGGAACGGCTTCCGACCGCCACCGCAGCGAGATCATCTACAACCTGTCGAGGAGCCTGATGTTGAGAACTCGAAGGGGTTACATGCCGCGTGGGCTGGTTTGAGCAGGTTGCCTCCATGTCCACTTTTGGAGGATCACCGGATCTTGCCGTACGAAGGCCGAACTTCTGCAAACCACCCTTCTCGGCCATTCCCGACCAACCCCTCACCTTATGGATCGCCTCCCCGGCGATCGGCACCACCAGCCCACAGCCCCAGGCGAAGGCGAAGGCAAAATCACCATACCCACAAATAGGAAAACTTGCCTATTTCCACCCACCTATGCCATCCTCCCCCGATGCGCCCCAGCCCCCTCCCCGCCCCCCACCCCTTCCACCCGATGACCGAGGCGGAATGGCGCGCCCTCGCCCCCCACCTCCCCACCAACCCTACCGGCACCGGCCGCCCCGCCGACCGCCGCCACCGCCTCGACGCCATCTTCCACGCCGCCCTCACCCACGCCCCCTGGTCCGCCCTGCCGGAACGCTTCGGCAATCCCGGCACGGTCGCCCGCTATTTCCGCCGCCTCACCCATGCCGGCCTGTGGCAGCGCCTGCTCACCGCCCTCGCCACCACCCCGCCCGGCCACCCTCTCCACGCCCTGGCCCACCGCATCTGCCGCGCCGCCCGCCGCGCCCACCGCATCCTGGGCCTCGGCCTCATCCTGCTCGCCCGCCGGCTGGACTTGCGCGCGGCCCTGCCCGGCCCGCCCTGGCTGCTGCCCGATCCGGATTTGTCCCAAACCCTCGCTCGCACGAAGCTTCCGCCGTTTACAGGCGCTTACGGCACCATCACCCCGTATCGCCGCCTGCTGCGGGGCCTCGCCGCCCTGCACCGCGCCGCCGCCGGCCGCGCCCGCATCCCGCGCTCCGTGCGCCTGCGCTGGGCCTGACCCCCGCCATGCCGCCCGCCATGCCCACTGGCCGGATCAGCCCTTTCTGCCTCGCCCCGTCGCAGTTTCGGGCCACCGCGCCTACATTACCCCCGATACGCCAGCACGCCCTGCCCAGGACCGGGCCGGGCCCCGAACGAGTGGAAGACCGACCGAACCCATGAGCGATGCCGTGCGCCTGACGCGCCTCCCCAACGGCCTGACCGTCGTTTCCGACACCATGCCCCGCGTGGAGACCGCCTCGATCGGCGCCTATGTCCATGCCGGCACGCGGGACGAACGCGCCGAGGAGAACGGCGTGTCCCACTTCCTGGAGCACATGGCCTTCAAGGGCACCGAGCGCCGCGACGCCGCCGCCATCGCGCGGGAGATCGAGGATGTCGGCGGCCACCTCAACGCCTACACGGCGCGGGAGAACACCGCCTACTACGCCAAGGTGCTGAAGGACGACCTGCCGCTGGCCGCCGACATCCTGGGCGACATCCTCACCCATTCCTCCTTCGCGCCGGAGGAGGTGGAGCGCGAGCGCGGCGTGATCCTGCAGGAGATCGGGCAGGCCAACGACACGCCCGACGACATCGTCTTCGACCACTTCCAGGCCACCGCCTACGGCAACCAGGCCATGGGCCGCCCCACTTTGGGCCCCTCCTCGATCATCGAGAAGATGCCGCGCGACGCGTTGCGCAACTACATGCGCCGCCACTACGGCCCCTCCCGCATGGTGGTCGCGGCCGCCGGGGCGCTGGAGCACGAAGCGCTGGTGGAGATGGTCGGCCGCCACTTCGCCGACCTGCCGGTGGCCGAGACGCACGAGGCCGAGCCCGCCCGCTACACCGGCGGCGAGTTCCGCGAGGAGCGGGAGCTGGATCAGGTCCATGTCGTCCTGGGCTTTCCCGGCCCGGGCTATGGCGACCCGATGCACTACCCGACCATGCTGATGTCGGGCCTGCTGGGCGGCGGCATGTCCTCCCGCCTGTTCCAGGAGATCCGCGAGAAGCGCGGCCTCGTCTATTCCATCTACTCCTTCCACTCCCCCTTCCGGGACAGCGGCATGTTCGCGATCTATGCCGGCACCGGGGAGGATCAGGCCGCGGAACTCGTGCCCGTGACGCTGGAGGAGCTCCGCCGCGTCCAGCACGACGTGACGGAGGACGAGCTGAACCGCGCCAAGGCCCAGCTCCGCGCCTCCCTGCTGATGTCCCTGGAATCCACCGGCAGCCGCTGCGAGCAGCTCGCCCGCCAGCTCCAGGTCCATGGCCGCATCATCCCGGTCGAGGAAACCAAGGCGAAGATCGCCGCCGTGACGGTGGAACAGGTCCAGGCCGCCGCCGCCCGCGCCTTCCGCGGCACCCCCACCCTCGCGGCCCTCGGCCCCATGGGCAAGGTGCCCTCCCTCGCCACCATCGCCGAGAAGCTGGCGGCGTGAGCGCCGCCGGGATGGGGGGCCGGATGGAGAGCGCCGCGGAACGCCACCTGGCGCGGCTGGGCGACCTCGTCGCCGCCGCGCGGGCGGCCGGGGCGGATTCGGCCGATGCGGTGCTGATCCGCGGCACCGCCCTCTCCGTCGCCCGCCGTCTCGGCAAGGTGGAGCGGATCGAGCGTGCCGAGGGCGTGGAGCTCGGCCTGCGGGTCTTCCTGCACAGCCGCTCCGGCCGGCGGCAGGCGATCGTTTCCACCACCGACACCGATCCCCTGTCCTTTCCGCCCCTGGCCGAACGCGCCGTGGCCATGGCCCGCGCCGTGCCGGAGGACGGCTTCGCCGGCCTGCCCGACACGGCGAAGTTCACCCTGCCCGATCTCGACCTCACCAGCGGCGCCCGCCCCGATGTCGAGGAACTGACCGCCCGCGCCGCCCTGGCCGAGGACGCCGCCCTGGCCATCCCCGGCATCACCAATTCCGAGGGTGCCGAGGCCGGCTGGTCGCACCGCGAATTCGCCCTGGTCACCTCCACCGGCTTTTCCGGCGCCTATGCCCGCTCCGGCCACCACCTCTCCGTCACCGCCCTGGCGGGCAGCGGCACGGGGATGGAGCGCGACTATGACCACGTCTCCACCGTCCACCTCTCGGACCTCGACGATCCCGCCACGCTGGGCCGCGAGGTCGGCGAGCGCGCCGTCCGCCGCCTGAACCCCACCCGCCCCGCCACGGCGCGCCGCACGGTGGTCTATGCCCCCCGCGTCGCCGCCTCGCTGCTCGGCCATCTCGTTGGCGCGCTCAACGGCGCCGCCGTGGCGCGCGGCACCTCCTTCCTGCGGGACGGCATGGGCCAGCCGGTCATGGCCCGCGGCCTGACCGTCCGCGACGACCCGACGAAGCCCCGCGCCCTGCGCTCCCGCCCCTTCGACGGCGAGGGCCAGCCCGGCGCCTCCCTCGCCCTGGTGGAGGACGGCACGCTGCGGAGCTGGATCCTGGACGCCCGCTCCGCCCGGCAACTCAACCTGCCCACCACCGGCCACGCCGCGCGCGGCCCGTCCTCGCCGCCCTCCCCGGCCCCCAGCAACCTGTGGCTGGAACCCGGCGCCCTCTCCCCCCAGGCGCTGATGGCCGATATCCGGGAGGGCCTCTACGTCACCGAGCTGATTGGCCACGGCGTCAACACCCTGACCGGCGACTACAGCCGCGGCGCCGCCGGCTTCATGATCCGCGACGGCCAGCTTGCCGAGCCGGTCAGCGGCCTGACCATCGCCGGCAACCTGCGCGAGATGTTCCTCGCCATGACCCCGGCCGACGACCTCCGCTTCCGCCGCGGCACGGACAGCCCGACGGTGCGGATCGAGGGGTTGACGGTGGCGGGGGGCTGACCCCCCGCCCCGATTTCAGGCGGGGCCGGCCGGAGCCGCGCCCTTCGCCCAAAGGCGATAGGGCTGCTTCGCATCGAGGCGGTCCAGCAATTGCCGGACGGTCCCGTCCCAGTCCTGGGTCCTGATCCGGGCCGAGGACGGGACCTCATCCTTCTCCCGGGCCTCCAGCCAGCGTCCCAGGGCGGCGGCCAGGTCCTCCGGCCGGAGACCCGAGAAGTACATCGCGTTCTCGCCCGCCACCTCCTGGAAGACTGGCAGGTCGCGTGCCAGGATCGGCAGGCTGGTCTGCGCCGCCTCGACGAGCGGCAGGCCGAAGCCCTCTCCTTCCGACGCCATCAGCAGGCAATGGCTCATGCCGTAGAGCCGCCGCAGATCGACGTCGCGAACCCCTTCCAGCCAGTGCAGCCTGCCGCCGAGATAGGGGTGGGTGCGCAGGTGCTCGGCGAGATCCGACATCTGCCAGCCCTCCTTGCCGACGATCAGGAGGCCGACATCCACCCCCTCGGCCCAGAGCTGCTCGAAGGCGGCGACGGCCTGCCTGTAGCCCTTCCGCGGCTCCAGCGTGCCGGTCATCAGGAATGTCGGGCGGCGGGCGGTGCAGGACATGGCCGCCAGGACCGAGCCCGGCGGCTCGCCCGTCGCGGCCTCGCCCTTGAAGTCGCCGGCCAGATGGAAATAGTCGACCGGCAGCGGCCGGTCCCGGACCATCTCCGCCGTGTCCAGCCAATCGCAGAGCTCGTCCGCCACGGCGCGCGAGATGCAGATGGCGTGGTCGGCCATGGACAGCATCCTCTCGTACCAGGCGCTGACCTCCACGATCCCGGCGGGGAAGCAGTCCGGGCGCAGCATGGGCAGGAGGTCATAGACCACCAGCACGAGCCGCAGGCCCGCCAGCTTGCGCCGCCGCAGGTCGGTGAACTCCGCCTCGGTCATCTTCGGGTTGAGGTCGATGCAGAGGAGCGTGTCGCCTTCGCCCATGTCCAGCAGCGCCTCGGCCAGGGGGAGCGGCGGGGTGCCCAGGACCCGCGTGGCGGCCTCATGGGCATGGCGCAGGCCGCCGCCATCGAAGCGCACGGCCTCCACCCGCCCGTAGTTGCCGGACGAGGCCAGGAGGCGGTTGCTCACCTCTCGCACCACGCGCTGGATGCCGGAGCGTGCATCGAACCGCGCCATCTCCGACATATCGACCAGAAGACGCCGCCGCGGCGCCGCGGGGCGGAAGCTGGCCTCCAGGCTCTGCGATACCGCGGAAAGTTCCTCCTCCCCGGGCCATGGCGCGGCGCGCAGGCGGGCAAGGCCAAGCGATGCTCCGGCCAGCGAGGGCAGTTGCTGCTTCGCATAGCTCGCCTCGATCGCGGCATGGTATTCCTGCGCGATCCGGGCCGGGCGAAGCCGCTGCTCGGTATAGGCCTTGCCGGCCCGGGCCAGGGCGTGGCGCCGTTCCGCATCGTCGCGCAACAGCCCGATCGCCTCGCCCAGCGCCTCGGTGGAGAACTGCTCCGGCAGCTTCCAGACACAGTCATCGGGCAATTCCGTCGCCGTGCCATGCCGGTTCACGATCAGCGGCACCCCAAAGCACAGGCAGTCGGTGATCGCGCCGGAGGTCTCCCCGCGCGAATCCCGGCGAAGCTGGATGGCCATGTCCGCCGCCGCCAGCCACTGGTCGTATTCCTCCTGCCCGACGCGGCCGGTGACCGTGACATCGCCCTCCCGCTCGCCGTTCCGCAACGCGAACCCCTCCGGCTCACCTGCCAGCGTGCCGACGAAGACGAGGCGTCCGTTCCCGCCGGCGACGGAGCGCCAGGCCTCCAGGACCCGCCCCGGCATCTTGGCGGGCGAGACGATGCCGAAGCTGCAGACCAGGAACTCCCCCGGGCCGATGCCGAGGGCCTTGCGGGCGGCCTCCCGCTCCGGGCGGACACGGGCATGCGCCAGATGGGGGATGATCCTGATCCTGTCCCGCACGCCGGCGCCGAAATGCATGGCCAGGATCGTGCGGCCGTACTCGGAGTGCTGGATGAGGGAAAGCGACTGGTCCAGCACGTTCAGGCAGCAGGGATACTGCCTCACCGCCTCGTCGCGCCCGTGCCGGGCCTCGTAGTGAAGCGCGGGATAGCCATGGGAATGGTAGAGGTGGGCCAGGAAGTCGCCGGGCCTTCCCTGGTGATGCGCCAGCCAGTTCCAGAGATTCGACAGGAAGGCGTCGTGCAGGACGGTGACGCCGGGATGGACGGGCAGGAGGTCGCGATACTGGAAGGTGTGGAAGTCCGAGCAGCCGGCCTGGTACAGGACGCGGTCGAAGCCCTGGTCCCGCTGCAGGAAACGCTGCGCGTCCAGTTGCGGGAAGGCCGCTTCCAGCCACGGATCGTCGGTCTGCCCCGGCTCGCTCACCAGGGTGATGTCGTAGTGGCGCGACAGCGCGGGCAGGAGGCTCCGACTGTAATCCGCGATGCCGCTTTCCTGCGGCGGCAGCGGTGAGACGAAAGCCATCGAGGGCAGCGGCTGAAGCGCGGTGACGCGCCCGTGGCCCTGCCTGACGCGGCGATCCTGGATCTGCTCCAGCGCATCCCAGGCACGCTCGGCACAGGCCTCCCAGGTGAAGCGGCGCGCCTGCTGCAGGCCGTGCGCCGACAGGCGCTGCCGCAACTCCGGCTCCCGCAGGACCCGGGCCATGCGCTCGGCGATCTCCGCCGGCCGGGCCGGATCGAACAGCGCCTCGTCCAGGCCCACCACTTCCGGCAGGCTGCTCGTGTTGCTCGCGATGACCGGGGCGCCGCAGGCCATGGCCTCCGCGGCGGGCAGGCCGAAACCCTCGTGCAGCGAAGGGAAGACGAAGACCGCGCAGTTCCCGTACAGCACGGGCAGGTCATCCTCCTGGACGAAGGGGACGATGCGCAGCTTCTCCGGCGAGGTGCCGGCATCCGCCAGGAGCTGGCGAAGGCGCTCCTCGTCGACATGCCCGACGAGGACCAGTTGATGCAGCGCGCGCAGTTCCGCGGGCAGACGGGCATAGGCCTCGATGAAGCCCTGCTCGTTCTTGCGCGGGTCACCGGCGCCGACGAAGAGGATATAGGGGGCCTGCACGCCGTAGCGCGCCAGCCGCGCCGCGGCCGCGGCCTCATCCGTTTCCGGCGGGCGGAAGGCCGGGCCGATTCCCGCCTGGATGTTGGACACCTTCCCGGCATCGAAGCCCAGATGGGTGATGGCTTCCTGGCGGCTCGATTCCGAGATGGCAAGGAGGCCCTCGGCCAGGAACATCTCGTGCAGCCCCGCATAGTACCAGCGCCTGTGCGGCGCCAGGACGCCCTGTCCCTCCAGATACTCCTTGTGCCGGATCAGGGGGATCAGGTCGTAGCAGGTGCCGACCAGCGGCAGCCTTTCGAGGCCGGGCGGCGAGAAGGTGACGGCCCCGTCGCCCAGCCCCTCGAAGATGCTCGAGACATGGACGATGTCGGGTTGCAGGGAGGCCAGGAACTGGGCCCGCACGACCCGCGCGGCCTGTGCCGCATAAGGTCCGGCCGAGCTGGGGGTGGAGAACCAGGAGCGGAGATGGGAGGGAGGAAGAAGGGCCGAGAAGCGCGCCGAAAGATCCTCGGCGGTTTCCAGCATCGTGCCGTTCAGCGCCACGACGACGTCGTGCTGACGAGGGGCACGCACCATCGCCAGGGCAAGCTCGCGCGAGTAGCGCCCGATGCCGCGCTTGGCGTTGCTTCCCTGCGCGCCCTGCAGATCGATGACCAGTCGCAACTCTGTCTTCCTGTCTCAGCCAGCAGGCATGATGGGATGGCCCTGCCGGGCATCCGAGGAAAGGCGATGCGAGAGCAATCGCCGCACATACTGCCCGCGCAGGGAAAGATCCTGCTCCCTCGCCGGCATCGCCTCCGCCGGCGAAGGCACCTCCGGCAAAGGAAGCGCGAGAGCGGGCGTCTCGTCCGGCGCCGGCATTTCGGTGATGCCCTGCACCTGCTTCGCATCGTCGCCGGCATGGACTCCGCGAAGCTTGGGCAGCACGCGGCGCGAGGCGTAGAGGCCGACATCCTTCAGGCCGATCTGGCGGCGCAGCAGATAGATCACGCCACGCAAGGGACGCGTGAGGCGCCAGGACGTGCTGGTGTGATAGGCCCGGTTCATCACTTCCGCCGCGACATAGCGATGCTCGGCCTCCTGCAGGCGGGCCTCCAGTTGCGCGCGCTCCTCCATCACCTCCGAAAGGCGGCGATGGGCGGCATCCGCATGTTCCAGCGCCTGACCGATGCGGATGCCGGTCCCTTCGGCGGCCGACGCCGTCTGCGCGATCAGGGTTTCCCGGAGGACCATGTACTCGGCATGCGCCTTCCTTTCGCGCTCGCCGGCCGCAGCAGCTTTCTGCTCCATCTGACGGGCGCGCGCCCCCGCGTCCCGCAGCGCCTCTTCCAGCCCTGCCATCTTCTCCCGCAGCGACAAGGCCCGCTGTTCCGCTTCGCCCCGGCGCGTCCCCGCTTCCTCTAGGCTGGACAGGGCCGCCTTGTGCGCCGTCAGCAGAAGGGCATGGGCTTCCTCGGCCTTCTGGCTTGCCATCTCCGCGCGATCGCGATCCGCTTCGGCCTTCCGGCGCGCCTGTTCCGCTTGGTCACGATCCGCCTCGGCCTTCTGGCGCGCCTGTTCCGCGTGGTCGCGGTCCGCCTCGGCCTTCTGGCGCGCTTGTTCCACGCGGTCGCGATCCGCCTCGGCCCGCAGCCGGGCTTCCCGCTCGTTGGCCGCGTAGGTTTCCGAATCCCGGTGCCGCTGCAGCAGGTCCGCAGCCCGAAGGAAGCCGTCGAAGACATTGGGCTGGACCGTGAAATACGGCAGCAGCGCCGCAGCCCGTTCATCCGCCACATAGAAGCGGTTGAGGCCATCGAACCAGGCGAAGCGATAGCCTTGCGCCAGCAATCCGTTCTCCCAGACGGCGTGATCCGGTTCCTGTGAAAGCGGGCGCGTGGCCTCGATCAGCAGGATCCAGGGCCGGAAGCGGCTGAAATCCGCCCCCTGCAGAACTTCCGCCTCGCCGCCCTCGACATCGATCTTCAGGAAGTGGATCGGGCCGTCGGGCCTGTACTGTTCGCAGATCTGCGCCAGCGTCAGGCCGGGCACACGGCGTTCCTTCAGCTCCCAGCCCTTGCGGGCGTGTTCTTCCGCCACCGACGTATCAAGGGTGGAAAGACCCGTCCCCGGGATCTCGTGGAAAACACGTTCCCCCGGTTCGGCCGTCGCGCAGACCGGGAGGTTGATGTCCCGTCCGCGATGGGCCTGGAGCTCGGCGAAGTAGGCATTGTTCGGCTCGAGATTGATGCCCGACCATCCGTGGTCATAGAACAGCCGCGTCACGGACAGATCTTCCGGATGTGCCGCGCCCACATCGATGTAGAAGCCGTTCTCGACACGCTGCAGGGCCCGCCAGAGCATGACGTCTTCCTGGTTCTGCGCGTAGGAAATCAAATCCATCCGAGATCCCATGTGTGGATCGCCGCCTTGCGGAGCCGGCGGAAAGCGCGACCAGGACAGGTCCGGGAAGATCGCGAACCGCGCCCGACGATGATGTCGCGACAGGTGTGCCAGCCCGAAACGAGGTTGTCATCCCTCCCCGCCGGAGATTGGGGGGGCGGCCAGGATGTCCGCCGGGCCGCCATCGCGCCCCGGCTGCGGAGACACATCCGTGTCGCGCGATGCGTGCAGACGATGTCCGTCAGTCTCCATACACCTCCCGGTACAGCCCGATGATCTCCTCCTTCTCCGGCACGCGCGGGTTGTTGCCGGGGCTGCCGGAGGCCAGGGCCTGTTCCGCCATCAGGGGCAGGAGCGTGTTCCAGCGCTGCTCCTCGATCCCCCAGGCGGCGGGGGACGGCACGGCGAGGTCACGGTTCAGCGCGCGCAGGGCCTCGACGAGCCGGGCCGCTGCCGCCTGGTCGCCCTCCTCCGGCCCCGCCACGCCCATGATCCGCGCCGCCTCCGCATAGCGCGGCAGGGCGCCCGGCAGGCTGTAGGCGGTCACGGCGGGCAGCAGCATGGCGTTGGACAGTCCGTGCGGCACATGGAAATGCGCGCCCAGAGGGCGGGACATGCCATGCACCAGGGCGACCGAGGCGTTGGAAAAGGCGATCCCCGCCAGCAGGGCGCCCCGCATCATGGCCTCCCGCGCCGCGACGTCGTCCGGCCGGGCATAGACGGCCCGCAGGTTGGGCGCGATGAGGCGCATGGCCTGGCGGGCATAGTCGTCGGAGAAGGGGTTGGCCCGGCGGGACACGAAGGCCTCCAGCGCATGGGTCAGGCTGTCCACGCCGGTATCGGCGGTGATCCGGGGCGGGACGGTCCAGCTCAGCTCGTGGTCCACGATGGCGGCCAGCGGCAGGGCGCCCAGGCCGGCGATCAGCATCTTCTCGTCGCGTTCCGTGTCGGTGACGATGGTGAAGCGGGTGGCCTCGCTGCCGGTGCCGGCGGTGGTGGGGATGCAGATCACCGGCATGGCCCCGCGATCCGCCCGGGCGGGGAACTTCACGCTGCGGATATGGACGCCGGGTTCCAGCGCGGCCTGGATGGCCATGGCCTTGGCGGTGTCCATCGGGCTGCCGCCACCGAAGCCGATCAGGCAGTCATGCCGGGCACCGCGCAGGCACTCCACGCCGGCGGCCACCACCGTATCGGTGGGGTCGGGCACGGTGTCGGAGAAGACGGACGGGTGGAGACCGGCCTGGCGCAGCGGCTCCAGGCAGCGTTCCACCATGCCGGAAGAGACCATCCAGGGATCGGTCACCACCAGAGGGCGGGATAGCCCGAACTGCGCCAGCACTTCGGCGACCTGAGCCACCGCGCCGCCGCCCAGGAGGATCAACCGGGGTGTGACCAGGGAAACCAGCATCGTTCTTCCTCCCCTTGAGAAGGGGAGCATCGCGGATATCGCCGGATGCGTGAAGGGCGACCGGATGGCGGGACCTCATGGAGGCTCTCCACCCCGGGAGCCGGGCCGGAAACAGAACCGGAGCCGGCAGGGCCGGCTCCGGTTCCTTCATGACGCGCGGATCGATGCGCCCGAGGGGCTATTCCCTCAGACGGAGTTCGAACGCCGGGCCACCATGCGGTAGATAAAGAGGACGATGACGGCGCCGACGATGGAGGCGATGAAGCCGGCCCCCTGTCCTGGTCCGTACCAGCCGACGGCCTGGCCGAGATAAGTGGCCACCACGGCACCGATGATGCCCAGGATCGTGGTGATGATGAAGCCGCCAGGGTCACGCCCAGGCATCAGGAACTTGGCGATCAGGCCCACGATGAAGCCGATGATGATGGTCCAGATGATGCCCACTTCGAGTGTCTCCGGAAACGTTGTGAAACCTTGAGCGCCGGCATGGCGGATGGGTTTCCTGCGGAGGCGCGGGAATCGACGGGGGCTGGCTGCCGGCGGTCTCAGTGTGCCGGCGGGGGCACTTCCGGCACGTCCAGCCATTGCAGCATCCCCTCCGCCGCCGCGCGGCCGGTGCTGAAACAGGCCTGCAGCAGATAGCCGCCGGTCGGCGCCTCCCAGTCCAGCATCTCGCCCGCGACGAAGACGCCGGGGCGGCGGCGGAGCATGAAGCCTTCCTCGACTTCCTCCCTGGCGATGCCGCCGGCCGAGGAGATGGCGCGCTCGATCGGCCTGATCCCGGTCAGCCGCAGCGGCAGCGCCTTGACCAGCGATGCCAGCCGCGCGGGGTCCGACAGGCTGTCCGGCGCGCCTCGCGCCACCTCCCGCAACAGGCCGATGGCCACGGGTGGCAGGGCCAGGGTCTTGCGCAGGAAGTTGGAGAGGGATTGCCCGCGACGGGGCGCGGAAAGACGCCGCAGCACCTCCTCCGCCGGAAGGTCCGGGCGGAGATCGAGCTGCGGCACCGCCTCTCCCCGGCGGGCGATGGCTTCGCGCAACGGGGCGGAAAGGGCGTAGAACACCCCGCCTTCCAGCCCCTCGGCCGTCACGACCGCCTCGCCCCGGACCGTGTGGCCCCCGAAATGCAGGGCGACGCGTTTCAGCGGTTCGCCGGCCGCGCGTTCGCGGAACAGGGGCGACCAGTCGAGGGTGAAGCCGGCATTGGCGGGACGGAGCGGCGAGACGGCGATCCCGGCCTCCCGCAGAACCGGCACCCAGGCGGCGTCCGAGCCCAGGCGCGGCCAGGAAGCGCCTCCCAGGGCCAGAAGTACGGCATCGGTCCGCCACGCGAAGGCCTCCGCCCCCTCGGGCCCGAAGAGCAGCCTCCCCTGCCCGTCCCAGCCGGTCCAGCGGTGCCGTGGGCGCAGGCGCACGCCCAGGGCATCCAGGCGGCGCAGCCAGGCGCGCAGCAGCGGAGCCGCCTTGAAGGCGGTGGGAAAGACGCGGCCGCTGCTGCCGGTGAAGGTGGGCTGCCCCAGTTCCTCGCACCAGCGGCGCAGCGCCTCGGGCGGGAAAGCCCGGATGGCGGGCTCCAGCCAGTCGCGGGCCGTGCCATAGCGGGGAAGAAAGGCCTCCAGCGGCTCGCTATGGGTCAGGTTCAGGCCGCCGCGCCCGGCGATCAGCAGCTTGCGGGCGGGGGACGGCATGCGGTCGAAGACGGTGACAGCGCAGCCCGCCCTGGCCAGGCATTCCGCGGCGAAGAGCCCGGCGGGGCCGGCGCCGACCACCGCGACCGCCGCCGCGCCTCCGGGCCGCCCTTTCTCCGGGGGAGCCGCCGTCACGCCCCGAGCACGGCCTCGGCCTCGCGCACCACCTCGGCCAGGGCGCCCGGCTCGAAGGGCGAGACGAGGCCGGCGGAGCGGACGAGTTCGCCGAAGGGGGCCGAGCCGCCCTGGCCGCACAGGGAGACATAGGTTTCCAGCGTGCCCGCATAGTCGCGGCGCGACTTCACCCAGAGCTGCATCGCGCAGCAGAGCGCCAGGGTATAGTCGATGTAGTAGAAGGGCGAACGGTAGATGTGGTGCTTGGCCTGCCAGCGCCCGCCCCGCGCCGGATAGGCGAGGTCGCCGTAATCCGTCCAGGGCATGTAGAGCTTCTCCAGCCGCTGCCAGATCGCGTGGCGCTCGGCCGGGCTGGCATCGGGGTTGGCATAGACCTCGTGCTGGAAGTGATCCACGCAGACGCCATAGGGCAGGAAGGCGAGCGAGGTGATCAGGTGCAGGCGGCGGAAGCGGTCGGCGGCGCCGGGTTCCACCATCCTCTCCATCTGCGGCCAGGTGAGGAATTCGAGGCCCATGGAATGGATCTCCGCCGCCTCCATGGTCGGCCAGAGATAGTCGATGCCCGGCTGCTCGCGGCTTTCCCAGTTCTGGAAGGCGTGCCCCATCTCGTGGGTGAAGACGCCGATATCGTGGTTGGTGCCGTTGAAGTTGGCGAAGATGAAGGGGACGCCGTAGCTGGGGAAGGAGGTGCAGAAGCCGCCGCCCGCCTTGCCCGGGCGGTTCTTGAGGTCGAGGAAGCCGCCCTCGTGCATCAGGCGGTAGAAGGCGCCGAGGCGCGGGTCCATCGCGTCGAACATCGCCTGGGCGCGGGTCACGAGCAGGTCGTGGCAGCCGGCGGGCTTCGGGTTGCCCCGGGGATCGACCAGCGCCTCATCCCAGAAATACAGCCTCTCCCAGCCATTCTCGCGGCGCTGCTGCTCCAGCAGGCGGGACACCAGGGGCACGACATGCTCCACCACCTGCTCGCGGTAGCGGGCCACGTCCTCCGGCCCGTAATCCACCCGGCGCATGTTGCGATAGGCGAGCGGCGTGTAGCTGTCGTAGCCCAGCTTGCGCGCCATGCCGTGGCGCAGCTTCACCAGCCCGTCATAGATCGCGTCCAGCTCCTTCGCATTCGCCTCGAAGAAGCTCCAGCGCAGGCGCTCGGCGCGATGGCGGGTGTCGCGGTCCAGATCCTCGGCATAGGGGGCGAGGCCGGACAGGTTCACCGACTTGCCGCCGATCTCGAAGCGGGCGGAGGCGAGCAGCGCGGTGTAGCGGGCGCCGAGCTTCGCTTCCTCCTCCAGGTCCTTGGCGATCGCCGGCTCGAAGGTGGTGATGTCGGTTTCCCAGAGGCGCAGCGCATGGGGGCCGGTGAGGCGTTCCAGCGCCCGGCGGTCGGGGTCGGCCAGCAGGCGGCGCTTGACGGCGACCTCGTGCTCCGTCGCGACCGGGGCCAGGGCATCGGCATATTCGCGCGCCGCCCTGACCTCCTCGTCGGTGGTGTCCTGCGAGAATCGCAGATGCACCAGCGAGCTCCAGGTCTCGTATTCGCGCCGCAGCCGGTCCCACTCCTCCAGCGCCTCGGCGTGGCCGGAGGTGCCGGGACGACCCAGCAGCGCCTCGATGACGGCGTATCGCGCGGAGAGGCTCTGCCGGCTCGGCGTCTCGGCGTCGATATCCTCGAAGCGGATCTGGCTCATGGCGGTTCTTCCCGTTCCGGGCTGTTCTTTCGGGGGCGGTGCCCTCCGGCGCTAGCTATCCTGCGCCTCGGCGCCGATCAGCGCGAGACCCTCCGCCACAGAGACGAACTCGCTGCCACCCGCCACCTTCGCCGGGCCGAAGCGCCGCTCGAAGAGCTGCCGCACCGCCGGGACCAGGGAGGTGCCGCCGGTGAGGAAGACCCGGTCCACCTCCCCCTCCCCCAGTCCCGCATCGGCCAGGGCACGGTCCACCGCCGCCTCGAACTGGGCCAGTTCCGGGGCGATCCAGCGCTCGAAATCGGCGCGGGCGACCTCCTCCTCCAGCCGGAATCCCTCGTGCTCGAAGCGCAGCGTGGTGGTGGGGGCGCGGGAAAGCGCGGCCTTGGCGCCGGAGACGGCCTGGTAGAGCGCGTAGCCCGCCTCCTCCTCGATGAAGCGGATCAGGTGGCGCAGGCGCTCCGGGTGGTCGGCGGTGCGGGCGACCTCCTCGATCTCGCGCAGGGTGCGCGGGGCGCGCATCAGCGAGAGCCGGTGCCAGCGGGCGAAATTGGCGTACCAGCCGGGCGGCACGGGCAGGTCCTTGCCCATGATCGCATAGCTCGTGCCCTTGCCGAAGCGCGGCGAAACCACGTGGTCGATGATGCGGTAGTCCAGCGCGTCGCCGGCGATGCCGACGCCCGCATGGCCCAGCGGCGCGACGCGGCGCGGCGGGCCGGGCTCGAAGCGCAGGATCGAGAAGTCGCTGGTGCCGCCGCCGAAATCGCCGACCAGGACCGTGGCCGCACCGTCCAGGGTGCTGGCGAAGCGGTGGCCCGCTGCCTCGGGCTCCAGCGCCACCTGGATCCGCCCCTGGCCGGCGGCGCGGAAGCCGTCGCGCAGCCGGGCCTCACCGAGCGCGTCGTCCGCCGTCTCCCCCACGAAGCGCACCGGACGGCCGGCGACGACATGCGCCCCGGCGGGCAGGCCGCCCGCCGAGTCGAAGAGGCCGTCGAGAAGCAGGCCGACGAGCTGGTCCAGCGCGTAGGAGCGGCCGAAGACCCGGGTCTCCATCAGGCTCCGCTGCGCCAGGTAGCTCTTGATCGACATGATCAGGCGGCTGGCGAGAGGGTCCTCCAGATAGGCCTCGATGGCGCGCGGCCCGGCGGCATGGCGGGTGGCGGCGCGGCCCGCGGCTCCGTGCTCGGTCCAGAAGCAGAGGACGGAGCGGAAGGTGTCCAGCACCTCCCGCCCCACGGCATAGCGGGCGGTGGCGACGGAACCGTCCGGTTGCAGCGTGGCGATGACGCTGTTGGTGGTGCCGAAGTCGATGCCCACGACAGGACGGCCCATGGCGGCATGGGGAGAGGACATGGGCAGGACTCCGCTGGGGCGAGGGGGCGCGTCTTAGAGCCAAAACCGGCGGGCCGGGCAAGAGGCGGCGCGGCGTTTTCCGGGGGACGGGCCGCACGGACGCCGCCGCGGCGCGTTATCCTGTCCCACACCGCGCAACAGGAAGGCCACGATGCTGACTGTCCACCACCTGAACAACTCCCGCTCCCAGCGGGTGCTCTGGCTGCTGGAGGAGCTGGGGGTGCCCTATGAGGTGAAGCGCTACGACCGTGACCCGCAGACCATGCTGGCGCCGCCGGAGCTGCGGGCGGTGCATCCGCTGGGCAAATCGCCGGTCATCACCGAGGACGGGATGGTCCTGGCCGAGACCGGGGCGATCGTGGAGTACATCCTGGACCGGCATGGCGCGGGGCGGCTGCAGCCGGCGAAGGACGGGCCGCACTGGTGGCCCTATCGCCACTGGATGCACCATGCCGAGGGCTCGGCCATGCCGCCCCTGGTGATGACGCTGCAGCTCAACCGCGCCGCCGAGCGCGTGCCGCCGGAAGCCGGGGCGGCGCTCGCGAAGATCCGCGACGGGTTCGTGGCGCCCGGCCTGGAGCGGATGAAGCAGTACTGGAACGACGCCCTGGCGGAGACGGGCTGGTTCGCCGGGCCGGAGATGACGGCGGCGGACATCATGATGAGCTTCCCGATCGAGGCGGCGGCGCATCGCGCGCCCTTCGGCGAAGCGCAGCCGAACCCGGCACGGTTCCTGGAGCGCATCCATGCCCTGCCGGCCTATCGGCGGGCGCTGGAGCGGGGCGGGCCCTATGCCTATGCCTGAGGTGGTGCGGCGGCGGCCGGAAAGAGGCGTCTGCCCGGTGCCGTGAAGGCCGCCCCCCCTTCCCGGAGGGCCGGCGATCAGAGCAGGACGAGGTCGTCCCGGTGGATGATCTCGTCGCGGCCGCGCAGGCCGAGGATGGCCTCGATCTCGTCCGTATGGCGCCCGGCGATGCGCTGCGCGGCATCGGCGTCATAGGCGGAAAGGCCGCGGGCGACCTCGCGGCCGGCCTCGTCGCGGATCGAGATCGGGTCGCCCCGCCCGAAGCTGCCCGAGACCTCCCGCACCCCGGCGGGCAGCAGGGATGAGCCGTTGCGCAGCGCGCGGACGGCACCGGCATCCACGGTGACGGCGCCGTGCGGGGCTAGGCTGCCGGCGATCCAGGCCTTGCGGGCGCTGCGGCCCTCGGGCGCCGGGAGGAACCAGGTGCAGCGGCCGCCTTCGAGCAGGTGCCGGAGCGGGTTCAGGCGGGTGCCGAGGGCGATGGCCATGGCGCAGCCGGCGCCGGTGGCAATCTTCGCGGCCAGGAGCTTGGTGCGCATGCCGCCGGAGGAATAGCCGGGCGGCGGCTCGCCCCCCATGGCCATGATCTCGTCGGTGATGCGCTCGATCGCGGGAAGGTGCCGCGCCTCCGGGTCGCGGCGCGGATCGGCGGTGTAGAGGCCGTCGATGTCGGAGAGCAGGACCAGCGCATCGGCCTGCACCATCTCGGCCACTCGCGCGGCGAGACGGTCATTGTCGCCGAAGCGGATCTCCGCCGTGGCGACCGTGTCGTTCTCGTTGATCACCGGCACGCAGCCCAGGCCCAGCAGGGTGGAGAGCGTGGCTCGGGCGTTCAGGTAGCGGCGGCGGTCCTCGCTGTCCTCCAGGGTCAGGAGGAGCTGGGCGGCGGCGATGCCATGGGCGGCGAAGACGCCCTGCCAGGCCCCGGCGAGGCGGATCTGCCCGACCGCGGCAGCCGCCTGCTTCTCCTCCAACCGCAGGCGCGGCTGGGTCAGGCCCAGAACGCGCCGGGCCAGGGCGATGGCGCCGGAGGAGACCAGGATGACCTCGGCCCCGCCTTCGCGCAGCGCGGCGAGGTCGGCGGCGACGGAGGCGAGCCAGGCCTCGCGCGGCGCGGCGGTCTCCGGGTCCACCACCAGGGCGGAGCCGACCTTGACGACGATCCGCTTCGCGTTGCGGAGGTCGATCATGCCGCGCGTTCCGCCCGGTCGGCGGCCACGGCATCGGCCAGGGCGCGGAGGACCTCCGGCACGCCCTCCCCCGTGGCGCCGCTGATCAGCATGACCGGGCGGCCGGTGGCACGCTCCAGCGCCTTGATGCGGGAGGCGCGGGCCTGCGGCGTCATGGCGTCGGTCTTGTTGAGGGCGAGGATCTCGGGCTTGTCGGTCAGGTCGGCGCCATACTCCTCCAGCTCGCCGCGCACCGTCTTCCAGGCGGCGACCGGATCGGCCTGGGTGCCGTCGATCAGGTGCAGCAGCACGGCGCAGCGCTCGATATGGCCCAGGAAGCGGGTGCCGAGGCCGGCCCCCTCCGCCGCACCCTCGATCAGCCCCGGGATGTCGGCCAGGACGAATTCCTCGGAGGCATTGAGCCGCACCACGCCGAGCTGCGGATGCAGGGTGGTGAAGGGGTAGTCGGCGATCTTGGGCCGGGCGGCGGAGACGGCGGCGAGGAAGGTGCTCTTGCCCGCATTGGGCAGGCCGACCAGACCGGCATCGGCGATCAGCTTGAGGCGCAGCCAGACCCAGCGCTCCTCGCCCGGATAGCCCTTGTCGGCCCGGCGCGGGGCGCGGTTGGTCGAGGTCTTGTAGTGCGCGTTGCCATGGCCGCCATCGCCGCCGCGGCAGAGCGTGGCGCGCTGGCCGGGCTCGGTCAGGTCGGCGAGGACGGTCTCCTTGTCCTCGTCCAGCACCACCGAGCCGACGGGAACCTTGAGCACCACATCCTCGCTGCCCGCGCCAGTACGGTCGGAGCCGGCGCCGTTGCCGCCCTTGCGGGCGCGGAAATGCTGGGAGTAGCGGTAGTCGATCAGGGTGTTCAGCCCCTCCACCGCCTCGACCACCACATCGCCGCCCCGGCCGCCATTGCCGCCATCCGGGCCGCCGAACTCGATGTATTTCTCGCGGCGGAAGGCCACGACGCCGTCACCGCCGTCGCCTGCCTTCAGATAGACCTTCGCTTCGTCGAGGAACTTCATCGGTTCGGGAGCCTGGAGAGGGAATGCGGGATCGGCACGGACCCCTGAGAAAACGAGCCTGAAACGACGAACGGGGGCCACGAGGGCCCCCGTCCGGTAAGACGAGCCGTGTAGTGGGGGCGCGTGGTTACTCGGCGGCCGCCGGGGCAGCCACCGGGCGCGGGTCCACGGAGACCATCACGCGGCCCTCGGCCTTGCGGTCGAACTTCACGACGCCATCGGCCACGGCCTGGATGGAGTGGTCGCGGGAGACGAGCACGTTGCGGCCCGGCAGCATCTTGGTGCCGCGCTGGGTCACGATGATGCAGCCGGACTTCACCGCCTGGCCGCCATAGAGCTTCACGCCGAGGCGCTTGCCGGCGGAGTCGCGACCGTTGCGGGAGGAACCGCCAGCCTTCTTATGAGCCATGGTGGGGTTTTCCTGTGTTTCTGGATCAGGCCGCGGCGATGTCGCCGATGCGCAGCACGGTCATGTGCTGGCGGTGGCCGTTCTTGCGGCGGCTGTTCTGGCGGCGGCGCTTCTTGAAGACGATCACCTTGTCGCCGCGGGTCTGCTCGATCACCGTGGCGGTGACCGAAGCGCCGGCCACGGTGGGGGCGCCGATCGTCAGGCCGGACTCGCCACCGAGGACGAGAACGTCCTGGAAGGTCACGGTCTGGCCGGCTTCGGCCTCGAGCTTCTCGACGACCAGCACGGCGTTCGGGGTGACGCGGTACTGCTTGCCGCCCGTGCGGATCACTGCGTAGGTCATTGTTACGCCTGCTCTATTCAAGTCGATGGTGAGGCCGCGAGCGGCACTGCGGCATCACCTGGGGGATCTGCCGGGAGGCGGCGGATATAGCGAGCCCACCCCCTGGGAGTCAACGCGGAACCGCCCTTGCCCCCGTTGCGCTCAGCGCATTCCACCTCTATACGCGGCGCCGAAGCCTGTTCGGGCGGCGCGGAGAGGTGCCGGAGTGGTCGAACGGGTCGGTCTCGAAAACCGAAGTACGGGCAACTGTACCGTGGGTTCGAATCCCACCCTCTCCGCCATTCCTTTGATATTACTGAAAAATTTTCGCTGAGACCGTTTCGGACGCCCCGCGCTCGAAAACATCTGGTCCAAAGTGGAGTCCATTCGCCATCTCCGCCAGCACCCCAGGACCGGGCTGCTGAACGACCGGCGTGTCGGCACCATCTTCCGCAGCCTTGGCGCCCGCCCCCTTCACCACGCGGCCCTCTCGCGCTGGATCGAGGCTGACCGCGGCCCCGAGCGACGCTTGGCCGCCGCTCGGGGCCACGGTCGGCGGTGTCGATCCTCCAGCCGCCTGACGGCCCCGATCAGGGAAGGCGATGGGACACGGGCCAGGGCCCTGGGGCTTCAGGAAGTGCCCCTGCCGACGCTCAGCCTCCGGGCACCTTGTCCTGGGTCCGGGTCTCGAAATCGGCGGCGTCATGCCGTTCCCAGAGCTGCTCGGAGGCCTCCCCGTTCACCCGGTTCACCATCCGTCCCCGCTTCACCGCCGGCCGCGCCCAGATCTCGTCCGCCCAGCGCAGCACGTTGCGGTATGACCCCGCATCGATGAACTCGGCCGCCCCGTAGAGCCAGCCTTTCACCAACCCGCCATACCAGGGCCAGCAGGCGATATCGGCGATCGAGTACTCGTCGCCCGCCAGATAGGCGCTCTCCCCCAGGCGCCGGTCCAGCACGTCCAGCAGGCGCTTGGCCTCCATGGTGAAGCGGTCGATCGCATACTCGATCTTCACCGGGGCATAGGCATAGAAATGGCCGAAGCCGCCACCGACATAGGGCGCGCTGCCCATCTGCCAGAACAGCCATGAGAGGCATTCGGCGCGCGCCGGCCCGGCGGGCAGGAAGGCGCCGAACTTCTCCGCCAGATGCAGCAGGATCGCCCCGGATTCGAAGACGCGCACTGGCTCCGGCCCGCTGCGGTCGAGCAGCGTGGGGATCTTGGAATTGGGGTTCACCTTCACGAAGCCGCTGCCGAACTGGTCGCCATCGCCGATGCGGATCAGCCAGGCGTCGTACTCCGCGCCGGCGTGTCCCGCCGCCAGAAGCTCCTCCAGCAGGATCGTCACCTTCTGCCCGTTCGGCGTCGCCAGCGAGTAGAGCTGCAGCGGATGGCGCCCGACCGGGAGCTCCTTCTCATGCGTCGGTCCGGCGACGGGCCTGTTGATGTTGGCGAAGCGTCCGCCGCTTTCCTTGTTCCAGGACCAGATCCTCGGGGGAACGTAGCCGGGTCCGTCGCTCATCATCCATCCTCCGACGTCTCGCCGGGCCATGATCGCCACGGCGTCCGGAATGCACGGTAGAGGAAAGGGGATCGGGGGAGAATGACTTCCCCGGAGCGCCCGACCCGCCTGAACCGGCCCTCCAGGGCCCTGGCCATGCGATGCGGGCGTCCGGGACCGGGGAAGCGGCGCCTTCGGCGAAGCTGCACCGGCTGAACCGTCCGGAGCGGGCCGTGCCGGCGCGATGCCTTGATCGGGCGAGAATTCCAGCGTAGCTCCCGCTCCGGAAGAGCAACATCCCCGGTGGGGTGCACGGACTTCAAATCCGATGGGGGGCGCTGCGCGTCTCCGGTGGGTTCGACTCCCTCCTCTTCCGCTTCCCGCCTTCCACCGGGCATCCGTTGCGGTCACTGCCCCGGAGCACCCGGGCGCAACCCCACGCGAAATGGGGGCACAAGGCCCCCGTGACGTCTCAGCCCTGCGGCATGGCCAACGCGCGCAGCCAGACCACGGCCGCAGCGGCGCCCGCATCCGGCACGCCGAGCGCGCGCTCCCCGAGATAGCTGGCCCGGCCCAGCCGGGGCCGCATCCGGACGGTCGCCTCCGCCCCTTCCTCGGCGGCGCGGACAGCGGCAGCCCAGGCCACAGACGCCGGGCGGCCCGCTTCGAGCTCCGCGCGGAAGGCTTCCGCCGCCGGGTGCAGCGCATCCAGCATGGTCCGGTCGCCGGGCTTCGCGCCCCCGAGTTCCGCGATGGCCTCCACGCCACGCCGGAACGCCGCGGCCCAGTCGGCCGGGCCGGGTTCCGGCGGCAGGTCGCGCGCAGCCCGCAGCAGGGCCGTGGCATAGAAGGGGCCGGAACTGCCCGCGATGGCCCGGCGCAGCGCGCCGCCGATCCGCGCCAATGCTTCCGGCGCATCGGCAAAGGCGGTCTCCGGCAAGGCTCGGATGGCCGCCGCGCCGCGCGCCAGGCTGATCCCCAGGTCGCCATCCCCGGCCCGGCTGTCGAGCGCGGTCAGCTCCGCCTCGGCGGCCTCCACCGCCGCGGCCGCCGCCAGGGCGGCCTGCCGCAGCCGTCCGGAGAGTGGGCCGGACGGGCGTCCCGCCACGGCATCCTCGCCGGCCGGTGCCGGAACCAGGGTGGGTTGGGACGGGACATGCCCGCCGCCGGGCCAGGCCGGGGCCCGGGCCGGCGCGTCGAGGAGATCCCGCCGCGCCTCGTCCAGCCGCAGCAGGGAGAGCGAGCATCCCGGCATCTCCAGCGCGGTCAGGAAGTTCCCCGCCCAGGCCCGCTCCACCACCAGCCCCCGCTCCCGCAACAGGGCCAGGGCGCGGCGGGCGACGATGGCCAGCTCCATCGGCGGCGTGCCGCCCAGTCCGTTGACCAGCAGCGCGACGCGCTCGCCCGCTCGCAGCCCGCGATCCTCCAGGATGGCGGCGAGCAGCGTTTCCACCAGCCCGTCCGCCGGCCGCAGCGCGCTGCGCTCCACGCCCTGCTCGCCATGGATGCCGAGGCCGAGTTCCACCTCCTCCTCGCCCAGCGCGAAGCCGGGCTGCCCGGCGGCCGGCACGGTGCAAGCGCCCAGCGCCACGCCCATGCTGCCGATCTCCGCCGCCGCCGCACGCGCCAGGCGCGCCAGCTCCGGCAGGGGCAGGCCGCGTTCCGCCGCGGCGCCCGCCAGCTTGTGCACCAGCACCGTGCCGGCAATGCCGCGCCGCCGCTCCGGCTCCACCGTGGCGCGCAGGGCGACGTCGTCGGCCACCACCACGATCTCGACCGGAATGCCCTCCGCCCGCGCCAGCTCCGCAGCGAGGCCGAAGTTCAGACGATCGCCCGTGTAGTTCTTCACCACCAGCAGCGCCCCGGCCGGCCCGGCCACCGCCCGGATCCCCGCCAGCACCGCATCGGTGCTGGGCGAGGTGAAGACATCGCCCGTCACCGCCGCCGAGAGCATCCCCTCCCCGACATAGCCCGCATGGGCCGGCTCGTGCCCCGCCCCGCCGCCGGAGATCACCGCCACCTTGCGCCGCGCCGGTTCCGGCAGCCCGGCGCGGATGACAACGTCCTCACCATCCAGCAGGGCCTGGGCCGGGTTCAGCGCCACCAGCCCTTCCAGCATCTCCCGCACCACGTGGCGGGGGTCGTTCACCAGCTTCTTCATGCGTCCTCCTCCCTCGTCTCTCTGTTCAGTCGCTGTCACGCGGCGGCAGCAGCTTGCCGGGGTTCATGATCCCGTGCGGATCGAAGGCCCGCTTGATGGCCCACATCAGGTCCAGCGCCCCGCCATGCTCCTCGGCCATGAGGTCCAGCTTGTGCAGCCCGATCCCGTGCTCGCCGGAACAGGTGCCGCCCAGCCGGATGGCACGCTCCCCGGTGCGGTGCGCCAGGGCCGCGGCGCGCTCGCGCTCCTCCGGCACGGCGGCGTCGAAGAGGATGCCCAGGTGGAAGTTGCCGTCGCCGACATGGCCGATCAGCGGCGCCTCCAGCCCCGTCGCCGCGATATCCGCCTCCGTCTCCAGGATGCAGGCGGCGAGTTCCGAGATGGGCACGCAGGCATCCGTGCCCATCAGGGCGCGGCCCCGGCCATGGGCCAGGTTGGCTGGCAGGGCGTCGTGCCGCGCCTTCCAGAGCCGGGAGCGATCCTCCGGCCGCCTCGCCCAGGCGAAGCCGCCGCCCCCGGCCTCCGCCGCCAGGGCCTCCACCGCCAGCGCCTGCTCCTCCACCGCGGCGGGGCTGCCATGGAATTCGAGGAACAGGGTCGGCAGCGCCTCCAGCCCCTCCAGCCGGGAGAAGGCGATGCAGCAGCGCATCTGCGGCGCGTTGGCGAATTCCATCCGCGCCACCGGGATGCCGGATTGCAGCACCCCCACCGCGACCTCCAGCGCCGCCCCGACGGAAGGGAACTGGCAGGTGGCGGCCGAGACCGCCTCGGGCAGCCCCTGCAAGCGGAGCTGCATCTCGGTGATGATGCCCAGCGTGCCCTCACTGCCGAGGAAAAGGCGGGTCAGGTCATAGCCACTGGCCGATTTGCGCGCCCGCGTGCCGGTGCGCAGGATGCGCCCATCCGCCGTCACCACCGTCAGGCCGAGGACATTCTCCCGCATCGTGCCGTAACGCACCGCGCCGGTGCCGGAGGCGCGGGTGGCCGCCATGCCGCCCAGCGTGGCATCGGCCCCGGGATCGACCGGAAAGAACAGCCCGTCGCCGCGCAGCGCTTCGTTGAGCCGCAGCCGCCGCACCCCCGCCTGCACGCGGCAGTCCAGCGCGGCGGGCGAGACATCCAGGATCGCGTCCATCAGCGATAGGTCCATGGTCACGCCGCCCCGGATCGCGACGACCTGCCCCTCCACCGAGGTCCCGGCCCCGAAGGGGATCAGCGGCACGCGCGCCTCGTGGCAGAGGCGCGCCACGGCGGCGACCTCCGCATTGTCGCGCGGACGCACCACCGCATCGGGCGGGGCATCGTCGGGCAGGGCCTCGCCATGGCCGTAATGCGCGCGGGCGGCAGGGCTGGTCAGCACCGGTTCCCGCAACGCGGCCTGGAGGGTGGGGAGGAGGAGGGCGAGGCTGGCGCGGGATCGGCAGGCTGCCGTGGTGGCCGGGTCCGGCAACATGCGATGGTCTTTCCCCCTGGTGATCCGGGGAGGGAGGTTTCCGTCCCCAGCCCATCCCGTCAATGCGGGCAGGAACCTGACGGGCCCGTCCGGGAGACCCTTCGCCGGCATGCAGCGGTGCCCTCCGGGCGGATTTCCGACGCGACCCCGGCGACGATGGCGGGGCCATCCGCTATCGACACGGGTATGGGAACCTCGCACGACTCAATGGAGTCCCGAAGCACGCCACTGGCCGCGCCCGGAATGCCTGGAAGGCCCGCCGCCGCCAGTGAGGCATCCGGCCCGTGACCGGAACCTTCCTGCCCACCCTGCTGACAGGTCTGGCCGGGGCCTCCTCGCTCTTCCTGGTGGCCTCCGGGCTGACGATCCTCTTCGGCGTCACGCGGATCGTGAACTTCTCGCATGGCAGCCTGACCATGCTGGGCGCCTATATCGGCTGGAGCATCCTGACGCGCCTGCCGCGCGATCCGGAATGGTTCGTGCTCGGCGTGCTGCTCACCGCGCTCGCCACGGCGCTGATCGGCGTGGCGCTGGAACTTGCGGTGATGCGGCGGGTGTACCGCGCGCCGGAACTGTTCCAGCTTCTGGCCACCTTCGGCGTGGTGCTGATCCTGCAGGACGCCACGCTCTGGCTCTGGGGGCCGGCGGAGCTCTCCCTGCCCCGCCCGCGCTGGATGCGCGGCTTCGTGGAGATCGCCGGCAGCCGCTTCCCCTTCTACGACCTGCTCCTGATCGCGGCCGGGCCCGTGGTGCTGGGACTGCTCTGGCTGCTGCTGCACCGGACGCGCTGGGGCACGCTGCTGCGCGCCGCGACGCTGGACCGGGAGATGGCGGCGGCGCTGGGCGTGAACCAGCGCCTGCTCTTCACCTCGGTTTTCGCCCTCGGCGCCGGGCTGGCCGGGCTGGGCGGCGCGCTGTCCCTGCCCAATGCCTCGGCCAACCTGCAGATCGACCTGTCGGTGATCACCGAGGCCTTCGTGGTCGTGGTGGTGGGCGGGCTGGGCAGCCTGACGGGCGCCTTCCTGGCCAGCCTGCTGATCGGCGTGCTGCAGGCCTTCGGCGTGGCGCTGCTGCCGCAGAGCACGCTGGTGCTGGTCTTCCTGGTGATGGCGGCGGTGCTGGTGCTGCGCCCGAACGGGTTGCTGGGCCGCCCGCAGGCCGAGGCGCGGGAGGCGGTGGCCGCCGCGCCGGTGATCCGCCTCGCCCCGCCCGCCCTGCGCGCGCTGGGCCTCGCGGCGCTGCTGCTGGCCGCCTCCGCGCCCTTCTGGCTCGGCGACTATGCGCTCAGCGTGCTGACCGAGGCCTGCGTGGCGCTGGTCTTCGCGGCCAGCCTGCACTTCATGATGGGCCCCGGGGGGATGGCCAGCTTCGGCCATGCCGCCTGGTTCGGCATCGGCGCCTATGCCGCCGGGCTGCTGGCCCAGAGCCTGTCCGCCCCCATGCCGCTGGCGCTGCTGGCCGCGCCGCTCGCCGCTGGGCTGGCGGCGGGGCTGTTCGGCTGGTTCGTGGTGCGGCTCTCGGGCATCTACCTCGCCATGCTCACCCTGGCCTTCGCGCAGATCACCTGGGCCATCGCCTTCCAGTGGGTCGGGGTGACCGGCGGCGACAACGGGCTGCTCGGCCTCTGGCCGGAGGGCTGGGCGCGCGATCCCCGCGCCTTCTACCTCCTGGCGCTGGCGCTGGCCGCCGGGACCGTGCTGCTGCTGCGCCGGATGCTCTACGCCCCCTATGGCTACGCGCTGCGGGCGGGCCGGGATTCGGCGCTGCGGGCGGAGGCGATCGGGCTCGACGTGGCGCGGCTGCGCATCCTGGCCCTGGCGGTGGCCGGGGCGGCGGCGGGGTTGTCCGGGGCGATCTTCGCCTATGCCAAGGGCGGCGTCTTCCCGACCTATATCGCCATCCCGCATTCGGTGGAGGCGCTGCTGATGGTGCTGCTGGGCGGGCTCCAGACGATGAGCGGCCCGGTGGTCGGCGCCCTCGCCTATACCGGCCTCGCCGACCTCCTGGTCCGCAGCACCGATCTCTGGCGCCTCGTGCTGGGGGCCGTGATCCTGCTGGTCGTGATGGCCTTCCCCGAAGGCATCGCCGGCGCGGCACGGCGCCTCTGGCTGCGGGGACGCGAGGCGTGAACGGGGCCGTCGCGCCCCGGGGGAAAGGCTCCGCCGTCGACGCAGTGCGTCGCCCCCCCGCACCCCCTGATCCGCCAGGACCCTGCGGGCCCTGGACCCGGTTCGCTGGCCCCTTGCTGTCGGCCGGATCGCGCCGGAGAGCATGGCTCTCCGGCGACTGCCCGGGCAGCCCGTACGGACATCGCGCTTTTCTTTCTTCGGGAACGCCACTGGTCGGCCGGATCGGACCGGGGGCTGACCGTGCCATCCCGCGCCCACGAAAGGCGGGGTCTGGGGAGATACCATCTCCCCAGCGGAGGGGGTCCGGGGGCAGGCGGAGCCTCCCCCGGGGCCGGCCACAAGCGCGACGCCGGACCGGCGCATGAGCCTGCTCGTGGCGCAGGGGTTGCGGAAGTCCTTCGGCGGGGTGGCGGCGGTCTCGGACGTTTCCTTCGCGCTGGCGGCGGGGGAGATGCTGGCGCTGATCGGGCCGAACGGGGCCGGGAAGTCCACCTGCTTCAACATGGTGGGCGGGCAGTTGCGGCCGGATGCCGGGCGGCTGGTGCTGGCGGGTGGGGAGATCACCGGCCTCTCGCCCCGCGCCATCGCCCGGCGGGGGGTGGGGCGGACCTTCCAGGTCACCGCCACCTTCGGTTCCATGACGCTGCGGGAGAATGTGCAGCTCGCCCTGCTGGCGCGGGAGGGGGAGGTCTGGCGCTTCTGGCGGCCGCTGGCGGGCCGCCGGCGGGCGGAGGCCGGGGCACTGCTGGAACAGGTCGGGCTGGCGGAGCAGGCGGAGCGCGCGGCGGGGGTGCTGGCCTATGGCGACCTGAAGCGGCTGGAGCTGGCCATCGCCCTGGCCGGGCAGCCGCGCCTGCTGCTGATGGACGAGCCCACCGCCGGCATGGCCCCGGCGGAGCGCGAGGCGCTGATGCGGCTGGTGCGGCGGATCGCCACGGAACGGGGCATCGCCGTGCTTTTCACCGAGCATGACATGGACGTGGTCTTCGGCGTTTCCGACCGCATCCTGGTGCTGGACCATGGCCGGCTGATCGCGGAAGGGGACGCGGCCTCCATCCGCGCCGATCCGGCGGTGCGGGAGATCTATCTGGGAACCGGTGACGGGGTGGCCGGCTGATGCTGGAGGTCGTGGATCTCGTCGGCGGCTATGGCCGCGCCCGCATCCTGCAGGGGCTGTCCTTCCGGGTCGGAGCGGGCGAGCTGGTGATGCTGCTGGGCCGCAACGGCGCGGGCAAGAGCACCACGCTCAAGACCATCATGGGACTGCTGCGGGCGGAGAGCGGCGGCATCCGCTTCGGCGGGCGCGAGATCACGGGCTGGGAGCCGCACCGCATCGCCCGCGCCGGGCTCGGCTACGTGCCGGAGGAGCGGCGGATCTTCGCCGATCTCACGGTGATGGAGAATCTGGAGGTCGGCCGGCAGGCGCCGCGCGAGGGGCTGCCGCCCTGGACGCCGGAACGGCTCTTCGCGCTCTTTCCCAATCTCGGCCGGATGCGCGACCGGCCCGGGGGGCGGATGAGCGGCGGCGAGCAGCAGATGTTGACCATCGCCCGCACGCTGATGGGCAATCCGCGCCTGCTGCTGCTGGACGAGCCGGGCGAGGGCCTGGCGCCGGTGATCGTGGAGCAGATGGCGCAGGCAGTGCTGCGGCTGAAGGCCGAGGGGCTGACCATCCTGCTGGCCGAGCAGAACCCGCATTTCGCCCGGGGCGTGGCGGACCGCGCGGTGGTGCTGGAGAAGGGCCGGGCGGTCTGGAGCGGGGCGCCGGAGGCGCTGGCGGCGGACGAGGCGGTGCGGCGCCGTTACCTCGCCGTCTAGGTCCCGTGGCGGCGATGGAGAATGTTCATCCCCGCTTCGGCCCTTTCGCAAAAGATGTATCCTTTCCAGGCCCGCAACGGGGAATGGGTTGTTTGCCGCCCCCCGACCGGCTCCGCTAGGCTGCGGCCATGGATCAGCCGGTCGATATTGCCATCGTCGGCGGGGGCTTCACCGGGACCCTGCTGGCCATTCTCCTGCGCGCGAGGCTCGCGGCCGGGCAGCGGATCCTTCTCTTCGAGCCACGCCCCGAACCCGGCCGTGGCCCGGCCTATGAGGAAGCGGGGCGCTGGCACGTCCTCAACGCGCCGGCCGGGGGGATGAGCGCCCTGGCCGGGGAGCCCGACCATTTCGTGCGCTGGCTGCTGCCGCAATCGCCGGACGCCTTCTGCCCGGCGGAGGACCGCGACAAGCCGCTGGCGCGCCGCTTCGCACCCCGCCAGCTCTTCGGGCGCTACATGCTCTCGCTGCTGGAAGAGGCGCGCCGGGGCGCGGGAGCGGAACTCACCCATCTGCCACAGACCGTCTCCGCGATCCGGCGTGGCGCGGACGGGCTCTGGCGCATCGAGGCCGGGACGATGGCCTGCCAGGCCCGTATCTGCGTGCTTGCCCTGGGCAACGCACCTTCGCAGCCGGTCGAGGGCGCCTGCCAGGGCCTGTCGGAGCTGCATGGCCTGCCGCCCGACGGTGCGGTGCTGCTGCTGGGCAGTGGCCTGACCATGGTGGATCACCTGCTGGCCCTGCGTGCGCAGGGGCATCGCGGCGCGGTGCATGTGGTCTCGCGCCATGGCTGGCTGCCCTTGCCCCACAGCGCCGCCCCGCCCGGCACGGCCTGGTGCCTGCCGGAGCCGCCGCGGCCCCTGACCGCGCGGGGCCTGTCGCGCTGGCTGCGGCGGGAGGCCGCGCGGGCCCGGGCCGCCGGCCAGCCCTGGCAGGTGGTGATGGATGCCGTCCGCCCGCATGTCCAGGCGCTGTGGCAGGGCCTGCCGCCCGTGGAGCGGCGGCGCTTCCTGCGCCATGCCCGCACCGTCTGGAGCCTGCACCGGCACCGCATCGCGCCGGAGATCTTCGGCGTGATGCGGGAGATGGTGGAGGGCGGTCAGGTGACGGTCCATGCCGCCCGGCTGGAGAGCTGTGCCAGCGGGCCGGATGGCGGCCTCCGGGTCATGCTGCGCCACCGGGGCGGCCGACGCGAGGAACTGCCCGTGGCGCGGCTGCAGCTCTGCACCGGCCCCGCCGGGGGGCGCCACTGGCTCCGGCACCCGGCCGTCGCGGAACTCCTCGCGGCGGGGCTGGCGCGGCTCGATCCGCTGGAACTGGGCCTCGACACCGCGCCCGGCGACGCGGTCCTGGACCGGGATGGGGAGGCCGTGCCCGGCCTCTACGCCATCGGCCCCTGCGCTCCCGGCGGCCTGTGGGAGATCACCGCCGTGGCGGAGATCCGGCGGCAGGTGGCGGATCTGGCCGAAAGGCTGGCGCCCGCGCGCTGAACGGCCCGCCGCGCGCGTTGCCCCCATGCATCGCCCCGGCAGGCTGGGGCGGACGGCGGCAACCCGCGGGGATGTGCGGCGCTTCGATGACAGGTCGGCCCCCGCGCCGGACCGCCCCGTGGAAGGTGCCGCCCAGGACCATGACGTGACCCGGATTCTGCTGGTGGAGGACCATGAGGACCTGCGGGACTCCCTGTCCCGGAGGCTGGAGCGGCGAGGCTTCCACGTCGTGCTGGCGCCGGATGGGGAGGCCGGGCTGCGCCGGGCCCTGGCGGAACAGCCCGACCTGATCCTGCTGGACATGAACCTGCCGCTCCGCGACGGCTGGAGCGTCGCCCGCTCCCTGCGCGGCGCGGAGGGCGAGGCCGCCCGGATCCCGATCATCGCGCTGACGGCACATGGCCTGCCCGCCAGCCCCACCGACCTGGCGGCGGCGGGATTCGATGCCTATCACCCGAAGCCGGTGGACTTTCCGCGCCTGCTGGAACAGATCGACGAGGCCCTGCTCGGCCGGGACGAGCCCTGACCGCCACCTGCCGCCGTCCGGATCAGATGATCCGCCGCAGCCTCAGCAACAGCAGCGTGACCGCCACCGAACCCAGCATCAGCCCCCCGGCCCAGAGCGTGCCGTTCTCCGGCTCGGCCAGCGCCATGCCGCCCGTGTTCATCCCGAAGAAGCCCGCCACCAGGCTCGGCGGCAGCAGTACGGCGGTGATCACCGACAGGGTGTTGACGTTGCGGTTCGTTTCCGTCGCCTGCCGCGCGGAAAGCTCGTCCTGCAGGGCCCGCCCGTGTTCCTGCAGCGCCCGCAGGTCGTCCAGCGCCGAAAGGATGCGCCGCCTTGCCGTCTCGTGGCTCCGCTCGGCCGCCCAGTCCGGAAGCTCCTCCTCTTCCTCCCGCAGCAGCCGCACCACCGGCGCGACCAGGCGGACCAGCCGGGTCGCATCGCGCCGCACCACCCCCAGCCGACGCCCGCTTTCGTCCAGCCCCCGCTTCGGCTCGTCGGACAGCAGGTCGTCCTCGATCCGCCGCGCCTCGTCGTCGAGGGCCGCGGCGCGCTTCGCCACCCCCGACGCGAAATGCGCGAGCACGAGGTCCACCAGCCCCGCGGGGCTCTGCGGCGCATGCCCGTCGCGGGCCGCCTGCCAGGCGTGATAAAGCCCCTCCACGGAACTCCGCCGCCCCGTGACGATGCGATCCTGCCGCATGGCGAAGCGCCAGTTCGCCGCCTCCCGCGATTCGAGCCCGGCCTGGTGCGGGAAGTCCGGCAGGATTCCCATGACGAGCCCGTCCCGCGATTGCAGGCGTGGTGTCTCGTCCTTGTCGCGCATCAGGGCGAGGACATCCTCCCCCCATCCCTCCGCCTGGATCGCGGGAAAGGCCGCGGGCGTCACCAGGTCGTAGTGGGTCCAGCGCCAGCCGGGCATGTCCAGCGCCCAGACACGGCCATGGGTGCGGTCGCCCCCTTCCTGAAGCGGCGGGATCATGCGGGCCGGTGGCGCATGCCGGCGCGGCGCGGGGAATCCGGGGATGTCATGCCGCCCGCACTAAGCCCGGCGCCGTCGCGCGGCGAGTGTCCGTTCCATGACAGGCCGCGTCTCCTCGCCTTTGCTTCTGCGCGGCCGCATCCTGCGATTCCCGCCATGGCAGCCACGGCATCCGGCTTGCTAGGCTCCGCCCCATGCCGGCCCATATCGCCTTCCACCTGAACGACGAGCCGCGGCACCTGCCGCCGGAGCTCCCGCCCACCACCACGCTGCTCGACTGGCTGCGCGGCCCCGCCGCTCTGACCGGCACCAAGGAAGGCTGCGCCGAGGGCGATTGCGGCGCCTGCACCGTGGTGCTGGAGGAACCCGACGGCGCCCGCGTCGCCGTCAATTCCTGCCTGCTCACCCTGGGCCAGATCCATGGCCGCCGCCTGCGCACCGTGGAGGGGCTGCGCGCCCCCGACGGCACCGCCCATCCCGTGCAGTCCACCATGGCCGCCTGCAACGGCACGCAATGCGGCTTCTGCACTCCTGGCATCGTCATGTCCGCCTGGGCGCACCAGACCGAGGGCGGCGACCCGCACGAGGCGCTGGCCGGCAACCTCTGCCGCTGCACGGGCTACCGCCCGATCCTGGAGGCCTTCGCCCGCCTCCCCGCCGAACCGGCCGTGCCCCCGCCCGGCGCCACGCTCCCCGCCGCCCCGCTCCTGGAAAGCGGCCCGCAGAGCTTCCACCGCCCCGCCAGCCTGGCGGAGCTGGTCGCCCTCCGCGCCGCCCATCCCGGCGCCTGGCTCCTCGCCGGCGGCACCGATCTCGGCCTGCGCATCTCCGAGCACCGGGAGGCGCCCGAGACCACCATCTGCACCCTCGCCGTCCCCGAACTCGCCATCGCCGAGGTCACGCCCACGGGCCTGCGCATCGGCGCCAGCCTTCCCTACCGCCGCCTCCTCGCCCTCTGCGCCACGGAGCCCGGCTTCGCCCCGCTCGCCGGCCTGCTGCGCCGCCTCGGCTCCCGCCAGATCCGCGGCATGGGCACGCTCGGCGGCAATCTCGGCACCGCCTCCCCCATCGGCGACGCCCTGCCGCCGCTGCTCGCCCTCGGCGCCACCCTCCGCCTCAGCAGCCCGGAGGGCGAGCGCGAGATGCCGGTGGAGCAGTTCCTCACCGGCTACCGCCGCAACGCCCTGAAACCCACGGGCGAGGTCATCCGCGACGTCTTCCTCCCCCGCCCGCCGGACGGCGCCCTGATGGCCTGCGAGAAGCTTTCCCGCCGCCACGACCAGGACATCACCGCCGTCGGCCTCAGCATCCTGCTCACCCGCGACGGCGACCGCATCGCCACCGCCCGCATCGCCCATGGCGGCCTCGGCCCCCAGGCGGCCCGCGCCCCCGGCGCCGAGGCCGCCCTCGCCGGCGCCCCCTTCAACGAAGCCAGCTTTGCCGCTGCCGCCCAGGCCCTGAGCGCGGAGATCGCCCCGCTCGACGACCTGCGCGCCAGCGCCGCCTACCGCAAACGCGCCGCCGGCAACCTGCTTCGGCGCCTCTGGCATCGCTGGTCCGGCCAGGAGACCGCGTGATGGACACGAACCCGCCCAACCTGACCCGCACCGCCGGCGCCCCCCTGCCGCATGACAGCGCCCTCGCCCACTGCACCGGCCAGGCCCGCTTCGCCGACGACATCCCGGACATCCCCGGCACCCTGCACGCCGCGCTGATCCTCGCCGACACCGCCCATGCCCGCCTCCTCACCCTCCGCACGGAAGCGGCCCGCGCGCATCCCGGCGTCGTCGCCGTCCTGACGCCCGCCGACATCCCCGGCAGCAACGACATCTCCCCCGCCCACAAGCCGGGCGAACACCTCTTCGCGGAAAGCGAGATCCTCCACTGGGGCCAGCCCCTCGGCATGGTCGTCGCCACCACCCGCGACGCCGCCATCGCCGCCGCCAAGACGGTCACGGCGGAGGTGGAGAAACTGCCCCCCGTCCTCTCCATCGAGGACGCGCTGGAGGCGGGCGACCTCCTCCTCCCCCCCATGGTCATGACCACGGGCGACGTGGACCAGGCCCTCGCCACCGCCCCCCGCACCCTCTCCGGCGAGTTCCGCTGCGGCGGGCAGGAGCATTTCTACCTCGAAGGCCAGATCTGCCTCGCCATCCCCGGCGAGGACGGCGACCTCACCCTCCATTCCTCCACCCAGCACCCGACCGAGGTGCAGCACATCGCCGCCCGCATCCTCGGCTGCGACTACAACCGCATCACCGTCCAGACCCGCCGCATGGGCGGCGGCTTCGGCGGCAAGGAAAGCAACGCCTCCTGGGTCGGCGCCGCCGCGGCGCTGGCCGCCCACCGCACCGGCCGCCCGGTCAAGCTCCGCCTTTCCCGCAAGGCCGACATGGCCGCCACCGGCAAGCGCCACCCCTTCCTCTACCGCTGGGAGGCCGGCTTCGACGACACGGGCCGCCTGCTGGCCCTCGACGCCCTCATGGTCGCCGATGGCGGCCACACCCTCGACCTCTCCACCGGCGTCGTCTTCCGCGCCGTCACCCACGCCCTCAACGCCCTCGACGTGCCGCATATCCGCATCGACGGCCGCGTGGTCCGCACCAACACCGTCAGCAACACCGCCTTCCGCGGCTTCGGCGGCCCCCAGGGCGTGCTGCTGACGGAGGATGTCGTCCGCCACCTCGCCCGCGCCCTGGGCTCCACCCCCGAGGCCGTCCGCGCCCGCAACTTCGCCGGCGGTGAGAACAGCGACAAAACCCCCTATGGCCAGACCCTGGAAGGCGACCTCATCCGCCGCGTCTGGGCCGAAACCCAGGCCCTTTCCGGCTGGGACGACCGCCGCGCCGCCATCGACGCCTTCAACGCCGCCCACCCCTACAAGCGGCGCGGCCTCGGCTCCTTCGTCCTCGCCTTCGGCATCTCCTTCGGCGTCCAGAGCATGAACCAGGCCGGCGCCCTCGTGCATGTCTATGCCGACGGCTCCATCCGCCTGAACCACGGCGGCACCGAGATGGGCCAGGGCCTCTTCATCAAGGTCGCCCAGATCGTCGCCGAAACCTTCGGCGTCCCCCTTTCCCGCGTCCGCATCACCGCCACCAGCACGGCGGAGGTCCCCAACACCTCCCCCACCGCCGCCAGCACCGGCACCGACCTCAACGGCTGGGCCGCGCAGATCGCCGCCACCGCCATCCGCGACCGCATGATCGCCGCCGCCGCCGAGCACTGGTCCGTGGACCCCGCCGACATCACCCTGGCCGATGACGAGGCCCGCGCCGGCAACCACCGTCTCGGCTTCGGCGAACTCGCCCGCCTTTGCCACGCGAAGCGCGTCTCCCTTTCCGCCGCCGGCCACTACAAGACCCCCGGCCTGAGCTGGGACCCTGTCGCCATGCGCGGCGAGCCCTTCTTCTACTTCTCCTATGGCGCCTCGGTCGCGGAGGTGGAGGTGGACACCCTGACCGGCGAGCACCGCTGCACGGGCGCCTGGCTGGTCCAGGATTGCGGCCGCTCCCTCAACCCCGCCGTGGACCTCGGCCAGATCGAGGGCGCCTTTGTCCAGGGCCTGGGCTGGCTCACCTGCGAGGAACTCTGGTGGGACGCGCAAGGGCGCCTCCGCACCCTCGGCCCCTCCACCTACAAGATCCCCGGCTCCCGCGACGTGCCGGAGGTCTTCGAGGTGCGGCTGCTGGCGGATGCCCCCGCCCGGGCGGACACCATCTTCCGCTCCAAGGCCGTGGGGGAGCCGCCGCTGATGCTGGCGACGGCGGTGTGGAACGCGCTGGCCGATGCGGCAGGGGTGGCGCGGTTGGATGCGCCGGTGACGCCGGAGCGGATGCTGGAGGCGTTCGAGGGTGGGGGTGGTTAGGCGGGGCGATTCGTGGCGGCCTCTGGGGGAAAGGCTCTGCCTTTGCCCCCAGCCCCCCTATCCGCCAGGAAACTGAGTTTCCTGGACCTTCCGAGTACGAGTCGGAATTCTGAGTGCTGTCTGTAGCAATCCTTCCTGTAGCCACTCGGGGGAATTGCTAGACCCTTGCGTCTGAGCTAGATTCCTGTTTCGTTCCGGAGGTTATAAGTTGGCGCAGACGTCTGACATCGAATGGACAGACGCGACTTGGAATCCTGTCACGGGTTGCATCAAAATTAGTCCAGGTTGTGATAATTGCTATGCGGCAATATTTGCCGAGCGTTTTCGAAATGTGCCCAATCATGCTTTTGAGAACGGCTTTGATCTTCAGCTTAGGCCCGAGCGTCTAAGGCAACCAGATTCTTGGCGAAAGCCAAGAATGATCTTCGTCAATTCAATGTCTGATTTATTTCAGAAGGGCGTTCCAGAATCTTTCATAGATTCTGTATTCGATACTATGGAGCGTGCAAACTGGCATACCTACCAGATGCTTACCAAACGCTCCTCCCTGATGAGGGATTGGGTTAATAGACGCTATCGCAACAGATTAGTACCTTCTCATATTTGGCTTGGTGTATCTGTAGAAGACAAACAAAGAGTTTCACGTATAAACCATTTGAGACAAACAAACGCAAACGTTCGATTTTTATCAATAGAGCCGCTCATTGGCGATGTTGGATCTTTAGATCTCAGCGGTATTCATTGGGTAATAGTCGGCGGCGAGTCCGGCCCCCGCGCTAGGCTAATGAAGCCCGAATGGGCCATTAATGTTCGGGATCAATGTTTATCTACCGGCGTCCCATTTTTCTTCAAACAGTGGGGCGCTTGGGGATATGATGGTTTACGTCGATCCAAAAGCGCAAATGGCCGTCTTCTAGATGGACGCACTTGGGACGAGATGCCAAACGTCAATTAGCTCCGCAGGAGAAAAAATGAGAGAAGGGCAATATAGATGGGGATTAGCTGAAACTCTACCCGAGATCGGAGAGCACAGCAAAGTTAAGCATGATTTATACAGACAGTATCTTCGTCGCTACCTCGAAGAATTAATAAAACCCCGGGGCTTCAGACAGTACGGCATAGAGATATTCGACACATTTTCCGGTGGTGGCGTTTATCGGCAACGTGGCACCCCAGATTTATACTACGGCTCGCCTATTATTATACTAGAAGTATTGCATGAGATGCAGCAGAGAATTCAGGAGAATCAAAGGAACGTCTTCCAACTAAATTGGCGATTACATTTAGTAGATGCAAATAGATCTGCCCACGACGTGTTACGCCGCACACTTGCCGAACGTGGTTATGTTCAATATTTAGGAAGTCAAATCATACTCCACGAAGGAAAATTTGAAGGAGTATTGCCAAATTTGATTGGCCGCGTTCATGGCCGACGCAAAGCTATCTTTCTGTTAGATCAATTTGGTTATCGCGATGTTCCGTTCAAAGCTATTAGCCAGATTTTTGAATCTTTACACAAACCAGAAGTCATTCTTACCTTCGCCTTTGATCAACTGGCACGATGGATGCAGGATTATGATCGCCTTGATGAGCAATTGAGACATTTAGGCGTTGAAGGGCTAACCAGAGAAACTTTCGATGTGGCTGCACAAGCAGAAAATGGCATTCACGGGCTAATTCAAAGGCTGCTAACACAATCGTTTGAAAGAACAGCAAAATACTATACTCCATTCTTTATAACATCGCGCAAAAGCCATACAGCCTACTGGCTAGTCCATCTATCCACGCATGCGCGCGCGAGAGATGTAATGACTACTTTGCATTGGGCACAAAGCAATCAGTTTTCCCATTATGGAGGATCAGGCTACAATATGTTAGGCTTTGACCCTTACTCGCCGCCACCGAATAGCCAGGGCTTTATGTTTGATGAGGATGCCCGCTCTAGAACTGAGTGGCTTCTTCAAGAGGACTTGCCTAAATTGCTGGATAAATATGGAGCACCTATCTCGTTCAGGCAGTTTTTTGCTGAAAATGCCAATCACAGCCCAGCCGACAGCACAATCATCAGGCAAGTTTTTGCTCAATTAGCCGAACACAAGCAGGTGCACATTCTGACAGCAGACGGAGGAGAAAAAAGGGTCCTTTCGAGCATGAAACCGGACGATGTTCTAATCTTGCCCGAGCAGCCCACCTTTCATTTTTTGAGACGCCCAGCACCAACGCACGCGTTAGCCAAAAACCTCACAGGCAAACCAAAGGTGTCATCGGTAAGAAGGCCGAGCCGGGCTCGAGTAAACTTCGGTCCATTATTAATACCGTCTGACAAAAAGTAGCCTAACTGACGAGGCAGGGATTCTACTCAGATATAGGAAAACTTGCCTAACACCCCTCGCCTATGCTACACCCTCGCCCATGCGCGCCACCCCCATCCTCCCCTCCCACCCCCTGACCGACGCGGAGTGGTCCGCCCTCTCCCCTTACCTCCCGCACGACCCCCGCCACCGCGGCCGCCCGGTCGCGGAGGGTCCCCGCGCCCGCATGGACGCCATCTTCGCCCACGCCCTCACCCCGCTTCCCTGGTGCGCCCTCCCGGCGCAGCACGGCCGCGCCGACACCATCGCCCGCTTCTTCCGCCGCCTCACCCATGCGGGGGTCTGGGGCCGTCTTCTGACCGCCCTCGCCACCCTCCCCGCGCAGCACCCGTTGCAATCCCTCCGCCACCGCATCTGCCGCGCCGCCCGCCGCGCCTACCGCATCCTGGGCATGGGCCTCATCCTCCTGGCCCGCCGGCTGAACCTGCGCTCCGCCCTGCCCGGCCCGCCCTGGCTCCTCCCCGATCCCGATTTGTCCGAAACCCTGCGCCGCGCGAAACTTCCGCCCCTGCCCACCCGGCGCGGCACCATCACTGCCTACCGCGCCATGCTCCGCACCCTCATGGCCCTGTACCGCACCGCCGCCGGCCGCCGCCGCATCGCCCCCGTCCTGCGCTGGTCCTGGCCATGAGCGCGCCTCCCACGCCCTCAGCCCAGCGCCCCCCGCAGCCACGTCACGAATTCCCGCCCCGCCCCCGTCTCCACGCTGTCGGAGAACGGAACCGCCCCCCATCGCTCCGGCAGGGTCGTGAAGCCGCAGGGCGCCACCAGCCGCCCGGCCGCCACATCCTCCGCCACCAGCCGCTGCTCGGCCACGGCCACGCCCAGCCCGGCCAGCGCCGCCCCGATGCACAGATGTGTGTGAGGAAACCGCAACTCCTCCTCCCAGGCGGCGGCGCGCCCGGATTCCGCCGCCCACCCGTCCCAGGCCCGGCCCGTATGCTCATGCGCGATCCGCACCGCCATCCGCAGCCGCCCCGCCTCCACCCGCACCGGATAGCCGGGCGCGCAGACCGGCCCCACCGCCACCGGGCCGAGCAGGATCGCCCGCGCCTGGTCGGCGGGCGGATAGGAGCCCCGGTCCCAGGCGATCACCAGCGCCGCCCCCTCGAACCGCACCTCCCGCGCCGTGGTCATGGACAGCCGCAGCCGCACGCCCGGATGCCGCTGGTGGAACTCGCCCAGCCTCGGCACCAGCCAGCGCATGGCGAAACTCGCGCTGCACGCCACATGCACCACCGGCCCCCGCGCCTCCTCCAGCAGCCGCGCCCAGCCGCCCTCCAGCCCGTCCAGCGCCTCCGCCACCACGCGCAGCAACGCCTCGCCGCGCGCGTTCAGCCGCAGCCCCGTCCCCGCCTTGTCGAACAGCGCGCAGCCCGCCGCCTCCTGCAACGTGCGGATCTGCCGGCTCACCGCCCCATGCGTGCGCCCCAGCTCCGCCGCGGCCCGCGTGACGGAGCCCAGCCGGGCCGTGGCCTCGAAGGCCCGCAGCGTGGACAGCGGCGGCAACTGGCGCAGGGCCGGACCTCCGTGAGCTTTCCGCACAGATCGGCGACAACTATTCGATATGCCGCCCCCGGCACCTCGTCTAGCAACGCCCTGTCACGGGAGACGGAGCGCACCGCCATGGCCACCATCGCCACGATCGAGGAACTGGAACGCATCTACGGCGCCCTCGGCGCCGTGGGGGAGGCCTCGACCGCCAAGGTCGCCGGCCACATCACCCCGCAGTACCGCCGTTTCATCGAGGCCGCGCCCTTCCTCGCCCTCGCCACCTCGGGGCCGGAGGGGTTGGACTGCTCCCCGCGCGGCGACATGAAGGGCTTCGTCCGCATCGCCGATCCCGGCACGTTGCTGCTGCCCGACCGCCGCGGCAACAACCGCATCGACAGCCTGCGCAACGTGGTCCGCGACCCGCGCGTCGGGCTGATGTTCCTGATCCCCGGCATCGGAAACGCCATGCGCGTCAACGGCCGCGCCACCATCGACGACGACCCCGCTTTGCTCGAATCCTTCGCCGTGGAGGGCAAGGCGCCCCGCACCGTCATGGTGATCAAGGTCACCGAGGTCTATTTCCAGTGCGCCCGCGCGATCATCCGCGCCGGCCTCTGGCGCCAGGACAGCCAGGTCGATCCCAAGACCCTGCCCACCCCCGGCCAGATCCTGGCCGAGATGAGCCAGGGCCGCGTCGGCGGCGAGACCTATGACAGCAGTTGGGCCGAGCGCGCCCGCCAGACGATGTGGTGAGCCGCCGCATAGCCAGACCCGCTGGCCGCTCCTGGGCCTCCGGCCTCAGCCGAGCAACCCGGTCCGGTACAGCACCACCCGCACGCCTCCATGCGGCACCGGCGCCTCCGCCGGCAGGAAGGGCAGCCCCGCCGCCTGCGCCAGCCGCGCCTCGCTGGTCACCATCCCTACGCGCCAGCCGGCGAAGCGCTGCCGCAGCACCTGCCCGAGCGTCTGGTACAGCGGCAGCAGCGCCCCCCGCTCGCCGAGCCGGCCGCCATAGGGCGGGTTCACCATCACCACCCCGGGCACCGCGCCCTCCGGCACCTCCAGCGCGGCGATCGGCCCCTGGTGGAAGCGGGTGAAACCCGCGACCCCGGCGCGCTCCGCATTGGCGCGGCTCATCGCCACCGCCCCGGCATCCCGGTCGCTGCCGAAGCACGGGGCCGCCGGCTCCCGCGCGCTGCGCACCGCCCGCATCGCCGCCCAGGCCGCCGCGTCGAAGCCCGCCAGCTTCTCGAAGGCGAAGGAGCGCCCCCGTCCGGGGTTCAGCCGCGCCGCGATCTCCGCCGCCTCGATCACGAAGGTGCCCGAGCCGCACATCGGGTCCAGCACGCTTTCGGTGCCCGTGAAGCCGCATTGCCGCAGGAACAGCGAGGCCAGCGTTTCCCGCATCGGCGCCGCGTTCACCTCGGGCTTGAAGCCGCGCCGGTGCAGCGGCTCGCCGGAGGTATCGAGGCTGATCGTGCAGACATCCCGCTCGATGCGCGCCCGCACCACGATCTCCGCCTCGTCGGAGGCCGGCGCGCCCACCGTTTCCCGGATGGCCCGCGCGATCCGTTCCGCCGCCGCGCCGCTGTGATAGATGCGCGACCCGGCGCAGGTGGCCTCGACCCGGAACGGCACGTCCGGCCGCAGCACCCGCGCCCATTCCACCCGCCGCGCCCGCGCGTCGAGCTGCGCCAGATGCGTCACGCGGAACGAATCCAGCCGCGCCAGCACGCGCCCCGCCCCGCGGACCCAGAGATTGGCGCGCCACACCTCGGGCCAGCCGCCCCGGATCGTCACGCCCCCCGGCACCGGCTTCGCCTGCTTGAAGCCCTTGCCGCGCACCTCGTCGTGCAGCACGGCCTCCAGCCCCGGCGGGGCTGCCAGGAAAATCTCGAAATCCTGGTCCTTGGTCATCCGGTCCGCCTGGAAAGCTGGGAGTGGCATGGTCTGCGCCGGCCGGCCCGAAACTGCCCGGCAGGTTGCCGAGGCAGGGGCGGCGCGTTCCTCCTACCATCCCAGGGCGGGCGCGCCCATCTCGCCGCCCTCCCCGGGGCACGGCCCGTGCCCCCCCCTGCCATCGCCAGACTGGCCTTCTCCCGGCCGGGAAGGCAGGATCGGGTTCGGATGACCCTGCTTCCCCAAACCGAGGAGGAGGACGAGGCCGAGCGCATCGCCGCCTGGCTCGCCGCCCGGCCGCATTTCCTGGCCGAGCGTCCCGCCCTCTACCGACGCCTGGAACCGCCCCGCCGCGTGCATGGGGAAAGGCTAGCCGACCATATGGCGGCGATGCTGGCGGCCGAGCGCCACGCCCTGCGCGACACCGCCCGGGCCGCGCGCTCCGGCGACAGCCTCGCCACCCGCGTCCAGGGCGCCGTGCTGGCGCTGATCGGCTCGCATGATCCGGCCGAGACCATCGCCCTGGAATGGCCGACCCTGCTGGGCCTCGATTCCGTGGCCCTGGCCGCCGAGGGCCTGCCCCGCCGCCACATCCGCCCGCTCCGCCCGGGTGTGGTCGGCCGCCTGCTGCTGCCGGGGCGCCACCTGCTGCTGCGCGACCGTGGCGCCGCCGGGCTGCCCGACGACAGCGCCCTGCATGGCGAAATGGCCCCCCTCGTCACGCGCGACGCCCTGCTGCGCCTGCCCGGTACCGGGCTGCTGGCCCTCGGCACGCGCGAGCCCGCCCTGCTGCCCGCCCAGGGCTCCGGCCGGGCCCTGGACTTCCTCGCCCGCGCCGCCGCCACGGCCCTCGCTCCGCGCGGAGGGGAGGCCGCAGCCCCATGAGGCGCCCTGCCACCGCCCGCGAAACCCGGCCCGCCCCGGCCATGCCGCCGGAATCCGCCGCTCTCGACGCCATCGCGGCTCGCGCCGCCTTTCTCGACTGGCTCGCCGGAGAGCGGCGCTCCAGCCGCCACACGGTCACCGCCTATGGCCGCGACCTCGCGGATTTCCTGGGCTTCCTGACGCATCACCTGGGCCGCGAGCCCGACCTCGCCGCCCTGGCCACGCTTCGCCCCGCCGATCTCCGCGCCTTCCTGGCCCGGCGCCAGGAGGATGGCGCCGGCAATGCCACGCGCGCCCGTCAGCTCGCCGCCGTGCGCGCTTTCCTGCGCTGGCTGGCCCGCCATCATGGCCTGCCGCTGGACATGCTGGCGGGGCTGCGCGGCCCCCGGCTCAAGCCTCCCATCCCCAAGGCTCTCACTGCCGCCCAGGCACGCGGCGTGGCGGCGGAGATCGGCCAGGGCCAGGACGATCCCGCCCTGTCGGCCCGCGACAACGCCCTCTTCACGCTGCTCTACGGCGCCGGACTCCGCATCTCCGAGGCGCTGTCCCTCGATGTCCGCGACGCCCCGCAGCCGGGCGGCACGCTGCGCATCCGCGGCAAGGGCGACAAGGAGCGCCTCGTGCCCGTCCTGCCCGCCGTGGCTGCCGCCATCGCCGAATCCCTGCGTTACCGCCCCGGTGCCCGGCCGGAGGACCCGCTCTTCATCGGGGCCCGGGGGGGGCGCCTGCACGATGCCCTGGCCCGCAAGCTGATCCAGAACCACCGCCGCCTCGCCGGCCTGCCGGAACATGCCACCCCGCATGCCCTGCGCCATTCCTTCGCCACGCATCTGCTGGGCGGCGGCGCCGACCTGCGTGTGATCCAGGAGTTGCTGGGCCATGCCAGCCTGTCCACCACCCAGCGCTATGCCGCGGTGGATGCCGCGGGCCTGCTGGAAACCTGGCGCAAGGCGCATCCGCGCGGAGACTGACAGAGTCAGGGCAATTTCCTTGACCTTGTAGGATTTTTATCCTAAAAAATCAAGGTCAACGGGCGAACCGCGTCCGATGGCCCTCCCCAACCCACCTTCGCACCGGAATCCCTGGCCGCCCCGTCCCGGACGCAGCCAGGGCTGTCGTGCCTCCATGCCCAAGGGCTTGGTTCGGCGCGGCCGGTGCGGCGCGCGAGGCCAGCCCTATGCCCCTGCCCCATCTGCCGCTCGCGGTGGCGCTGCTGCCGGATATCGCCCGGCGACTCGCCACCGACTCCTCCGGACGTCTCGGAAACCGGATCTCCGAGACCGTCACCCAGGCCACTGGCGCCGCCGAGGCTCAGGCTGCCCATGCCGCCGTGGCGGCCGATTCCGGCCTCGCGGCCGGCCTCCGGATGCGTCTGGCGGAGGTCCTGCTGACGCACCCACCGGAGGGCACTGCTCCCTCCCCGGCCAGCGACGCCAACCCCGCACCCGGTCACTTGGAACTGCCGTCCCTGCAACCTCTGCCCTGGGGGCCGGCCCTGATCTCCAGCCTGGTGATCCTGGCCTTCCTGGTGGTGATGGTGCTGCTGGTCTCCTTCAACCATGCCTTCCCGCCGGAAACCGCGGCGCTGGTGAACATCACCGTGGGCACGCTGGGGGCGGCCTTCGCCTCGGTGGTGAATTTCTGGATCGGTTCCTCGCAATCCGCGCATGAGAAGGACCGCCTCGCCGGCGTGCTGCAACGGGCGCAGACGGCACAGGCCGGCGCGCAGGTGCAGTCCGCCCTGTCCACGCTGCGCGACATGGCCGGGGCACCAGCCGGAGCCGCCAGCCTGGCCAACCTGCCCCGAACCGCCGCCCCGCCCGATTCGGCGGAAGCGCGCTTCGACCGCTGCCTCGCCATCGTGCTGCAACAGGAAGGCGGCTTCGTGAACGATCCGCAGGACCCCGGGGGCGCCACCAACATGGGCATCACGCGAGATGTGCTGAGCACCTTCCGCGACCGGGCGGTGAGCGTGGACGAGGTCCGCGACCTGTCCCGTGCCGAGGCGCGCGAGATCTACCGTGCCCGCTACTGGACGCCGATGCGGTGCGCCGAGCTGCCGCCCGGGGTCGATCTCGGCGTCTTCGATTTCGGGGTGAATGCCGGCCCCTCGCGCGCGGTGAAGCTGCTGCAGAAAGCGGTAGGCGTGACGGCGGACGGTTCGGTCGGCCCCATTACCCTGGCCGCCGCGCGGGCGCTGGAGCCGGAGCGGCTGATCGCCTCCTTCTCCGAGGCCCGCCTCGCCTATTACCGCTCGCTGGACGGTTTCAGCCGTTTCGGCCGGGGCTGGACCAGCCGGACGGAGGCGGTGCGCGCGGCGGCGCTCCGGATGGCCGGTACGCCCAGCCGGGCCGCCGCCTGAGGCACACGGCATCCACTCGCATGGCGCCGGGGGGCTTCCCCTCCCCGGCGCCATGCGCTAGACGGGCGCTGACGGACCCGTAGCTCAGCTGGATAGAGCGTTGCCCTCCGAAGGCAAAGGTCGTACGTTCGAATCGTATCGGGTCCGCCATTTTCCTTATATTTCCGCGACTTGACTAGGTTGGCTTGCCAGCCTGGATCGCTGCGCCCGACACTCGGCTTTCTCGCCAGGGAATCGCCGCGCTGTCCCGTTCCGCCCGCCTGCTCGACCTGCTCCAGGCCCTGCGCCGAAGGCGGCATCCGGTCCGCGGCGCCGATCTGGCCGAGGAACTTGGCGTTTCGCTGCGCACCCTCTATCGCGACATCGCCACCCTCCAGGCCCAGGGCGCCGCCATCGAGGGCGAGGCCGGGCTTGGCTATGTTCTCCGGCCCGGCTTCTTCCTTCCGCCCTTGCGTTTCAGCGAGGACGAGATGGACGCGCTCCTGCTCGGCCTGCGCTTCGTCGCCCAGCGCGGCGACCCGGTGCTCGACGAGGCGGCCGAGGACGCGTTGGCCAAGATCCTCGCCGCCATGCCGCCGGAGGCCGAACTCCAGGCACGCGATGGCGCCCTGCTCTCCGGCATGGACGACAGCGCCGGCGCCCCGCATCTCGCCACGCTGCGCGAGGCGATGCAGCAGGAGCGGCGCCTGCACCTCCGCTACACGGACAAGAAGGGTGTCGCGAGCGAGCGCATCGTCTGGCCGGTGGCGATCGGCTTCTTCGGGGAGGCCGAGGTCCTGGCCGCCTGGTGCGAGACGCGGCAGGACTTCCGGCATTTCCGCCTCGACCGCATCGTGGCGCTCCGGATCGACACCGACCGCTACCCGCGCCGCCGTCGGCTTCTCCTGGCCGAATGGCGGCTGCAGCAGGATCTCGAGGACCTGTTCTGACCGCTGCTGACGGAAGCTGTCACCGCGCCCGGCCATGCTGTCTCCCGAACCTTGAGGCCAGGAGACCCGGCATGCCGCAACTCGATCTCACGATCCTCTATGTGGCCAGCGCCACGGACAGCGCGGCCTTCTACGCCCGGCTGCTGGGCCATGCGCCCGAGGAAGCCTCCGCCACCTTCGCCCTCTTCCGCACCAATCCTGGCGCCGGCATCGGCCTGTGGCGGCGGGATGGCGTGGAACCGCCGCCCACTGGCACACCGGGCACGTCGGAGCTCGCTTTCCTCGCCGCGGATGTCGATGCCACCCATGCCGAATGGCTGGCGGCCGGCGTCACCATCCTGCAACCACCCACGGAGATGGATTTCGGCCGCTGCTTCACCGCGCGGGACCCGGACGGCCATCGCCTGCGCGTCTTCCGTCCGGGCTGAAACGGGCAAGGCCCCCCGGGGCGCCACCACGAAGAATTTCCCGTGACAGGGGTGGTCCCGGGGCGGCGGGGCTGACATTGCGTGGCGGACCGGGCGCCTCCGGCGCGCCCGCCACGCCAGCCCCACCCGGTGCCATGATGACCCCAGCCCGCCGACGCCCCGCCAACCGCCATGGATAGGCATGTCCTGAACGGCGTGCTGCTCGCCTTCCTCGCCTATGCCTCCTATGCGTTGAGCGACGCCTCGATCAAGCTGATCGAGGGCGCGCTGGACCCCTTCGAGGTCGCCTTCTTCGGCGCCGTGCTGGGGCTGGCGGCGATCCCCTTCATCCTCGGCCCCGGCGACCGGCCGGTGGATCTGGTGGTGTCGCGCCACCGCGGCCTGTGGCTGCTGCGCGGCGTCTTCGCGGTGGTCGGCAGCCTGTCCAGCATCATCGCCTTCACCGCCCTGCCGATGGCGGAGGCCTTCTGCCTGATCTTCCTGCTGCCGGTCTTCGTCACCATCCTCTCGGTGCTTTTCCTGAAGGAAGCCGTGGGCTGGCGCCGCTGGTCGGCGGTGATCGTCGGCTTCCTGGGCGTGCTGATCGTGCTGCGTCCCGGCTTCCGGGAGCTCACCGCCGGGCATCTGGCTGCCATCATCGGCGGCTTCTCCGGTGCCGTGACGATCATCATCCTGCGGGCCCTGGGGGGAAAGGAGAAGCGGATCTCCCTCTACGGCGCCGGGCTGATCGGCCCGATCCTGGTCAGCGGGCTGCTCATGCTGCCGCGCTTTGCCTGGCCGAGCGGCGAGCAGTGGCTCTACCTCGCCGGCTACGGCCTCCTCGCCGCGGGGGGCAATGTGCTGATCATGCTGGCCTCGGCCAAGGCCCCCGCCAGCCTCGTGGCGCCGACCCAGTACAGCCAGATGCTCTGGGGCGTCGGGCTGGGCTACGCGATCTTCGGCGACCGGCTGGACGGCTGGATGTTCCTCGGCATGGCGGTGATCGTGGGCTCCGGCCTCTTCACCTTCCTGCGCGAAACCAGGCGCACCACCTGGTGGCGTCGCGTGCCGCCGGTCCATCCGCAATAGGGATTCGGTCGGGAGGGCCGGTGCCCGTCGCCGGCCCGCTGCCGGACAGCCGGAAACAGAGGCTCCACCGCCCCTCCGATCAGCGCACCTGCGACAGCGGCGGCAGGGGCCGCGCGGCCGCCTCCATCCCGTCCCAGGGGTCCGGCGCCTCCAGGCGGACCGGGGCAGTCGCGATGGTGAAGCGCCGGGGGTCGAGCCCCTCCGTCACCTCCGCCCAGTCCAGCGGCATCGCCACCGGGGCGCCGGGGCGGGCGCGGGGCGACCAGGGCGCCACCGCCGAGGCCCCGCGCGCATTGCGCTGGAAATCCAGGAAGATCCGCCCTTCCCGCCCGGCCAGGGCGGATTGCGTGGTGAAGCGTTCCGGCGCCTCCCGCGCCAGCCTCTCGCAGATCGCCGCCGCCACCGCGTGCAGCCGGTCCCAGCGCGTCCCGGCGGCCAGGGGCACCACCAGATGCAGCCCCTTGCCGCCCGTGGTCTTGCAGAAGGGCACGAGGCCCAGCGCCAGCACGCGCTCCCGCAGCGCCAGGGCCGCCGCGACCACCGCGCCGAAGGACAGGTTCTCCGCCGGATCGAGGTCCAGCACCATCCGGTCCGGCTGCGCCAGCCGGGCGCTGCGGGCTCCCCAGGGATGGATCTCCAGCACGCCGGACTGGGCCAGCGCCACCAGCGCTCCGGCGGAATCCACCTGGATCAGCGGCTTCTCCTCCCCGCGCGGGCGCACCGTGCCGACCAGTGGCGAAAGGCCCCGCGCGGCATGGCGCTGCACGAAGCGCTCGCCCCCGATCCCTTCCGGTGCCCGCAACAGAGTCAGCGGCCGCCCCACGATGGCGGGCAGCAGGCGCGGCGCCACGCGTTCCAGGTAGCGGGCGAGGTCCTGCTTGGTGACCGGCCCCGCATCGCCGGAGGGGGGCCAATAGACACGCTCCGGATGCGACAGCGCGACGCCCGACATGGTCGGGCCGGGGCTGCGATGCCCACCCTGGCGGGGCGGGTTCATCCGGGTGCCGGCGCGCCCGTGGCGATCTGGGCCAGGTCGCGTCCGGACAGGACGGAGGTCGTGGCCTCGCGCAACAGTGCGTCGCCGGAGCCGGGCCGGGCCTCCTCGTCGCGGTCCTTGATCAGCAGCCAGTTCCGGCGCGTCCCACGCCCGCGTCCGCGCATCAGCACCAGATGCCAACCGCCCTTCAGACGCGTGCCGTGCAGGCGGAGGTGCAGACGCCCCCCGGCCAGGTCCGCCGCCGGGTCCTCCGAGAGCGGTTCCCAGCTCCCACGGTCCCAGAGCAGCACCGTGCCGGCGCCGTAGCCGCTGCCGATCACCCCCTCGAAGCCGCCATAGTCGAGGGGATGGTCCTCCACCTCCACCGCGAGGCGCTTCTCCTCCGGATCGAGGCTGGGGCCGCGCGTCACTGCCCAGGATTTCAGCACACCATCCAGTTCGAGGCGGAAGTCGTAGTGCAGACGCGTGGCGTCGTGCTTCTGCACCACGAAGAGACCCGTAGGCCGCCCACCGTGGCGGATCACGCCTGCGGGTTCCGGCGTCTGCCGGAAATCGCGCTTCTGGCGATAGCGGGTGAGCGGGTCGCGATCGGTCATGGCGAAGGCAGAACGCTTCAGCCCCGCCCAGGTTCGGCCGTGGGGGCGTGCGGTCAGTCCATGAAGGCCAGGGCCAGCCCCGCCGCCTCGGCCGGGGGCACCACCAGCCGCGCCCCGTGCCGGACCGCCGTCACGCCATTCCCCGCCAGCAGCACCGCCACCTGTTCCGGCGCGGCGCAATGGAGGCTGAGTGCCACCATCCGATCCCGCCCTTCCTCCAGCGCCGGGACCTCGCCGAAACGTTCCGCCACCGCATCCGGCCGCAGCACGAGGACGGTGCCGGAACCGGCCGGCAGGCAGAGGCCACCCTCGGTTTCCCGCACCGAATCCGCCCCGAAGAGGCGCCGGAACAGGTCGCCCATCCGCTCCGGCTCCCCGGAGGCGATGACGAATTCCGCCACGCCGGTCACGCCGTTGGGATGCCGGCGCCATTCCTCGCGCCAGACCAGTTCCGGCGTGTCGTGATGGCAGAAGAAGACCCGCCCATTCTGGACCGCCGGGTCGGTGACGCTGGCGGTGCGGAAACGCGCATCCCGGCTTTCCTCGCCCAGCCGCACCGGGCGGCTGAATTCCCGGGCCTCACCGATCGGCGCTCCCTTCGCATGCAGGCGCTCGGCGAAATCGGGGGCGTCGGGCTTGAAGACGAGGCCGTTCAACCCCGGCGGCGCGTTGTGCAGGTCCGCCCGCTGCGGCGCCCGGCCGGGCTCGTAGCCAAGGAGTTCGAGGTAGTCCTGGCCGAAGATGGCGAGATGGTTGCTTGACCCCAGCGTGTGGTGGCCGCGCTCAGTCATGTCGAAACCGAGCCGCGTGTACTGCGCCAGCGCCGCGTCGAGCTGGTCGCCCACGGTGATGACCACATGGTCGATGGTGGGGGACAGATCGCTCATGGTTCGGCTCCCTTGGCGCCCGATGGCGGCCAGGAAGTCTCGCCCGCCCGCCTCGCCCGGGTCCATCCTCGAAGAGTCATATCCGGATAATGATAATCACTTGCATTTGGATTCCGGGCGTGCTTAAACTCTCTTCGCGGGCACCACTACCCCGCATCCCATCGAATGCCTCCTGCATTCAGACGTCGGAAACTCCCTACAGCCCGGTCGGCAACGACCGGGCTGCTTTTTTTCGTGCGGCCGCCTGCTTCCAGGTGCGCGGCGCACCGGGGGCTGGGATCAGGCCGGCACGTAGCCCAGTGCCCGGTCGCGCGCCCGGGCCTCCGCCGTCCGTTCCTCCGGCGGGCCGAAGCCGCCGCCGCCCGAGGTTTCCAGCCGGATCACGTCGCCCCGGCGCAGGCGCAGGTTGTTGACCTTGGAACCCAGGCTTCGCACCTCATTGCCGCGCAGCAGCAGGAGCCGCCCGGCGCTGCCCGGCTCGCCGCCCGCCAGCCCATAGGGGCGGAAGCGGAAGCGCTCGGCATTGGCGGTGAAGACGGCCTCCTGCGCGTCGATGCGCCACTCACGCACCAAGCCCAGGCCGCCACGATACCGTCCCGCGCCGCCGGAACCGGGCAGCAGCCCGTAGCGCGTGATCGTCAGCGGCAGCTCGCTCTCGATCATCTCGGCGGGGATGTTGGAGTTGTTGTGCATGCCGAAGGTGAAGGCGCTCAGCCCGTCGCCCTCCGGATGCGCGCCGCTGCCGCCGACCTCGATCTCCACCAGCACGCCCCGCGCGCCGTCTTCCTGCACCGTCTGGAAGGAGCACACGTAGCTGACGCCGTAATAGGCGGCTGGCACGCGCTCCGGCACCGCCTGGTGCAGCGCGCCGAGCAGCGTGGTGGCGAGGCGGTGCGTCGCCGCGATCCGGTTCGCCACCGGCGCCGGGTGGCGGGCGCTGACGACCGTGCCCTCCGGCGCGGTCACGGCGATGGGACGATAGCATCCGGCATTGGCCGGGATCGGCTCGTCGGCCACCGCCATCACCGCATAGGAGACGGCGGAATGGGCCGAGGCGAGCGTGGCGTTGACCGGCCCCAGCGCCTGCGGGCCACAGCCGGAGAGATCGACCGACATCTCCTCCCCGCACACGGTGATGGCGGCATGGATGCGGATGGGGTCCGCCGTGATGCCGTCATCGTCGAGGAAATCCTCGAACTCGTAGTGCCCGTCGGGAATGCGGCCGATCATCGCCCGCATGGCTCGCTCGGAGCCGTCCAGGATCTGCGCGCAGCCCGCGACCACCGCATCGGCGCCGAAGCGCGCGGCGAGCTTGCGCAGGTTGGCCTCGCCCACGGAGAGCGAGGCGATCTGTGCCTGCAGGTCGCCCCAGAGGATCTCCGGCTGGCGCACGTTCTGCCGCATCACCGCCAGCAGGTCGGCGTTCAGCACGCCGCGCCGGTAGAGCTTCAGCGGCGGCAGGCGAAGCCCTTCCTGGAAGATCTCGGTCGCGGTCGCGGCATAGGAGCCCGCCGCCATGCCGCCCATGTCGAGATGGTGGCAGAGCGTGCCGACGATGGCGATGCGCTCCCCCTCCGCGAAGACCGGGCGGAAGGCCAGGATGTCGGGGATGTGCTGGCCACCGCAATACGGGTCGTTGGTGATGACGACATCGCCTTCCTCCCACTGTGCCAGCGGCAGGTGGTCGCGCACCACGGTCAGCAACCCGGCGCTCATCGAGTTCAGGTGCTGCGGGATGCGGGCGGATTGCGCGACGTTGTAACCGTCGCGGTCGAAGACGGCGGTGGAATAGTCCAGCAGTTCCCGCACCACGGTGGAGCGGCTGGTGCGCCAGACGGTCACGTCCATCTCGGCGGCGGCGGCGGTCAGGCCGTTGCGCAGGACCTCCAGTTCGACAGGGCCGAGCATGACCGTCACGCCTCCAGCTTCCGCGCGATCAGCGTCCCGTCCGGCCCGGGCGCGCAGCGCCAGCCGGGGGCGATGAAGGCGGTGGTGTATTCCTCCTCGATCAGCGCCGGCCCTTCGACCGGGGCGGTGACCTGCTCGCGCTGGTGCACCGCGGCCTCCTGCCAGCGACCGCCGAGGAAGATCCGCCGTGCCTCCGGCTTGCGGTCGGCGCCCAGGCCGGGACGGCGCACCGTCTCGGCGCGCGGCATCAGGCCCGTGGCGGTCAGCCGCAGCGCCACCAGTTCCACCGGCGCCGCCGGGTTGCTGTAGGAGAAGCGGCGCTCGTGCAGATGGTGGAAGCCGGCCAGCAACGCCTCCAGCGCCGCCGCGTCCGGTGCGGCGTCACCCGCGGGTGCCTCCCAGGGCACCACCAGCTCGAAGGCCTGGCCGCGATAGCGCAGGTCGGCCGAAAGGGCGAAGCGGCGCGCCTCCGCCGGCACGCCATCCGCGGCCAGCAGCGCGTCGCCCTGCTCCCGCAGCGCGGTGCAGCTTTCCGCGATGCGGGGCAGGTTCTCCGCCGCGGCCGGCATCACCCGGCTGCGCGCCACGTCATGCACGATGTTGGAATGCAGGATGCCGAAGGCGGAGAAGGTGCTGGCATCCGCCGGGAAGATCACCTCGCCGATGCCCAGCTCCTCGGCCACGGGGATGGCGTGCAGGCCGCCCGCGCCGCCGAAGGAGAGCAGGCTGAAATCGCGCGGGTCGAGCCCCTTCTCGAAGAGGCTGAGCCGTGCCGCCGAGGCGAGCGCGTTGTTGACCACGGTGAGCACGCCCTCCGCCGCCGCATCCGTTTCCAGCCGCAGGGGCTGCGCCACCCGGGCGGCGATGGCCCCGCGGGCGCCGTCCGTGTCCAGCGCCATGGCGCCGCCCAGGAAGAAGCGCCCGTCCAGCCGGCCGAGGGCGATGTTCACATCCGTCACCGCCGGTTCGGTGCCGCCCCGGCGGTAGCAGACGGGGCCAGGAAAGGAGCCCGCCGAGCGCGGCCCGACGGTGAGCCGCCCGCCGGAATCCACCGCCGCGAGGGAGCCGCCGCCGGAGCCGATGGTGCGGATCTCGATCATCGGCAGGCGCACCGGCAGGCCGTCGATCTCGCCCTGGGTCATCAGCGTGACCTGGCCGCCCTGCACCACGCAGATGTCGAAGGAGGTGCCACCCATGTCGGCGCCGACGAGGTTCGGCCGGCCCAGCGCCTCGGCGGCGCGCATGGTGGCGAGCGCCCCGCCGCTGGGACCGGACAGCAGCAGCCGCACCGGCTGCCGCGACGCCATCCCGGCGGAGCAGACGCCGCCATTGGACTGAACCAGCAGCAGCCTCGCCGTCAGCGCACGTTCCTCCATGCGCTGTTGCAGGCGGGCGAGGTAGCGCCCCACCACCGGCATCAGCAGCGCATTCAGCACGGTGGTCGAGCTGCGCTCGTATTCGCGGATCTCCGGGCTCACCTCGGAGGACAGGCTGAGCGGCAGGTCCGGGAACTCGGCGCGGATGCGCCCGGCCAGCAGCTCCTCATGCGCCGCGTTGACATGGGCGTTGAGCAGGCAGATCGCCACCGCCTCGGGCTCCAGGGCGCGCAGCCGCTCCAGCACCGCCGACACCGAGGCCTCGTCCAGCGCCGTCTCCACGCTGCCGTCGCCGCGCAGCCGCTCCGCCACGCCGAGGCGCCGGTCGCGCGGCACCAACGGCGGTTCCACCTTCTGCTTCAGCCCGTAGATGTCGCGGCGGGTGTGGCGGCCGATCTCCAGCACGTCCTCGAAGCCCGCCGTGGTCAGCAGCACGCCCCGCGCGAGGCAACGCTCCAGCACCGCGTTGGTGGCGATGGTGGTGCCGTGCAGCAGAAGGCGGATGTCGGCGAGGGCGAAGCCGTAGCGTTCCGCCGCCGCCTCGATGCCCGTCATCAGCCCGATGGAGGGGTCCTCCGGCGTGGTCGGGGTCTTGAGGCTGTGCAGCCTGCCGCTCCGCTCGTCGAGGATCTGCAGGTCGGTGAAGGTGCCTCCGATATCGATGCCGATCCGGATATGGCGCTGGGAGGACAAGGGAGGGATCCTGATCACATGCCGAGATAGGCACGCCGCACATCGGCGTTGCCGGCGATTTCCGCGGCCGGGCCGGACATCACGACCCGGCCGGTCTGCAGCACATAGGCGCGGTCGGCGATGGCCAGCGCCTCGGCCAGCCGCTGCTCCACCAGCAGCACCGTGACGCCGAGGGCGCGGATGCGCGTCACCGCCGCCAGGATGTCGTCCACCAGCTTCGGCATGATACCCTGGCTGGGTTCGTCCAGCATCAGCAGCTTCGGCTGGGTCAGCAGGGCGCGGCCGATGGCCAGCATCTGCTGCTCCCCGCCCGAGAGCGTGCCGGCGAGCTGCGGCAGGCGCTCCTTCAGCCGGGGGAAGAGCTCGAAGACCAGTTCCAGCGGCCTGAAGCGATCCGGGTCGCCCTTGCGCGCATAGGCACCAAGGCGAAGGTTGTCCTCGACCGAGAGGCGCGGAAAGAGCCGCCGTCCCTCGGGCACGAGGTTGACGCCGAGGCGCGCGATCCGGTGCGAGGGCATGCGGCGCAGGCTCTCGCCCTGGAAGGCGATCTGCCCCTCGGTCGCGACCTGGCCGGCGATGGCCTTCAGCAACGTGCTCTTGCCCGCGCCGTTGGCGCCGACCACCGCCACCACCTCGCCCTGGCCGACCTCCAGATCGACGCCCTGCAGGGCCTTGAGGCCCCGGTAGCTGGCGGAAACGCCCTCAAGCCGCAGCATAGCGGTCCCCCAGATAGGCACGGATCATCTCCGGGTCGCGCACCACCTCCTGCGGCGAGCCAGTGAGCAGGACCTTGCCGAGATTCAGCACCACGGCACGGTCGATCAGCGGCAGCAGAACCTCCATCACATGCTCCACCATGATGATGGTGACGCCCTGGTCGCGCACCGCGCGGATGAGCTGCACGCCGGACTGCGCCTCGGCGGGCGTCAGCCCGGTCAGCATCTCGTCCAGCAGCAACAGGCGCGGCTGCGTCGCCAGGGCGCGCGCCACCTCCAGCCGCCGCTTCTCGGGTGGGGTGAGCGAGATGGCCGGCCGGTCCATGCGCCCGAGCAGCCCGGCGAAGTCCAGCACCTGCTCGGCCGCGGCCATCGCCTCCCGCGCCGTGCGGTGGCGGGTGAAGGCGCCCACCATCACATTCTCCAGCACGGTCATGGAGTCGAAGGAACGCACCACCTGGAAGGTGCGGGCGATGCCGCGCCGCGTGCATTCCACCGGCCCGAGGCCCGAGATGCGCTGCCCCTCCATGCGGATTTCGCCGGTATCGGGCGTGACCTCGCCGGAGATGGAGTTGAACAGCGAGGTCTTGCCCGCGCCGTTCGGCCCGATCAGGCCCAGGATCTCGCCGCGCCGGACGTCGAAGGTGATGTCGCTGTTCGCCTGCACGCCGCCGAAGCGCTTGCTGACGTTGCGGACCTCAAGCAGCGCGTCCATCGCCACCTCCCGCCTGGCTCCTGACGCCGAGGAGGCTGACCAGCCCCTGCGGCCGCGCGAGCGCCACGATCATGATCAGCAGCCCGTAGATCATCAGGTCCACGCCGCTGCCGGAGCCGCCCAGATAGGAGCGCGACAGTTCCGAGACCGGGATCAGCACCGCCGCGCCGATCAGCGGTCCCCAGAGCGTGCCGACGCCGCCCAGCACCGCGGGCAGGGCGATCAGGATGGAGAAGGAGCCCGCGAGGATGCTGTCCGGGTCGATATAGCCGACATACTGCGCGTAGATCGCGCCGCCGACGCCGGTGAGGAAGCCGCTGATCGCGGCCGCCGCCATCTTGGAGGGAAAGACCCGCACGGCGAGGCTGCGCGCCGCCGTCACGTCGTCCTTCACCGCGCGCCAGGAATAGCCCCAGCGCGAGCCCTCGATCGCCCAGGCCACAACCCAGGTCAGGGCGGCGAAGCCCAGGGTGATGAAGTGCCAGGGCAGCTTGGAGATGCGGAACTGCAGGTTCAGCCAGGAATCCGGCCCCAGCGGCACATAGATGCCCATCGCGCCGCCGACCCATTCCCAGTTCAGGAAGAGCAGGTAGCCGATCTCCCCCACCACCACGGTCGCGATGGCGTAGTAGTGGCCGGACAGGCGGAAGCAGGGCCAGCCGACCAGCAGGGCGCAGAGCCCGGCCACGATGCCGGCGGCGGCCATGCCGAGGACGGGTGGCACGCCGGCATGGACGAAGAGCATGGTGGAGACATAGCCGCCCACTCCGAAATACAGCGCGTGACCCAGCGAGATCTGGCCGCAATAGCCGCCCAGGATGTTCCATGCCTGGCTGAGCCCGGCATAGAGCAGGGTCAGGATGATCAGGTTCTGCGCATAGACGTCGGTGACGCCGAAGGGCAGCGCCGCGAGCAGGAGCAGGATCACCGCGCCGGCCAGGAGCTCGCGCCGGCGGCGGCGGGTGATGGCGTTGGCGCGCGGCGGTGCCGCGGCGGCCTGCCGCAGGGTGGTGGACATCACAGCTTCCCGAACAGGCCGCGCGGGCGGAAGGCCAGCACGAACATATAGAGGGCGAACATCCCGATCTGCTTGACCGAGGGTTCCAGCACCAGGGCGGTGAGGGATTCCGCGAGGCCGACCAGCAGCCCGGCCACCAGCGCGCCCAGCAGGCTGCCGAAGCCGCCCAGCGCCACGGTGACATAGGCGATGGTGGCGAAGTTCACGCCCACATTGGGCGAGACGTAGTAGAAGGTGGCCAACATCGTGCCCGCCACGCCCACCGCCGCGGCGCCCATGCCCCAGCCGATGGCGAAGATGCGATCGCGGTCGATGCCGATCAGCGCCACCGCGTCGCGGTCCTCCCGTGTCGCCTCCAGCGCCCGGCCGAACTCGGTGCGCGAGACGGCGAGCAGCGCGGCGAAGGCCAGCAGGCAGACCACCGAGGCCACGAGCTGCGGCAGCGGCAGGTAGATGCCGGCGAGGTTCACCGTGCGGTCGCTGACCCAGGTGCCGGTGAGGCTCTGGAACTCGCTGCCGAACAGGTACTGCGCCGCGCCCCGCAGGAAGATCGCCAGGCCGAAGGTCACGAAGATCTGCGACATGCCGCGGTTGAAGGTGACGGACAGCGCCCGCCCGATCAGCAGGCGGTAGATCGCCACGCCGAAGCCGAAGAGCAGGATCGCCACCAGCGGCAGCAGCAGGATCGGGTCGAGGCCGCTGTAGCGGTAGAGGATCAGCGTCGCGAACATGGCGAGCATCAGCAGCTCCCCATGGGCGAAGTTCACCACGTCCATCAGCCCGAAGATCAGCGACAGCCCGGCCGCCACGAGGGCATAGATCATGCCCATCAGCAGGCCGCTCACCACGGCCTGCGCGATCAGTTCAGCGGTCATCCCGTTCGGCGCTTACTGGCCGACGTTCCAGACCAGCGGCACCGAGGCCACCTCGGACGGCCAGACGGTCCGGTAGGAGCCCTTGGTCACCTGCTGGATCACCGGCGTGCCGAGCAGGTTGTTGCCTGCCTTGTCGAACTTCACGCCCTTCCAGGGCATGATGGTCTGGTCGCCGGCGATGTCGGTCTCCTGGAAGGCTTTCTGCAGATCGGCCGCCTTGGTCGAGCCGGCGCGGTTGACGGCATCCGCCGCCACCTGGAGCGCGGTGAACTCGCGCGCGGTGTTGTCGTTCAGGTCCTTGTTCTGCCGGGCCTTGTAGAGAGCGTTGATCTTCTCGATCGCGGGGCGGCTGCTGCCCGCGTCGATGGCGAAGGAGGAGCGGCTGAGCACGCCCTCGGCCATGGCGCCGACGCCGGAAAGGAAGGCCTGTTCCTGGAAGCCCGCCGCCTGGGCCATGATCGCCCGGGGCTTGTAGCCGATCTCGTTCATGGCGCGCAGGATCAGGATGGCGTCGCTGGTGTAGGAGGACGGCATCAGCACATCCGCGTCCGCCGCCTTGAGCCTCTGCGCCTCGGCAGCGAGGCTCGGCGAGTTGGCGCGGTACTTGATGTCGGCCAGGACCTTGATGCCCGCCTGCTCGGCCATCTTCCGCTGGATGGTGGCACTGTCGGTGCCGAAGATGCTGTCCTCGTAGAAGAGCGAGATGGAGCCGACCTTGCGGCCGGTCTTCTCACCCGTTTCCTTGAAGAAGTTGAACATGGCCTCGGTGAAGGTCACGTCGTTCGGCGAGGGCCGGAAGAACCATTGCAGCCCGCGCTGCGTCAGGCTGGGCGAGGAGTTGTCGGCGGAGACATAGGGGATCTGGTAGCGCTCGGTGACCTGCGAGATGGTCGCCGCCGTGGCGGAGGAGAAGCTGCCGATGATCAGCGCCACCTTCTCCTGCGTGATCAGGCGCTCGGCCTCGGCACGGGCCTTCTGCGGGTCGTTCTGGTGGTCGGCGAAGACCAGGCGGATCTTCGCGCCGCCCAGCTTCGGCAGGCCGCCGCCCTCGCCGAGGAGCATGGGCACGCGGTCGTGCTGGCCGTTGATGATCTCGGCGCCCACCTCCATCACCGCCTTGGCGTCCTGCCCGATCTGGGCGCTGTTGCCGGTCAGCGGATAGACCGCGCCGATCACCACCTCCTCGGCGGCGAAGGCGCGGCGGATGTTCACGAGCGGGAGGCTGGCGAAGCCCAGGGCAGAGGCACGGAGCGCGGCGCGGCGAGTGAGCATGGGACCTCTCTGACGATGGAACGGATGCGGCTCCGCCGACAGCGGCGGAGTTCACCCGGGGGCATGGATGGCTCGGCTCCCGGAACACTCCCAGGGCGCTGGCAGCCACCGGACGGGTCCAAAGCTTGGAGCGAAAGGATCGGCGAGACCCATCCATTCTGTCCAATCGGCTTTCACAACCGGATTCCATCAGCCTGGCTTATGGGACGGTGCCGAAATTTCAGGCAACTGCGCGCGGGCATCCCGGTTTCCTAGCGCGCCCCGAGGCCCTTCCTGGTCCGGGGGCCTGATCTTTCCCCGCCCGCGCCCGCCCCGCCGGGTGGGCAAGCCGCCCGGGCATCCCGCATAGTCCCCGACGGCCCGGGAGCGGCCGCCGGCGAGGACCATGATCGACCTGCGAAGCCTGGAAATCTTCTACTGGGTCGCGACGCTGGAAAGCTTCGGCCGGGCGGCGGAGCGGCTCTACACCACGCAGCCCGCCGTCTCCCAGCGCGTGGCAGGGCTGGAGGCGGAGCTGGGCCACAGGCTCTTCGAGCGCTCCGGACGCTCGATCCACCTGACGCCCAAGGGGCGCCACCTGCTGGGCTATGCCGAGCGCCTGCTGCGACTGCACATGGAGATGGTGCAGACCATCGCCGCCGGGGAACAGCTTGGCGGCGTGGTGCGCCTCGGCGTCGCCGAGACCATCGTGCAGACCTGGCTGTCGGATTTCATCGAGCAGGTGAACACCCGCCATCCGACCGTCACCTTCGAGATCGAGGTGGCCATCACCCCCGACCTCAAGCAGGCGCTGCTGCGGCAGGAGATGGACCTCGGCTTCGTGACGGGCCCGCTCTCGGAGCCGGAACTCATGGACCTGGAGCTGATCTCCTACCCGATCCGCTTCCTGGCCGGCCGCCGGATGCATTTCGAGGAGGAGCCGGTGCCGCCGGAGGCGCTGCGCCGGCACCCGCTCATCACCTTCCCCAAGAACACGGTCAACCACCGCGACCTGCGCCAGGCCTTCCAGGCGCTGGGCCTGGGCGCGCCGCGCATCCATGCCAGCGCCTCCCTTGCCACCATGGTCCGCATGGCGGTGGACGGCATCGGTATCGCCGTCATTCCCCCCGTGGTCGCGCAGGGCGAGATGGCGCGCGGCGAGCTGCGCCTGATCGAGACGCCGCTGTGCCTGCCGCTGGCCCGCTTCACCGCGAGCTACCGCCCGGCACCCGATGCCGTCCTGGTGCCCAGGCTGGCGGAGATCGCGGTCAGCGTGGCCCGGGCCTATGCACGGCGGCACGGCTTCGCCTGACGGTGCCGTCCCGACGGCGGAACGGCCAGGAAAGGTCGCTCCGCCAGGACGCGGCCGTCAGCGCCCCTGTTCGCGCAGGATGGCATCGAGGCGCGGATAGACGCGCCGCGCGTTCAGCTCGAAGACCTTGTGCTTGTCCGCCTCGGGGATGGGCAGCGCGTCGATGTAGCGCTTGGTGTCGTCGAAGTAGTGGCCGGTTTCCGGATCGATCCCACGCACCGCCCCGACCATTTCCGATCCGAAGAGGATATTGTCGATATCGATCACCCGGAACAGCAGGTCGATGCCTGGCTGGTGATAGACGCAGGTGTCGAAGAACACGTTCTTCATGACATGCTCGCGCAGCGGCGGCCGCTTCAGCATGTCCGCCAGCCCGCGATAGCGGCCCCAGTGATACGGCACCGCGCCGCCGCCATGCGGGATGACGAAGCGCAGCGTCGGGAAGTCCCGGAACAGGTCGCCTTCCAGGAACTGCATGAAGGCGGTGGTGTCGGCGTTGATGTAGTGCGCGCCGGTCGCGTGGAAGTTGCAGTTGCAGGAGCCGGAGACGTGGATCATCGCCGGCACGTCCAGCTCGACCATCTTCTCGAAGAACGGATACCAGGCCCGGTCGGTGAGCGGCGGCCCCGCCCAGTGCCCGCCCGAGGGGTCCGGGTTCAGGTTGCAGCCGATGAAGCCCAGCTCCGTCACGCAGCGCTCCAGCTCCGCGATGGAATGGGTGATCGACACGCCCGGCGACTGCGGCAGCTGGCAGACGCCCACGAAGTACTGCGGGAAGAGGTCCACCACGCGCTTGATCAGGTCGTTGCAGCGGCGTGTCCAGGCCTGGCTCACCGCCTCGTTGCCCACATGGTGCGCCATGGTGGAGGCGCGCGGGCTGAAGATCGTCAGGTCGGCACCGCGCTCGCGCAGCAGGCGGAGCTGGTTCTTCTCCACCGTCTCGCGGATCTCGTCGTCGGAGATGTCGGGATAGGCGGGATCGACATCGCCACCGGTCTTGAAGGCCGCCGTCTGCGCCTCGCGCCAGCGGTCATGGGCGGCGGGCGCCGTGGTGTAGTGGCCATGGCAGTCGATGATCATGAGCGGTCCTCCCGGAACCTCTGCTTCGCTTCGGCGGCGCCACCGGCCCGGTCTGCCACGGGAAGCACGTTTCCTTCCCATGGCCGGGTCTCGCACGGGCCTGTTGCTGGAACTTCTACAGGAGGCCGTGGAGGGTCGTGCTATCGGTTTTCCCGGCGTTCCTATCACCGGACGGCATAGCGGCACTGGCCAACGGCCCGGTAGCCCCCGAGGCGGCTCCGGGCGTTCCGCTTTGTGATGACCCGCCGTGGGAGAGGCGCCGCCTCTCCCACACCCTCACCGCCGGGGACCGAGGCCGGTCCCCGGACCCCGGGCTTTCGTTGGCTCCGGTGGTGGCCGTCAGCCTGCGGCCCGATCCCTGGGAGAGGGTGGATCAGCGGGGTTCCCGAAGAAGAAAATCACCATCCGCGCTGGTGGCACCCGCAGTCGCCGGAGAGCGGTGCTCTCCGGCGCGACCCGGCCGCAGCGAGCGTCAACTCACCGGGTCCAGGGCCCGCAGGGTCCTGGCGGATAAGGGGGGCCGGGGGGGTCGACGCACTGCGTCGACGGTGGGGCCTTGTCCCCCGGGGATAGAGCAACGCCAAGGCTGCGAAGCGCAAGTCCGGCCGGCACCCCGTATCACGGGCTGCCGGCAGCACCGGTCAGATCGGGCAGACGCCGCTCGCGCATTGCAGGTGCGCCCAGTCCACCGCCTCCCGCACCGCGCCGTCATCGATGCCGTCGACGATGGCGGCGAAGCGCCCGGCGGAAATCTCCTCCTCCGGCAGGTACTCGTAGCCGAGTTCGGAGTCGGGGCGGCTTGGCAGGACGGAGCAGCAGCGCACGGAGGGCTGATGCTCCCGCACCATGTCGCGGAAGGCGTCGAGGTCGTGCTGGTCGGTATAGACCTTCAGCGTGTAGCTGACCTGGTTGCCCTGGTCGCGGCCGATCCAGTGGCGCTCCAGCAGGCGCAGATACTGGTACTGCTCCTCCGGCGTCGCCTCCGGCGCGGTGACGAGGCCGTCCTCCAGCCCCAGGCGTTGCAGCAGCGGCACGGTGGGGAAACCCACGATGGTCATGCCGGGGAAGGAGCGCAGCGCCCGCAGCGGATAGCCGCGCGCCTCGTAATCCGCGAGCAGCGGGTCGGAGCCGGGCAGCCATTCGCCCGTGGTCTCGTCGCGCGTGCCCTTGAACTGCACCCAGCGGAGATACTGGCGCCGGGCGGGAAGGTGCGCGCCTTCGGTCAGGGCGAAGAGCTTGCTGGTCGTGCCCGCCGGCTTGACCGTGGTGACGGTGACAGGCCGCGCCGTGCCGAGCTCGGCGGCATAGGCATTCGCCTCCTCCTTGGCGATCGCGGAGAGGCGGTCCAGCATCGACCAGAAGGCCGCGGAGCGGCTTTCGTCCAGCATCTCGCGGAAGCCCAGACCGAAGCGCATCCAGGCCCATTCGTGCAGGCCGGTGGGGCCGATGCCGATGCGGTTGGTGCGGGACACCTCCTCGCCATAGAGCGCATCCATCCGGTTGGCGCGGATCAGGAAGCGCACGCCGAGGCGCACGGAATCCTCCACCCGCCGGTCCCATTCCCCGGCGATCTCCTCCGGCGGCGCACCGGGCGTGAAGCTGTCGAAGCCCGCCGGGCAGGCCAGCAGCGGCGCGAAATCGGCGATGACGCAATAGCCGCCCGTGACGTGCAGGGTGATCTCGCCGCAGGGATTGGTGGTGACCGGGAAGCGCGCGGTGGAGGCGCGGCGCGCCGTTTCGGCCAGCAGGCCGTCGGCCTCCGTCACCTGGTAGCGGTCGGAGCGGAAGTCGCGCCCATCCTCGAAGACCGGCTTGTCCCAGGCGGCGCCGGTGCGGTGGTCTTCCAGCAGGTCGCCGTTGATGAAGCCGGGCTCGCCGTTCACGAAGGCGCAGCGCGTGACCTCGTCGAAGACCGCCCGGGCATGGGCGGTCAGCGCATCGGCCGCATCGCCTTCCCGCACCCGCTGCCAGAACTCGCGGTCCACCATGACGGAGTTGTTGGCGGTCCAGAGCCCGCCCTCCGACTTGGCGCGCACGAAGCGCAGGATGCCCGGGTCGCGCCAGGACTTGGTGGCCATGCGCGCGGCGCGGCGGGCGCCCCCCACCTGCACCTCGACGGAGAGGTGATGGTCCACCAGCAGCGCCTGTTCCCAGGGCTGCAGTGCCTCGCCCTGCGGGTCGCGGGTGCGGGCGGGCTCGATCACGTGGCGGCGGATGTTGATCAGCCCGCGCAGCAGCGAGACCGGCCCGGAGGCCGGGCGCCCCTGCATGCCGCGGATCGGCGAGCCGGCGGGGCGGACATCGGACAGGTCGAGCAGCAGGGTCTTCTCCCGCTCCCCACGGAAGGCCATGGCTTCCAGCACCTCGACCGCCTTGGCCCAGCCCTCGCGGCTGTCGGCCACGCGATGGACCACGGCGCCCGCCGGGATGGCGGCGAGGTCGCTCACCAGCTCGGCCTCCAGGAAGGCGCGCACAGCCGCCTCCGCCGCCGCGTCGAAGCCGGCATCGTCCGTGCCCCAGGGCAGCAGCCCCATCTCCACCCCGAAGCGGCGCAGCGTGTCGCGGGTGGCGGGGAAGTCCGGATGCTCAGGCGAGAGGTGCAGGCGCAGATCGGGCGCCCGGGCCCAGTCCACCACCGCCAGCTCGTCGTCATAGGCGCGGCCCACGCCGGAGCCGTTCAGCAACAGGTAGAATTCGGCGAAGGAGGTGATCGCCGTGGCGCAGTTGGTGAAGACCTCCATGTTGCGCTTCGGCTGCTCCGCGTCGCCGTGCTGGAGATGCCGGCCGGAGGTCAGCAGCGCGCCGGTGGCGATGGCGTTGCGCAGCGCCTCGCGCTCCCCCGGCGCGGTGGGCGCCAGGGCTGTGTTGCCAGCGGAAACGCGTTCGGCCACCCGGCCGAAATCCTCGGCATCCTCCGGGCGGAAGACGGTGCGCCGGCCCACGGCCAGCCCCATCCCGGCATCCAGCGGGCGACCGGGCATGGGATGTGTGCCGAAGGCGCCCCCCAAGGGGCCAGCACCGGCTTGAGGGCGCAGCATATCCGGCCGGGCCGCCACACCGCCGTGGCGGGGGGCGAATCCAGGGGCGAGAGTCTGCGCGTAGCCGTCCATCAGCAACCTCGGTCAGGAAAATCAGGGGCCTGCCCGGGTCGCGCCGGATTCGGCGCCCTGGGCTCAATGACCATATATATGGTTATCAGCCCTCCAGTTTCACACAAGATCTGGTGGAGGAGCTTACGCATCCGAATCAGGACTGGGGCATTTCCGCCACGGATCAGGCGCTTGGGCGGCAATGCTGAGAGGCCGGCCCGGGATTCACGCTATGGCGAGCGGTGCAGGCTTACCGCAGCCCTCGCTTCAGGCAGGGCGGCGGGCCGGATCGCCCGCTTCCCCTCCGATTCTGACCGCTGCGGCGCAACATCGCAACCACGGGCCGTGGGGTACCGCTTCACTTCGGGCGTGAGCCCGCCTGCCTGCCCCCGGCAACCGGCCCCTCCCCGGAGGCGTTCAACGGCCACGGAATGAACCGCCAGGATCATGTTCCGGGCCGTTGCGTGGCGCCGGCCGGTTCCTTCCGTTCCGACGCCACAAGCAATACGAAGCCGGAGGGCCTGGCATTGAGCGACACCACGACCGAGGCCCATACGTGGGTCCAAACGGGGACCAGACCCGGCCTGGAGGCCCGCGACGTGACCCTGAGGGTCAATGGCCGCGACCATGTGGTGCCGCTGGCGCCCTGGACGACGCTGCTGGATGCCCTGCGCGACCATATCGGCCTGACCGGCACCAAGAAGGGCTGCGACCAGGGCCAGTGCGGCGCCTGTACCGTGCTGGTGGACGGGGTGCGGGTGAATTCCTGCCTGACTCTCGCCGTGATGAAGGAGGGTTGCGAGATCCGCACCGTGGAAGGGCTGGCCAATGGCCATCTGCATCCGGTGCAGCAGGCCTTCATCGACCATGATGCTTTCCAGTGTGGCTACTGCACCCCCGGGCAGATCTGCTCCGCCATCGGGCTGATCCGCGAGGGGCGGGCGAAGAGCCCGGCGGAGATCCGGGAGCTGATGAGCGGCAACCTGTGCCGTTGCGGCGCCTATCCCAATATCGTGGCGGCGATCGAGCAGGCGATGCAGGCCGGGGAGGACGCGCAGTGAACCGCTTCGACTATACCCGTGCCCCGGATGTCGCGGACGCAATCCGCAGCCACGCCGCCGGCGCGGCGAAGTTCATCGCGGGCGGCACCAATCTCCTCGACCTGATGAAGGAGAATGTGGAGCGGCCGGAGCATCTGGTGGATGTCACCCGCCTGCCGCTGCGCGGGATCGAGGAAACACCGGAAGGCGGCCTGCGGCTGGGCGCCCTCGTGACCAATGCCGAGACCGCCCATGACGGCCGCGTCGCCGAACGCTATCCGCTGCTGAGCCTGGCGATCCTGTCCGGCGCCTCGCCGCAGCTCCGCAACATGGCCACGAATGGCGGCAACCTGCTGCAACGGACGCGGTGCTACTATTTCTATGACACGGGCACGCCCTGCAACAAGCGCGTGCCGGGCAGCGGCTGTCCTGCGAAGACCGGGCTGAACCGCATCCATGCCATCCTTGGTGCCAGCGAGAGCTGCATCGCCACCCATCCCTCCGACATGTGCGTGGCGCTGGCGGCGCTGGAGGCGGTGGTGCTCGTTACCGGCCCACAGGGCGAGCGCACGATCCCCATCGCGGCGTTCCACCGCCTGCCCGGCGACACGCCGGAGCGCGACACGAATCTCGGCGCGGATGAGCTGATCACCGCGATCGATTTGCCGGCGCAGGGATTCGCGAAGCATCACACCTATCTCAAGCTGCGCGACCGTGCCTCCTATGCCTTCGCCCTGGTGAGCGTCGCCGTGGGGCTGGAAATGGAGGGCGACACGGTGAAGGAGGCGCGCATCGCCCTGGGCGGCGTGGCGCACAAGCCCTGGCGCCGGCCCGAGGCAGAGGCGCTGCTGCGTGGCCGGCCCGCCACGCTGGAGAGCTTCCTGCCCGCCGCCGAAGCGCTGATCGAGGGCGCGCGCGGCCACGGCCAGAACGACTTCAAGATCCCCATGGCGCGGCAGGCCATCCTGCGCGCCCTGTCCCAGGCGGCCGCCGGCACGCCGCAGATCGTCGCCGACAAGCGGATCCAGTGAGGGGCCCCGTCCGATGAGCAGCAACACCCCCTATTTCGGCTCCCCGCAAAGCCGCGTGGATGGCGAGGCCAAGGTGACCGGCGCAGCGAAATATGCCGCCGAGTTCACCGCCCCCGGCCTGCTGCACGGCGTCGTGGTGTCCAGCGGCATCGCCCGCGGGAAGATCGCCACGATCGACACCACGGCGGCGCTGGCCGTCCCCGGCGTGGTGCAGGTCTTCACCCATGAGAACCGGCCCCGCACCGCTTGGCGCAGCAAGAACTACCAGGACGAGGTGGCGCCGCCAGGATCGCCCTTCCGCGCCCTCTACGATGCCGAGATCCATTACAGCGGCCAGCCCGTGGCGCTGGTGGTGGCGGAGGATTTCTCCACTGCCCGCTACGCCGCCACGCTGGTGCAGGTGCGCTACGACGAGGCACCGCATGCCACGGATGTGGCAGCGGTGCGCGACGCGGCCTATGTGCCGTCCAAGAAGCGTTCCGGCATCGCACCGCCTCCTCCGCCGCGCGGCGATGCGGAGAAGGCCCTTGCCGCCGCCCCGCACAAGGTGGCGGGCGAATACCGCATCGCCATCGAGCACCACAATCCGATGGAGCCCCATGCCACCACCGTGGTCTGGGAGGGCGACGGCCGGATCACCGTCCACGACAAGATCCAGGGCGCGCAGAACAGCCAGAAATACGTCAGCAACGTCTTCGGCCTGTCCGCCGACAAGGTGCGCGTGATCTCGCCCTTCGTGGGCGGCGCCTTCGGCTCGGGGCTGCGGCCGCAGTATCAGCTCTTCCTCGCCGTGATGGCGGCGCTGGAGTTGGAACGTTCGGTGCGCGTGGTCCTGTCGCGGGAGCAGATGTTCACCTTCGGCTACCGGCCCGACGTGCTGCAGGACATCCGCATCGGGGCCGACGGGGACGGCACCCTCCAGGCCATCCGGCATGAGGCGATCTCCGGCACCTCGCAGTTCGAGGACTACCAGGAGGTCGTGGTGAACTGGTCGGGCCTCCTCTACCACTGCGAGAACGTGGCGCTGGACTACAAGCTGGCGAAGATCGACACCTATACACCCTCGGACATGCGCGCGCCCGGATCGCCCACCGGCCTCTTCGCCCTGGAATCCGCACTGGACGAACTGGCCTACTCGCTGAAGACCGATCCGCTGGAGCTTCGCCTGCGGAACTACGCCGAGAAGGATGAGAACGAGGGCAAGCCCTTCACCTCCAAGGAGCTGCGCGCCGCCTATCGCGAGGGCGCCGAACGCTTCGGCTGGAGCAGGCGCAGCCACGAACCGCGCTCGATGCGGGAAGGGCGCGAGCTGATCGGATGGGGCATGGCCTCGGGCGTCTGGGAAGCGCAGATGATGCAGACCAGCGCTCGCGCCACCCTCACCGCCGATGGCAGGCTGGAGGTCGCCACGGCCACCGCCGATATCGGCACGGGCACCTACACCATCCTGACCCAGATCGGCGCCGACGCGCTGGGGCTGAAGATGGCGGATGTCACGGCGAAGATCGGCGACAGCTCCCTCCCCACCTCACCCGTCGAGGGCGGCTCCTGGACCGCCGCCTCGGCCGGCTCGGCGGTGCTGGCGGCCTGCGGCATGGTGCGTGCCAGGCTGCTCGGCGCCGCGCGGGGCCTGCCGGATTCCCCGCTCGCCGGCGCGGCGATGGAGGATGTCAGCTTCGCCAATGGCCGTATCGGCCTGAGCGCGGACCCGCTGCGTTCCCTGCCCATCACCGAGGTGATGCGCGCCGCCGGGCTGGACCGGATCGAGGAGGAGCAGACCGCCTCCCCCTCCAAGGAGATGCAGAAGAACTATTCCTCCTATACCCATTCCGCCGTCTTCGTGGAGGTGCGGGTGGACGAGGAACTCGGCGTCATCCGTGTCACCCGCATCGTCGATGCCGTGGCGGCGGGACGGATCATCAATCCCAAGACCGCGCGCTCGCAGATCATCGGCGGCGTGGTCTGGGGCATGGGCATGGCGCTGGCCGAGGAAACCCTGCAGGACCACAATCTCGGCCGCTTCATGAACCACAGCCTGGCCGAGTACCACCTGCCGGTGAACGCCGATATCCACGACATCGACGTGATCTTCGTGCAGGAGGACAACGACAAGGGGAACCCCCTCGGCGTGAAGGGCCTGGGCGAGATCGGCATCTGCGGCACCGCCGCCGCCATCGCCAACGCCGTCTTTCACGCCACGGGCAAGCGCATCCGCAGCCTGCCGATCACCATCGACAAGCTGCTGGAGGATACGGCGGTTCCGGCGGAATAGGCCCCCGTCCGTATCCCCTGCGGGGTGGAGACCGCGTCTCCACTCCCATCGCGGGACGCGGCCGCCTCAGCCCCGCTGCACGCCCCAGGGATAGGGCGAGGACCCCTCCACGAAGCCCGTGAGGTCCTTGCGGAAGGCGGTGCGGACGGTGAACTGGCCGAGTGGCAGGGTGCCGGCCTCCTCCAGCGCGTGGCGGCCGAGTTCCAGCGCGATGCGGCGCTGGGCATCGGCATCCGAGGCGTAGAGCCATTCCTGCGTCAGGGCCTCGGCCCTGTCGCTCTTCCACCAGCCGAACCAGCCCTTCTCGCCCTGGCCGCGCACCAGGGGCGAGGTCGCCGGGCTGCCATAGAGGTTGGAGCCGCCGGTGGTGTGGAACATGCTCCAGCCGCCCTTCTCCACCGGTTCGCGCGAGTTGCGGCGCTGGATGACGGTGCCCCAGTCGCTCTCGGCCAGTTCCACGTTCATCCCGGCACGGCGCAGCGCATCCGCCGTCACCTGGCCGAGCGGTCCGATATCCGGGAAGTCGGTCGGGTTGATGATGACCAGCTTCTGCCCCGCATAGCCCGCTTCCTTCAGCGCCGCCTTGCAGGCGTCCAGGCTGCCCGGCATCAGGTCGGCCTGGTCCACGAAATAGGGCGTGCGCTGCGGATAGAGGCTGCGCATCGTGTTCCAGGTGGACTGGTCGTCGCCCTGGGCGGCGCGCATGTAGTCCTCCTGCACCACCGACTTCAGCACCGCCTGGCGCAGCTTCACGTTGTCGAAGGGCGGCTGCAGGCAGTTCAGCCGCGCCAGCGCCATGCGCCCGGCCTTGTCCAGGATCTCCCGCCGCACGTCGCGGCTCTGGGCCAGCATCGGCTGCAGGTCGGCGAGCGGGCGCTCCCACCAGTCGATCTCGCCCGCCAGCAGGGCGGCGGCGGCGGTCGAGGGGTCGGTGATGATGTGCCACTCGATGCGCTGGAAATGCGCGATCTTGGCGCCGGCGGCGGCCGAGGGCGCCTCGTGGCGCGGCACATAGCCGTCGAATTTCGTATAGACGGCGCGGGAGCCGGAATTGAACTCGGAGGCCACGAAGCGGTAGGGGCCGGAGCCCACCATCTCGGTGATCGCCGTGGCGCCGTCGGTCTTCGCCAGCCGCTCCGGCATGATGAAGGGCACATTGGCCTCGGCCTTGCCCAGCGCCTCCAGCAGCGCCGGGAAGGGTCGGTTCAGCCGGAGCTCGAAGTTCCGGTCGTCCACCACCTTCCATTCCTCGGTGATGCCGGTGATGAGCTGGCCGAAGGGATCGCGCGAGGCCCAGCGCTTCACGCTGGCGATGCAGTCGGCGGAGCGCACCGGCGTGCCGTCGTGGAACTTCAGCCCCTCGCGCAGGCGGAAGCGCCAGAGCTTGCCGCCATCGGCCACCTCGTGCCCCTCGGCCATCTGCGGCTGCACGCGGTTGTTCGCATCCACCGCGAAGAGCGTGTCGAAGATGTAGTAGCCGTGGTTCGAGGTGACGGTGGCGGTGGTCCAGATCGGGTCCAGGGCGCTCAGATTCGCCTGCGGCACGAAGCGCAGCGTGCTGGCCCGGCTGTTCTGCGCCAGGGCGGGCCCGGCGACGCCCCCGGCCAGGGCGGTGCCTCCCAGCGCGGCGGCGCTCTTGAGGAGGTTGCGGCGATTCATGGCATTGGCTCCCTGGCTGACGCGCGGGAGACTGCGACGGGGCGGGGCGGATGCCAAGCGGAAGGGCATCGCCCGCCGCACCCGCCCCATGCCCGATCCGCTCTGGACCGCCCCCGCCGCCGCGCCCTAGGAAGGGTGGATGAATCGCAACCTTCCCGCCGCCGAGGGCGCCACCCCGGCGATGGCCCAGTGGTTCGCCGCCAAGGCCGCGCATCCGGACGCGCTGGTCTTCTTCCGCCTCGGCGATTTCTTCGAGATGTTCTTCGACGATGCCATCCTGGCGGGAGAGGTGCTGGGCCTCGCGACCTCGCACCGGGGCGAGCACAACGGCCAGCCCATCCCCATGGCGGGCGTGCCGGCGCATGCGCACGAGGCCTATCTCGCCCGGCTGCTGCGGCGCGGCTATCGCGTTGCGCTTTGCGACCAGATGGAGACGCCGGAACAGGCCAAGGCGCGCAAGGCCAGCACCATCCGGCGGGAGGTGGTGCGCGTTGTCACCCCCGGCACGGTGACCGAGGACTCCCTGCTGGAAGGCGGCCGCCCCTCCTGGCTTCTCGCCCTGGCGGAAGGGGGCGGGGCCCATGGGGGAGAGCGTCTGGGCGCCGCCTGGCTCGACATTTCCACCGGCATGGTCTGCACGGAATCCGTATTGCCGGCCGAGGCGGCGACGCTGCTTTCGCGGCTTGAGCCGGCGGAGATCCTGGCGCCCCCCGCCCTGGTCGCGAGCGGCGCGCTGGCCGGCTGCGGCGAGCGGCTGCGCGAGACCGCCCCGCCGCGCGACCCCGTCCGCATCGCCTGCGCCGCCTGGGAGGTCGCGAGCCTCGACGGCTTCGGCGCCTTCTCGGAGGAGGAAGTGGCGGCGCTGGCCATGGCGCTCGACTATGTGCGCGCCACCCAGGGAGGAACCCTGCCCCGCCTCTCGCCGCCGGAATGCTGCGGCGAATCCCGCCTGCTGCGGATGGACGCGGCGACGCGCCGCTCGCTGGAGATCCTGCGCTCCGAGCGCGGCGATGCCGAAAGCTGCCTCTTTGCCGCGGTGGACCGGACGCTGACCGGCGCCGGGGGGCGGGAGCTCGCCGCCCGCCTCGCCGCCCCGCTCGCCGAGCCGGAGCCGATCCGCGAGCGGCACGAGGCGGTCGAGTTCCTGCTCGGCGACAGCCGCCTGCGCGCGGCGCTGCGGCAGGGCCTGCGCGGTGCGCCGGACATGCAGCGCGCCCTGGCCCGGCTCTCGGTCGGGCGCTTCTTTCCGCGCGACCTGGCCGCCATGGCCGAGGGGCTGGGCCGGGCCGAGAGCATCCGCCAGGCGCTGGACCGGGCGGAGGGCGTACCCCTCCTGCTGCTGCGCGCGGCGAAGGCCCTGCTGCCGGAGCATTCCCCCCGGGCGGAGCTGGCCCGCGCCCTGGCGGAGGAGCTTCCTTCCCGCTTCGAGGACGGCAACGCCATCGCCACGGGCTATGACGGGCAGCTCGACGGGCTGCGCCGCCTGCGCGACGGCGCGCGCGAGGCGATCCTGGAGATGCAGCGCGAGCTGGCCCGGGCCTGGGGCGTGGCCAGCCTGAAGATCAAGCACCATCAGCAGTTCGGCCACCTGGTGGAGGTCCCCTCCGCCGCCGGGGAAACCCTGCTCCGCGCGAAGGCCATGGAGGGGCCGCACGCCCCGATCCACCGCCAGACCATGGCCAATGCCTACCGCTTCACCTGCACCGCCCTGGCGGAGCTGGACCGCAAGCTGTCCTCGGCGCGGGAGGAGGCGGCGCGGCGCGAGGCCCGGGTGGTGGCGCATCTGCGCCAGCTCTGCCTCGATGCCGCTCCGGGCATCGCCGCCGCCGCCACGGCACTGGCCGAGATCGACGTGCAGCAGGCGGCCGCCGAGCTCGCGGCCGGAGGCGGCTGGTGCCGGCCGGAGATCGCGGAGGGCACCGGCTTCCGCGTGCGGGGGGCCCGCCACCCGGTGGTGGACGCCGCGCTGCGCAAGGCCCGGGGCCCGGCCTTCGTGCCCAACGACGCCGATCTGTCCCCCGGCCGCCGCCTCTGCCTGCTCACCGGCCCCAACATGGCCGGCAAGTCCACCTTCCTGCGGCAGAACGCGCTGCTGGTGGTGCTGGCCCAGGCGGGGCTCTTCGCCCCGGCGGAGGAGGCCCGGATCGGGCTGGTGGACCGGCTCTTCTCCCGCGTCGGCGCGGCGGACGACATCGCCGGGGGCCGCTCCACCTTCATGGTGGAGATGAGCGAGACGGCGGTGATCCTGAACCAGGCGGGGCCGCGCTCCCTGGTGATCCTGGACGAGGTCGGGCGCGGCACCGCCACCTGGGACGGGCTGGCCATCGCCTGGGCGGTGCTGGAGGCGCTACACGACCGGCTGCGCTGCCGCGCCATCTTCGCCACCCATTTCCACGAGCTGACGGCCCTGTCCGGCAAGCTGCCGGACCTCGCCCCAGCCCGGATGGAGGTGCGCGAGCACCGGGGCCGGGTGGTCTTCCTGCACACAGTGGCGCCGGGGGCCTCGGAGCGCTCCTGGGGCCTGCATGTGGCGCGGCTGGCCGGCGTGCCGCGTGCCGTGGTGGCGCGGGCCGAATCGGTGCTGGCGGCGCTGGAGGCCAGGGCGAAAGGGCTCGACCCGCTGGAGGAGGAGCTCCCCCTGCTGCGGGCTGCCCGTCCGGCCCCCGGGGACTCGGCGCCGCAGCATTTTTCGCCAGGTGTTGCATGGGATGAGGGATTCCATCCGGAACCGGAACCAGCGGCCTCGGACAAGGCCCTGCGCGAGAGCCTGGAGGCGATGGACCCCGATGCCATGTCCCCGCGCGAGGCCCTGGAGGCCCTCTACCGCCTTAAAAGGCTCGCAGGTGCAGCGGAGGTGACTGTCAAGTCGCCCCAGCCCATCCTATCTTCACGTTGATGAAACTCTTCGGCGACAGCCAGGACACCGTGGCAGCCTGCTCCCCTGAGGACATGCAGGCCCTGATCGATGCTCTGCTTCCCCCGGCGGGCTCCGGCGGCGGGATGGAGGCACGCGTCCCCGTTCCCCGCGATGCCGCGCTGTTGCTGCTGCGCCGCCGCCTCGGCCGGGTGCAGTCCAGCGTGCAGGAGGAGTTCGAGGCGGGCGCGCTGCCTGGGCTGATCGCCGGTCGCCGCCTGGGCGCGCTGATGGACGGGCTGATCCGCTCGATCCACGACTACAGCATCGCCGTGGTGGGACAGGCGGAGGACGAGCCCGCTTTCGCCCTGGCCGCCACCGGCGGCTATGGCCGCGGCGTGCTGGCACCCTTCAGCGACATCGACCTCCTCTTCGTGTCCCGCCGGCCGCTGGGCGCCAGCGGTCAGCGGATGGTGGAGTTCATGCTCTACCTGCTCTGGGACCTGGGGCTGAAGGTCGGGCATGCCACCCGCTCCATCGCCGAATGCCTGGAGGATGCGCGCGCCGACGCCACGGTGCAGACGGCGCTGCTGGAAGCGCGCTTCCTGGCCGGCGAGCAGCCGATCTTCGCGGAATTCGCCGAGGGTTTCGCCGAGGCGCGGCGGGAATGGGGCATCGGCCAGTTCTTCGCCGCCAAGCGGGCGGAGCGGCAGCAGCGCCACAAGCGCTATGGCGACAGCCCCTATCTGGTGGAGCCCCATATCAAGGAGGGGCGCGGCGGCCTGCGCGACCTCCAGACCATGTACTGGTTCGCCAGCTACGCCTTCGGCACGCAGAAGATGTGGCAACTGGTCGGGCCGGACAGCCCGGGTGGCGGGCTGCTCACGGCCGACGAGGCCCGCGCCTTCCGCCGCGCCTGGAGCTTCCTCTGGACGGTGCGCTTCCACCTGCACTACGTCACCGGCCGCGCCGAGGAACGCCTGACCTTCGACCTGCAGCCGGTGGTGGGCGCCCGCATGGGATATACCCGCCATGGCAAGCAGGATGGGGTGGAGCGCTTCATGAAGCACTTCTTCCTCACCGCTCGGGACGTGGTGCGCCTGTCGCGCCTGCTGGAACCGGCGATTGAGCGTGCCACCATGGGGCCGCCCGCGCTGGTCCCCGCCGGCAGCCCGGATCTCGCGGCCGCCGGCGTGGCGCTGGCCGACGGCAAGGCGATCTTCGCCGCTGGGCACGACATCGCCGCCGATCCGGCGATCATGCTGCGCCTGCTCTGCGCCGCCCGCGACCATGGGCTGGAGCTGCACCCCCTCACCCAGCGGGCGCTGATCCGCTGCGCCCGCTTCGCCTCCCGGCTGCGCGACGACCCGGCGGCGGGCGACCTGTTCCTGAACCTGCTGACCGGCCCGCATTCCGCCCGCTGGATCCGCGTGCTGAACGAGGTCGGCTTCCTGTCCCGCTACCTGCCGGACTGGGCGCGCATCGTCGGGCTGATGCAGTTCGACACCTATCACGTCTATACGGTCGAGGAGCACACGATCGAGGCGCTACGCGTCCTCAACGGCCTGGACGAGGGCGGGCTGGACAACATCGCCCCCGTGGCCTCCGAGCTGATCGGGCAGATCCAGTCCCGCCGCGCGCTCTATGTCGCGACACTGCTGCACGACATCGCCAAGGGGCGCGGCGGCGACCATTCCGAACTCGGCGCCGCCATCGCCCTCGACATCTGCCCGCGCCTGGGCCTGACGCCGGAGGAGACGGAGACCGTCTCCTGGCTGGTGCTGAACCATCTCCTGGTCAGCCAGACCGCCTTCAAGCGCGACATCGACGACCCCAAGACCATCCTCGACCTGGCGGAGGTGGTGCAGTCGCCCGAGCGGCTGCGGCTGCTGCTGGTGCTGACCGTCGCCGACATGCGCGCGGTGGGCCCCAAGGTCTGGAACGGCTGGAAGGCCACCCTGCTGCGCGAGCTCTACTGGCGCGTGGCCGAGGTGCTGGCCGGCGGGCTTTCCGTGCCGGAGCGCGACGTGCGCGTGGCCCGGGCCAAGCAGGCCGCCGCCTCGCTGCTCGCCGATTGGCCGAAGGAGGCGGTGGAACGCTTCCTGGGCGCCGGCTACCCGGGCTACTGGCTTTCCTTCGACGCCGCCACCCATGCCCGGCACGCCACCATGATGCGGGAGGCCGAGGCGACCGGCGCGCCGCTGACGGTGCGGACCCGCGTGCTGGAATCCCGCGCCGTGACCGAGGTGACGGTCTATGCCGCCGACCATCCGGGCCTCTTCGCCCAGGTCGCGGGCGCGCTGGCCCTGGGCGGAGCCAGCATCGTGGACGCCCGCATCCACACCATGACCAACGGCATGGCGCTCGACACCTTCTGGGTGCAGGACGCCAATGGCGGGATGCTGGAGGCGCCGCACCGCCTGGCCCGGCTCTCGGTCCTCATCGAGCAGGCCCTGTCCGGCCAGATCCGCCTGCTGAACGAGATCCGCAAGGTGCGGCGCGAGCCCTCGCGCCTGCGGGCCGTGACGGTGCCGCCGCGCGTGGTGCTGGACAACCATGCCAGCGCCTCCCACACCGTGATCGAGGTGAACGCGCGCGACCGGCCCGGCCTGCTGCACGACGTCACCACCGCGATCAGCGAGCAGGGGCTGCAGATCGCCTCGGCGCACATCACCACCTATGGCGTGCGGGCGGTGGACGTCTTCTATGTGAAGGACGTGTTCGGCCTGAAGGTGGAGAACGAGCGCAAGCTCGCCTCGCTCCGTTCCGCCCTGCTGGGGGCGCTGTCCCCGGTGACGGAACGGGTCGCCGACGGCCCCGTGACGGTGGCGGGCGCGGCCTCCTGACGCAACCTTCCCCGGCGGGGCCCTCAACCCGGACCACGGCCCGGCGTTGACCTCCTTTGAGGAGGCTCCAGCCATGGCCGAAGAAACCCTGCGCGAGGAATTCAAGAACTGGGGCGGCGGCACCAAGACCGCGCGCCCGTCCAATGTCGGGCCGCACGACCCCAATGACGAACAGCACGACCCGAAGAGCAAGGGCGTGAAGCCCTCCGACTACGAGCGCGAGACGGAGGATTCCGTGGCCGGGAAGCCTGGCGAGAAGAGCAGTGGCCCGGTGAATATCGGCGTCCGCCAGGACACGGCCGGCGAAGGCCAGAAGGGTTCCTCGACCGGGAAGGACTGAGCGCGGGGAAAAGCTCCGGCCAGTTCGACGGGACCCGGGTCAAGCCTATGGGTTTTACCCTTGGGCGGAGAGGCGGCACCTCTCCCCCGGGGCTGACCCCATTGCAGGGCGCAAGGGCCGAAGCGGGCCGCCACCCGCGTCAGGCCATTTCAGGTTGACGGACGAGACGCGGCACCGGCGAACGCGACAGCACCAGGAACTGCGCGGCGAAGCCCAGCGAGGAGGCCCAGAGGCAGGCCTCCATGCCGCCCTGGCTCGCCAGCAAGGCTCCCAGCGCGGCACCGAGCGGGCGGGCGCCGAAGGTTGCGGTCATCACCGTGGCCGAGACCCGGCCCAGCAGCCCGGGTGGCGTGACGGACTGCCGCAGGGTGGTGGTGGCAATGGTCCAGAGGATCGGCCCCGCGCCGAAGATCAGGCAGGACATCCCCGCCAGGAAGCCGGAGGGCCAGACCCCCGGTGGAAGGGCCAGGGTGGCCAGCATCAGCAGCGAGGCCAGCAGCGCGCCGAGCGGCCCCAGGGCGATGGTCGCACCAAAGGAAAGCCGCCGCATCAGCCAGGGCGCGGCCGCGGCGCCCGCGACCATACCCACCCCATAGAGGCCCAGCGTCAGGCCCACGCCGCCAGCCCCCAGGCCGAGCCGTTCCACCGCATAGACCACATAGACGGACTGCAGCAGGAACCAGGCGGTGTTGAAGAGCGTCGCGGTGACCAGCACCGGGCGCAGCAGCGGATGCGACAGCACGAAGCCCGCGCCCTCGCGTAGTTCGGCCAGGAGGTGGCGCGATCCCTGCCCGCCCCGACTCCGGCCTTCCGGCAGGCCGCGGAGCAGCAGCGCCGCCAGCAGCGAGAGCGCCGTGGCCAGGGCATAGGCCGGCGCCGCCCCGGCCCATCCCACGACCGCACCGCCCAGGGCGGGGCCGGCGGCGAAGGCGGTGCTGCGCGTCAGCTCCAGCCAGCGGTTGGCCATGGCCAGCCCGCCGGCCGGCACCAGCGACGGCACCAGGGCCGGTGCGGCGACGCTGTAGGCCACCGTGCCGGCCGCCCCCAGGAAGCCCAGCGCCGCCAGCCAGGGCAGGGTCAGCGCCTGCCCCAGCAGCAGGAGCAGGATGGCGAGCAGCGCGGCCGCGCGCAGTGCTTCCGCCCCCAGCATGAGGCGGCGGCGGGATGCACGGTCCGCCAGCACCCCGGCGGGCAGCGAGAGCAGCAGGAAAGGCAGGGTCTGCGCGGCCTGGAGCAACCCGGTCTGCACGGCCCCTGCCCCGAGGAGCAGCACGGCGGCGAGCGGCGCGGCGGCCAGGGCGATCTGTTCGGAGAACTGGGCCGGAAGGCTGGAAAGGACGAGTCGCCGGAAACCGGCGGGCAGACGCTCTGGGTGTCGGGTGGGCACGGGTCCTGTGATCCCCTGTTGGCGACGGGGACCCTAGGCGGCGGATGGTGGCCCGCGCCTTCCGCCGGTTGCGCCCGCATCCGACGGGCCGCCGCGTGTGGGGATCGCCCATCCGTCCGGGCGGGGTCGGACCCGTTCCGCGCCCCCGATGGGCGGGCCGGGCGCTATTCCACCGCGAAGACCGCGAGTTCCACCCGATCCGGCCGGCGGATGCCGGTGGCCAGGAAGAGCGGCCGGGTCAGCCAGGCATGCGCCGCGGCGGCGGTCTCGAAGCGTGGCGCCGTGCGGAAATAGACCTGCTCCGGCGGCACCGGCTCGCCCCGCGTGATGCGGGCCATGACCTCGGGCGGGCCATGCCGCACGCCGGTGTTCACGATATAGACGAGCGCCCCGTCATCCAGCTCCACCACATAGCGCGCCTCCAGCGTGGTGTAGCCGTCCGCCCTGATCACCTGGAAATCCGCCCCCGCCGGCAGGATGCGGCCGGACAGGCGCGGCCCCCGGACCGAGCCGCCCAGGATCGGCACGATCCGGCGCAGCCCTTCGCCGGTCTCGCCCACGGCGATGGGCTCCCCCACCTCCACCGCGATGTCGGCGACATGGTGCAGGCTTGGTGGCGTCATGGTCCTGTCCTCGCATGGGGCGTTTCTGTTCCGCCGTCATCCGCCCGCCCGGCCCGATCCACAAGACGCGCGAGCGGGGGTGCCCCCCGAGGCCGGCACTTGGCGCCCACGCCGCTCCGGGGCAAGGATGCGCCCCGGCAGGCCCGGCAAGGGAGACCATCCGAATGATCCTGATCGGCCAGTACGATTCGCCCTTCGTCCGCCGCGTGGCGGTGGCCCTGCGCCTCTACCGGCTGGGCTACGAGCACCGGCCCTGGTCCACCTTCGGCGATGCGGAGCGGCTGGCCGCCATCAACCCGCTGCGCCGCGTCCCCGTGCTGCTGCTCGACGATGGCGAGGCGCTGATCGAGAGCGGCGCGATCCTGGACCACCTGGACGAACAGGCATCGCCGGACACACGGCTGATCCCCGCCTCCGGCGCGGAACGGCGCCGCATGCTGCGCCTCTGTGCCCTGGCCACCGGCCTCTGCGACAAGATGGTCAGCCTGATCTACGAACGCGTCCTGCACGAGACGGTCTCGGAACGCTGGGTGGCGCGCTGCGAGGCGCAGATCCGCGATGTGCTCGCGGCGCTGGAGACGGAGCGGACGCGCGAGCCCGCGCCCTTCTGGAACGGCGTGGCGCCGGGCCATGCCGATATCGCCCTGGGCTGCGCGCTGCGCTTCCTCGCCGAGGCGCATCCGGCGATCCATGGCGACGGCGGCGCGTGGCCCAGCCTGGCGGCCCATGCGGCGCGTTGCGAGACACTGGATGCCTTCGCGGGCGTCGTGCAGGTCTTCGATCCGCCGAAGCGCTGAGCCGCGGCTATTCCGGCCAGGAGAAGCGGATGTTGTTGTCGCGCAGACCGGCCAGCACGACCTCGATGCCGCCGGAACGGATCATCCAGTCCAGCCGGTGGTCGCGGTATTCCCGCCGCCGCCCGCCGGTGGTGTAGAGTTCCGAGGCCGCCGCCATCCGTGCCGCCGCCGCGTCGAACTCGGCGAAGGTCTGCGCCACGGAAGGCCGCCCGCGGATGCGCGCATGCCAGTGCGCGAGCGGCGTCCCCGCCTCCGGCCCCAGACCGTAATGCACCGAGCGGTTGAGCATCGGCGCCACTGCCGCATCGGCCCAGCCGAAACGCTCCCCGCTGAAGAAGGGCGCTTCCCCCAGCCGCCCCGCCAGCCAGCCCTGCAGCAGCCGCGTCTGCCGCGCCGCCGTGGCGCGCATCCGCTCCGCCAGTTCGCCCGTGGCGCGGCGGAACCACAGGATCTCGCCGAAGCCCCAGTTCACCGCCTCGTACTGCGTGTCGCAGACCTCCTCGGTGACGCGGGCGAAGGCGCGGGCGGCCGGGTCGCGCGGCAGCAGCGGCGGCTCCGGCCAGCGCTCCTCGATGTATTCGAGGATGATCGTGGAATCGAGGATCCGTGCCTCGCCATCGACCAGCACCGGCACCTCCTGGCGCGGATTGGCGTCGGCGAGGGGCGTGTCCGCCCGGCCGGTGCCGAAGCTCTCCGGCAGTTCCGCGGTGAAGGGCAGGCCCTTCTCGCGCAGGGCGATCTTCACCTTCTGCGCATAGGAGGAAAGCGGATGTTCGTAGAGCAGCATGGGCAGCCAGGCCTCGCGGTCGTCAGCAGCCAGGGAGCCTAGCACCGGCCGGATGTCCCAGCTCGCCCTGCCCCTCCGCCGCTTCAGCGGAGAGAGGCGCTATGAACGCTTCCGGCCTGACCTTAAGATCCCTCCAGAATCGCCACCCAGCATAGGGGACGTCCCATCCGCTGCCTGATCCTGGTCTTGCTGCTGCTCTGCGCGACCACGGCGGCACGCAGCGAGACGCCGCCCGTCGATTGCGGCCCGCATCTGTCCATCCGGAACTGGCAGGTCACGCTCAGGGGCGCGCCGGAGGAAGCAAGGCCGCGCTACGATCCCCTGCCATCCGATCATCGCATCAGGCTGCGCGCCGAACTGGATATCGGGCTGATCATCCGGCGGGCGGACTACAAGCAGATCCGCGGCAACTGCTGGGAATTCCACAGCGCCGTGATCGAAGGCGGCATCACGGACGCCGTCTTCGTCCTCCCCCAGGCCGTCCGGCTGGATGACTGCCTGCACAAGGCCGCACTCAGCGCCTTCAGGTCCACCCTCGCCGCCTCGGTCGAAGCCTGGAAGCCGCGATGGCAGAGCGCCAACGAGGTGGTGACGAAGACCTTCGCCGCGAATGTCGCTTTCCTGTCGGAGGGACAGCCGTCATCGGCGCGCATGGAGCGCGAGGCTCGACGGCGACGGACCATCCTCCTCACTGCGCTGACGCAGCATGTCGGGCCGCTGCCGACCCTCGATGCGAGCCTCTTCGTTTCCGAAGGGGAGAAGCTTTGCCCCGGCTTCCTGACGCGCTATGCGGCACTGGGGCAGGAAAAGGGGACGCCCTGATCCGGACCTCCGGACGGGCGCCTCACCCCGCCAGCCTCATCTCCCGCGCGGCGGTGAAGAGCGCCAGCCGCCGCGCCGCATTCGGCGCCAACCCATGTTCGGCGACATTCTCCACCGGCGGCAGACGGTCCGCGAGATGGCAGGCGGCGAGGTGGTTGGGATCGCCTCCCAGCGGCCCGGCGGGCGCGCGCAGTTCCGGGTCCTGCTCCCGGCAGATCGCCTCCGCATGGGGGCAGCGCGTGTGGAAGCGGCAGCCGGGCGGCGGGTTGGCCGGGCTCGGAAGGTCGCCGCCCAGCGGCGTGACCGAGCCGCGCAGCGCCGGGTCGGGGCGCGGGATGGCGGAAAGCAGCGCCCGCGTATAGGGGTGGCGCGGCGCGGCGAAGAGGGCGCGCTTCTCGGCGACCTCGACGATGCGGCCGAGATACATCACCGCCACGCGGTCGGCCATGTGCTTCACCACCGCCAGGTCGTGCGCGATGAAGAGATAGCTCAGCCCGAACCGCGCCTGGAGATCCTTCAGCAGGTTCACCACCTGCGCCTGGATCGAGACGTCCAGCGCCGAGACGGGCTCGTCGCAGACCAGCAGGTCCGGCCGCACCGACAGGGCCCGGGCGATGCCGATGCGCTGCCGCTGTCCGCCGGAGAACTCGTGCGGATAGCGTCCGGCATGGAAGGGCCGCAGCCCGACCAGCGAGAGCAGCTCCTGCACCCGCGCCTGCCGCGCCGCGCCATTGCCCATGTCGTGCACCGCCATCGGCTCGGCGATGGCATCGCCCACGGTCAGGCGCGGGTTGAGGCTGGCGAAGGGGTCCTGGAAGACGATCTGCATGCGCCGGCGCAGCGCCCGCAGCGCGGTGCCGGTGGCCGTGGTCACATCCTTTCCGTCGAAGCGGATCGTGCCGGCGCTGGGCTCGATCAGCCGCATCACCAGCCGCGCGGTGGTGGACTTGCCGCAGCCGGATTCCCCCACCAGCGCCAGGGTCTCCCCCCGGTTCAGGCTGAATCCGACGCCGTCCACGGCCCGCACGGCGCCGATCTGGCGCGCCAGCACCACGCCCTTGCGGATGGGATAGTGCTTGGCGAGGCCAGAGACCTCCAGCAGCGGCGCGCTCATGCCGCGATCCCCGTGGCCAGTGCATCGAGCGGCGCGCGCAGGCAGGCGGCATGGTGCCGGTGCGCCACGTCGCGCAGCGGCGGGTCGGCGCTGCGGCAGATCTCCAGCACGAAGGGGCAGCGCGGGTTGAAGCGACACCCTTTCGGCAGGGCGAAGGGCGGCGGCACGGAGCCGTCGATGGCGAGCAGCCGCTCGCGCTCCTCGTCCAGCCGCGGCACGCTGCCGAGCAACCCGATGCTGTAGGGATGCTGCGGGTCGTTGAACAGGCTCTCGGCGGAACAGCGCTCCACCACGCGGCCGGCATACATCACCGCCACCTCGTCGGCCATCTCCGCCACCACGCCCAGGTCGTGGGTGATCAGGATGATCGACATCCCCGTCTCGGCCTGGAGGTTGCGCAGCAGGTCGAGGATCTGCGCCTGCACCGTCACGTCCAGCGCCGTGGTCGGCTCGTCGGCGATCAGCAGGCGCGGGCGGCAGGCCAGCGCCATGGCGATCATCACGCGCTGCCGCATCCCGCCCGAGAGCTCGTGCGGATACTGGTCGAAGCGCCGCTCCGGCGCCGGGATGCGGACCTGGCGCAGCGCCCCGATGGCGGCGTCGCGCATCGCACCCTCCGAGGCAGTGCGGTCATGCACGCGCATCGCCTCGGTGATCTGCCGGCCGACGCTGTGCACCGGGTTCAGCGAGGTCATCGGGTCCTGGAAAATCATCGCAATCTCCCCGCCCCGGATCTTCCGCATCTCGGCCTGCGGCAAGGCGGCGATGTCGCGGCCCTCCAGCAGCACCTTTCCGGCGGCGATCCGCCCCGGCGGCGGCACGAGGCCCATGATGGAGAGCGAGAGCATCGACTTGCCGCAGCCGCTCTCCCCCACGATGCCGAGCGTGCGGCCGCGCGGCACGGCGAGGTCCACCCCGTCCACCGGGGAGACCGCGCCCTGGCCGGTGTGGAAGCTGGTGCGCAGACCCTCGATGCGCAGAAGCGGCTCGGCCATGGCGGCTCCTCAGGACCAGCGGAAGGTCGGCGGGGAGATCTGCTCCACCGGCCGGTGCGCCCAGTCGCGCCCGGGGGCCTCGGCCACCACGCGCTTCTGCGCCTCGTTCAGCCGCGCGGCGGCCCCGGCGAAATCCATGGTCAGCACCTGCCCGTCGCGCACGGCGCAGGTTCCGTCCACATAGACGGCGCGCAGAGCACGCTCGGAGGCGGCATAGACCAGGGAGCGCAGGGGATCGCGGCGCGGCTGCATCAGCGGGTGGGTGACATCCACCAGCACGAAATCGGCGCGGCAGCCGGGGGCGAGCCGGCCGATATCCTCCCGCCCCAGCGCCTTCGCCCCGCCCGTGGTCGCGGCCTCGAAGAGTTCCTGCGTGGTGACGGCGCGCGGATCGGTCGCCTGCGTGCGGGCGAGATAGGCGGCCAGCCGGATCTCGTCGAGCATGTTGTGCGGATAGGTGTCCGTGCCCAGGCCCATATTCACCCCGGCGCGGCGGTAGCGCCCGAAATTCTTCATGGTGATGCCGCGCCGCGCGAAGACGGTCGGGCAATGCGCCACGCTGGTGCCCGTCTCAGCCAGCCGCTTCAGGTCGGTGTCCGTGTGCCAGCGCGTCGAGGGATGGTCGTCGAGGAAGATGCCATGGCCGATGATCGCGCGCTCGTTCAGCAGCCCCATGCTGTCGAGCCAGCCGATCGGCGTCAGCCCGTGGCGCCGGGTGATCTCGTGGAACTCCACCACCGACTGCGCGGCATGGATCTGCCAGGGCAGGTTGCGCGCCTTCGCCTCCTGCTGGCTTTCCCGCATCAGCCCGGGGGAGACGGTGTCGATCTGCGCCGGGATCACCATGCCCGACAGGCGGCCGCATTCATGCTGCGCGGCCCGGTCCACCAGGCGCAGCGCCTCCGCCATCGCCTTCTCGCCGGCCGCCTCGTCCCATTCGTACTCCACCACATGGCCGTTCTTCGTGTACCAGCGGGCGGAGCGGAACATCGGCGCCACGACGGCGCGCAGCCCGCTTTCCGCCAGCAGGTCGAGCCATCCGTCATAGGGCACGGACAGGTCGGCCACCGTGGTGACGCCCGACAGCAGCAGCTCGCTCAGCGCCACGCGGGCGCAGTCGGGCACCGCATCCTCGCCCGCCCGGAAGATCGGCATGAACTCGTAGAGCGAGGAGTTGTAGAGGCCCGGCGAGCCGATCTCGTCCAGCAGGCCCTTGTTCATCGGCTCGCTGGACGGGTGCGTGTGGATGTTGACAAGGCCGGGCATGACCATCAGCCCCTGGCCGTCGATCACCTCCTCCGCCGGCCCGTCATAGCCCCGGCCCACGAAGCGGAGCGCGCCTCCCTCGAAGGCGACGTCGCCGCCGGTCAGGTAGGCATGGGTCTTCGCGGCCTCGTCCCAGGCCACGACGACATCGGCGTTGCGGATCAGCGTGACGGTCATGCCCGGATGCTCCTCAGCGCGTCAGCTTGATGTCGAGGCCCTTGTACAGGGCCGCGCCATAGACGCCGTGCGGCCGCGCGCCATCCACGCGCTGCGAGGTGGCAAGCCAGAGCTGCTGGCGCACCAGCGGCACCCAGACATTGGCCGCGGTGATCTGCTCCTGCACCTCGCCGATCATCCTGGCGCGGGTGGCCGGGTCGGTGGCGGTGCGGGCGCCGAGCAGGTTCTTGTCCGTCTCCTCGTTCACCCAGTTCATGCGGTTCGGCGTCGGCCGGTTGGCGCTGGGGAAGTAGAGGGACAGCGCATCCGTCGCCGAGAGATAGGGATAGGACATGGTGAAGGCGTCGAATTCCTGCGTCGCCAGCTTGCCCCAGGCCACGGTGGCGTCCCAGAGCTGGATCTTCATCTCGATGCCGATGCGGCGCAGGTCGGCCTGCATCGCCTGCATCATGCTGTTGTTGGTGCCGTTCTGGATGCCGTAGAGCAGGAAGCTGGCGCGCTGCCCGTTCTTCTCGCGGATGCCGTCGGAGCCGGGCTTCCAGCCGTCCTCGTCCAGCAGCTTGCGCGCGCCGTCGAGGTCCAGCTTCGGCTGCAGCTTCGCCGCATCGGCGTCGAAATCCTGCACCTTGGGGTTCAGCAGGGTGGTGGCGGGCTCGCCGGCGGAGAAGAAGACGGCCTTGGTGATCGGGCCGCGATCCACCGCCATGTTGATGGCCTTGCGGATCACAGGGTCGCTGACCACGGGCTTGTCCACCTTGAAGCCGACGAAATAGTCCCAGAAATAGACCGGCTGCTGCTGCAGCTTCACGGTCGGGACCTTCTTCAGCCCCTCCAGCGCGAAGAAGGGGATCTCCTGCACCACATCGGCCTGCCCGGTCTGCAACGCGGCGAGGCGGGTATTGGCCTCCGGGATCACGCGCCAGATCACCTTGCCGATCTGCGGGCTGGGATTCGTGTAGATCGGCGGGCCCCAGTTGTAGCCCTCATGCCTGTTCAGCACGAAGTCCTGCCGTGGCGTCCAGTTCCCCCAGCAATAGGGGCCGGTGCCGTTGAAGCCCTGCACGCCGAAATTCTGCCCGAGCTTCTCCACCGTCGCCTGATCGACGATGGAACCGAAATACATGGTGAGCTGGGTCAGCAGCTCGGAGAAGGGCTCCTTCAGCTCATACTCGACGGTGTAGTCATCGACGGCGCGGACCTCCTTCACCTGCCCGGCGCGCCACTTGGAGGGGCTGCGCGTGGCCGGGTCGATCCAGCGGTTGATGGAATAGACGACATCCTTTGCCGTCATCGGCTTGCCGTCGCAGAACTTCACGCCCTGCTTCAGCTTGAAGGTATAGAGCTTGCCGTCCGGGCTCACCGTCCAACTCTCGGCCAGGCCCGGCTTCACCGTCTTCTGGTCCCAGTCCATGGAGACCAGCGTGTCGGCCAGCATGTAGATCGCCCAGCCGGCCGACTGCGAGGTGGTGCGCGCCGGGTCGTAGTTGTCGGCATCGATCTCGCGCAGCGCCACCAGCGTGTCGCGCGGCGCGGCCTGCGCCCAGGCGCTCGCCACGGGTACCAGCGCGGACAGGGCGAAGGCGCTTCCGAGAAGCGCGTTGCGAAGGGTCTGACGCATGCGAGGAACTCCCGGAAACATGTTGGCGGTGGCGGTCAGCGGCGCAGCTTCGGATCGAGCGCGTCGCGCAGCGCGTCGCCCAGGATGTTGAAGCCCAGCCCGACCAGGAAGATCAGGATGCAGGGGATCACCGCGATATGCGGCGCGAAGAACAGGAAGTTCCGCCCCTCGCTCGCCATGGCGCCCAGCTCCGCCAGCGGCGGCTGCGCCCCCAGGCCGAGGAAGGACAGCGCGGCGCCCAGCAGGATCACCTGCCCGAAGCGCAGCGTGGTGAAGACGAAGATCGGCGACAGGCAGTTGGGCGCGAGATGCCGCAGGATCAGCCGCGTGTCGGACATGCCCGTGGCCCGCGCCGCCTCGATGTAGTCCTGCTGCATCACACCCAGCGCCGCGCCGCGCGTGATGCGGGCCATCAGCGGCACGGTCGCGACCGAGAGCGCCAGCACCACGGCCCAGATGCCCGGGCCGAAGATCGCCGCCAGCGCCAGGCCGAAGAGGATGGCGGGGAAGGACAGCAGCACGTCCATCAGCCGCATCAGCAGCCCGTCGATTCGGCGCCAGAAGGCGGCGGCGAAGCCCACCACCATCCCGATCCCCCCGCCGAGCACGACCGAGGCCAGCCCCATCAGCAGGCTCATCCGCAGCCCGTAGAGCAGGCGCGTGACCATGTTGCGCCCCTGTGCATCCGCCCCCAGCCAGAGCCCGGGCGCCGCGCCCGGCGGCTGCATGGCGAGCGACAGGTCGTTGTCATAGGGATCGGTCGGCGAGAGCCAGGGCGCCAGCGCCGCGGCGGCGATCAGCAGCACCACCAGCACCAGCGAGGCCGCGCCCACCGGATCACGCAGCAGGCGGCGAAACAGGCCGGGGCCGCGCGCCACATGGGCATCGGTGGCGGCGAGCTCCGGCTCGGCGACCTTGACGGCCGCCTCGGGCAGCACCGCGCTCATGCGGAGCGCATCCGCGGGTCGAGCGCGACGTAGAGCACGTCCACGGCGAGGTTGATCAGGATGAAGCCGAGGGAGAGCACCAGGATCGTCCCCTGCGCCATGGGAAAGTCGGAGGAGAGGATGGCGCCGACCGCCAGCCGCCCGACGCCGGGCCAGGAGAAGACCGTCTCCGTCACCACCGCGCCCCCGAGCAGGAAGCCGATCTGCAGCCCGATCAGCGTCACCACCGGGATCAGCGCGTTGCGCAGCCCGTGCCGCATCACCACCGCGAATTCGCCGAGCCCCTTGGCCCGGGCGGTGCGCACATGCTCCGCGCCCAGCACGTCCAGCACCGCCGTGCGCGTCATCCGCGCCACCGGGCCGACGAAGACCGTGCCCAGGGTGATGGCCGGCATGGCGATGGCCAGCAGCCCGTCCACCGTCCAGAGCGGCCCGCCCCGTCCGGTGAAGGGCAGGAGCTGCCACTGGAAGCCCACCACCCAGATCAGCATCAGCCCGATGAAGAAGACCGGCAGCGTGGCGCAGGCCACGGCGACCGCCATCACCGTGCGGTCGAACAGCGTGCCGCGCCAGTAGGCCGCCGCCGTGCCCATGGCGATGCCCAGCGGGATGGACCAGATCAGGCAGGCGAACATCAGCTCCAGCGTCGGGCCGATCGTGTCGCCCAGCTCCTGCGTCACCGGCATGTTGTTGATGATGGAAACGCCCAGGTCGCCATGCAGCAGCCGGCCGACATAGGCGCCGAACTGCCACCAGAGCGGCCGGTCCAGGCCCAGGTCCTGCCGGATCGCGGCGATCACCTCCGGCGTGGCGGTCGGCCCGGCCCGCACCGTGGCCGGATCGGTCGGCACCACCTGCATCAGCAGGAAGCCGACCAGCAGCACGCCGATCAGGACGGGAATGGCCAGCAGCAGCCGTTGCAGCGCGTGCCGGAGCATCAGCCGGCCCCGCCGCCGGGCAGGCCCCGCACTGCATCGCTCCTCATTGGGCCGCCTCGGCCATCAGCGCGCCGTGCCGGTCGAAGATCGCCTCGCCGCCGCGCAGCGTCAGGTCCGCCTGCGTCGTGCGCACCGCCTCGGGCTCCAACGCGAAGATGTCGGCGGACAGCACCGCGACATCCGCCTGCATGCCCACCTCCAGCGTGCCGCGCCGATCCTCGGCGAACTGCGAATGCGCGCCGCACCAGGTGTAGCAGTGGACCGCTTCCTCGATGGTGAGGCGCTGCTCGGGGCCGATCACCGTGCCCTTCACCGTCTGGCGCGTCAGCATGGCATAGAGGCCCACGAAGGGATCGACCGTGCAGACCGGGCTGTCGGAGGAACCGGGCGGGTTGTGCCCTTCCTCCAGCCAGGTTCGCATGGGATAGGAGGCGGCGGAACGCTCCATGCCCAGCACCTTCAGATAGACCTCGCCGAACTCGTAGATGAAGGTCGGCTGCGGCACCGGGATGATGCCGCGCGCCTTCATGCGCCGCCGCTGATCCGCGTTCAGGAAGCCGCAATGCTCGATGCGGTGGCGCCGGCCCAGCACCGGCATGTCCGGTGTGTCGGCGGCCTCCATGCCGGACAGGATCTGCTCGATCGCCGCGTCGCCGATGGCATGGATGTCGAGCTGCCAGCCCTGGCGGTGGTACTTCGCCAGCAGCGCGTGCTGCTCTTCCTCGGTGAAGCAGAGGATGCCGGTGCCGCCGCCAGCGGAGGCGAGATAGGGCTCGAAGAAGGCCGCCGTCAGCCCGCCCGCCGAGCCGTCGGCGAAGGTCTTCACCGCGCCCCAGGCCAGCATGTCATGCCTATGGTCGGGCCGCAGCCCGGCCTCCCAGGCCTCCGCCGCGATGCCCTCGGGATTGCCCGCCAGCACCTGCCACATGCGCTGCATCAGCCGCCCCTCGGCCAGCGCGCGGCGATAGGCGGCGATCTCCGCCATGCCGGCGGTCATGCCGACATTCATGTCGCTGGCGGAGGCGAAGCCGCGCGCGGCGAGGTCGCGCCCGGCGCGCTCGATCGCCGCCACCATCATGTCTTCCGACGGCTCCGGGATCGCCTGCTTCAGCAGCCCCTGCGCGCGTTCCTGCAACAGGCCGGTCAGCGCGCCGCCCTTCCGCTCGATGGCGCCGCCCTGTGGGTCGGGCGTGTTGTGGCCGATCCCCGCGCGCTTCAGCGCGGCGGTGGAGGCCACGCCCATATGGCCGCAGGTGCGCACGATATAGACGGGATGCTCCGGTGCCGCGGCCTGCAGCTCCTCCGCCGTCGGATGCCGCCCGATATCGAGCACGAGGTGGTCATAGCCGCGCCCGACCACCCATTCGCCCTTCGGCGTGCGTGCGGCGGCGGCGCGGAGGCGGGACAGCAACTCGTCCAGCGTCTTCACGTCGTCATCGGGCCGCAGATTCGCCTGCACCAGGCCAAGGCCATAGGGCAGCAGGTGCATATGCGCCTCGTTGAAGGCGGGGATCGCCGCCCGCCCCGCGAGGTCGATGCGCCGCGTGCCCGGCGCCGCGGCAGCCTCGACATCCGCGCGCGCCCCGACCGCGGCGACCTTGCCGTCGCGCAGCAGCAGCGCCTCGGCGAAACCGCCGCCCAGCCCGCGGAAGATCCGCCCGCCCGTCAGAAGAAGATCACCGCCCATGCTTCCGCCCCCAGCAAACATCCTGCCGCCTCCCGCCATCGTCCCGTGGCACGCATGGGCCAGAGCGGTTTCGGTATGGCCGAAACCGGCCGGTGTCGCGGCCGTCGCACCGGCTCCAACCATGCGGAAGCGTGCAGACTGTCATCCGGTATACCGAGCGCGTCAACACACCGAATGACCGCTTCTTATGCCGCAGCGCAACGTGAGCCGCTGCCCTGCTCCATCCTTGTGCATGGCTGTTTGCGCAGGCGGCAGCACGCCCCACCTGCGGCAGGCTCGACAGCGTGGTCTCCCGCTTGACCATCCCCTGCATTCGCCCCTCACATCGTGCGGCTTGTGGAAGGGGCGACGGATGGCTGCAGAGAGCACGCAGGTGAAGCAGGCCCCAACGAACCCGCCTCCCGATCATCCCATCGGCCATCCCACCGGTCACCCCACCGGCCATCCCCCCGCTGGGCTCCCCGACTGGCCCACGGCCAGTGGGCGCATCCGCCTCGGCACGCGGCGCATGCTGCATGGCGGCGAGATCCGCGATGCGATGCTGGGCTGGAAGACGCATGGCACGCTCTCGCCCGCCCGCGACAACGTCGTGCTCTATCCCACCAGCTATGGCGCACGGCATCCGGAGCTGGAATGGCTGATCGGGCCGGACCGCGTGCTCGATCCCACGCGCTGGTTCGTCGTGCAGATCGACATGTTCGGCAACGGCATCTCCTCCTCGCCCTCGAACACGCCGGACTATCCGCCGCTCGTCACCGCCTGGGACAATGTGCAGGCGCAGCGGCAAGTGCTGCGCGACGTCTTCGGGATCGAAAGGCTGCACGCGGCCTATGGCTGGTCGATGGGCGCGCAGCAGGCCTACCACTGGGCCGCCTGTTTCCCCGATGCGGTGGCGCGCGTGGTGATCAACTGCGGCAGTGCCCGCACCGCCCCGCACAACCAGGTCTTCCTGCGCGGGCTGATGGCGGTGCTGGAGGCCGCGCCGGAATACCGGGGCGAGGGCCGCTTCGCCGCCGAGCCCGCCCTGGCCAAGCGCGCCTTCGGGCGGATCTATGCGGGCTGGGCGCTGAGCCAGGATTTCTACCGCGCCGGGCTGCACCTCTCGCCGGAGACTCCCGACCTCGCCGCCTATCTGCGCGTCTGGGAGACTCGCTACGACGCGAAGCCCGCCGCCGATCTTCTCGCCCAGTTGCGTTGCTGGGATGCCGGCGACATCAGCGACAACCCGCTCCACGGAGGCGACCTGCCGCGTGCCCTGGCGGCGATCCGGGCGCGCGTGCTGCTGATGCCGGGCGCGACGGACCTGTATTTCCGCGTCGCCGACAACGAGGCCGAGCTGCCGCATCTTCGCGATGCGAAGCTCTTCCCCATCCCGGGCATCCACGGCCACCGCGCCGGCAATCCCGCCGGCAACGCCACCGACACCGCCTTCCTGCGGGAGGCCGTGCGGCTCTGGCTGGGCTGAACGCCGTGCCGCCCGCCGGGCGTTCTTGCACGATTGCACGATTGCACGCAAAATATCCGCTCGCCGGGCCGTTGTGGCCTGGGCAGGACGGAGGGGTCCGGGCCATCATGCTCGTCGTGGGCTGCGTGTCGCAGAAGGGGGGCGTGGCGAAGTCGTCGCTGGCCCGGCTGCTGGCGCGGGAACTGGCCGCCCAGGGCCGCAGCGTGCTGCTCGCCGACCTGGACGTGCTGCAGGCCACCTCCGTCGAATGGGCGCGCCGCCGCGCCGCCTCGGGACGGCAGCCGGTGGTGCGCGCGGAATGCTTCGACGGGCTGGAACCGGCCCTGCGCGCCGCGCGCCGTGACCTCGCCGACTGTCTCGTGCTCGATGCGCGCGGCTTCGCCGATGCCCAGACGCTGGAGGTCGCGCGCGCCGCCGACGCGGTGCTGATCCCCTCCGGACTGGCGGTGGACGACCTGCTACCGACCGTGCGCCTGGCGCATGAGCTGCTGGGCCAGGGCATTCCCGCCGAGCGTATCGCCATCGCCCTTTGCCGCGCCGGCGATTCCGCGAGCGAGATCGAGGAGGCGGCGCATTATGTGCGCGAGGCGGGCTACCGCTGCCTGTCGCATGCCTGGCCGGAAAAGGCCGGCTACCGCCGCGCGCATGACGAGGGCCGCGCCGCCACCGAGGTCTCGCATGTCTCGCTGCGGCGGAAGGCCGAGGCCTTCGCCCGGGACGCCGTCTCCTTCGTCACCAGCCGCCGCCCCATGGAGCCGCCCCACAAGGCGAAGCGGAAGCACTGAGATCCCTGGCCCTTCCCCGTCACGGCGGGTCGGGCCGAGCCCCGGCCAGCCGTGAAAACCCGCCCTGCCGGCCCTCGCGCCCGGTGGGCCCCGGAATCCTGGAACAGAGCATGCCCGAATCAGACCAGCCCCCCACCGCCCCAACCCCGGAAGCCCCAATCCCAGAAGCCCCGGCCTCGGCTGTCCCGGCCCCTGCGCCGGCACGGCGCCGCGGCACCAAGGGCGCGCCGCCGCCGCAGCACAGCGTGCTCGGCGCGCTGGGCGACCATGCCCCGCCCGCCCCCGCGAAGATGGCCAAACCCGCCGTGGAACCGGTCGCCGAGCCGGCTCCCGAAGCCCCGAAGAAGGCCAAGGGCAAGCCCGGCAAGCCCTCCAAGGAGCGCACCGAGCCGCTGAACTTCCGCGTCACGGCGGAATTCCGGAAGGCCTTCAAGCGCGTCGCCGCGGCGCAGGACTGCAAGAAGGTCGAACTTCTCGAACGCATCTTCGCTGACTGGCAGGCCCGCAACCCCGGCTGATCCGGACGGCGGCCTGCCCCGGCCCGCAAGGCCGGCGTGGCCAGGGAGAATGGCCAAGGTGGAAGCCGCCGCCGGGTCACCCCGGCGACAGCAGCCCCACCGTGGCCCCCATCATGCAGCAGGCGATGGTGCCAGCCGCCAGGGCCGGCAGGCCCAGCCGCACGATCTCCCCGCGCCGCTCTGGGCACATCAGCGACATGCCGCCCACCATGATCCCGACCGAAGCGAAGTTGGTGAAGCCGCAGAGCGCCCAGGTCAGGATGACGCGCGAACGCTCCGAAAGGCCCGCCCCGCCGGAGGTGGCGAGTTCCAGATAGGACACGAACTCGTTCACCACGAGCTTCACGCCAAGCGAGGACGCGACCGTCCCGGCCTCGGCGGCGGGAATGCCCATGGCGAAGGCCAGCGGCCACATCAGCCAGCCCGCGATCCCCCGCAGCGTCAGCCCGGTCAGCGGCTGCAGGATCAGGTCGAGCAGCGCCACCAGCGCCACGAAGACGATCAGCGAGGCCATGATGCCGAGCAGCAGTTGCAGCCCGTCCGCCGTGCCGCGCACGATCGCCTCCATGCTGCTGTCGTACAGCGGCGGCATCTCCGGCTCGCCACCGGAAACGGCCGCCGCCGGGTCCGGCGGGATCATCAGCATGGCGGCGAGGATCGAGGCCGGGGCGCCCACCAGGCTGGCGGCCAGGAGCTGCCCCGCCGCATCCGGCACCACCGGCGCGATGATCGTGGCATAGACCACCAGCATGTTGCCGGAGATCGTGGCCAGCCCCGCGACCATGACGGCGAAGAGCTCGGCGCGCGGCATGGTGGCGAGCCAGGAGCGGATCAGCAGCGGCGCCTCGACGCTGCCGACGAAGACATTGGCGGCGACCGAGAAGCCGCAGGCCCCCGAGATGCCGAAGGCCCGCCGCAGCAGCACGGAAAGCCCCCGCACCACCAGCGGCAGGATGCGCCAGTGGTAGAGCAGCGCCGACAGCGCCCCCACCACCAGAATCAGCGGCAGCGCCTGGAAGAACAGCACGAAGGAGCCGCCCGGCCGCAGCTCCGCATAGGGCAGCGGCGCGCCGCCCAGATAACCGAAGACAAAGCTCGTCCCCTCCCGCGTCGCGCGGGACAGGGCATCCACCCCCTCCCCCGCCCAGGCGAAAGCGCGGCGCAGCGGCGGCACATGCAGCAGCAGCGCGGCAGCCAGGACCTGAGCCAGCAACCCGGCCAGGACGATGCGCCAGGGAACGGGCCTGAGAGCAAGGCGCCTGTCCTGGCCACCCTGCCCCAGCACCCCGGCCACCCAGGCCAGCAGGCAGAGCGCGAGCAGGCCCGCCCCGGCCTGGAGCTGCAGCAGGCTCATGCGCGGCCCGCCTTTCGCCACAAATTCGGAACGTTCTTGAATTCAGATCGGTTCGATCGAACCATTGCGTTTGTCCGATGTTTCATCGCGTTGCATCATAGGGGCCAATCCCAGGACGCCGAGACCCCATGACCACCCCAGCCCCCACCGCCAGCCTCGCCAAGCCGCAACCGGCCGGTGCGCAGGACAGCGGCGCGCTGCGGCGGCTCGGGCCGGGCGTGCTGCTCTGCGCCGCCATCGCCACGCTGGCAGCCGGCATCGGCCGCGCCGAGGAAGCCCTTCTCGGCCGCGACTGGCTGGAACCGGTGGTCCTGGCCATCCTGCTCGGCACCGCACTGCGCACCGCCTGGACGCCGCCCAGGTCCTTCGCCCCCGGCATCGCCTTTTCCGCCAAGGTGCTGCTGGAGGTCGCGATCATCCTGCTCGGCACAGCGCTGAGCGCCCAGGCGATCCTGGCGGTCGGCCCGGCGCTGGTTCTGGGCATCGCCGCCGTGGTGGCGGTGGCCATCCCGGTCAGCTACGGCATCGGCCGCCTGCTCGGCCTGCCGCGGCGGATGGCCATGCTGGTGGCCTGCGGCAACTCGATCTGCGGCAATTCCGCCATCGCCGCCGTGGCGCCGGTGATCGGGGCGGAAAGCCGCGACATCGCCGCCTCCATCGCCTTCACCGCCGTCCTGGGCATCGTCGTGGTGCTGTCCCTGCCGCTGGCCGTGCCGCTGCTCGGGCTGCACGAGACGCAGTATGGCGTCCTCGCGGGCCTCACCGTCTATGCCGTCCCGCAGGTCCTGGCCGCCACCGCCCCGGTCGGGGCGCTGAGCGTGCAGCTCGGCACGCTGGTCAAGCTGGTGCGCGTGCTGATGCTGGGGCCGGTGGTGCTGGTCCTGTCCCTGCTCTCGGCGCGCCGCCGCGACGCGGCCCAGCCTGCCGCCCGCCCCAGGATCCTCGGCCGGCTGGTGCCCTGGTTCATCCTGGGCTTCCTGGGCTGCGCCGTCCTCCGCTCCCTGGGCCTGATCCCGCAGGCGGCGCTCGCCCCCATCGCCAGCCTGACCACGCTGCTGACGGTGGTCTCCATGGCCGCCCTGGGCCTGGGCGTGGATGTCCGCATGGTCGCCCGCGCCGGCGCTCCGGTCGTCGCGGCCGTGATCGGGTCGCTGCTCGTGCTGGGCGCCATCAGCCTGGGCCTGATCCACGTCCTGCCGCTGGTCTGAGCGTCCCGCCATGCGGCCGGAGGCGGAGGGCGGCTTTCCCGGGCTGGCGTGGTCCGGAGGCCAGGTCGCGCCTCACGGCTCCACCCCCGGGGGATAGAGGAGGGCCGGAGGGAGCGTTCCGGGGACAGGAGCAGCGTCTCCCACTCTTGCGGGCCGCCGTTAGGAGGCCCGCAAGGGCCAAGGTGGCGGGGTGGGGCGGGATCGGCCATGAGGGGGCTGGAACCACCGCCGGGAAGGCCGAGATGCTGCTGCACGTCCTCTACCTCGTCGCCATCGTCGCGGAAGCCATGACCGCCGCCCTGGCGGCGGGGCGCCGCCGCATGGACTGGGTGGGGGTCTGCCTGCTGGGGTCGGTGACGGCACTGGGCGGCGGCTCATGCCGCGACGTGCTGCTCGGACGCCACCCGCTGTCCTGGGTGGAAAATCCGGCGCTGCTCGCCGTCACCGCCGTGGCGGCGATGGCGACCATTCCGCTGGCGCGCTTCATGTACCCGCTGCGGCGGCTCTTCCTGCTGCTGGACGCGGTCGGGCTGGTGGTTTTCACGGTGATCGGCTGCAACATCGCGATGGCGATGGGCCTGTCCGTCCCGGTGGTGATCATGTCCGGCATGATCACCGGCTGTGTCGGCGGCGTGCTGCGCGACGTGCTCTGCAACGACGTGCCGCTGCTGTTCCGCAGCGAGCTCTATGCCAGCGTCTCCGTGCTGACCGGCGGGGCTTATATCGGCGGGCTGGCGATGGCGCTGCCGCATGACGTGGTGCTCTTCGCCGCCATGGGCTTCGGCCTCGCGCTGCGGCTGCTGGCGCTGCGCTACAACTGGAACATGCCGCGCTTCATCTACACGCAGGACCTGCACTGACGCCGGTCCGCGGAACAGGGTGTTCCACGGGCCGGCGCCATACATGGGGCGGGCTTCCGCCCGCCGCCGTCAGAAGCGCACGATGGCGGAGGCCTGGATGCGGTCGGCCTTGCCACCACGCGCGCCGTAGATGTCCTGCTGCTGCAGCGTGCGCTCGACATGGGTGTATTCGATGCCCAGGTCGATCGGCTTCACCGGGCTCCAGATCAGGTTCACCACCGCGGCCCAGATATCGCGGTTGATGCCGTCGCAGACCGCGCTGGAGGTGGCGGTGGTGCCGACGCAGCCCGAGAAGTTGTGGACATAGCTCGGGTAGTTCAGGCGCACGCCGTGCAGGCTGACATTGGAGCGGATCGAGTCAGTCCACTTGTACTGGGCACCGACCAGTGCGCCCATGACCTCGACCATGTCGATCTCGGTGCCGCCACCCTGGGCGTCGGTGAGACCGTAGTTCGTCACGGCGCTGAGGCCGGCAGAGGAGCCGTCGAGGTAGCGGCCGAGGCCCTTGCCGTAGTTGAGGCTGGTGGCGAGGATCAGGCGCTTGTCGAACAGGTTGACCGCGCCGGTGGCGCCGATGCCGAAGCCGACATCGCTGTCGCTGTACCGCTGCGAGGCGACGGTGGCACCGGTGTTGCTGATCCGGACCTCGCGCAGCACGCCGCGCAGGGCGGCGAAGCCCCAGTCGCCCTGGTAGAGCGCCTGCAGCGTGAAGTCGGGCACATGGCTCATGCCGAAGCCGGCGCCGCCGTTGCTGTCGGGATAGCTGGTGCCGGTGGTGGAGGTGACGTCGCTGTAGCTGTTCTCGATGGCCGCGGAGATGTTGAAGCCGCTGGCGAAGCGGTGGGTGTAGCGGAGCTGCGCCTGCCGGATGCTGCCGACGCCGAGCGCCGTCCAGTCGTTCAGCCATTGCAGCGGCAGCAGCGCGCTTTCGGAGAAGAGCGAGTTGGACTGGCCGACCAGCACGGTGCCCCAGCCGCCGGGCTGGAACTGGCCGAACTCGGCGAAGGCCTGACGCAGGCGAGGCGTATAGGCGTTGCTGGTGGCCTGGGTGGTCAGGTCGGTGTTCTGACCCGCGAAGTCCATCTCGATCTGAGTGCGGATCTCGCCGAAGGCCTCGCTGAAGGGCGTGCGCGTCTCGATGCCGATGCGCGAGCGGCGGCCGCTGGCCTGGAAGTCGCCTTCCGACCGGGCTCCGTTGGCACCATGGGACAGCGGGATGGAGGAGCCCGTCGTGGTGTCGGAGCGGTTCCGCGGCCCGAAGTCGCCGGACATGTTCAGCTTGGCGAAGCCGTAGAGGCGGACCGAGGTGTCGGTGCCCGGCACCCGGAAGGAGCCTGGGAAGGAGCCGCGCCACTGCGCCAGCGGGTCGTTGTTCTGCTCGGCCTGGACTGGCAGGGCGGAGGCCACCTGCGGCGGGGCCTGGTTCGTGGTCTGCGCCAGCCCCTGGGCCTGCTGCGACTGGACGGGGCCGGTGGCGGTCGGGGGCCGGCTCAGGCCCTGGGCCTGCTGCGACGGGGCGGTGCCGGGCGCGGCGGCGGCGACCGGCGGCTGGGCCTGGCTGCGGCGGGCGGTCTGGCGCTGCTCGGCGTCGCGGCGGGCGGCCCGGCGCTGTTCCTGTTCGAGCTGCTCGATGCGGCGCTGCAGGAGGTTGAGCTGCGCCTTCAGATCCTCGACCGACTGGGCGCGGGCGGGAACGGCGGCCAGCAGGGAAGCGGCGCATCCGGCCAGCAGAAGGACGCGGAGGCCGTTCCGGGCCGGCGATCCGGCTCGCGGACCTGTCGTGACCGGCTGTGCATCCGGTCCGCTCCGGCATGATCCGGATGAAGCGGAAGCAATGCCTCGGCTATGATTAGCATGCTCACTATCCGTGCGCCGGCCGGGCGCGGGTCTCACGTCTTCGTGCATCTTCATCCCCCTTGAAGGCTCGGCATACGCCGCCCCGGCCGGAGCCGGAACACGCGCCACCTCTCACAAAATCGTGAATGCAACTTTTGTCCCCATGCCGATCGTGTTTCCCCCGAAACCAATACGGCCTCCCGGACCATTGGCATCCCGGCCCCACGAAGCGGAGCAGCCGGAAACTCCGGATGCGGCGCCTTGCATCGGCGCGTCGCCGGCGCATCCTGGCAGGATTCCGGAAGCTCGCACGTTAACATCGCGCGATATCGACCCGGCGCGAGGGGGGAAGAGGCCACCGCCATGACCGAACCGACGATCCGCATCCTGGATGTGCCGCCAGCCACCACCACGGGGGAAAGCCCCGTCTGGGATGCGCGGACGGGACATCTCTGGTGGGTGGACATCCAGAGCCCGGCCATCCATCGCACCGATCCACGCCGGCAGAAGATCGAGAGCTGGAGCATGCCCTCCGACGTGGGCTCCATGGGGCTGTGCCGCTCGGGGCGGGTGCTCGTCTCGCTGCGCGACGGGGTGCATGTCTTCAACCCGGAAAGCGGCGGGCTGGAGCTTCTGGCCGATGTCGAGCCCAACCACCCCCGCAACCGGCTGAACGACGGCAAGACCAGCCCGGAGGGGCGCTTCCTGGTGGGCTCGATGGACGACACGCCGGACAAGGTGGCGGGGGCGGCGCTGCATTCGGTCGCGGCCGACCGCAGCCACCAGAGGTTGCGCGAGGGCCTGTTCGTGTCCAACGGACTGGCCTGGAGCCCGGACGGGCGGAGCCTCTGGCATTCCGACAGCCGGCAGGCGCGGATCTGGATCAGCGACTACGACCCGGAGACGGGCCGGGTCGGCCCGGCGCGGGAGGTCGCGCATGTGGCCAACGAGACCGGGCGGCCGGATGGCGCGGCGGTGGATGCCGAGGGCGGCTACTGGTCCGCGGGCGTCTCGGCCGGGGTGCTGAACCGCTGGCTGCCGGACGGGACGCTGGATCGCAGCATCCGCCTGCCGGTGAAATGGCCGACCATGCCCTGCTTCGGCGGCCCCGACCTGCGGACGCTCTACGTCACCAGCCTGCGCAAGGACGGGGACGGGCCGGTCGAGGGGAGCTTGCTGGAGATCCAGGGACTCGGCGTGGCGGGGACACCGGTGGGGCTCTTCGCGGACTGAGCCTCTTTCCCGGGACGGCGCGGCACGCCCAGTCGATGCGCCCAGCCGGCGCGTCCAGCCCTGCGTCCGCCGCATGTGACGCATCGCCGTCACGGTGGGGCCCTTTTTCCGCCGCGCTTCTTCCGCCACATGCGGGGGATGTCGCGACGTCGCCTGCTGCTCTCCGCCCCTCTCCTCCTTGCCGCGCCGCTGGTGCCGGGCCTGATCCGGCCCGCGCTGGCCCAGGCGGCGGCGCTGTCCGCGCGCGACCAGGCGGATCTCCGCCGGGTCGAGGCCTATTTCAACGCCATGACCACGCTGAAGGCGCGTTTCCTGCAGGTGGCGTGGAACGGGGCGAGCGCGGAGGGCACGGCCTGGATCTGGCGGCCGGGACGGATGCGCTTCGACTACGACCCGCCCGAACCGCTGTTGCTGGTGGCGAGCCACGGCCAGTTCATGCAGTTCGACCGGGAGCTGGGGCAGCCGACCGTGGTGCCGACCTCGGCCACGCCGCTCGCCTTCCTGCTGCGTGCCGACCTGAGGCTGTCGGGGGATGTGACGGTGACGCGGGTGGAACGCTCCGGCGGCTTCCTGCGGGTCACGCTCTATTCCAGCCGCAGCCCGGCCGAGGGGACGCTGACGCTGGTGCTGGCCGAGCAGCCGATGGAGCTGCGGCAATGGGTGGTGGTGGACGCGCAGCGGCACGAGACCCGCGTGACGCTGTCGCAGATCGAGACCGGCGGCCGCTTCGATCCGTCGATCTTCGAATTCAACGACCCGCAGTTCATGGAGAAGGAGCAGATGCGGCGGCGATGATGGCAGGCATGACGTTTGCTTGGTTCTCCCCGGCCCATCCGGTGGCAGGATCACGGGATGTCGCCCTGCGCCGCCAGGGCTGGCGGCCTGATCATCACCGCCCGGGCGGCCGGGCGGATCCTGTCGAGGAGACCCCATGCGTCCGCTGATCGGCATCTCCTGCTGCGTGAAGGCTTTCGGTGTCTTCGCCATGCCCAACCACGCTGCTTCCGCGCATTATCCGGAGGTCGTGCTGGGGCCGGTGGGCGGGGCGCCCGTGCTGATCCCTGCCTCGGGCGAGTCGGCGGGGCTGGAGATCCTGCCGCATCTGGACGGAATCCTGCTGACCGGATCGCGCTCCAACGTCTGCCCGGACCTTTACGGCGGGCCGGCGCATTGCGAGGGGACGCCGGAGGACCTCCATCGCGACTCCACGACCCTGCCGCTGATCCGCGGGGCGCTGGCGCGGGGCGTGCCGCTGCTGGCGATCTGCCGCGGCTTCCAGGAACTGAACGTCGCCATGGGCGGTACGCTGGACCAGCGCATCCAGGACCTGCCGGGGCGCATGGATCACTCCACTCCGGCGGACCAGGCGCTGCCCGGCGTGCGGACGGGCAAGGCGCATGCGGTGCGGGTGGCACCCGGTTCGGAGCTGGCGCGGATCTGGGAAGGGCTGGCGCCGCCGCTCGCCGCCATTCCGGTGAATTCGCTGCACAACCAGGGCGTTGCGCGGCTGGCCCCCGGGCTGGTGGCGGAGGGATGGGCGCCGGACGGCACGGTGGAGGCGGCACGGGTGCGCGAGGCTTCGGGTTTTGCCTATGGCGTGCAATGGCATCCGGAATATGACTGGCGGGAGGACGCGCTGAGTCGGCGGCTCTTCGAGTCCTTCGGCGCGGCGGCCGTGGCCTATCGGCGGCAGCGTGAGTCGCGGGGGCAGTTGCTGGCGGCGGAGTGACAGCCTTGTGCTCCCCCGGAAGTCCAGGGGAAGCTCGCAAGGTCACCCGGCGGGCGTTACCGGAGGGGATGATGCGGCGCGTGACGGAACGCGAGCCCTGCGGGGGACGCGTGAGTCAGAAACTCCTTTTGCATTCATGCCCTGAAAGGCGCTAGAGTGTGGCTGCTGGCACCTACTCGCGCCAGCGGCAGCTGGTTCCCCCTACCGGCTCGCCCGACCAAGACTCCGATCGGAAGTTGTCAGAGTAACGGCGCCCGGCCTCCCCCCCTTGGCCGGGCGCCACTCTCTCCCCTCGTGGTACAGGCCATCCTGCAAAGGCGGGATGCTTCAGCATGTCCGGACGACGGCTTCCGTCAGGCCGGGGAGCAACTCCGGAGCGCTGCTGCTTCCCATGCACTCCTCGCGGGCGCCCCTCTGGTTCGTGTGCGGGAGATCAGATTCATGCGTCCGGGCGATGCCGCCCTCCGACGATCTGCTCTAAGCTGGCGCCTTCCCGATCCTCCGCTCTCGCAGGAGCCCGCTCGCCGATGTCCGATTTCGTCATTGCCCCACCTGCCCAGGCCAGCCTTCCGGTCCGTGGCGGCGGGTCCTTCCCGGTGCGCCGGATCTTCTGCGTCGGCCGGAACTATGCGGAACACGCAAGGGAGATGGGGTCCGACCCCGATCGCGAGCCGCCCTTCTACTTCACCAAGCCCGCCGATGCAGTGCTAGTGGGCGGCGCGGACATGCCCTACCCGCCCGCGACCAGGGACCTGCACCACGAGATGGAGCTGGTGGTGGCGATCGGCACGGGCGGCCGCGACATCGCCGAGAGCGATGCGCTGACGCATGTCTGGGGCTATTGCGCGGGGCTGGATATGACCCGGCGCGACCTGCAGAACGCCGCCAAGAAAACCGGCCGGCCCTGGGACATGGGCAAGGGCTTCGACCACTCCGCGCCGATGGGCGAGCTGGTGCCGGCGCAGGGGATCGACCCCGGGCGCGGGCGCATCGAGCTGAAGGTGAACGGGCAGACGCGGCAGGTCTCCGATCTCGGCCAGATGATCTGGTCGGTGCCGGAGGTCATCGCCAACCTGTCGCGGCTGGTGGAGCTCGCCCCCGGCGACCTGATCATGACGGGCACGCCCGAGGGCGTGGCGGCGGTGGCGAAGGGCGATGTGCTGGAGGGCTCGATCGAGGGCGTCGGCACGGTGCGCGCGGTCATCGTCTGAGCAGAGAGCACTGATTCTGCCTTGAGGATCGTCACCTGGAACATCAACAGCGTGCGCCTGCGGGCGCCGCTGCTGAGTCACCTCGTCGATGCGCTGGAGCCGGACGTGCTCTGCCTGCAGGAGACGAAGTCGCCCGACGAGCATTTCCCGCATGAGGCGGTGGAGGCGCTGGGCTTCGGCCACCGGCTGATCCGCGGCATGAAGGGCTACAACGGCGTGGCGGTGCTGTCGCGCCGCCCCCTGCGGCTGCGGGAGGGCGAGCCGAACTGGTGCTCGCGCGACGACTGCCGGCATCTCGGCGTGGATGTGGAGGCCGAGGGCGGCGCGGTCGAGCTCCACAATTTCTACGTGCCCGCCGGCGGCGACCTGCCGGACCGGGAGGCCAACCCGAAATTCGCGCACAAGCTGGATTTCATCCGGGAGATCACCGACTGGACCGCCGGGCGCGGCGCGGCGAAGCGGGCGGTGCTGGTGGGCGACCTGAACATCGCGCCGCTGGAGCACGATGTCTGGTCGCACCGGCAGATGCTGGGCGTCGTCTCGCACACGCCGGTCGAGGTCGAGGCGATGGCCGGCTGGCAGCGGGCGGGCGAGTGGCACGATGCGCTGCGGCATTTCGTGCCGCCGGAGGAGAAGCTCTACACGTGGTGGTCCTATCGCGCGCGCGACTGGGAGGCCGCGAATCGCGGGCGGCGGCTGGACCATGTCTGGGTCAGCCAGGACCTGGCGGGGAAGCTGCGCTCGCACACCGTGCTGAAGCCGGCGCGGAGCTGGGCGCAGTGCTCGGACCATGTGCCGGTGCTGGTGGAGCTGGATCTCTGAAGCAGTGGGCGGGTTCCTTGAGGGCCCGCCACGCCTGTCCCCGCGCAGCGGAGCGTTGCGGTCACGGCAGGGGAAGCGCCTATAAGGCGGCGTCATGACAGAGCCCCGTCCCTTCCGTTCCTCCGGTGCTGGCCGATGAGGATCCTGGCCCTCGATGGCGCGCTGGCGCGCTGTTCCGCCCTGGTCTGCGAGGATGGGCGCGTGCTGGCCCGGCGGGTGCAGGACGGGCCGCGCGGCCATGCTTCGGTGCTGCCCGCCCTGGCGCAGGAGGTTCTGGCGGAGGCGGGCGGCGGGGCCTGCGACGCCGTGGCGGTGACGGTGGGGCCGGGCGGCTTCACCGGGCTGCGGGCGGCGATCGCCCTGGCGCGGGGCTTTGCGCTCGGCTGGGGGGTGCCCTGCCTGGGGGTGACGCTCGGCGAGGCTTTCGCCGCCAGCCTGCCGGAGAGCGAGCGGGACGGGCGGGCGCTCTGGGTGGCGGTGGACACCAAGCGCGGGCGGATCGCGCTGGAGCGGCCGGATGCCGCACCGGCGGTCTTCGCCGCCGGGGAACTGCCGCGGCCTGCCGGACCGGTGCTGCTGGCGGGCGATGCGGCGGAGGCGGCGGCGGAAGCCCTGCGGGCGATGGGGGCGGATGCCCTGCCGGCGGCGCTGCGCCTGCCAGAGCCGGAAGGCGTAGCGGCGGCGGCCGCTCTGTGGCTGCGGGGCGAGATGCCGCCGCGCGAGGCGGAGCCGCTCTATCTGGAGCCGCCGGCGGTGCGTGGCTGATGCGGCTGCGCGACGTGGGGGTGGAGGAGTCGGCGCGGCTGGCGGCGCTGCATGCCTCGGCCTTCCCGCCTTCCGAACGTTGGGGCGAGGTGGCGATCCGCAGCATGCTGGAAATGCGCGATGCCTTCGGCATCCTGGCCGAAGATGAAGGGGGCGAGGCCGGCTTCATCCTGGCGCGGGCCATGGCGGGGGAAGCCGAGGTCCTGACCCTGGCGGTGCGGCCGGAACGGCGGCGCGAGGGCGTGGGCGCGGCGCTGCTGGGCGCGGCGGCCGTCGCGGCGGCGGCACGGGGGGCGGAGGCGCTGTTCCTGGAGGTGTCGGAGTGGAACGCGGCGGCGCGGGCGCTCTATGCCGCGGCGGGCTGCACCGAGGTCGGGCGGCGCAAGCGGTACTATGCCGACGGGTCGGATGCGCTGGTGCTGCGGCTGGAGCTGGCGGCGGGCGGCTGAGATCGGCTTCCCGGCGGGGCCGCGATCTGCTTAAGCCCTGTTCCCATGGCACGCATCTGGATCGCGCTCGGCGCGCTGTCGGGACTCCTCGCCGTGGGGCTTTCGGCCTGGGCGGCCCATGCCCCCTTCGCCGCCGCGCCGGAACGCGCGCGTCTGCTCTCCCAGGCCCTGACCATGCAGGGCTGGCACGCCCTGGCGCTGCTGGCCGTCGGACTGCTGGCGGAACGGCGCGGCGGGTTCTTCCTCAACCTCGCCGGGCTGGGCTTCACCGTGGGTTCGGTGCTGTTCTGCGGGGCGGTGTGGTCGGTGGCGGTGCTGGGGCGCTCCCTCGGCGTGGTGGCGCCGAGCGGGGGCGTGCTGTTGATGCTGGGCTGGGCCTGCCTGATCGTGGCGGCGCTGCGCCGCTGAGGCAGGCTTCCTCGGACCGGGGTTACCGGGGGAGGCCGGCTCCATCCCCCCCGGTGGCACGGCGGCTCAGGAAGCCGCGCCCATTTCGGTGGCGACGAGGCTGACCCAGTAGCCGACGCCGTAGGGGATGGCGTCGTCGTTGAAGTCGTAGGTCGGTGTGTGCAGGCCCTCGGACGTCGCGCCGCCCGCGCCCTGGCCCATGAAGACGAAGGCGCCCGGCTTGGCCTCCAGCATGGCGGCGAAATCCTCCCCGCCGGTGACGGGCGGGGTGTTGCCGTCCACCCTGCCGCCGCCGACAAGCGTGGTGGCAGCGGCCACGGCGATGGCGGTCTGCTCGGCATGGTTCACCAGCGCCGTGCCGCCCCGGTTATAGGTGACCTCGGCCGTGCAGCCGAAGGAGGCGGCGAGGCCGGTGGCGAGCTCACGCATCCGGCGTTCCATCGTGTCGCGCACCGGCTTCGTGTAGGATCGGCAGGTGCCGCCCAGCGTGACCTCGGCAGGCATGACGTTCAGCGCCTCGGCCGAGCCGCCATGCACGGCGCCGACGCTGATCACCGCGGAATCCACCGCCGCCACGTTGCGGCTGACGATGGTCTGCAGGGCCAGGATGAACTGCGCCTGCAGCACGAGGACATCGGTGGAGAGGTGCGGCGTGGCGCCGCCATGGCCGCCAGTGCCGCGGAAGGTGACGTTCCAGCGGTCCCCCGCCGCCAGGGCAGGGCCGACACGGGTCATGAAGGTGCCGAGCGGATGGCCGGGCTCGTTGTGCAACCCATAGACGGCATCGACGGGGAAGCGGTCGAAAAGGCCGTCGGCCAGCATGGCCTTGGCGCCGCCGCGGCCCTCCTCGGCGGGCTGGAAGATGAACTGGACAGTGCCGCCGAAATCGCGGTTCTGGCTGAGGTACTTCGCGGCGCCCAGCAGCATCGTGGTGTGGCCGTCATGGCCGCAGGCATGCATCAGCCCCTTGTTCTCCGAGGCGTAGGGCTTGCCGGTCGCTTCCTCGATGTAGAGCGCGTCCATGTCGGCGCGCAGGCCGATGGCGCGCTGGCCAGGGGAGCGGCCCCTGAGCGTGCCGACCACGCCGAAGCGGCCGACACCCTCCGTGACCTCCAGCCCCCATTCGCGCAGCTTCGCCGCCACCAGGGCGGAGGTGCGGTGCTCGTCCATGCCGATCTCGGGATGGGCGTGGATGTCGCGGCGGATGGCGGTCAGCTCGGGCTGGAGCTGGCGGATACGGTCGAGAAGGGCGTCGTTCATGCGGCGTTTCCGTGCAAGGGGCAGGCCAGGGCCGGATGGCAGGAGACGGCGGTCCGGGACCGCGCGCAAGGTCTGGCGGTTCCCTTCTGCCCGGCCCCCCTCTCCGCCGGGGACCGAAGCCGGTCCCCGGACCCCGGGCTTTTGTTGTCTCCGGTAGCAGCCGTCAGCCTGCGGGGCGATCCCCGGGAGCAGGTGGACCAGCGGGGCTCCCGGAAAGAAGAAAAAACACCCTGTCCGCATTGGCGGCATCGGCAGTCGCCGGAGAGCGATGCTCTCCGGCGCGATCCGGCGTCAGCAGGAACCAACGAATGGGGTCCAGGGCGCGCAGCGTCCTGGCGGATGGGGTTTGGGGAAGGCAGAGCCTTCCCCAAGGAAGGGCTGCCCCGTCAGCCCGGCCCGCCGATCCTGGGCTGGGTGCCGTGGCGCTGGCGCAGGGCGTCGAGGCGGTCGGACAGGCTGGTGGGGGCGGGCAGGCGTCCAGCGGCCTGGTCCATGGCGGCGGCGATGTTGGGGTCGTCCTTCTCCGGCTTCGTCGGGGCGAGGAGCTTGGCCTTGGCGCTGGCGGCCTCGGCCTGGGCGAGGTCGCGGGCGGCGGCGTCCTGCATCGCCTTGAGCGCCACGCTGAGGCCGCTGGTGGCGCCGGAGAGGCCGGCGGCCTGGCGGGCAGCCTCGGCGCGCTGCTCGGCCATCTCGCGCTGCTGACCGGCGCGGGTCATGTCGCGCTGGGCGCGGTTCAGGGCGTCGCGGGCGGTGCGGAGCTTCTGGCCGGCCTGGTCGTAGGCGCCCTGGAGCATGTCCACGAACTCCTTGGCATCCACCGCGTCCTGCTTCTCGCGGTCCACCTCGGGGGCCATCTCCTCCAGCATGTTGAGGAGGGTGGCGAGGGACTGCTCGATGCCGGATTTCTTCGCCGGGTCGGACTCGGCGGCGGACTGGCGCTGGAGCAGCTCGGCGGCGGCCATGCGCTGGTCGGAGAGCTGCTGGATGGCCTGGGCCTCGCGGGCCTCCTTCTCATAGGCCTGGCGGGCCTCGGCGACCTGGACGCCCAGGCGGTCGAGATGCTGCTCCATGGTGCGGAGCTCGGCCTCGGTGGCCGATTTCGGGTCCCAGCGCACGATGGCCTCGATGGCGCTGTTGACGGCCTGATCGGTCTTCACGCCGACGAGGTTGCGGATGAAGGCAAGCATGGCGGTTCTCCCCAGGAAAGGTCAGGCGGATGTTCCGGTCGTGCCTCAGCCGGCCATGGCGCCGGCATTGAGCAGGGCCACGGCGATCTGGGCGCCGACCAGGGCGATGGCGGCGGCAGTGTTGCCGGTCTCGATCGCAGCGCGCAGGCCGCGGAAGAGCCAGGCGACCAGCATGAAGACCACGAGCTGGATCACCAGGGCGACGAGGCCCCAGACCAGGATGTCGAGGGTGAGGCGGCTGGTCGCCAGGGTGGCGGCGAGGGGGATGGCGAGCGAGACCAGCGTGCCGCCGAGCACGACCCCGGCGGCGGTGTTGCCCGCCCGCATCAGCGCGACCTCGTGGAAGGGCGTGATCGCGATATAGGCGGCGGCGCCGGCGGCCAGCAGCAGCAGCGTCACGCCGAACTGCACGATCAGCACGGGGATGCCCGCCGCCAGGGTGTTCAGGATCGCGTCCACGGGTGGCTTTCCTCCGGGATGGCTGTCAGCCGGCGAGGCCGAGCGAGGCAGGGTTGATGTCGATGCCGGCGCGGACCTCGACCCAGGCGGCGTTGCCTTCCTCGATGCTCTGCACCAGCACGTATTCGGTCTGCGGCGCGGGGGCGGGGGCGCCGGTCGGGGCGGCGTAGAGCATGGCGAGGCAGCGGCGTTCGCGCGTGCCGGCGGTGGTCTCCAGGCTCTCGCGGAGCTCGCGGGGCGGGACGGGCTGGCCGCCGGGCTGCCAGAGGCGGCTGTAGCGCCGGCCGTCCTTGGTCTGGAACTCGGGCCAGCCGATCATGCCCTCCCGCGGGTCCAGCCACACCTGCCATTCGGCCTCGTCGGCCGGGGTGATCTCGTCCAGCAGGGTGAAGTAGCGGCATTCCTCGGGCGTGCCGTCGGGGCCGGGATGGAGCTGCAGCATGGGCGAGGCCTCGCCCGGCAGGTAGAGGCGCAGCAGGGCCTCACCGGGCGAGGCGCCCGCGATGCGGCCGAGGCCCTCGACGCTCAGGCGCTGCGCGCCCCCGCCGCCCCCCTGTGGCGGGGCCGCCTTGAGGCCGCTGGCCAGGAGGAAGGGCGTCGGGTCCAGCGTCACGCTCATGCCGAGGCGGTAGCGTTCGGGCGTATAGCCCTCGCCCGACATCTTGTGCCGCAGCATGTCGCCCGCGCTGGCGATGCTGCCCATGGTGCCGGTGCGTGCCATGCCGCCCCCTCCCCCGCCATTGCCGCCGGCGCCGGGCCGCCGGTTCCTCGCCACGGCCAGGGCGCCGAGCAGGCCGCCGCCGACCACCACCACGCCCAGCACCATGCCGATGCCCGCGCCATGATGCTCCGTCGGCGTGACGGCGTCGCGGTCGGCGGTGGCGACCTCCGGCGGCACGTCGGGGGGCAGGTAGTTCGGGTCGCGCGTCTGTCCCTGTTGCTGTGCCAGGGAGCGGTCGAGCTGGTCGAGCTGGGCGCGGATCTGCGGATCGTTGCGCGCGGCCTGTTCCGCCTGGGCGCGCCAGTCGCGCAGAGCGGGGTCGTCCTGGTGGTTGCGGAAGAAATCCGTGTGGCCGGGGCGGTTCAGCGTGCTGAGCAGGAACCACAGGAAGGCGGCGTCCCACATGCCGAAGCCGCGCGGGCCGGAGAGCACGGGGCCGCTGGGGTTCCAGCCCCGGTCGCGGTACCAGTCGGGGCCGCCATAGGTGCCGCGCGGGGCGGTGGTGCGGCCGGTGTTCCAGTTGCCGCCCCAGGAGCCGCCCCAGCCGCCGCCCTGACTGCCGTTCCGATTGCCGCCCTGACTGCCACGGGGCGCGGCAGGGGCCGGGATGTTGCGGGTGGCCTCGCGCTCGCGCATCCGGCGCAGGGCGTCGCCGGCGGCCTCCCGGTTGTAGGAGCGGTCCGAGGCCGAGCCGCCCATGCTGGGGATGCGGCCGAAGCCGGAATCGGGCCGGGCATAGCCGCCGCTGGACGGGGTGCGGGAGGGTGCCGCGTAGCCGCCGAAGGAGGGGGTGCGGGGCGCGGCGCCGGAATAGCTTGGGCGCGAATAGCCGCCGCTGGAACGCGCCGCGCCAGGCCGGGCCAGGGCCTCCGCCGCCGGAAGGGCGAGCAGGAGGCAGGCGAGGGCGGCGGACAGGAGGCCCGGGCGGACCTGTCGGAGACAGGACATGCCGCCATGCATAGGCGATCGGGCGCCCGGCGGCGAGGAGGCAACGAAAATGTCACCCGGCGGTCCGGGCGGCGGTTGCGCCGCCGCCCGGCCCAGGGACCTCTCCCCCGGAGGGGCGAGAGCCTCAGCGGAAGTAGTAGGCCGCCACGGCGGACTGGTAGATCAGGCTGAGCAGGTCGCGGCCGATCTGGAAGTATTTCGGATCGAGCCGGGGCATGGCGATCAGCTCGTCGCCCGGGCTCGGCCCCACGGCCGGGTCAAGGATGATCTCGCCGCTGGCCTTCCGGATCATGATGTTGCGGATGTCGCCCCGGTCGGCGAAGCCGCCGGCCTGGTCGATATACTGCTGCACCGTCATGCCGGCGCGCCAGACGACAGTGGTAGGGGAAAGGACCTCGCCCGCCACCATGACGGTCTGGCTGCGCTCGGGGATCACGATGGTGTCGCCATCCTCCAGCCGCACATCGGCGCAGCGGCCGTTGCGGTCGGAAACGACGAGCCGTCCCTCCGGCTTGATGCGGCGGCCGCGCTGGATGTAGCCGAGCACGAGCTGGGCCTCGGTGTTGCGGATCTCCGCCACGCCGGTGGTGGCGGCGGTGGACATGAAGAGCTGCCGTTCCAACCGGTCGAGAGATTCGTTCAGCGCGCGCTGCTGCTGCGCGGCGATGCGCGGGCGTAGCAGATAGACCGAGGCGGTGTCGGCCAGGCGCGGGTCCACCGACACGTAGTCGAGGAGCTGGCAGAGCCCGACATCGCGCTCCGCGATCAGCACGGAGGGGCCGATACGGCTGCCCTCGATGTTCACGCGCACCGTGGGCGGCGGGGCGTCGGTGATGAAGCTCACCACGTCCTGGTCGCTCAGGGAGAGGCTGCGGAGCTGCGCCGTGGTGACGTAGCGGGCATAGGGCTGGCCGTTGCGGGTGCCGCGCACGACCACGTTGGTGGCCGCCGGCAGGGGTGCCGCGAGGTCGATCAGCTCGGCACCGGACATGGCGCGGCCCGGCACCTCGAACAGGTAGTTGTTGCGGACCGAGCCGTTGACGCCCACCAGCGCGCCCTGCCTGGCCACGATGATGGTGTCGTTGTCCTGCATGGTGATGGCGGGAAGCTGGCCGCGCAGCAGGAAGGCATAGAGGTCGATCTTCGCGACGGTGCGGCCGCCGCGCTGGACGGAGATGTCGCGGAAGGAGCCGCGCACCGGATCGACGCCGCCGGCGCGCACCAGGAAGTCCAGCACCGTCTCGGCGCCGGAGCCGGTGTGGCGGCCGGGGGTGCGGACGAAGCCGGTGACGAAGACGCCGATGCGGTTGGCGTTCAGCAGCACGGCATAGACCTGGACCTGCTGCGTGTAGATGCGGCGGACCTCGGATTCCACGACCTTCTGCAGGTCGCCCGAGCGGGTGCCGGCGATGCGGATCGGGCCGATCGAGGGCAGGAAGAGGTTGCCGTCGGGATCGACCTGGCCGACCGCCTCGGCCTCCACCGCGCCCCAGACGCGGACGCTGACGCGGTCGCCGGGGGCGATGCGGTAGTTCGGCGTCGGCGCGTCGATGGCGCTGGGGGAATTGCGGGTGAAGAGGGAGGCGCCGAAGACGGCGCGGGTCGGGCCGGGGAAGCGGTCGGGCTCCGCCAGCGGGCCGGTGGCGTTGGCGCCGCCCTCGGCCTCGGTGGCCGAGCCCTCGCGGTTGATCTGCGTCTCGTTGCCGAGGAGCCGGTCGATCTGCGACGGAGCCAGCGAATTGTCCGCCCCGCCGCCATTGGCGCTCTGGCCGGACAGGCGGCCGGGCACGGCTTGCCCCACCGTCTGCTGCGACTGCTGCAGCATCTGCGGCAGGGTCTGTGCCTTGGCGGCAGTCAGCGACAGCGGCACCAGAAGGGCCGCGGCCAGGATCAGCGCACGCATCTCATGCATCCCCCAAACAACAGTGACGCCATCCCGTTCTCTCCCCCTGAGCCCCCTCCCCGGGGATCAGGAGGCGTGTTCCCGAACGCCGGCGACGACGAGCCAGCCCATCGCGTAGAGCACGCAGAGGATCGCGAGGAGGCTGATCAGGATGAAGCCGGCCTTCGGATACTCGGCCTCCTGGGCCATGTTCGGCTCCACCACGCGGGCCAGGAAGAGAGCCTGGCGCTGCGCATCCACCCGCGCCGTCTCCAGCGAGGCGGTGGCGGAGGCGAGTTGCTTGTCGGCGAATTCCCGCTCCAGCAGCAGGCGCTCATAGCCCGCGAGCTGCTGCGGCAGCGACTGCTGTCCGTCGGCCGTGATGCGGGCGCGCTCGATGGCGATCTGGCGCTCCAGCGCGTCGATCCGGTTCTGCACGTTGCGCAGCTCCGGATTGCCGGGGCGCAGATAGGCGGTCTTCTCGATCAGCTCGGCGCGCGCCTGGGTCAGCGTGGCCTCCAGCTTGGCCACGATGTCGAGGCTGGCCTTGGCCTCGCTCGCCGGATCGACAAGACGCTCGCGGACGCGGAAGCCGGTCACCGCCTCGCGCGCCGCGATCACGCGCTGTTCGGCGCGCGTGACCTCGGCGCGGGCGACGTTCAGCGTGTTCTCCCGCGCGCGGTCGCCGAGCCTGTTCACGAGACCTTCCGAAAGGCCGAGCAGCGCCTCAGTGACGGCCTGGGCATCCTCCGCCCGGAAGGCGCGCACGCTGAGCGTGACCGTGCCGGAGGAGCTGTCATGCGCGACGCTGACCATGCGCTTGTAGTACTTGAGCAGCCGTTCGGCCGGCGGGTCGCTGTCCCAGAGCCGGGCCACGAGATCCGCCTCGGGCCGGCGCCAGAGCTCCACCAGGTTCAGCTTCTGCTGCACCCCGTCCAGCGCGTCGCGGGACTTGATGAAGTCCACGATCGCCAGCGCGTCCTCGTTGGAGGAGGTGAATCCGGCCGAGGTCAGCAGCGAGCCGAGCGCGCTGGAGGCGGTGGGACCGCCGGAGCGGGTGCGGACGAGGAAGCGCGCCTCGCTCTGGTACTGTGGCGTGGCGACCAGGAGGAAATAGGTGGAGGCGATGAGCATCGGCAGGCCGATAACCAGCAGCACCAGGCGGTAGCGGTGCAGCAGGGCCTGCAGCCGGCCGCGGCGGCGCGGCAGCGGCGGCAGGACGCTGCTGCCCTCGAGGCCGCCTGTCGCGTCAAAGGGACTGATAGGCGGCGATAGCTTCATCGACATCCTCGTAGAAATCCAGGCGGCCCTGGCGGAGCACGCCGGCCGTCCGGCAGAAGAGGCGGACCTGTTCCGGGCTGTGGGAGACCATCAGCAGGGCGGAGCGGGACAGGCGCTCCTCCATGGCCTGGTGCGTGCGGTCCACGAAGCGGGCGTCGCCGGCGCCCACCGCCTCGTCCACCAGGTAGCAGTCGAAGTCCACCGCGAAGGAGAGGCCGAGCAGGAGGCGGCTCATCATGCCGGCGGAATAGGTGCGGACGGGCTCGTGGAAATAGGGGCCGAGTTCGGCGAAGTCCTGCACGTAGTCGAGGACCTGCCGCACCGGGATGCCATAGACGCGGGCGATGAAGCGGGCATTGTCGGCGCCGGTCAGGCTGCCCTGCACGCCGATGCCGGAGGCGAGCGGCCAGCTCACCGACATGTCCTTCCAGACCCGGCCGACCGTCGGCATCTCCACCCCGGCGAAAATGCGCAGCAGGGTGGACTTGCCGGCGCCGTTGCGGCCGAGGATGCCGACCGCGTCGCCCGGATGGACCACCATGTTCACGCCCTGCAACACCTGCTTCACCCCGGCGCGGGTGTGGTAGGCCTTCCAGACGTTCTCCAGCACCAGCATGGCGTCAGTACATGCTCAGCTTGCTGCGGACGGCGCGCAGCGCGAGCATCCCGGCGACGTTGCTGCCGACGATCCATTCGAGGATGTAGACCGTGTCGTAGTAGGAAGGGAGCTGGTCGCCGAACTGGCCATCGCGGATCATCTCGTGGATGTTGATCAGCGGCATCCAGAGCAGGATCTCCCGCCATTCCGGGGAGAACCAGTTCAGCGCGAAAAAGGCGCCGGAGACGGGCATCAGCAGGTAGGTGACGGGGTGGACCAGGCGCTCGAAGCCTTCCCAGCGGCCGCCGGCCGAGGCCAGCAGGAGCGAGAGGCCGTGGCTGAGCAGGATCATGCAGGCCACGCCGAGGATCAGCAGGCCGGGATTGGCCGGCGGCATCTCCGCGACAAAGGAGCAGACCGCGACGATCACCATGATCACGCCGAGGATGGCGGAGGATTCCAGGATGTTCCGCGCCAGCATGATGTCCAGCAGCGTCACGCGCTGGTGGTAGAGCAGGGTCAGGTTGGAATGGATGGCGGTCGGCGCGCGGGTGACGACGGAGCGGAAGACGAAGAAGGGCACATAGCCGAACATCGAGAACAGGAAGGGGTTGATGCCCCCCGGCATGTCGTGCCCCGACAGGGAGTGGAGCATGCCCACCGCCGTGCCCAGGGTCAGCGGTTCGAGGAAAAGCCAGAGGAAGCCGATATTGTGGCGGCCGAAGCGCGTGTGCAGCTCGCGCATGAACAGGGCCCCCACCACGGCGCGCTGCACGCGGAAGGATTCGAGAAGGCTCGGCTTTTCCCCGTAGGAGATGCTCACGTCAGGTCACAACTGCCCGAAGGTCCCGCCGCTGAGCAGCGGGCGGGTCGGCACCCAGCCAAGGGCGGGGTCCTGGCAATAGACGCGGCTGCCGGGGGCGCCGCCGATCTGCACCTCGCGGCAGGGGCGGCCCGAGGCGGCATCATAGGCGCGCACCACCCGCACGCTGGCGACCCGGCCGCCATCGGGCAGGGGCAGGCTGGCCTGCTGGCCCGGCTGGGCCTGCCCGACGAAGGCGCCGATCGCATCCGCCTGGCGGGCCGGCGGCATCGGCAGGTTGGGGCTCGCGGCGGAGGCGGCGGCCGGCGCGGCCTCCCAGGTCAGCCCGATCCCACGCCCGCCGCACCCGGCCAGCAGGAGCGGAAGAAGGAGCAGAAACACTCTCATACCGCGAAAATCCGAAAGGTTGACCGGCATTTCATCTACCTAAGGTAGCCGATCCCGCAACTGCGAGTAAAATGGTTAACGGATGAAATTGGCCACTCCCCTCACGGTTACGGACGCGATGCTGGCTTCCTGGCCACACCTGTCCGGCTTCTGGCCCGATACCGTGCTTGTCCCGGAACGGGACGGGGTGGGGCCGTTGCTGCTGCGGGAGGGTGATCCGGTGCCGCGGGGCTGGGCGGGGCTGGTGCAGCGCGTCTCCCCCTCCCCCTTCGATCCGCCGGGCTTCGCCGGGCACCGGGCGCCAGTGGTTCTCTTCGCGCCCGGCCTGGCGGGGACCGCCGGACGGGATGAGCGGGACGAGGCGGCGGCGCTGGCGCGGCGCCACCGGCTGGGCGGGCCGCCCGGCCTGCCCGATCCGGGCGGAAAGGCGCTGGACGAGGCTGCGCGGGGACATGCGCTCTGCTTCACGGAGGCGGCGGCGCGGCAGGTCCTGGCGGAAGGGGGCCGGGCGGCGCTGGCGCGCGATCCCTGGACGGGGTTCCTGCCCGGGGCCGTGCCGGGCGTGCCACGGCTGGAGCCGCGCGTCTCGCCCTGGAGCCTGATCGACATCGCCACGGAGATGCGGGGCGCCGGGCGGGCCATGGCGGTGCTGGCGCGGATCGCGGGCCTCCCCTGTCCCGACGCGCCCCCCGCTGACATGACGGGTGACTTGGCGGAGGCGCGGGCGGCGGACCCGTTCCGGCACCGTCCCCTGCCCTTGCCCGAGGCGATGGAGCTGCTGCGCTTCTGGCGGGAGCGGGAGCGGGAGAACCGCCGCGTCTCGGTCTGCCTGGGCATCGCGCGCTGGAAGCGGGCGCAGGTCGGGGCGCTGCTGGGACGCGACGACGGCTCGGCCCCGCGCTTCGCGGAAAGCGCGGAGGGCGCGTTGCGGGTGGCGCGGGCGGCGCGAAAGCAGGGCGGGGCCGACGGGATCGCCGTCTGGGCCTCGCGCGAGAAGCCTGGGCTGCGCGCGGGAGGCATACCGGTGCTGGCGCTGGAGGACGGCTTCCTGCGCTCGCGCGGGCTGGGCGCGCGGTTCCTGCCGGGGGCCTCCTACTGCCTCGACGGGCGGGGCGCCTATTACGACCCGGCGCAACCCTCGGATCTGGAGCTGATCCTGCAGCGGGGCGTGACGGACCGGCGGCTGCTGGCGCGGGCGAAGACCCTGCGCGCGGCGATCGTGGCGCGTGGCATCGGCAAGTACCACCTGGGCGGGGAGGTCCCGCCCATCACGGCGCCGGCGGGGCGGCGCGTGCTGCTGGTGCCCGGGCAGGTGCAGGACGACGCCTCGGTGCGCTGCGGCGGCGGGGCGATCCAGTCCAACCTCGCGCTGCTGCGGGCAGTGCGGGCAGCGCGGCCGGAGGGGTTCATCCTGTACAAGCCGCATCCGGACCTGGAGGCCGGGTTCCGCAAGGGGCGGATCGCGGCGGCGGAGCTGGCGGCGGTGGCGGACCAGGTGGTGCTGGGGGCGCCGCTCTCCGGCCTGTTCCCGCTGGTGGACGAGGTGCACACGCTGACCTCGCTCTCGGGCTTCGAGGCGCTGCTGCGCGACGTGCCGGTGGTGACCTATGGGCGGCCCTTCTATGCCGGCTGGGGGCTGACCGAGGACCGGGCGCCGGAGGGCTTTCCCGCCGGGCGGCGCGGCGTGGCGCGCTCGCTGGAGGAGCTGGTGGCGGCGGTGCTGATCCTCTACCCGCGCTACATCGACCCGGTGACGCTGCTGCCCTGCCCGGTGGAGCTGATCCTGGAGCGGATGGAAGACCCCAGGGCCTGGAAGCTCTCGCCGCTGACCCTGCATCGCGGGCTGGAAGGGCGGGTCCGGCGGTGGATCGCGCGGCTGTCGGGGCGGCGCTAGCGCGGTTCCCGTTCGCCCCGGCTCACTCCAACCACTCCAGTCATTGTTCTGGGAGCATCTTCATGCGCCCGGATGATTCCATCCGGACGCGGTCCGCCCTAACCGACCCTGGCCACTTCCGCATCCGGCACTTCGTCGGTCTGGACCTTGAAGCCGGCGAGGTAATGGGAGCCGAATGTCGTTGTGATCGCGACATCCGTGGCGTCCCGGCCTCTCGCCAACAGGATGCGCCCGATACGGGGCGTGTTGTTGCGCGCGTCGAAGGTGTGCCAGCCACCGCCCAGATAGACCTCGAACCAGGCCGCGAAATCGGGAACGCCCCATGGCTGCGGCGTCCCCATGTCTCCGAGATAGCCCGTGCAGTAGCGCGCCGGGATGTTCAGGCCGCGACAGAAGGCGATCGCGAGATGTGCGTAGTCACGGCAGACGCCACGGCCCTCGTCATAGGCTTCCGACGCCGTCCTGGTGGAACGCGCCGCCTGGTAGTCGAAGGCGATGTGCCGATGGACGAAGTCACAGATCGCCTGCACGCGCGCCCAGCCCGGCGGAACATCCCCGAACAGCCGCCAGGCGGTCGCCGCCAGCAGATCCACCTCGCAGTACCGGCTTCCCAGCAGGAAGCCTATCGCCTCATCCGGCAGATCGGCCACACCGTGTTCCGCCGCGTCCGGCACCAGGATGTCGGGCAGTCCCGTGTCCTGGACCAGCGCCTTGTTCGAGAGGACGAAGCGTCCCGCCGGTGCGGTCAGGCGGGAACCGAGATTGCCGAACCCATCCCTGTACGGAGCGACAGGGACAGGAGGATCACAACGCAGCGCTTCAGGAACCAGAATATCCCCGGCGCGATCCGGATGGATGTTCAGCATCAGAACCATGGGAGTGGGCTGCGGCAGTTCATAGGTAATCTCGTAGCCGACCTGGATATGCACGTGCTGCTCCTCGTCCGGCCATCCTCTTAGCACAAATTCTTTGCCCATTCCCGCAAATTCGATCCTTTTGAGGTATTCGGGCTGATTTTTATTTTGGACGATGTATATTTGAGACGTCCCGATTCATCAGACACCAAGACGGTCCGTTGGGATTACTGGCGGCGCTGCCGACAGGTCGGATACACCGATGCCATCCTCCGGATCGGGCAGATGCGCGTCATCCCCTTGCCGGCAGTGGCTTCTTGACCTGTCCGGGCAGGACGCCTTGTCGCTGTTCCCGGAGAAACCCGTTGCCGCTGGGGCAGGCTCCCCGGGCAGGACGTCAGGCCGCGGAAACCGGCACCGACGGCTCCGCCGGGCAGGGCGCCGGAGAGAGGATCGGGTTGGTGGCGCCGCCGATGGGGGGCGCTTGCGCGGCCAGGGACGGCAGGGGCAAGGCGGCGGTGAAGTCCAGCACGGGGGCATTCAGCAGCCCGTGGTGCAGGCGGTGGGTGGCCTGCCGCACGGCGACGTCCAGACCTTCCTTAGCATAGTAGACGCCGCGGATATGCAGGCAGTGGGCGATGCCGCGCAGGAAGCCCTCTCGCAGCGCCATGTCGGGGCGGGGCGGGTCGCGCCAGAAGGCGTCGAGCGGCCCGGCATGGGTGAGACCGGGGATCTTGTAGATCGCCTGTCCCAGCGCGTGGGTGGGCAGGTTGTCGATCAGCGCGCGCAGGCCGACGGTGCTGTTGACGGTGATGACGCCCTGCACGCTCTCGGTGATATGGCCGAGATTGCCGCCGCCCAGGTAATGTACGCGGTCGCCGACGCCATGGCGGCCGGCAATGCGGCGGACACGGCGCTTCCAGCGCTTGATGCCGGGATCGAGCGGATGGACCTTGACCAGCAGCTTCGCCTCGACAGGTGCATGGCGAGCGAAGGATTCCATCACCTCCTCCATCGCCGTGTCGAGGTCGGGATAGTGGGAATAGGCCCGCAGGGAGAAGTCCGTCTCCATCTGCATGGCGAAGAGGAAGAGCGGGCCCTGGCCCTGCAACGCGCGCACGATGGCGTCGGCGCGGCGGTTGTCGTGGCGGCGGGTCAGCAGACGCAGCAGCGTGCCCGCATAGACCGGGATGGGATGATAGAGCTGGTGGCTGCGGTGGTGCGGAAAGGGCCAGCGCAGCATCGCCGTGAGGTGATAGGCGATGTCCCAGGCGGCCTGGCGCGGAAAGCTGTCGCGGTGATGCACGACGAGGTCGGGCGGCGGCAGGTTGCGGCCCATCTCGACGATGGTTTCCGGATCGCGCGGGAAACGGCTCTCGGCATTCATGCCGTCGCGTTCCAGGACGATCCAGTCGGGGCGGATATAGCCGAAATCCGTGGCCACGACGCGCATGCCACGGCGGCGGGCGATGGCGATGGCGGCCTTGTGCTGGGGGCGCTGCTCGCCGAGCAGCACAAGGTCGGTGGCCTGCCGCTCCTCGCAGAGCGCCTCGAACCAGGCGGGCCAGTCACCAGGTCGGCCGCGGTAGTTCACGGCGTCGGGGCCGTGCCAGATCAGCCAGTCGCCCGCATTGAGGTTCACGCGCAGCACGTCATGGCCGAGGGCGCGCAGCTCCGCGCCGACCATGCGGAAGAAGGGGCTGATCGGCCCCTGCAGGAACAGGAAGGACTTGTGCCCGGGCGGCGGGGTGCCGGCGCGCGCGGTGGCGATGGCGTTCATGCGGGAGGGACTGCCTCCAGCGGGGCGCGCCAGACACGCCAGCGCCCGGTCACGGGCGCGCGCAGCCGTGTCATCGCGGCCAGCATCGGGGCGTTGTCCTCCAGCACCCAGGAGGTCTCAAGGCGATGCCAGCCACGGCGCTCCGCCAGGGCGATGGCCTCGGACAGCAGAGCGCCGACGGCCATGCGCGAAACCTGGCTGCGGCGGAAAGCGCGGCGGATGCCGAGCAGGGGGATGCGGGCGGAGGTGGTGCGGCCGGCGAGCGCGCCGGCCATGCCGAGCCAGCCGGTGGGCCAGAGGCGGCCACCGAGCCGGTGGGAGACTTCCTCCAGGTTCGGCACCACGGCGCAGAGGCCGATCGGCTCCCCTTCCCATTCGGCGAAGAACACGCGGCCGGAGGCGAGCAGCGGGCGCAGGAGGCGGCGCATCGTGTCCGCCTCGGCCTCGGTGACCGGCTGGGCGGCCCAGTTCTCCGCCCAGGCATCGTTGTAGAGCGCGCGGATCAGCCCGACCTCCTCGCCCAGCCGCCAGGGGTCGTGCGGGCGGATGCAGAGGCGGTCGCGTCCCGGCCAGAGGGCCTGGAGGGAAGCGAAGCGGGCGCGGTGGGTCTCGGCGGCGACGTCCAGCGTGCAGGCGAGCACGTCCTTCTCCCGCTGCAGGCCGAGCGGGGCGCCGGCCTCTTCCAGCAGGGGCGGCAGCCAGGCGGGGTTGCGGGGCATGCGCAGCATCGGCGCCTCGCCACCTTCGACGCGCAGGCCGATCTCGTGGTTCACCGAGAAGGAGAAGGGACCGCGCAGGGCCGTGGCGCCCCAGGCGGCGAGCTGCGCGGCGGCGGCGCCGAGCAGGGCACGCAGGATGGCGTGGTCCTCCTCGCAGGCCAGGAAGCCGAAATGGCCGATGCCGCCGGTGGAGCCGTCGCGTGGCAGGGCGGCGCAGATGCGGCCCACCGGTTCCGCGCCGCGCAGGGCCAGGAAGCGGGCGATGCGCCATTCGCCCAGGGCAGTGTTGAAGCCGGGATCGAAGACGCGGCGGCTCTCGAAGAGCAGGGGCACGCTCCAGCCCGCCGCCTCCCCGCCCAGGCGCGCGGGCAGGTCGAGCCAGGTGGCCGCTTCCGGCGCCGAGGCGATCCCGACGATGCGGAGCGGGGCCGATGCCCGCGCCATGGCGGGCGCGGCCATCGTCCCGGCCGGCGATGTGGCGAGCGTGGTCAGCCTGGAACCTCCAGCGGCGAGAGGCTGGCCATGGCATCGGCCAGCGCCTCCAGCGCGCGGTCCAGATCCGCCGTCTCATGCTCGGCGCAGAGGAAGAAGCGCAGGCGGGCGGACTGTTCCGGCACGGCGGGAAAGACGATGGGCTGCACGTTCACGCCGCGCTCGAACATCGCGACGGACAGGCGCGCGGCCTTCACCGAGGAGCCGGTGATGACGGGCACGATGGCATGGCCCTCGGAGGAGCCGGTGTCGAAGCCCATGGCACGCGCGCGGTCGCGGAAGTGGCGTGCGTTGTGCTGGAGCTTCTCCACGCGCCAGGGCTCGGCCCGCATGATGCGCAGGGACTCGCTGGCGGCGGCGGCGAGGTTGGGCGGCAGGCCGACGGAATAGACGAAGCCCGGCGCGGTGTGGCGCAGCCATTCGATCAGGTCGCGCTGCGCCGCGATGAAGCCGCCGCAGCCGGACAGGGTCTTGCTGAGCGTACCCATCCAGATATCGACGCCGGCGGGATCGACGCCCTGGGCCTCGAAGATGCCGCGGCCGGTGGGGCCGAGCACGCCCAGGGAATGGGCCTCGTCCACCATCAGCCAGGCGTCGTGGCGGCGGGCGATCTCCACGAAGCGGGCGAGGTCGGGGACATCGCCATCCATGGAATAGTGCCCTTCGATCACCAGCAGGGCTCGGCCTGCGGCGCGGCGGGCGCCCTCCAGCGCGCGTTCAGCGGCGCGCCAGTCGTTGTGGGCGAAGGGGATGCGGCGGGCGCCGGAAAGGCGGGCGCCCTCGGTGCAGGAATTGTGGATGGCGGCGTCGTGGACGATGACGTCGCGTGCGCCCATCAGGTGGCCGATGACGGTGACGTTGGTGGCATGGCCGGAGACCATGCAGAGCGCTGCCTCGGCACCATAGTTCTCCGCCAGCAGGGATTCGAGCTCGGCATGGACCGGGCGCTCGCCGGAAACGAGGCGGGAGGCGGAGGGCGAGACGCCATAGCGGTCGATCGCCGCCTTGGCCGCGCCGGTGACGCGCGGATCGCCGTTCAGGCCGAGGTAGTTGTAGGAGGAGAAGTTGAGGTAGCGGCTGTTGCCGATGGTGGTCCGCGCCCCGGCGACGCCGGCATGGGGGCGGAAGAAGGGGCTTTCCAGCGAGAGCGCCTCCACCGCCGTCTGCATCAGCGCGAAGTCGCGCATGCCGGGCAGGTCGGCGAAGCGGCTGCGGGTGCCGTGGCCCCGGCCCTCCCGCCCCGCCCCGTGGCCCTCCGCATGGCCTCCCCCGTTATGTCCCTGTCCGGCACGCGCCTCGTCCTGGTGCGCGCGCCGCTTGGCCAGGCGCTGCAGCAGCGCCAGGCGGGCGGTGGTGGTGAGGCCGAAGGACTGGGTCATCGGGCGGTCTCTCCCTCGGTGGTCAGGGGCTGGCCGCCGGAGGCGCCGGGATGCGGGCCGCCAGAGGAATCGTGCCGGGAAGCGGCGGGAAGAGGGCCGCGGTGGACGTCATCGCGGGATGCCGGCGCCGGCGCGGCCTCGCCGCCCATCCCCTCCGGAGGGCGCGAAGGCTCGAAATGCTCCAGCAGCATGGCGACTTGGGCCTCCTCGCCGCCGCCGCGCAGGCCATCGACCACGCGGGCGGCGAGGGAGCCGAGGGTCAGGTCGTCGGTCACGCTGGCCAGGGGGACGGACAGGCCCAGGCGTTGCTCCAGCGCGCCGCGCAATTCCAGCCCGCCCAGGCTGTCCAGCCCCAGCCGCGCCACAGGCGTGTCGGCGGCCAGGGATTCGGGCGGCAGGCGCAGGATGCGGCCGAGTTCCTCGGCGCCGATGCGGACCAGCAGGGCGCGGGCCTCCTCGGGCGGCAGGGCGGCGAGATGGGCGCGCATGTCGCCGACCTCGGCGCCCGTCCCACCGGCCTCGCGCACCGGGGCGAAGGCGGGTTCGCGCAGCACCGGCAGGGCGGCGCCCAGGCGTCGCCAGCCGAGCCGGGCGAGATGCACCACGGGCCGGTCCCCGGACAGCAGCGCCGGCAGGCTGTCCAGCGCCTCCCGCGACGCCATCGGCTCCACGCCCAGACGGCGGGCCAGGGTGGCGGCGGTGCCGGATTCGCGGGCCAGGATGCCGGCATCGGCGATGGGGCCCCAGCCGACAGCCAGGGCAGGCCGCCCGGCGGCGCGGCGGGCGCGGGCCAGGGCCTCCAGCCCGGCATTGGCGGCGACGTAGTTGCCCTGCCCCGGATTGCCGAGCGGCGTGGTGGCCGAGGAGAAGAGCAGGAAGAGCTCCAGCGGATCGCGCCGCGTCAGCCGGTCGAGATTCAGGGCCGCCCCCAGCTTGGGGGCCAGCACGGCGGCGAAGCGTGGCGCGTCGAGCGAGGCCAGGGCGCCGTCGTCGAAGACCGCGGCGGCATGGACCAGGCCGGCGATGGGGCCCTCGCGCCGCAGCGTGCCCAGCAACGCGGCCAGGGCCTGGGGATCGGCGGCGTCGCAGGCATGGGCCGAGGCCCGCGCGCCCAGGGCACCCAATGCCACCAGCGCGGCCTCGATGCCCGGCGTGGCGGGGCCGCGCCGGGAGATCAGGGCGAGGCGCCCGGCACCGCTGGCGGCGAGCCACTTGGCGCATTCCAGTCCGAAGCCGCCGGTGCCGCCGGTGACAAGGACGATCCCCTCCGGCGGGGTCCAGTCCGGCTTCTCCGCCGCCTGGAGGCGCGGCGGCAGGATCACGATCTTGCCGATCTGCGCGCTGGCCTGGAGCAGGCGGAAGGCGTCCTCGACCTCCTCCGCCCGGCGGGTCAGGCGCGGCAGGGGCAGCAGCTCGCCGCGCGAAAGGCGGTCGCGCAGGCTCTCGATCAGCCGCTGGGCCTCGGCCGGGCGGGCGGCCGGGAGCTGGTCCACGTCCACGCCGAAATAGCTGATGTTGCGGCGGAAGGGGCGCAGCGCGATGCGGCGGTCCTCGGCATAGTCGCGCTTGCCCAGCTCCACGAAGCGGCCCCAGGGGCGCAGCAGGGCGATGGAGCGCTCCATCGCCTCCCCCGCTAGGCTGTTGAGCACCACGTCCACCCCATCCGGCCAGTGGCGGCGGAGATGGTCGGCGAAGCCGGCATCGCGGCTGTCCAGCACCAGATCGGCCCCGGCGGCGCGCAGGAAGGCGCGCTTGGCCTCGGTGCCGGCGGTCATCGCCACCTCGGCCCCGGCGGCGCGGGCGACCTGCAACGCGGCGAGGCCGACCGCCCCGGCGCCGCCATGGACCAGGACGCGCTCGCCGGGCTGGAGGCGGGCGCAGGCCTCCAGCGACCAGAGGGCGGTGAGGAAGGCCACGGGGGCGGTGGCGGCGGCGGCGAAACCCATGCCCTCCGGCATCGGTGCCACGGCCTCGGCCCGGGTCACGGCATGGGAGGCGAGGGCGCGCGGCGCGAAGCCGAAGACACGGGCGCCGGGATGCAGCGCGGTGCCGGGGCCCACGGCCTCGACCACGCCCGCGAATTCCATGCCGAGGCCGGGGCCGGCGAAGCCGTCGCGCAGGGTCTCCTCCGGCAGCAGGCCCTGGGCCCACATCAGGTCGCGGAAGTTCAGACCGGCGGCCTCGACGCGCACGGCGATCTCGCCCTGGGCGAGCCCTTGGCCGAGCATATGGTGCTGGACCGGCGGCAGCGCCTCCCAGGCCAGGGTGCCGAGCTGCCCCGGCTGCCGCACCGCGAGGCGAGCCGGCGCGCAGGGCGGACGCGGATCGGCGGCACCGGGGCGCAGGCGCGGGGCGCGGCGGGCGGCGGCCCCGATCAGCAGCTCGGGCTCCGCAGCCGGGGCGAGAAGCTCCGGCAGCAGGCGGGCCGCCGCCGCGCGCGGTTCCAGGGCGGTGTCCAGCAGGATGCGGCGCGGGGCGAGGTCCGGCATCTCGTTGGCCAAACCACGGGCGAAGGCGCGCAGGGCCTCGGCGGCCGGATGGGCCGGGCCACCCGCGATGACCAGGGTGAAGCGGCGAACCGCGCCCTGGGCCGCCTCGGCCAGCCGGGCCAGGGAGGCCAGGGTGGCAGGAAGGGCCGCTTCGTCGGGCGCGGCCAGGACCAGCAGTTCGGTCCCTCGCAGTTCGCGGGCCGGCAGCGCGGTGGCGTCCTCCAGCCGCCCGCCGTCGCGGAGCGCGTCCGGCAAGGCGGCGGCGAATTCCCCGGCCAGGGCATCGCGTAGCGCGGCGGCGCCGGCATCGGCCAGGAGCAGCGGGCGGGCGGTGCCGGGCATGGCGCCCGCCACGGAGGGACAGGGGGCCGGGCGGGCGGCGAGCAGCAGCAGGGCGGGCCAGGGGGCGGCACGCAGCGGCTCGGCCTGGGCGTGTTGCCAACCGGCCTCCGGCGCCAGGGCGGCGCGCCATTCCGTGGCATCCGGCAGCGGGCGGCCCGACCACCAGCCGGGCTCCTGCCCCAAAGCGAGGTCGAAGAGGCGGCCGGGCAGCGGCTCGGCCAGCAGCAGGGTGCCGCCCTCGGCCAAAGCGGGAGCGAGGCGGGCGAGGAGGCCGGTGCCGCAGCGTGCGCGCAGCGCGGCGCCGATGCCGGCCACCAGATCCGCCGCCACGGGGGCGGGCTGATCCGAGAGCGGGTCCCAGGCCAGGGCCTCGGGCGTCACGCCGCCGCGCGCCTCCGGCAGCGGGCGCCCTTCGCCGGCCACCAGCAGGGTGACGGCGCGGCCGGTCTCGGCCAGGGCGGCGAGCAGGTGGCGGGTCAGCGCGGCGCCGCCGAGGTCGAGCACGCGCAACGGCCGGTCGGCGGGCCAAGCGGTGGCCAGTGCGGCGGCAGCGGCGGCGGCGGCCTCGGCCAACCGGTCCTGGCCGCCGGCGAGGTCGGGCGGGGCCAGCGGCAGAGTGGGGACATGGCCGGCGAGGCTGCCGGGCAGGTGTTCCGCCGCCAGGGCGAGCCAGGCGAGGTCATGCGCCAGCGAGGGTTGCTCGGCCAGGACGGACTGCCAGATCTCCTCGGGCGCCGGCAGATCCTCCTGCGGCAGCAGGCGCCAGCCGGTGCCGTCATGGTGGGCCAGCCCGTCCTCCGCCAGGGCCTGCCACAGCCCGTTCGCCAGGGGGGTGGCCGGCGCGGAAGGCGCGAGGGGGCGAGCCGCGGGCAGCGCGGACAGCGCGCGCTGCGCCAGCGCGCCGGCCCAGCCTTCGAGCAGCAGGGCGGATTCGCTGAGGTCCAGCCGCTCGTCGGCCCGCATCGCGGCGGCCAGCGCGGCGGCCAGCGCGGGTTCCGGGGCCGGCAGGGAGGGATCGGCGACCGGCACGTCCTCCAGCCGGAAAGCGCGCAGCGGGGCTTCCTCGCCGCGCGCGAGGCGCAGGCGCTGCAGGGTCACGCCCTGGGCGAAGGCCACCACCTGACCGGCGGCATCGCGCAGCAGGAGGGTGGCCTCGGCGGAACGCTCGCCCAGGCTGGCGAGGCGCAGCTCCGCGCTGTCCGCCGGGGCGGCGCCACGGCGGAAGACCAGCCGCTCGAAGCGGACGGGGACAAGGGCCTCGCCCTCCGGCAGCGCCTCGGCGCGAACCGGGAACTGCGGCGCCAGCAGGCCGATCAGCCCCTGCAACGCGCCGTCGAGGCGGACGGGGTGAAGGTGGAAGCCCTCGTCCGGCGGGGCGGATTCGGGCAGCGCGAGACGGAGCACCGCTTGCCCATCCTCGGCGGCCAGGGCGGCGACCGGACGGAAGGCCGGGCCGTAATCCAGGCCAAGGCGGGCAGCGAGCGCGGTGATCTCCGCGCCCGTCATCTCGTCCGGTGCGGCCAGGGCCAGGGCGGGGGCATCGGGCAGCGCGGCTTCCCCGGCCTCGCCCAGCCGGCCGCGGGCATGCAGCGTCCAGGCGGCCTCGGCCAGGCGCAGACGGCTTTCCAGGGTGACGATGCCGTCATCGGCGAGGCGCAGGCGCACCTGCCGGGCCTCGCTGTCGGAGAGCGGCAGGGGGCGGAGGATCTGGAAGGTCGCGACCTCCAGCGCCGGTGCCTCGGGGAAGCGCAGGGCGGCGGCGGCGAGAGCCATCTCCAGCATGGCGGCGGCCGGCAGCACCGGCTCCCCGCCCAGGCGGTGGTCGGCCAGCCAGGGCTCCAGCAGCGTGTCGAGCTCGCGGCTCCAGAGCCGTGGCTCCGGGTCGCGGCGCTCCCCCAGCAGGCGGTGGTCGCGCGGCGCGTCGTGCAGGCGCTCGCTTTCCGCCGTCATGGCCAGCCAGTGGCGTTCGCGCGCGAAGGGCGTGAGGGGCAGGTCGCGGCGGGTCGGGCCTTGGAAGAGCGCGCCGCCACGCGGGTCGGCGCCGCGCGTGGTGGCGCGGTCGGCGATGGCGGGGATGGGGTCGCCGCCGGGAAAGGCCTCCGGGCGATCGCGGCGGGACAGGCTGAACACCGTCCCGGCGGAAAGGCCGGCGGTGCGGGCGCCCTCGCGCAGATAGGATTGCAGGACCGGGTTGGGGCCGATCTCCAGGAAGAGCCGGGCCCCCTGCCCCAGCGCCGCCGCCGTGGCTTCGGCGAAGCGCACCGGGGCGCGCAGGTTACGCCACCAGTATTCCGCATCCGCCGCCTCGCCGGGCAGCGGAGCGCCGGTGACGGTGGAGATGAAGGGGATGGTGCCGTGGCGTGGCGCCATGGCGCCGAGGGCGCCAAGCAGGGCCTCCCGCACCGGCTCCATGGCGGCGGAATGGAAGGCGTAGTCGAGGTCGAGCGGCACGCAGTTCGCGCGCTGGGCCTTCGCCAGCTCGGCCAGGCGGGCGATCGCCCCGGCGGGACCGGCCACGGTGACGGCGCGGGGGGCGTTGCGGGCGGCGATCTCCAGGCCCGGACCGGCCTCCGCCAGCAGCGGCGCGGCCTCCTCGGGCGGCAGGGCCAGGGCGGCCATGCGGCCCTGGCCACGGGTGCGGTGCTGCGCGGCGGAACGGGCCACCACGAGGCGCGCGGCCTGGTCCATGTCCAGGATGCCGGCGGCGAGCGCGGCGGCGGCCTCGCCGACCGAATGGCCGAGGACCAAAGCGGGGCGCAGCCCCTCCCCCGCCAGGGCGCGCAGCAGGGCGGCCTGGATGGCGAAGAGCAGCGGCTGGGCGATGTCGGTGCCGGCGACCTCCGCCTCGGAGACGCCGGCGGCGAGGCGGGCGGCGGGCGACCAGCCAAGCAGCGGCGCCAGGGCGGCATCGGCCTCCTCCAGACCGGCGCGCAGGGCGGGGCTGGCGGCCAGCGCTTCGCGCGCCATGCCGGGGAACTGCGAGCCGTTGCCGGAGAAGACGAAGGCAAGGCCGCCCGCCGGGAGGTCGGACACCGCGGGGGCCTGACCCTCGGTGGTGGCGGGGCTGTCGCGCCCCTCCGACCAGTCGGCCAGGGCGGCGGCGAGTTCCGCGGCGCCGCGGCCGCGCAGGGCGAGGCGGTGTGGCTGCAGGTCGCGGTGCCGGGCGGCACCCCGCAACAGGGCGGGAAGGTCCTCGTCCGGCGTTTCCGCCAGCCGCGCCTGCCAGCGCCCAGCCAGGAGGCGCAGCGCGGCGGGGGAGCGGGCGGAGAGCAGCAGGGGCGGCAGCGGGGCGGCGACGGGCGCGGGAACCTCTCCTGGGCCGGGCTCCTCCGTGGCCGTCACCGGCGCGGCGGCCAGGATCACCGAGGCATTGGTGCCGCCGAAGCCGAAGGAGTTCACCCCCACCACCGGCGCCGGGTCCCCGCGCCGGCGGGCCGGGCGGCCACCGAGGCGCAGCGGCTCCTCCGCCACCGGCACATGCAGGTTCAGCCGGTCGAAGGCGATGTTCGGGTTGGGGGTGGAGAAATGCAGGCTGGGCGGGATGCTGCGGCGTTCCAGCACCAGCATCGCCTTCAGCAGCCCGGCCATGCCGGAGGCGGGCTCGGTATGGCCGATATTGGTCTTCACCGAACCCACCGGCAACGGCGCGCGGCGGCGCTTCGCGATGGCCTCGCCGATCGCCCAGGTCTCGATCGGGTCGCCCGCCTGGGTGCCGGTGCCGTGCGCCTCGAAATAGCCGAACTGCTCCGGCTCCACCTCGGCCTCGCGCATCACGCGGGCCATCAGCGCGGCCTGGGCCTCGCCATTGGGGAGGGACAGGCCAATGGTACGGCCGGCGCTGTTGACGCCGGAGGCGAGCAGCACGGCGCGCACCTGGTCCCCCTCGGCCAGGGCGCGGTCGAGCGGCTTCAGCACCACCACGCCCGCGCCCTCGGCCCGGACATAGCCGTCGGCGGTGGCGTCGAAGGCGCGGCACCTGCCGGTGGGCGAGAGCATCGAGGCCCGGGAGAAGCCCATGAAGGCATAGGGCGAGAGCAGCAGTTGCACGCCTCCCACCAGCGCCAACTCGGCATCGCCATGGGCCAGGGCGCGCAGCGCGTGATGCAGGGCCACCAGGGCGGAGGAGCAGGCCGTGTCCACCGTCTGGGCCGGGCCGCGCAGGTCGAAGACGTTGGTGAGCCGGTTGGCCAGGATCGACAGCGTGTTGCCGGTCATGAAGTAGCGGTCCGCCCCCGAGGGGTCGGAGAGCCGCAATTCGGCATAGTCGGTGGAGGAGCCGCCGATCCAGACGCCGACCGGCCGCCCGGCCAGGCTGCTGGCGGGCATGCCGGAATCCTCGATGGCCTCGGCCGCGACCTCCAACAGCAGGCGTTGCTGCGGGTCGGCCTCCGCGGCCTCGCGCGGGGACAGGCCGAAGGCCCGGGCGTCGAAGCCGGCGATGTCGCCCAGATGCCCGGCGGCGAAGGTATAGGCGCGGCCGGGCTCCCCCTTGCGGGGGTGGTGGAACCGGGCCTGGGAGAAGCGGTCCTCCGGCAGGGTGGAGACCGCGTCGCGGCCTTCCGCCATCAGGCGCCAGAAGGATTCCAGGTCCGGCGCCCCGGGGAAACGACAGGCCGCCCCGACAATGGCGATCGGGACAACCTTCCGTTGCGAATTTTTCACACGATTCTTTTGGGAGTTTTTTGCCACCGGCATTCCGCAATCTTACGTTGCGTATCCGTGGGTTGCGAGGGGAACCCAGGAAATTTTTCCGGATGCGGAAGAGATTTCCGGGGTTGCGGTGGTGCGCCAGCCGGGCCAGCGGCGAAAGGCCGTGGCAGGAGGCGAGGCGGCGGACCCGCTGCCGGGCCGGGGACGGGTCACATGCTCCAGCATGGCGTCCACCTGGCGGAAATGGGAGTCCCAGCCCGGCGGCCGCCAGTTCTGCAGCCGGGTGGCCTGGGCGGCGCGGGCGGCACTGCCGGGCCGGGCATAGTCCAGGATCGCGGCGCGCCAGCCGGCGCCGTCCAGCGGGTCGAGATAATGCGGCACCGGGCCTCCGACCTCGCGCAGCGCGGGCAGGTCGGAACAGATCGCCGGCACGCCGAGGGCCAGGGCCTCGGCCAGCGGCAGGCCGTAGCCCTCCACGAAGGAGGGGAAGAGCAGCGCCCGGGCACCGCTCAGCAGCGCGGCCATCCGGGTGTCGGAGAGCTGACCGAGTTCCTCGACCGTCCCGCGCAGGACGGCGCTGCGCTCCAGGATGTCGATGATGTTCTCGTTCTCCCAGCCACGCCGTCCGATGATCAGCAGGCGCGGCACCGGGCCGCCAAGGCCGGCGGCGCCGGCGCGCACGAAGTCGCGCCAGAGATGCAGAAGCAGCAGGTGGTTCTTGCGAGGCTCGATGGTGCCGAGGGTGACAAAATAGGGGGCCGGTCCGCCAGGCCGTTCGGCAGTGGCGGCGGCGTGCCGCAGGGACCGCGCGCCGACACCCTGGATCACGGCGCCCTGGGTCACGGCGCCCTGGGTCACGATGTCTTGGGTCACGACCCCCTGGCCCATGGCGCTCACGACGCCGGTGGTCTCGATGCCAAGGGGGGCCACGATCACCGGCGGGGGCACCGGGCGGATGCGCAGATGGGGGGCCAGCACCTCGGCGGTGTCGGTGGAATTCACGATCACCCCATCGGCGAGGCGGGCGGTGGTGTCGATCCGCCGCAGGTGCCGCGCCGACTGTCCCGGACGGGCATATTCCGGATGGGTCGCGGGGATCAGGTCATGGATCAGCGGCACGAAGGCGCAGCCCCGGGCCCGCATCGCCTGGATCGGGCCGGGCCGTTCCAGCGCCCGGTGGGAGACCAACAGGAAGGCGCGGCGAGCGCCCAGGCGACCGAGGCGGGGAGCGAGCTGCCCGGCGCCGAGGCCCAGGCCGGCGAGCAGGCGGAGGCGGGTGGCGATCCGTTCCGCGTCCCGCTGCGCCTCCCGCTGCATCCCGGCCTGGATCTCGTCCTGGCTTTCCCAGCGATCCTGCCAGCCCTCCCCTCCGGCCCCCCCTCCGGCCATGGACGGACCGTGCGGGAACCAGGGAGGCGGAGGAGCGGCGGGCGTGCCGCACCAGGAGATGGAGAGGGCCGCCACCAGCTCCTCCACCGCACGGCGAGGCAGCACGGACCAGGCGCCGGACAGGGCGCCAGCCACGAAGACGCAACGGTCCTCCGGCATGGCCGCCCAGCGGCGCGCATAGGCGAGTTCGACCCGATCGATCCCGGAGGGTGCGACTTTGCGGCCGCGGGCGAGCAGGCGGGAGATGTCCAGCACCACACCCGGAGCCGCATGGAAACCCTCGCCGCTTTCCGCGCGGAGGGGCTGGACCAGGGACCATTGCCGGTCGAGAACCGATGGCGTGGCATCCATCTTGGCGCTCCTGTCGGTTCAGGGGCATGCACCAACCGGTCCATCCCTCTATGGGTGTATCATAAACGTTAATTACAACCTTAAGGAAGTATTTCTTCTGCATTGCAATATGGAGTGGGTATGATTCCGCTCCCACTGTGACCTCACGTTGCCACGCGCGGAGGTCCGGGGTTGTGGCGAGAACGGCTCCATGGGAGGAGAAGGGGTGTTCCATGCGGCGCCACGCTCGCCGCGTGCGGTGACAGGTGGTCCTGGCCGGGACCGATTCAGTCTATGGTGACGCGCGCCGCATCCGTTGCCGCGCATCTGGGTGTTTCCGATGAGCCTTTTCCCCTTGGCGGAGACCCGCCCTTGATCCGCGTCGCCTGCCGGCGGCATGGCGATGCCGCCGTGGCCGCGGAACGCTGCATTGCCGATCTCGGCGCGATGCGGCCTGCTTTCCTGCTGGTCTTCTGCGGCGGCAAGCTGGATGGCGAGGTGGTGCTGGCGGCTCTGCGGGCGGCCTATGGCGCCGTGCCGGTGGTGGGCGGCGCGGCGGCCGGGGCCATCGCGCGCGACGCCTTCGGCTATAGCGGGCTGGAACTGCTGGTGATCGCCTTCGGCGAGGGGGCGCCAGTGCCGGCGGTGGTCTCGGCGGAACTGCAACCCGACGAGCACCAGGGCGGCCGGGTGCTGGGCGAGCGCATCCGCGCCATGGCGGCCGCGGATGCGAGCGTGCTGCTGCTCTTCGACAGCGTGGCCAGCCGGGCGCCGCTGCGGCTGCATCCGGCGAGCCTGATCGTGCAGGGCCTGCACGAAGGGCTGGGCGGGCATCGCATCCAGCTCGTCGGCGGCGGGCTGCTGACCGACATGAACCTGACCGATGCCTGGGTCTTCGACGGGGATTCGGTGCGCAAGCATATCGCGCTGGCGCTGGTCTTCCCGCCGGAGGTGACGATGGAGACGGCGATCCTGCATGGCTGCCGGCCCGTCAGCACTTTCATGGAGATCACCCGCATCGACGGCGCCGAGGTCTATGAGCTGGACGGACAGCCGGCTCTGGGCGTGATCGAGCGGATGCTGGGCCTCTCGCTCGGCGCGGCGCGGGGGCAGGAACTGTCGCTGATGGCGACGCTGGGCCAGAAGCAGGGCGACCCCTTCGGCGCCTATGACGAGAACGACTACGTCAACCGGCTGATCCTGCGGGCCAATCCGGAAACCGGCTCGGTGACGCTGTTCGAGCCGGATTTCGCGCGCGGCGCCCGGGTGCAGATCATGGGCCGCGACAACATGCTGATGCTCGATTCGGTGGAGCAGGGCGTGGCGGCGCTGCGGGATTCGCTGGCGGCGCCGGAAGCGCTGCTGGGCTTCTACATCGACTGCGCGGGCCGTGGCAGCGCGCGATCGGGCTCGCCGGTCGAGGAGGCGGAGATGGTGCTGCGGGGCCTGCCGCCGGGCGTACCCTTCGGCGGCTTCTATTCCGGCGTGGAGGTGGCGCCCTTCGACGGCTACAGCCGGCCGCTCGACTGGACCGGCGTGCTGGTCGTGCTGCGACGGCGGGCGGCGTGAACGGGATCTTCCCGTCCCAGGGCGCCGGTCAGAGCCCGGCTGCGGACGGGCAGCTGGAGCGCGAGCTCGCCTATTACCGGCGCGAATGCAACGCGCTGGGGGCGCGGCTGCTGCGGCTGCAGGAGGAGCAGAGCCAGGCCTTCCGCGAGGCGCGGCGTTCCCGCACCGTGGCGAAGCTGATCCGCGAAGCCTATCGCCTGGCCGATCATGGCAGCGCGCCCGAGGATATCGGCGAGCCGATGCTGGAGATCGTGGTGGACAACACGATCTGCGACCGCGCGGCGCTGCTGCAGGAGACCCCGCGCGGCAGCCAGCGCTTCCGCGTCACGCATTCGCTGGGCCTGCCGCCCGGCGGCCCTGCGGGGAGCCCCGCCGGGGGGCCGCATGTTGGGGGAGCCGTGGGAGCCCCGGCCGGCCACCCCCCGGTGGCGGGGGAGATCTTTGTGCCGGCGCCGCCGCCCTTCTTCTTCACCACCTCCCGCACCCGGCTGGAAACGCCGGCCTATGAGCTGACCGGCATCCTGCGCCTGCCCTATGTCCTCTGGGCCTATGACGCGGCGACGGGGATGGCGCTGATCCTCGGCAACCAGTCGGAAAGCAATGTCAGCCGCCCCTTCGAGGAGGCGGACCAGGAGCTGATCGAGGGCGCGCTGTCCGTCTATATCGATGTGCTGCTGCGCAAGCGGTCCGAGGCGGAACTGCGGCTGGCCAAGGCGCAGGCGGAGGAGGCGAGTTCCACGCGGTCGCGCTTCCTGGCGACGCTGACGCACGAGCTGCGCACGCCGCTGAACGCGATCATCGGCTTTTCCGAGATGATGGCGACGGGCTCCGGCTACGAGCCCACGGTGCATGAGCGGGGCGAGTACAACCGGCACATCCTGAACTCGGCCAAGCACCTGCTGGCGCTGATCAACGAGATCCTGGACTATTCCAGCTTGGCGCGGGGGCGCACGACGCTGGGCCGGCGCTGGCTGCCGCTGAACGACCTGCTGAAGGAGGTGACGGGCGCCACGGCCGGCACCGCCGCCGAGCGGGAGGTCGAGGTGACCTGCGACCTGCCGGAGGAGGTCTGGTGGATCCGGGTGGACCGGACACGGTTCCGGCAGATCCTGGACAACCTGCTCAGCAACGCCATGCGCTTCACGGCGCCGGGGGGCCGGGTGGTGCTGGAGGCACGCTGCCAGGAGGGCCAGGGGCTGCGTCTGCGGGTCCGCGACAACGGCGTGGGCATCGCGGCGGAAGACATCCCGCGCGCGCTGGAGCCCTTCCGGCAGGTGGGCGACCCGTTCAGCCGGTCCTCGACCGGCACCGGGCTGGGCCTGCCGATCGCCAAGGGCCTGGCCGAGGCGCATGGCGGCTTCCTGCAGATCGAGAGCGAGCCTGGCATCGGCACCACCATCACCATCGTCCTGCCCGCGGACTGCGTCGCCGCGGGCGGGCCGCCGCAGGGCTGAGGCGGACGGCGAGCCCCACGGGGGGAGGCTACGCCGCCGACGCACCGCGCCGGTGGCGTAGCCTTGGCCCCCATGGGGAGGGCGCCGCTCAATGCACCAGGCCCGGCGGGGTCGCGGCGAGGGTGGCGAGGTTGCTGTCCACGGCGCGGATCAGGCCCCAGTTCTCGGTGTAGCCCACCGGGAAGCCGGGGGAGCCGGCGTCGGAATCCTGCTGCCGCGCATGGGCGTAGCTGGTCCACTTGCGGTTGGCCGGGCGGCGATGGTGGAAGTCGTGGCAGGGAGCGTCGCCGACCAGCACGAAGGCGCGCGAGAACACCGTGACGGTCAGCATGTTGGCCCACCACAGCGCCCAGGCCAGGATGCCGCGTAGGCTGTTGGCACGCGCCTCCGGAGGCATGGCGCCGGGGAAGACGCCGGTGGTGGAGGCGCAAACGAAGGCCTTGCCACGGGCGGCGATCAGATCCGGCTCAGGGAAGCGGTGCTCGCAGAGGATGCGGAAGACGGTCGCGATCTGCAGCAGCACGGTGAGCGGCAGGATCCAGGCCACCAGGAACTCGGTCATCGTGCCGGTCGCGGCGGCCAGGGCGAAGGCGGCGAGGTAGGCCGAGCGGCTCATCCAGTTGTGCTGCCGGTCCTGGCCGAACATGGCAGCCCGGACGCGACGGCGCAGGAAGCGGGCGTGGAAGAGCGGCGAGACGAGGTTGGTGACCACCCGGCGCCACAGCTCACGCTTGCTCACGCCCGGCTCCAGCCGGCAGACGCCGAAGACGAAGCCGGTGAACTCGTCCTCGTCGGTCAGCATCTTGTTGGCGCTGTGATGCAGCATGTGCTCGCGCTGGTAGTCCTCGAACCGGGCGAAGAGCAGCAGGCTGGACACTAGGCGGCCGACGGTGCGGTTGCGCTCCCGTGTCGAGAAGACGGTGCCATGCGAGCAGTGGTGGAAGACCACGACCTGGTAGAGGCCGAGGCCGGAGGCGGTGGCGGTCAGCCCGGCGAAGAGCAGCAGGCCGGCCAGCCAGAGCGGCATCGCCACGGCGATGGCGGCGGCGCTCAGCCCCGCGCCGATGAGCATGGCCAGGAGGCCGCCGGCCACGAAGGCGATGGGCGAGCGCTCGGGCGTTTCCTCGCCGGGGGCCGGCTTGGCGGTGATCAGCGTCAACAGGGGTTGCAGGGAGGCCGGGAGGCGGGCCGCCATGTGGGCGCGAGGGTCATCGCGCAGGAAGGTGGCGGTTTCCAGGCCCTGGGCGAGGTTGGGGCGGTTCAGGGACTGGCGGTTGGGGAGGAAGGACATGGTCTTTTTTCCTTTTCATGCTCTCAGCGATGACCATTCAGTCCAGCAGGACGGAACGGGGACGAACATCTCGTTGCACGTAAAATAGATTTCTTTCGCAATATTAAAGTGTCTTTATTGATCTATAAACTACTCATGATTGATTTGCAGTTATTATGATCTATTATTACGTGTGCTATTTTTCGCAATACTCTTTCTGCATCGTGGAACCAACAAGGTTGGGCCTGCCGCTGCCGGCTTCGGCCTTACGGAGATGCAACCACTGCGTCAGGTGATCTGGCGCATGGTGAGCATGCTTCGCAATCGGTCATGCGCCGAGACATGGAAAGCAGGACATTCGCTCCCCGATCCCTTCCCGATGGCCGAGGAAGGTTTCTTCATCTCATGGTTGTGGCCGGTTCGGGCTCGTCCGCACCGAAGCGTTCACGAAGGCTTCGCCCACGGGTCATCGGCCGTGCCTATGGCATCGGCGGAGAAGGGTCGTGCAGGGGATGGTGCGGAAAGCCGCCGCCAGGGGCGCGCGGCGTTCGGGGCCGTGACGGCTTCGCGCTCCTCTGGACGGACTCGCCCCTAGGAAGAGGATCGTCCCACGCCTCTGCCCGCCGTCCGGCACGGGGCGGAGGACGTCAGCGCGGCCCGTGCCCGTCCTGCCGCGGGCCGGTCAGCCGGACCCTCTGCCAGCGCAACGCCTTCGCCTGGAGCGGCCTTCGTTCGCTTCGGCTCACTCCAACCGCTCCGGCTTATTGTTTCCTGAACATCTTCACCCGGGCAGGCGACCTCACCTGTCCGGAATCCGCTCCGTTCGGCCAGTCCGCACGGTCGCCATTCTCCCTGGCATCGGCATCGGCATCGCCGGCGGCAGGCAGGGCCCAGCGCAGCGTGACATAGCCGAGCAGGCCCGCTGCCAGGGAGGAAGCGAGGACCGCGATCCTGGCCAGTTCCTCGTACCGGCTGCCGCCGAAGGCGAGTTCCGTGATGAAGAGCGAAACGGTGAAGCCGATGCCGGCCAGGATGCCCAGGGCGGTGATCATGGCCCAGCTTGTCCCTTCCGGCAGGCGGGCGAGCCCGGCACGGCAGGCAAGCCAGGTGGCGCCGAGGAAGCCCACCGGCTTGCCCAGCAGCAGGCCCGCCACGATGCCCAGCGCGATGGGGCTGGCCACGGCGTCGCGCAGCAGGTCGGGCGAGATGGCGATCCCGGCATTGGACAGGGCAAAGAGTGGCAGGACCACGAAGGTGATCCAGGGATTGGCGACGGCCAGGACGCGCTCGGCGGCTTCGTAGGTCGCGTCCGAGAGCTCGCTGAGGGTGCCGAGGGCGCGGGCGGCATCCTCATGGCCCTCTTGCTTCCTTTCCTGCGAGTCGGATTCGATCTGACGGCGGGCACGGCGGAAGAGGCGCAAGGGGTGGCGCACCTTGCTGGCGAAGCTGCCGGGCGAGACGCGGGGGCTGGTGGGCACCAGGAAGCCCAGGGCGACGCCGGCCAGGGTGGCATGCACATGGGCCTGCTGCATCAGGAACCAGACGACCACGCCGAGCAGCACATAGGGGACGCTGGAGATCACCCCTGTCCGGATCAGGCCCAGCACGGCGGCATAGGCGAGCAGTGCGCCCAGCAGCGGCCAGAGCCGGACATCGGGCGTATAGGCGAAGGCGATGACCAGCAGCCCGCCGACATCGTCCACCGCGGAGAAGGCCATCAGCAGGACGCGGAGGATGCGGGGCATGCGATGGCCGGCGAAGCCGAGAATGCCCAGGGCGAAGGCGGTGTCCATGGTGACGGGAATGCCCCAGCCGCGCTGCCCCTCCCCGCCCATGTTGAAGGCGAGGTAGATCAGCACGGGCACGAGCAGCCCGCCGAGGGCACCGAAGAAGGGGAAGGCGGCGGTGGCGCGCTCCGAGAGCAGGCCCTTGGTCAGCTCCCGCTTCACCTCGACGCCGATGCCGAAGAAGAAGACCGGCAGCAGCGCCTCGTTCGCCCATTCGGCGAGGCTGTAGCGGAGTTCCGACCCACCGAAGGAAAAGGCGAGCGGCGTCTGCCAGAAGGCCGCATAGGCCTCGGCCCAGGGGGAGTTCATCGCCACGATGGCAACGGCCGTGGCAATCAGCAAAGGACCGCCGGCAACCTCCGGCGCGAAGAACAAGGGTGCAATGTTCTGGAAATAGTGGCGCGCGAAGCGGGAGTGATGCGCGCGGGCCCGGAGCTTCCCGTGCAAACGGGGCGGGATCTTGGGCAACCGGGCTTCCTTCTCGACCTGCCGTCACCCTCGGGCGGGCGGGCGACCGCCGCCAGAGGTGTCCAGCGGGTGCAACGAACCGGCCCGGCCAAGGTTCAGTGGGACACCCCGAGGCGCTGCGGATAGCGGCTTGCCCATTCCGCGTCTCTGGCGTTGCGCTGACCCGGGGGAAAGGCTCTGCCTTTTCCCCCGGCCCCCCTTATCCGCCAGGACGCTTCGCGCCCTGGACCCCATTGGCTGCTTCTTCCTGCGGCCCGATCGCGCCGGAGAGCCATGCTCTCCGGCGGGCTGCCGGTGCCGCGAGCGCGGCCAGGGTGTCCTTCTTTCCGGGGAGCCCCGCCTTTCCGCGTGCTCTCCGGGGATCAGGCATCAGGCTGACAGCCACCACCAGCTCCAACCAAAGCCCGGGGTCCGAGGACCGGCTTCGGTCCACAGCGGAGAGAGGGTCCGGGGCAAGAGGCGGCGCCTCTCCCCCGGCGGGCCGCCAAGGAGTGCAGCGCGGGAACGGCCGGTAGAAACCGCCGCCCGTGTCAGCTCTTCCGCACGTTCCAGAACACCGGGAAGGCCGCCGGTAGGATGTCCTCGACATTGCTGCGGAAACCCGTGGGGTAGAAGAGCTGCCCCAGCGGGATGAAGGGCACTTCCTGGAAGGCGGTGCGCTGGATCTCCGCCGCGACGCGCCGGCGCCCGGCCTCGTCGGTGGCGTCGAACCACTGTTCGCGCAGATCCTCCAGCGGCCGACTGGTCGGCCAGCCGAACCAGGCATCCGGCCCGTTGCCGCGCAGCGCGATGTTGTTGCCGGGGTCGGAGATGCTTAACCCCTCATAGGTGGTGGTGAAGGCGTTCCAGCCGCCCTTGTCCGGCGGCGCCTTGTTGGCACGGCGCTGCACCAGCGTGCCCAGGTCCATGCTGACGTAATCGACATTCAGGCCGAGCTTCTGGAACAGGTCCGCCACCACCTGGGCGAAGGCCTGCGTCACCGGGCTGTCCACCGCGCCCATCACCAGCACGGGCTCGCCCCGATAGCCGCTCTCGTCGACCAGCTTCCGGCTGCGCGCCAGGTCACGCGGCGCGGTCAGCGCCTCCAGCCCCGCATCGCTGGCCATCGGCATCCCTGGCGGGAAGACGCCGACCGGCACGCGCGACATGGACGGATCGTCGCCCACCGCCGCCGCCACGAACTCCTTCTGGTCCACGGCCGAAAGGACCGCCCGCCGCAGCTTCGCGTTGTCGAAGGGTGGGTAGAGCTGGTTCAGCGCCAGCATGCCGGTGACGCCGACCTTGTCGTTCACCGCCACCTTCACGCCCCGCGATCCGCGCAGCATCGGCAGCAGGTCGAACTGCGGCTGCTGCACCCAGTCCACCTCGCCGCTTTGCAGGGCGGCCGCCGCCGTCGCCGGATCGGGCATCACATGCCAGACCACGCGGTCGAAATGCACCTGCTTGCCGCCGGCCATGAAGCTCGGCGCCTCTTTGCGCGGCTGGTACTTGTCGAAGCGCGTATAGACCGCCTGGGCGCCGGACACCCATTCCTTCGCCTCGAAGCGATACGGCCCGCTGCCGACATATTCGTCGATGCGCGAGAAGGCGTCCGTCTTCGCGATGCGTTCCGGCATCATGAAGCAGTATTCGCTGAAGGCCCGCGTGAGCTGCGCGAAGGGCCGCTTCAGCCGGATCTCGAAGCGCCGGTCGTCGAGCGGCCGCATCTCCTCCGCCAGCGCCAGCAGCCTTTGCCCCAACGGCCGCCGCTTCGACCAGCGCACGATGCTGGCGATGCAGTCCGCCGGACGCACCGGCTCGCCATCATGCCAGAACAGCCCGTCGCGCAGCGTGAAGCGCCAGGTCAGCCGGTCGTCCGACAGCTCATGCCCCGCCGCCATCTGCGGCTGCGGCTCGAAATTCGCATCGAGCCCGTAGAGCATGTCCCACACCATCATCCCGTGGTTGCGGGTGACGGGCGTGACGTTCCAGACCGGGTCCGGCGTGGCGAGGTTGCTTTCCGGCACGAAATGCAGCGTGCGCGCATCGGATTGCGCCAGGGCGGGACGGGAAAGCACGCTTGTGGCGCCGAGCGCCGTGGCGCCGCCCAGGAACTGCCTGCGATTCACCTTCGGGACCTCCTTTGGCGGCGGGGGTTCCGGAGCACTCGGCGGGAAAGACGTGGGGGCCGGAACGCGGGCCGCTTCTGCGTGCCGCGTCTATAGACCTGCCCGGTCCTTTTTGTTGAGCAGGCAAAAACACATTTTTACTGGCCAACACCCGGTGCATGGCAGGGATCGCCCGGGCCGGGCGGCGCAGGGCCGCCCGGCCTGGCAACTCAGCGCGGCGTCACGCGCGCCTCGATCGCCTCCCAGATCTGCTTCTCCAGGAAGATGTTGTCGAAGCGTGCGATCTCCTGGAGCCCGGTGGGGGAGGTGACGTTGATCTCGGTCAGGTAGTCGCCGATCACGTCGATACCGACGAAGATCAGCCCGCGCGCCCGCAGGTCGGGGCCGATACGCGCGCAGATCTCGCGCTCGCGGTCGGTCAACGTGGTCTGCGTCGCCTTGCCGCCGACATGCATGTTGGAACGGCTCTCGCCTTCCGCCGGCACGCGGTTGATCGCGCCGCCCACCTCGCCATCCACCAGGATGATGCGCTTGTCGCCCTTGCGCACGGCGGGGACGTATTTCTGCACCATCAGCGGCTCGCGCGACCGCTCCGTGAACATCTCCAGCAGCGAGGCGAGGTTCGGATCGTCCGGCCGCACATGGAACACGCCCGCGCCGCCATTGCCGTAGAGCGGCTTGAGGATGATGTCGCCATGCGCCTCGCGGAACTTCAGGATGCGGCGGCGGTCGGCGGTGACCAGCGTTTCCGGCATCAGGTCCGTGTATTGCAGGACGTAGAGCTTCTCCGGCGCGTTCCGCACCTCGATGGGGTCGTTCACCACCAGCGTCCGCGGGTGGATGTGCTGGAGCAGGTGCGTGGCGGTGATATAGGCCATGTCGAAGGGCGGGTCCTGGCGCATCAGCACCACGTCCATCCCGGCGAGGTCGATCTCCTCGTCCGGCCCCAGCGTGGCGTGGTTGCCGGCCTCCCGCCGCACCTCCACCGGCTGCGCCCAGGCGGTCACCCGCCCCGCATGCATCGCCAGGTCGCGCGGGTGGTAGTGCCAGAGCTGGTGGCCCCGGTTCTGGGCCTCCAGCATCAGGGCGAAGGTGCTGTCGCCCTTGATGTCGATGGAACCGATCGGGTCCATCTGGACCGCGACCTTCAGCGTGCGCGTCATGCCTTCCATTCCCTGAAGCCCGTAGGGGAAGTCCGTCCGGGATGCGATCTTGGTCGCATTCCCGGGCCGGCAACGCCAGAGGGGTTTGGAGGCGGGGCACCGGGCCTCGCCCCGTCCCGTCCTCTGGGGGGCAGGGACCGGTGCCGGAAGCGTCCCCCCGTTTCCCTTCCGCCGCCGTTGACCAGACGCCCATCCGGGCACCCCATCCGGCGCGGAGCGGGGATTCGGAATTCGCCACGCGGCATGCCAAGAAGGGCGCCGCACAAGGAGGAAGGACCAGCAGCGATGACGCGGCGGAAAAGGCGCAGCCCATGCTGACCGGCAAGTCGAAGGTCGCCGGCGTGTTCGGCTGGCCCGTCTCGCATTCCCGCTCGCCCCGCCTGCATGGTTTCTGGCTGGAACGCTACGGCATCGACGGCACCTATATCCCCCTGCCGGTGGAACCCGGCCGCCTGCCGGAGGTCGCCCGCGCCCTGACCCTGGCGGGCTTCGCCGGCGCCAATGTCACCATCCCACACAAGGAAGCCGCCTTCGCCTGCTGTGACGAGGTGGACGACACCGCCCACCGCGCCGGGGCGGTCAACACGCTGGTCTTCCAAGGCGGGCTGATCATCGGCTCCAACACCGATGGCTGGGGCTTCCTCGCCAGCATGGAGGAACAGGCCCCCGGCTGGCGCCCCTCCGGCGGCACCGTCACCCTGCTCGGTGCCGGCGGTGCGGCGCGTGCCATCGCCGCGGCCCTGCTGAAGGCCGGCTGCCCGCGCGTCGTGCTGGTCAACCGCGCCACCTGGCGGGCGGAGAAGCTGGCGCGCGACCTGGAACGCCCCGGCGAGGGCCGCATCGAGGTCGCCGCCGCCCCGCCGCTGGCGGAAACCGCCCTGCTGGTGAACACCACGCCGCTGGGCATGCGGGGCCAGCCACCGCTGGAGATCGACCTCTCGCCCCTGCCGGACACGGCGGTGGTCTGCGACATCGTCTATGTCCCGCTGGAAACGCCGCTACTGGCCGCCGCCCGGGCGCGCGGGCTGCGCGCCGTGGACGGGCTCGGCATGCTGCTCCACCAGGGCCGGCCGGGCTTCGCGGCCTGGTTCGGCGTGATGCCGGAGGTCGATGCCGCCCTCCGCGCCCATGTCGCGGCGGATATCCCGCCGCGCTGACACGGCCGCCCCCTCGCCACCGTGACAAATCGTCCCGGCGGCTTCCCAGCTTCCCGGAGCGATGCCACCTAGGACGGGCCATGCACGCCGCCCGGGATTCGCGCCACACGCCAGCGACCTGCCCCCGCCACCCCGGGCGCGGGGAGCTGCCCGCATGAAGGTCCTGGGCCTGACCGGCAGCATCGGCATGGGCAAGTCCACCGCCGCCAATGCCTTCCGCCGCCTGGGCGTGCCGGTCTTCGACGCCGATGCCACGGTCCACCGCCTCCAGGGACCGGGCGGGCGCGCCCTGGCCGCGATCGAGGCCACCTTTCCCGGCACGGTGCGCGACCTGCCCGGCGGCCGGCGGGTGGACCGGGAGGCCCTGCGCCGCGCGGTGATCGGCAACGACGCGGCGATGAACCGGCTGGAACGCATCGTCCATCCGCTGGTCCGCGACGAGGAGCGCCGATTCCTGGCCCGCGCCCGCCGCGCCGGCCGCCGCCTCGCGGTGCTGGACATCCCCCTGCTGCTGGAAGGCGGCGGGCAGCGGCGCGTGGATGCGGTCGTCGTCGTCTCCGCCCCGGCCGCCACGCAGCGTGCCCGGGTGCTGCGGCGGAAGGGCATGACGCCGGAACGCCTCGCCGCCATCCTGGCCCGCCAGATGCCGGATGCCGAGAAGCGCCGCCTGGCCGACCATGTCATCCACACCGGCCTGTCGCGCCACGTCGCCCAGCGGGCGGTGCGCGCCCTGGTGCGCCGCCACGCAGGGCCGGCGGCGCGGCCGCTGCCACCCGCCGCCACTCTGTGCTAGGGGCAGGGCCATGCGAGCCCTGATCCTGGACACCGAGACCACCGGCCTCGACCCCGCCACCGGCGACCGGGTGCTGGAGGTCGCGGCCATCGAGGTGGTGAACTTCATGCCCACCGGCCGCGAGTTCCACAAGCTGATCGACCCGCAGCGCGACGTGCCGGAGGAGGCCAGCCGCATCCACGGCTTCACGCGCGAGATGCTGGCCGGCAAGCCGCTCTTCGACGCCATCCTGCCGGAGCTGCTGGACTTCCTGGCCGACGACCCGGTGGTGGCGCACAACGCGCCCTTCGACTTCAACTTCCTGGACCACGAGTTCCGCCGCTGCGGCGCGCCGGTGATCGACCGCCGCCGCATGGTGGACACGCTGGCCCTCGCCAAGAAACGCTTCCCCGGCCTGCCCAACAGCCTGGACGCGCTGTGCCGCCGCTTCGCCATCGACAATTCGATGCGCACCTCGCACAACGCCCTGCTCGACGTGCAACTGCTCTCCCAGGTCTATCTGGAGCTGATGGGCGGCAAGCAGCCGGGCCTCGCCCTGGCGGCCCAGGCCACGGGGCCCGTGCTGGTCGCCTCCACCGGCCCAGCCGGCCCGCGCACGCCCCGCCCCATCGTCCCGGCGCCCGAGGAGCTGGAGCGCCACGCCGCCTTCATGGCCCGCTTCAAGGAGAATCCCTGGGCCACCCTGGACGCCGCCGGGCAGCCCCCCACCCCGTGACCAGGCCCGCCCGCGCAGCCGCACCCCAGGCGTCCCGGCGGGCTGCCCCCGATGGGGCGAGCCGGCCGCCCAGCGGCAAGGCAGCGGGCGACTGGCCCACCGGCCCCGTGCGGCCCCCGGCCCGCTTCCGGCACGGCCTGTCCTAGATGCTCCAGACCGCCCTCGTCGCCGCACGGGACCGCCGGCGCCTGCAACAGATCGGCGCGGTGCTGGTCCGCTTCGGGCTGGACGACTTCGTGCAGCGCTCCGGCCTGCGCGGCCTGCTGCGCCAGCTGGGCCTGCGACAGGAACCGCCTGATGCGGAGGCCCGCCTCCTCTCGCTCCCCGCCCGCGTCCGCCGCGCGCTGGAGGAGCTGGGCCCCACCTTCATCAAGCTCGGCCAGGTCCTGGCCTCCCGCGCCGACCTCCTGCCGCCCGACTGGATCGAGGAGCTGGAACGGCTCCACAGCCACGTCCCCGCCCTGCCCTTCGAGGCGCTGCGTCCCCAGGTCGAGGAAGACCTGGGCGCGCCGCCGGAGGAGGTCTTCGCCCGCTTCGAGCCCCTGCCCCTCGCCTCCGCCTCCATCGCCCAGGTCCATCGCGCCACGCTGCGCGACGGGCGGGAGGTGGTGGTGAAGATCCGCCGCCCCGGCCTGCGCCCGCTGGTGGAGGCCGACCTGCGCCTCCTCTCCCACCTGATCGGGATGCTGGAGGCGGAATGGCCCGACCTCGCCCGCTACCGCGCGCGGGAGATCCTGCGCCAGCTCCTGGGTGCGATGCGGGAGGAGCTGGACCTCGCCAACGAGGGCCGCAATGCCGAGGCCATCGCCGCCGGCTTCGCGGACCGGCCGGAGATCGTCTTCCCCGGCATCCACTGGGAATACACCACCGAGAGGCTGCTGGTGGAGGACCACCTGGAGGGCCAGCACCCGCGCGACCGCGCGACGCTGGAGGCCGCCGGGATGAACACCGCCATCCTCGCCCATCGCGGCGCCGAGGCCTTCTTCCGCATGACCCTGGTGGACGGGCTGTTCCACGCCGACCCGCATCCGGGCAACGTCCTCTGCCAGAGCGGCAACCGCATCGCCCTGCTGGACTTCGGCACGATCGGCCGCCTCTCGCTCCGCCGCCGCGACCAGGTGCTGACGCTCATCGCTGCCCTGGCCCGCGGCAAGTCGGCCGGCGTCAGCGATGTCCTCCTGGACTGGGCCGGCCAGCCGGAGGTGGACCCGGTCGCCGTCGCCGAGGCCGCCGATGCCTTCGTCGCCCGCCACAGCACCGGCCCGCTCCTGCTCAGCCAGGCCATCCCGGATTTCATGGGCCTGATGCGCGATCACGGGCTCGCCCTGCCCGCCGACCTCGCCCAGGGCTTCAAGGCGCTGGTCACCGCCGAGGGCGTGGTCCGCCGCATGGAGCCCGGCTTCGACCTCGTCGGCTCCATGCGCCCGATGGTCGAACAGGTGATGCGCCAGCGCTACACGCCTCGCGCGCTCCGCAACCGCACGGAGACGGCGCTGCTGGAGATGCAGGGCCTGGCGCAGGACATGCCGGGCATCCTGCGCACCGTGCTGCGCCGGATGCAGTACGGCCGCTTCTCCGCCCGGCTGGAGGTCGTCCAGCTCGAGAAGCTCGGCCGCCGCATCGAGCACGCGGCGCTGCAGGTCGCGGTCGCGGTCGTCACCGGCGCCTTCGCCATCGGCCTCGCTCCCCTGCTGGGCCAGCACGGTCCTTACTGGCTCGGCGTGCCCCTCTTCGTGCTGCTGGGCATCGGTGCCACCATCGGCGGCATCGTCTGGCTGGTGATCCTCAGCCGCCAGCGGAACTGACGCGATCCGGCTGGCGAACATGAATCCAGGGCGCGCGGAGCCCCGCCGTTAGCCGCGTTCGCTGTCCAGCACGGCCATCTGCTTCGGGTCGTAGCGGTCACCCGCCGCGGCGTCCCTGGGCACCACCCGTTCGATGGCAGCGAGGTCTTCCGGCGTCAGCGTGACGTCGAGCGCGCCCAGGGCCTCCTCCAGTCGGTCGCGGCGGCGGGCGCCGACGAGGGGGATAATGTCCCCGCCCTGCGCGGCGACCCAGGCGATGGCGATCTGGGCGACACTGGCACCCTTCGCCGCCGCGATGCGCCGCAGCTCCTCCACCAATGCCAGGTTGCGTTCCACATTGCCCTGCTGGAAGCGCGGGCTGTGGCTGCGGAAGTCGCCGGCGGCAGCCTGCCCCGCCTGCCAGTGGCCGCTGATCAGCCCGCGGGAGAGGACGCCATAGGCGGTGATGCCGATGCCGAGCTCCCGGCAGGTGGGGAGGATACGGTCCTCGATGCCGCGCGAGATCAGGGAGTACTCGATCTGCAGGTCGCAGATCGGGTGCACGGCGGCGGCGCGGCGGATGGTGTCGGGGCCGACCTCGGACAGGCCGATCTGGCGGACATAGCCGGCCCGCACCATCTCGGCGATGGCACCGATCGTGTCCTCGATCGGAACCTGCGGGTCGAGGCGCGCGGGGCGGTAGATGTCGATATGGTCCACGCCCAGGCGTTGCAGCGTATAGGACAGGAAGTTCTTCACCGCCGCCGGGCGGGCGTCATAGCCGACCCAGTTCGCGGCGGGGTCGCGCAGGGCGCCGAACTTGACGCTGATCCGCACATCCTCGCGCCGGCGGGTGCGGAGCGCCTCGCCGATCAGCATCTCGTTGTGGCCCATGCCGTAGAAATCGCCCGTGTCGAGCAGGTCGATGCCCGCATCCAGGGCGGCATGGATGGTGGCGACGCTCTCGGCCCGGTCCGACGGGCCGTACATGCCGGACATGCCCATGCAGCCGAGGCCGAGGGTGGAGACGCGCGGTCCGGCCGCGCCGAGCTGGCGGTGCTGCATGATGTCTTCTCCTGTCTGCCAGTCTTCCCGATGCCGCGATGTGCTGCCTTCCGGGCTGGAGGGGAGTATGAGGCGGCGGGGTTCGTGCGATAATCCGGCCCTCTCCGTACGGGTTGTTTGGATTTCCGCACGATGACCAGGCCCGATCTCGCTGATCTCGATGCCTTCGCGGCGGTGTCGCGGGTGCGCAGCTTCCGCCGGGCGGCCGGGCTGCGCGGGGTCTCCGCATCCTCGCTGAGCGAGGCGGTGCGCCGGCTCGAAACCGTGCTGGGGGTCAGGTTGCTGAACCGCACCACCCGCAGCGTGACGCCGACCGAGGCGGGGGAGCGCCTGCTGGAACGGCTGGGACCGGCCCTGGGCGAGGTCGCGGCGGCGTTGGATGCGGTGAACAGCTTCCGCGACAGCCCGGCGGGCACACTGCGGCTCAACGTGCCGACGGTGGTGGCGCGGATGGTCCTGCCGCCGCTGCTGGATGCCTTCCTGCGCGTGCATCCGGGAATCCGCATGGAGGTGGTGAGCGACGACAACTTCATCGACGTGCTGGCCGCCGGTTTCGACGCCGGCGTGCGCTATGACGAGCGGCTGGAGCGCGACATGATCGCCGTACCGATCGGGCCACGCGTGCAGCGCTTCGTGGCGGCGGCCTCGCCGGATTATCTGGCGGCGCGGGGCGTGCCGCGGCATCCGCGCGACCTGCTCGGGCATGACTGCATCCGGCACCGCTTCCTGAGCGGCGTGGTCGCGGTCTGGGAGTTCGAGAAGGACGGCCGGGTGGTGAAGATCGCGCCCGAAGGCAGGCTCGTGACGGGCAACGCCGATCTGGAGATCTTCCTCGCGGCACGGGGCTTCGGGGTGGTCAAGCTGTTCGAGGAATACCGGGCGCCCCATCTGGCATCCGGTGCGCTGGTCCCGGTGCTGGAGGACTGGTCTCAGCGCTTCTCCGGACCCTTCCTCTATTATCCGGAACGCCGCCACATGCCCGCGCCGCTGCGCGCCTTCGTGGATTTCCTGCGGCAGCAGCCGGGCAAGGTGTGAGGCCCAGCCTCACTCCTTCCGCAGTGCTTCCGGCTTGTGCGCCGCCTTGCCGCCGCTCTTGCCGCTCTTCACCAGGAACTGCGGTTCCTCCGGCGAAGCACTGACCTTGTGGCCCTTGATCCGCGTCTGGCCGGTCAGCTTCTTCTCCACCGTGCCATGGCTGGTGCCGCCGGAGCTTTCCCAGCGCACCGAGTCGCCGGGCTTGAGGGACTTGGCCATGCGCGTTCCTTGATCCTTGCCGACGGGCCGGCACGGGTCTGTCCGGCCCCTGCACACGAACGCTCGGTCCCGGCAGGCGTTCGTCACGGCACGCGATCGTGCGCCCCGTTCCGCAATGCACGGCACGGATGTCACGAGAATGTCTTCCTGTACCGCCGGCGGAAATGGCAACAGCGCCGCCCTTTCCACGGAGGCACGGATGGACGCGACAGGCGGGCGGCACAGGGACCCGGCGACAGCCACGAAGCGGCTGGGCGCGGCGCCGGCCATCGATCCCAGCGCCAGCCTGCGCGACACGCGCCTCGGCCGGTATTGCGAGGTCGGGGCGCGGACGAAGCTCGCGGAGTGCGCCTTCGGCGACTACAGCTACGTCGCGAACGACAGCGACATCATCTACGCCACGCTCGGGCGCTTCTGCTCCATCGCCGCGCAGGTGCGGATCAACCCCGGCAACCACCCGCTGGAACGCGTGGCGCTGAACCACTTCACCTACCGCTCCGCCGCCTATGGCCTTGGCGACGACGACGCGGATTTCTTCGGCTGGCGGCGGGACCATCACGTCACGCTCGGCCACGACGTGTGGATCGGGCATGGCGCGGTGGTGCTGCCGGGGCTGCGCATCGGCAACGGCGCCGCCATCGGCGCGGGCGCGGTGGTGACGAAGGATGTGCCGCCCTTCGCCATCGTGGTCGGCGTGCCGGGGCGCGTGCTGCGCTTCCGCTTCACGCCAGAGGTGATCGCGGCGCTGGAACGCATCGCCTGGTGGGACTGGCCCCATGAGGTCCTGGGCGAGCGGCTCGGCGACTTCCGCTCGCTCGGCGCGGAGGCGTTCTGCCGACGCTACGATCCGGCCTGAGGGCTGAAGGATCTGGGGGCGCGCTTCCGGGCTGGCCCCGGGGGAGAGGCTCCGCCTCTCGCCCCGGCCCCCCTCACCGCCGGGGACCGAAGCCGGTCCCCGGACCCCGGGCTTGAGTTGGTGCCAGCGGTGGCCGTCCGTCTCGGGTTCGATCCCGCAGGGTTGGCGGACACATCGGGCGCCAGAAGCAGAAAAATACCTCATCCGCGCTGGTGGCACCCGCAGTCGCCGGAGGGCGTGGCCCTCCGGCGCGACCCGGCCGCAGCGAGCGCCAGCGATCGGCAGGTCCAGGAGACACTGGCTCCTGGCGGATAGGGGGTATCGGGGGAAAGGCGGCGCCTTTCCCTCGGGCCACGGGCGCAACGCCAGACCGATGGGTCAGGGCGCGGCGCCAGGCCTGTCAGACAGCGCCCTCGGCGAAGATGCGCGAGACGTCGCCGTGCCAGGGGCCACGGGCGTGAGCCAGCCAGCGGTCCGCCTGGGTCTGGCCGGTTTCCGCGATCTCCTCGACCGGGGCAAGGAACTTTTCTTCTCCGAGGCCACGCGCCACCAGCCCGTCGCGGGCGATTCGGACCACGTCGCGTGCCACGTCGCGCAGCGGGCGGCCGCCGATCTCGGCGCGCAGGCCGAGCTTTGGGACCTCGGTCCGCAGCCGGCGCATCTCCTCGACGCTCCAGCCGCGCACCAGCTCCAGCCCGGCCTTCTGCGCCGCGTCGTCGTAGAGCAGGCCGGTCCAGAAGGCGGGGTGGGCCACGATCATCGCCGGGCTGCCGACATCGGCGCCGCGCATCTCCAGGAAGCGCTTGAGGCGGACATCGGTGAAGACGGTGGTCACATGGTCCGCCCAGTCGCCCATGGTGGCATGGACATCGGGGTGGCCCGGCAGGCCGTGACGGATGAAGTTGCGGAAGCTGGTGCTGGTGGCGTCCACGAAGGCGCCGTCGCGCATCACGAAATACATGGGCACGTCGAGGACGTATTCGGCGAAGCGCTCGAAGCCGAAGCCTTCCTCGAAGACCACGGCGGGAATGCCGGTGCGGTCGGGGTCAGTGCGGGTCCAGACCTCGCCGCGCAGGGTCAGGTAGTCGGTCGCCCGGCCCTCGCGGAAGGGGGAATTGGCCCAGAGGGCGGTGGAGAGAGGCTGCAGCGCCAGGGACAGGCGCAGCTTCTCCACCATGTCGGCCTCGTCACCGAAATCGAGGTTGCTCTGCACGGTGCAGGTGCGGAGCATCATGTCGAGGCCGAGCTCGCCCACGCGCGGCATGTATTCCCGCATGATGGCGTAGCGCTGCTTGGGCATCCAGGGCATGGCGTCGCGCGTCGCCAGCGGATGGAAGCCGACGGGCAGGAAGGCGATGCCGAGGGGGCCCGCGACCTCGCGCAGCTCGGAGAGGTGCGAGTCCAGTTCGGCCGCAGTGGCGTGCAGGTCCGCCAGCGGAGCGCCGGACAGCTCGGTCTGCCCGCCCGGCTCCAGCGAGACGGAAGCATTGTCCTTCACCAGGCCGATCGGGTTGCCACGGTCCAGGATGGGCTCCCAGCCCCGGGCGGCCAGCCCTTCCAGGATGGCGCGGATGCCGCCGGGATGGTCGTCATAGGCGGGCGGGCGCAGGTCGTCGCGGCGGAAGCCGAACTTCTCGTGCTCGGTGCCGATGCGCCAGTCCCGGCGCGGCTTGGACCCCTCCGCGAACCAGTCGGCGAGCTGCCGCACGGAGTGGATCGGCGTGGGATTGGCCTCGCCGGGATTGGACATGCTTCGCTTGCCTATGCGCTCTCGGGCACGCGTGCCCTCAGTTACGACCTTCGGCCCAGTCGCCGCAGCAAGCCTGCAGCACCGCGAGCCCCGAGATTGCCGCCGTCTCCGCCCGCAGGATCCGCGGGCCGAGGGCAACCGGCACAACAAAGGGACGCCGCCGCACTGCGTCAAGCTCCGCCGGCGCGAAGCCGCCTTCCGGACCGACCAGCCAGCCGGGATCGGCGGCGGGCGGGGCTCGTCGGAGGGCCTCCGGCAAGGGCGGCGCGGCGCCGCGCTCCGCACCCAGGAAGAGCGGGGCGGCGCCCTCGCGGGCCCAGAGATCGAGCGCCGCGTGCAAGGGAAGCGGCTCGGCGATCTCCGGCACGTCCAGGCGCTCGCACTGCTCGGCGGCCTCGCGGGCGATCAGGCCCAGGCGGTCGCGGTTCACCTTGTCGGCCACGCAGCGGGTGGTGAGGACGGGCCGGATGGCCGAGACGCCGAGCTCGGTCGCCTTCTCCACCGTCCACTCCATCGCGTCGCGCTTCAGCAGGGCGAGGAGGAGGACAGGGCCGGTGGGGGCGGGCTGGGGGCGCAGGCGGCGGCGCAGGGCGAAGCGGGCGCTGTCCTTGCGGAGCGCGGCGATGGCGGCCTCGAACTCGCCGTCGCGGCCGTTGAACAGGAGGACCGCATCCCCCACGCCCCGGCGCAGCACGGAGCCCAGGTAGCGGCCCTGGCCGGGCAGGGAATCGACCTCGGATTCCTCGGCCAGCGGGGCATCGATGAAGAGACGTGGGATGGACATGGCGCTTCAGGCAGGGAGAGTAGCACGCATGGCCGCCTATACCGATATCCGGGCCGAAGGCTGGGTCGCCCGCCTGCCCGCCTCCGCCCGCCCCTATGCGCTGCTCGCCCGGCTGGACCGGCCGATCGGCTCCTGGCTGCTGTTCCTGCCGGGGCTCTGGGCCTTCGCGGCCGTGGCACCGGGCTGGGTGGAGGGAATCCGCCTGACCGTGCTGTTCGGCATCGGCGCGGTGGCGATGCGCGGGGCGGGCTGCGTGGTGAACGACCTGTGGGACCGCGACATCGACCGGAAGGTGGAGCGCACTGCCGGGCGGCCGCTGGCCTCCGGCGCGGTGACGCCGCGGCAGGCCCTGGCCTGGCTGGCGGTGCTGTGCCTCGTGGGGCTCGTGGTGCTGATGCAACTGAACGGCCTCGCCATCCTGCTGGGCGTGCTGTCGCTGGTGCCGATCGCGCTCTACCCGCTGGCCAAGCGGGTGACGGGCTGGCCCCAGGCCATGCTGGGCTTCGTCTTCTCCTGGGCGGCGCCGACCGGCTGGGCGGCCGCGACGGGGGCGCTGCCACCGGCGGCCTTCGCGCTCTGGCTGGCGGCCTTCTTCTGGATCCTGGGCTACGACACGATCTATGCCCACCAGGACCGGGAGGACGATGCGATCGTCGGCATCGGTTCCTCCGCCCTGACGCTGGGCGAGCGGACCCGGCCCTTCCTGGTGGTGTGCTACGGGCTGGTGCTGGCGCTTCTGGTGGCCACGGGGCTGCTGGCGGGGCTGCGCTGGCCCTTCCTGCTCGCCATGGCGCTGCCGGCGGTGCTGCTGGCGCGGCAGGTGCTGACGCTGCGGCTGGACGATCCGGCGCATTGCCTCATGCTGTTCAAGTCGAACCGCGAGGTCGGGCTGGCCATCGCCCTGGCCTTCCTGCTCGGCCGGCCCTAAGGGGACAGCCCCCGGGGGGATGTCATCCCGGAGGATGACTCCCGAAGGGGCGATCGGAATGCCGGCGATGGACAAGCCCCTGGCGGAAGATTTCATCCGCATGCAGACCGCCCTCGCCCGCCCGGCCCTGGTGCCGGAGGTGGAACTCCACCTCGCCACCGAGATCACCCCGATCTGGAAGGCGACCGAGACCTGGCTGGAAGCAGAGGGAGTGGAGCCGCCCTTCTGGGCCTTCGCCTGGCCGGGCAGCCAGGCCCTGGCGCGGCTGGTGCTGGACGAGCCCGCCCGCGTGGCAGGGCGCCGGGTGCTAGACTTCGCCGCCGGGGGCGGGCTGGCCGCCATCGCCTGCCACAGGGCCGGGGCAGCCTCGGTGGAGGCGGCGGAACTCGACCCGCTCGCCTGCGCCGCCATCCGGCTGAACGCGCGGCACAACGGGGCGGATTCGGTGCGGGATTTCCTCGGCGACGTGGTGGGGGCACCCGGGCGCTGGGACGTGATCCTGGCCGGGGATGTCTGCTACGAGGCGCCGATGACCCGGCACATCCTGCCCTGGCTGCGCGGCCTCGCCGCGGGCGGGGCGGAGGTCTGGCTGGCCGATCCGGGCCGGGCCTACCTGCCGCGCGAGGCCCTGGCACCCGGTCCGCGCTACATCGTGCCGGTGACGCGGGAGCTGGAGGACCGCGACACGCGGGAGGTCACGGTCTGGCGCGTGCTGCCGCCAGGGTGAGCGACGCGTGGGCTACTCGACCTGCCGCTTCTCCAGCTTCCGCGCCAGGGTGCGGCGATGGAGGCCGAGGCGGCGGGCGGATTCAGAGACGTTGAAGCCGGTTTCCGCCAAGGTCTGGTGGATGCGTTCCCATTCCAGGGTCTTGATCGAGGTCGGACGCTGGCTGAGCGGCGTCGTCACGTTGCCGGCGGCCTTGCCGAAGGCCTCCTCGATGTCGTCGGTGTTGGAGGGCTTGGCAAGGTAGTGGCAGGCGCCGAGCTTGATGGCCTCCACCGCCGTGGCGATGCTGGCGAAGCCGGTGAGGACGACGATCAGCATCTCCGGATTGTGCTCGTGCAGGGCCTGGACGCAGGCGAGGCCCGAGGCGCCGGAGAGCTTCAGGTCCACCACGGCGTAATGCGGCGTGCGGGCCTGGAGCAGCGCTTCCATCTCCTCCAGCCCGGCCGCGGCCAGGACCTCGTAGCCGCGGCGCTCGAAGGAGCGGCGCAAGGTGCGGGAGAAGCTGGCATCGTCCTCGACGATCAGCAGAAGGCGCTTATCGGGCATCGTCGTCTTGCTCCTCCGGGTCCTCGCCGATGGCGATGGCGGCCAGGGGCAGGGTCAGGGTGACGGTGGCTCCCCGCCCCGGCCGGTTGCGGGCGGTGACGGTGCCGCCCAGCTTGCGCGCGACATTGACCACGAGGAAAAGGCCGAGCCCCCCGCCGGTGCGCCCCTTGGTGGATCGGTAGGGGCTGCCGAACTCGGCTAGCATCCCCGGCGCGAAACCGGGGCCGTCGTCGCTCACCTCCAGCAGCAGGTCGTCTCCGTCGCGCGAGGCGGTGAGGTGCACCGCGGGCGAGGGCGCCTCCTGCGCATTGACCAGGAGGTTGGCCAGGACCTGTTTCAGCGCCGGATCGGCCACGATCGGGATGTCCTCCACCAGCTCGTTGCGGAAGGTGAGGCCGAAGCCGGGATGGGCAAGCTCCCACTCATGGAGGAAATCCTCCAGGAAGGCGCCGATGGTGGTGAGCGCCGGGTCCTCCCCCCTCGCCTCCCCGGCCGAAAGGAGAATGCCGCCGATGATCGACTTGCAGCGGTCGATGGCGGCCTGCATCTCCTCGATCTCGCCCTGCAGGTCCGGCACCTCCCGCAGCACCGGCATACGCTGCCAGTCGCCCAGGATGACGGAGACGGTGGCGAGCGGCGTGCTGAGCTCATGCGCCGCGCCGGAGGCGAGCAGGCCCATGCGGATGATGTGCTCCTCCTCCACCGCCTGCTGGCGCATATGGGCGAGATGGGCGTCGCGGTCCCGCAGGTTGCCGCTGATGCGGGTGGTGAAGATCATCAGCAGCACGGCGACCAGGATGAAGCAGACCAGCAGCCCATAGAGATGCAGGGTGAAGAGGTCGGCGCCCAGCTTCTCCGGCAGGAGCAGCGGGCGGTAGTCCAGGGTCAGGCCGAGGAAACAGGCGATGGCGATTGCCACCACGGCCCAGGCGCCGCGCTGTTCCAGCAGCACCGCCGCCAGGGTGACCTGGAGCAGGTAGAGCGAGACGAAGGGGTTGGTCATCCCGCCGCTGAGATAGAGCTGCACCGTCAGCGCGGCCACGTCGAAGGCCAGGACCAGGAAGAGCTCCAGCCCTCCGACGGGGGTGCGCAGGCGCAGGCGGAGCAGGCTGAGGAGGTTCAGCCCGATCAGCGCGGCCACCACCAGGGCCATCTGCCGCAGCGGCAGGTCAATGCCTATCCCGTAGCGGACGGTGCCGATGGTCAGCACCTGCCCCACCACCGCCACCCAGCGGAGCTGGACGAGCTGGAGCATGTTCTTGCTGCCGGCCTCGTCCCGCGACAGCGGGGGCTGGGCCGGGACCAGCGGGCCGCGGGAGGCCTGCATCAGGCGTTCCGCCTCGGGCCGGGCCCGCCGGCGGCGCCGGGCCGGGACGCGCCCCGCCATGCTGGGGGATGATGGCATCCGCCTGTCCTACCCCCGGCCGCCCCCTGCGGCGAGGGGGCCTCGGCCGGGCGCGGGTCAGCCCTGCAATACGGCTTTGAGAGACGGCGCCGACGGTGGTCAGGCCCGACGCCGGGCCCGCCATTCCTCCCGAGCGACATAGGCCGTGGCGGCCGCCACCATCAGCGCCAGGGCGTACCAGGTGATCGCATAGACCAGGTGGCTGTTCGGGAAGCTGATCACCGTCAGCCCGCCGACCGGCAGGCCACCCGGGTTGGGGGCGGCATCGGCATCGATGAAATAGGGGGCGACCGGCCCCTGAAGACCGTGGGCGGCGGCGATGGCGGCCACGTCGCGGGAGAACCAGCGCCCCTCCGCCGGGACATTGCTGCGCAGGAAGCTGCCGCCGGGTTCGGTGACGCGGAGCAGGCCCGTGACGGTAACGGGGCCGGCCACCTGCCCTTCCGCGCGACTGGCGGGGTCGCGCCGGTCGCCGGGGACGAAGCCGCGGTTGACCAGGACGGTGAAGCCCGCCTCGCCCTGGAGCGGAGTGAGCACCCAGAAGCCGGCGCCCAGGTTGGTATTGGCCTGGACCAGCGTTTCCCGGTCGTGGAGGAAGCGCCCGGCGATCCGGACATGCCGGTATTCGTCCCGCGCGGCGGTGACGCCGGGCCAGGAATCCGCCCCGGGCGGCGCGGCGGGCGGGGCGTGGACGCGGCTCTCGACACGCTGGATCAGATCGAGCTTCCAGGCACGGCGCTCGACCTGCCAGGTGCCCAGCGCCACCAGCCCGGCAAAGGCCAGCAGCGCCAGGACACCCAGCAGAAACAGGCGGGCCGGGGAGTGCCGGCGCCAGCCCTCCCCGGCCCCGTCGGGGTCATGACCCCCGGGCTCGGTCTCCATGGATGGAGGCAAGACCTGGCCTCAGGGCATGTTCTTCATGTCGTGGACGCTCATGGGCATCATGTTGTTGTTCAGGTGGTACATGACCCAGAGCGAACCCGAGAGGGTGATGACGACCAGAACGATCGTGAAGATCAGCGCCAGCATGGTCCAGCCGCCCTCGGAGCGGGAGTTCATGTGCAGGAAGTAGACCATGTGCACGATGACCTGGACCGCCCCCAGGCCCATGACCGCCATGGCGGTCACGCGGGGATCGGCGATGACGTCGCCCATCACCAGCCAGAAGGGAATGGCGGTGAGGATGACCGACAGGATGAAGCCGGTCAGATACCCGCCATAGGTGCCGTGATAGCCACCGTCATGATGGTCGTCATGACCATGGCCGCCATGGCCATGGTCATGACCGTGCTGGTGCGCGGTTGCGTGCGAGCTCATTGCAGCACCCCGAGGAGATAGACGAAGGAGAAGACGCCGATCCAGATGACGTCCAGGAAGTGCCAGAACAGGCTGAGGCACATCAGGCGGCGCTGGTTCGCCTGGTGCAGGCCGAACCGGGCGACCTGCACCATGAGGGTGAGCAGCCAGATGATGCCCACCGTCACATGCAGCCCGTGCGTGCCGACCAGCACGAAGAAGGAGGACAGGAAGGCGCTGCGCTGCGGCCCCGCCCCTTCCGAGATCAGGTGGTGGAACTCATACAGCTCCAGCCCGAGAAAGGCGGCGCCGAACAGGCCGGTGATCAGCAGCCAGAACAGCACCGCGCCCTTCTGCTGCTTCATCATCGCCAGCATGGCGAAGCCATAGGTGATGGAGGAGAACAGCAGCATCGCGGTGTTGAGCGCCACCAGCGGCAGGTCGAACAGCTCCTGCGGCGTCGGACCGGCGGCGAAGCTGCGCCCCAGCACGCCATAGGTGGCGAAGAGCACCGCGAAGATGAGGCAGTCGCTCATCAGGTAGATCCAGAAGCCCAGCATGGTGCTGTTCTCCGGATGCGCGTGATCGTCATCCAGGACGTAGAAGGGGACCTTCGCATCCACGGCCGGGTTGTAGGAATGCGTGCTCATGCGCCGCTCACTCCCCCGCCGCCATGGCGGCCGCGCGGGCCTGTTCCGTCCGCGCCACCACATCCGCAGGGATGTAGAAGTCACGGTTGTAGTTGAAGGTATGGACGATCGCGGCGACCAGGATGGCCACGAAGCTCAGCGCCGCCAGCCACCACATGTACCAGATCATCGCGAAGCCGAAGACCAGCGACAGGCCGGCCAGGATGATGCCCGCGCCGGTGCCCTTGGGCATGTGGATCGGACGGTAGCCACCCTGCGGGTGCTCGTGGCCACGCTGCTTCATGTCCCACCACGCGTCATGGCTGTGGATCACCGGGGTGAAGGCGAAGTTGTACTCCGGCGGCGGCGAGGAGGTCGCCCATTCCAGGGTACGGCCGTTCCAGGGATCGCCGGTCACGTCGCGCAGCTGGTCGCGCTTCATGAAGCTCACCACCAGCTGGATGATGAAGCTCAGGATGCCGAGCGCAATCAGGAAGGCGCCGAAGGCGGCGATGATGAACCAGATCTGCAGCGACGGGTCGTCGAAGTGGTTCACGCGGCGCGTCACGCCCATCAGCCCCAGGACATAGAGCGGCATGAAGGCGAAGTAGAAGCCGATCAGCCAGAACCAGAAGGACATCTTGCCCCAGAAGGGATCGAGCTTGAAGCCGAAAGCCTTGGGGAACCAGTAGGTGATGCCGGCCAGCATGCCGAAGACCACGCCGCCGATGATGACGTTGTGGAAGTGGGCGATCAGGAACAGCGTGTTGTGGAACTGGAAGTCGGCCGGCGGGATGGCGAGCATCACGCCGGACATGCCGCCGATGGTGAAGGTCACCATGAAGCCGACCGTCCAGAGCATCGGCACCTCGAACCGGATACGGCCGCGGTACATGGTGAAGAGCCAGTTGAACAGCTTGGCACCCGTCGGGATCGAGATGATCATCGTCGTGATGCCGAAGAAGGAGTTCACGCTGGCGCCGGAGCCCATGGTGAAGAAGTGGTGCAGCCAGACCAGGTAGGACAGGATGGTGATCACCACCGTGGCGTAGACCATGGAGGTGTAGCCGAAGAGGCGCTTCGAGCAGAAGGTGGAGACCACCTCCGAGAACACGCCGAAGGCCGGCAGGATCAGGATGTAGACCTCTGGATGGCCCCAGATCCAGATCAGGTTCACGTACATCATGGGGTTGCCGCCGAGATCGGCGGTGAAGAAGTTCGTCCCCACGTAGCGGTCAAGCGAGAGCAGGGCCAGCACCGCGGTCAGCACCGGGAAGGCCGCGACGATCAGCACGTTGGTGCAGAGAGCGGTCCAGGTGAAGACGGGCAGCTTCATCATGGTCATGCCCGGCGCGCGCATCTTCACGATCGTCGCGATCAGGTTGACGCCCGATAGCAAGGTGCCGATGCCCGCGATCTGCAAGGCCCATATGTAATAGTCGACCCCGACCCCGGGATTGGCCTCGTAGCCGGAGAGCGGCGGATAGGCCAGCCAGCCGGTCTGGGCGAACTCGCCGATGAACAGCGACATCATGACCAGCACGGCGCCGGCCGTGGTCATCCAGAAGCTGAAGTTGTTCAGGAACGGGAAGGCCACGTCGCGGGCGCCGATCTGCAGCGGCACCACGAAGTTCATCAGGCCGGTCACCAGCGGCATGGCCATGAAGAAGATCATGATCACGCCATGGGCGGTGAAGACCTGGTCGTAGTGGTGCGGCGGCAGGTAGCCTTCGGAGCCGTTGAAGGCGATGGCCTGCTGGGCCCGCATCATGACCGCGTCGGCGAAGCCGCGCAGCAGCATGATGATGGCCAGGATCACGTACATGACCCCGATCTTCTTGTGGTCCACCGAGGTGAACCACTCGTTCCAGAGATAGCCCCAGAGGCGGAAATAGGTGAGCGCGCCAAGCAGGGCGAGGCCACCGATGGCCACGCCGAGGAAGGTCACGATCAGGATCGGTTCGTGGTACGGGATCGATTCGAGCGAGAGCCGCCCGAACAAGAGTGTCGCGAGGTCCGTGCTGGAGGACATTGGGTCTACTCTATCACTTCGTGATCGAGGGCCGGACCCTGGAAGGGCCGGCCGGTTTCACGGGCCACCGGGGCTCCCCTATGGGAGGAGAAGCGGCTACCCGGCGGGATGGGTCGGCCGCCGGCGGGGAGCCGGCGGCGAGCGGAGGATGTCAATTCGCGGCCTCGGCCTGGGCACGGCCATAGGGGTCGGCGGGGGTGCAGAGGGCCATCACATAGCGCTGGCGGGGCGCGTTGCGGTCCTCCGCCCGGGCTTCCGCCGCCTCGCCCTTCTGGCGGGATGCCGCCAGGCGGCTGGCCACGTTGAAGGTACCTGCCGGGCCGAGCCCGCCATTGGCATCGATGCGCATCATCTGGCTCTGGCACATCCGGTTGGTGTCCACGCAGCGGTCCAGGATGGCGGCGAAGAGCTCGGGATCGACGGTGCGGAAGCGGCGCACGGGCTCCTTCAGGCTGGGGCGTTCCAGCTGGAGGTAGGCGGCGCGGGTCAGGTCCTCGTTGGAGGTCTTGGCCTCCACCACCCAGCGGCCGAACTCCTCCTGGCTCATGCCCTTGAACTGGAAGTGCATGTCGGAGAAGCCGGCGCCGCTGTAGTTGGCCGAGAAGCCCTGATAGCTGCCCGGCTTGTTGATCACCGCGTGCAGCTTCGTCTCCATGCCGGGCATCGAGTAGATCTGCCCGGCCAGGGCCGGGATGGAGAAGGAGTTCATCAGGGCCGAGGAGGTGATCCGGAAGTTGATCGGCACGTCCACCGGGGCGGCCACCTCGTTGACCGTGGCGATCCCCTGCTCCGGGTAGATGAAGAGCCACTTCCAGTCGAGGGACACGACCTGGATCTCCAGGGGCTTCATGTCCTCCGTCACCGGCCGCTGCGCGTCGATGCGCGAGAGCGGGCGGAAGGGATCGAGCAGGTGGGTGCCGACCCAGGTCACCGCGCCGAGCGCGATGATGATCGTCAGGGGCGCGGCCCAGATGACCACTTCCAGGGGCGTGGAATGATACCATTCCGGATCGTACTTCGCCTTGGTGTTCGAGGCGCGGTAGCGCCAGGCGAACAGCAGGGTCAGCACGATCACCGGAACGATGATCAGCAACATCAGGATGGTGGAGATCACGATCAGGTCACGCTGTTGGACAGCGATGTCACCCGATGGATTCAGGACCACCATTTTGCAGCCGGACAGCAGCGCGGCCAGCGCCACCAGGGGCAGGGTACGCAGGATCTTGGAGGGCATGCCACTCGATCGTGAAACTATGGTGCGATGCACAGCTTCTACGGAAGGACGGGCTCCGGAGGGATTGGACATTTTGTCCAATGGACGGTGGCTCGCCTTGTATGCTGAGCTCTGCAACGATGCCTATAGACTTGGAGGCGAATCGGCAATCTTTCTGTGGCGAAGGCTATCCGGGCCGCCGGAAGGATGCCGGAGCCTCCCGGCCGGTAGGACGGAACGGGGAGGGTGGAAATTGATAGCGGTCACCGAAAGGCGTGGCATCCCGAACTCGACGGAACTGGAGCGGGATGCCCGGCGCGTTCACAAGGACGATCACGCGGTCTCCCCGGCACAGATCGCGCTCGGTGTCGTCATCGGGCGCATGTCGGAATTCTTCGACTTCTTCACCTATGCCCTCGCGTCGGTGCTGATCTTTCCGCGATTCTTCTTCCCGAACACCGATCCCACCTCGGCGATGCTGGCCTCCTTCGCCATCTTCTCCCTGGCCTTCATCGCCCGGCCGATCGGTTCCTTCATCTTCATGGCCGTGGACCGCGCCTATGGCCGCGGCGTGAAGCTGACCGTCGCCCTTTTCCTGCTGGGCGGCGCCACGGCCGCGATCAGCTTCCTGCCCAGCTATGCGGACAAGGGTGTGGCCGCCATCGTGTCGCTGGCGGTGTTCCGCTTCTGCCAGGGCCTTGCCCTCGGCGGCGCCTGGGACGGGTTGGCCTCGCTCCTTTCGCTCAATGCGCCGCAGAACAAGCGCGGCTGGTATGCGATGATGCCCCAGTTGGGTGCCCCCTTGGGCTTCATCCTGGCTGGCGCGCTCTTCGCCTTCCTGGCCACCACCCTGCCGGAGGCCGATTTCCAGGAGTGGGGCTGGCGCTACCCCTTCTTCGTGGCCTTCGCCATCAACGTGGTCGCCCTTTTCGCCCGCCTGCGGCTCGTGGCCACGCGGGAATTCTCCTCGCTGCTGGAGCGTGAGGAGCTGGAGGCCGTTCGCGTCACCGAGATGCTGCGGGCGAATGGCCGCAACGTGCTGATCGGCGCCTTCGTGCCGCTCGACTGCTTCGCGCTGTTCCATCTGGTGACGGTCTTTCCGCTGGCCTGGATCGTGCTGCACACGGACCGCGACGCGGGGAACTTCATCCTGGTGCAGATGCTGGGGGCGCTTATCTGCGCGGTCACCGTGATCATCTCCGGTCTTCTGGCCGACCGGATCGGACGGCGGAAGCTGCTCGGGATCGGTGCGCTGCTGATCGGCGCCTTCAGCTTCATCGCGCCTTTCCTGCTGGGCGGCGGACGGAGTGGCGAGGAGACCTTCGTGCTGCTGGGCTTCGGACTGCTGGGCCTGTCTTTCGGACAGGCCAGTGGCGCCGTCGCCTCGAATTTCGAGCGCCGCTACCGCTACACCGGATCGGCCATCACGTCGGACATTGCCTGGCTGGTCGGCGCCGGATTCGCCCCTCTGGTGGTGCTGGCCCTGTCCAACTGGTTCGGGCTGGCGGCGGTGGGCGCCTATCTGCTGTCCGGCGCGATCTGCACCGTGATTGCCCTGGCGACCAACCGGCAGTTCGAGACACGCGACCGGTAGGCCGGAGAGCGCCGGCTCCTTCCAGGGAGGCGGGCGCAGGACAGCGCAGGATCTTGGAAGCCCTCGGGAGACCTAATTCTTCCGGGGGTTTTTGACCTGGAGCCAGACCCACGGAAATGAGGCCGCCTGGGCACGGAACCGCAAGGCGCCATGGCGGACAAGATACAGGGGTGAAGGAGGCCGAGCGGGAATGGTGGAGCTGAGGGGAATCGAACCCCTGACCTCCTCATTGCGAACGAGGCGCTCTCCCATCTGAGCTACAGCCCCATGCCCGCTAAGGCGAGGCGGCTTATCCATCACGACAAGGCCGCCGTCAAGCACCCCTCGCGCTTGCTCCGCGTGCCCTGGCCCCATACACCCTGGCTCGGCACCTCGGCGCGCGGCCGATACGCACACCAACACCGGGAAGGCGACCTATGGCGGCATTGTTCTGGCTCGTGGATCAGATCATCGGGATTTACATCTGGGTCCTGATCGCCGCAGCCGTCTTCAGCATGCTGACCTCCTTCGGCGTCCTCGATACGCGGAACCGGCTGGTCTGGACGATCGGTGACTTCCTTTATCGGATCACCGAGCCGGCCCTGGCGCCGATCCGGCGCTTCCTGCCGAATCTGGGGGGAATCGACGTTTCCCCGGTCATCCTGATCCTGGTCCTGCAGGCGCTGCGGATCTTCATCGCCACCACGCTCTGGCGCCTCGCCTTCTAGGACCGGTTCCGTCCGCCTTGGCCCGCTCCAGCCACCCTGGCCCCTCGATGGAAGGGTATCCTGACCCGTCCGGGCCCTGCTCCGCCCCTTTGGACCTCTCCATGCATGGTGCGGCACCGGACACTGAGGACCGGGAGCGGGCGGCGTGAGCGGCGGTCGTGCTCCCTCCCCCCTTGCCTGGCGAATGGTGCCGGAGGGGCTGGAACTGCGGGTGCGGGCGCAACCCAAGGCGCGGAAGCCCGGCATCACCGGGGTGGTGGAAGGAGCGGATGGCCCACGCCTGCGGGTAGCCGTTTCCCCGGCGCCGGAGGATGGCCGCGCGACCCGTGCGGTGGTGGAGACGCTGGCCGAGGCCCTGCGGGTCCCGCCCTCGGCCATCAGCTTGCTGGCGGGCGCCGCCTCGCGCGAGAAGACCTTCCGAATCGAGGGCGAGGCGAAGAGCCTCGCCGCAATATTGGAGCAATGGGCATGACTGCCACGATCCTCGACGGCAAGGCGCTGGCGGCACGCCGGCGCGCGGCGCTGGCGGAGCGTGTGGCCGGGCTCGGCTTCCGCCCCGGCCTGCGCGTGGTGCGGGTGGGCGACGACCCGGCCAGCGGCGTCTATGTGCGCAACAAGGACCGGGCGGCAAAGGAGGCAGGGTTCGACAGCGCCACGCTGCAACTGCCGGAGGCCACGACCGAGGCGGAGCTGCTGGCGCTGGTGCGGCGGTTGAACGACGACCCGGCGGTGGACGGGATCCTGGTGCAGTTGCCCCTGCCCGCGCATATCCGCACGGATGCCGTGCTGGACGCGGTGGACCCGGGCAAGGACGTGGATGGTTTTCATCCGGTGAACCAGGGGGCGCTGGCGCTGGGGCGGCCAGGGCTGGTGCCCTGCACGCCGCGCGGCGTGATGCTGCTGCTGGAGGAGGCGAAGGTCTCCCTGAGCGGGGCGCGGGCGGTGGTGGTCGGGCGCAGCACCATCGTGGGCAAGCCGGTGGCGGCGCTGCTGCTGGCGGCCAATGCCACGGTGACGGTGGCGCATTCGCGGACCCGCGACCTGGCGAGCGAGTGCCGCCGGGCGGAGATCATCGTCGCGGCGGTGGGCCGGGCGCAACTGGTGCGCGGCGACTGGGTGGCCAATGGGGCCACGGTGATCGATGTCGGCATCAACCGCGGGGCGGATGGCAAGCTGGTGGGCGACGTGGCCTTCGGCGAGGTGGTGGGCCATGCCGGGGCGGTCACGCCCGTGCCGGGCGGGGTCGGGCCGATGACCATCGCCTGCCTGCTGGAGAATACCTTGCAGGCAGCGCTGGGCCGGCGGGGCGCCTGACCGGCGACTGACGCGGACGAGGGGAAGACAGCGTGCGGGCAGGTGATGCGCTGCTGGCGGGCTGCTTCGTCCTGATCTGGGGCGCGGCCTTCAACGCCGCCAAGGTTGTGGTGTCGGACTGGCCGCCGCTCTGGGCGCTGGCGGTGCGCTTCGGCCTGACGGCGCCGCTGCTGCTGGCGCTGATGCTGGCGCGGGGGCACCGGCTGCCACGCGGGGCGGACCTGCTGCGGGTGGCGGGGATGGGGCTGCTCGGCACGGGTGGCTATCTGGCGCTGTCCTGGTCGGCGGCGACGCATGTGGCCTCGGGGCTGACGGCGCTGATCTCGGCCTGCTCGCCGCTCTTCGTGGCGATGGGCGAAGTGCTGTTCCTGGGGCAGCGGATGGCGCCGCTGGCCTGGGGCGGGCTGGGGCTCGGCTGGCTGGGCGTGGCGGTGCTGGGGATCGGGCGCGCGGGCCAGGGGCTGGGGGCCGGGGAGATGCTGGGCTTCGGGCTGGCGCTGGCGGGTGCGCTGGCGCAGGGGGCGGGCATCCTGCTCTTCGCGCCGGCGCGTGGGCGGGTGGATCTCTGGGCGGCGAGCTTCGGGCAGTCGGTGACCAGTGCGCTGCTGCTGCTGGCGCTCGCGCCGCTGCTGGAAGGGGCGCCGCCCGGCAGCGCCGCGCCGGCCACGGTGCTGGCGCTGGGCTACTGCATCCTGCTGTCCGGCGTGATCGGCTATGGGATCATGTTCACGCTGTTCCGGCGCCTGCCGGCTTCCACGGTCACGGCTCTGCAGCTTCTCAGCCCTGTGGTGGCGGTGCTGCTCGGCTGGGGCTTCCTGGGAGAGAGACTCGGCTGGAGCGACCTGGGCGGGGGCGGCGTGACGCTGATCGGGCTGCTGTTGCTGTTGCGCGCGCGGGTGCGGCCGGTGGAGCGGGGCTGAGCGCCCGCCCGGGGCCAGGGGTTGCGTGCGGGCGGGGGCGTTCATGCTTCGTTAAGCATGGGGGCATAGGAACGGGGCATCGCCAGGAGGGCAGACCGAGATCCTTCGAGAGGATCGGCCATGCCCGATTCCGCCTGGCGTTCGCCGTACCAGTTCCCGTTGCAGGAATGCCGCCCGGTGTGGCGGCCGCCGGGCTGGTGGTTGCCGCATTGGGCGTGGCGGCTGCTGATGATGGCGATCGCCTTCGTGTGGCTGCCCAACGGGGGCTGGAAGCTGGCGATCATGGGCGGCCTGGTGCTGCGGCCGGTGGTGAACTGGACTGCCGTGCTGCTGGCCCAGGGCTGGGTGCGGCGGCTGGGGCCGCCGGACCCGGATGGGTGGCAGGGGTGGTGAAGAGTGCCCTGCCCCGTGTCATGCCGCCGTGCGGGAGATATGAGGCGCGATCGGTTCAATAGTCCCGTGCGTGAGGTCGGGCCGCGAAAGCCGGGGCTTTCGCGGCGCGGTCTCAGAGGGCGCCGCCCTTGCGGCCGGCCATGGCGCCGAGGCGCAGGCGGAGCGCGTTCAGCTTGATGAAGCCCTGGGCGTCGAACTGGTCGTAGGCGCCCTGGTCTTCCTCGAAGGTCACGTGCTTCATCGAGTAGAGGCTGTTGGGCGAGCGGCGGCCGGTGACGATGGTGTTGCCCTTGTAGAGCTTGAGCCGGACCTCGCCGCTGACGCTGTGCTGGGACTGGTCCACCAGGGCCTGGAGCATGCGGCGTTCCGGCGAGAACCAGAAGCCGTTGTAGACCAGCTCGGCATAGCGGGGCATCAGGCTGTCCTTGAGGTGGGCGGCCTCGCGGTCCAGGGTGATGCTCTCCATCGCGCGGTGCGCCACGTAGAGGATGGTGCCGCCCGGGGTCTCGTAGCAGCCGCGGGACTTCATGCCGACGAAGCGGTTTTCCACGAGGTCGAGGCGGCCGATGCCGTTCTCCTTGCCGAGCGCGTTCAGCTTGGTGAGCATCGCGGCCGGGGAGAGGGCCTCTCCGTTGATGGCGACGGGGTTGCCCTGGTCGAAGGTGATGGTGATCTCGGTCACCTTGTCCGGGGCGTCCATGGGGCTGATGGTGCGCTGCCAGACGACCTCGGGGGGCTCGTCCCAGGGCTCCTCCAGGACCTTACCCTCGCTCGACGAGTGCAGGAGGTTGGCGTCCACGCTGAAGGGGGCCTCGCCGCGCTTGTCCTTGGCGATGGGGATCTGGTGCTGCTCGGCGAACTCGATGAGCTTCGTGCGGCTGGTGAGGTCCCATTCGCGCCAGGGGGCGATGACCTTCACGTCCGGCTTGAGGGCGTAGTAGGCGATCTCGAACCGGACCTGGTCGTTGCCCTTGCCGGTGGCGCCGTGGGAGACGGCGTCGGCGCCCATCTGCTCCGCGATCTCGATCTGGCGCTTGGCGATCAGGGGGCGGGCGATGGAGGTGCCGAGGAGGTACATGCCCTCGTAGAGCGCGTTCATGCGAAACATCGGGAAGACGAAGTCGCGGACGAACTCCTCCCGGAGATCGTCCATGAAGATGTTCTCTTCCTTGATGCCCAGGAGCTTCGCCTTGTCGCGGGCCGGGCCGAGTTCCTCACCCTGTCCCAGATCGGCGGTGAAGGTGATGACCTCCGCCCCATAGGTCGTCTGGAGCCATTTCAGGATGACCGAGGTGTCGAGGCCGCCCGAATAGGCCAGCACAACCTTCTTCACGTCCTTCACACGCATTTCGCCGCCGGTCCTTGCTGAATGGGAATGCGAGGGCCGGTTTAGGCCCGTGCGGTGCGGCGGGGCAAGGCCGCGCGGGGCGCGGTTCATGGCCAGGAGAGGCGGACGGAGCGGGGGATGCGGCGGCGGCCACCGGCGGTGCGGGCGACGGCCATCAGGGAACGGAGGTTTTCGCGCGTCAGCGGCAGGGTGCGGAGCAGGCGGGCGACGGTTTCGGACAAAAGGGGATCGGGGAGCAGCCAGGGGGGCGCGGGGAGCGCGGCGCGGAGGCCGAGGCGGCGGATCAGGATGAGGAGGGGCATGCCGCCGAGGCGCGCGGCGAGGCGGGCGGCGCGGCAGATGGCGTGTTGCAGCAGGCGGAGGGGGTGGGAGGGGGGTGCATCCGCCAGGGCGCGGAGGAGGCGGTGCCAGAGGCCGGCATGGGTGAGGCGGCGGAAGAAACGGGCGACGGTGTCGGGGCGGCCGTAGTGTGACGGGAGGGAAGCCCAAGGGGCGCCGGGGGTGGCGGCGTGGTGGAAGATGGCCTCCATCCGAGTGCGGAGGGAGGCCGTGCGGCGGCCCTGGGGGGCGAGAGGGGGGAGGTGGGGGCCAGGGCGGCCCAGGCGGGGTCGGGGAGGGTGGGGGAGCTGGGCATGGGGCGGGGAGCTCCGGGTAGGGGTAATACAGGAAATATAGGAATATTTTCCTTTTGTCAATATACCAACGAGCTTCCGACTCGTTGGGCTCGGCATCGCGGTCTCTGCCAAGGGTCTGGTGCGCGCCGAGGAAGCCACGTCGTTACCGTCGGCTTGGGCGCTATGCGACCACAACCGGAAACTTGCTAACGTGCTACCATCTGACCATGGCAATAGGCCTCGGCAAGATGGACGCCATGCAAGTTCGCCCCCTGGACGAGGGGGACATCCATGCAGCAATCCAAGCGGTCGGTGGCGCGTGGCTCCATGCCGACCCCACAGTGCGGAACGTCGTTGGCGCAGACTTCCGGCTTGGCACTTCCATTATTGAACTCAAGTGCCTTGACGAGGAAGGTTTCGAGAAGCCAGATCGCCAAGCGAAGCTCGCGCGCATCTTTCGGAGCCATACCCTCGACCGGCCTGTCGTCGTGCTCGACCGTGAGGCCCTCCCGGAGCAAGAACGCCGAGCGTTTGACCAAGCGGTCGTAGGCCCGATTAAGACAGCGGTTACCAAGGCGGCGAAGCAGCTAAAGCAGTCGAGGATAGAAGAGCCTGGGGCCGTGTGCTCCGTCCTATGGGTCGTAAATAATGGCTTCACTACACTAAGCCATCAGCAGATCGCGGCGCTTGCGGCGGCGCGGGCGAGGAACGACACATCCGAGATTGACGTTATCATCGTATCCGGCTGCTACTACCACTCTGACGGTTTCGATGGGTACTTTCTTTGGCCAATCGACATCGTTCCTCTAAATGCTGCGGTGCCTTTTCGTGAGGCCGATTTCGTCAGGGAGGCGTGGTCAGCCCTCACCGACGCCTTCATGACAGAGCTCTTTCGGCCTGAGAGCCTCTCAAAGGCGTCAAAAGGGCCGGTCCGCGACACACAGTTCGACGTTGACGGAGTGACTTACATCAGGCCTGCACCGGCCATCGGCGGAAAATCGCCCTTCTACATTCATGGGCGCCCGAGGCTGAACGGAACAGGCATGGAGTACTGCCCGCCAGTGGCGACCACCTTCCCTCTCGTCACCCGTCACGAATGGGAGGAACTCCGCAGGGAACTAGGCGACGACCCAGACCTCTGCGAGAGTTTAGAGGAATGGCGTCGGACGGAGGTGCAGGCCGAGGGACAGTCTACCCCGCTCGCACCCCTCGTGCGTGTTCGGACGCCCGTTCAGGCGTGGTGGTCGTGGTACTCGGAGGGGAACGGTAGCAGAACCGCGCAAGGCCTCTTTGGCTTCGCGAACCACCTCTTCAACGTGGAAGCCATGCGTCTCATCCAGGGTGCACGGGAACTGAGACCGTCACTTGTGGTTCCCGCTCGTTCCATGGTGGCCGTCACCGAGGTCATTGGCCAGAATATGGCTAATGACGTGTCGCACATCGTCAGGCTCACGGCAGGGACAGGCGGCACCAGCGAACACCCGCTTGTCGCAAATGAGCGCATGTTCCATGAGCACGCCCTCGGCCTTGGCGCCGCCTACGCCATCAGGCACAGCATTTCCACGCTCCTCTGGGTGAAAGACCTCCGCTATGCGTGGGTGTAGCTGCGGCTCGAGGTTCAGGGCAATCTTGATATCCTCATAGTGGAAGACCGCGTCGTCTGGCACCGGGCCTTCTCTATAGCCACTTCCTGTCCGCCTCGGTCGGCGATTGGCAAACGGACAGATATCCGCTTCCGAGAAGCCGGGTGGCTAAGCTAACCGTCCAGTATGGGCACACAGCGGAACTTAGGCGCAGCAAAAGCTATTGTCCGATGTCCCATCCATTGCGGTCCTCGCTGGCAAATACGAACTAGCAAACGGGAGGTCCAGGAACCTCAGGTTCCTGGCGGATGGGGGTTCGGGGGCAAGGCGGAGCCTTCCCCCGAGGACGGCGCGAGGCCGGAACACCCCTCCCCTCCCCCGGCGCGGCACGCCCCCCCCCCAGCCTCAATCTAGCGGATCGAACGGAAACCCCACCGGCAACAGGGCGCCGCGATGGGCGGCGATGGTGCTGTCCAGAAAGGCGACGGCGGCGCGGAGGCGCGGGCTGCGGCGCAGGTCCTCGTGGAAGAGGAGCCAGAGGGGGAGCGGTGTCATGGCGCGGGGGGCGGGCAGGCGGCGCAGGGCGGGATCGGATTCGCCGGAGAAGCAGGAGAGGAGGGTGGCGCCGAGGCCGGTGCGGGCGGCCTCCTGCAAGGCGTGCATGGAGTTGGCGCGGAGGGCGATGCGTTCCGGCGGGACGAGGTCGGCCAAATGGCGGTGGATGGCGGCGTGGCTGACGCTGTCGCCATAGGCGAGGAAGGGCTGGTCCTCGAAGGGGCGGGGGTCGTGGGCGGCGGCGTAGAAGGCGAAGGCGAGGCTGCCGAGGCGGCGGGCGACGAGGCCGGGGGTGTCGGGGCGGGAAAGGCGGAGGGCGAGGTCGGCCTCTCTCCGCGAGAGGTCGAAGGCGCGGGCGTCGCCGACGAGCTCGACCTGGAGGCCGGGGTTCTGGGCCAGGAAGGGGGCGAGGCTGGGGGCGATGAGCGACGTGGCGAGGTGGGGGGTGGTGGTGAGGCGGATGGTGCCGGTGAGGCCGCAGGGGGCGCCGTCGAGGCGGCGGAGGAGGCCGGTGACCTCCGCCTCCATACGGGCGGCGGCGGCGAGGAGTTGTTCGCCGGTGGGGGTGGGGGTGAAGCCGTCCGGGGTACGGGTGAAGAGGGGAGTGTCGAGGTCGCGTTCGAGGGAGTCGAGGCGGCGGGCGATGGTGGTGTGATCGACGCCGAGGCTGCGGGCAGCGGCGGAGAGGGTGCCGCCGCGGCGCAGGGCGAGGAGGGTGCGGAGGCGGTCCCAATCGGCGAGGGCGCGGTCGGGGTCGCGGGGGCGTGGTGCGGGGGTGTGGGGCGGCGGGGGGTTGCTCGGTGGGGTGGTGGTTGGGGGTGTGCGTTTCTGCGCGGGCATTGTGGGAAGAGGCGCGTTTCTTGTGCGGCTGTCCACGGTCATGTTGCAGGGTGTTGTGAGACAGCAATGGAGCGGTCCGATGATGCGGGTGCCGGTTTGGTTACAGGGCGGGGCGATGCTGGCGGGGACGGCGGTTGCCTGGGGCGGGATGTTCGCGGTGACGAAGCCGCTGATGGGTGTGGTGGACCCGTTCACGCTGACGCTGCTGCGATACGGCGTGACGGCGCCGGTGTTCCTGGTGCTGCTGGTGCTGGTGGAAGGGGTGGGCGCGCTGCGGCTGGAGGGGCGCGGGTGGCGGCTGTGGTGGCTGGGGACGCTGGGGTTTGCCGGGTTCGGGGTGCTGGCCTTCCTGGGGCTGCGGGTGGCGCAGCCGGAGCATGCGGCGGTGATCCCGGCGACGATGCCGCTGATCGCGGTGGCGGTGGCGGCGTGGCGGGCGCGGCGGTGGCCGGCGGGGCGGGTGCTGCTGGCGGTGGCGCTGGGGCTGGCGGGGGTGGTGCTGGTGGTGACGCGCGGGGCGCCGCTGGCGCTGGTGCAGGGCGGGGCCGGGCGCGGGGAGGCGCTGATCTTCATCGGGGCGGCGCTGTGGGTGTTCTACACGCTGGGGGCGGCGGCTTTCCCGGGGTGGTCGGGGCTGCGGTACACGGCTTTGAGTTGTGCGCTGGGGGTGCTGACCATCCTGGCGCTGGATGTGGCGGCGTTCGCGGGGGGCTGGGCGCAATGGCCGGGGGGCGCGGTGCTGGCGGGGGCCTGGCCGGAGCTGGGGTATCTGATCGGCGTGGCCTCGGTGCTGGGGGTGCTCGGCTGGAATGCCGGGATGCGGGCGATGGGGGCGGCGCGGGGGGTGTTGTTCATCAATCTGGTGCCGGTGACGGCCTTCGTGGTCGCTGTCGTGGGTGGGCGCGTGCCGGTGGGGGCGGAGCTGGCGGGGGTGGCGCTGGTGATCGGGGCGCTGGTGCTGAACAGCCTGGCGGGGGTGGCGCGCGGGGCCGGGGCGGTGCCGCGGGAGGCGGTGGTGGCCGCGGGTTGCGGGGCGCGGAAGGCGGAGATGGTGGTGCCGGGGCGGTAGGCGGGGTTTGCCGGGCGGGTGGCGCCGGGCTTCGGGGGGTGCCGCTCGTGGGGTTGATTCCCTGGGGGCGGTTCTTCCGGGGCTGATTCTTTGGGGCTGCCTTCCCGGAGGTGGGTCCGGGGCGTGGTCCCTGCCCTGTTTCCGGGATGGCGTGGATGGGGGAGTCCCGGAGGGGCTCCCCTTTTTCGTGCTTGTGTCAGGGGGTGCGGATCAGGACCAGGGGTGGCGGGGAAGGCGGCGGGGCCGGGCGGACGAGGATGGCGGTGGCCAGGACGGCCAGGAGGGTGGCGGCTCCTAGGCGCAGCGGGCGCTGCCAGGCCAGGGCGGCGCGGCGGGCCAGGGGGCGGGACAGGAGCTGGGCGATGCCCAGGAAGAAGAGCAGCGCGGTGAGGGCGACGCCGGGGATGGCGAGGGGGACGAGGCCGGAGCCCTCGGCACGGAGCTGGGCGAAGGCGCCGGCGAAGAAGCTGGTGGTCACCGGGTTGGCGGCGGCGGTGCAGAAGCCGGCGCCGAAGGCCATGAGCCCTTCGGCCTGGAAGCGGGCGGGCGGGGTTTCGGGGATGCCAGCCGTGGGGGCATGGGGCGCGGGGCTGGCCGGGCGGGGCCAGGCGAGGGAGGCGGCGGTGCCGAGGAGGAGGAGGGCGCCGATCCCGTGCAAGGTGCCGGGCAGGCCGGGGAGGCGGGCGGTGGCCTCCAGGGTCAGGGCGATGGCGGCGGCCAGGGTGGCGGCGCCGAGGGCGATGCCGGCGCAGAGGGGTGCGGCGCCACGGGGGCCGCGCAGGGCGGAGACGAGGCCGACGGCCAGGAGGTTGGGGCCGGGGATGGCGAGGATGGCGGCGTAGCCGAGGAGGAAGAGCAGCAGGGACGAGAGGGCTGGCAGCGGGTGCGGGCTGGCGAGGTGGCCGGTGATCATGGCGGGGCTTCGCTTTCCTGTTCCTCCGGGCGATCCGTGGGCGGGGCCGGGGGTGGCGCCGGATGGGGCGGGTCCGGGGAGGAATGAAGCCGTTGGGCGGGTGTGGCGCGTCCTGCGTTCGGAGGAGTTTGGTGCGAAATCGTACCAATTTGATCGGGCAGGTCCGGCCCGCGACGGGCGGGCCGGGTGCCTGTCGGGGATCGGCCCGGTTCAGCCGGCGCTGGTGATGTTGTTGGCCTTGACCACTTGCCCCCAGCGGGCGTGGTCGCTGCGGACGAGCTTGTCGAAGCTTTCCGGCGTGCCGCCGCCGGGCTCGTCGCCCTGGCTGGTGATGCGGTCGCGCACGGCGGGGTCGGAGAGGGCCTCGTTGAGGGCGGCGTTGACCCGGGCCACGACCTCGGGCGGGGTGCCGCGGGGGCCGGAGATGCCGATCCAGGAGCTGACGATGAAGTCGTCGAGGCCCTGTTCCTGGGCGGTCGCGGCATCGGGGAAGGCGGGGACGCGCTTCTCGCTGGTGACCATGATGGCGCGGATCTGGTTGGCCTTGACGAAGGGCGCGACCACGGAGGCGGCGTCGAACATCATGGGGAAGCGGCCGGCGATGAAGTCCTGCATGGCGGGGCCGGAGCCACGGTAGGGGATGCTCTGCATCGCGGGCAGGCCGGCACGGGCGCGGAAGAGTTCCGAGGTGCAGTGGGAGAGACTGCCGGCGGAGGCGATGCCGTAGTCGGGGATGTCCTTCTGGGCTTTCACCCAGGCGGTGAATTCCGCGATGTTCCGGGCCGGGACGGAGGGGTGGACGCAGAGGACCATGGCCGAGCGCAGGGCGAGGCCGATGTTCACCATCTCCAGCGGATTGACGGTCATGTTGGGGAAGGTGTGGGGGTTGATGGCCATGGGGGAGGAGTTGGAGGCCATCAGGGTGTAGCCGTCGGGCTTCGCGCGCACGACCACCTCGGTGGCGAGGTTGCCGCCGGCGCCGCCGCGGTTCTCGATCACCAGGGTCTGGCCGAGGACCTTGCCGATGCCGGGCTGAACGATGCGAGCGGCGAAGTCGGTCTGGCCGCCGGGCGGGAAGCCGACCACCAGGGTGACGGGGCGGGTGGGCCAGCCGGCCTGGGACCGGGCGGGGCGCGAGGTGGCCACGAAGGGGGCCGCCAGGGCGGCGAGGCCCAGGGTGCGGCCGAGGGCGGCGCGTCGCGAAAGGTCTCGGGATGACATGCGCGGTTCTGTCTTTCTGTCCTGGACGGAGGGCCGGTGGGTCCGGCCTTGTTCGCGGCCGCCGGATTCGGCGGAGCGGCGGGGCGATTCCAGCGCATCATTACGAATACTGCATGAATCGTCCATGCGGTTCCGGCGGTCGGAGTGGCCGGGCGCAAACGTCACAGGAGCGTCACACGCGGTGGCGCGGGGAGCGGTTACATCCGCCGCCGCCTGAGATCACAGAATCCGGAGTGCGGATGCGTCGCCTTCTGCTTGCCGCCACCTGCCTGGCCCTGCCCTGCCTGGTGGGCGGCTTCCTGTTCCTGTCGCCGGCGGCGCGTGCCGCGGAGCCGCAGATCACCATCCTGGACGACCACGATCCGGGCATGAGGCTCGGGACGGTACGCTTTCCGGATGGCAAGACGCTGGAGCTGACGGTGGGGATCGGCTCCGCTGCCTATCGCCGGCCGGGGGATGCGCCGGACATCGTCTATACGATGTCCGACCGGGGGCCGAACTTCACCTGCGAGGAAGGGGTGAAGATCACCGGGCTGGCGATCGGGAAGCTCTGCGCGCCGGACGAGAAGGGGCGGGTCTATCCGGTGCCGTCCTACAGCCCGACGATCTATGGGGTGATGCTGGACCCGGCGGCGAAGCGCTTCCGCGTCTTCGAGGCGATCGCGATCAAGGGGCAGGACGGGCGGCCGGTGACGGGGCTGACGAACCCCCTGCCCGGCCGTACCGAGACGCCGATCGATGCCGAGGGGAAGAAGCTGGACTTCGATCCTTCCGCGCTGGACGCGGAAGGGCTGTTCCGCGCGCCGGACGGGAGCTTCTGGATCGGCGAGGAGAATGCGCCCTCCATCGTGCATATCGGCGCGGATGGGCGGGTGCTGCGGCGCTATGTGCCGGCGGGCGGCAGCAAGGCGGAGCTGGCGGGGGCACGTTACGAGGTGGCGGACACGCTGCCGGCGATCCTGGCGAAGCGGCAGTCGAACCGGGGGATCGAGAGCCTGACCGGCGTGCCGGATGGCAGCGCACTCTATGCGATGGTGCAGAACCCGCTGGCGAACCCGGATGCGGCGGCCTACCGCAAGGCGCGGAACACGCGGCTGCTGCGCTTCGACCCGGCGACGGGGAAGGTGACGGGCGAGTGGGTGTACCAGCTGGAGGACCCGCGTTCCTTCCGGCTGGACCCTTCGGAGAACCAGTCGGCGCCGCGGATCAGCGAGATGACCTGGCTGGGGCCGGACCGGCTGCTGGTGCTGGAGCGCACGGACGGCACGACGAAGCTGTTCGAGGTGAAGCTGAACGACGGCGCCACCGACATCGCGGGCGGCCAGTGGGACGACCCGCAGACGCGGCCGACGCTGGAGCAGAGCAACGAGCTGTCGGGGACGGGTGTCACGCCGCTGCGCAAGCGGCTGGTGCTGGACACCGCCGACCACAAGGATCTGCCGGTGAAGCTGGAGGGGATGGCGATCCTGCCCGACGACACGCTGCTGCTGGTGAACGACGACGATTTCGGCATCAGCGGGGAGCGCACGCGGATCGTGCTGGTGCGCGGGCTGGGGCTGAACGCCGGGAAGTAGAGGGATGGGCCGGGGACCGCGGCGCTTTCGGCTCCCCGTGCCCGCCCTGCCCCGGGGGCGGCATCGGGGGCGACATCGGCGGCGTCATCGGGAGTGAGCGGGTGGACGGCCCCCGTGCGGTATCGATGTACCAGGCCCGTGGCTGTTGAGGCCAGCGGGCAAAGGGAACCGTCCGCCGACAGTCTGGCAGGTCCGGACCGGACATCGTCAGCGGAATCCGGCGGCCCAAGCCTTCAGGCGGGGTTCCGTGAGCCTGCCGCCCGCCCGGCCTCGGGTCCTGGCGCTTCGGCGAAGCAACGGCCCATCGCGAAGGCCTTTCCAGGAATGGAGAAGGCGAGGTTGGCGGCTGCGTCTTCGCCATGCGGGTGAATTCCAGGGGACCCACAACGGGGATTCGTTTTGGACCCGCAGTTTTTGCTGTTGCAATTGCTTCTCTTTATCATAGACGGCGATAACGGGGTGGCCCTCGCCCCTTTCCGAGCCAGCAAAGGCCGCCCCATGTCCTCCGCCGTCCTCACCAAGCGTTCCCTCCTGGCCCTGGCAGGCAGCGCCTTGCTGCCCATGACATCGCGGGCGGCGCAGGGGGTGGACATCCGCGACATCGCCGGGCGCGACGTGCGGCTGGCGGGGCCGGCGCGGCGGATGATCCTGGGCGAAGGGCGGCAGATGTATCTGGTGGCGGCGCTGGAGACCGCCGATCCCTTCGCGCGGGTGGTCGGCTGGCGGGACGATTTCCGCAAGGCGGACCTTGATGGCTACGGCGCCTATCTGCGGCGCTATCCCCAGATCGAGCGGCTGCCCACCTTCGGCGGGGCCAAGGAGGGCACCTTCGATGTCGAGCAGGCCATCGGGCTGAAGCCCGACGTGGTGGTGATGAACCTAGAATCGAAGCCGGCCACCGATGGGCAGGGGCTGATCGAAAAGCTGGGCGCGGTGGGCATCCCGGTGGTGTTCATCGATTTCCGCGAGCGGCCCTTCGAGCATGCCGAGCGCAGCATCGCCATCATGGGGCAGGTGATGGGGCTGGAGGCGCGGGCGGCGGAGCTGATCGTCTTCCGCCGGGCGGAGATGGAGAAGGTGACCGGCCGCCTGGCGGGGTTCGCGGGGCACCGGCCGCGCGTGATGGTGGAACGCGCGGCGGGGTATGACGAGACCTGCTGCATGTCCTTCGGCGACGAGAATTTCGGCCGGATGGTCACGGTGGCGGGGGGCGAGAACATCGCCTCGCGCCTGATCCCCGGCACCTTCGGCGTGATCAACCCGGAGCAGGTGATCGCCGCCGAGCCGGAGGTGGTGGTCGTGACCGGGAGCAACTGGGTGCTCTATGCGCCGGACGGGCAATGGGTGGGCGTCGGCCCCGGTGCCGATCCGGCCCAGGCGCGGGCGAAGCTGGCGCGGCTGATGGAGCGCCCGGCCTATCGCACGCAGGCGGCGGTGCGCGCCCGGCGGGTGCATGCGATCTGGCACCAGTTCTACGACAGCCCCTATCAGTTCGTGGCGGTGCAGGCGCTGGCGAAATGGCTGCACCCGGAACTCTTCGCCGATCTGGACCCGGACGCGACCTTCCGCGCCTTCCACGAGCGGTTCCTGCCGGTGCCTTACCAGCCGGGCTACTGGGCCTCGCTCTGAGAGGCGGGGCTGAGGCTGAACCAGGGGAGGCTGGCCGGTGCCTCCGCATCGGAGCTTCCCCGTTGAAGCCTCCCCTGGGCACGCTCCCCTGGGCAAGGCCGGCGGAAGCCCTACCTTTCGCGGCGATGCGAGGCAGGAGGGACGGCATGGCCGGGATCGACGGGTTCACCGCGAGGACGCTGCGGGGGGAGGAGGTTTCCCTGGCGGATTACGCGGGGCAGGTGCTGCTGATCGTGAACACCGCGAGCAAATGCGGCTTCACCCCGCAATATGCGGGACTGGAGGCACTGTACCGGACGTATTCGGGGCGGGGCCTCGCGGTGCTGGGCTTTCCCTGCAACCAGTTCGGCGGGCAGGAGCCGGGCGGCGAGGCGGAGATCGCGGATTTCTGCAGCACCACCTATGACGTCACCTTTCCGGTTTTCGCCAAGGTGGAAGTGAACGGGCCGGGGGCGCATCCGCTGTTCCAGTGGCTCAAGAGCGCGCAGCGGGGCGTGCTAGGCACCGAGGCGATCAAGTGGAACTTCACCAAGTTCCTGGTGGACCGGGAGGGGGCGGTGGTGGACCGCTTCGCGCCCACGACGAAGCCCGCCGAGCTGGAGAAGCGGATCGAGGCGCTGCTGTAGCGCGGCTCCGTCGCGGGGGCGCCCCCGGCGGGGAGGTCAGCCAGGGCGTGTCGCGAAGACCTCCCTGGCGGCGGCCAGCCCGTTCAGCGCCGCCGGGAAGCCCGCATAGACCGCCATCTGCATGATGATCTCGACGATCTCGTCCTGGCTCAGCCCCACGTTCAGCCCCGCCTGGATATGCACCCGCAACTGCGGCGCCGCGTTTCCCATCGCCGTCAGCGCGGCGACGGTCGCGATCTCGCGGCTCCGGAGATCGAGCCCGGGGCGGGAATAGATGTCCCCGAACGGGAATTCGAGCAGGTAGCGCGCGAAGTCCGGCGCGATGCCGGCCAGCGAATCGATGACGGCCTGTCCGGCATGGCCATCGATCTCAGCGAGGGCGCGCAGGCCCCGTTCGTAGCGGCTTCCGGCCTCGGGATGTGTCGGCGTCATCGGTTTGCTCCATCCTGGGATGATCGCCGTAGTCGGCGATCTTGCTGTCGAGGACGGACAGGCACGCCTGGAGTTCGGCCATCTGCTGCCGGACATGCTCGCGGTGCCGGCGGAGGAGGGCCTCCCGTTCCGGCTCGCTCGCGATCCCCTGCGGGCGCAGCGTGGCATACCGGACCATCTCCCGGACCGGCATGCCGGTCCGCCGCAGACGTCCGACGAACTCGATCCAGGGCAGGATCGAGGCGTCGTATTCGCGCTGCCTCGACGAATCCCGCGATGCCCTTGGCAGCAACCCGATCCGTTCATAGTAGCGCAGCGTATGGGCCGTCAGCCCGGTGCGCCTGGACAGGTCGCCGATCTTCATCCTGTGCCTTGTCCCACCTGACGCCAGGGTTGCTACGACTTCGAGCGCACTCGAAGTCAAGGCGCTTTTCAGGATGCTTTTTCCGGCCCGGGAAGGGTTCAGCCGGCGTCCTGCTGGAAGAAGCGAACGCTCCTGCCGGTGACGAGGTCCGGCACGCCGTCGCGGAAGGGCAGGTAGTGCGGCATGGTCAGGTGGGTCTCGAAGGCGGCGCGGCTGTCATAGACCTCGTGCAGCACGGCGAGGGTCTCGTCCTCTTCCGAGAGGAGCAGGTCGAACTGGCGGCAGCCGGGTTCGTTGGCGACGGAGCCCTGAGCGTCGGCGCGGGCGAGCGCGATGAAGCGGGCGCGACCCTCGGGCTTCAGGCGGAATTCGGCGAGCACGACGAAGCGGGTCTGCGGCATGGTGGCCTTTCCTGGTGGTCCGGTTCCGGCCCCCGCGAGGCGCGCCCGAATGGGGCCTGCCCGTGGGGGTCTGACATGAGGCCCCTGGCGCGGTCCGGGGTCAATCTTCGCGGGGCGGTGAGGGCCCTCCCCTGCCCCTCCCCTCAGCCCGTGGGGAGGCAGAGGGTGTCGCCGCCTTCCACCGCCGCCCCAGCCGCCCGCAGCGCCTCCTGCCGCGCCGGGGCGATCGCGAAGCCGGGTTCCAGCAGGGCGCCGCGCAGCCGGAGCACCGGCGGCGCTTCCGTGGGCATGTCCTGCATCAGCGCCAGCAGGGCGGCGTCCAGGGTCGGACGGCGGACCAGGATCTCGGCGGCCTCCTCCCCGGCCTTCCCCCCGGTCTCCAGCGTGAGCTTGCGGCCGGCCGCCAGGCTGAGCAGCGGCAGCAGGTCCCGCAGATAGGAGGCGGCGCGGATGGGCGCGGCCTGCTCGGCCCGGGTCAGGGCCAGGAGGCTGCGCATCAGCCGGTCGTATTCCTCGGCCGCCTCCAGGGCACGGGCGATCTGCCGGCCGCCGCGCTCGGCCGGGGGGATGACGCGCGCCACCGATTCGAGGTTCATCAGCAGGACCATGGCGAGGTTGTTCGCGGCATGGCGCACGGGGCTGAACAGGAAGGACAGCTCCGCCAGGGTGGGATTCAGGGGGGAATCCGGCGGGAGGACGGCCGGGGTCTCTCCGGCGGGCGTCTCCGGCTTCATCGCGGGATCTCCTCAAGGATCTCATGGAAGAGGCGGGCCGGCAGGGTGCCGCCCTGGACGTCGTTCATGGGCGTGGCGTCGTCGTTGCCGAGCCAGACCCCGATCACGGTGCGACCGGAGAAGCCGATGAACCAGGCGTCGCGCGAATCCTGGGTGGTGCCGGTCTTGCCGCCCACCGGGCGGCCGGGGACGGCGGCGGCGCGGGCGGTGCCTCGGGCAACGACGCTCTCCAGCGCGCGGCGGATGGCATAGGCCTGGTCCGCCGTCATCACGCGGGCCGGGTCGGGCGGCGGCAGGGCGCGCAGGGCGTTGCCGCTGCGGGCGGCGGCGAGGCCGAACGGTTCCACATGCAACCCTCCATTGGCGAAAGCGGCGTAGGCGGAGACAAGTTCCAGCAGGGATGCCTGCCCCGTGCCAAGGGCCACGGTGGCGTCCTGCGGGAAGGGGCCGGCGAGGCCCAGGCGCTGCGCCACGGCGATCGCGGGCTTCGGCCCGCCGGCGCGGAGCAGGGCGCGCACCGCGGCGGTGTTGACGCTGTGGACCAGCATGTCCTCCAGCGTGATCTCTCCGCGGCTGGCCCAGTGGCCGTTGCCGGGGGACCAGTTGCCGAGGGTCAGGGGCGCGTCGGAAACGGTGGAGGCGATGTCCATGCCTGCCTCCAGCGCCGCCAGGACGACGAAGGGCTTGAAGGCGGAGCCCGGCTGGCGGCGCGCGTCCACAGCACGGTTAAACTGGCTGGTTCGGTAGGCGCGGCCACCGACCATGGCGCGCACGGCGCCGGTGGGGGCGTCCAGCACCAGCACGGCGCCGTCGCCCACCCCGGCCGCCGCGCCGGGGCCGGCGAGAAGGGCGTTCAGGCGGTTTTCCGCCACGGCCTGGACGCGGGCGTCGAGGGTGGTGCGCAGGACGAGGTCGGCGCTTTCCGGGAAGCGGCGGCCGAGTTCGTCCTGCACCCAGTCGGCGAACCAGCCGGCGTTGCGGCCCGGACGGGGCGGCAGGGCGATGCGGGCCGCCTCGCGCTCCGCCTGTTCGGGGGTGATCGCGCCGGTCTCGGCCATGGCGCGCAGCACCTCCTTCGTGCGGCGGATGGCGGCCTCCGGATCGGTGCGGGGGTTGAGGCGGGAGGGGGCCTTGGGCAACCCGGCCAGCATCGCCGCCTGCCACAGGTTCAGGCGGCGGGCGGAGAGGCCGAAATAGGCCCGCGCCGCCGCGTCCACGCCATAGACGCCGGAGCCGAGATAGACGCGGTTCAGGTAGATCTCCAGCAGCTCGGTCTTGGTGAAGCGGCGTTCCAGCCAGAGGGCCATCAGCACCTCCTGGGCCTTGCGGCGGAAGGAGCGGTCGGGGCTGAGAAAGAGGTTCTTGGCGAGCTGCTGCGTCAGGGTGGAGCCGCCCTGCACCACATGTCCGGCGCGCAGGTTGGCCCAGGCGGCGCGCAGCAGGCCCACCGGGTCGATGCCGGGATGGCCGAGGAAGCGCCGGTCCTCGATGGCCATCAGGGCCTGCGGCATGGCGGGGGGCAGTTCGCGCAGCCGCAGGGCCTCCCCATAGAGGTCGCCCTGGGTGGCGATCACGCGGCCGTCCAGGGCCTCCAGCGTCAGGGAGGGGCGGCGGGTGGCGGAAAGGGCCTTTTCCGGGGCGGGCAGGTCCCAGACCAGGGCCAGGGAGAGCAGGGCCGCGCCGATCGCGCCCCAGATGGCGAGCACCACGCCACGGCGCAGCCAGCGCCAGCCGCTGCGGCCGGGCCGCGCCCGCCGGTCGGGCGGCGGGGGGCGGCCGGGGCCATCCCGGTTGCCGCCGCGGGCGGTCTGCCGGATGCCGGGCCGGAACCCTTCCGGCGCGCGCGGAGCCGGCAGGCCGTCCGGATCGGGGGCGCGCCTCACGGGTCCGCCGTCACCGGGCGTGCCTCAGCGGGGATTCCGTGCGGCGGGCTGCTCCGGAGCGCTGTCCGGGGCCCGGCTGCGGGGTAGGCCTGGCTGGGGACGTGTCACCCACCCGCCGGGCGGGGTGCCGCCAGCAGCAGCCGGTTCAGCGGCTCCATCACCCCGCGCAGCGCGGCGAGGTCGCGGGCCACCTGTTCGCGGGAGGCGCCGCCCGCCACCACGGCATCGGCGATCTCGCCCAGGCTGCGTTGGCCGTCCACCCGGGCCAGGATGGCCGGGGCGAGGCGTGGCAGGGCCAGCGACATGCGGACGCCGTCGAAGTTCACCGGCAGCATGCCCTGGGGGGCCACGGCGCGGGCCAGGGCGGCACCGTCCATCTCGCGCAGCATGGGGACCGAATCGGGGTTGTCCCAGTCGGGCTCCGGCGCCGGGTCGCGGGTGCAGTAGGCGATGTGGATGCCCATGTTGCCCGCCACCGCCTCCGCCAGGGCGGCGCGGCCGATGGGGTCGAGGCGGGCGGCACGCTCGCGCAGGCGCGGGTCGGGCAGATAGCGGTCGGGGTCGTAGCGCAGGGGCTCCACGAGGCAGCGCAGGCGCAGGCCGGCGGCCCCGATCAGGGCGGCGAGCTGCGGCACGGTGTAGGCCACGTCGCGCGGGTTCAGCAGCAGGTCGTAGAGGCCGGCATCGCCGCCTTCGGTGTGGTCGGTGATCCAGGGGTTGCGGCGGAGCCAGGCGGTCTCGGGCGCCTGCTTCCAGAGGCGCTTGCCGATCTCCAGCCGGGTGGCGGGGGCTTCCTCGGGCGGGGTGAGGAGGCGCAGCGCGTCCTGGAGCATGTAGACGCCGGTGCGGCCATGCGGGGCATAGACCATCAGGCCGATGCCGCCGCCGGGGGCGAGCGAGGCGGCGAGGTTGCGCAGGCCCTGCAGCGGGTCGGGCAGGTGGTGCAGCACGCCGCAGCAGTCGATGTAGTCGAAGAGGCCGAGCTGGGGGTCGGGCAGGTCGAGGATCGAGCCCTCGGTGAAGCGGATGTTGCCGAGGCCGCGCTTCTCCGCCCGCGCCTGCGCCACCTTGCGCGCGGCGACGGAGCGGTCGAGCCAGACCACCTCCCCGGGGCGGCCGGCGCGGGCGAGGTGCTGGGCCAGCATGATGGTGCCGTCGCCCGAGCCGCCGCCGGCCATGAGCGCCCGCAGCGGCTGCGACTCCGGGCGGCGGGCGCCGAAGATCCAGTGGTCCACCTCCCGCAGGTGGGAGGGGCTGCCGATGATCAGGCGCCTGGCTTCGTCCGCCGGGTTGCGGGCGGGATAGGGGTAGCTGTCGTACTGGGCGGCGAGCTGGCGGTCGCGCTCGTCCGGAAGGGGTGGGGACTGGCCGGTCATGCGCGCATCCTGCATGGCCGGGGCTGATAAGGCGATGCGGCCGGGGCGCCAAGCGGGGATGCCGGGCGAAGGGGCCCCATGGAGGGCATGACGCGGGGCCGCAGGTGCTTTCTGGCGTGGGGCGGGGGGCCGTCCCGGCGGCGGGGAGCGTCGTTCCGGGGCGTCGTCCGGACCGGCCCGGCTGCGGAACATGGCTGATCCGGTCATCTCCGCGGTTGAACCGGGTGGCTTCGGGGCCTTATCTGCGGCGCCATGAAGCGATTGCTCCCTGTTCTTGCCCTCGCGCTCGTCTCCTTCGCCCAGATGCCGGAGGCGCATGCCCAGAATCGTGCCGCCGGTGGCCCGCAGCGCCTCGGCAACTTCGGCAGCTGGACCGCCGCGACCCATCAGGAGGGCGGCGGCAAGGTCTGCTATGCCTTCACCCGCGCGGCGAAGAGCGAGGGCGGCGGGGCGCGCCAGAACGTCATGCTGACGGTGACGCAGCGGCCGCAGGGGCGCGACCAGGTGGCGGCCTCGCTGGGCTATGCCTTCCGCCGCGAGAACAACCGGGATGCCGAGATCACCGGCGCGGTCGGCTCGAACGAGCTGCGTTTCTACGGCGTGCAGAACAATGCCTTCGCCCAGGAGGGTTCCGCCGCCGTGGCGGCCTTCAAGGCGGGACGCGACCTCGTGATCAAGGGGCCGGGGCCGCAGGGCAAGGGCGCCACCACCGATACCTTCTCCCTCAGCGGCTTCTCCGCGGCCTATGAGGCGATTTCCAAGGAATGTCCCCCCCGCCGATGAGCGACGCCGCCCTCCAGACCCGTGCCGATGCCGCGAACCCCGCCGAGCTGACCGAGGCCGAGGCCGCGCGCATCCTCGCCAAGTCGGCGATCTTCGCCCCGCCCCCGGCCACGCTGCCGGATGGGCGGCGCGACCTCGTCGGCCTGTCGCGGGCGGATCTGGAGGCGGAGATGGTGGCGATGGGTGAGAAGCCCTTCCGCGCCCGCCAGGTCTGGCACTGGATCTACCACCAGGGCGTGCGCGACTTCGCGCAGATGCCGACCATCGCGCGGCCGATGCAGCAGCGGCTGGCCGAGCGCTTCGTGGTGGGGCGGCCGGACGTGGCCACAGAGCAGCTTTCGAAGGACGGGACGCGCAAGTGGCTGTTCCGCTTCCGCGACGCGCAGCAGGTGGAAACGGTCTATATCCCCGACGGGCAGGAGGATCGCGGCGCGGTCTGCATCTCCACCCAGGTCGGCTGCACGCTCTCCTGCCGGTTCTGCCACACGGGCACGCAGAAGCTGGTGCGCAACCTGGGGGCCGCCGAGATCGTCGGCCAGTTCATGGCGGCGCGAGACAGCTATGGCGAGTGGCCCTCCCCCAAGGACGGCACGCCGCGCCATCTGAGCAACATCGTCGTGATGGGGATGGGCGAGCCGCTCTACAACTACGAGAACGTCGCCAAGGCGCTGACCATCGTGATGGACAACGAGGGGATCGGCCTGTCGCGACGGCGGATCACCCTGTCCACCTCCGGCGTCGTGCCGATGATGGACCGCTGCGGGCGGGAGCTGAATGTCGGCCTCGCCGTCAGCCTGCATGCGGTGACGGACGAGCTGCGCGACGAGATCGTGCCGCTGAACCGCAAGTATCCGATCGCCGAGCTGATGGCCGCCTGCCGCCGCTATCCCTCCGCGTCCAACGCCCGGCGCATCACCTTCGAATACGTGATGCTGGACGGGGTGAACGACAGCGAGGCCGAGGCGCGGGAGCTGGTGCGGCTGCTGAAGGGCATTCCGGCCAAGGTAAACCTGATCCCGTTCAATCCCTGGCCGGGCAGCGCTTACAAGACCTCGAAGCCCGAGGTGGTGCGGCGCTTCGCGGAGATCGTCAGCGATGCGGGGTATTCGGCGCCGATCCGCCGGCCGCGCGGGCGCGACATCCTGGCCGCCTGCGGGCAGTTGAAGACCGAGTCCGAGCGGCAGCGGCGGCCGGCGGCGCCAGCCGAAACGGTGGGCTGAGGCTCCGGAGGATATGGCAGGGGCAGTCGCTTCCCCTGCCCCGGCGTCCAGTGGGAAAGGCCGAGCCCCTTTCCCGGCGGGCGGCCACGAAGCGCGATGCGGAGATGGCCGGGAACCAAGGCCGTCATGCGCGGGGTGGGCGGCGATCGGGGAATGGCGTTCCTATATCCCTCCCGCATGACGGATGTCGCGACGCCGCCTCCGGCCCCTCCCCCAGCGCCCGCTCCGGGCGTTCCTCCTTCTGCCGCCCCTGCCGATCCAGGCGGGCTGGCGGAATTCGTGGCGCGGCATCCGCGCCTTTTCGTTCTGACCGGCGCCGGATGCAGCACCGGGTCCGGCATTCCCGACTATCGTGACGCGGACGGGCAGTGGAAGCGTGCCCAGCCGGTGACCTTGCAGGCCTTCCTGGGCAGCGAGGCCACGCGGCAGCGCTACTGGGCGCGCAGCCTGGTCGGGTGGCGGTTCTTCCGGCAGGTGCGGCCTAATGGCGCGCATGTGGCGCTGGCGCGGCTGGAGGAGCGGGGGCGGACCGAGCTGCTGCTGACCCAGAACGTGGATCGGTTGCACCAGGCGGCGGGCAGCCGGCAGGTGATCGACCTGCACGGGCGGCTGGACGTGGTGCGTTGCCTGAGCTGCGGCCATGAGATGCCGCGCGAGGCGATGCAGGCGGAGCTGCTGCGGCACAATCCGGACTGGGCCGGACTCGATGCCGGTGTCGCGCCGGATGGGGATGCCGATCTGGAGGGGCGGGATTTCGGCCGCTTCGTCGTGCCGGACTGCCCGGCCTGTGGCGGGCTGCTGAAGCCGGATGTGGTGTTCTTCGGCGAGAACGTGCCGCGGGAGCGGGTGGAGGAAGCCAGCCGGGCGCTGGAGCGCGCCGATGCCATGCTGGTCGTGGGCTCCTCGCTGATGGTCTATTCGGGCTTCCGCTTCGTGCAGGCGGCGGTGAAGGCCGGCAAGCCGGTGGCGGTGGTGAACCTGGGCCGGACCCGGGCGGACGGAGTGCTGGCGCTGAAGGTGGAGCAGGGTTGCGAGGAGGCGCTGGCCTTTCTGCTCTGACCGGGGGCGGCCTTGCGCTGTCCCCGGGGGCGGGGAGCCTCCGCGGCTCAGGCCGCGCGCTGATAGGCCAGGGCGGCGGCGGCGAGGTCCTCGCCGGCCCAGCCGACGGATTTGAAGACGGTGATTTCGTCCGGCGATTCGCGTCCCTGGACCTCGCCCCGGCAGAGCTGGGCCAGGTCGGCGGCAATGCCGGCCTCGGTGATGGCGCCCTCGGCGATGGCCTGGACCACGTCGCCAGCCTCGGCCAGGGCGCCGGGGCGGGTGTCCACCACGAGGCGGGCGCGGGCCAGGAGGGCGCCGTCGCTTTCCCGCATGGTCGGGCGGAAAGCTCCGACGAGGTCCACATGGGTGCCGGGGCGGACGGCGGCGCCCGCGACCAGCGGCGTGGCCGAGAGGGTGGCGCAGGCGATGATGTCGGCGGCGGCGAGGTCGGGCCGGTCCACGGATTCGGCGGGCAGCCCTTCCGCGCGCAAGTGGCGGGCCAGGGCCTGGGCGTTTTCCGGGCGGCGCGACCAGATGGCGATGCGCTCCAGCGGGAAGGCGCTGGCGTAGCAGGCGGCCAGCGCCTCGGCGACGCGGCCGCTGCCCATGACGAGCAGGCGGCGGCTGTCGGGGCGGGCCAGGAAGCGGGCGGCGAGGACGCTGCTGGCCGCCGTGCGGCGGTCGGTCAGGGCGCCGCCGTCGAGGAGGGCCAGGGCCTCGCCGGTGCGGCCGTCAGAGAGAAGGTAGGAAGACTGGACCGCGGGCAGGTTGGCGGAGGCGTTCGCCGGCATGACATGCACGATTTTGACCCCCGTGAAGCGGTCTGCCCACCAAGCGGGCATCAGCAGGAGCGAACCTGTGGCGCCGGGGCCGTTCGGCACGGGGTGGTGATGGCGCAGCGGAGCCTCGCAGCCGAGGCGGAAGACCTCCTCCAGCGCGGCGATCAGTTCCGGCCAGGGAAGCAGCCGGTCCACTTCCGGTTTCGGGATGATGCGCATGATGGCTGGCCTTCCGCGGGCTGGGGTTCGGGCGGGCCTGTTCCAGTTCATGGCACGGCCCTTGCTGGCTACGGCGGGTTCTTATGGCGCAGATTCGGGCAGAAGCCGATGCGAAGCGGGGATTTGCGCCGTTCGAAGGTCGAGGGTATCGCTTTACGCAGGGCTGCCAGACCGGAATGTTGGAACCCGAACTGACGGCCCGCCCTGCCGGGCAACGGCCGGGATCTGTGGAATCCATTTGGAGAGTTCAGGGAATGCGGCCTTTTCGGCTTGCTGTCATGCTCGGATCCCTCGGCGCCCTGGCGCTCGGGGCGGTCGCGGCACCGGCTGCGGCACAGCAGACACCCACGGCTCCGGCCGGGGCGACGCTGGGTGCGATCAAGTCCCGCGGCAGCCTCGTCTGCGGGGTGAACACCGGGCTGGCGGGCTTTGCCCAGCCGGACAGCCAGGGCGTGTGGCGCGGCTTCGACGTGGACTACTGCAAGGCGGTGGCGGCGGCGATCTTCAGCGATGCCAGCAAGGTGCGCTACGTGCCGACCACGGCGCAGAACCGCTTCACCGCGCTGCAGTCGGGCGAGGTGGACATGCTGGCGCGCAACACCACCTGGACGCTGTCGCGCGACACCAGCCTGGGCTTCGATTTCGCCGCCACGACCTTCTATGACGGCCAGGGCTTCATGGTGAAGACGTCGCTCGGCGTGAAGAGCGCCAAGGAGCTGGACGGGGCCACGATCTGCGTGCAGCCGGGCACCACGACGGAACAGAACCTGACCGACTGGGCGCGGGCCGGCAACATCAAGTTCACCCCGGTGGTGATCGAGCGGCTGGAGGAGCTGGTGAGCGCCTTCGTGGCCGGGCGCTGCGACGCCTATACGACGGATGCCTCGGGGCTGGCGGCGACGCGTTCCACCCAGCCGAAGCCGGACGACTACGTGATCCTGCCGGAACTGATCAGCAAGGAGCCGCTGGCGCCGGCGGTGCGGCAGGGCGACCCGGGCTTCGCCGACCTCGTCCGCTGGACGCATTTCGCGCTGGTGACGGCGGAGGAGCTGGGGATCGATTCCAAGAACGTGGATTCGATGGCGAACAGCCCGAACCCGGACATCCAGCGCTTCGTCGGCAAGAACGGCGACCTGGGCAAGATGCTGGGCGTGTCGAACGACTGGGCGGTGCAGGTCATCAAGGCCGTGGGCAATTATAGCGAGGTGTTCGACCGCAACCTGAAGGCGATCGGCCTGCCGCGCGGCGAGAACGCGCTGTGGAACAAGGACGGGCTGCAATACGCGCCGCCGATGCGCTGATCCCGACCTGAACGCCGCGGGCCGGGCTGGCCGGCCCGCGGCATTTCCTCCGGATGCGGCCCGCAGAAGGCCGGACAGACGCAAGGGGCTTTCCCGATGTCGCAGAGCTCGACAGACCCGCGCTATATGAAGGCGCCCCCGAAGAAAGCCTTTCGCCTGAGCTGGCGGGACGAGCGGGTGCGCTCCATCGTCTGGCAGGTGCTGATCGTGGGGGTGGTGGTGGCCATCGTCTGGTGGCTGGCCAGCAACACCGCACGCAACCTGGAGGTGCGGCGCATCGCCACGGGCTTCGGCTTCCTCTGGCGCGAGGCCGGGCTGCCGATCGGCGAGCACCTGATCGAGTATTCGCCCACCAGCACCTATTTCCGTGCCCTGACGGTGGGCGTGCTGAACACGCTGAAGGTGGCGGTGGTGGGCGTGATCCTGGCCACGGTCTTCGGCACGCTGGTCGGCATCGCGCGGCTGTCGAAGAACTGGCTGCTGGGCAAGATCGCGGCGGTCTATGTCGAGGCGGTGCGCGACGTGCCGCTGCTGCTGCAACTGCTGTTCTGGTACACGATCATGCAGGGCCTCCCCGCCCCGCGGCAGTCGATGAACCCGGTGACGGGCGTGTTCCTGAGCAACCGCGGGCTGAAGCTGCCCTGGGTCGAGTGGACGGACGCGCATAACTGGGCGCTGCTGGGCCTCGTGGCCGGGGTGGCGGGCACCTGGGCCTATGCGCGTTCCGCGCGGGCGAAGCAGATGCAGGACGGGCAGCCGCGCCGGGTCTGGCCGGTCGGGCTGGGGCTGATCGTGGGCCTGCCGATCCTGATCTGGGCGATGCTGGGCGCGCCCTTCACGCCCGACATCCCGGCGCTGCGGGGCTTCAACTTCCAGGGCGGCATCACGGTGAGCCCGGAGTATTTCGCGCTGCTGCTGGGCCTCGTGATGTACACCTCGGCCTTCATCGCCGAGATCGTGCGCGCCGGCATCACCTCCGTGCCGCTGGGGCAGTGGGAGGCGGCGCAGGCGCTGGGACTGCGGCCGGGGATGATGCTGCGGCGGATCATCCTGCCGCAGGCGCTGCGGGTGATCATCCCGCCGATGACCAGCCAATACCTGAACCTGACGAAGAACTCCTCGCTGGCGGTCGCCATCGGCTACCAGGACATCGTGTCCATCGCCAACACGACGCTGAACCAGACGGGGCAGGCGATCGAGGGCATCGCCATCATCATGCTGGTCTATCTGACCATCAGCCTGAGCATCAGCCTGTTCATGAACTGGTACAACACGCGCATCGCGCTGGTGGAACGCTGAGAGAGGGAGAGGCAGCATGAGCGACATCACCCTCAACACCGCCGCCGCCGGATCACCCGAGGCGGCGCCGCGCCAGCCCCCCGCCACGGTGGTGGGGCCGGTGGCCTGGCTGCGGGCGAACCTGTTCTCCTCCTGGTGGTCCACGGCGGTCACGCTGGCGATGATCTATCTGCTGGTGCGCTGGGCGATCGGCTTCGTGGACTGGGCCTTCATCAACGCCGTCTGGTCCGTGCCGGACAACCAGACCCAGGCCTGCCGCGCGGTGCAGGGGACGGGCGCCTGCTGGGCGGTGGTCACGGAGAAGTACCGCTTCATCCTCTTCGCCACCTATCCCTATGACGAGCAGTGGCGGCCGGCGCTGGTCTGCCTGCTGTTCATCGGGCTCTACATCGTCTCCGCCATGCGGCGCTTCTGGCGGTGGGAGTTGGCGGTGGTGTGGGTGGCGACGCTGGCCGTCATCGCGCTGCTGATGTGGGGGGGCGTGTTCGGCCTCACCTATGTGCCGCAGGAGCGCTGGGGCGGGCTGCCGATCACGCTGATCCTGAGCACCTTCGGCATCGCGGTGGCCTTTCCGCTGTCGATCCTGGTGGCGCTGGGGCGGCGCTCCTCGATGCCGGCGATCCGGCTGCTCTGCATCGTCTATGTCGAGCTGATCCGTGGCGTGCCGCTGATCTCGCTGCTCTTCATGGCGAGCGTGATGTTCCCGCTGTTCCTCCCGGAAGGGATGAACATCGACAAGCTGCTGCGCGCCCAGATCGCCATCATCCTGTTCGCCGCCGCCTATCTGGCGGAGGTGGTGCGCGGCGGGCTGCAGGCACTGAGCAAGGGGCAGTACGAGGCGGCGGACGCGCTGGGCCTGAGCTACTGGAAGAAGACCGGGCTGATCGTGCTGCCGCAGGCGCTGCGGCTGGTGATCCCGCCGCTGGTGAACACCTTCATCGGCTTCTTCAAGGACACCTCGCTGGTGCTGATCATCGGCATCTTCGATCTGCTGACCGCCGCCAAGACGGCCATCGTGGAGCCCGCCTGGCAGGGCTTCGGCATCGAGGTCTATGTCGTGGTGGCGCTGATCTACTTCTGCTTCTGCTTCGCCATGTCCCGCTACAGCCAGAACCTCGAGGCCGAGCTCAACCGGCACCGCCGGCGCTGAACCCTTTCCGGAGAACGATATCATGAGCGACACGCTGAGCCCGGAACCGCATGTCGCCTCCGCCGTGCAGGCGGGGGCGCCGCCGGCGATCCTGCTGGAGAACGTGAACAAGTGGTACGGCACGATGCACGTGCTGCGGGACGTGAACCTGCAGGTCGCGGCGGGGGAGCGGGTGGTGGTGTGCGGGCCCTCGGGCTCGGGCAAGTCCACCATGATCCGCTGCATCAACCGGCTGGAGCAGCACCAGCAGGGCCGCATCGTGGTGGACGGGGTGGAGCTGACGGATGACATCCGCGCGCTGGACGCCATCCGGCGCGAGGTCGGGATGGTGTTCCAGAGCTTCAATCTCTTCCCGCACCTGACGATCCTGCAGAACTGCACCCTGGCGCCGATCTGGGTGCGCAAGGTGCCGAAGGCGCAGGCCGAGGAAGAGGCGATGGAGTACCTGCGCAAGGTCAAGATCCCCGACCAGGCGAACAAGTATCCCGGGCAGCTTTCCGGCGGGCAGCAGCAGCGCGTGGCGATCGCCCGGGCGCTGTGCATGAAGCCCAAGATCATGCTGTTCGACGAGCCGACCTCGGCGCTCGATCCGGAGATGATCAAGGAGGTGCTGGACACCATGGTCAGCCTGGCGGAAAGCGGCATGACCATGATCTGCGTGACGCATGAGATGGGCTTCGCCCGCACCGTGGCCGACCGGGTGGTGTTCATGGACCGGGGCGAGGTGGTCGAATCCGGCACGCCGGAGGAGATGTTCAACAACCCCCGCACCGACCGCCTGCGCGCCTTCCTGTCGCAGATCCTGCGCGGGCACTGATCGCCTCCCCGGGAGGGCACTTGGGGGCGCGCTTTGGGGGCAAGGCTCCGCCTCGCCCCCAAGCCCCCACTCCGCCAGGACCCTGCGGGCCCTGGACCCGGTTCGCTGGCTCTTGCTGTGACCGGATCGCGCCGGAGAGCCATGCTCTCCGGCGGGCTGTCGGCGTCATCAGCGCGGACGGGATGGTTTTCTTCTTTTCGGGGCGCCGCCGATCCACTGCCCCCGGGGATCGGGCCACAGGCTGACGGTGACCGCCAAAGCCAACCCAGGGCGGGGTCCGGGGGAATACCATTCCCCCAGCGATGGGGGTTCCGGGGGCAGGCGGAGCCTCCCCCGGGGCCGCCACGGGAGAGCCGATTCAGCACCGGAGAACAGGCACGCACAGGAAATTCAGGGGCGGGCGGGGCCTCACCTCGCACGGTCCGGAGAGGGGCCAGGGGGCGGGCCTTGCGGGGCTCTCGGCGTCCAGCGTATGCCTTGGGGCTCCACTGGAACATTCCGGACATCGTGACACCGACCACGTCCAGCAGTGAATCCCGCCCCCTGAGCGTCGGCCTTGTGGTGGGGGTTCTCGGCGTCGTCTTCGGCGATATCGGCACCAGCCCGCTCTATGCGCTCCGGGCCGCGCTCGTGCACTTCGCCTCCGATGGGTTGGAACGCTGGGAGATCCTGGGGGTCCTCAGCCTGATCGTCTGGTCGGTCATCATCGTCGTGACGGTGAAATACGTGCTGATCGTGCTGCGGGCGGACAACCGGGGCGAGGGCGGCATCCTGGCGCTGATGGCCCTGGCGCAGCGCGCGGTGGGGACGGAGCGGGGGCGCCGCATGGTGGCGCTGATCGGCATCGCCGGGGCCTGCCTGTTCTTCGGCGACGGGATCATCACCCCGGCGATCTCCGTGCTCTCGGCGGTGGAGGGCCTGAAGGTGATCTCGCCCACCTTCGGGGATATCGTGGTGCCGGTGTCGCTGGTGGTGCTGATCGGGCTGTTCCTGGTGCAATATCGCGGCACGCATGCGATGGGGCGGATCTTCGGCCCGGTGATGGTGCTCTGGTTCGGGCTGATCGGCCTGCTGGGGCTGATCGAGATCCTGCGCGAGCCGGGGGTGCTGGAGGCGCTGTCGCCGCATCATGCGATCACCTTCTGCGTGCGCTACCGCCTGGCGGCCTTCATCGCGCTGGGCTCGGTGGTGCTGGCGGTGACGGGGGCGGAGGCGCTCTATGCCGATATGGGGCATTTCGGGAAGCGGCCGATCCGGATCGGCTGGCTGGGCTTCGTGCTGCCTTCGCTGATCCTGAACTACCTGGGACAGGGCGCGCTGGTACTGAGCAACCCGGATGCGCTGGAGAACCCGTTCTTCCTGCTGGGACCGGACTGGCTGCGGCTGCCGCTGGTGGTGCTGGCGACGCTGGCCACGATCATCGCCAGCCAGGCGATGATCTCAGGCGCCTTTTCCATCGCGCGGCAATGCGTGCAACTGGGGCTGCTGCCGCGCCTGACGGTGAAGCATACCAGCGAGACGGAGGAGGGGCAGATCTACGTGCCCCAGGTGAACTTCTCGCTGCTGGCCGGAGTGGTGGTGCTGGTGGTGACCTTCCGCAATTCGGACAGCTTGGCGGCCGCCTATGGCATCGCGGTGACGGGGACCTTCGTGGCGACCTCCTGCCTCGCCGCCATCGTCTTCCACCGCCGCTTCCAGTGGTCCTGGTGGCTGGTGACGCTGGTCTTCCTGCCGCTGCTGCTGCTGGATCTCGCCTTCTTCATCTCCAACGTGCTGAAGATCCCCGATGGCGGCTGGGTGCCGCTGCTGCTGGGGGCGGTGCTCTATACGCAGATGCTGACCTGGCGGCGTGGGCGGGACCTGCTGTTCCGGCGCTTCCAGCAGGACAGCCTGCCGCTGAAGTCCTTCCTCGCCCGGCTGCCGCAGTCGCGCACCATCCGGGTGCCGGGGATCGCGATCTTCATGACCGGGCAGGCGGACTACGTGCCCAATGCCCTGCTGCACAACCTGAAGCACAACAAGGTGCTGCACGAGCGGATCGTGTTTGTGACGGTGCTGAACGAGGATGTGCCGCAGGTGCGGGACCGGGGCTCGGCGGAGGAGCTGGGGCCGGGGATCTACCGCGTGCTGCTGCGCTACGGCTTCCTGGAGAGCCCGAACATCCCGCGCGACCTGGAGATGATGCACGAGACGATGGGCGTGCCCTTCGAGCCGATGCAGGCCTCCTATTTCCTGGGCCGCGAGACGGTGGTGGCGGCCTCCGTGCCGAAGATGCCGGGCTGGCAGCAATGGCTGTTCACGCTGATGAGCCGCAACTCGCTGCCCGCCACGGAGTTTTTCCGAATCCCCAGCGACCGCGTGGTGGAGCTGGGCGCGCGGGTGGCCATCTGAGCCCCTCCGGGGTTTCCTGGCCGCCGCGATCCACTGAAGGAGGTGGTGCTTGGCCCTGCTGATCCTCTCCCCCAGTGGCGGGGCGGGGCTTCCGGAAGGAAGCCGCGAGCACCGCTACGAAATCACGCTGACCCTGGGGCCGGACGGGCTCCCCTCCCCCGAGGCCTGGAACGCGGACCCGAATCCCTGGCCGGCGCGGCGCCTATGGCCGGGCGAGGGCCTGTCGGAGGGAGATGTGCAGTATGACGAGGATATCGGCTGGGCGCTGCGTTTCTTCCGGCAGGACGGGGAGGCCGTGGCGGCGATGGATGCGCCGCTGCATGCGATGATGCAGATGCGCGCGCGGTTGCGGCCGGGCGAGAATGTCACGATCGTCGAGGCGGACGGGCAGGAACATGCCTGGCGAGTGGTCGGGCTGAGCTGAGGCGCGGCGAGGGCCAGCGGGGAGCCGCCGGTACGGCTAGTGGCGGCGAGGACGGATGACGCTTCTGAAGCGATGGTCCATGGCCCCGCGGCGCGGGTTCCGGTCTGGCATGGCCGGGGCCGTGGCAGGGCCCGAAAAAGGTTCGAGGGGTTTCCGTTTCCGGAAACCCCTCGTCATGGTGGAGCCAATCGGAATCGAACCGACGACCTCCTGAATGCCATTCAGGCGCTCTCCCAACTGAGCTATGGCCCCGCCGTGCTGCGGTGAACGGGCTTTTAGCGGCGTCCGCGGACCCCCGCAAGCCCCCCGCCATGACTTTAAAACATGCGCGTGACGGATTACCGTGCTGCGAAATCCGCAGGGCCACGGGCCGGCGCACGGGGCCCAGCGAGGGCCGAGGGAGTGGGAATGAGCAGAAAGGTCTACGACAGTCCGGCGGCGGCGCTGGATGGGTTGCTGCAGGACGGGATGCTGATCCACTCGGGTGGCTTTGGTCTCTGCGGCATTCCGGCGGCGCTGATCGAGGCGGTGCGGGATTCCGGCGCGAAGGACCTGACGGTCGTGTCCAACAATGCGGGCATCGACGGCGCTGGGCTGGGGCTGCTGCTGGAGACGCGGCAGATCCGCAAGATGATCTCCTCCTATGTCGGCGAGAATGCCGAGTTCGCCCGGCAGTACCTGGCCGGGGAGCTGGAGATCGAGTTCAACCCGCAGGGCACGCTGGCCGAGCGCATCCGGGCCGGCGGCGCGGGCATCCCGGCCTTCTTCACCCGCACCGGTGTCGGCACCGCGGTGGCCGAGGGCAAGGAGGTGCGGAACTTCGACGGGCATGACTATGTGATGGAGCGCGGGATCTTCGCCGATCTGGCCCTGGTCCATGCCTGGAAGGCGGATACCGAGGGCAACCTCGTCTTCCGCAAGACGGCGCGGAACTTCAACCCGATGATGGCGACTGCCGCCAAGGTGACGGTGGTGCAGGTCGAGGAGCTGGTGGAGGCCGGGACGATCGACCCGGACCATATCCACACGCCGGGGATCTATGTGCAGCGGATCGTGAAGCTGCCCGCTGGCTACGAGAAGCGGATCGAGCAGCGCACCCTGCGCAAGCGCGGTGGGACAGCTCCCGCCGCCGCCGGTTCCGACCCCGCCACCGCCTGAGGAGACGCGACGATGCCCTGGACCCGCGACGAGATGGCGGCGCGCGCCGCCCGCGAGCTTGAGGACGGTTTCTACGTGAATCTCGGGATCGGCATCCCGACGCTGGTGGCGAACCACATCCCCGAGGGGGTGAGCGTGCAGCTGCAGAGCGAGAACGGCATGCTGGGCATGGGCCCCTTCCCCTATGAGGGCGAGGAGGACCCGGACCTGATCAATGCGGGCAAGCAGACCGTGACGGCGCTGCCGACCACCTCCTTCTTCTCCTCCGCCGACAGCTTCGCGATGATCCGCGGCGGGCATATCGACCTGTCGGTGCTGGGCGCGCTGCAGGTGGCGGAGAATGGCGACCTGGCGAACTGGATGGTGCCGGGGAAGATGGTGAAGGGCATGGGCGGGGCGATGGACCTCGTCGCCGGCGTGAAGCGCGTGGTGGTGCTGATGGAGCACACCGCCAAGGGCGCGCCGAAGCTGCTGCACAGCTGCAACCTGCCGCTCACCGGCAAGGGCGTGGTGGACCTGGTGATCACCGAGCTCGCCGTCTTCTCCATCGACAAGGAGGCGGGGAAGATGACGCTGATCGAGCTGGCGCCGGGCGTGACGCCCGACGAGGTGCGCGGCAAGACGGAGGCGGATTACGCGGTGGCGCCGGGCCTCGCGGCCTGAGGGCGGGGCCGGGTCCTGAAGCCGGGGACCGGCGGCCCGCGCGGGCGTCAGGCCCGGACATGAGAAAGGGCGGCCGGATCTTTCCGGCCGCCCTTTCCGTTTCGTTGCGCCGGAGCGCGCCGGATCAGGAGCGCTTCAGAGTGACCGTGTAGGTGCAGGCGCCGCTCTGGGCCGTGGTCTTGCCGGCGAAGGTGCCCGGGCCGAAGGTCCCGGTCGCATGGCCGCCATCGAACAGGAAGTCCACGCCGCCATCCGCCTTGATCTTGGTTTCGACCTCGGCGCGGCGGAACCACTGGAACACGGCCTGACCGCTGGCGACGGTGCTGGTGACCGCTATGCGGGCCGGGCGGCAGGCGCGCTGGTCGGCCACCGCGAAGCCCCGGTAGACGCCGTCGAGACCGGACGGGAAGGCCGGGGCCTCGACGACAGGGGCGGGAGGCGGCGGCGGCGGGGGCGGAGGGCTGCTGGCGCAGGCGGCGACCGCGGCGAGCAGGGGAAGGGCAAAGAAAAGACGGGCATTCATCCCGCATACTCCCTGGTTCTTACTGGACGAATCGTGACGATCCGCCTGTTACAATGAAGAACGACAACGCCCCTGGTTACTACCACGGAAAGAGAAGGTAGCGTCACTTTTCCGCATCACTGTATTGTGGAAGACACGCTTGGCGTGGACTTCACGCTGCTGCCGGAAGCGGTCCGTAGATCCTGCAGGCTGCGGCGGTCCGTTTCTATCTGGCGCCGCATCTCCTCCAACTGCTTCTCGCGGCCGGCGAGGCGCTGTTCCAGTTCCCCGATCCCGTTGGCCGTGAGGGTGGCTGGCTGGCTTTGGGCCTGACCTTGGGTGGCTGGCCTGGGGGTGGCGCGGGCGATGCGGCGCGGCGCGGCCTGGGTGGGCGGAGCCTGGGTCCAGACCGGCAGGGGCGCCGCCGGGGACGGGAGAAAGGCGGCAGGGGCCGCGGGAGGCGGGGGCTGAAGGCGCTGCAGGGGCCGGAGGGCGAGTTCCTGCATGTCGCGGCGGGGGCCGACCTCGTTGGGCCACATCTGGGCCCTGGCGGGGTCCGGTAGGAGCCCGGCCAGTAGCAGGGCGGGAAGCGCGAGAGCGGCGATTCGGCGCATGGACCTCGGGGGAGCCTTTCCTGTCGTGGCGCCGGGCGCCACTTCAGGGCGAGCTTAGCGGAGGAAGTTCCCCCGAGGGTAGCCTTCCCTGCCTTCGCTCAGCGCAGGCTGAGCAAGCCGAGCATGACGACGCCGAGGATGATGCGGTACCAGCCGAAGGGCTGGAAGCCCATGCGGCTGATGTGGCGGATCACCCAGCGGACCACCAGCAGCGCCACCACGAAGGCGGCGGCGAAACCGATCGCGATCTCGCTGATATCGCCGACGGCGAGTTCGGCGCGGGCCTTGTAGAGGCTGTACACCGTGGCGGCGAGCATGGTGGGGATGGCGAGGAGGAAGGAGAACTCGGCGGCAGCCTTGCGCTCCACGCCGAAGAGCAGGGCGAAGATGATGGTGGCGCCGGAGCGGCTGGTGCCGGGGATCATGGCGAGCACCTGGCCGAAGCCGATCAGCAGGGCGCTGAGCGGGCCGATCTCCGCGATGGAGTGGATGTTCGGCTTGGGGCGGTTACGCTCGATGATGATGAGCGCGATGCCGCCGATGATCAGGGCGAAGCAGACGACATAGGGGTTGAACAGGACCTCGGTGATGGTCTTGTGCAGCAGGGCGCCGAGAACCATCGCCGGGATGAAGGCGAGGATCAGGTTGATCACCGCGTAGCGTTCGCGCGAGCGGGGCGTCCAGAAGCCGGTGGCCATGGCGATGAGGTCGCGCCAGTAGACGACGATGACGGCCAGGATGGCGCCGAGCTGGATGACGATCTCGAAGGTCTTGCCGGGCGGACCCTGGAAGCCGATCAGGTCGCTGAGCAGGATCAGGTGGCCCGTGGAGGAGATGGGGAGGAACTCGGTCAGTCCCTCCACGATCCCCATCAGCAGGGCCGGAAGAATAATGGCGAGATCCATGCGGGCCGCTGCTCCTGCGTCTCACGAAGTTGGCCGCGCGTCAGGACGGGGAAGAATATTCACCGGCCTGGATGCGCACGCGGTTCTTGTGGAGCATTCCGGATGCTGGCGGAAGGCAGGAATCCGGCCATCGTATTAATATTTGGCCCGGCTTCTGTCTTATAGCGGAGCTTCTTCCTGCTGCCGGCGATAGGGATGGCCGGGATAGGTGCCCAGCACATGCATCTGGCGCGAGAAGTAGCGCAATTCCTCGAAGGCGCGCTGCAGCGGCGGGCTGTCGGGATGGCCGTCCACGTCGCAAAGGAACTGCGTCGAGGCGAAGCGGCCGTCGAGCATGTAGGATTCGAGCTTGGTGATGTTCACGCCGTTGGTGGCGAAGCCGCCGAGCGCCTTGTAGAGCGCGGCGGGGACGCTGCGGGTGCGGAAGACCAGGGTGGTGACGCAGCCGGGCGCGTCCACCGGCGGCAGGGTGGCCTCACGCGACATGACATAGAAGCGGGTGGTGTTGTGGGCCGCGTCCTCGACGTTACGGCGGAGGATGTCGAGGCCGTAGAGCTCGGCGGCCAGGGATGAGGCGACGGCGGCGTCCTCGGTGCCGCCGCGCTCCGCGATGATCTGGGCGGCGCCGGCGGTGTCGGCCTCGATCACCGCCTGGAGGCCGGTCTCGCGCAGCAGGTCGAGGATCTGGCCGAGTGCCACGGGATGGCTGTGGATACGCTTCAGGCTGTCCAGCGTGGCGCCCTTCGGGGCCATCAGGCAGTGCTCGACGCGCTCGAAATGCTCGCCCACCACATGCAGGCCCGAATCGGGCAGCAGGCGGTGGATGTCGGGGACGCGGCCGGCGAGGCTGTTCTCGCAGGGGAGCATGGCGAGATCGGCCCGGCCTTCGCGCACTGCGGCCATGGCGGCCTCGAAGGAGGGGCAGGGCAGCGTGGTCCAGCCGGGATAGGCGGCGCGGCAGGCGAGGTCGGAATAGGCCCCGGGCATGCCCTGGAAGGCGATGGTCTGGCTCATGGCGCGAGGGTCCTGCGGGCGCGTTCGAGGTCGGCGGGGGTGTCCACGCCGAAGGGGGCGTGATCGACGCGGACCACGCCGATGCGCATCCCGGCCTCCAGGGCGCGGAGCTGCTCCAACTTCTCGCGCTTCTCCAGCGCGCCCTCGGGCAGGGCGACGAAGCGTGCCAGCGCCGGGCGGCGATAGGCATAGACGCCGATATGGTGCCAGTGCGGCCCTTCCCCGGAGGGGATGAGGTTGCGCGAGAAGTAGAGGGCTGGGGCAACGGCGACGCCGCGTGGGAAGGCGCAGGCGACCTTGACCACGGAAGGCGCGGCGGCCTCCTCGGGGTCGGTGATCGGGGCGACGAGGGTGCCGATATCGACGCGCTGGTCGGCCAGCGGGGCGAGCACGGCGCGCAGCATGTCGGGCGGCATGGTGGGCAGGTCGCCTTGGAGGTTCACCACCACGTCGTGGGCGCCCACCGGGTCGATGGTGGCCAGGGCGAGGTTGATGCGGTCGGTGCCGGAGGGCACGTCGTCGGCGACCAGGATGGCGGTGCCGCCGGCGGCACGGACGGCCGCGGCGATCTCGGGCCTGTCGCAGGCGACGGCGACGGGACCGATATCGGCCTCCCGCGCGCGGTCGAGGACGTGGACGATCATCGGCTTGCCGTGGATGTCGGCGAGCGGCTTGTCGGGCAGGCGGGTGGAGGCCATCCGGGCCGGGATCAGGACGAGCGGGCGCACGGGTTGTGAGACGAGCCTTGGACGATTAAGGTCCAGGCGCTTGTAATGGAGCCGGGAGACAGGCGCAAACCATGGCCTGACACGGTTTCCGCGCATGCCGCCCGGTCGCATTCCCCTGGCCCTTCCGATGGAGGCCGTGCCCGGGGGCAGCGCCGGGGAGCCTGCCGGAAGCCCTGGGCGGGGCTGGGCCTTTGTGCCGCCGGATCTACGGCTTGCGGGCGTGGAAAAACGATAAGAAGGGAACGACGGGGCGATGAGCCTGGAGGGGAACAAGGCGTTTGCGGCGATCCTGACGGCGGGCGTCGTCTTCGGAGTCGCCGGTTTCATCGGCAGTGTCGTCGTTTCCCCGCATCGGCTGGAGAAGCCCGCGATCCAGATCGGCGATGCGCCGGCCGAGGCCGGCGCGGCGGCTCCCGCACCCTATGAGGTGCCCTCCGTCGCGGCGCTGATGGCCAGTGCGAACCCGGAAGCGGGCAAGACCATCGTGCAGCGGCAATGCGCCGCCTGCCATATCTTCGAGAACAACGGGCGCAACGGCGTGGGGCCGAATCTCTACGGCATCGTCGGGCGGCACCACGCGGCGGAGGCCGGGTTCAACTATTCCCCGGCGAACAAGTCGCTGGCCGACAAGGTCTGGGACTACGAGGCGATCAACCGCTTCATCTCGGCGCCGGCCAAGGCGATGCCGGGGACGCGCATGGCCTTCGCCGGGCTGAACAGCCCGCAACAGCGGGCCGATGTGCTGGCCTATCTGCGGACGCTGTCGGACAACCCCCCTCCCCTGCCCACGCCATGACGGCGGAGCCGCAGGCCGTTCCCGAGGGCTTCGTGGCGGCCGCCCAGGCGGGGGCGGATCTGGCGGGGACGGTGATCCGGCCGCTCTTCCGCTCGGCGCTGCTGGTGGAGGCCAAGGGCGATGCCAGCCCGGTGACCGAGGCGGACCGGCAGGCGGAGCTGGTGCTGCGCGAGCATCTCCTGACCGCTTTCCCGGAGCATGGGGTGATCGGGGAGGAGCATGGCTCCGTGCGGCCCGAGGCGGAATGGGTCTGGGTGCTGGACCCGATCGACGGGACGCGGGCCTTCGTCACCGGACGGCCGCTCTTCGGTACTCTGATCGGGCTGCTGCACCGGGGCCGGCCGGTGCTCGGGGTGATCGACCAGCCGGCGACGGGGGAACGCTGGACGGGTGTTGCCGGGCGGCGGACCGAGTTCCGTGGGGGCTTCGGCGGGACGGTGGGGTGCCGGGCCTGTCCGGAGCTGTCGGCGGCGGAGCTGGCGATGACCAGTCCCACGATCTTCCGGCCGGAGGAATACGGAGCGCGGGATGCGCTCTGCGATGCGGTGCGGCGGGTGAGCTGGGGCGGGGATTGCTACAGCTATGGGCTGCTGGCGCTGGGGCTGATCGACGTGGTGGTGGATTCCACGATGAAGCCCTGGGACTGGGCGGCGCTGGTGCCCATCGTGGAGGGCGCCGGCGGGCGTGTGACCGACTGGAAGGGGCGGCCCCTGACGCTGGAGGGCGACGGCACGGTGATCGCCGTGGGCGACCCGGCGCTGCTGGCGCAGGCCGGAGGCATCCTGGGTTCGCCGCCCGGCTGACGGGGCGGCGCTGGCCCCGGAACGGGGCCGGAGACGGCTGCGTCAGGCTTCCCAGCGGCGGCGGGTGCGCAGGCGTTCCATTGCCTTCCTCGCCTTCGCGTCGAGATGGGCCAGGAGCTCGTCCGGCGAGCGGCGCAGGCGGTTCAGCCCGTTGCGGAGCATCTGGCTGCTATTCTTCATGGCACCGCTCAGGCCGCGCTTCTGGCCAGGCTGTTCCTCGGACATCGGGCACTCCTCGGGATTTTTCCGCCCGCGATGGGCAGCGTTTCGGGGGTCGGCGGGCTGTCACGGCATGCCCCTGACGGGCGTTGCCACGCCGGAAGGAACACCGCAGTGCGGTATGCGGTTTCGGGAGTGGATGAATTTCCCCCTTCGCGACCGGAGCCGCGACAATCCGTTGCGCGCAGGCCGCTGCGAGGTGGTTGAGGGCGGAGCGGGAAAGCCCCATCCTCGGCCGATGTTTCGCCGAAACCTGCTCGCCGCCTCCTTAGTCACCCCTTGGGCCGCCGCCCTGCCGGCGCTGGGGTCACGCTCCGCCCTTGCCCAGTCGAGTACCCGGCCAGATGCCCAGGCTGGAAGCGCTGGGGGCGCGGCCACGCGGCGGGTCCATGCGCTGTCGCTGCTGGGCGATCCCGCCCTGCCGCCGGATTTCACGCACTGGCCCTGGGTGAACCCCGAGGCGCCGAAGGGCGGCGAGGTGGTACGGACGGCGCTGGGTTCCTATGATTCCTTCAACCCCTTCATCCTGCGCGGCACGGCGGCGGTGGGGATCGGACTGCTCTTCGAGACGCTGCTGGTGCCGAGCGGCGACGAGGAAAGCAGCGGTTACGCGCATCTGGCGCGGAGCGTGGAGCTGCCGGCGGACAACCGCTGGGTGGCGTTCGACCTGCGGGACGGCGCGCGCTGGCATGACGGCAAGCCGCTGACGGCAACGGACGTGGCCTGGACCTTCGCCACCATCATGGAGAAAGGGCATCCGCGCTTCCGCGCCTACTGGGCCGATGTGGCGGAGGCGGTGGCCGAGGGCGACCAGCGCGTCGTCTTCCGCTTCCGCAACGCCGACAACCGCGAGCTGCCGCTGATCATCGGACAGATGCCGGTGCTGCCGAAGCACTGGTGGGAGGGGCGGGATTTCGCGCAGCCCTCGCTGGAGGTGCCGCTGGGCTCCGGCCCGTACAAGGTCGAGCGCTTCGAGGCCGGGCGCAGCATGGTGCTGTCGCGGGTGAAGGATTACTGGGCGCGCGACCTGCCGACCATGAAGGGCCTGCAGAACTTCGACACCCAGCGCTTCGAGTATTTCCGCGACCCGACCGTGGCCTTCGAAGGGTTCAAGGCGGGGCAGATCGATTTCCGGCAGGAGAACATCGCGCGTTCCTGGGCCACCTCCTATGACTTCCCCGCCGTGCAGCGCGGGCTGGTGAAGCGGGACGAGCTGCACCACGAGATGCCGGTGGGGATGCAGTGCTTCGCCATGAACCTGCGGCGGCCGGTCTTCGCCGACCGGCGGACGCGCGAGGCGCTGGGGCTGGTCTTCGATTTCGAGTGGATGAACGCCAACCTGTTCTACAACTCCTACAAGCGCGCCTATTCCTATTTCAACAACACCGAGCTCGCCTCCTCCGGTGTGCCGGAGGGGCGGGAGCTGGAGATCCTGCAGCCCTATCGCGACAGGCTGCCGGCGGAGCTGTTCACGCAGCCCTTCAAGCTGCCGGTGACGGATGGCAGCGGCAACAACCGCGACAACCAGCGCCGCGCGCTGGAGCTGCTGCGGCAGGCGGGCTGGGTGGTGCGCGACCGGCAGATGGTGAACGCGCAGGGGCAGCGGCTGAGCTTCGAGATCCTGCTGAGCGATGCCAGCTTCGAGCGCATCGCCCTGCCCTATGCGCAGTCGCTGCAGCGGCTGGGCGTGGAGGCGAATGTGCGGACCATCGACCTGGCGCAGTACCAGGTGCGGATGGACAATTTCGACTATGACATGACGGTGGAGCTGTTCGGGCAGAGCAATTCGCCGGGCAACGAGCAGCGTGACTTCTGGGGCAGCGCCGCGGCGAAGCAGAATGGCAGCCGCAACACGCTGGGCATCGCCGACCCGGCGGTGGATGCGCTGGTGGAGCTGGTGGTGAACGCGCCGGACCGGAAGGAGCTGGTGGTGCGCACCCACGCGCTGGACCGGGTGCTGCTGTGGAACTTCTACGCGGTGCCGCAGTATTTCAGCGACACGTTCCGCATCGCGTGGTGGGACAAGTTCGGGCGGCCGCCGCGCAACCCGCGCACCAATATCGGCTTCGAGGGCTGGTGGATCGATCCCGCGCGGGAGCGGGCGCTGTCCGAGGCGCGGCGCTCTCCGGCCTGAGGGGCGGCGCGTGGCGGCCTATCTTCTCCGGCGGCTGATCCTGGTGATCCCGACGCTGTTCGGGATCATCCTGATCAACTTCGCCGTGGTGCAGTTCGCCCCGGGCGGGCCGGTGGAACAGATGATCGCCGAGCTGAAGCGCGGCGGTGGCGGCGCCATCGGGCGGCTGACCGAGGGCGGCGGGAATGCGGAGGTGCGGCCGGCCCAGCCGCAAGGTGGTGAAGGGTCGGGCTATCGCGGCGCGCGGGGGCTGGACCCGGCGGTGGTGCGGGATATCGAGAAGGCCTTCGGCTTCGACAAGCCGGCGCCGGAGCGGTTCCTGGCGATGCTGAAGGACTACCTGCGCTTCGATTTCGGGCAGAGCCTGTTCCGCGGGCGGCCGGTGATCGAGCTGATCGGGGAGCGGCTGCCGGTCTCGGTGAGCCTCGGGCTGTGGTCCACGCTGATCATCTATCTCGTCTCCATCCCCCTCGGCATCCGCAAGGCGGTGCGGGACGGGACGGCCTTCGATGCCTGGACCTCGGGCGTGGTGCTGGTGGGCTATGCCATCCCCGGATTCCTCTTCGCCATTCTGCTGGTCGTGGTCTTCGCCGGGGGGTCGTTCCTGCAATGGTTCCCGCTGCGCGGGCTGGTGTCCTCGGGATCGGAGAACTGGCCCTTCTGGGAGCGCGCGCTGGACTATGCCTGGCACATGGTGCTGCCGACCGTGGCGCTGGTGGTGGGCGGCTTCGCCGGGTTGGTGATGCTGACCAAGAACTCCTTCATGGACGAGATCGGCAAGCAGTACGTGCTGACGGCCCGGGCCAAGGGAGCGGGCGAACAGCGCGTGCTCTATGGCCATGTCTTCCGCAACGCCATGCTGCTGATCATCGCGGGCTTCCCCTCGGCCTTCATCGGCATCCTCTTCACCGGTGCGCTGCTGGTGGAGATCGTCTTCTCGCTCGACGGGCTCGGCCTGCTCGGCTTCGAATCCGCGATCCGGCGGGACTACCCGGTGATGTTCGGCACGCTCTACATTTTCACCCTGCTCGGCCTCGTCATGCAGATCATCGGCGACTTCGCCTATACCCTCGTGGACCCGCGGATCGATTTCGAGGCACGGCGTTGAGGGCTGCTCCCTTGGCCCGGGGGCAAGGCTCCGCCTTCCCCCCGTACCCCCCATCCGCCAGGACCCTGAGGGTCCTGGACCTCCCCTTCGCTGGCTCTTTCGGCCAGGGGATGTGCGCCGGAGGGCCATGCCCTCCGGCGAGGAACGACGCCGCGCGGGCTGATGCCGGGCTGGATTCTTTTCCGGCGCCCGCTGTTTCCGCCGACCGTGCGGGATCGGATGCCGCGCTGGTGGTGGCCACACGGAGCCAACTCCAGGCGGGGTTTCGGGGAGGCACTGCCTCCCTGAACGGAGGGGGGTTCGGGGGGAGGCGGAGCCTCGCCCCGACCACGGAGCGCCGCCCCGGATGAGTCCCCTGAACCGGCGCCGCTGGGCGAATTTCCGGGCCAACCGGCGGGGCTATGTCTCGCTCTGGCTGTTCGGGGCGATCTTCCTGGTGACGCTCTTCGCCGAGGTGCTGGCGAACGACCGGCCGATCGTGGCGCGGGTGGAGGGGCGGTGGTTCTTCCCGGTGGTCACGGATTATGCCGAGAGCGACATCCTGCCGGACGGGTTCCCGACCGACGCGGACTGGCACGACCCGGTGCTGTCGGCGGAGGTGGCGAAGCGCGGCTGGGCGGTGTGGCCGCTGGTACCGTACCGCTACGACACGGTGGTGCGGGACCTGGGGCGGCCGGCGCCCTCCCCGCCCGATGCGCGGCACTGGCTGGGGACGGACGACCAGGCACGGGACGTGCTGGCGCGGGTGGTCTGGGGGTTCCGGATCTCGGTGCTGTTCGGCTTCGCGCTGACCTTTGCGGCCTCGGCGATCGGCGTCGCGGCGGGGGCCGTGCAGGGCTATTACGGTGGCTGGGTGGATCTGGGCTTCCAGCGCTTCATCGAGGTGTGGTCGGGGATGCCGCAGCTTTTCCTGCTGATCATCCTGTCCTCGGTGATCGAGCCGGGGTTCTGGACGCTGCTGGCCTTCCTGCTGCTCTTCTCCTGGATGAGCCTGACCGGGGTGGTGCGGGCGGAGTTCCTGCGCGGGCGGAACCTGGACTATGTGCGGGCGGCAAAGGCGCTGGGCGTGTCGGATGCGCGGGTGATGGCGCGGCATATCCTGCCCAATGCGATGGTGGCGACGCTGACGCTGCTGCCCTTCATCCTGTCGGGAAGCGTCACGGTGCTGGCGAGCCTGGACTTCCTGGGCTTCGGCCTGCCGCCCGGCTCGCCCTCGCTGGGAGAACTGGTGGCGCAGGCGAAGAACAACCTCCAGGCGCCCTGGCTGGGGGCGACGGCCTTTGCCGTGCTGGGAGGCACGCTGACGCTGCTGATCTTCATCGGCGAGGCGGTGCGCGACGCCTTCGATCCGCGCAAGCTGCCGGGGGGTCGCGGATGAGGGCGGGGCTGATGGCCATGAGGGAGGCTGCGAGCGAGCCTGTGCTGGCGGTGGAGAACCTCCAGGTCGCCTTCCGCGGGGCGCCGGTGGTGCATGGCGTCTCCTTCGACGTGCAACCGGGGGAGACGGTGGCGCTGGTGGGGGAAAGCGGGTCGGGCAAGAGCGTCACGGCGCTGTCCTGCCTGCGGCTGCTGACGGTGGGGGGAAGCAACCCCTCGGGCCGGGTGAGGCTGGACGGGGTGGAGGTGCTGTCGGCGCGGGAGGGCGAGTTGCGGCGGCTGCGCGGCGGCGTGGCGGGGATGGTGTTCCAGGAGCCGATGACCTCGCTGAACCCGCTGCACAGCATCGGGCGGCAGGTGGCGGAGGCGATCACGCTGCACCGGCCGCTGCGTGGCGCAGGTTTGCAGGAGGAGGTGCGGCGGCTGCTGCGGCGCGCCGGGCTGGCGGCGCTGGAGAACCGGCTGGACGCCTTTCCGCACCAGTTGTCGGGCGGGCAGCGGCAGCGCGTGATGATCGCGGTGGCGCTGGCCAACGATCCGAAGCTGCTGATCGCGGACGAGCCGACCACGGCGCTGGACGTGACGGTGCAGGCGCAGATCCTGGACCTGCTGGACCAGCTCAAGCGCGAGAGCGGCATGGCGATGCTGCTGATCACCCATGACCTGGGCATCGTGCGGCGCCATGCCGACCGGGTGGTGGTGATGCAGAACGGCGTGGCGGTGGAGCAGGGCGAGGCGGCTTCGGTGATCGCCGATCCGCAGCATCCCTATACGCGGATGCTGCTGAACGCGCAGCCGCATGGCGGGCCGGCGCCGGTCGGTCCCCGGGCGAAGACGGTGCTGGATGCGCGCGACATCCGCGTGCTCTTCCCCGTGCGGCGCGGGCTGATGCGGCGGGTGGTGGCGGAGGTGCGGGCGGTGGACGGGGTCTCGCTCGCGATCCGGCGCGGCGAGACGCTAGGCGTGGTGGGGGAGAGCGGCTCCGGCAAGACGACGCTGGGGCTGACCGTGCTGCAACTGGAGCGCGGCGAGGGCACGGTGCGGCTGGAGGGCGAGCGGATCGACGGGCTGGGGCGGCGCGCGCTGCGGCCGCTGCGGCGGAGCATGCAGGTGGTGTTTCAGGACCCTTTCGGCAGCCTGTCGCCGCGCATGACGGTGATGGACATCGTGGCCGAGGGGCTGACGGTGCACGAGCCGGCGCTGTCGCGGGCGGAGCGCGAGGCGCGGGTGGAGGATGTGCTGCGCGAGGTCGGGCTCGATCCGGGTTCGGCGCATCGCTACCCGCACGAATTCTCGGGCGGGCAGCGGCAGCGGATTTCCATCGCGCGAGCGCTGGTGCTGCGGCCGAAGCTGGTGGTGCTGGACGAGCCGACCAGCGCGCTCGACGTCTCCGTGCAGGCGCAGGTGGTGGATCTGCTGCGCGAGCTGCAGGCGAGGCATGGGCTCGCCTATCTCTTCATCAGCCATGACCTGCGCGTGGTGCGGGCCATGGCGCACCGCATCCTGGTGATGAAGGACGGGCGCGTGGTGGAGAGCGGCGAGACGGAGCAGGTGATGTCGGCGCCGCGCGAGGACTACACGCGCGTGCTGATGGCCGCGGCCTTCGAGACCTCTGCCGGGGCACAGGCTTCGTTCGCCCCGGATTGATCCCGGGGGAGGATGCCTGGCCGGTTCGGGTGAGCCGGTTCAGGTGAGCTGGGCGGGACGCCCAAGGCCGCGGGCGGCGACGGCGCCATGCCGTCGGCCGCCGGACTGGCGGGGAAGCCTGGCCTCAGACCGCCACGTGGCGCGGACGGGTCTCCATCGGCACGGGCTCGTTGGCCGCATTGGCGGTGCCGGCCTCGCCGCGCGTCGCCTCGCCCATGATGCTCGACATCTCGCGCAGCAGAGACGTGCCCTTCGGCGTGCGCTGCACCAGCACGCTGCGACGATCCTGCGGATCGGTCTTGCGGCGGGTCAGGTCGAGCTCGCCCAGACGGTCCAGCGCACGGGTGATCGCCGGCTTGGACACGTTCAGCGTCGCGGCGAGTCCGCGCACGGTGTGCGGGCCATCGGAGAGATAAGTGGTCAGGAAGACGCCGAGCTGGCGGGCCGAAAGGTCGGGGCCGTCACGACGAACCAGCGCGACCACGGTGTCCCGCAGGATCTCTACGAGCTCATCTCCGCTGATCTTCGATGACATCAGTTTTTTCCATCCTTCTCTTCTTCTGGCAGCCCCGCACGGGGTCGAAACCCGCATCGGACGGGGCTGGCTGTCACGGCGCCGCGTTGGATGCCGTTTGGTGGAACCGCCATGTCGTCATACCGTTTCGTCCCCGGCACTTTTCTGTTGGAAAAGCCATTCCGAGATTCCGGCATGCAAGGCGCGGAGCGCCTGTGCTTCTCCCCCCTCCGGGCGCCCGGGACGGTTCGCGTCGTTCCAGGCGTAGAGATCGACATGCAACCAGGGCGTTGCCGCTGGCACGAAGCGGTTGAGGAACAACGCCGCGATCACCGCACCGGCCATGGGCCGCGAGGCGACGTTGTTGAGGTCTGCAATGGTACTGTCCAACCACGAATCGTAACTACGCCGCAATGGGAGATGCCACACAGCATCGTGATGCGCATCGCCGGCGTGCTGTACGACACGCGCCAGTGCATCATCGTTGGAGAAAATCGCGGGCAGGTCAGGGCCGAGAGCCACGCGCGCCGCACCTGTCAGCGTTGCGCAATCCAGGATGAGCGCAGGCGATTGCTCGGCGGCGAAGGCCAGCAGGTCGGCGAGCACGAGGCGGCCTTCCGCATCGGTGTTGCCGACCTCGACGGTGAGGCCCTTGCGCGTGCGCAGCACGTCCATCGGGCGGAAGGCCTCGCCGGAAACGCTGTTCTCCACGGCGCCGACGAGCACGAGGAGGCGCAGGGGCAGGCGTGCGCGGATGATGCGCGCGGCGAGGCCGAGCACCACCGCGGCGCCGCCCATGTCCTTCTTCATCCGCAGCATGCCGGCGGAGGGCTTGAGGTCGAGACCGCCGGTGTCGAAGCAGACGCCCTTGCCGCACAGGGCGAGGAGCGGGCCGTTCGCGGCACCTTCCCAGCGCAGGATGCCGACGCCGGGGGCGCGCGGGCTGCCACCACCGACGGCGGCCAGGGCAGGGAAACCCTCGCGCAGCGCGTCGCCCTCGATCGCCTCGAAACTCGCGCCTTCGGCCTCTGCCATGGCGCGGGCGGCGGCGAGGAGTTCCGCCGGGCCGAGATCGGCGGCGGGGGTGTTGATCAGGTCGCGCACCCAGTGGATCAGCGCGGCGGTGCTGGCAGCCTCCTCCGCCCCGGGCGGGGTGACGAGGCGGGCGGGCTCGCGCTTCGCCGGCTTGAAGGCGGTGTAGGCATAGGCGCCCAGGCCCCAGCCCAGCGTGGCGGCAGCGGGATCGGGGCCTTCGCCTTCCAGGTGCCAGACGGTGCCTTCGGGGAGGTTCCGGGGCAGGTCGCCATAGGTCCATGGCTCGGCGCGGGCGGCGGGCGCATCGCCCAGGCCCAGCACGGCACCGGAAAGCCCGTCCGGCCCGGGCAGCAGGGCGAGTTGCCCAGGCTTGGCCTTGAAGCCCGAGGCGCGGAGGAAGGCGGCGGCGGCGAGGTCGAGCGTGGCGGCGAAGCCTTCCAACCCTTCCTGTCCGATGGCGTGCAGCGGCAGGCTGGCCTGGCCGTCGGCGGGCAGCAGGGCAGAGGGTCGGGAAGGAGGCGCTGGAATCATCATGCCACGAATCCGGACTGCTCCGCTCCTTGTTTAAGACGTCATGTGAGGTCAGGTGCATCCGTCTCACGAATGACCTTCACTCGTGAAGGGCAAATCGTGCAATTTCCGCCGGCTTACCGATTATTTCACTCTCGGAAACACTGCGATACTTTGTAACACCTCCAGTTGGGCTTCCTCGTGCCGGGAAATGGAATTCCGGCGTGGCCATGCCGGGCTCTCGCATGGTTCCAGACCCGGCGTGGAATGGGGGGGGTGGAATCGGGCGATGGGAAGGAGCGATGCCGGGGCCATGACGGCGCGGGATTCGCGGACCGCCTTTGCAGTCCGGCGGGGAGGATGATAGGCGCCGGGGGTGATCCATCTCCTCCTCTGGTACTGGGGGCGGCGGGGCGGCGGGGCGCAGCACACGCTGAACCTGGCGCGGGCCCTGGCGCGGCGGCCCGATATCCGGCTCGGCCTGTCCCTGGCGGACCGGCTCGACGCGCTGGAGGCCTTCCGCGCGCTGGATGCCGATCTGGAGGTGGTGCAAACCTTCCGGGGCGCGCCGGGCGCCCTGGCCGGGCTGGCGCGGCTGCCGTCGCTGCGCGGTGGGCTGGTGGCGCAGGCGCGGCGGATGCGGGCGGACCTGGTGCTGTCCGCCATGAACCATGTCTGGACGCCCTTCGTGGCCCCGGCCCTGCCCCGGGCGGGCATCGCCTACGTGCCCTCGGTGCACGATGCGCGGCCGCATCCGGGGGACCCTTCGCTGCTGTGGAACTGGCGGCTGCGGCGGGAACTGGAGGCGGCGCGGGCGGCGGTGGTGTTCTCCGAGGCGGTGGAGCGGGAGGTGGCGGCGTTGCGGCCGGGCCTGCCGGTGCTGCGCCTGCCGCTGGGGGTGCCCGTGGAGACGTCCATGGAGGCGTCCATGGAGACATTCGTGGGGCCGGTGCCGGGGCAGTTCCTCTTTTTCGGCCGGCTGCGGGCCTACAAGGGGCTGGACCTGCTGCGCGATGCCTTCCGCCTGCTGCGGCAGCGGCACCCGGAGGCGACGCTGCGGGTGGTGGGCGAAGGCGATGCGGAAGCCTGCGCGCCGGGGCTTTCCGCCCTGCCGGGCGTGGTGGTGGAGCCGCGCTGGGTGGCGGATGCGGAGATCCCGGCCCTGCTGCGGCGGGCCTGGGCGGTGGTGCTGCCCTATCGCGAGGCGAGCCAGTCCGGCGTGCTGTCGCAGGCCTTGGCGCTCGGCGTGCCGGTGGTGGCGACGCCGGTTGGCGGGCTGGCGGAGCAGTTCGCCCCCGGTGACGCGGAGGCGCACCGGGCAGCCCCCGGCGTGGTGGCGGAGGCGGCCGAGGCCCCTGCCCTGGCGGCGGCCATGGCACGGCTGCTGGAGCCGGGGGCGCGGGACGGGTTCTCGCGCGCCGCGCTGGCGGCCGGGGCGGGGCTGCGGGACTGGGACGGACAGGCGGCGATGCTGGTGGAGGGGCTGCGCCGGCTGGGCCTCGGGCAGGAGGGGGCATGAGCCCGTTGCACCGGTTGTGGCAGGCGCTGCCGCGCGGATTGCGGCGCGAGGCGCTGTTCGGCGGGGCCGCGCTGCTGGCGCCGCGCCCGGCACGGCCGGAACCGGACGGCGCGGGGCCGCTCCATGTCGCAGGCTATCTCGGGGCCGCCACCGGGCTGGGCGAAGGCGCACGGATGATGCTGCGCGCCATGAACGAGGCCGGGCTGGGCGCGGCGGGGATCGACCTGACCGCGGCGCAGCGGCAGGGGCCGCCCTTGCCGGAGCGGGAGATCGCGGGCGGGAACCTGCTGCCCGGCGCGGTGCCTGAGGGGCCGGGGACCATCGTGCTGCATGTGAACGGTCCGATGCTGCCCTGGGCGCTGCTGGCGCTGGGGCGGCGGGCCGTGGCGGGCAAGCGGCTGATCGCCTACTGGGCCTGGGAGCTGCCGGAACTGCCGGCGGACTGGCGGCGGGGCTATGGCGCCTGCCACCGGATCTGGGCACCGAGCCGCTTCTGCGCCGAGGTCTTCGCCCGGCCCATGGCGGGGCGGCCGGGCTTCGTGGCGCCGCTGGTGGTGCCGCACCCACCGCCGCGGCCCGATCCCTCGCCGCTGGGGCGGGCGGATTTCGGCCTGCCGGACGGGGCCTTCGTGGGGCTGAGCATCTTCGACGCGACTTCCTCCCTGTGGCGCAAGAACCCGATGGCGGCGATCGAGGCGCACCGCCTGGCCTTCGGGGATTCGCCGGAGCATGTGCTGGTGCTGAAGACCCATGGCACGGCGCGGGCCGGGGCGGCCTGGGAGGAGGTGGCGCGGGCAGCGGCGGCGCGGCCGAACGTGCGGGTGCTGGATGCCGCCCTGCCCCGGCGCGACCTCTGGGCGCTGACCGCCTGCTGCGACGCGCTGGTCTCGCTGCACCGGGCCGAGGGCTATGGGCTGACCATCGCCGAGGCGATGGCGCTGGGGCGGCCGGTGGTGGCCACGGGATGGTCGGGCAACGTGGATTTCATGACCGGGCCGGGCTGCTTCGCCGTGCCCTGGCGGCTGGTGCCGGCGCGGGACCCGCAGGCGACCTATGCGCTGCCGGGGGCGATGTGGGCCGAGGCCGATGTGGAGGCGGCGGCGGCCGCATTGCGCCGGGTGGCGGGTGATCCGGCGCTGCGGCACCTGTCCCCGGCGCGGCTGCCGGTGCCGGACTACCGCGCCGCCCTGGCGGGGTGAGCGGGACGGGCGGTGCCGGGGAAGGCCCCGCGGCGGGAAAGCGCGGAGTTTTGCGCTCGGGCGATCACAACCGGGCAGCGAACGATCTGGCCAAGCATGGCAGGCGCCGCTAAAGCGCGGCTTGTATCGTTTCGAGGCGGGGGACCATGCCGAAAGCGTTGATCACCGGGGTGACGGGCCAGGACGGCGCCTATCTCTCGCAACTGCTGCTGGAGAAGGGCTACGAGGTCTATGGGCTGGTGCGGCGCTCTTCCTCCTCCGACGTGGTGGACGAGCGGCTGCGCTGGCTGGGGATCGCCGGGCAGGTGCGGGTCATGGACGGCAACCTGATCGACATCAGCTCGCTGATCCGCGTGCTGAACGAGGTGAAGCCGGACGAGGTCTATAACCTCGGCGCGCAGAGCTTCGTGAAGACCTCCTGGAACCAGCCGCTGCTGACCGGGCAGGTGACGGCGCTAGGGGCGAACAACATCCTGGAGGCGGTGCGTCTGGTGGCGCCGCAGGCGCGCTTCTACCAGGCCTCCTCCTCCGAGATGTACGGGCTGGTGCAGCATCCGGTCCAGAGCGAGAAGACCCCGTTCTATCCGCGCAGCCCCTATGCGGTGGCGAAGCTCTACGCGCACTGGATGACGGTGAACTACCGCGAGAGCTTCGGGCTGCACGCTTCCTCGGGCATCCTGTTCAACCATGAGAGCCCGCTGCGGGGCATCGAGTTCGTCACCCGCAAGGTCACGGACGGGGCGGCGCGGATCAAGCTCGGCAAGGCGACCGAGCTGAAGATGGGCAACCTCGACGCCAAGCGCGACTGGGGCCATGCCAAGGACTATGTCCGGGCGATGCACCTGATGCTGCAGCAGGAGGTGCCGGACGACTACGTGGTCGCCACCGGGCGCACCACCACGGTGCGCGACATGTGCCGGATCGCCTTCGGGCATGTCGGGCTGGACTACGAGGAGTTCGTGAAGGTCGATCCGGCCTTCCTGCGCCCGGCCGAGGTGGACCTGCTGCTGGGCGATCCCTCCAAGGCCAAGGAGAAGCTGGGCTGGACGCCGGAGATCAGCCTGGAGGAGATGATCAAGGAGATGGTGGACGCCGACCTGTTCCGCCACCGCTCGCGGATGGGCTGAGGCCGGTGTCCGGCGCGGCCCCGGAGTCCGCTTCCATGAGGCGCATCCTCGTCACCGGGGCCGGCGGCTTCGTCGGCGGCCATCTGCTGCCGGTGCTGCGCCGGCACTTCCCGGCGGCGCGGCTGATCGCCGCCAGCCGGGATGGCGAGAAGCACGTGCCCGGGGCGGACGAGACGCTGGAGATGGACCTCCTGGGCGGCGATCTCGCCGGGCGGGTGCGGGAGGCGACGCCGGATGCGGTGCTGCACCTCGCGGCGCAGGCCTCGGTGCCGGTCTCCTTCCGCGACCCGCGCCTGACCTGGCGGACCAACCTGGACGGGACGCTGGCGCTGGCGGAGGCGGTGCTGGAGGCGGCACCGGCGGCGCGCTTCGTCCATGTCTCCTCGGCGGAGATCTACGGCCTGTCCTTCCAGGCGGGCGTCCCGCTGACGGAGGAGGCGCTGCCGCGCCCGGCCAACCCCTATGCGGCCTCGAAGGCGGCGGCGGACATCGCCATCGGCGAGATGGCGCTGCGCGGGCTGAAGGCGGTGCGGATGCGGCCCTTCAACCAGACCGGGCCGGGGCAGTCGGACGGCTTCGTGGTCGGCGCCTTCGCGCATCAGGTGGCGCGGATCGCGGCCGGGAAGCAGGAGCCGGTGATCCGGACCGGGGCGCTGGACCGCTGGCGCGACTTCCTGGACGTGCGCGATGTCTGCGAGGGCTATGCGCTGGCGCTGGCGGCGGATCTGATGCCGGGGGTGGTGATCAACCTCGCCACCGGCGAGCCGCGCAAGGTGGGCGACATCCTGGAGGCGCTGCTCGCCCTGGCCGGGGTCGAGGCCCGGGTGGAGCAGGAGGCGTCGCGGCTGCGGCCCACCGATGTGGAGCGCACCGCGGGCGATATCGGCGCGGCGCGGCGCCTGCTGGGCTGGGCGCCGCGCATCCCCTGGGAGACCACGCTGGCCGACATGCTGGCGGACTGGCGGGCGCGGGTGGCGGCGGAGGGCTGAGCCGGCCGCCCTGCCGCCAGGCGTGGCGGGATACGCGCCGCCCTGGGATGATGGCCCGCGCGGCCCGTTTCGAGACATGCGGCGGCCGGGGTGCGGAGCGTCCGATGTGGTGTTTCCAGGGGATCGGCATCTGATCTAAGCAGGCAGCCTCGCACCGAGGTTGCCCGATGCATCGTCTCGTCCCGTGCTTCCTGCCACTCGCCCTCGCCGTCCTGGCCGGCACGACCGGGGCGCATGCCCAGGAGGGTGTCCCGGGGGAAAGCCGGACCGGGCCAGCGAGCGCCACGGCGAGCCATAGCTGCGACCCGCTGGCGCATGGCGCCCGGGGTGACGGCGCCACCGACAACACCGCCGCGATCCAGGCGGCGATCGATGCCTGCTCGGCACGGGGCGGCGGGCGGGTGAGCTTCGGGGACGGGGTGTTCCTGACCGGACCGATCGCGCTGAAGGACCATGTGACGCTGGAACTGGCGCGCGGCACGCGGCTGCGCGCCGTGGCGCAGGCGGACCGCTTCGTCTGGGCCTTCATCGGCCGCCCCTTCCGCCCGCACGAGGCGCTGATCTCCGGGGTGAATGTCAGCGATGTCGGCATCATCGGCGAGGGCACGATCGACGGCCAGGGCGCGGAGCTGTGGTGGCCGGCGGCCGTGGCGGCGCGGGAGGCCATGCGGGCGGGGGCGAAGAGCTGGGGCCCGGGGATGGAGAAGGTGCCGGCCAGCGACGGGCTGCCGCGACCCTGGCTGATCGAGTTCTACAACGCCCGGCGGGTGTTGCTGCGGGGCGTCCATCTGACCAACGCGCCGATGTGGACGGTGGCGCTGCGTTATTCCGAGGATGTGGTGATGCGCGACGTGCGGATCGCCAATGCGCCGGATTCGCCGAACACGGACGGCATCGACATCGTGTCCTCGCGCAAGGTGTCGCTGTCGAACCTCTCCATCGATACGGGCAATGACGGCATCGCCATCAAGGCCGGCCTGCCGGGCCCCGACATGCCGAAGCGCGCGGCGCGCAACATCACCATCAGCAACGTGCGCTTCGGCCACGGGCATGGGCTGGCGATCGGCAGCGAGTTGGCGCATGGCGTGGAGCATGTGCGGATCAACGGCGCCCATTTCACCGGGACGCAGTACGGCATCCGGATCAAGGCCGGGCGGGACCGGGGCGGCGATGTCGGCGACGTGCTGGTGCGGCATGCGCGGATGACGGATGTGGCGGTGCCGATCTCGATCGACACCTCCTATCCGGGCGAGCCACGGGAAGCGGCCCAAACGGGGAGTCCGGCAGGTACCGTGGCCACCGGGAATGCCGTGGCCGGGGCGATGGCCGCGCGGGCGGAAGCCGCCATGCCGGTGACGCCGCTGACACCGCATATCCACGACGTCACGATCCAGCACCTCTTCGCCAGCGGCGCGCGCCGGGCGGGACTGCTGGCCGGGCTGCCGGAGGCGCCGCTGCGCGACATCCGCCTGCAACATGTCAGCATCGCCTCGCGCGGCGAAGGGATGGTGCTGCGGCATGTCGAGGGCAGCTTCAGCGGGGTGAAGATCACCGCCGCCCGGGGGAAGCCCGTCGAGGAAGGGCCGAAGACCCAGGTGGCGGTGCTGGAGGCGCCCTGAGGCTGGGGGCGTCGCTCTCGTGGCTGGCCCCGGGGGAGGCTCCGCCTGCCCCCGGAACCCCCACCGCTGGGGGAATGGTATTCCCCCAGACCCCGCCTTTCGCTGGCGCCGGGTGGCAAGGTCAGACTGCGGCCTGATCCCTGGCAGCAGGTGGATCGGCGGGGCTCCCGAAGAGAAAGAACAGCATCTCCGCGCTGACGGCGACCGCAGCCGCCGGAGAGCGATGCTCTCCGGCGCGATCCGACAGCAGCAAGAGCCAACGAACCGGGTCCAGGGCCTGCGAGGTTCTGGCGGATGGGGGGCCAAAGGGGGAGTTCTGGGGGTGAAGGCGGAGCCTTCCCCCCGGGGGACGCGCCCCGATCAGCCCTTGGCCATGTCCAGCGGCGGCGGGATCTCGGACGGGATGGGGCTTTCGTAGCGCTGACCTTCGAGGCGGCGGGCGAGGTCGGCCTTGGCGCGGGCGATGATCTCCGGATTCTCCAGCGCCGCCGTGGCGGTGGCGGCCATCACCTTGGCGGCGTGGATCATGCCCTTGTGTGCATGGGGGCTCTGTCCCTGGGCGGTGAGCTGCCAGGAATGGAAGGGCGTGCCTGTGGCACAGGTGGCACCATGGGCCTGCACCGTGGGGACGACCCAGGAGACGTCGCCCACATCGGTGGAGCCGACGGCGGGCTTCCGGGGGGCGTCGAGCGGCACGATGGTGTCGCAGAGGTCCATCGACGGGTCGAAGGGCAGGCCGGCGCTGCGGAAGGCGGCGCGGATGTCGCCCTGGTCCAGCGTGCCGCGGATGGTGGCGGCATAGGCGCGGTCGGCCTCGTCGAATTCCGGCGGGCCGAGGCGGTCGAACTCGGCCTGCATGGCCTCTTCCAGCGGGCGGTTGCCGACGAGGTTGGAGAAGGCGCTGACGACCTTCACCGACAGCGTGGTTTCCGTCATCAGCGCGGCGCCCTCGGCGATCTTCCGCACGCGCTCGAACAGCGCTCGCATGCCGGCGACGTCGGTGTTGCGGATGGCGTAGCGGACCTTGGCGCGGGGCTGCACGACGTTGGGGGCGATGCCGCCGGCGTCGAGGATGGCGTAATGGACGCGGGCCTCGCTGTTCATGTGCTCGCGCATGTAGTTGACGCCGACATTCATCAGTTCGACGGCATCGAGGGCGGAGCGGCCGAGTTCCGGTGCAGCGGCGGCGTGCGAGGCACGGCCGGTGAAGGTGAAGTCCACGCGGGTGTTGGCGAGCGCGATGGCGGGCGCGACGCCAGCGAAGGAATCCGGGTGCCAGGTGATGGCGATGTCGGCATCGTCGAAGAGGCCGGCGCGGACCATGAAGGTCTTGCCGGCGCCGCCTTCCTCGGCGGGGCAGCCATAGTAGCGGACACGGCCCTGGATACCGCGCTCGGCCAGCCAGTCCTTCACCGCCGTGGCGGCGAAGAGCGCGCCGGCGCCGAGGAGGTTGTGGCCGCAGCCGTGGCCGGCGCCGTTCTGGCCTTCCACCGGCTTCGGCTCGGCGAGGCCGGCCTGCTGCGACAGGCCTGGCAGGGCATCGTATTCGCCCAGGATGGCGATGACGGGGCCGCCCTCCCCGGCCTCCGCCATGATGGCGGTGGGAATGCCGGCGACGCCGGTCTCGACACGGAAGCCCTGTTGCTCCAACGCCTCGACATGGGCGGCGGCGGATCTGTGCTCGGTGTAGAGGGGTTCGGGCGTTTCCCAGACACGGTCGGCGAGGGCGATCATCTCGTCCCGCTTCGCGTCCACGAGTTGCCAGATGCGCGGGGTGTTGCGCATGTCGGAGGTCTCCTCGGCCGGTTGTATCCAGGAGCGTCTCATGGGCCGGGGAGATCGTGCTGTCCAGAAGGGGACAGGAGCGAAGCGCCAGTGCCTGGACCGGCGCCTAGATCGCGGCGTTGGTCATCCGCAGCCGGTGCGCCAGTTCCCCCATGATCCACCAGGCGAAATGCGGGACCTCGTCCACCGCGAAGCGGAACTTGCGGTTGTCGATGGCCGCGACCTCGCAGGCCGTCACGGCCTCGGCGGTGACGGTGCGGTTCTCCTCGTCGAGCAGGGACAGGATGCCGAGGGCCTGGCCGGGGCCGATCGTCTCGATGATCCGGTCGCCGCGGCGGACCTCCACCTCACCGCTCAGCAGGACATACATGCAGTGTGCGCTGTCACCTTCGCGGAAAATGTGATCCCCCGGACCGAAGTTGAGCACCGTGCCCAGGGAGCGCGAGATCTGCCGCATGTCCGGCATCGCCGTCCGAGTATCGAGCATCGCTTTCTTTCCCGCAGGCCAACCCTGCGGGCTCATTTTTACATTTCGATGTCAGAATGGAAGACACGAGAAAGCGAGGGGAGATTCCGCCCGCCGGACGGTCGCGCCCACCGGGGCGGCAGGGGCCGGGATCACGCCGGAAGACGGAAGGGCGAGCGGTCCGGATCAGGTTCGGGCATGGCGGCCAGCAGCGTGCGGGCATAGTCCGAGGCCGGCGCCTGGAACACCTGCTCCGTCTCGCCTTCCTCCACGAGCTGGCCACGGTAGATCAGCGCCACGCGGTCGCAGATGTAGCGGATCACGCCCAGGTCGTGGCTGATGAAGAAGTAGGTGAGGCCGAGCTGGGCCTGGAGTTCATGCAGCAGGTTCAGCACCTGGGCCTGCACGGAGACGTCGAGGGCGGAGGTGGGTTCGTCAAGGATCAGGAAGTCGGGCTTCGTGGCCAGGGCGCGGGCGATGCCGATGCGCTGGCGCTGGCCACCGGAGAATTCGTGCGGGAAGCGCGAGAGGTGCTGCGTGCCGAGGCCGACGCGCTGGAGGAGTTCCGCCGCACGGTCGAGGCGGCCGCGCGCGTCGAGGCCCATGCGGTCACGGTGGATCTCCATCGGCTCGCAAAGGATGTCGCGAACGCTCATGCGCGGGTTCAGCGAGGCGTAGGGGTCCTGGAACACGATCTGCACGCGGGCACGCAGGCGGCGCAGCTCGGCGGGCTTCAGCGTGGCGAGGTCGGTGCCGTCGAAGAGGATGCGGCCGGCGGAGACTTCCTCCAGCCGCAGGATGCATCGGGTGAGCGTGGTCTTGCCGGAGCCGGATTCGCCGACCAGGCCGAAACTCTCCCCCTGGCGGACGGAGAGGGAGACGTCGCGCAGCGCGCGGACCTCGGCGGCGGGGGTGCCGAACAGGCCGGACAGGCCCTTGCGGGCGCCGCCATAGGTCTTGGTGACGTGCTCGATGCGGAGCATCAGGCGGCCTCCTCGCGCGCTCGGGCGGCGACGAGGCAGGCGGCCTCGTGGCCCGTGTCGGGATGGGAGCCAAAGCGCTCCATCGGCGGTAGTGCGGCGTTGCAGGCGGGCTCGGCCCAGGGACAGCGGGTGGCGAAGCGGCAGCCGGGCGGCGGGGCGATCAGGTTGGGCACGGTGCCGGGCAGGCCCTGAAGTTCGCCACGCCTCGTGCCGGCGGTGGGGACGGCGGCCATCAGCGCACGGGTGTAGGGGTGAACGGGGTGCTTCAGCACCTCACGCACCGGGCCGGCCTCGGCGACATTGCCTGCATACATCACCGCGACATGGGTGCAGAGCTGCGCCACCACGCCGAGATTGTGGGTGATGAACAGCACGCCGAGGCGGTGCTCGCGCACCAGGTCGTGGATCAGCCGCAAGATCTGCGCCTGCACGGAAACGTCGAGCGCCGTGGTGGGCTCGTCGGCGATCAGCAGGTCTGGGCGGCCCGCCAGCGCCATGGCGATCAGCACGCGTTGGCGCATGCCGCCGGAGAACTGGTGCGGATAGTCCGCGAGGCGCGCGGCGGCGTCGGGGATGCCCACCTCCTCCAGTGCCTCCACCGCACGGCGGCGGGCGGCCTGGCGCATCGCGCGGCGCGAGGCACCGGGCGCGAGGCCCAGCAGCCCCGGGTCGGCGCGGCCGGCATGGAGCGCGACATCGGTGATCTGCTCACCGATGGTGAAGACAGGGTTCAGGTTCGTGGTCGGGTCCTGGAAGATCATGCCGATGCGGCGGCCGCGCAGGGCGCGCATCTCCTCCTCGCTCGCGCGGAGGAGGTCCCTGCCCTCGAAGCGGATCTCCCCCCGGATGTAGCGCGCCGGGGGCGAGGGCACGAGGCGCGAGACCGAAAGGCCGGTCAGGGACTTGCCGCAGCCCGTCTCGCCGACGATGCCCCAGATCTCGCCGCGTTCGACGGTAAGGTCGATGCCGTTCAGCACATGCGCCTCGCCCTCGAAGGAGCGCATCGCCAGGTGCAGGTCGCGGATTTCCAGCAGCGCCATGGTTCAGGTCGTCCTTGCTGCCCTTGGGGAAGGCCCTGCCGGCCTTCGGCGCCTGCGGCCGCCGCGCGTACTGCCGCCATCGAGCTTCTTTAGGGCGCTGCCTTGCCACCGGTGCCCGGGGAGCGGCCAACGATGCGCGCCAGCCGCGTGCGCCCACTCCAGGCGGGGTCTCGGGGAGATACCATCCCCCTGAGCGGAGAGGGGTCCGGGGAGAGGCGGAGCCTCGCCCCGGGATGCGGAAGGCCGGATCATCAGCGACGGGCCTTCGGGTCCAGCACGTCGCGCAGCCCGTCGCCGAGAAGGTTGAAGCCGAAGACGGCGAGGAAGATGGCGAGGCCAGGGAAGATCGCCGTCCACCAGTAGTCGGGCATGTTGCCACGGGCGACGGAGAGGAGGGAGCCCCATTCCGGCGTGGGGGGCTTCACGCCGATGCCGATGAAGCCGAGCGAGGCGACGGTGAGGATGGCGAAGCCCATGTCGAGCGACATCTTCACGATGATGGGGCTCATGATGTTCGGCAGGATGTGGCGGAAGAGCAGGCGGGCGGTGCCGGCGCCGACGGCGCGGGCGGCGATGACGAACTGCTCCTCCTTCTTCGCGATGACCTCGCCGCGCACGAGGCGGGCATAGCCGGGCCACCAGGACAGGGTGATGGCGACGACCATGTTCAGCAGGCCGGGGCCGAGGGCGGCGGCGACCGCCATGGCGAGGATGAGGCCGGGCACGGTGAGCATCAGGTCGGAGAGGCGCATCAGCACCTCGTCCACCCAGCCGCCGAGGAAGCCCGCCAGGGCGCCGACCAGGATGCCCACGGTGCTGCCGAGGATCACGACGGCGAGGCCGGAGAGGAGGGAGATGCGGGTGCCGGCGACGGTGAGGGAGAGCACGTCCTGCCCGACCTCGTTGGTGCCGAACCAGTGCGCGGCGGAGGGTGGGATGAAGCGGGAGGCGGTGTCCACCATGCCCGCGACATGCTGCGGATAGGGAATGATGGCGGGGCCGATCGCGGCGAGCAGGAGCAGGAAGGCCACGATGGCGAGGCCGAGGATCGAGACCCAGGAGCTGCGGAAGCGGTAGAGGCCGCGGCGCCAGCGGTCGGAACGGGCGGCGGTGTCGGTTTCCACGAGACTGGCGGTGACGTCGCTCATCCGAGGCGGACCCTTGGGTTCAGCAGGCCGTAGAGCAGGTCCACGATCAGGTTCACGGTGATGAAGAGCGCGCCGATGCAGAGGGTGACGCCGATGATCGGCATGAAGTCCTGGCTCAGCACGGCCTGGGTGGCATAGAGGCCGATGCCCGGCCAGTCGAAGACGGTCTCCACCAGCACCGTGCCGCCGAGCAGCCAGCCGAAATACAGGCCGATGACGGTGAGCGTGGCAGAGACGGCGTTCTTCAGCACGTATTTGAACAGGATCTGCCGGCCCGGCAGGCCGAGGGCGCGCTCGGTGGTGACGTAGTCCTGGCCCAGCACCTCGATGGTCGAGGCGCGCATCATCCGCATGATGGTGGCGAGCGGCGAGAGGCACATCGCGATGGCGGGGAGCGCCAGGTATTGCAGAGCGACGCCGAAGGCGTGGAGGTTGCCGCTGGCCAGCGCGTCGATGGTGAGGAAGCCGGTGATGGTGGGCGGCGGGTCCTCGGTCAGCGGGAAGCGGCCGGAAAGGGGCAGCCAGCCGAGCCACATGGCGAAGGCGAGCTGGAAGACCAAACCCAGGAAGAAGCGCGGCATGGAGATGGCGCCGAGCGAGACGGTGCGGGACAGGAAGTCGGGCCAGCGGTTGCGGTACACCGCGGCGAGCAGGCCGGCGGGGATGCCGAGGCCGACGGCCAGGATCATCGCAGCCAGAACGAGCTCCAGCGTGGCGGGAAGATAGACGGCGAGATCCTCCGCCACCGGGCGGCGGGTGAAGATGGAAACGCCCCAGTCGCCGCGCAGCAGCCCGGTCGCGTAGTCCCAGTACTGGAGGACGAAGGGGCGGTCGAGGCCGAACTCCCGCGCGACCGAGGCGATGTCGGCGGCGCTGGCGTTCGGCCCGGCGGCGAGGCGGACGGGATCGCCGGGCAGCAGGCGGGCGATGCAGAAGACCAGGATGGACAGCCCCACCAGCACCGGCACCAGCAGGAGGATGCGCCTGAGGATGTAGCGGATCATGAGGAGGCCGTTCCGTGCGTCAGAGCTTGGGCGTCAGAGCTTGGGCGTCAGAGCGAGAGTGGGAAGAGCTCGGGCGCGTTGGAGGCAACGGGGGTGAAGCTGTAGCCCTTCACCGTGTTGCGCATGGCGAGCTTGCGCTTCTCCAGCACGCCGAAGATGTCGCAGGCATCCTCCATCACGGTCTGCTGGAACTGCGCGTAGAGGGCGTCGCGCTTCGCCGGGTCCTGCTCGGCGCGGGCCTGCTCGATCAGCGCGTCCACCTTCGGGTTGTTGTAGACGGGGTTCTGCCAGTTGCCGTTCCGCGAGGAATGGAAGCCCGCATAGGCGAGGTTGTCCGGGTCTCCGTAGTTGGCGGTCTGGTAGACGGGGAAGAAGTCCGCCAGCGTTTCGGGCGAACGGCAGGAGGCGACGAGGTCCGGCCAGGTGGCGGTGCGGATCTCCAGCTCGATGCCCAGCGGGCGCAGGCTGTCGAGCAGGATCAGCGCCCAGCGGCGCTGCTGCTCCAGCCCCGCGACATGGGTGATGGCGAGCTTGATGCCCCCGTTCGGCGAGGACGACTTCGCCAGGAAGCCCTTCGCCTTCTCCAGGTCCATGCGCCAGGGGGTGAGGCTCTTGTCGAAGCCCTGGATCGTGGGCGGCAGCGGGCCGGTCATCAGGTCGGCATAGCCGGCCACGTCGAGCATCGCCTGGTAGTTGAAGGCGCAGCTCACCGCGCGGCGGAGATTGGCATCCGCCAGCGGGCCGTGGCGGGTGTTCATCTTGATCTGGAAGGTGCGGTACTCGGGCTCGATCACCAGCTCGACACCGGGGCGTCCCTTCAGCGTGTCCATGTCCTCGGAGGTGAGGTCGAGGGCGACCTGAGCCTCGCCGCGCTGGACCATCAGGCGCTGCGTCGCGGTTTCGCGCGTGATCTTCCAGATGGCGCCGGTGAGGTTGCCGCCGCCGCCCTTCCTCCAGCCATCGGCCACGCGCTCCAGCTCGTAGAGGTTGCCCGCCTCGGCGCGGCGGACGGAGAAGGGGCCGGAGCCGGCGATGTTGGAGCGCAGCCAGGTCTGGCCATCATCCGCGCCCTTGTTGGCCTCGGCCTGCTTCGGGTTCACGACCCAGATCCAGGGCAGGACGCTGAGGAAGGGCACGAAGGGGGTGGCGAGGCGGAAGCGGACGGTATGGTCGTCCACCGCCTCGATGCCGCCGGGCACGACGATGTTCTGGATCATCCAGACATTGCCGCGGTTGAGCCGCAGGATGCGCTCGAAGGAGTAGCGCACCGCCTCCGCCGTGACGGGGGTGCCGTCGTGGAACTTCGCGGCGGGGTCCAGGTGGAAGGTGTAGGTCCGGCCGTCCTCGGAGATGTCCCAGCTCCGGGCGAGACGTGGCTCCGGCTTCGGCGGGTTGCCGGTGACGCCGACCAGGCTGTCATAGGTGTTGCGCAGCAGCCAGGAGGAGGAATAGCCCGTCGCCACATGCGGGTCGAAGTTCGGGATGTCCTGGTTGCTGGCGAGGACCAGGATGCGGCGCGATTGCGCCGAGGCCGGTTGCAGCAGGGACAGTGCGGGCAGGGCGGCGCCGGCGGCCAGGAGGGCGCGGCGCGTGGGGGTGATGCTCATGCTCTTCCGTTCCTTCAGGCCGTGACCGTGGTCTTGGCGGCGCCGTAGTCGCGCGTGGCGCCTTCCGGCGTGACCATGCCCAGACGCACATCCCGTGCCAGCGCCGCAGGGTCGCGCTTCGCCGGATCGCCATAGCCGGAACCGCCGTTGACGGTGATCTCGACGATCTGGTGCGGGCTGCCGACCTCCACCATCTCGCCGGGGCCGCAATCATGCAGCTCCCGGCCGTCGAGGTCGATGATGCGGCCGCGTGCCCCCGTGCCCGGGCGGCCGCCGAAGAGGCCGTCGATGTGGTTGGTAACGCCCTCCGGATAGACGGAAACCAGGGTGGTGCGGCCGTCATCGGTGAGCTTGCGCAGGCGCACGCGCTGCCCGAGGCCGCCGCGGAACTGGCCGGCGCCGCCCGTGTCGGGGACGTAGGTCTTCTCCACCACCAGCACCGGGGCGCGGCTCTCGAAGAGCTCGATCGAGGTGTTGGAGGCCGAGGTGGGCCAGAGCAGGGCGGACTTGCCGTCACCCTGGGCCGAGGCGCCCTGTCCGCCGCCGACGAAGAGGTGGTCGGAATAGAGGTTGCCCTCGGCATCCTGGCCATAGACGTTGGTGGCGACCGGCAGGCCGGTATTGGCCTGCACCAGCCTCGGCGCCGCTTCGGACAGGGCACGGAAGATGTTGGGGGCGAGATACCAGCCGGTGCGGGTGCGCATGTTCACCGCCGCCGGGCGGCGCGGGTTCAGGATCGAGCCCTCCGGTGCCTCCACGGTGAAGGGGCGGTAGCAGCCGGCATTGCCGCGTACGTTCGGCGTCAGCATGCACTTGAGCGGATAGGTCGCGTGCGCCGCCGTGTAGTTCAGGGTGGAGTTCAGCCCGCCCTGGGGAAGCTGCGGCGGGGCGCCGTCGAAGTCGAGGTCGATGGTGTCGCCCGCGACGGTGAGCTTCAGCGGGTAGCGAAGCTCCTTGCCCAGCGGGTTGTTGCGGATCTCGGCATGGTAGTCGCCATCCGGCAGGGCGGCGATGGCGTCGCGCATCGCCTTCTCGGAACGGCCCTGCACCACCGCCGCCAGGGCGCGCAGATCGCTCATGCCGTAGTCGCGCATGAAGGAGAGCAGGCGCTCGCCGCCCAGGGCATTGGCGGCGACGAAGGAGTGCAGGTCGCCCAGCACCTGGTCCGGGTTGCGGACATTCTCGCGGAACAGGGTGAAGAAGGTGTCATTCGCCACGCCCGCGTCGAAGAGCTTCATCGGCGGGATCTGGAAGCCCTCCTCGAAGATCTCGCGCGCCTTCAGGGCATCCTTGGTGCCGCCGATGTCGGAAACATGGCCCACCGTGCCCATCAGCCCGACGACCTTGCCCTCCCGGAAGACGGGGGTGACGATGGCGATGTCGAAGAGGTGCCCGGCGCAGAGCCAGGGGTCGTTGGTGATCAGCACGTCGCCGGGCTTCAGCGTCTCCGCCGGATACTTCTCCAGCAGCGCCTTCACCGCGCGCGGCAGGGTCAGGTTGAAGACCGGCATGGCGCGCGGGGAATGCGCCAGGGTCTCGCCCTCCGGGTCCAGCAGCTCGCAGGCGAAGTCCTGGCTCTCGGAGATGATGAGGGAGAAGGCGGTGCGCACCACCGTCAGCCACATCTCCTCCACCACGTTCACGAGGCGCGACCACATGATCTCCAGCGCGATCGGGTCGGCCTCGATGCGCGCCATGGCCTCGGCCAGCGGCATCTCCGCCGTCACCAGCTCGCCCACCATGGCAGGGGCGGCAATGGCGATGCGCAGGTTCAGCGTGTCGTCCACCCGCACCGCGTCGCCGGGCGGAACGATGGTGGTGGCCTCGCGCTCCTCGATGATGGCGGGGCCGGGGATGCGGTCGCCGCTGGCGAGCGCGTAGCGGTCATAGACCTTGGCCTCCTGCCAGCCACCCTCGAACCAGGCGCGGCGCGTGCCCTTCACCGCCTTGCTCGTGTCGCCGCCGCCGACCGCGCCGGTGAGCGACAGCTTCGGCTCCGGGCCGACGCAGCGGACGCGGAAGTTGATCGCCTCCATCCGCGCGCCCTCGTACACCGAGGTGTAGCGGGCGGCGTAGATACGGGTGAAGCGGGCGCGGATCTCGCCCAGGCTCGCCGCGCCGATCTCGCCCGCGGGCAGATCCACGGCGATGTCGTGCATCTGGCCGACCAGGCGCATGTCGGCGGAACGCTCGACGCGGATGGCCTCCGGCGCCACGCCCGCTTCCGCGAGCCGCGCGCGGCCCTCGGCCTCCAGCTCCGCGAGCAGGGCGTTCAGACGGGCGGCGTCGAAGCCCTCCGAGAATTCCAGCGGCAGGGAGCGCACCAGCTCGAAGGAAAGCGGCGCGGCGAGGAAGCCCAGCGCCGAGGCGGCGCCGGAGGCCGGCGGGATGATCACCTCACGCACGCCCAGCGCGCGGGCCACGTCGGCGGCATGGGCCGGGCCGGCGCCGCCGAAGCCGACCATGGCATAGGCGCGCGGGTCCTTGCCCTTTTCCACCAGATGGACGCGGGCGGCGGCAGCCATGCTTTCCACCACGACCTTGTGGATGCCCCAGGCGGCTTCCATCACGCCGAGGCCCAGCGGCTTCGCCACGCTTTCCACCGCGCGTTCCGCCGCCGGCTTGTCCAGCGACATGCGGCCGCCGAGGAAGAAGCCCGGATCGTAGTAGCCGAGGACGAGGTTGGCATCCGTCACGGTCGGCTTCGTGCCGCCCATGCCGTAGCAGGCCGGGCCGGGGTCGGAACCGGCGGAATGCGGGCCGACCTTCAGCAGCCCGACCTCGTCGATGCCGGCGATGGAGCCGCCGCCGGCGCCGATCTCGATCATGTCGATCACGGGCGCCTTGATCGGCAGGCCGGAGCCCTTGCTGAAGCGGTGGACGCGGCCCGCCTCCAGCATCGGGGCGATCTCGACGCGCCCGTCCTCCACCATGCAGGCCTTGGCGGTGGTGCCGCCCATGTCGAAGGAGATGACGTCCTTCTTGCCCGCCAGCTCGCCGAACAGCGCGGTGGCGAGGCCGCCGCCGGCCGGGCCGGATTCCAGCAGGCGGATCGGGAAGGCGCGCGCCGTGGCGGGGGAGACGAGACCACCCGCCGAGTGCATCAGCCGCAGCGCGCCGGTGAAGCCGCGCGCCGCCAGCTCGCGCTCCAGGCGCTTCAGGTAGCGGTCCATCAGCGGCTGCACATAGGCGTTGGCGCAGGTGGTGACGCAGCGCTGGTACTCCCACATCTCGGCCACCACCTCGGCGGAAAGGGAGACGGCCAGCTCGGGGAATTCCTCGCGCGCGATGCGGCCCACGGCCTGCTCGTGCTCCGGATTGCGGTAGGCGTGCAGGAAGCAGACGCCCACCGCCTCCACGCCCGCTTCGAGCAGGGTGCGGAAGGCGGCACGGACGGCGGCCTCGTCCAGCACCTCGACCACGCGACCGTCGCGGTCCAGGCGCTCGGCGACCTCCAGCCGCAGGTCGCGCGGCACCAGCGGTTCGGGGAAGCCGAGGAAGAGGTCGTAGATGTCGTAGCGCTGCTCCGTGCCCATCTCCAGCACGTCGCGGAAGCCCTGGGTGGTGATCAGGCCGAGCTTCGCGCCCTTGCGCTCGATGACGGCGTTGGTGACCAGCGTGGTGCCGTGGATGATCTCGCCGACCTCGGCCAGCGTGATGCCGCCCATGGCCACCAGCTCCTCCAGCCCCAGCAGCGCGGCTTCCGAGGGGTCGTGCGGCGTGGTCAGGCGCTTGTGCAGCCGCACCGTGCCTTCCGCCGCGTCATAGAGGATGAAGTCGGTGAAGGTGCCGCCGATGTCGAAGCCGATGCGCCAGCGGTTCAGGGAGGGGGCGTTGTTTGCCATGGGCTCGCTCTCGGTGGTCATACCAGGGGTCATGCCGCGGGGCTCAGGCGGCGTCGCGGGCGGCGGTGCTGGACGGATCGCCCAGCAGAGCGCCGATGGCGCGGGCCTCGCGCAGCATCGCGGCCAGGATGTCGTCGCGCTCCGCCTCGGTGACGATGGCGGAGGGATAGACGATGCAGAGGCTGACCTCCTCGCCGCTGGCCGGGTCGCCCAGGGCGGTGGCGAGGGAGTCGATGCCGGGATTGGCCTCGTGATGCGCGACCTCGTAGCCGCGCTCCCGGATGCGGGCGAGGCGCTGGAGGAGGTCCTCCATGTCGCGCGGCGAATTCGGCGAAGGCGGCTGCAACGGCTCGGGAAAGAGGGCGCGCACCGCCTCGTCGCCGAGCCGCGCCAGGAGCGAGCGGCCGGTGGCGGTGGCGGCGGCGGAAAGACGCTCGCCGATCGGGGTGCCGACGCGCAGGAGCTGCGAGCCCTCGTGATAGGTGAGGCCCATCACGTCGCGCCCGTCGCGAATGCTGACATAGCCCGTATGGCCGCAGTCGCGGGAAATGCGCGAGACCGCCGCATGCGCCTGGCTGAGCAGCGGCGAGCCGCGGCGGTAGGTGTGCCCCATCTCGAACATCAGCAGCCCGGCGCGGTAGCGGCGCGTGCCGGGCACCTGTTCCAGGAACCCGGCCTCCCGCATGGCGCGCAGCAGGCGCGAGGCATTGCTCTTCGGCATGCCGAGCAGGCTCGTCACCTCGGTCAGGCTGAGTTCGAGGCGATGCGCGGAGAAGCAGCGCAGCACGTCGGCGGCGTTGGAAAGGATGCTCATGAAGTTCCGTTTTCTGGAACCATGGTTGCGTTATTCGGGAATGCTAGTTTGTGCTGCGCTGCGTAAGCAAGCGGTGTTCTGGCCCCGATCCCACAAAAACTGGTAGGTTCCGGGGTGCGAAGTGGCGTCGTTTCCGGCTGAACGGTGAAGTTCCGAGCAAGGCCGGATGGCGGAATGGGCAGGTTGGTCTTGGTGGAAGCCCCCGGGGGAAAGGCTCTGCCTTCACCCCCGGACCCCCCCATCCGCCAGGACCCTGCGGGCCCTGGACCCGGTTCGTTGGTTGTTGCTGACGCCGGATCGCGCCGGAGAGCCATGCTCTCCGGCGACTGTGGGCGTCGCCAGCGCGGAGATGCAGTTTTTCCTCTTCGGCAGCCCCGCCGATCCACCTGCTCCCAGGGATCAGGCCGTAGTCTGACCTTGCAACCCGGCGCCAACCCAAGGCGGGGTCTGGGGGAATACCATTCCCCCAGCGGTGGGGGTTCCGGGGGCAGGCGGAGCCTCCCCCGGGGGCCACCACCGGAAAGACGCCTCAGCCCGTGGCGGTGCGGTGCCCGTCCAGGGCGTAGGTCTCCTCCGCCGTACGGTGGAAGAGCCAGGCCTGGTCCTCGGCCGGCAGGGCGGCGGCGATGCGCTTGAAGCCGGTGAAGATCGTGTCGAAGCTGGCGCAGAGGCCGTCCACCGGAAAGTTACTGGCGAACATGGCGCGGCGCGGGCCGAAGATGGCGATGGTCTCGCGCACGATCCAGCCGTTGTCCTCGGCGGTCCAGGCATGCCCGGGGCGGCCGAGGCCGGAGATCTTCACGACGGTGTTCGGATGCTCGGCGAAGTGCGTCATGGCGGCATGCCATCCGGCGAGGGCATCGGGGCTGCGGTCGGAGGGCAGGCCGGTGTGGTTGAGGATGATGCGCGTGCGGGGGAAGTCGCGGGCGAGGCGCCCGGCCTCGGGCAGGTTCCACCAGGGGGTCTGAAGGTCGAAATGCAGGCCCAGGCTCTCCAGCGCGGCATAGCCGCGGCGCCAGTGCTCGTCCGACATCAGCGTGCGTTCCCCGTCGCGGGCGGCCTGGGGCGTGGCGGGGCCGCCGGGCTTGTGGCGGACGCTGCGCACCAGCGGGAAACCGGCCTGGGTGGCGAGCACGGCTTCCGCATCGGGGTGGTGCAGCCAGGCCTGGGCGACCATGGCATCGGGCAGGCCGTAGCCCGCCGCGAGGCCGCTGACGAAACGGGTCTCGCCGATCGGGTCGGCGGGGTCCCATTCAGCCTCCATGTAGACCGTGGCGCGGATGTCGTGGCCCGCCGCATCGGCCCGGTAGTCGGGCGGGAGATAGGGGCGCATCAGCGGCGTGGTGTCGCCGTAGCGGAAGTTCGGCAGCTTTCCCTCCGGCGTCAGCCAGGGGTAGCGGCCGTTGCGCGGGTCCCAGATATGGTGGTGGGCATCCACCATGGGACCGGTCCAGAGCGGGGCGGCCTGTCCCTGCCTCACTTCGCGGCCTCCCGCCCGGCGAGGGGCACCAGGAGCGTGCCGAGTATGTAAAGCGCGGCACAGCCGGAGAAGAAGTGCAGCACCACGGTGTAGGAGCCGGTCGCCTGCAGGATCATGCCGGCGATGATGGGGATGGCGATGCCACCGAGGCTGCCGGCGAAGTTCATCATGCCACCGACCAGCCCGACCTTGTCGGCGGGGGCGAGCAGGGCCGGGAAGCTCCAGTAGAGGCTGCCGAAGCAGAGCAGGAAGACGGTGGCGGAGAGCAGCGCCACGGCGGCGACGGGATCGGCGATGGTGGGCAGCAGCAGGAAGGCGGCGAGCACACCGAGGCCGGAGAGGCAGAGCATCGCCTTCAGCACGAGGCTGCGCGGCAGGCCGCGCCGCTGGAGCGCATCGGCGCCGAAGCCGGCGGTGAGCGAGCCGAGGAAGCCGCAGACGAAAATCACCGCCATGGCGCCACCGAGCTGCTTCAGGTCGAAGCCGCGCGCCTGGGCGAGATAGCTGGGGCCCCAGGTGATCAGGCCGAAATTCATCATCGCCCAGCCGCAGCGGCCGAGCATGACCGGGGCCACGGCGCGGGGCGCGAGCGGCGTGCCGGCGGGCACGGCCTGAGCCATGCCGGGGACGGGGGTGCGGATGTGTTCGAGTTCCGCCGCGTTCACGCCGGGATGCACCGCCGGATCGTCGCGCAGGTAGCGCCAGGCGATGAGGCCGGCGCCGATGGTCACGATGCCCGCCACGGCGAAGGCGAGGCGCCAGGAATCCAGCGTGTAGATCAGCCAGGCGATGACGCCGCCGCCGAGCCCGGCGCCGAGATAGGAGCCGCTGTCCATCAGCACCGCGCCGCGCCCGCGTTCGCGCGGGGAAAGCCACAGGGCGTTGAGCTTGCCGCCGGCGGGGAAAAGCGGCGCCTCCGAGGCGCCGAGGCCGAGGCGGGTGACGAGCAGGGAGAGGCCGCCGGTGGCGAAGGCGGCCAGGGTCTGGAAGGCGCCCCAGGCCAGGGTGGAGATGGTGACGACGCGGCTGGGACCCATGCGGTCGATCAGGTAGCCGCCGGGAACCTGGAGCAGCGCGTAGGTCCAGAAGAAGGAGCTGAGGATGAGCCCCTGCATGGTGGGGGAAAGGCCGAGCTCATGCGCGATGGTCGGCATGCCGACCGAGAGGGTGGTGCGGTCGGCGAGGTTGATCACGGTCAGCAACGCGATCACGCCGAAGATACGCCAGCGGACGCCGCTCCTGGCCGACGCGGGCACCCCTATTGCCGGTGAATGCGTGGTGCTCATTCCGGTTTTCCTCCCCGTTTCGTATAACTGAATACAGAATTCTTCGTGCAGCAAGCAGAAACGTGGGGGTATCGGGGCGTCGGGGTTCCTGCCTGTCAGGCGGCGTGGCGGCGTCATGCTTCCCGGGGGAAAGGCTCCGCCTTTCGCCCCGGCCCCCCTATCCGTCCGGACCCTGCAGGCCCTGGGCCTCATTCGCTGGCCCGCGCTGACGCCGGATCGCGCCGGAGAACCAAGCTCTCCGGCGACCGCCGACGCGGCCGACGCGGACAAATGTTCTTCTTTTCGGAAGCCCCGCTGATCCGCGTGCTCTCCGGGGATCAGGCGTCAGGCTGACAGCCACCACCAGCGCCAACGAAAGCCCGGGGTCTGGGGACCGGCTTCGGTCCCCAGCGGAGGGGGACCGGGGGAGGCGGAGCCTCCGCCCGGGGGTAACACCCGCCGCAACGGCGGGGGGAAATTCAGGGCGTGGTCAGGCCCCGTCCTTCGAGCAGGCCGGAAAGCGGGCCGCCGGAGAAACCCATGGCGCGGCGGGCGAAGAAGCGCTTGAGCGGTGGCAGGCGGTCCACCGCCGCGATGCCCAGGCGGCGGGCGAGGCGCAGCGGCGGCAGGTCGTTGCCGAAAAGGCGTTCCAGCGCATGGGTGGCGCCGAGCATCAGCAGCGCATCCGGGCGGCGGGCGGACTGGTAGCGGGCCAGGACCTTGGGGGAGCCGGGGTCCTGCCCCGCATGGACGGCCTCGATCGCGCATTCGGCCAGGGCGGCGACGTCGCGGAAGCCGAGATTGAGCCCCTGCCCCGCGATCGGGTGGATGCCATGGGCGGCGTCGCCCACCAGAGCAAGGCGCGTGTCCACGAAGCGGGCGGCCTGCATGGCGGTCAGGGGATAGGACCAGCGGCGGCCGATGACGTGCACCGCGCCGAGATGGCTGCCCAGGCGGCGCAGGATCTCGCGCGACAGGGCCGCGTCGTCCATGGCCATGAAGCGCGCCGCCAGGGCGCTGCGGTCGGACCAGACGATGGCGGAGGCATGGGGGTGTTCCGGCGTGCCGGCCAGGGGGAGCTGCGCGAAGGGGCCGTTGGGCAGGAACTGCTCCAGCGCCAAACCGCCGTGCGGGCGCTCGTGGGCGATGGCGAAGACCATGCCGGTCTGGTGGTAGTCGAGCCCGGCGGTGCCGATGCCGGCGGCGCGGCGCAACGGGCTGCGGCGGCCCTCGGCGCCGACCACGAGGCGGGCAGCGATCTCCGTACCGTCGGCCAGGGCGACCAGGGCCGCCTCCGCGGTGCGGGTGACATGGGGCCGGGCCGGGGCGAAGACATGCAGGCGCGGCAGATGCGGCAGGGCGGCGTTCAGGGCGACGCGGAGGGAGCGGGCCTCCACCATCCAGCCGAAGGCGGGCTCGCCCAGGTCGGCAGCGTCGAAATGCAGGTCGAACGGCGAGGCGGGCTCGCCAGGGCGGCCATCGGCCACGCGGATGCGGGTGATCGGACAGGGCTCGTCGGGCAGGCGCGACCAGATGCCCGCGGCCTCCAGCAGGTTGCGGGAGGAGGCGGCAATGGCATAGGCGCGGCCGTCGAATTCGGGCCGCTCCATCGGCGGAAGGGGGGCGGTGTCCACCACCGCGACCTCCAGCCCCGCCGCCGCCAGGGTGGCGGCCAGGGTCGCCCCCACCGGGCCCGCGCCCATCACGCAGGCCTCGACCTCGATCCGTTTCGTCATGCCTGCCATCCTGCCGTATTGCACAGGTTTTGGGCAGGGGGTGGCGGGGCTTTCCTGCCCTTCCGTGAAATCAACCGCACGGAATGCGTGCATCCTGCCCATTGTCCGCCTTGGCACGCGCTTCGCATCTCATGCGCCGAGAAGGATCGAAGGGGGCTCCGGCCGAATGAAGCTGGTCATGGCGATCATCAAGCCCTTCAAGCTGGATGAGGTACGGGAGGCGCTCACGCCCCTGGGCATCCAGGGGCTGACGGTGACGGAGGTGAAGGGTTTTGGCCGGCAGAAGGGCCAGACCGAGATCTACCGTGGTGCCGAGTACCATGTGAGCTTCCTGCCGAAGCTCAAGATCGAGGTCGCCGTCGCCAACGACATGGTGGACGCGGTTGTGGAGGCCATCGCCACCACGGCCCGCACTGGCAAGATCGGTGACGGAAAGATTTTCGTGTTGGATGTGGAGCGGGTCATGCGGATTCGCACCGGCGAGACCGACGACGCCGCGCTCTGAGGGGGAATGATGAGCGAGTTGATGAAGACGCGGGCCCGCCGCGCGGCGGGCTGCGCCTTGGCGGCCCTGCCTGTGCTGATGCTGGCGCTGCCGGTGCTGGCGCAGACCACGCCGGCGGCACCCGAGGCGGTGCCGGTGGCGCCGTCCACGCCCGATACCGGCGACACGGCCTGGATGCTGACCAGCACGGCGCTCGTGCTGATGATGACCATCCCGGGCCTGGCGCTGTTCTATGCGGGCATGGTGCGCAAGAAGAACGTGCTGGCCACCATGATGCAGTCCTTCTCGGTCGCGGCGCTCGCCACGATCGTGTGGATGGTGGCGGGCTATTCGATCGCCTTCGGCGAGGGCAACGCCTATGTCGGTGACCTGTCCAAGCTGCTGCTGAACGGCGTGGCGGAGAACTGGAACGCCCCCTTCACGCTGGGCTCGGGCGACGGGGCGGTGGCCTTCACCATTCCCGAGACGGTCTTCCTGACCTTCCAGATGACCTTCGCGATCATCACGCCCGCGCTGATCAGCGGCGCCTATGCGGACCGCATGAAGTTCTCGGCGATGGTGGCCTTCACCATCCTGTGGCTGCTGGTCGTCTATTGCCCGATCGCGCACTGGGTCTGGCATCCGAACGGCTGGATCTTCGCGCTCGGCGCGCTGGACTTCGCCGGCGGCACGGTGGTGCACATCAACGCGGGCGTGGCGGGCCTCGTCTGCGCCGTGGTGCTGGGCAAGCGCGTGGGCCTCGGCCACGACAACATGTCGCCCTTCAACCTGGGCCTGGCCGTGATCGGCGCCTCGCTGCTCTGGGTGGGCTGGTTCGGCTTCAACGCGGGCTCGGCGGGTGCCGCCGGCGGCCGCGCGGGCATGGCCATGCTGGTGACGCAGGTCGCCGCGGCGGCCGCGACCCTGGCCTGGGTCTTCGTAGAATGGGCGGTGAAGGGGAAGCCTTCCGTGCTCGGCGCCATTTCCGGCGCGGTGGCGGGGCTGGTCGCCATCACCCCGGCGGCGGGCTTCGTGCTGCCGGTGCCGGCGCTGGTGATCGGCGTGGTCGCGGGCCTGACCGGCTTCTGGGGCGCGACCGCGCTCAAGCACTGGTGCGGCTATGACGACAGCCTCGATGCCTTCGGCGTGCACGGGCTCTGCGGCATCGTCGGCGCGTTGCTGACGGGCTTCTTCGCCTATGGCCCGCTTTCCGCCACCACGGCGGCGCCGGACGGCACGGCCGGCTCGATGGCGCAGTTCATGATCCAGCTCTACGCGGTGCTCTCGACCTTCATCTACACCGGCGTCATGACCTGGATCATCCTCAAGATCGTCGATGTGGTGATCGGGCTGCGCGTGACCACCGAGGAAGAGCGCGAGGGCCTCGACATCGTGCTGCACGGCGAGCGCCTGGAGTAAGGCGCAGCCTCGCCGCACCGGGCGGGGCGACAGGAAGGGCGTCGGCGGGGGAAACCCGGCCGGCGCCCTTCGCATTCGTGGTTCCCGTGCGGGGTTCGGGTTTGTGGTTGGGGGACGGACGGGGCAACCTGCGCTCCGGCCAGCCGCCCTCCCACCGGGAGGGCGGGGCAGGATTCAGAGGATGCCGCCCATGTTCGTCGCCATGAACCGTTTCAAGGTCGCCCCGGGCTCCGAGGCCGCCTTCGAGGAGGTGTGGAAGTCCCGCGACTCCCGCCTGCGCGAGGTGCCGGGCTTCGTGGAGTTCCACCTGCTGCGCGGTCCGGCGACCGAGGAGCATGTCCTCTACGCCTCGCACACGATCTGGCGCTCGCGGGAGGATTTCGAGAACTGGACCCGCTCGGAACAGTTTCGCGCCGCGCATCGCGATGCCGGGCAGACCAACACGCGCTCCCTCTATCTCGGCCCGCCGCAGTTCGAGGGCTTCGAGTCCGTGCAGGAGATCAAGGCCTAGCGCCGCACCGCTTCGGGGGAGGATGGGCTGCCTGGGGCGGCCTCGCCTCCCCCGGGGCCGTGCTCACGCCGGGGCTGCGCTCACGCCGGGGAAGGCCCTTCGCCTTCCCGTCCCGGCGGCGTGCAACGAGGGGCAGGGTGACGCATCGGAGGACCAACGCAAAGTCCTCAACATCTGGACCAAATAAGTACTGTTTAAAGACACATGCAAAAGACGGATGATCCGTCATCATTTTCTTGCTACCGGCCGGTTTTTCAAGCCGGATATTATGGTGGCGGGTTCAGGCGGCGGCGCGATGGGTCTATCCTTCCCGTCCAGGACACCGGCCTTCCCCGATGTCCCCCACGGACGGGAGATCGCCCCGCATGTCCGATGACGCACGGACCTCCGGACCCCTGCATCTGGACTTCGACGGCCATGCCATCGAGGCGATGCCCGGAACCTCGCTGCTGCAGGCCTGGACGGCCGCCGGGCTGTCGCTGACGGAGAATGTCGGCTGCATGGGCCAGGGTGTCTGCGGGGCCTGCCGCGTGCTGGTGCGCCGACCGGGACAGCGCCTGGCCGGCACCGCCCTGGCCTGCGAGATGCTGGCCGAGGAAGGGATGCAGGTCTCCTTCATCGACCATTTCCCGGCTCGCCGCCCGCATGCCTATGACCTGCACGCGCTGACCGACAGCTGGACCGCGATCGACCAGATCGACGCCGTCTTCCCCGAGGCCAAGCACTGCCGCCACTGCAACGGCTGCGACCGTGCCTGTCCCAAGGGGATCGAGGTGCAGCGCATGGTCAACCTCGCCGCCGTGGGGCAGGCCAATGCTGCCGCCGAGCTCTTCGACCACTGCGTGCTCTGCAACCTCTGCGTCGCCGCCTGCCCGGAGCATATCGACCCGGCGCATCTGGGCCAGTTCGTGCGGCGGATGAACGCCTCGCTGACGCTACGCCCCTCCGACCTGATCATGCGGCTGCACGAGATCGAGGACGGGCGGCAGCCGATCGACTTCGACGCGCCGGGCGCCAATCCGCCATCCAAGGGAGCCGCGTCATGAGCGCCGCCGGAATCCCCCATGCCCAGGCCCTCGCCGCTTGGCGCGCCGCCTCCCCCGCCCCGGCCCGGGCGCTGGACCTGCCGGTGCCGGAGTTGCTGACCGCCTATCATCCGGACCGCCAGCCGGGCGCCATGGTGACGCTGCGGGTCGGCGCCAGCGCCGGCCAGGAATGCCCGGCCATCCTGGCGGACCTGCTACAGGCGGATTCGCTGCTGGAGGATGTGGACATCGCCGGCGCCCCGATGCTGGACGCGGACGTGCTGGTGATCGGCGGCGGCGGCGCGGGCTGCGTCGCGGCGCTGACCGCCGCGCGCGCCGGGGCCCGCGTGCTGCTCGCCACCAAGCTACGCATCGGCGACAGCAACACGGTGATGGCGGAAGGCGGCATCCAGGCCGCGGTCGGCGCCGAGGACAGCCTGCAACGGCATTTCGAGGACACGCTGCGCGCCGGGCATTTCGCCGCCGACAAGGCGCTGGTGGCGGCGCTGGTCTCCGGCGGCCCGTCGGCGATCCGCTGGCTGATCCAGGAGGGGATGAGCTTCGACCTCACCGAGGGCAGCCAGCGCATGGGCGGCACGCTGCTGCGCAAGAAGCCCGGCGGCGCCACCGCCGCGCGGCTGCTCTCCTATCGCGACTTCACCGGGCTGGAGCTGATGCGGGCGCTGCGCGAGGCGACCCTGCTCCAGCCGGGGATCACCATCCTCGACCGCCATCCGGCGCTGGAGCTGCTGACGGACGACCGCGGCCGCTGCGCCGGGGCGGTGCTGCACGACTTCGCGCATGGTCGCCCGGTGCTGGCCCGCGCCGGGGCGGTGGTGCTGGCCACCGGCGGATCGGGGCGGCTGCACCTCGCGGGCTTCCCCACCTCCAACCACTACGGCGCCACGGCGGACGGGCTGGTGCTGGCCTATCGCCTTGGCGCCCCGCTGCGGGAGGTGAACAGCTTCCAGTACCACCCGACCGGCATCGCCTGGCCGCCGCACATGGAGGGCGCGCTGGTCAGCGAGGCGGCGCGTTCCTCGGGCGCCTTCCTGGTGAACGGCAAGGGCGAGCGCTTCGTGGACGAATTGCAGCCGCGCGACGTGGTGGCTTCCGCCATCCTGCGCGAGATCGCCGAGGGGCGCGGCGTGGAACGCGACGGCAAGGTGGGGCTCTTCCTCGACACGCCGACACTGGAGAAGGGCAAGCCGGGCATCCTGGAGAAGAGCCTCGTCACCCTGCGCCATCTCGCCCATCGCGGCGGCTTCGATCCGGCCGAGGAGCCCTTCCTGATCCGCCCGACGCTGCACTACCAGAACGGCGGCGTGGAGATCGATCCGGAAGGCCGCACCGCCGTCCCCGGCCTGCTCTGCGCGGGCGAGGTGACGGGCGGGCTGCACGGCCGCAACCGCATGATGGGCAATGCCCTGCTGGAGCTGGTGGTCTTCGGCCGCCATGCGGGTGCCGGGGCCGCCGCCGGGGCGCGGGCGGAACGGCCGCGCAATGTCGGGCTGACGCATCTCGCCGACTGGCGCCGCGCCCTGGTGGCGCAGGGCCTGCTGCTCGGCCGCAAGGCCCCGATGATCTTTCCGCCCTACGGCAATTTCGATGCCGTCACCGACCGGGGGATGGCCGCATGACCGCCGTTCTCACCGCCGAGGCGATCCGGGTCGGCCCGGACCTCGCCGCCTGGCTCAGGGCCGGCGGTGGCGAGGGGCTGGAACGCGCCCTCGCCGATCCCGCCGGCATCATTCCCGCGCTGGAGGCCGCCGGGCTGCGCGGCCTGGGCGGCGCCGGCTTCCCCACCCACCGCAAATGGGCCGCCGTGGCGGCGCAGCCGCCCTTTCCCGAAGGCGGCGGCAAGTGGATCATCTGCAACGGCAACGAGGACGAGCCGGGCACCTTCAAGGACCGCTTCCTGCTCTCCCGCACGCCGCACCAGGTGATCGAGGGTGCGCTGATTGGCGCCCTGGCGGTGAAGGCGAACCGGATCGCCCTCTACGTCAACCCGCGCGAGACCGCTTCCGTGAAGGCCCTGCGCGCTGCCGCCGATGCCTGGCGCGCGCATCCGCTGCTGGCCCGCGTCTCGGAATCCGTCGGCACCCCCATCCAGATGCGGGTGAGCGAAAGCGCCGGCCTCTATGTCGGCGGGGAGGAGACGGCGGCGGTGGCCAGCGTCATGGGCGGCTTCCCCTTCCCGTCGCTGAAGCCGCCCTTTCCGGCGGAGAAGGGCGTGGATGGCGCGCCGACGCTGCTGAACAATGTCGAGACCTTCGCCCATGTCCCCCATATCCTCCGCCACGGCGCGGCGTGGTACCGGGCGCTGGGCCTCGGCGAGGCGGCGGGCACCAAGCTCTACTCGCTGTCCGGCGACGTGCTGCGCCCGGGCCTGCACGAGCTGCCGATGGGCACCTCGCTGCGCGAGCTGGTCTTCCGCTGCGGCGGCGGCATGCTGGCCGGCAAGGCGTTCAAGGCGGTCTTCACCGGCGGCCCGTCCAACACGCTGCTGACCGACCGCGACCTCGACGTCGCGCTGGACTTCGACAGCCTGCGCGCCCGCGGCTCCCGCCTCGGCACCGGCGCCATGATCGTGGTGGGCGAGGGCACCAGCATCCTGCGCAAGACGGCGGAATACGTCGCCTTCTTCGCGGCGAATTCCTGCGGCCAGTGCTCCTCCTGCAAGATCGGCACGCACCAGGTCTCGCGCATCCTCGAACGCATCGAGGCCGGGGCCGGACGGCCCACCGACCTCGCGGCGCTGGAGAACCTGACGCGCCTGCTGCCCGGCTCCGGCCGCTGCGGACTGGTGGACGGCGCCGCCACGGTGCTGGCCAGCTCCCTCGCCACCTTCCGGAGCGAATACGAAAAGGCGCTCGGCCTGGGCTGAGCCGTCCTTGCGTTGCGCTTGATGGCCGCCCCCGGGGGCAAGGCGCCGCCTCGCCCCCGAGACCCCCACTCCGCCGGGGACCGAAGCCGGTCCCCGGACCCCGGGCGTTCGCTGGTTCCCGTGGCGGCCGTCAGTCCACGGTCCGGTCCTGGGAAGCAGGTGGAGGCGTGGGGCTCCTGAAAAAGAAAGACGCCTTGTCCGCGCTGGTGGCACCGGCAGTCCGCCGGAGAGCATGGCTCTCCGGCGCGATCCGACGCCGGCAGGTGCCAGCTCATCGGGTTCAGGGCCCGCAGGGTCCTGACGGATAGGGGGTCCGGGGCGAAAGGCGGAGCCTTTCCCCCGGGGACAGCGCGACGTCCGCCTCGCAGCGGTTCTCGCGGTTTTCCGGGCTGATCAGCCCGCTCGGTCCTGCCCGATCACCCGGCCTTCCGCCGGCACCAGCAGCCCGGCCTCCGACAGCGCCCGCGCCGCCGCCGCAACGGCCGGGAAGGGCTTGCCCGCGCGTTCCGCGATGTCCAGCAGCGAATGCGTGCCGTCGGCGAGGTTCAGCACCCAGAAGACGGTCATCTGGTCGAAGCGGGCGCGCGCGTCCTCCTGGTCATGCTGCCCGCCGATGGCCTTGTAGAGGCCGCGCCGGCCGAGCTGCGGCTCGCCATAGGGCTGGGTGTTCAGCGGGGTGTAATCCGCCTCCGCCATCGCCACGATGCGCTCCAGCGCCATCAGCGAATGCTCCAGCGATTCGGGCTTCACCAGCGCGGGGTTGTCGGCGGAGGTGTGGTATTCCGGAAAGGTGCCGTTGGGCGAGCGCATCAGGCAGCCGACCGGCAGGTTGAAGCCGGGCGAGCAGTACTGCCGTTCGTCATAGCCATAGGGGATGAAGGGCAGCACGCGCTCGGCGAAGCCTTCCTCGGCCAGCACATGCGTCGCGTAGCGATCCACCGGCGCATCGCCGCGGCGGGAGCGCTTGTAGGTCAGCCCGCCGGCATCGCCCAGGCAACTCAGCACCAGCCCGTGCCGGATCCGCCCGACCGTGTCGCGGTTGCGCGCCAGCCAGGTGATGGCGCCGATCGTGCCGGGCAGGAAGACGAAGCGCAGGCCCAGCTTCCGCCCGTTCCGCCGCTTCTGCGAATCCGCCAGCGCCATGGCCACGGCGATGGAGGCGAGGTTGTCGTTGGCCAGCGAGGGGTGGCAGCAATGGATGGAGAAGAGGAACTCCTCCTCGCTTTCGCCCGGCAGGAAGAGTTCGCCATAGCTGAGTGCGCCGGGTGCCAGGGCGGTGTCCACCACGACGCGATAGGCCTCGTCCCGCATCGCGTCGCGCTGGTTCTGCGAGAGGCAGAAGCCCCAGCTCCTTGCGTAGTAGCCGGTGCGGTAGGGAATGAGGTCCGGCTGGTCCGGCAGGCTGTGCAGATGGCGCTCCAGTTCCTCCCGCGGCATCACCCGGTCCACCGGCAGGCTGTACTGCACGAGATGCAGGTTGTTGTCGCGGAAATCCACCACGGTCTCGCCGTTCAGGCGCTCGATCCGGGCGCCCCGCACCGTCCACTCCTCCGGCACCTCCCAGTCCAGCACCGGGGTGCCGCTGGGCACCTCGTGAATTTCCAGCCCGATCCGGTCGGAGATGTAGCGCAGCGTCTGCCGCAGCCCTTCCCCGGTGATGCTCCGGCAGATCGGGAACAGCGCCTCCACATGTCCATGCAATTCCTGGCCCAGCCCGCTCATCGGAAAACCCTTCGCTTCATCTCAATATTGGTATAAAGACAATAAAATGATCTTCCAATCTACCAGGATCGATGGCCTCTGGGCCATTGTGATCGAGCGCCACCGCGACGAACGGGGCTCCTTCGGTCGCACCTTCTGCGAGAAGGAGTTCACCGAGCGCGGCCTCAATGGCCGCTTCGTGCAAAGCAGCACCTCCGTGACGCGGCGGGCCGGGACGCTGCGGGGGATGCACTACCAGCGGCCGCCCTATGAGGAGGTGAAGCTCGTGCGCTGTGTCCGCGGCACGATCTTCGACGTGGTGGCGGATGTCCGGCCCGATTCGCCCAGCTTCGGGGCGTGGCAGGGGTTCCGGCTGGGGCAGGACGAGGATCTGAGCCTCTACATCCCCACCGGCTGCGCCCATGGCTTCCTGACCCTGACCGACGATGTGGAAGTGACTTACAGCATGTCCACGCCCTTCGCGCCGGGCTTCGCGGACGGGTTCCGCTACGACGACCCGGTCTTCGCCATCGAATGGCCTGCCGCCCCCGGCCTGGTGGCGGAGAAGGACCTGGCCTGGGGCCCGTTCCAGGCAGGAGCCTGAGCCGCCATCGGCGGTGACGCCCGCAAGCGTCACCGTCACCCACCGCCCGCGCGGCGGCCGCCACCGTTCCCGGCTCCCCGTCCATGGCCGTTCCCGGGGGCTATCCAGGCCCGGCTTCGGCAGTGGTCCGGAACGGACTGGCGCCATCCGTCAGCCATCGAGCGAGAGAGCGCCGAGATGGAGCGCACGGGAAGAGGCCGGGACCGAAGCGCGAACCCGATGCCGTGGGCTGAGCCCTCTTTCGCGGCCGGATCCTGCCGTATGGCCTCCGCAACATCCTGCACCGGCATCCGCAAGGGACCACGAAGCATCCGCAGTTTTGTTTCTTATGAGAAACAAATAGACGTCCTCCGCTTCTTTTCCCTGTCCCACGATTCCTTTCGCACGAACCATTGCGGGCAAAGACGCCGGGGAGGGCCTTATTCAGAATGCCGGCATCCCCGCCCGCATCCGGGCGAGAGGGGTGTCCGCGTTCCTTCGAGAAAGGCTCTTCCATGACCTACTTCCCCACCACGTCCTTCTCCAACCCGTCCTCCTTCTCCAAGCCGCCGGTGCAGCACCAGCTGGTTTCCGCCCGCATGGAGGTCCAGGGCCTCAGCCCGGTCACCGCGGATGGCAGCCTGGTCCTGGACAAGGACTTCGCCGATATCCGCGTCCGGCTGGATGCCGAGGCCCGCACCTTCTGGTGCCGCCTGACGCCGCAGGGCCGTCCCTGCGTCTCCCCCGGCGTGCTGCGCGACCTGACCGAGATGCAGGCGGACGTCACCCGCTGGCTGGCCCAGGCCGGCGACGAGAAGCGCCCCTTCGACTATTTCGTCGTGGCCTCGGGCATTCCCGGCATCTTCAACATGGGCGGCGACCTGAAGCTCTTCGCCGAGGCGGTGCGCAAGGAGCAGCGGGTGCTGCTGCAGCACTACGCACATCGCTGCATCGACGTGGTGTACAACAACCTCGTCAGCTACAGCGCCCCGGTGGTGACCATCGCGCTGGTGCAGGGCGATGCGCTGGGCGGCGGCTTCGAGACGGCGCTGTCCTGCAACCTGATCGCGGCGGAGCGGGGCACCAAGTTCGGCCTGCCGGAAGTGCTGTTCAACCTCTTCCCCGGCATGGGCGCCTACAGCCTGATCGCCCGCCGCATCGGCGCCGTGCAGGCCGAGCGCATGATCCTGAGCGGCCGCATCTACACCGCCGAGGAGCTGCATGAGCTGGGCCTGGTGGACATGCTGCTGACCCCGGGCCAGGGCGACGAGGAACTGCGCCAGTACATCGCCGGGCAGGGCCGCCGGCACAACGCGATGCAGGCGGTGTTCCGCGCCCGCCACATCGCCGCGCCGGTGACGCTGAAGGAGCTGCGCGACATCGTCGATGTCTGGGTGGACGCGGCGATGCGCCTGTCGCCGGCGGACCTGCGCAAGATGGAGCGCCTCGCCGCGGCGCAGGAGCGCCGGACCAGCCGCGACCGGGGGATCGGCATCGCGGCCGAGTGACGGCCCTGCCCAAGCCCCACGGCACCGGGCGGAGGAAGGACCGGCGGGGGAGGCCCTCCCCGGCGGCTCCGATCCTTCGGCATGGCAGCCGACACGAGGCTTGCGGCGGGGTCAGTCCCGCCGGGTCACCAGCACCGGCGGCAGGGCCTGGCGCCGCAGCAGCGCCGCCCGCACCGCCTCGAATTCGGCGACGAGCCGCGCCGCCATCTCCGCGCCGTTCCGGCGCACCGCTTCGTCGCTGGCGAACTGCCAGTCGCGGCAGAGCTCCGGCAGGACCAGCGCGCCGACATTGGCCGCGCTGCTGCGCAGGGCATGCACCCGGTCCCGGAATGTCGCGCCGTCCTCCAGCCGGACGGCCTTCTGCACCTCCTCCAGATGGGCGGCCGCTTCCGTGAGGAAGGAGGCGACCACGTCCGCGACGAAGGCGGCGCCGCCCAGCGTTTCCAGATTGTCCAGCATCGTCTCGTCGAGCAGCGCCTGGCCAGCCGCGTCCGGCGCCCCCGTATCATGCGGCGCAAGATGGGACGGGACCGGCGCGGGTGGCGGCTCGGGCCGCGGATTCTCATAGACGGTCCAGGGCGGCATGGCCGTGGCGGGTCGGGACGGCTGCTCGTCCGGCGGCGGGACCACCGCCAGGGGGGTGGCCGGGCGCCGGACCGGTGCGGCCGAAGGTGGTTTGCCGGCCAGGAGGCGCTCCACGAGGTCCAGCAGGGTTTCCAGGTCGATCGGCTTGGTCAGGCAGGCATCCATGCCCGCCTCCAGCGCCTTCTCCCTTGCCTGGCTGGTGGCGTCGGCGGTCAGGGCGACGATGGGCAAATGCGGCTGGCCGAGCGAGGCCATGCGGTAGAGCTTGGTCGCCTCCAGCCCACCCATGACCGGCATGTTCACATCCATCACCACGAGGTCGAAGCTGTCCCGTTCCAGCAGGTCCAGCGCCTCCTCGCCATTGCCGGCCAGGGTAACGGCGTGGCCGCCGGTTTCCAGCATCCGCGACAGCACCTTCTGGTTCACCCGGTTGTCGTCCACCACCAGGATGTGCCGGCCGGCCGTACGCCCGCCGGGCAGCCTCCTCTCCTCCTCGCTCTCCGCCCGCCAGAGCGTGTGGGCGGCGCGCAGCACGGGCGGCAGTTCCGCCTCCAGGCGCCGTGCCGACAGGATGGCCAGCGCCCCGAAGCGCCGCGCCGGTTCCGGGAGCCCGGGCAACGTATCGGGGCGGATCAGCAGGACGGGCAGGCGCGCCGCCTCCGGCGGCAGGTCCGGCAAAGCAGGCGGCCCCGGTTCCTCCTCCATCCGCTCCGCGGCGGCGGGCTCCTCGCCCAGCAGGATCAGCATCCGCGGCCCCTCGCCCGCCGGGGCCGGCGCGGCGAGGAGGCGGCGGGCCTCGTCGCGGTCCCGCGCCGGGGCGAGGTGCAGCCCGGCCGGTCCCGCCACGCGTTCCAGGGCCGGCAGCAGGCTGGCGTCGCGCACCAGCACCACGGCGGGCCAGGGAGCGGGCGCGGGAAGCTCCCCGGCGGCGGCAGGCTCCATGGGCAGGATGAGCCAGAGCGTGCTGCCGCGGCCAAGGCGGCTGCGCACCCCGATGTCGCCCCCCTGCGCCCGGACCAGGCGGCGGGAGATGGACAGGCCCAGCCCCGTGCCGCCGAAGTCGTTGGCGATCCGCTCATGGGCCTGGGTAAAGCTCTCGAAGATGCGTTCCTGGGCCTCCGGCGCGATGCCGATGCCGGTGTCCGACACCTCCAGCCGCAGCAGGATGCCCTCCGCCTGTTCCTGCATGTCCAGCGCCAGGACCACCCCGCCCTGCTGGGTGAACTTCACCGCGTTGCCGGCCAGGTTCAGCAGCACCTCCCCCAAGCGCCGCCGGTCGCCGCGCAGCAGGCCGGTGCTGCGCGGCGTGACGTGGAAGCCGAGGCGGAGGTCCTTTTCCAGCGCCTGGGCGGTGACCAGCCGCGCCGCGTCGCGCAGCACCGCCACCGGGTCGAAGACCACCTGCTCGAAGGCGATGCGGCCCGCATCCAGGCGCGACAGGTTCAGCAGGTCGTCGATCAGCGAGATCAGGGCGCGCGCGGAGGTCTGGACCGTCCCCGTCATCTCCCGCTGTTCCGGCTGCAGCGGCGTGCGGCGCAGCAGGTCGTTCATGCCGATGATGGCGGTGACGGGCGTACGCAGTTCGTGGCTGACGCTGGCCAGGAAGAGGCTCTTCGCCTGGCTGGCCTGTTCCGCCTGGTCGCGCGCCAGGGACAGCTTGCGGATCAGCATCGCGGCATAGCCGGGCAGCACGATCAGGCCCGCCAGCAGGCCCAGCGCCAGCGGGTAGTTGGCCTGCCAGTAGGGCGAGACATGGATGATGGTACCGAAGGCCAGGATGGACAGGCCCGCCGCGACGCCGAGATAGGCGATGCCGAAGCGGAAGCCGTTGCCGAAGATCACCCAGAGATAGAGCGGGTAGAGTGCGGCCACATAGACACCACCGGTGAGCAGCCCGCCCGAAAGGATGCCGAGATCCAGCACGATGCCCGCGAGGCGCCGCAGCACGGAGACGCCGGGGCGGATCACCAGGTGCCCGAAGATCAGCATGGTCGCGATGGCGAAGGCGGCGCAGAGCCGCCGCGCTTCCTCCAGCGAGGCGTCGGAAGGCACCACCAGGAAGAAGTACACCAACGCGCCCAGGGCGATCGCCACCCGGTTCAGGGCGATCTCGTGTTCCTTGTCAGGACGGCGGCGGAGCCGGGCAGCGATCCAGCGCAGAGGTGAGACCACGGGTACGATCCAGAACCTGGGAGAGCCGGGGAAACCCTCCTCCCGGCACGGTTATAGCCCCGGCGGACAGGGCGGGGCGACCGTGGCACGGATTGTCGTTGCGATACGATTATGAAATATTCAGCCAGGGGTTGTCGCGAAGGTCAAACTGCCCTTCGCGAATCTTCCTTCCAAATCAATAACAAGTCACTCATGAGGCGAAAGTGCCACTTGCGCCTTGAGGCCGAGGCGACAAAGGCAAAACACAACCGCAAGTCGGTGGATGAGGCACACCACGGTATCCGCCGGGGTCCTCCCCTGCGCGGATGCCATGCTGCGTCCAGATTCAAGGAAGGCCATGCGGCCCGCCGGCAGCGGGCCGGGAAGGATTCGGCCTTGCGCCCGCCGCCGTCCGGGATCAGTGCGCCTCGGCCCAGGAATGGCCTGTCCCGACCTCCACGGAGAGGGGGACATGCAGGGTCGCCACGCCCTCCATCACCTCCCGCACCAGCTTCGCCGTCGCCTCGACCTCGCCCTCCGGCACCTCGAAGAGCAGTTCGTCGTGCACCTGCAGCAGCATCCGCGCCGAAAGCCCGGCCTCGCGCAGCGCCAGCGGCATGCGGACCATGGCGCGCTTGATGATCTCCGCAGCACCTCCCTGGAAGGGGGCGTTGATCGCCTGCCGCTCGGCATTGGCGCGGATCTGCGCCTGCTTGACGGTGATGTCGGGAATCCAGAGCGCCCGGCCGAAGGAGGTACGGACGAAGCCGTGGATGCGGGCCTCCTCCTTGATCGCCTCCATCGCGTCGCGGATGCCCGGATACTGCGCGAAATAGGCGTCGATGATGCCGCGCGCCTCGCCCGGGGAGATGCCCAGCCGTGGCCCCAGGCCGAAGGCCGAGATGCCGTAGATGATGCCGAAATTCACCGTCTTGGCGCGGCGGCGCAGCTCGCGGTCCACCGGCGCCCCGTCCGGCAGGCGGAAGATCTCCCGCGCCGTGCGGGTGTGGATGTCCTCGCCCTTGCTGAAGGCCTCGCGCAGCGTCGGCACGTCGGCCATATGGGCCAGCAGCCGCAGCTCGATCTGCGAATAGTCCGCGGCCAGCAGCACATGCCCCGGCTCCGCCACGAAGGCGCGGCGGATCTTCGCGCCTTCTTCCGTGCGGATGGGAATGTTCTGCAGGTTGGGCTCGGTGGAGGACAGCCGGCCGGTGGAGGTGATGGCCATGCTGAAATCCGTATGGACCCGGCCATCGGCGGCGATCTGCGCCTGCAGCCCTTCCACATAGGTGGATTTCAGCTTGGAGAGCTGCCGCCAGTCCAGCACCTTGCGCGGCAGCTCGTGGCCCTGCGCCGCCAATTCCTCCAGCACGAAGACATCGGTGGAATAGGCGCCGGTCTTGCCCTTGCGGCCACCCGGCAGGCCCATCTCGCCGAACAGGATCTCGCCGAGCTGCTTGGGGGAACCGACGTTGAAGGCACGGCCGGCGAGGCCGTGGATCTCCGTCTCCAGCGCCGCCATGCGTTGGGAGAAATCCTCGCCGATCCGCGCCAGCTCCTCGCCATCCACCTTGATGCCGGCGGTTTCCATGTCGCGCAGCACGGCGATCATGCGGCGCTCGACCTGCTCATAGAGGGCCAGGGCCTTGCGCTCGCGCAGCAGCGGCTTCAGCGCCAGCCAGAGGCGCAGCGTGACATCCGCATCCTCGGCGGCATAGGCGGCGGCCTGCTCCAGCGGCACCTGGGCGAAGGGCTTGCGCGCCCGGCCGGTGCCGGTCACCTCGTCATAGGTGATCGGCTGGTGCGCGAGGTGGCGGCGCGACAGCTCGTCCATCCCATGCCCGTGCCGCCCGGCATCGAGGCTGTAGGAGAGCAGCATGGTGTCGTCCACCGGATCGACGGCGAGGCCGCCATTCTCCGGCCGCGCCAGCACCTCGGTGTCGTATTTCGCGTTGTGCAGCACCTTCAGCGTGCCAGGCTCGGCCAGCAGCGGGCGCAGCAGGGCGATCGCCTCGTCGAAGGGCACCTGCTGCGGCGCCGGCTGCAACAGGTCGCCCGAGGCATGGCGCAGCGGCAGATAGGCCGCCTGGCCGGGCGCCACGGCGAGGCAGATGCCCACGAGGTTGGCCGCCAGCGCGTCCAGGCTGTCCGTCTCCGTGTCCACCGCCACCACCCCGGCCTCACGCGCCCGCGCGATCCAGCGCTCCAGCGTGGCGAGGTCGGCAATGGTCTCGTAGGGGCCGAAGGGCGCGGCCTCGGCCGGCACCGCCAGCGGCTCCGCCGTCACGGGGGCCTCCAGCGCGGCCGGCGGGCGGCGGACGCCGCTATCGCGCAGGCCGTCCTGGCTCAGCCCCAGCCGGTGCTGGAGCGAGCGGAAGCCGTTGCGCTCCAGGAAGCCGCTCAGCCGCGCCGGCTCGGGCGGCCGGGTCGCGAATTCCTCCACCGGATGCGGCAGGGGGGCGTTGCGGTCCAGCTCCACCAGCCGGCGGCTGATGCGGGCATTCTCCGCATTCTCCTCCAGCGTCTGGCGGCGCTTGGGCTGCTTGATCTCGGACAGGCGGGAAAGCAGCGTCTCCACGTCGCCATAGGTCTCGATGAGCTGGGCGGCGGTCTTCACGCCGATGCCCGGCACGCCCGGCACGTTGTCGGTGGGGTCGCCGGCCAGGGCCTGGACCTCGACCACCTTCTCCGGCGGCACGCCGAACTTCTCCATCACCTCGGCGGCGCGGATCGGCTTCTGCTTGATCGGGTCCAGCAGCTCGACCCGATCCTCCACGAGCTGCATCAGGTCCTTGTCGGAGGAGACGATCGTCACCCGCCCGCCATCCCGCGCGAAGGCGACGGCATAGGAGGCGATCATGTCGTCCGCCTCGTAGCCCTGCTGCTCCACGCAGGCGACGCCGAAGGCCGCCGTGGCCTCGCGGATCATCTTGAACTGGGGCACCAGCTCCGGCGGCGGCTCGGGCCGGTGCGCCTTGTAGTCGGGGTAGATCTCGTTGCGGAAGGTGCTGCGGGAGGCGTCGAAGACCACAGCGATGTGGCTGCCCACATGCCGGGACAGGAAATTCGACAGCATGCCGGAGAAGCCGAAGACGGCGTTCACCGGCACGCCTTCCGGATTGGTCATCGGCGGCAGGGCGTGGAAGGCGCGGAAGATGTAGCCCGACCCGTCCACCAGGATCAGGTGCCGCTCGCCCGGCGGGGTAGCGGGCACGTCGCCCACGGCCCCCGGCATGTTGGTGACGGCGGCCGTGGCCGCTTCCTGCTCCGGACCCGTGCTGTCACGGGAGGTCCCGGAGGGCGCATCCTCGGTCATCGCCGCCCCTTTCCGAATTTCTGCCAGCGGCCTCAGTGGTGGCCGTCATCCCCCGCGCCCTCGGCCAGCACATAGGTGCGCGAGCAATAGGGGCAGGTGACCTCCCGGTCCTCGATCCGCATGTAGATGGTGGGATGCCCCAGCGCGCCCTTGCCGCCGTCGCAGGCCACCACCCGGCTCTCCACCGTGATCTTGTCCACCGGCGTCACGCCGGGAACGATATGAGGGGTATAGCCGGTGTAGCTGCTGTCGCGCATCGGATCGCTCGCCTGCAGGAAGATGGGAGCCCCTAGATAGGCCCTCCGCGCCCTCCGGGCCAGGGTGGGAGGCCAAGGCAGGGGATCAGGGCTTTGCCGTTGCGGCCGGCCAGGGAAGGCTTTGCCTTCCCCGGACCCCATCCACCAGGACCCTGAGGGTCCTGGACCTCCCCTTCGCTGGCTCTCGCTGCCACCGGCGCGGAGATGGAACCGGCCGGTCCGCCTGTCCCCGGGGGTTCGGGCCACAGGCCGACCTTGCCGCTCGCATCAACTCAAGGCGGGGTCTGGGGAGATACCATCTCCCCAGCGATGGGGGACCGGGGGAGGCGGAGCCTCCGCCCGGGGGCATCCGCCGGAAACCCCGCTTCAGGCCTGCTTCATCTCGATCAGCGAGCGCCGGACCTTGCGGCCGCGCTGGATGCGGTCCTCGATGAACCCCGCCTCGCCCCAGCGCACGGCGCGGCCCAGGGCCTGGGAATCCTCGGTGAAGCGCGCCAGCATCTCCAGCAGCGCCTCGCGGTTGTTCAGGAAGATGTCGCGCCACATGGCCACGTCGCTGGCGGCGATTCGGGTGAAGTCGCGGAAGCCCGAGGCGGCGAAACGCAGGATGTTGTCCTGCGTCTCCTGCGCCAGATCGTCGGCGGTGGAGCAGATGGTGAAGGCGATCAGGTGCGGCAGGTGGGAAACGATGGCCACCACCTTGTCGTGCTTGGCGGCGTCCATCACCTCCAGCGTCGAGCCCGCGCGGCGCCACATCTCCGCGACCTTCTCCACGGCGGCCGGGTCGCTGCCCGGCGGCGGCGTCAGGATCACCCAGCGCCCCTGGAACAGCGCCGCGAAGCCGGCATCGGGGCCGGAGAACTCGGTGCCCGCCATGGGATGCCCCGGCACCAGGTGCACGCCCTCCGGCAGCAGGGGCAGCAGGTCACGCAGCACGCTGCTCTTGGTGCTGCCGACATCGCTCAGCACGCTGCCCGGGGCGAGATGCGGCGCGATCACCGACATCACCCCGTGATAGGCGCCCACGGGGACGCAGAGGACCACCGCGTCGCAGCCTTCCACCGCGCGCACCGGGTTGGGCTCCACCGTATCGGCGAAGCCCAGCTCCCGCACCCGTTCGATCACCGGGGCGGAGCTGTCATGCACCACCAGATGCGCGGCGATGTCGCCTCGTTCCCGGACCAGCCGGGCCAGGGAGGAGCCGATCAGCCCCGCGCCGATGATGCAGAGGCGGCGGAAGAGAGGCCTGCTCATCCGCGCGCGAAGCCGGTGAGCGCTTCGATCACCATCTCGCATTCCTCGGCATTGCCGATGGTGACGCGGAGGTAGCGCGGCAGGCCATAGCCGCCCATGGCGCGCACGATCAGCCCGCGCGCGCGCAGATGCGCATCGGCGGCCTTGGCGCGCTCGGGGCTGCCGAAATCCACCAGCACGAAATTGGTCTCGCTCGGCAGCACCGGCAGGCCGACCGCCCCGAGCGCCACGCCGAGCTTCGCGCGCCATTCGCTGTTGTGCGCGACGTTCTTCCCGATCCAGCCCGGCTCGGCCAGGGCGGCGATGCCGGCGGCGGCGGCGGCGGCGTTCACGTTGAACGGCCCACGCACCCGGCCCAGCACATCGACGATGGCGGGCGAGGCATAGGCCCAACCCAGGCGCATGCCGCCCAGCCCGTAGATCTTGCTGAAGGTGCGCAGCATCACCGTGTTGTCGCTGGCATCCACCACCTTTGCGCCGGCGTCGTAGCCCGGCGCGGTGACGTATTCCGCATAGGCGGAATCCAGCGCCAGCAGGATGTCGCCGCGCAGGCCCGCGCGCAGGCGCTCGACCTCGCTCTGCGGCAGCAGCGTGCCGGTCGGGTTGTTCGGGTTGGTGAGGAAGACCAGCTTCGTGCGCGGCCCGACCGCGGCCAGCATGGCATCCACATCGGCGGTCAGCTCGCGCTCCGGCACCTTGATGACGCGGCAGCCGGCCCAGAGCCCGGTCAGCTCGTACATCTGGAAGCCGTAGGCGGACATGACGAGCTCGGTGCCCTCGCCGCCATAGGCCATGATCAGCAGCGCGATCAGCTCGTCCGATCCGTTGCCGCAGACGATGCGCGCCGGGTCCAGCCCATGCGCCGCGCCGATCGCCTCGCGCAGCGCCTTCGCCCCGCCATCCGGATAGCGGTGCGCCTCGGTCGCCATCGCCCGGATCGCCTCGACCGCGCCGGGCGGCGGGCCGAAGGCGCCCTCGTTGGAGGACAGCTTCACGATGCGGTTCACGCCCGGGATCTTGGACTCGCCGCCGACATAGGGCTCGACGGCGAGGATGGAGGGGCGGGGCATCACAGTCATGGCAGGCTCTCCGGCTCGGCATAGGCGCCGAGCAGATCGGCGCGAAGGTTCTTCAGGCGAGGGTCGCCGGGGGTGAGGAACCCCTCGATCTCGGCCAGGGCGCAGCCCTCCGCCCCCCTGTCGGCCGCGCGCGCGGCGCCCGTCTCGTGCGGGTGCGGCAGGTCGCGGAAGGGGATCAGCCGCAGCACCTTCAGCCCCGCCGCCGACAGGGCGGCGGCGAGCGCGTCGCGCGACATGTCCGGCGCATGGGCGAGGCGCAGCAGCGAACGGTCGCGCCCGGTGGGTTCCGGCGCCATGGCGGCGACCACCAGCGCCTGCGGCCGCTGCCCCAGTGGGGCGAGGAAAGGCAGCGCGGCCACCACGTGCAATCGCGGCGCCTCCAGCCGCAGCCACCAGGCGGCCTCGGCCAGATCGCCGTCATCGGGCATCGGCAGGATGGCGAGGTTGGCCTCTCCGACGGACAGCGCGGCGAGGACCCGGCCCGGCGTGGCATGCAGGCGCAGCGCGCTGCCCTCGCCGAAATGCGCGCGGGCCAGGGCGGACAGTGGGGCCTCGTCCGGATTCCCGCGTTGCGGCTGCAGCACCGCGAGGGAGAGCGGCCCCTGCTGCGAGAGCGAGGCGGCGATGATCTCTCGCCAGATCCGGACCATCGTGCCGGCCGGAAGGGGAGGATGGTGGCGGGCCAGGAGGCGGCGCAGGATCCCGGCCTCGCGGCCCGGGCGATAGGGGAAGCTGTCGTTCTTCACCCGGCTGGCGGCCATGCGGGCGGAAAGCGCCGCCCGGCGCATCAGCAGGTCGTGCACCGCGTCGTCGATCGAATCGATCTCGGCACGCAGCGACGCCAGGTCGGGCGATGACAGATCGGGCGACGGCAGGTCGGTCATGATATCCGGCGAACCCATAATGCCCTCCTTGCCCCGCGCCAAGGCGAAGGGAAAGAGCAGGCCGGGCCGGATTCGCGCCGGCCAAGCGGATTCGCGGGGCTGCCCCTCGCCGGGCGGGACGGAACGTATCACGCCCCTGCCGCCGCGGGGGAAGCCGCGTTCCCTGCCGGGGTGGGAGGGATGGCCGCCGCCAGGAGCCAAGGCGGACCCATCGGGAAGAGGCCCGCCCCCGGTATCAACGCCGTGCCATCAGGGGCCCGGATTCGTGGCCTCCGCCATGGCGGCCCGGAGCGGGGCCAGGAGCGCCTCCACGCGCTGCGTTTCCGGGACGAGATCGTGGCGTTCCAGAGGGGTGCGCTGCCGCAGCACGGGGCTGACGGCGGCCACGGCCTCCCAGGCCCGGCCGAAGCCGGGCTGCGCCAGGAGGGCCGCCAGGGCCGGGCCTTCCAGCCCGAATCCGGCGGCTTCGGCCGCGACAGCATCCGGCGGGGCACGGAACAGCCGCCGTGCCAGTGCCCGCAGACGGTAGCGCCGGGCGGCATCGAGGGCCGGTTCCAGCCGTCCCTCGATGGGGGCGTCGGTGGCATCGATCAGGAAGCGCATCGTATCAGCCATGCCCCCCTGGGCACGGCCATGGAGGCGGCAGGACACCTCCACCACCGCTTCCGGCGCATGGCGCAGGCGCGCGTCGATCCGCCGCAGCGCGTCGCAGAAGGCCCGGTCCTCGCCCAGGGCCTGCGAGGGCAGACCGCCGGCGCGGCGATAGGCGGCCAGGGTCACCGCCATGCTGGCCCCCGATTCGCAGTCATGCCGGGGCCAGGGATCGGCCGGGTCGGGGTCCAGCCGTGCCGCCAGCTCCACCAGAAGGGCGTCGTAGCGCTCCTCCTCCGCGCTGCGCTGGCGCAGGGCGGCGGGAAGGGCGCGTTCGTGCTCCTCCGGGTCCACGGTGATCAGGCCCAGCACCGCATCGGCCCCGGCCTCCAGCGCCAGGAGATTGCGCGCCACCCAGTCCCGCGCCGGGCGGCCATCCGCATCCGTGGTCAGCAGCACGGCGCCGGGCACGGCATCCCGCTCCAGCCAGAGGGCGGCGGCCTCCATGGCGCGGCGGCGTGCCTCGCCGGCATGGGCCAGTTCGGGCGGCAGGCCTTCCTCCAGCACCAGCAGCGGGAAAGGCAGGCGCCCCGCCATGTCCCGCGCCAGGGCGACGGTGCCGTCCCGGCTGTTGTTGACCAGCAGGACCACGCCGAAGCGACCGGGGGGCATCGGGGTGCCTTCGGGCATGGCCTGCGCGGCCAGGGCGGCGAGGCAGACGGGGATGGCCTCCGCCTCGTCCCGGGCGGGGATGGCGACCAGGGCGGGAGGGGGCGGACCGGGCGGAAGGCGAAGCCGCAGGCTCTCGCGGAAGGCGGGCAAGGATCGGTCCCTGACAATGGCGGGCGCTGAACGCTCGGATTTTCCGGTGCGTTTCATGACCGATGCGACAGGCCCCGCAAAGCGCCTTTCCATATATGTTTCCGGGGAGGCGCTTCCCGGAGGGATCGCCCGGACCTCGCCCGGGGGCGCCACGCGCCCCCGGCCATGCGGCCCATTGGATCGCCGTCATGGGCGCCGGTGATTGGCGCGGGCCGGACAGGGAGCCTAACCTATCCCGCAGCGCCGTTGCCCGCCCCCCCGTGTCCGGATTCCGTGCCCGGAGTCCCGGCCCTGGCACGGGTCATGCTGCGGCCGCCTGCCCGATCGCGCGATCCCGGCCCTGCCTGCCGGTGGTCGCCTCGTCCTGGAGTGACATATGCCCGATACGATCGACACCGCCGCGCTGGACCGGATCTTCCGCACCGCCCGCTCGCAGAACAAGTGGCAGGACCGGCCCGTTTCCGAGGCGCAGCTGCGCAAGATCTACGATCTGCTGAAGCTGGGACCGACCGCCGGCAACAGCTCGCCCGCCCGCTTCGTCTTCGTCACCTCCCCGGAGGGCAAGGAGAAGCTGCGCCCAGCCCTTTCAAGCGGCAACCTGGAGAAGACGATGAGCGCCCCGGTCGTGGCTATCGCCGCCTATGACCTGGACTTCACCGAGCAGTTGCCGAAGCTCTTCCCGCACATGGATGCGCGCCCCTGGTATGCCGATCCCGAGGTGCGGCAGGTCAATGCCTTCCGCAACGGCAGCCTCCAGGCCGCCTACCTGATCGTGGCGGCGCGCGCCGTCGGGCTGGATGCGGGGCCGATGAGCGGCTTCAACAATGCCCTGGTGGACGAGGCCTTCTTCGCCGGCACGCGGATCAAGTCCAACATGCTGGTGAACCTGGGCTATGGCGACCCCGCCGGGGTTCGGGAGCGCCTGCCGCGCCTGAGCTTCGAGGAAGCCTGCCGCATCGCCTGAACGGGAATGGCCGGGGCCTCTGGCCGGAGGGGGGTATGCCTCCTTTTCCGGCCGGAGCCTTGGCACCCGGCCCCTGGGCCGGGGGGAACGGGGCGCGATTCCCTATGGCGGAACCGGACTTCCGGTCCCGCCGGGATCAGGCCGCGAGGCGCCCCGCGGCCGGGTCGAGGCGGTAGCCGCCGCCTTCGGTCAGCAGCAGGGAGGCGTTGGCCGGGTCCTGCTCGATCTTCTGGCGGAGGCGGTAGATATGGGTTTCCAGCGTGTGCGTGGTCACCGCCGCGTTGTAGCCCCAGACCTCGTTCAGCAGCACCTGCCGCGCCACCGGACGGCCGCCGGCGCGGTAGAGGAACTTCAGGATCGAGCATTCCTTCTCGGTCAGCCGGATGCGGCGGTTCTTCACCGTGTCCTGCAGCACCTTGGCGGCCGGGCGGAAGGTATAGGGGCCGACCACGAAGACGGCGTCCTCGCTGTTGTCGAAGACCCGGAGCTGGGCCCGGAGGCGGGCCAGCAACTCATTGATCCGGAAGGGCTTCGCGATATAGTCGTTCGCCCCCGCATCCAGGCCGCGCACCACGTCGGTCTCCGCGTCGGCACCGGTCAGCATGATGATGGGCACGCGCACCCCATCGCGCCGCAGCTTGGCGCAGAGGTCGCGGCCATTGCCATCCGGCAAGCCGATATCGAGCAGCACCGCGTCGTAACGCGCGCTGGGCTCCAGCAAGGCATGTTCCGCCTGCTCAGCCGTCCCGGCCTCATGCACCGCGAACTCCCCGTCGAGGGATAATTGTTCGCTCAGGGTGGCGCGGAGCGCCGGGTCATCATCCACGATCAGGACAGGCCGGGGGCCGGACATGCCATCCTCATTGTCGCAACTGTCAAGATTCCCAAGATGCTACAACCGCAGCGTTCCTGGATTGTGCCGACCGGGAACCGGCCATGCAAGACTTCGCCTCGCGATTTCGTGGCTATTGGAAGATTGGCAAGACTGCAAGCGCCGCCATTTTGACATCACCAGGGTCAGGCAGTGTCCATTCCGCCCCAGCCACCCCATCTTTCCCGTCCGAACGAACAAAGAGAAGCGACAGAATCCATGGATCCCCTGGCCCGGCCCGCACCGGGACGTCCCGATGACGCAGCGGAAAGCGGTGCCGAGACGGTCCTGCATGTCCAGGCCCTGCGAGGCGTCCACCGTGCCCTGGGGGAGCTCCGGCGCGGGACGCCGGTCCTGCTGCGTGGGCCGGACGGGGGCGGGCTGCTGGTGGGTGCGGCCGAGACGCTCTCGGGCCGGGGGCTGGCGGAATTCGCGTCCAGCCCGCGGCCGGAGGGAGGGGAGACGCCGGTCCTGCTGCTGGAGCCGACACGCGCCGCTGCCATCCTGGCCGCCGATCCCGGCTCCGGAGGCGGGCCGGTCGCCCTGCGGGCCTCGCCCGCCCTGCTGAACCCGACCACGCTCCGCCATCTCGCGGACCCGACGGCGGAGCGGCTGCTGCCGGTGGTGCCCGAGCCGGTGCCGGCCCCTCCCCTGGCCCGGGCCGCCCTGGCGCTGGCCAAGCTGGGGCGGCTGCTGCCCGCCCTGGTCGCCGCGCCCCGCCTGGCTTTGCCGGAGGGACTCCTTGAGGTGCCGGCGGCGGATGTCATCGCCTATCCCGAGACGGCGGCCACCACCCTGGCCGCCGTGGCCGAGGCCCGCGTGCCGCTGGAGGATTCCGCCGAGACGCGGATCGTCGCCTTCCGTCCGGCCGATGGGGGGATCGAGCACCTCGCCATCCTGGTGGGCGAGCCGGAGGCCCTGGCGGCCCGTGGCGGGGCGCCGCTGGCGCGGGTGCACTCGGAATGCTTCACCGGCGACCTGCTGGGCAGCCTGCGCTGCGACTGCGGCCCCCAGCTGCGTGGCGCCATCGCCCGCATGGCGGCGGAGGGCAGCGGCGTGCTGCTCTATCTGGCGCAGGAAGGGCGCGGCATCGGGCTGGTGAACAAGCTGCGCGCCTATGCGCTGCAGGATGGCGGGCTCGACACGCTCGATGCCAACCGGGCCCTGGGCTATGGCGCCGACGAGCGGAACTTCCTGGTCGCTGCGGAGATGCTGCGGGCGCTGCACATCCCACGCGTGCGGCTGCTGACCAACAATCCGGAGAAGATCGCCGGCCTCGCCGCCTGCGGCATCGAGGTGGTGGACCGGGTGCGGCATGCCTTCGTGGCCAATGGCGTCAATGACGGCTATCTGGAAACCAAGGCGCTGCGCTTCGGCCATCTGCTGAAGTAGCGGGCGCGACGAACCGATCTGAGGAATGCCCCTGACGTGATGGGCCTCGTCCTGCCGGATGGCCAGAACAGTGATCGAACCACCGGCCACCTGATCCTCGGCCGCGACCGCTGGTCCTGCGCCCTGGGCAAAGGCGGCATCCGTGCCGACAAGGCGGAGGGCGACGGCGCCACGCCGACCGGTCTCCTGCCGCTGCGCCGCGTCCTGTACCGCGCCGACCGGCTGCCCCCCCCGGCTTGCGCCGTGCCGGTGGAACCGATCGCGCCGCAAGATGGCTGGTGCGACGATCCGGGGCACCCGGACTACAACCGCGCCGTCACCCTGCCGCATCCGGCCCGGCACGAGGAGCTGTGGCGGCGGGACGGGCTGTACGACGTAGTCGGCGTGTTGGGCTGGAACGATGCCCCGGTGGTGCGGGGACGCGGCAGCGCGATCTTCCTGCATGTCGCCCGGCCGGGCCTGGCGCCCACCGAGGGCTGCGTCGCCCTGCCCCTGCCGGACCTGCTCTTCGTGCTGTCGAAGGGGCTGACCGGGATCGAGGTCCGCCCCGGCTGAGCCCGGTCCCGCCCCACTCCTCTTCGCTGCAGCCTCCGCCGGCCGGTTTCCGGGTGGCATGGCACGCCCCCGGAACGGGCGTTTGCACCGGGCCGGTTTCGGGGCCATTCAGGGGTCCGGCGCCCGCCACGGGCCCCGCCCCTTCAACAGCATGGCTTTTCGACCCCTTGGCTCTCCTGGCTGGCAAACGCCCATGGCCCGACGCCCCCGTGGGCTGAGCGAGTCCGACCGCCGGCTGTGGCGGGCCTGGGTCGCGATGCATCATGTCGCGGCGCTGCCCGGCCATGCGCCGCCGGCCGAACCCGCCCCGCCCCTATCCCGGCCGAGGAGCCCCCTGCCCTGCCGCCGCCCTCCCCGGCCCGGGCCGCGAAGCCGGCGCGTCCGGTCATGCCGGAGTTGCAGGTCGGCCAGCCCGGTCCGGGGCTGGACACGAAGCGCTGGAAGGAGCTGCGGAAAGGCCGCATCCGGCCCGAGCGGGTGCTGGACCTGCATGGGCGCCGGGTGCAGGACGCCCATGCCGCCGTGCTCTCCTTCATCCTGACGGCCCATGCCGACGACCTGCGCTGCGTCGCCATCGTCACCGGCAAGGGCTCCGGCGAAGGCGGTGTGCTGCGGCGGGAGCTGCCGCACTGGCTGAACCTGCCGCCGCTGCGGCCAGTGCTGCTCGGCATCGCCCATGCCCATGCCGCAAATACCGGGGCGGTGCACCTGCTGCTGCGGCGGCGGGAACGGGTGAAGTTGTCCCGATAGCGCGTCGTGGCTGGCGCTGGCGGTGTCTGGAACTCCCGGAAGGAAACCGTGTCCCCCACGAAAAACGCCCGCCGCATCGCTGCGGCGGGCGTCCGTTTTCCGGCGTGACGGGGGATTTGTCCCGTCAGCGGTTCACCAGCTTGGCCGGGACCATCAGCACGATGGCCGCGCCGAGCACCAGGAAGCCCGCCAGCACGTACATGCCCATGGCCGAGGACTGGGTCATGTCACGCAGCGTGCCGATCAGGTAGGGGCTGGCGAAGCCCGCCAGATTGGCCACCGAGTTGATGAAGGCGATGCCCGAGGCAGCCGCCGCGCCGGACAGGAAGGCGGTGGGCAGCGACCAGAAGAGCGGCGCGCAGGCCAGCACGCCCGCCGCGGCCATCGAGAGGAAGATGATCGCGATGGCGGTGCTGGACGCCGTCGCCGCGACGACGAAGCCCACGGCGCCCAGCAGGGCCGGGATCACCAGGTGCCAGCGGCGCTCACGTCGCGCATCGGCGCTGCGGCTGAAGACCACCATGGCGATGATGGCGCAGATGAAGGGGATGGCGCTGAGCAGGCCGATGTTGAAGTCGCCCGAGACGCCGGAGGCCTTCACCAGGGTCGGCATCCAGAAGGTCAGCCCGTACTGGCCCATGACGAAGCTGAAATAGATCAGGCACATCACCCAGACGCGCGGGTCGCGCAGCACGACGAAGACCGACTGGTGCTCGTCCTTGCCGCTGCTGTCGGCGGCGATGTTGCGGGCGAGGGTGTCCTTCTCGTCCTCGGCCAGCCACTTCGCGCTCTTCACGCCGTTGTCCAGATAGGCGATCAGGACGAGGCCCAGCACGACGGCCGGCACGGCCTCGATCAGGAACATCCACTGCCAGCCGCTCCAGCCCTTGATGCCGTCGAAGCTCTGCATGATCCAGCCGGAAAGCGGATTGCCGAAGATGCCGGCGGCCGGACTGCCCGCCTGGAAGATGGCGAACATCTTGCCGCGCCGGTTCGAGGGGAACCAGTAGGTGAGGTAGAGGATGACGCCCGGATAGAAGCCGGCCTCCGCCACGCCGAGCAGGAAGCGCAGCACGTAGAACTGCCAGGCATTCTCCACGAACATGAAGAGCGCAGAGAGGATGCCCCAGGTGATCATGATGCGCGCCATCCAGATGCGCGCGCCCACCCGGTGCAGGATGATGTTGCTCGGCACCTCGAAGAAGAAGTAGCCGAGGAAGAAGATGCCGGCGCCCAGGCCGAAGACGGTTTCGCTGAAGCCCAGCTCCTGCGACATCTGCAGCTTGGCGAAGCCGACATTGACGCGGTCCAGATAGGCCACGACGTAGCAGAGCATCAGCAGAGGCATGATGCGGAAGGCGACCTTGCGGTACAGGCCGTCCTCCGTCGCCGCCGGAGCAAGGCTCGCGGCGCCGGCATGTGCGCTCATTGGTCTTTCTCCAGATCGGCCGCGCCGGCACTGCCGGAACGCGGCGGATGGGGTTGTCAGTTGAAGGTGCGGAGAAGGTCCTCGACCTGCTCCACGGTCAGTTCCCTGGCTTCGCGGCCCTGCAGCAGCAGGGCGAGCTTGGCCGATTCCTCCAGCTCCTCGGCGGCATAGACCGCGTCGGTCAGCGTCTTGCCGGACACCACCGGCCCGTGATTGGCGAGCAGCACCGCGCGGGCCTCGCGGGCGGCTTCGTGGATGTCGCGCTCCATCGCCGCGTCGCCGGGGCGGTAGTAGCGGATCACCGGCAGCGTCCGGCCCACGCGCATGACGAAATAGGGCGTCAGCGGCGGGATTGGCGCCGTATCCTCCGGCCCGGCCAGGCAGCCGATGGCGGTGGCGTAGGTGGAGTGCAGATGCACCACCGCCCCCGCTTCCGGCCGCGCGGTCAGCACGGCGCGGTGCATGAAGACCTCCTTGGAAGGCTTGTCGCCGCCCACATGCTTCCAGTCCGGGTCGAGCTTGCTGATGCGATCCGCCTTCAGCCGGCCGAGGCAGGAGTTGGTCGGCGTCATCAGGTAGCCGTCGGGCAGGCGCACGCTGATGTTGCCGGCGCTGCCGACGGAATAGCCGCGTGCGAAGAGACTCGCGCCGAGTTCGACGAGAAGTTCACGCAGTTCGGACTCGGTCATGTTCGCATGTCCCTGCAGCAGAGGTCGGAGGTCAGCGGACGAATTCGTCCTTGTATTGTTGCACCACGGCGTCGAAATCGCCGTCGCGGGTGAAGCCGAGGGCGAGCGGGCGGCTCACCTCGAAATCGCCGGGCCAGGAGCACACGATGTCGATCACGCGCTGCTCCGGCTCCTCGGTCACCAGGGCGCGCGGGGCGGGGCCGCCGACGCGCTCCAGGCTTTCCAGCATCTGGCCGACGGTGACGCAGATGCCGGGCAGGTTCAGCACCCGCCAGCCGCCGATGCGCTCGCCCGGCACGGCCAGGGCATGGACGAGGTTGCTCACCACCACATCCGGGGAGGAAAGCCACATCTTCGTCTCCAGAGGCACCGGGCAGTTGGAGGCGATGCCGGCCAGGGGCTCGCGGATGATGCCGCTGGCGAAGGAGGAGGCGGCGGAGTTCGGCTTGCCCGGCCGCACCACGATGGTCGGCAGGCGGCAGACGCGGCCATCGACGAAGCCCTTGCGGGAATAGTCGTTGACCAGGATCTCGCCGATCGCCTTCTGCGCGCCGTAGGAGGAGGCGGGCATGGTCGCCATGACCTCCGGCACCACCGCCGGCATCTCCCCGCCGAAGACGGCGAGCGAGCTGGCGAAGACGAAGCGCGGCGTCTGGCCGGTGGCGCGGGCGGCCTCCAGCAGGGCGCGGGTGCCATCCACGTTCACCCGCATGCTGAGGTCGAAATCCTGCTCCGACTGGCCGCTCAGCACCGCCGCGAGGTGGTAGATGCCGACCGTCTCCGCCGTGACCAGCCCGCGCACGAAACCCGGGTCGGCGATGTCGCCGGTGACGGAGGAGACGCGCGCATCGTCCACCGGGCAGGGGGCGAGATCGACCGAGACGATGCGGTCGAAACCGGGCAGGCCTTCCTTCTTCCCGGCGCCGGCCAGGAGGGCGCGGATCACGCGGCTGCCGAGGAAGCCGGCGCCGCCGGTGACGATGATCTGCATGGACATGCTCCTATCCCTCCGTCCCCGGCACGGCGATGTGCAGGGCGAGGCCCCGGCGGATGATCGCGTCGCGCACATCCTCGGGCAGGTTGGAATCGGTGACGATGGCGGACAGCGCCTCAAGGGGCAGGGCGTTGAAGGTGCCGATGCGCCCGTACTTGCTGCTGTCCGTCACCAGGATGCTGCGGGAGGCGCTCTGCGCCACCGCCCGCTTGACCGCCACCTTGTTCTCCGACGGCGTGGAAACGCCGCGCAGGCCGAAGGAGGAGGTCGAGATGAAGGCGAGGTCGAAGTTGAAGCGGCGGATCGCCTCCGCGGCGGGGTCGCCGACACAGGACTGGTTCTCGCGCTCCACCTGCCCGCCGGTGTGGTAGAGGCGGCAATCCGCCTCCCGCATCAGGAAGGCGGCGATGACGAAGTCGTTGGTCACCACGGCGATGTCGCTGCGCCCGGCGAGGCCGCGGGCGATCTCCAGCGTCGTGGTACCGGCATCGAGGTAGAGGATGCCGCCGCGCGGGACGAAGTCCAGCGCCATGCGGCCGATGGCCACCTTGGCGGCATGGGCCATCACCGCCTTGCTGACATGCGACGGCTCGAAGGAGATGCGTTCCGGCAGGCGGATACCGCCCGCCACCGACATCACCTGGCCTTCCCGCTCCAGCTGCTGGATGTCGCGCCGCACGGTCATGTGCGAGACGTCCAGCAGCTCGGTCAGCTCGCTGATGCTCAGCACGCCACGCTCGGCGAGGCGGGCGAGGATCAGCTTCTGACGCTCGGCGGGGATCATGCCGGCCTCAGCGCGCCCCGGAGGCGGGCGTCTTGTAGGGGGCGAACCAGCCCAGCCCGGCGGTGGTCTCGCCGCGCGGGTTGTACTCGCAGCCCACCCAGCCCTGGTAGCCGACGCGGTCCAGCACGGCGAAGAGGTGCGGGTAGTTCAGCTCGCCCTCGTCCGGCTCGTGCCGCTCGGGCACCGAGGCGATCTGCACATGGGCGAACTTGCCGTCCATCTTCTCGATCAGCTTCGTCAGGTCGCCGTCCATGATCTGCGCATGGTACAGGTCGAACTGCACGGAGACGTTCGGCCGCCCGACGCGCTCCACCAGCGCCACCGCCTCCAGCTGATGCGCGATGAAGTAGCCGGGCATGTTGCGGCTGTTGATCGGCTCGACCAGCAGGGTGATCCCTTCCGGCGCCAGCATGTCGGCGGCGTAGCGGAAGTTCTCGACGAAGGCATTCTCGCAGGCCATACGGTCCATGCCTGCGGTGATGCCGGACATGCCGTGCAGCGTCCGGCAGCCCAGCGCCTTGGCATAGCGCAGCGCGATGGCGACGCTGTCGCGGAATTCCTGCTCGCGCCCCGGGATGGCGGCCATGCCGCGCTCGCCATTCGCCCAGTCGCCCGGCGGCATGTTGAACAGCGCCTGGGTCAGCCCGGCGGCCTTCAGCTTCTCCGCCACAACCTCCGGCGGGTGCTCGTAGGGGAAGAGGAACTCCACCGCCTGGAATCCCGCCTCGGCAGCCGCGGCGAAGCGGTCGAGGAAGGGAAGCTCGGTGAACATCATCGAGAGATTGGCAGCAAAACGCGGCATGTCGTCCGTCTCCTTACCCTGGCTCCTCGCCCTGGCCCTCAGGCCGCCAGGTCCTGTGCTTCGAAGAAGAAGCGCTCGCCTCCGAAATTCCCCGACTTCAGCGCCAGGGACAGCGGCTTCTCCACCGCCTTCACCCAGGGCACGCCCGGCGCGATCTGCGGGCCGATATGGAAGCCGCCGATGCCCAGCGACTGGGTGACGATGCCCGAGGTCTCGCCGCCCGCGACGATGAACTGGTCGAAGCCCGCCGCCTCCAGCTTCTGCGCCAGGGCGCCGAAGACGCGCTCCACCGCCTCGCTCGCCTCGGCGGCGCCGAAGCGGGCCTGGATCTCCTTCAGCCGCGCCGGCTCGGTGGTGGCATAGACCAGCGGGGCCCACTCGCCCCCCGGCTGCGCCAGCACCCAGTCCGCCAGCTCCTGCGCATAGGCCGCGGCATCGCCCAGGCTGCGCTCCACCTCGACGAAGAGCGACGGCGCGGCGGCGCGATAGGCGGCCACCTGGGCATTGGTCATCTGCGAGCAGGAGCCGGAGAGCACGATGGCGCGGCCCCTGGCTGGGCGGCCCTCGGCGGCGGCGCTGGCGGCGTCGCCTTCCGTCTTCCAGGCCCGCGCCATGCCGTCGGCGAGGCCGGAGCCGCCGGTGACCAGCTTCATCTCCGCCACGGCCTGGCCCATCACCACCAGATGCGCGTCGCTCAGCGCGTCCAGCACGGCGTAGCGGAAGCCCTTGGCCCGCAGCGCGGCCAGCGCCGCGCGCACGGCATCGGCCCCCTGGTCCATGACGGAACTGGGCACGTTGCCGGTCTTGCCGCGCGACTGCGCGTCCATCAGCCGCATCAGGTTGCTGTCGGTCATCGGCGTGACCGGATGGTGCCGCATGCCGGATTCCTCCAGCGGCACGCCGTTCACGAAGAGATAGCCGTTGTAGATGGTGCGCCCGTTCACCGGCAGGACCGGGCAGATCACCGTGAAATCCTCCCCCAGCGCATCGAGCAGCGCATCCGTCACCGGGCCGATATTGCCCTTGGGCGTGCTATCGAAGGTGGAGCAGTACTTGAAGAAGAACTGCGGGCAGCCGCGCGCCTGCAACCACTTCAGCGAGGCGAGGCTCTGCGACACCGCCTCCTCCACCGGGCAGGAGCGGGTCTTCAGGCTGATGACCACGGCATCGGCCTCGACCGCAAGATCCTCCGGCGGCACGCCGTTGAGCTGCACGGTGCGGAGCCCGTTGGCCACCAGGAAGCCGGCGATGTCGGTCGCGCCGGTGAAGTCGTCGGCGATCACGCCCAGACGCATGGAGCGCATCACTTGGTCTTCCCCGCCACGCCCGGCAGCTCGATGCCGGCGAAGGTCTTGATCACCGCCGCGTCGTCCTCGCGGCCATGGCCCGCGTTGCTGGCATTGGCGAACATTGTGTAGGCGGTGCTGGCCAGCGGCAGCGGGAAGCCCAGCGACAGCGCCGTTTCCGTCACCAGCCGCAGGTCCTTCACGAAGATGTCCACGGCGGAATGCGGCGTGTAGTCGCCATCGACCACATGCTTCATCCGGTTCTCGAACATCCAGCTGTTGCCGGCGGCGTTGGTCACCACCTCGTACATCGTGCCGAGGGGGATGCCCGCCTTGGCCGCCAGCGCCATCGCCTCGGCCCCCGCCGCGATATGCACGCCGGCGAGGAGCTGGTGGATGATCTTCACCGTGGCGCCCAGGCCGATCTCGTCGCCGATCTCATAGACCTTGCCCGCCACCGCATCGAGCACGGGGCGCAGCCGGTCGAAGGCCTGCTTCGGCCCGGAGGCCATCACCGTCATCTGCCCCGCCGCGGCCTTGGCGGCGCCGCCGGAGACCGGCGCGTCCAGCATCAGCAGGCCCATCGCCTCCAGCTCCGTGGCCAGGGCACGGGAATCGGCGGCGGAGATGGTGGCGGAGACCATGACGCCGGTGCCGGGGCGCAGCTTCCGCGCCAGCCCGTTCTCGCCCAGCAGCACGGCGCGGCACTGCGCGGCGTTCACCACCAGCAGCAGCACGGCATCCAGCTCCCCGGCGAAGGCGGCGGCATCCGGCCCCGCCGCCACGGCACCGGCCTCGGTCAGCGCCTGGCAGGCCGCCGGGTTCAGATCCGCGCCATAGGTCGCCAGCCCTGCGGCGAGGCAGGAGCGCGCCGCGCCCATGCCCATGGAGCCGAGGCCGACCACACAGACCCGATACCGGTTGTCGCTGCTCATCGGTCCTCCGATGTGAATTTCTGTTCGCTCGCTTGCGCGTGGTGGCGGTTATAGACCCGTTTCCAACGCTGTTAAGCGAGAAAAGCACAAAATTTCACATTCGAAGGCTAGATTTTTCACGCCCTGATGGGCAGTGGGCATGCCACCGCCTGTGGCGCGAGTGCCGGGGCGGTTCCTCCGGGCCATTCTTGCTCCCCCGGCGGCACCAGCCACCCGTGGGGCCCACAAACGAAAACCGGGAGGAAGCCCGTGGCCTCCTCCCGGCGGAAACGGTGCCGCGTGGCTCAGGCGGCTTCGTAGGCGATGGTTTCCTTGCCGGAATCGCCCACCACCAGGAAGACGGTGGCGTCGCTGAAGTCGTCGTTGCGGAAGTAGTGCGGCCGGCCGGCGGGGGTCTTCACCACGTCGAGCGGGCCGAGCTTCGATTCCACGACCTTGCCGTCATCGCCGACCCAGCCAACGGTGACGCAGCCTTCGAGCACGAGATAGGCGTCCTCGACATCGCGCACATAGGGCTTCACGCCGACGCCACGGGGGATGCCCAGCATCTCCTTGCGCGCGGTGGTGGACTGCACGCCGCCCTCGCCGACATAGATCTTGCGGAAGAAGCCGGCCTTCTCCGCGATCACCGGCTGCTGGGTGAAGCGGATGACATGGTGCGCCATGAGCTGCTGCAGCGGGTGCGTGCCCTCGGTGGACAGCATCTCCGTCTGGCCCGGCTTGGCGCCGAAAGCGCGGGCGAGCGCGGCGTCGGTGTCCTTGGGATGATAGACATAGCGCGGCGGCTGCGGCTTGCCGACATCCACGCTGATGCTCATCAGCACGGGCTTCACGCCCTCGTTGCGGAAGCCATGCGGCACGTCGCGGGCGTTCAGGATCATGTCCTTCGGGCCGAGCTTGACCTCGACCACCTGCCCGTCCTGCTCCCAGCCCACGGTCAGCACGCCGTCGATGATGAGGAAGCTCTCCTCGATCTCATGCGCGTGGCAGGCCGCGTACTTGCCCGGCTCCTTGTGGATCAGGCTCAGCGTGAAGTTGTCGGCCTTCATGGTGGAGGTGTCGCCGACCTTGGGCGAGCCGCCGGCGCCGATATAGCGCATCTGCGCGCGGGAGAGTTCCGGGAAGCCGCGGTTGGAGGGGAAGGCGTCCCAGTCGAAGGCCTTCTGCGCGTGGCGGCCGATATGGCGCTGCAGGTCCGCTTCCAGCGAGACCGCGGCGGGCGGGGCGATGACGTTCATCCGGAACTCCTTCCTTGCGGGTGCGGCCGTGCCGTCCGGAAACCGGTGTAGTCAGGATTCTGTTTGCCTGCTATACATTGTTTTATGGGTAAACAAATTTCCTGTGCGGAGGCGCCCCCGGTGGCGGCGGGCGGAGAGGCGGATGACCGCTATCTCGTGCCCGGCCTGGTGCGCGGGCTGCAGGCGCTGCAGGCCTTCACGCCCGAACGGCGCCGCATGACGCTGGTGGAGATCGGCGCGGCGCTGGGCATCACCCGCTCCGCCGCCTACCGGCTGGTCTATACGCTCGACCAGCTTGGCTTCCTGGTGCACGACCCGCAGACGCGCACCTACGCGCTGGGGCCGGCCGTGCTGCGGCTGGGCTATGGCTACATCGCCTCGCGCGATCTGCTGGAGGTCGCCGCGCCGCATCTGGAGGCGCTGCGCGACCGCACGCAGTGGTCCGCCCATCTGGGCGTGCTGGAGGGGCGCGACGTCGTCTATCTGATGCGGATGCCGACGCGGCGCGCCGTGTCCTCGGTGGTGCAGGTCGGCTCGCGCCTGCCGGCGCATGCCACCGGCATGGGGCGGGTGCTGCTGGCGGGGCTGGAGGATGCGGCGATCGAGGCGCTGTACCGCGACGCCAGGCTGGAATCCTATAGCGGCCGCACGCCGACCACCCCACCCGCGCTGCTGAAGCAGGCACGGCTCGACCGCGCCTCCGGCACCGTCACCAATGTCGCGGGCTACGAGGCCGGGGTGACGAGCATCGCGGCGCCGGTCCGCGACGTCTCGGGCCGCGTGGTGGCGGCGATCAACATCTCCACCGTCGCGCTGCTGGTGACGGAGGCGGAGCTGCGCGGCCCCCTGGCGCAGGAGGTCGCGGCCAGCGCCGCCGCCATTTCCCGGGCCCTGGGCCATGCGCCAACGGACGCCGCGCCCCGGCCCCGCAAGGCGGGTGGCTGACGCCGCCGCGCCATCCCCGACGAGCCCCGGCCGGGGCTCGTCGGCCAGGGCCCGGAAAGCCGGGGGCGGGGCCGTTAACCCCCGCTTCCGGTCCGGCCAGAAGGAACCCCGCGGCAAGCGGGCCGGAACGCCGGTCACACGTCCCAACAACGATCCTGCACGGGAGTCTCCCATGTTCCACCGCGTCCCAGGCCGCCGCGCATTGCTCGGCGCCACCGCCGCCCTCGCTGCCACGGGGCTGCGCCCGGCCCGCGCCGCCTCCTGGCCCACGCGCCAGGTCACCATCGTCGCGCCCTTCACCCCCGGCGGCCCGGTGGACGTGCTGGCGCGCGTCGTGGCGCAGGGGCTGCAGGCGGGCAGCGGCCAGAACACGGTGGTGGACAACCGCGTGGGCGCGCAGGGCAATATCGGCATCGACGCGGTGCGCCGCGCGGCGCCCGACGGGCACACGCTGCTGCTGGTGCCGGCGGGCAACCTGACCATCAACCCCACGCTGATGCGCGACCTGCCCTTCGACGTGGAGCGGGATTTCCTGCCGCTGAACCTGCTGGCCACGGCGCCGAACGTCATCGTCTGCGACCCGCGCCTGCCGGTGCGCAACCTCCAGGATCTGCTCACCTATGCGAAGACGCAGAAGGATGGCGTGACCTATGCCAGCCCGGGCTTCGGCAGCCAGCTTCACCTGGCGGGCGAGTTGCTGGCGCAGAGGACCGGCATTCCCATGCTGCACGTGCCCTACAAGGGCTCCAGCCAGGCGGCGACGGATGTGATGTCGGGGCAGGTGCAGCTTCTCTTCACCAACCTGCCGGCGGTGCTGGAGGCGGTGCGCGACGGCCAGCTCCGTGCCCTGGCCCTCACCACGGCGCAGCGCACCCCGGTGATGCCGGATATCCCGACGCTGGGCGAGTTGGGCGTGGAGGGCTTCGACATCACCTCCTGGTACGGGCTTCTGGCCCCGCGCGCCGTGCCGGCCGCCCTGGCGGAGGAGATCCACGGCACGGTCGCGCGCATCCTGCACGAGCCGCGGACGAGCACCGCGCTCGCCGCCCAGGGCCTCAGCCTTTCCGATGAATCCATGGCGGATTTCGCCACCCGCATCCGCACGGAAACCGCTGTCTGGGCCAAGGTGATCCGCGAGCGGAAGATCGAGCCGCAGCTCTGAGGCCGGTTGCGCCTCACCGTCCGACGTTGCGCCGTCCCCGGGGGGGAAAGGCCCTGCACTCCCCGGGGGCAGCCACCGGTGCGGGAACGGCTACCCTCAGTCCGGTCCGCCGAAGCCTTCCGGCCCCAGCAGGAAGCGCAGCCCATGGCTCAGCGCCACCGGGACGGCGGAGATATGCGTCTCGCGCGGCAGGCACTCGAACTCCACCCGCGCGGCCGGGCCGAAGCGCCGGGCCATGGTTTCCGCCATGTCCCGCGCATTCCCCACCATCGCGCGGGAGGCGCGGCGGCGGGCGGTGGCCTCATGGTCCGGCAGGGCGCTTTCCCAGGGGGCCAGCGCCTCCTCCCATTCCCCGACGCCGATCCAGGCCCGGGGCGCCAGGCCGTCGCCCTTCCGGGATTCCAGGCCGGCCATGAGCCGCGCCCTGTCCCACCAGACCGAGGGGCTGATCGCGAGATAGCCGGAGAAGCTGGCCGGGTCCTGCGCCAGCACGTCCAGCGCGAAGAAGCCCGCCAGGGAATGGCCGATGATCGCCTGCCGCGCCGGGTCCAGCGGATGGCGCGCGGCGACCAGCGGCTTCACCCGCTCCAGCAGGAAGGCCAGGAAGGCGTCCCGCCCGCCGGTCGGTGCGCCGCGCCCGGGGCCTTCCACCGAGGGGCCGGGCGTATAGTCCAGGCTGCGCCGCACCCGGTCCAGCGGCTGGTCGGTGGGATAGGCGATGCCCGCGACGATGGCCGGGCAGAGGCGCGACACGCCAGGGCGGAAGCCACCCTGCCGCAGCAGGTCCGAGACGGTGCCGAAGCAGAGATTGGCATCCAGCAGGACCAGGAGTGGAAAGCCTTCCGGCGGCGGGGGCGCCGCCGGGACGGACAGGAAGATGCGATAGGCACCCGAGGGACCGTCCAGCGACAGCGCTGTGGTCCCGGGCAGGCTGACCTCGGCCATGCTCGTCGAGAACTCCTCATTCCCCGCATCCCGGTGCGGCGGAGGGTTTTTACGCCCGCATCGTCGCGCCGCCATCCACGTAGAGGTCGGTCATGGTGATATGCCCGGCGCGGTCGGAGAGCAGGAAGACCACCGCCTCCGCGATATCCTCCGGCGTGGCCAGCTTGCCGAGGGGGATGCCGGTCTTGAAGGCTTCCGGCACGCCCGCGATCACCCGCGCCGCGCCATCCGCGTCCGACCACATCCCCGTCTGCATCGGCGTGAGCGTCGAGCCCGGCGCCACGATGTTGCAGCGGATGCCGTGCGGCGCCAGTTCCAGCCCCAGGCAGCGGGTGAACATGGTGGCTGCCGCCTTGGAGGCCGCATAGGCCGCCATGGCATGGCGCGGGATGCCGGCGGCATTGGAGCTGACGGTGACGAGGCTGCCGCGCCCACGGGGCTGCATCCGCCGCGCCAGGGCGCGGGACACGTGAAACACGCCCTCGGCATTCACCGCGAAGACGCGGCGCCATTCGGCATCCGTGGTCTCGGTGACCAGGGTGGTGGAGAGCACGCCCGCGACGCTGGCACCGAGATCGACCGGCCCCCATTCGCGCTCCACCCGCTCCACCAGCGCCTCCACCGCGGCGCTGTCGGTGACGTCCAGGGCCTCGGCCCGGATGCCCTCGCCGGGGGCGATGGCGGCGGGGTCCAGGTCGGTGGCAACGACGCGCGCGCCTTCCTCCCGCAGGGCCCGCACCACGGCGGCGCCGATGCCGCCGCCCGCGCCGCTGACCAGGGCGATGCGCCCCGCTATTCCGCTGCCGCGCATCCGCTTCCTCCTTCCGTCTCGAAACGGGCCATCCGCTCGGCCAGGAGCGGGGCGATCCGCGCCACGATGCGCTCGCCTACCAGCTCCTGGTGTAGCGCCGGCATGTCCAGCACCTCCAGCCGCGCTGCGTAGGGGCGCCACAGTTCGGGCCGGATCTCCGGCCGCGCCTGATGGTCCCGCGCCGCCCGGACATGGGTCAGCCGTCCGTCGAAGCGCCCGTGGACATGGCCGCGCACCAGGCGATTGTTCGACTGCACCACGCGCACCACGCCGTCCAGCGCCGCCTCCGGCAGGCGGCCCAGCGGGCTGCCGCCCTGGCGCAGGAACGCCGTCACCGCTTCCCGCGTCAGCACGAGGTCCGGCGGCAGGCGCTCCGGATCGTGCCCGGCGATGGCCAGCAGGGCGCGCAGCCCGCCCTCCGGCCCGGGATCGGGCTGGTCGCGCCAGACATCCGCCGGATAGGCATCGAGCAGCGCCACCAGCCCCACCGGATGGCCCAGTGCCCGCAGGCGCACCGCCATGGCCTGGGCGATGATGCCGCCCACAGACCAGCCGAGGAGATGCACCACGCCGTCCGGATGGATCGCCAGGATTCGCGCCGCGTAGTCCGCCGCCAGCGCCTCCAGGCTTTCGGGCAGGGGCTGCGACGCCTCCAGCGCCGGGGCCTGGATGCCATAGACCACGCGGCGCGGCGCGAGGGTGCGGGCCAGCGTGCCGTAGCACCACGCGATGCCGCCCGCCGGATGCACCACGAAGAGCGGCGGCAGGGAGGGATCCCCGTCGGAAAGGCGGATCAGCGGCCCCAGCCCGGTATCGGCGACCTGGGCGCCCGCGTCGATCAGCCGGGCCAGTCCGGCCACGTCCGGATGCTCGAAGATCGCGCCGAGCCCGGGGTCCCAGCCCCATTCCTCGCGGATGCGGAGCGTCAGCTCCACCGCCAGCAGGGAATGGCCGCCCAGGGCGAAGAAGTCGTCCTCCGCCCCGACCCGTACCAAGCCCAACGCCTCTGCGAAGAGGGCGGCGAGGCGGCGCTCCGTCTCCGTGGCGGGTTCGCGCCCCGAGGCCGCATCAGCCCCGGCGCTGTAATCCGGGGCCGGCAGGGCGCGGCGGTCCAGCTTGCCGCTGCTGTTCACCGGCAGGGATTTCAGCGCCACGAAGGCGGAGGGCAGCATGTAGTCCGGCACGCGCGCCGCCACATGGGCCCGCACCGCCTCCGCCGCGTAGCCCTCGCCAGGGACCAGATAGGCGACGAGGCGCTGGTCGCCCGGCCGGTCCTCCCGCGCCACGACGCGCCCCTGCGCCACGCCCGGCGCGGTGGCCAGGGCCGCCTCGATCTCGCCCAGCTCGATGCGGAGCCCCCGCAGCTTCACCTGGTCGTCGGCGCGGCCGTGGAAGAGGATGGCGCCATCCGGCCGCAGGCTGGCGAGGTCGCCGGTGCGGTACATCCGCTCGCCCGGATGGAACGGGTCGGGGATGAAGGCGGCTTCGGTCAGGTCGTCGCGGCCGAGATAGCCGCGCGCGAGTTGCCGCCCGGCGATGAAGAGCTGTCCGGCCACACCGGGCGGGAGCGGGCGCAGCGCCTCGTCCAGCACATAGAGCCGCGTGTTCCAGACGGGCCAGCCGATCGGCACGGGGCGGGAGTGGTCCTCCGGCCCGGCGGGCCAGTGGGAAACATCCACCGCCGCCTCGGTCGGGCCGTAGAGGTTGTGCAGCTCCGAGCGCAGCGTGGCGTGGAAGCGGTCGCGCAACTCGGGCGGCAATGCCTCGCCGGAGCAGAAGACGCGGGCGAGGGACAGGCCGCGCGCCGTCGGCTCGGCCAGGAAGGCGGCGAGCATCGAGGGCACGAAATGCGCCGTAGTGATCCCTGCGTCCCGGATCAGCGCCGCCAGCGCCGCCGGGTCCTTGTGCGCGCCGGGCGGGGCCATGACCAGCGTGGCGCCGCTGAGCGGTGGCAGGAAGAACTCCCAGACCGAGACGTCGAACGTCATCGGCGTCTTCTGCAGGATGCGGTCGCCCGGGCCGAAGCCGTAGTGCTGCCGCATCCATTCCAGCCGGTTCACGATGGCCCGGTGCTCGACCATCACGCCCTTGGGCTCGCCGGTGGAGCCGGAGGTGTAGAGCAGGTAGGCGAGGTCGTCCGGCTCCGGGCCGGGCGGCAGGGGTGCCTCGCTGTCCGGGGCCCAGGATTCCGGCGGCAGGCAGGGCAGGCCCTCCAGCGCCCCGGCGGGCGCGAGGGCGAGGAGCGGCTGCGCGGAGGCCAGGATGCGGGCGATGCGGGCCGGGGGGTGCGAGAGATCCAGCGGCAGATAGGCCGCCCCGGCGCGGAGGATCGCCACCAGCGCCACCTCCAGCGCCAGGGACCGTTCCAGCGCCACGGCGACGATGCGCCCCGGCCCGGCGCCCCGTGCGCGCAGTTCCAGGGCCAGGGCGCGGCTGCGGCGCTCCAGCCCGGCATAGGTGAGGCGCTCGCCCTCCCCCTCCAGCGCGACGGCATCGGGCGTCGCGGCCATCTGCCGCTCGATCAGCGCGGCCAGGGTCGTATCGGGCACGGGATGGGCGGTGGCGTTGAGCGTGCGGAGCGCCCAGCCTGCCTCGGCCGGCGTGGCGGTCGGCACCTCGGCCAGCTTTTCCGCATCCAGGGCCGCGCCCAGGAAATGCACCAGCCGCTCCGCATGCGCCGTCAGCGCCGCCGCGTCATAGAGGGCGGGGTTGGCTTCCAACTCCAGCCGCAGCCGGCTGGCGCGCGCATCGCCGCGCAGGGTGATGGTGATGTCGTCCACCGGCCCGGTGCCGAGGATCTCGATCTCCGTGGCGAGGCCCGGGAAATCCGGCGTCTCCTCGAAGGGAAGGATGTTCACCAGCGCGCCGTAGAGCCGGCTGCCCCCGACGCGGTGCAGGTCGCGGCGGATCTGTTCGCCACGGTAGCGGCCATGCCGCCGCGCCTTGGCGAACCGCCTGGCGGCGGCGAGCAGGAACTCGTCGATCGGCACCTCCTCCGGCACCGGCAGGCGGACCGGGAGGACATTCATCAGCATGCAGGGCAGGCGCGCCGCCGGGCTGCCGAGGCGGCTCATGAAGCCCAGGCCGATCGCCGCCTCCTCGCTCCCCATGGGGGCCCCCGCATGGCGGCGGACATAGGCGCCGATCAGGGCGGACAGGATGTCCGGCCAGGGCAGCGCGGTGGCCTCCGCCCGCGCACGCAGCCGCTCCGCCACCCCGCCCTCCACCGAGCGGGCGAGGCGGATGGCGCGATGTCCGGACGAGGCGGCGGCGGGAACGAGGCTGGCCACCTCGCCCAGCCCCGCCATCGCCTCGCGCCAATAGGCGGCATCGGCCTCGCGCTTCGGCGTGGCGCGGTACACCGCATCCTCGCCCAGCGCGGCTTCCAGGCCCGGCGGCGGCGCGCCGGCCTCCGGGCCGCCGAGGCGCTCGGCATAGAGGGCGGCGGTGCGCCGGGTGATCAGCTCCGTACCGAAGGCATCCACCGCGAGGTGGTGCACGCGCTGGTACCAGAGATGCCGCTCCGGCCCGAGGCGGTAGATCCGTTCCGCCGCCAGTGGCTCGCCCTTCAGCCCGCGCGGCGTGTCCATGTCGCGCCGCATGGCGGCACGGGCCTTGGCCTCGCCCTCCGGGTCGCCGGCGAGGTCGATCACCTGGACCTCCGGCCGCAGGGAGGGGTCCACCGCCTGGGCCGGCTGCCCGTCGCGTTCCTCGAAGCGCAGGCACAGCGCCTCGGCCTCCGCCACGGCCTGGGACAGCGCGGCGCGGAAGGCGTCGAGGTCGAGCCGTCCATGCAGGGCGATGAACTGGCCCGTGTTGAAGACCGGGTTTTCCGGGTCCAGCCGCTGCGCGTACCAGAGGCCGGCCTGGGCCTCGGTCAGCCCCAGCCAGGCCAGGGGCCGGGACAGGGGCTGCTGGGGGGCGGTGCCCATCTCAGCCCCTGGCCTGCGCCTTCTGGCGGCGCTCCACGATCGCCCACCAGGCGTTCAGCGTGAGTTCCTCGGCGAACTCGCCGAAATCCAGCACGAGGCCGCGCTCGCTCCAGAGCAGGAGGAGGTTCATGGCGCGCATGGAATCGAGGCCGAGATCGATCAGGCTGTCGTCGTCGCCGATCTCCGACGGGTCTTCGTGCAGCAGGCGCGCGATGTCGGCGCGCATGCCCTCCCTGGTCAGCGGGGCGTGATTCATAGGACCTCCAGGATCTGCTTGGTGGTCATCGGCACGCCGCAGACATCGGCGACGTAGCGCAGCGCCATGTCGTGCTTCTCGCGCGAGAAGTCCGCTACCGCATCGGCCGCGTAGAAGGGCTCGATGTCGCGCATGAAGGCCTCCGCCGCCGTGAGCAGGCAGCCGATATGCGCATAGATGCCGCAGACGATGATCTGGTCGCGGCCCCGGGCCCGCATCAGCGTTTCCAGGTTGCTGCGCTGGAAGGCGCTGTAGCGGTGCTTCACCAGCACGAAGTCGTGCGGCTGCGGCGCCAGGTCGTCCAGGATCGGCTGGTGGTCCTGCGACCAGCTCATGCCCTTGCCCCAGAGATCCGCCTGAAGACCGCGATCGCGCCGGTCCTGGTCTCCTTCCTGCGCCGTGTAGAAGACGGGGATGCCGGCGGCGCGTGCCTTGGCGGCCAGGGCGTGGATATTGGCCAGAACCGGCTCGATCGGCGGCTCGTCGGGCGTGAAGGCGCCGACGAAATAGCGCTGCATGTCATGCACCAGCAGGGCGGCGCGGTCGCGTTCCAGCCGCCAGGGGGCACGCGCGGCGGGCAGCTCCTCCGCGCGCGGCAGCGGATAGGCGGGGATGCGCGGCAGGCCCTTGGTACTCGACATCACGATTCCTGCTGTTCCAGGAACTGCGCGCGCAGCCGGGCGCGGAGTTCCTTGCGGCTGATCTTCAGCGCCGCGGTGGTGGCGAAGCGTTCCACGAAGACGATCTGGTCCGGCACCTTGAAGTCGGCGATGCCGCGTTGGCGCATCCAGGCCTTCAGCGCCGCCGCCTTGGGCTTCTCGTCTTGCGGGATGACGAAGGCGCAGATGCGCTCGCCGAGATAGGGGTCGGGCACGGAGACGATGGCGACGTCGAAGACGTTCGGATGCGCCAGGAGATGGTCCTCCACCTCCTCGGCCGAGATCTTCTCGCCCGCGCGGTTGATGTGGTCGCCCGCCCTGCCCTGCACCTCCAGATAGCCGCCCGGCAGGCGGCGCACGATGTCGCCGGTGCGATAGTAGCCGTCCGCGGTGAAGGAGCGCGCATTCGCCGCGTCGTCGTTGTGATAGGCGCGGATCGTGTAGGGGCCGCGCGTCAGCAGATGGCCCGGCTCGCCCTCCGGCACCGGCTCGCCATGGTCGTCCACGATCAGCACCTCGTCATCCGGGCTGATCGGGCGGCCCTGGGTACCGGTGATGATCTCCTCCGGGTCGTCGAGGCGGGTGTAGTTCACCAGCCCCTCGGCCATGCCGAAGACCTGCTGCAAGGTGCAGCCGAGCGTGGGGCGGACGCGCTTCGCCCCCTCGCGCGTGAACTTCGCACCGCCGACCAGTAGCACCTTGAGACTGCCGAGGTCGTGCCGCGTGTTCGGCGCCGCCTGCATCCAGAGCAGGGCGAGCGGCGGCACGAGGCCGGTGATGGTCACATGCTCCCGCGCGATGAGGGGGAAGGCGGTCTCGGGGCTGGGATTGGGGCTCAGCACCACCCGCGCCCCGGCATAGAGGGCGCCCATATGGCCGGGCGAGCTCATCGGGAAGTTGTGCGCCGCCGGCAGCGCGACAAGGAGGACGCTGTCCGGCGTGACGCCGCAGATTTCGTTGCTGGCCCGGAAGCTGTAGATGTAGTCGTCATGCGTGCGCGGGATCAGCTTCGACAGGCCGGTGCTGCCGCCGGAGATCTGCAGGAAGGCGACCGAGGACGGGTCGGGATCGGCCGGAAGGCCGCCATCCAGTTCCCCGGGCTCCGCCACGCAGTCCTCCAGCGCGGTGAATTCCTCCGCCGCCCCGGCGATGACCACATGCTCGACCGCCGGAACCTCCGCGCGCAGTGCCCGCGCCAGGGACCGGTAATCGAAGCCGTCCGCACGCTCCATGGTGACATAGCCGCGCGCCTCGGCCCGCCGGGCGAAATGCGCGATCTCGGTGATGCGGTGTGCCGGCAGGGCATAGACCGGGATCATACCGGCGCGGAACAGGCCGAAGACCGCCGAGAAGAACTCGGCGACATTGCCCATCTGCACCACCACCCGGTCGCCCGGCCGCAGGCCCAGCTTCAGGAAGCCCGCCGCGTGGCGCTCCGCACGCTCCTGGAGATGGCGATAGGTCCAGTGCCGCTCGCCATCCACGATGGCCACCGCATCCGGGCGCTCCGCCGCGCGCTGGCGCAGGAAGCCCGGAAAGGTCTCGCCGCGCCAGTAGCCCGCCTCGCGGTAGCGCCGGGCGAATTCCTCCGGCCATTCCTGGCGCAACGGGATCATCGGTCGAACTCCTGCCCCGGCGGCACGCCCAGGGCATTCAACATGGCGCGGAACTTGGCCGCGGTCTCGCGCGCCTCGGCCTCCGGATCGGAGCCCGGCACGATGCCGGCCCCGGCATAGAGGCGCGCCCGGTTGCCGGTGATCTCGGCACAGCGGATGGAGACATGCCAGGACCCGTCACCCGCGCGATCGCACCAGCCCACCGCCCCGGCATAGAAATCCCGCTCGTAGCCTTCCAGCGCATGGATGCGCTCCGCCGCCCGGTCGCGCGGCACGCCGCAAACGGCCGGGGTGGGGTGCAGCAAGGCGGCGAGGTCGGCGGCGGAGGTGCCGGGGTCCTTCAGTTCGCCCTCGATGCGGGTGCCGAGATGCCACATGCTGCGGGTGGAGGTGATGGTGGTGCCCTCCGGCGCCCCGAGCTTCCGGCAATGGGGGGCCAGCATGTCGAGGATGAACTCCGCCACCAGCGCATGCTCCCGCCGGTCCTTGCCCGAGCGGCCGAGTGCCTCGGCGGCGGCGCGGTCGGCGGCGGGATCGGCCTCGCGCCGCGCGGAGCCGGCCAGGGGGTGCGACAGCACCGCGCGGCCCTGGCGGGACACCAGGAGCTCCGGCGTCGCCCCGGCGAGAAGGCGCCCGGCGCCATCCCCGGCGGGCGGCAGAGGGACCAGGAAGGCAGTGATGGCCGGGTCCGTGTCCAGCCGGCGCAGCAGCGCCTCCGGATCGATCGCCCGCTCCGCCGTGGCCACAAGGCAGCGCGACAGGACCAGCTTGGCCAGTCCGGGTTCCGCTGCCATGGCCTCCAGGGCGCGGGCGACGGACGCGGCATAGACGGCCGCCGCCGGCTCCGGGCGCAGGGACCAGCGCGGGGCCGGCGACGCGGCCGAGGCCGTTGGACCGGAGGCACCCGAGCCGGCGGGCTCCGTCACCCGCTCCGGCGCGGTCAGGTGGTCCGGGGCGTCACGGTCGAAGGGCAGCGCGCCGGCCAGAAGCCCGGCCTGCGGGTGAGCACGGAAGAATTCGCGCACCCGCTCGCCCAGCGTGGCCACCGGCCCGCGCGGCAACAGGCCGGCCATGCCTTCCCCCCGCAGGCGACGGCGCCCGGAAAGGAAGGCGAAGCCCATCGCCTGCCCGGCGGAGGCGGCGGGCGAAGCCACGCCCTCCGCCGGAATCGACCCGTCACCCACGGACCACGCCCTCCGCTCAGGGCTTGATGATGGTGACGGTGTCGCCGTTCGGATCCTCGACCGGCGGCTGGCCGCGCGGCGACATCTTCGCCTTGTTGGTGACATAGGCGAAGTTGGTGCGCGGATCGACGGCGACCGTGTTGGGATGCGTGCCGGTGGCGAGGTTGGCCAGCACCGACAGGCTCTTGCCGTCGATCACGCTGACCGTGCCGGCGCCGCGGTTGGCGACATAGACGAGGCCGTTGCCGGGCGAGAGGGTGATGCCGAGCGCGCCCTCGCCGGTCTTGACGGTGTTCAGCAGCTTGCCGTCCGCGGCGTTCAGCACGGTCATGTCGCCGCTGCCCTGGTTGGCGACCAGCAGGCGGCCATTGGCGGCGTCGAAGGCCAGGTTGATCGGCCGCTCGCCGCCCGAGGGGAAGCGGCGCTTCACCGCGCGGCTGGCGAGGTCGATCTCGACGATCTCGTTATCCGCCATGGCCGTGCCGAAGAGGCGCTTGCCCGCCTTGTCCAGTGCCAGGCCGGCGACGCCGCCCTTCAGATCACCGACCGTGCCGGCCACCTTCTTCGCCGCGCCGTCGATGATCCAGACCGCGCTCGGCTTCTCCTTGGCGCCGAAGACGGAGGCATAGACGGTGTTGCTGTCCTCATCCACCAGCACCTGGCGCAGATGCGCGCCCTCGCCCTCGCTGATCTTCACCGCGCTGTTGTCGCGCAGGTCGATGGCGGAAACCGAGCCGCTGCGGGTGTTGGTGGTGTAGAGGGTCTGCGTCTTGTTGTTCAGCGCCAGGCCGAAGGCCGGCTCGTCGCGCAGCTCGATGGCGGAGCTGGCCTCCAGCGTCACGGGGTCCAGCACCAGGATGCTGGCATCGTTGGCGCCGCGCTGGCCGGCCGACGCGACATAGACGCGGTTGGCGGTCGGGTTCACCACGATCTCGTAGAGGCCCGGCGCGATGCGGCGGTTGCCGCCGATCGCCGGCGCGGCGAAAGCCGGGGCGATGCGGCCGATCACGGCGGCCGAGGCCATCAGGCCCAGCAGGGAACGCCGCGAAAGCCCGGAATGGGGCTGAGGCTTCGTCGGGTGCGTCATCATGCGTTGTTCCGTCCGCTGAACCTGTGGATGACCGGGAAGGCCGATCCTTGTACGCGCGGATGAACCCAAACCCACGTTCGCTCGCGGCCGGTCATGCCCCGGAGGAGGGCCCACCCACATCGGGGGCGGGTTTTAATGAGAACAACTCGCATTAACAAGGGGCCGCCGGGAAAGCCCTTCCTCCACCGTACCGATGCGGTGGAGGAAGCCCGGTCGTTTCCCGGGGATTTTATCCGACGGGGCGGCCGGGGCGGTCCCCGGCCCCATCAGACAAGACGGGTTGGTCAGCAGGAGGGCGGCTCCGAAGGCCGCCCTCCGGATCGGGACTCTCAGACCGGCCGGCGCAGGTCCAGCGTGCGCGGATGCTCCAGCCCGACCGAGAGCACCGGCTCCGCCATAGGCCCCGGCGTATGACCGAAGGCGAAGAAGCGGGTGCGGCGGCGCGCCTCGGCCTCGTTGGCATTGACCGGACGCGTGTCGTAGTTGCGGCCGCCCGGGTGGGAGACATGGTGCGTCAGCCCGCCCAGCGAACGGCCGGTCCAGCGGTCGTAGATGTCGAAGACCAGCGGCGACTGTGCCCGGATCGTCGGGTGCAGCGAAGATGGCGGGTTCCAGGCCTTGAAGCGCACGCCGCCCACATACTCGCCCTGGCGTTCCGTGGCGGTGAGCGGCACGGCGCGCCCGTTGCAGGCGAGGATGAAGCGCTCGTCCACCCAGCCGCTGATCCGCGCCTGCACCCGCTCCGGCGAGCTGTCCACATAGCGCACGGTGCCGCCGATGCCGGGCTCCTCGCCCAGCGAGTGCCAGGGCTCCAGCGCATAGCGCAGGTCGAGGTTCATGCCGCGCACCGAGACCTCGCCGATCTGCGGAAAGCGGAACTCGAAATGCGGCCGGAACCACTCCAGCTCGATCGGCGCGCCCATACCGCGCAGCTCCTCCACCGCGTCGCGGAAATTCTCCTCGACGAAGTGCGGCAGCATGAAGTCGTCATGCAGCCGGGTGCCCCAGCGGATCAGGCGCCGCTCGTAGGGACGCTCCCAGAAGGCGGCGAGGCAGGCCCGCATCAGCAGGATCTGCGCCGCCGACATCTGGTGGTGCGGCGGCATTTCCAGCGCACGGTACTCGACCAGCCCGAGGCGGCCGGACGAGCTTTCCGGCGCATACATCTTGTCGATGCAGAACTCGGTGCGGTGCGTGTTGCCCGTCATGTCCGCGAGGATGTTGCGGAATAGCCGGTCGGTCAGCCAGGGCGGCGTCGGGCGGTCGCGCGACACCTCGCCGAAGGCGATCTCCAGCTCGTTCACGCTGTCCTCGCGCGCCTCGTCCACACGCGGATGCTGCGAGAAGGGGCCGATGAAGAGCCCGCTGAACAGGTAGGAGAGGCTGGGATGGTTGTGCCAGAAGCCCAGCATCGACTTCAGCAGGTCGGGCCGGCGCAGGAAGGGGCTGTCGGCGGCGCGTTCAGCCCCCATCACCACATGGTTGCCGCCGCCGGTGCCGACATGGCGGCCGTCGAGCAGGAACTTCTCGGCGATCAGCCCGGTCTGGCGCGCCTCCTCGTAGAGCTGCTCCGAACGCTCGATATGCTCGTTCCAGCTCGCCGAGGGATGCACGTTCACCTCGATCACGCCCGGGTCCGGCGTGACGGAGAAGGAGAGCAGGCGCGGGTCGCGCGGCGGCGGGTAGCCTTCCAGGAAGACCTTGCGGTTGAACTCCGCGGCGGTGTCCTCGATGGCGGCGCAGAGGTCGAGCCAGTCCTCGGCCTCGGTGAGCGGCGGGAAGAAGACGTGCAGGATGCCGCCCCGCGCCTCGATGGTCAGGGCGGTGCGGACGACATCCGGTTCCTCGCGCCCGACCTCCGGCCGCCAGTCGGCCGCCGGGGGCGTGTAGCCGTTGCCGGTGCCGTTGCCGATACCGGGGCCGCCGAGGCCGCGGGTGCGCGGCAGCGGGCCCGGATCGCTGGCATAGGGGCCTTCCAGCCCGTCGCCGTCGGCCCCAGCGACACGCTGGCCCAGCGGGCCGAAGGGCGCCGCGCCCGGGCCGCCATTGTTGCCCCGGCCGACATGCTGCACCGGCTGGCCGGCATGGCGCGAATGCGGCGGCAGGGCGCCGAGCGGGGCGAAGGGATCGCGCTCCACCTCCAGCGGGCGCTTGCCGTCGCTGACCCAGGGCAGGCTCTGCAGGGGCAGGCGGAAGCCGATGGAACTGTCGCCGGGCACGAGGAAGATGTGGTCGCCCCGCATGAACCAGCGCCCGGACTGCCAGCGCTTCACGCCGTCCATGGCGATGCGGCGCAGCGGCAGCACGCTGCCGGCCTCGGCATTCAGCCCCTGGCCATAGACGCGGGCGAGGCGGTCACGCTCCAGCGGGTCCTGGAGCTTGGCATCCTCGACGATGACATTGGCGGGCAGGCGGTGCTCGCGCCATAGGTAGTAGTGGATGTCCTCATAGGCATCTTGGACCAGCGAGGGGTCCACCTGCAGCCGCTCCGCCAGGGCGCGGCCGAAGCGCTTCGCGTCCTCGGCGGTGGCGTTGTCGCGGTCGTCGTCCGAGGCCAGCAGGGAGGGATCGGCCCAGACCGGCTCGCCATCCTTGCGCCAGTGGCAGTGCAGCGCCCAGCGCGGCAACTGCTCGCCCGGATAGTGCTTGCCCACCGTGTGCTGGAGAACCATGCCCGGCGACCAGAGCTTCGCCAGACGCCGCATCAGCCGCCCGGCATAGGCGCGCTTGGTGGGGCCCAGGGCATCGGTGTTCCACTCGGCGCCGTCCATGTCGTCGGCGGCGATGAAGGTCGGCTCGCCCCCCATGGTCAGGCGCACGCCGCCGGCCTCCAATTGCCGGTCCACCTCCCGCCCGGCCTGGAGGATGCCCTGCCACTCCGCCTCGGTGTAGGGCTTGGTGGTGCGCGGCGTCTCGGCCACGCGGGTCACCGACATGGAGAAGTCGAAGACCGTCTCGCACTTCTCGATCAGGCCGCTGATCGGCGCGGCGGAGGAAGGCTCCGGCGTGGCGGCGAGCGGGATATGCCCCTCCCCCGCCATCAGGCCCGAGGTGGCGTCCAGCCCGACCCAGCCGGCGCCGGGGAGATAGACCTCGCACCAGGCGTGCAGGTCGGTGAAGTCGGCCTCCGGCCCGGTGGGGCCGGTGATGGACTTCACATCGGCGGTGAGCTGGATCAGGTAGCCGGACACGAATCGGGCGGCGAAGCCCAGGTTGCGCAGGAGCTGCACCAGCACCCAGGTGCTGTCGCGGCAGGAGCCTTTGGCATGGCCCAGCGTCTCCTCCGGTGTCCAGACACCGGGCTCCATGCGCACGATATAGGCGATCTGCCCCTGAACCTTCTGGTTCAGCCCCACCAGCATGTCCACGGTGCGCTGCTCGGTCTTCGGCACACCGTCGATCAGGGCCTGGAGCAGCGGCCCGGGCGCGTCCATCCGGCGATAGGGCGCCAACTCCTCCGCCAGCACCGGATCGTAGGAGAACGGCCAGGTCTCGGCCTGGGGCTCCAGGAAGAAGTCGAAGGGGTTGATGGTCGCCATGTCGGCGACGAGGTCCACCGTCACGTCGAAATGCGTGACCCGTTCCGGAAAGACCACCCGCGCCTGGAAATTGCCCGAGGGGTCCTGCATCCAGTTGATGAAGTGCGGCTTCGGCTCGACCGTCAGGTTGTAGGAGACGATCGGGGTCCGCGCATGCGGCGCCGGCCGCAGGCGGATGGTCTGGGGGCCGAGGTTGACTGGCCTGTCATAGCGGTAGGACGTGCGGTGGTTCAGCGCGACGTGCAGCGTCATGGACGGTCTCTCGGTGCGGCCTCGGAAAGAGGCTGTAGCAGACTTCCACCGCACAGCAAGAAACGGACCCGGGCGCGGCAAGCGCCCCCGGCCCCTCGGCGGGAGGTTGGCGCCCGGCCGCCGGCGCCACGCCGCCCCCAGGGAAGGAGGGCGCCATGTCCGGGCGGGCCGCCACGGGGCATTGTGCCGGAATGGGCAGGTAAAGCGGCCGCCCTCAGTCCGGGGCGCGGATCTCGTTGACCAGGGGTTCGCCGCGCTCGAAGGCGCTGATGCTGTCCAGCGTGGTCGCGCAGATCGTGCCGATCGCCTCCCGGGTGAAGAAGGCCTGGTGGCCGGTCAGCAGCACGTTGGGGAAGGAAACGAGGCGCTGGATCACGTCGTCGGTGATGATGTCGCTCGACAGGTCGCGGAAGAACAGGTCGGCCTCCTGCTCGTACACGTCGATGGCCAGGCCGCCCAGCAGGCCGTTCTTCAGGGCACCGATGGCCGCGTTGGTGTCCACCAGCCCGCCGCGGCTGGTGTTCACCAGGATCAGTCCGGGCTTCACCAGGGACAGGCTGTCCGCATTGATGATATGGCGGGTTTCCGGTGTCAGCGGGCAGTGCAGGGAAACGACGTCGCTTTCCCGCATCAGCTGCTCCACCGGGACGTAGCGGCCGCCCAGCGCCTCGAAGCCCGGATCGGGATAGACATCGTGGCCCAGGACGGTGCAGCCGAAGCCACGCATGATCCCGGCGAAGACCTTGCCGATCTTGCCGGTGCCGATCACCCCGACGGTGCGGCCATGCAGGTCGAAGCCCATCAGCCCGTCCAGCTCGAAATTGCCGCCGCGGGTGCGCTCATAGGCCCGGTGGATGCGGCGGTTCAGGGTCAGCAGCAGGCCGACCGCGAACTCCGCCACGGAATAGGGTGAATAGTCCGTCACACGGACCACGCGGATACCCTGTTCCCGGGCAGCCTCCAGGTCGATCTGGTTGAAGCCGGTCGACCGGGTGGCGACCAGCCGGGTGCCGCCCCTGGCCAGGGCCGCCAGCACCCCGGCATCCACCCGGTCGTTCACGAAGACGCTGACCGCCGGATAGCCGGCGGCCAGGACGACCGTCTCCGGCCCCAGCATCGCCTCCTGGAAGGTCAGCGCATGACCATGATGCAGGTTGGCCTCTGTCAGCAGCGCCCGGTCATAGCGCTTGGCACTGAACACGGCGACTTTCATGGCGGGTTCCCTGCTGACCCTGGCAGGGTCACCACGGGCGGCACCGAAGTCCAGCCGGAAAAGCCGACAGGGCATCCGGCTCTCCCAACGGCCATCGTCTCGCACCGACGCAGCTTCCAGGATCGCAACCTCTGGTGCGGCGCCGGGGAAAGGGGACGGCCCGCGAATCGGTGCCAGACCCTTGTTCCGGCGTCCTTCTCCGGTGGATCGAGGGTGCCGGCGTGGCATGAATCATGCTCACGAAACAGTGAATATCGTTTTATTTATGAGATTTCTCCACAGAAACATCGCTGCGGTGCAGTTTAGGCTAGAAATCTGTCGGAGTGCCCGGTATCGTCTCTTTAAATCGCCCGAGCAACGAAGCTGATACGCCACATACCTGGGTGTCTCTTCCGGGCGGTGTCGCGAATTCCAAGAGAGGTCGGCTCATGGTTAGAAAGGCGGTCATCCTGTCAGGCGGCTACGGCACGCGCCTGATGGAGGAAACCGATACGCGCCCCAAGCCGATGGTGGAGGTCGGGGGCCGGCCGATCCTGTGGCACATCATGAAGATCTATGCCGCGGCGGGGATCACCGAGTTCGTGATCCCGCTCGGCTACAAGGGTCACATGATCAAGCAGTATTTCGCCGACTACTACCTGCATGCCTCGGACCTGACGGTGGACCTGACCTCGGGCACGACCACCATGCTGCGGCATACGGCGGAACCCTGGAAGATCACCCTGGTCGATACCGGCATCGAGACCATGACCGGCGGCCGTCTCCGCCGGGTGCGGGAGCACCTGGAGGGTGAGAGCTTCTGCATGACCTATGGCGACGGCGTCACCGACCTCGATGTCCGGCAGGCCATCGCCTTCCACGAGGCCCATGGCCGCCACGCCACCGTGACCGCCGTGCCGCCGCCCGCCCGCTTCGGCTCGCTGGAGCTCGACGGCGACCGCGTGACCCAGTTCCGCGAGAAGCCGCTCGGCGACAACAACCTGATCAACGGCGGCTTCTTCGTGCTCGGCCCGCAGGTGTTCCGCTATCTGGACGGCGACAGCTCGGTCTTCGAACGCAGCCCCATGGAGGGCCTGGCCCGCGATGGCGAGCTCATGGCCTACAAGCACATGGGTTTCTGGTATTCGATGGACACGCTGAAGGACAAGAAGCACCTGGAGGAACTCTGGGCCAGCGGCGAAGCCCCCTGGAAGGTCTGGTGAGAGCGCAACAATGGACAACGTGATGACCGAACAGCTTGTTGCCGCGACGGCCAAGGCCGGCTGCTGCCGCCTTTGCAGCGCCCCGCTGCGCACCACCTTCTCCGACCTCAACATGTCGCCGCTGGCGAACTCCTTCGTGCCGGCGGAGCGCGCCTATGCGATGGAGCCCTTCTATCCGCTGCACGCCTTCGTCTGCGACGACTGCAAGCTGGTGCAGCTTTCCGAGTTCGAGACGCCACAGGCCATCTTCGGCGACTACCTCTACTTCTCCTCGTTCTCCGACGCCTGGCTGCGGCATGCGGAGACCTATGCGAAGCGCATGACCGAGCGCTTCGGCCTGACGCCGGATTCGCTGGTGGTCGAGATCGCCAGCAACGACGGCTACCTGCTGCAGTACTTCAAGGCGATGGGCATCCAGGTGCTCGGCGTCGATCCGGCGGCCAACGTGGCGCAGGAGGCGATCGCCAAGGGTATCCCGACCGAGGTCGCCTTCTTCGGCGCCGAGACGGCCACCCGCCTGCGCGCCGCCGGCCATGCGCCGAAGCAGATGGCCGCCAACAACGTGCTGGCGCATGTGCCCGACATGCACGACTTCCTGGAGGGCTTCCGCATCCTCCTGGCGCCGGACGGCGTGGTGACCTTCGAGTTCCCGCACCTGCTGAAGCTGATGCAGGAGAACCAGTTCGACACGATCTACCACGAGCACTTCTCCTACCTCTCGCTGCTGGCGGTGGAGCGGGCGCTGGCGGATCACGGCCTGACCGTCTTCGACATCGAGGAAGTGCCGACCCATGGCGGCTCGCTGCGTGTCTTCGCGCGGCATGCCGAGAACACGGCGCTGGCGGAGCTGCCCGCGGTGCAGAAGATCCGCGATGCCGAGAAGGATTACGGGCTCTACGGCCTCGACGCCTATCGCGCCTTCGCGGCCAGCACCGTCAAGATCAAGTGCGACCTGCTGCGCTTCCTGATCGAGGCCCGGGCCGAGGGCAAGGTCGTCGCCGGCTACGGCGCTCCGGCCAAGGGCAACACGCTGCTGAACTACTGCGGCGTGGGCCCGGAGCTGATCCCCTTCACCGTGGACCGCAGCCACCACAAGCAGGGCCATCTCCTGCCGGGCGTGCGCATCCCCATCAAGGCGCCGCAGGCGATCCTCGACGCCAAGCCCGACTACGTCCTGATCCTGCCCTGGAACTTCAAGGACGAGATCGTCGAGCAGATGGCGGCGATCCGCGAATGGGGCGGGAAGTTCGTGGTGCCGATCCCGGAGCTGAAGATCCTCTAGTCCCGGAGCCATGGGCAGGCGGCGAGCCTGCCCATGGCATATCCGGGAACAGGAAGGGATCGCGTGCGGGACGGATCGAAGGGACGGGATGTGGAACGGGGGGTGCAGGACATGAGCGGTCTCATCACCATCGGCATCCCGGCCCGCGGCCGGCCTTCGCTGCTGCAGGCGATGCGATCCTGCCTGGAGCAGGATTACCGCCCCCTGGAGATCGATGTCTGCGACGCCTCGCAGGGCGACGAGGTGGGCAGGCTGCTGCGCGCCCTGCCCCTGCCGGATGGCATCACCCTCCGCCACTGGCGCAGCCGGCCAGCGCCCGACCTCAATGGCTTCCTGAACCGGCTGATCGACCGCGCGCGCGGCGAAAGGCTGGTCATCCTGCAGGACGACGGCGCGCTGCTGCCCGGCGCCGTCACGGCGCTGGACGCCGCCTACCGGGCCAACCCGGACGTGGTCGCCGCCTATGGCGTCCAGCACTGCATCCTGGCCTCCGGCGAGTTCTCCGCCGAGGACACGGCGCGCCATAACGGACGCCACCGGCGGATCGCCGCCGAGGCCGGGACCCGCTACGACCTGCTGGTCTGCGCCCTGTGGCGGCAGATCCCCCGCGACGGCGCCCTGATCCGCAGCGACGTCGCACGCCAGATCGGCTACCGCGACGTGTCCGAGGTCGGGCTGGCGGGCGACACGGATTTCGGCATCCGGCTGGCCATGGCCTATCGCGGCCATGCCTTCGCCTTCATCGACCGGCCGACCAGCCTCCACCGCCTCCCCGCGCGGCGGGAGGCGGGGATGCGCGGCGATGTCGTGGCGCGGCTCTATGACCATCTCGCCGGCCTCCGCGACCTGTCGCCCGCCGAAGCCCGGGCGCGCGACCAGCTCTGGCGGGACCTCGCGCCCCAGGCGGTGCTGGAGCATGCCCTGGGCCACCGCCGCCGCGAGGCGGTGCGCGTGCTCCTGTCCGGGCACTACGCCTGGCGGCAGGACCTGCCGAAGACCTTCTATCATCTCGTGCTGACCGCCCTGCCGGGCGTGCGGCACTTGCGCCGTTTCGGCGCCGTGCGGCGGGCCTGAAACGGATGCGGCTTTCAACGGAGGAGACCCGGCCCGTACTGCCCGGCCCGGTTTCCATGACGCCCCCTTTCGCGGGGCATGGCAGCTTCCATCAGGGGCAAGGACCAGGATGCGCGTTCTGATCACCGGCAACATGGGCTATGTCGGCCCCGTCTTGGTCCGGCATTTGCGGCAGCGCTTCCCGCAGGCCGAGCTCATCGGCTTCGACAGCGGGCTTTTCGCGCATTGCCTGACCACCCCCGACGCCATGCCCGAGGTGCTGCTGGATGCGCAGCATTTCGGCGACGTGCGAACCTTCCCCGCCATCCTGCTGAAGGGCGTGGATGCGGTGGTGCACCTTTCCGCCCTGTCCAACGATCCGATGGGCAAGAATTTCGAGGCTCCCACCGAGGCCATCAACTATCGCGCAAGCCTGAAGATGGCCGAGCTCGCCCGCGATGCCGGGGTGAAGCACTTCGTCTTCGCCTCCTCCTGCAGCGTCTATGGCGCGGCCTCCGAAGGGGCGAAGCGCGAGGGCGACGGCACCGACCCGCTGACCGCCTATGCCCGCTCCAAGGTCGGCACGGAGGATGGGCTGCGCCAGTTCGACGCGGGCGACATGACCATCACCTGCCTGCGCTTCGCCACCGCCTGCGGCATGTCGGACCGCCTTCGCCTCGACCTCGTGCTGAACGATTTCGTGGCCTGCGCCCTGACCTCCGGCCGGATCACCGTGCTGAGCGACGGCTCGCCCTGGCGCCCGTTGATCCATGTGAAGGACATGGCGCGCGCCATCGAATGGGCCGCCACCCGCAAGCCCGAGAATGGCGGCCCGTTCCTGGTGGTGAATGCCGGCAGCGAGCAGTGGAACTATCAGGTGCGCGATCTGGCCCAGGAAGTCGCGGCGCAGCTTCCCGGCACCCAGGTGAGCATCAACACCGATGCCCCGCCCGACCGCCGCTCCTACCGCGTGGATTTCAGCCTGTTCCGCGAACTGGCGCCGCAGTACCAGCCGCAGGTGACGCTGGACGAGGCGATCGCCGGGCTGATCGACGGGCTGCGCCGGATCGAATTCAACGATCCGGAGTTCCGCAGCTCACCCTATATCCGGCTGCACACCCTTTCCCGCCATATCGACAGCGGGCGCCTTTCACCGGATATCCGCTGGGTCCGCCAGTAGCGTCGTACCCACGGTCCGGTCTCCGGGTGAGAGGCGCTGCCTCTCGCCCTGTCCTCCGCGCTTCCGTCCGCTCTTCGGGACCGGGTCACAGGCTGGCTTTGCCACCTCCAGGCAGATTCCGGGGGAGAGGCGGAACCACCCAGGATTGGACACAGGCGCGGCGGCAGGAGCCGCGCCGTGCCGCCGGCCGGGTTCAGATCTCCAGAATGGCCTTGATGACGCCCGCTTCCGGCCGCAGCCAGTCGCGGAACAGTTCCGGCCCGGCGGAAAGCGGGCCACGATGGGTGTTGAGGGCCTGCGTCGGGACCTTGCCGGCCCGCATCTGGCGCACGACCTCGGCGAAATCGTCCGGCTGGGCGTTGCGGCTGGCGAAAAGCGTGGTCTCGCGCTTGTGGAACTCCGGGTCCGAGAAGGTCACGTTGTCCCGCACCACGGAGACCAGGACATAGCGGCCACCGTGGCCGACGAAGCCGAAGCCGCGCTGCATCGCCGCCAGATTGCCCGTGCAGTCGATCACGGCATCGAAGAAATCGCCATCCGTGGCCGCCGCCGCCTTTGCCTCCGCCTCGTCATTGGCCAGCAGCAGCGCATCGGCGCCCAGCCTGTCCTGCGTGAAGGCCAGTCGATCCTCGCGCATGTCCATCACCGTGACATGGGCCCCGCGCGCCTTGGCGAAGATGATGGCCGACATGCCGATCGGACCGGAGCCGACCACCAGGACACGGTCCTGCGCCGAGATGCCGCCGCGCTTCACGCCATGCGCGCCGATGGCGAGGAACTCGGTCATCGCCGCATCCTCCAGCGGCGTGTCGCCCACGGGCACCACATTGCCGACGGGCACGCAGAGGAGCTCCGCCATGCCGCCATCCTTGTGGACGCCCAGCACGCTGATGTTCTGGCAGGCATTGGTGATGCCCTTGCGGCAGGCGACGCAGCGGCCGCAACTCAGATAGGGCACGATATAGACGTTCTGCCCGGCCTGGAGGCCGCTCCCCTCCGGCGCGCTCTCCACCGTGCCGGAGAGCTCATGGCCCATGACACGTGGGTATTCCAGGAAGGGATGCTTACCCTGGAAGATGTGGAAATCGGTGCCGCAGATGCCGACGCGCCTGATGCGCACCAGCGCCTCGCCCGGCCCCGGCTTCGGCTCGGGCCGGTCGATCACCGACAGCTTGCCGGGTTCGTCGCAGATCAGCACCTTCATGGTCGTGTCTTCCGCTGTTCAGGTCTGGCGGCCAGCCCGCCGCATGGAGGCAGGCCGGCGCGTTGGCATCAGGCCGGCATCTGCTCGGGCAGGGCGACGCCGTTGTACTTCTTGTAGATCTCGCGCAGCTTGCCGTTTTCCAGGTTGGCGGCGATCCACTGGTCCAGCGCCGCCTTGAGCGCGGTGTCGCCCTTGCGGATGCCGATGGCATAGGGGTTGGTCTTGATCACCAGCTTCACCTCGAACGGGTCGCCGCCTGCCCGCGTATTGGCCGTGGCCATGATCTGCGGCGAGGTCGCCATGATATCCACCTGGCCGGAGACCAGCGCCGTCACCAGCGTCGCATCGTCGTCATAGCGGACGATCTGCGCGCCGGTGTTGAGCGAGGTGAATTCCTTGTCGTTGGAGCTGCCGCGCGTGGTGCCGACACGCTTGCCGGCCAGGGCGGCATAGTCCTTGATGTCCGTCCCCTTCTTCGCGGCCACCACGATCTGGATGACGCCATAGGGACGGGAGAAGTCGATCACCTTCTGCCGCTCCTCGGTCACGGAGAAGGAGGCGATGACCATGTCCGCCTTGCCGGTCAGCAGAAAGGGCACGCGGTTGGGGCTCTCGATGCTCTCCAGCGCATTGATGCAGCGCAGCGCGGTGGACTTGCCGGAGCCGGACTGGCCGATCACCGCCACGACCTCACCCCGGTCCACCGCGAAGGAAACGCCGTCCAGGACCTTCAGCGGGCCGAAGCTCTTGTGGACATTGTCGAGCTTAACGACGGCCGACATTGAGCCTCCTTTCCAGCCCACGGCTCCAGGCCGAGAGCGGGTAGCAGATGAGGAAGTAGAGCACCGCGACGGTCATGAAGACGCGGAAGGGCTCGAAGGTGGAGTTGTTGATCAGCTTCCCGGCCTGGGACAGTTCCACGAAGCCGACCACCGAGGCGAGCGAGGTGTTCTTGACGATCTGCACCAGGAAGCCAACGGTCGGCGCCGTGGCGATACGCATGGCCTGCGGCAGGATCACCCGCGTCATGCGCTGCCAGCGCGTCATGGCAAGGCATTCCGCGGCCTCCCACTGGGTCTTCGGCACGCTCTCGATGCAGCCGCGCCAGATCTCGCCCAGGAAGCCGGAGGAATAGACGGTCAGGCCGAGGCCCGCGGCCAGCAGTGCCGGCACGTTCTCGAAGCCGAGGATGGGCAGGCCGAAATAGATCAGGAAGAGCAGGATCAGCAGCGGCGTGCCCTGCACCACCTGTACATAGCCCGCGGCGGCGCGGCGCAGCAGCGGATTGTCGGAGATCCGCGCCAGCGCGACCAGGAAGCCCAGCAGCCCGCCGCCGACAAAGGCCACGGCCGAGAGCGCGATGGTCCAGCACGCCGCGACGAGGAGGAATTCGAGATGGCCGAGGCCGAAGCTTGGCATGATGTCCCGCCTCCTACAGCGCCGTGCCGAGCTTGCGGCGGCGGGTGAAGACCAGCATGCCGAAGCCCCAGAAGGCCCAGCGCACCACGAAGGACAAGGCGAGATAGAGCAGGCCGACCACGATATAGGTCTCGAAGGAGCGGAAGGTGTCGGACTGGATGCGGTTGGCCACCGCCGTCAGCTCCTCCGCCGAGATCTGCGAGGTGATGGAGGAGGCCAGCATCAGCAGCACGTACTGGCTGACCAGCGCCGGATAGACCCGCTCGATGGCCGGGCGCAGCACCACATGCCAGTAGGTCTGGGCACGGCTGAGCCCCAGGCATTCCGCCGCCTCGATCTGCGCCTTGTGCACGCTCTCGATGCCCGCGCGCATGATCTCGCAGGTATAGGCGACCACGTTCACCACCAGCGCGATCACCGCGGCCAGGTTCGCATCGACGCGGATGCCCAGAACGGCGATGCCGAAATAGATCAGGAAGATCTGCACCAGCAGCGGCGTGTTGCGGATGGCCTCGACATAGGCGCCGACGAGGCGCTTCAGCCAGGGTGCCCCATCCGTCCGGGCGATGGCACAGAGCGCGCCGCCGATGAAGCCGAAGACGGTCGAGACGGCGGAGAGCTGCAATGTCAGCCAGACGCCCTCGGCGAACTCGCGCCAGTAGGGCAGCAGCGCGGAGAAGTCGAACTGGTAGGTCATCCGCGGCCTTCCTGCCGCGCCAGCACCGCGTCCAGCATCGGCGTCGCCCCCCTCGCCTCGCCCAGCCAGTGCAGGAAGGCGCCGATCCGCCGCTCCACCTTCGTGGCTTGGTTCTGCGCGATGTCGGCGATCCGGTGGTTCAGGAAGGGGTTCCGGAAACGGTCCAGCGTGGTGGCTGCATAGGCCTCCGCCTGCGCTCCCATACCTTTGAGGGCGAAGCCGGGCAGCACTTCCTCGCGGTAGATCCGGCCGAGCCGGTCCGCCACCGCCGTGTCGGCCAGGATCTCGCGCACCGTTTCGTCCGCGCGTCGGCCCTCCCGCAGCCAGAGATCCGCGAGGACGGTATGGCCAAGATTCAGGATGTGCAGCTTCAGCCGCTCATGCGGCTCCAGCTCCTCCGCCAGCACGATGGCGGGGTGGGTACAGGGCGGGACGAGCCCGGGGCGGCGTTCGATGACCCAGATCGCATAGGGTTCGGCGACGGCGCCGACCGGCTCCAGCGCCTCGGAGACGATCCGGTCCACCAGCGTGTCCGTCCAGGTCACGCCTTCGCGCAGCCAGTCGCGGAAGCCCTCCGGCAGCGCCGCCTGCGCCGCCAGTTCCAGGACCAGCGCCTGCAGCACCTGGCCGTTCCGGTTGACCAGCTCGCAGGGCAGGATGGTGATCGGCCGGCCGCCAGCCCGCCAGCGCGCATGCAGCAGGCGGGTCAGCTTGCCGGGAAAGGAGGCTGGCACGCCGTCCAGCAGGGCCGGGCCGCGATCCGCCTCCGCCACCGCATAGCCCATGTCGCCCGTGTTGGAGACCACATAGGCGGCCTCCCCGGCGAAGAGCCGTTCCAGCTCTTCCCAATCCGTGCCGGCGGAAAGGCCCTGGTCGATGCTGGTGACGGTGACCGAACGCTCGACGGGCCGGCCGTCCTCAATGCCCCGGATCAGCACCGGATAGCCTTCCGGACGCCCGAAGGCTGCCACGCGGCCGGCCCGCGCCGCATCCCCCGAGGTCTGGACGACCGTGATGGGGCCGGCCTCCTGACCGGACTGCCTGGCCTCGTGCACGAAGAGATCGACATGGGCCTGCAGGAAGCGGCTGGTGCCGAACTGGACGATGCGGCCGGTCACGCCGGCATCCATCGGGTGCGGCAAGGCGAACAGACCTCATCCATACGCGCTTCTCTCCCGGTCTTCTGACTTATGTATGTTTTTGCATAAAGAACAGGTAGGCGAAGCCTGTCAATCGGTTTTTAATGTACAAAGTACCGCCAAAAGAACCGTCCGGCACCTGCGGGCCGGGAAGGAGCGCGATGAAGACGAACACGCTCTACAAGAGAAGCTTCAACTGCTGCCTGGATCTCCTGGCGGAACGGCCCCTGGGGCCCCTCCCCCTTTCGGAGGCCGCGCTCGCGGCACGGCTGGGCGTGAGCCGGACCACGGTGCGTGCCATCCTGGCCGGGCTGACCGAGGTGGGAATCCTGCGGAGCGATGGGACGGGGCGCCATCTCGCGCGCCATCCCGGTCCGCAGGACCACTTTCCCGACCCGCAAACCGAGGGCGCCGCGCAGATCGTGGAGCGCAAGTTCATGCAGATGGTGCTGACCGGCGATTACCGCCCCGGCCAGACGATCAACAGCGCCGAGCTGGCGCGGCAGTTCGGCACCTCCACCACGGCGGTCCGGGAGTACCTGACGCGCTTCAGCCAGTTCGGCCTGATGGAACGGCGCGCCAACAGCGGCTGGATCTTCAAGGGCGTGACGACCGGCTTCGCCACGGAGATCTACGAGATCCGGGAGATGTTCGAGCTCCGCTCCGCGCGGCGCTTCGTCAGCCTGGACGACACCGCCCCGGCCTGGGCGGCCCTGGATACGATCGAGCGGGAGCATCGCGACCTGCTGCGGCACATCGACAGCCGCTACAGCGATTTCTCACGCCTCGACGAACGGCTTCACCGGCTGATCCACGAGGCGTCGCACAACCGCTTCATCCGCGAGTTCTACGACGTGATCTCGATCATCTTCCACTACCACTACCAGTGGGACAAGACGGACGAGAAGGAACGGAACATCGTCGCCATCGGCGAGCACCTGGACTATATCGCGGCGCTGCGCAGCCGGGACCTGCGTTTGATCGACGCGAAATGCCGCGCGCATCTGCGCAGCGCCAGGGCCACGATGCTGCGGTCGATCGTGACCGGTCCGCTCCAGGGGGAGGAGCGGAAGCCGGGGAACGGCACGGCACCGGCGCCGCCGGAGTTGAACCCGCGAAAAGCCGCTGGATAAGGGGCATTCGGGGTGCCACTGGGCCTCTGTCACGCCCGGCCACGCGAGCGCGGCCCTCCGATGCGGCGGCGACGACCGGCCTCGCCCTATCCCCCTGCTGCCTGGGGCAGGACCTCCAGCGGGTCCGGACCATAGCGGTTCGGGCCCCGGGTGCCGTCCCGGCAGCACAGGCTGATGAACAGCCAGAGCCAGCCGATGAAAGGCAGCAGCAGGAGCAGGTTCCACCAGCCGCTGCGGCCCCTGTCGTGCCACCGCTTGGTCATGCCGGCGAGGCCGGGCAGCCAGGAGACCCAAAGCCATATGCCGGTGATCAGGGCCGCCGGGATAAAAGACGTAGCGCTGCTCGAAGCGCCAGGCCTCCGCCGCCTGCACCGCAGGAACGGGCGAAGGCACCGGCTGCCAGGAAGGCGCCCCGAAGATCGCCGCGTCCAGCCCCACGAAGAGCCAGTACAGGGCGAAGAGCGGCAGGATATAGGCCATCCAGTAGCCCTTGAGCGACAGACGCCCACGGAAGCTGATCCAGCGCAACAGAAGCACGATTCCCTCCGGTCTCGCAGGCTCGTCGGCCAAACCGCGGACAGGGTCAACCGCGCATTGTCATGGGCCGCCACCATCCTTTTTCGCGGGGCTTTCCAAGCGTTTCTGCCGCGTCCCATCCGCCGAAGCTGAACTTTCGGCCATCGAGGGGCAATCCGCCCGGCTTCCGACGGTGGACAGAAATGACATACGTGTTATGTGATAATGATAATCATTGTTGCATTGCTGGGGAAGTTTCAGTGTCGCGCCGCTCCATCACGCGCTGCCGCACAGGCAGCAGCGTCTCTCCGCTCGTCCTGCTGGCCGCCGTCGCCATTCCCGTTAACCTTGCCCAGGCGCAAGAATCCGAAAGCACCGGCAGCGGCGCCGTGACGCTGCCGGAGGTCCGCGTACAGGGCAGAACGGAAACCGGCTCCAGCCCGGTGCGCGGCTTCGTGGCGGGGGTCAGCGCCTCCGGCACCAAGACCGACACGCCGATCATCGAGACGCCGCAGTCGATCTCCGTGATCACCGCCGACGAGATCCAGGCCCGCGACGCGCTGAACCTGAACCAGGCGCTGCGCTACACCGCCGGGGTGGTGCCGGAGACGCGCGGCTCGGCGGCCGTGCGGCTCGACCAGATGACGATCCGCGGCTACTCGCCGACGCAGTTCCTGGATGGCCTGCGGCTGGCCGGCGGGCGGGACGCCAATCCCAGCCTCGACACCTACCGGCTGGAGCGGATCGACGTGCTGCGTGGCCCGGCCTCGGTCCTGTTCGGCAGCACGCCGCCCGGCGGGCTGATCAACGCCATCAGCAAGCGGCCCACCGAGGAGCGTATCCGGGAGGTGCTGCTGCAGGCGGGCACGCGCGACTATGTCCGCTTCGCCGGCGATGTCAGCGGCAAGCTGGACGAGCGGGGGGAGTGGCTCGGGCGCTTCATCGGCTCCTATGCCGAGGGCGACGGCGAACTCGACGAGACGCGGGTGCGGCGGTACTTCTTCACCCCCTCGCTGACCTGGCGCCCGGATGCCGACACGCGGATCACGCTGCTCGGGCACTACCAGCGCGACCCGGAAGCTGGTTCCTATGGCGGCGTGCCGGCCTGGGGCTCGGCGCTGCCCAACCCGAATGGCCGCATCCGCATGCGCTACTATGACGGCGACCCGGATTTCGAGCGGCTGAACCGCGAGCACTACCAGATCGGCTATCTGGCGGAACGCCGGATCAACGACGTGTTCACGGTGCGGCAGAACTTCCGCTACATGCACACGAAGGGCGAGTACCGCAGCCTCTAGAGGCTGTTATGGACCTGTGGGTAGGTAACGATCAGGCTGTGGGGCATGAGTGCCCGCAAGCCGTACCCCTCTGACGTTTCCGATGATGAATGGGCGCTGGTTGCGCCCTACCTGACCCTGCTGCCGGAGGACGCCGGACAGCGCGAGCATGCGCTGCGCGAGGTGTTCAACGGCCTGCGCTATGTGATCAAGACCGGGGCGCCCTGGCGCTGGATGCCCAACGACCTGCCGCCCTGGGCTGCGGTCTATCAGCAGGCGCAGCGCTGGCTGGCGGCTGGTTGCTTCGAGGCTCTGGCCGAGGATCTGCGCACTGTCCTGCGCCTGGCTGCTGGCCGCAAAGCCCAGCCCAGCGCTGCCATCCTGGATAGCCGGACGCTCCGCTCGACGCCGGAGAGCGGCGCGCGGGCCGGGTATGACGGCGCCAAGCGGAAGCAGGGTGCCAAGTTGCATCTGGCGGTCGACACGCTGGGCCATCTGCTGGCGTTGCATGTGACCGCCGCCAATGCGGACGATCGTGGCGAGGTTGGGCGGCTGGCCCAGGCGGTGCAGGCCTCCACCGGGCAGAGCGTCGAACTGGCCTATGTCGACCAGGGCTATACCGGCGCGCGGGCGGCTGATGCGGCCAGGGCGAACGGCATTGAGCTGGAGGTGGTGAAGCTACCCGAGGCCAAGCGTGGCTTCGTGCTGCTGCCACGGCGCTGGGTGGTCGAGCGATCCTTTGCCTGGGCAACACGTTTTCGACGACTGGTGAAGGACTATGAGCGCTACGCCAGCACCCTTGCCGATCTCCACCTCGTCGCCTTCGTCTGCCTCATGCTCAAACAGGCCGCTCTACTCGCGGCAGGTCCATAACAGCCTCTACGGCTCGGCGGTGACGCAGGACATGCGGCAGACGGTCCGCTCGGTCTACGGCACGGACGCGGATTTCGACGTCTTCAACATCGACAACCAGGTCCAGGCGAATTTCGACACCGGGCCGGTGCAGCACACGGTCCTCGCCGGCTATGACTACACGCGTATCCTGCAGGACACCTATACCGGTTCCGCCCTCTACAACACGGCGGCGGGCGCCACGATCCGGCGGCAGAGCCTGTTCGACCCGATCTACGGCGGCCAGAACACGGTCTGGCCGGGCTTCAGCACCTATGCCAGCCAGCGCACCAACCAGAGTGGCATCTATCTCCAGGACCAGTTGAAGCTCGGCAAGCTCGTCGTCCTGCTCGGCGGGCGGCGCGACTGGTACGATTCCACCACCGAGAACCGGTCGGTGGCAACGGGCCGGATGACCAGCAACCCGCGCCAGACCAACGACGCCTGGACCGGCCGCGCCGGGGCCGTGTACCTCTTCGACAACGGCCTCGCCCCCTATGCCAGCTACACGGAAAGCTTCGAGCCATCGAGCGGCACGGACCGCTTCCTGCGGCCCTTCGAGCCCGTCACCTCCCGCCAGTACGAGGCCGGGCTGCGCTATGCGCCGCCGGGCAGCGGGCTGCTGTTCAGCGCCGCAGTCTATGACCTGGTGCGGCAGAACGTGCTGACCACCGACCCGGTCAACCCGAACTACAGCGTGCAGGCGGGCGAGACGCGCTCGCGCGGCGTCGAGCTGGAGGCCAAGGGCGAACTGGGGAACGGGCTGAGCTTCACCGCCGCCTATGCCTATCTCGACATGGAATACACCAAGAGCAACACCACGACGCGACGGGACTACGCGATCTACCCGGCGGTGGCGGGCTCGACCGGGCCCGTGGTGAGCCTGCAGGGGAAGGTCCCCTACGCGCAGCCGAAGCACACCGCCTCGGCCTGGCTCGACTACACCGTGCCGGCGGAAAGCGGCTTCCTGTCCGGGCTTGGCCTCGGCGGCGGCGTGCGCTACCTCGGCCCGAGCTGGGGCGACGACGCCAACACCTTCAAGGTGAAGGGCGTGACGCTGTTCGACGCGGCCCTGCGCTACGATCTCGGTCAGGCGATGCCGGAGCTGAAGGGCATGCAGGCAGCGGTGAACATCAACAACCTTGCCGATACGCGCTATGTCGCGAGCTGCTACGGCTATGCCTGGTGCTGGTACGGCTATGGCCGCACGGTCACCGGCTCCGTCCGGTACCGCTTCTGACCGTGGCGGCGATGCGGCAGGGCCGACCCCTCCCCTCCCTCTCCCGGCTGCGGCCCATTCGGGAGATGGGGCCGGAAGGGCGGCGCAGGCTGGATATCCTCCTGCGCGTCCTGGCGGCCCTGCCCGGCGGCTACGTCCTGTCCGCCCTCTTCGCCACCGCCGTGGCCATGCTGCCCATGGCGCGCATGGACGCGGTGCTGGCGGGGATGATGGGGAGCTTCGCGGTCTATGCCGGCGCGATCGTCTGGGTCTTCGCCGCGCGCTCGGCCCTGCGTGCCTGGATCGGCCTCGGCATCGTGGCGGCCCCGCTGCTGGTCCTGCTCCTGCTTCAGGGAAACGCGCCGTGAAGGACGGCTTCCGCCAGTGCATGGCCTGGCTGCACACCTGGTCGGGCCTGCTGGTCGGGTGGGTCCTGTTCGCCGTCTTCCTGACCGGCACGGCCGCCTATCTCCGGCCCGAGATCTCCTACTGGATGCGTCCGGAGATCGCGCGCTCCAGCGCCAGCGCCCCGGATGCGGCCGTCGCGGCCATGGCCTATCTGGAGACGAAGGCCCCCCGCTCGCCCGCCTGGTTCATCACGCTCTCCGATACGCGGGAGGGCGTGACCCGCGTCCTCTGGCGCGCCCCATCGGCCACCGGCCGCGGCTTCCAGAGTGAGTTCCTCGATCCCGCCACCGGCCAGCCGGTCGAGGTGCGGAAGACCATGGGCGGCGACTTCTTCTACCGCTTCCATTTCGAGCTGCACTACATGAGCGTGCTGTGGGGACGCTGGATCATCTGCGTCTGCACGCTGTTCATGCTGGTGGCCATCGTCAGCGGCGTCATCACCCACCGCCGCATCTTCGCCGACTTCTTCACCTTCCGCCCCGGCAAGGGCCATCGCTCCTGGCTCGACGCGCACAATCTCGGCGCCGTGCTCGCGCTGCCCTTCCACCTGATGATCACCTACACGGGCCTGGTGATCTTCATGCTGATGCTCATGCCCTGGGGCATCGACCGCACCTATCCCGGGGGGCGCAACGCCTTCAGCGCCGACCTCTTCGGCAGCCCGCCGGCCTCCCGTCCCTCCGGGCAGGCGGCGCCCCTCGTGCCGCTGGCGCCGCTGCTGGAACAGGCGATGCAGCGCTGGCAGGGCGGCGAGGTGGGGCGCATCGCGGTGACCAATGCCGGCGACGCCAGCGCCACGATCCAACTGGTCCGGCGCGATGCCGACCGCATCTCCACCGCCATGCAGAGCCTGCTCTTCGAAGGCGCCACCGGCCGGCTGATCTCCGCCCAGGACCAGTCCAGCGCCGTGATGGAAACGCGGGGCGTGATGTACGGCCTGCATCTCGGCCGTTTCGCCGGCCCCCTGCTGCGCGGCCTGTTCATCCTGTCCGGCCTCGCCGGCACGGCGATGGTGGCCACGGGCTGCCTGCTCTGGGCGGTCAAGCAGCGGCAGCAGGCCGCGAAGAAGGGCGGGCCGGGCTTCGGCACGCGGCTGGTCGAGCACCTGAACCTCGCCGCCATCGGCGGCCTGCCCGTGGCCATGGGCGCCTTCCTCTGGGCCAACCGGCTGCTGCCGGCCGGGCTGGACGGGCGTGCCGACTGGGAGATCCACGTCTTCTTCATTGCCTGGGGCGCCTGCCTCCTGCATCCGCTGCTGCGGCGCGGGCGGCGGGGCTGGGTGGACCAGTTCACCCTGGCGGCCCTGCTTTTCGCCACCCTGCCGGCCGGGAACCTGCTGCTGGGGCTGCACCCCCTGTCCGAGACCCTGGCCCGGGGGGACTGGGTGCGCGCCTGGTTCGATCTCGGCTTGCTGGCGCTCGGCCTGGGCCTGGGCGCCATCGCCTGGAAGGTGGCGCGGCACCGGGCCCCACCCCCACGGCTCCGGACCCTGCATCGCCGCCCGGCGGCGGAAGCCGTCCCGGCGAAGGCCGGATCATGACCGGCCTGGGCTTCGTCTCTCTGAGCTTCGCCCTGGCCTATGCGGGCTTCACCGGGCTCTGCCTGGCGATGGAGCGCCATCACGAGCAGGTCTTCGGGGTACGGCGGATTCCCCGGCTGCGCCGCCTTGGCCTGACCGGCGGCGGCTGGCTGCTGCTGGCGGGATCGCTCCTGCTGCTGCTGACCGCCCAAGGGGCCGGGGCCGGCATCACGCTCTGGCTCGGCCTGTTGACCGCGGCGGCGCTGGCGCTCGCGCTGTTGCTGTCCTACGCCCCGCGCCGGGTGCCCGCCGTCACCCTGGCCTTCGCCGTTCTGGCCGGATCAGCCCTGCTGCTACCGGCCTGACGGCGCCGGCGGCCCTGGCCTCAGGCTTCGCCGGCCTGAAGCCAGTCGCGCAGCAGGTCGCTGAGCAGATCCGGCTCCTCCAGGGCGGGCATGTGGCCGCAATTCGGGATGACGTGGAGGGTGGAACCGCCGATGCCCGCATGCATCTCCTCCGCATGCTCCACGGGGGTCACGCGGTCATCCTCGCCCACGACAACCAGCGTCTCGGCGGGCAGGGAGGACAGCGTGGGACGTGCGTCGGCGCGGGTCATGATCGCCATCTGCTGGCGGAGGAAGGCCTCTCCGCCGACCCGCAGGGCCATCGCCCGCATCTCGCCCGCGACATGGCCCTCGACGTGGCGGGGATGCACGAGGTCGCCGAGCAGCCTGCGGGTGATGCCGACGAACTTCCCATGGCGGAGCGAGGTCATGCCCGCCTGCCGCTGGGCGATGCGCTCGGGGCTGTCAGCCCGCGCGCTGGTATCGACCAGGGCCAGGCGCCGCACGCGCTCCGGCGCCTGCCGCATGATCTCCAGCGCCACATACCCGCCCATCGACAGCCCGACGAGCGAGAAGCGAGGCGGCGCCGCCGCCAGGGTGCGCCGCGCCATGGCGGCGATGGAGGCATCCAGCGTGAGGTCCGCCACCATCGGCGCGGACATGTCGGCCAGCGCCCGCACCTGATGATGCCACAGGGCCTGGTCGCACAGCAGGCCGGGCAGGAAGACCACCGGCTCCAACGGCCGGATGGTCGCGGGCGCCATCATGCCGGGCGGCAGTGCGGTCGTTCTGTCCAGATCGAAGGCCAGGCTCATGTGGTTCAGCTCCTTGGCCCGGAAGATGGAACTTGCCCGCCTCATCTGTCCAATACATGGTGCAGGCATTCTCGATATGTTTTGGAGATGATGTGGAGCTGCGTCACATCCGCTACTTCCTGGCCGTTGCCGAGGAAGGCCACTTCACCCGCGCCGCGCAGAGGCTCGGCATCGGGCAGCCTCCCCTCAGTCAGCAGATCAAGGATCTGGAGGCGGAGATCGGTGCCACGCTGTTCCATCGTGGTCCGAAAGGTGCGGAACTCACCACCGCCGGCAGGGTGTTCCGGGATCGCGTCCACGCCGTTCCCGCCGAGGTGCAAAGCGCGACCGAAGCGGCGCGCCGTGCCGCGCGCGGCGAGATCGGCACGCTCAGGGTCGGCTTCACGGGGTCCGCGGCCTTCAATCCCCGGGTGCCGCTGTCCATCCGCACCTACAGGCGGCGCTACCCGGATGTGGAACTCAGCCTGCGGGAGGCGAATTCCAACGGCCTTGTCGAGGCGCTGCGCGCGGGCAGCCTGGACGCCGCCTTCCTGCGGCCGGAAGCGATCGATCGGGATGGGCTCAGGCTCCATGCGCTGGAGGAGGAGCCCCTCATCGCCGCGCTGGCATCCAGCCGCATGGCCCATGAGAAGCCTGTCCGCCTGAGCGACCTCGCCGCCGATCCCTTCATCATCACGCCGCGCGCGCTGGGCCCGACCCTGTTCGGTGCGACGATCAATGCCTGCCGCAAGGCCGGGTTCGAGCCGATCATCGGCCAGTCGGCGCCACAGGTGGCCTCCGTCCTGGCTCTGGTCGCGGCCGAGCTCGGTGTCGCGCTCGTCCCGGCCTCCATGCGGGACGCGGCGATCCGGGGCGTGACCTATCACGACATCGAAGGCGAGACGCCGGTGACGGCCCTGGCGCTGGCGATACGAAGCAACGAGCGCTCCCCCGCCGTGGCGGCCTTCGTGGCCGAGGCACGTTTCCTGGGCGGGCGGGCCGACGCATCCGATCGCTCGCGGAGCGGGGACGCGGAATGACAGCCGGGGGGCGTGCCCGACCATGACGTGGCGGATGATCCAGCCGTGCCCGGCCTATGTCACCCCGGAAGCCATCGAGGCTGGCCACGGGTGGAAAAGCCGCCATCCGTGACGCCTATCGCGGCAGTTGCGCGGCCTGCCGGTGCAGCTTGGTCAGGATCGCATCCAGCGCGGCCAGTTCCGCCGGGTCGAGCGCCCCGGCCAGCTCGGCCTGCAGCGCACAGGCGCGCGGCACGATGCGGCGGTACAGCGACAGGCCGCGCGGCGACAGGCGCAGGAGATGCGCGCGCTGGTCGCCCGGCAGCGGCTCGCGCAGCAGCAGGCGGCGGTCGTCCAGGCGGATCACGGCACGGCTGACCTTCACACGGTCCATCTCCGTCCGCCCGATCACGGCCTGGGTGGAAAGGCATTCGCTCTCGCCCAGAACCGCCATGACGCGCCATTCGGAAACGCCAAGGCCGAACTCCTCCGCATAGCGTGCCGCGAAGGCCTGGCTGACGCTTTCCGCCACCACGGACAGGCGATAGGGCAGGAACTCGGCCAGACGCAGCGGGCCGCAATGCTGGCACAGCGCCGTCGCGGCGCAGGCGTTCGGTTCCGGCATCGGTGAATCCCCGCTATCATTTCATATGATATCATATAGAAACTCCGGCCAGGCGGCCTCCGGTCCGTTACCGGAACCGGTCGCAGGACGAGACCGGCCCCGGGAGAGGGCCGACCGGCAAAAGGGAGTGTCCATGAACGACCACCGCATCGCGCGCCGATCCATCCTGGCGGCGAGCCTGGGCCTGGGCGGCGGCCTCGCCATGCCGTCGCTGCGCCACGCCCTCGCCGCCTATCCGGACCGGCCGATCAAGTGGATCGTCCCCTATGCCGCGGGCGGCGGTTCCGACGTGATCGCGCGGCTGGTGTCCGTCGGCCTGTCGCAGCGGCTCGGGCAGTCCTTCGTGATCGATAACCGTCCAGGCGGCGCCACCAACATCGGCGCCGAGGCTGCGGCGAAGGCGGCACCGGACGGCTACACCGTGCTGACCGCCGACAACGGCACGCTGGTCTTCAACCCGGCCCTGTTCAGGAAACTACCCTATGACGTGGACCGCGACTTCCGTCCCGTCGGGTTGCTCGCCCGCTTCCACATGGTGCTGGCCGTCACGAAGGAAGCCCCGGCCCGCAACGCCCGCGATTTCGTCGAGCGCGCCAGGGCCGCGCCGCGCGGCATCAACTACGGCTCCGCCGGCATCGGATCGCCGCACCACCTGACCATGGCTCGCCTGGCCCGCGAAACCGGGATCGAGCTGACCCATGTCCCCTATCGCGGTGTCGCGCCGGCGCTGAACGACCTGCTGTCCGGCAATGTGGAGGCGATGGTGGTGGACTACGCCGCCGGCGGCGAATACCTGCGCTCCGGCCAGATCAGGCCACTGGCGGTCTTCTCGGACACCCGCATCGCGGGCTTGCCGGACGTGCCGACAGTGCAGGAAGCCCTGGACCTGCGCGGCTTCGAATCCTACGCTTGGCAGGGCCTCGTACTGCCGAAGCGCACGCCCGATGCGGAGGCCGATCGCCTTTCCGCGACCCTCGCCGCGACGCTCCAGGACCCGGCGACCGCCACGCGCATGCGCGACATCGGCCTCGAACCGCTTCTGGGCGGACCGGAAGCCTTCCAGTCCCTGCTTGCCAGCGAGCGGAAGATCTGGGTGCCGCTGATCCGCGAGCTCGGCGTTTCGCTCGATTGATCCGGATAGGCGGTGCCGGAACGCCGCTCCCGTGGCTGGCCCCGGGGGAGGCTCCGCCAATTCCCGAAAGCAGGTGGATCAGCGGGGGCTCCCGAAGAGGAGAAAATACTCTTCCCGCGCTGGCGACGCCCAGAGTCGCCGGGAAGCCATGCTTCCCGGCGCGATCCGGCGCCAGCAAGAGCCAACAAACCGGGCCCAGGGTCCGCAGGATCCTGGCGGATGGGGGGCCAAAGGGGGAGTTCCGGGGGCGAAGGCGGAGCCTTCCCCCCAGGGACGGCGGAGCGCACCAACGCCCCGCCGGCGTGGCTCAGGCCGTCTTCTCCATGTTCCAGAAGAACTGCACCGGCGAGAGCACCATGCCCTTGAGACTGTCGCGATAGGCCATGGGCTGCTGCACCAGCCCGCCCGGGGCATAGGGCACCACCTCGAAGGCCCGGCGCTCGATCCGCGCCGCGATCTCCTTCTGCTGCGCGGCGTCGGCGGTGGCGATCCACTGGTCGCGCAGCCCCTCCAGTGCCTCGTCCTTCGGCCAGCCGAACCAGGCGGCCTCGCCATTGGCGCGGATCAGCGGATGCAGTGCCGGGTTCAGCACGTCGGCACCCGACCAGAGCGTGTGGAAGACCGACCAGCCGCCCTGTTCCACCGGGCCGCGGTTGGAACGGCGGCCGATGAAGGTGGCCCAGTCGGTGGAGACCAGGTCCACCACCATGCCGAGATTCTTCAGCAGCTCCTGTGTCACCAGCGACTGGTTGTAGGCGATGGGCTGGTCGGCGGGGGCGAGGAGCACGACCTTCTCGCCCTTGTAGCCCGCCTCCTTCAGCATGGCCCGGCCCTGCTCCAGGCTGCCCCGCATCGCCTCGGCCCCACCGGCACCGGTGGACATGGGGGAACCCGGGGTGAAGAAGGTCTTCGCTTCCCTGTAGTATTCCGCACTGCCGACCACCGCCTGCATGTAGTCGTCCTGCCGCATCGCCATCATCACGGCGCGGCGGACACCCGGATTGTCGAAGGGCGGCTGCGCGTGATTGAAGCGCATCAGCAGGATCAGGCCGAGCGGCACGTTCTGGATGCGGATGTTCGGGTTCTGCTTCAACACCGGCAGCAGGTCGATCGGCGGCTGCTCGTACCAGTCCACCTCGCCCTGCACCATGGCGCCCACGGCGGCGGCGGGCTCGGTCAGCGCCAGCCATTCGATGCGATCGATCTTGGCGACCTTGCCGCCCGCGGCCCAGGAGGGCGCTTCCTCGCGCGGCCTGTAGGCGGCGTTGCGGGTATAGATGGCGTTCTGCCCCGGGATCCATTCCTTCGCCTCGAAGCGCCAGGGGCCGGAGCCGGTGGCGTCGGCGATGGGCTTGCTGGCATCGGACTGGGCGACACGCTCGGGCATGATGAAGGGCACGTTGGAGGACAGCTTGCCCAGCGCCGCCGGCAGCATGGGAAAGGGCCGCTTCAGCCGCACGGAAAAGGTGCGCGCGTCGTCGGCATCGTAGCCCTCGACGAAAGCGGCGAAGGTCTGGCCGAAGGCGTCGCGCTTCGACCAGCGCTGGATCGAGGCGATGCAGTCCTGCGCCCGCACCGGCTGTCCGTCATGGAAGGCGAGGCCGTCGCGCAGGTGGAAGGTCCATTTCAGCCCGTCCGGCGCGGTCTGCCACTCGCTCGCCATCTGCGGCCGGATCGCGAACGTCTCGTCGGTGGCGAAGAGCGTGTCGTAGATCAGGTAGCCGTGGTTGCGGATGACGTAGCTGGTCGCGACGATCGGATCGAGCGAGGGCAGCGGGGTCGAGGGGATGAAGCGCAGCGTGGCGCTCTTCCCGCCTTGCGCCCGCGCGAAATGCGGCCGGGCGAGCGTGGCGCCCCCGGCAAGGGCGGCGGCACCGGAGAGAAGGGTGCGGCGGTGCAGTGTCATGGCGGATGACTCCTGCGCGGCCGGTCCGTCCCGGCACGCGCCTGATGATGGCTGTGTCGGGGGCTGTGCCGGGACGGGTTGGCGGATCAGGCCGCCTGGGGCAAAGCGAGGTCCGCCGGCAGCTTCGGCCGCTTCGCCAGCGCCGCCCGCATCAGGGCCTCGACCTCGGCGCGCTCGGCCTCCGGCAGTTCCAGGCGCGGCGGGCGCGTCAGGAAGGTGCCGCGGCCCATGATGTGCTCGCAGAGCTTGATGCACTGGACGAGGTCGGGGCGCGCATCGAGGTGCAGCAGCGGCATGAACCAGTCGTAGAGCGCCCGTGCCTCGGCATAGCGGCCTGCCTTGGCCAAGCGGAACAACGCCTCGCCCTCGGCCGGGAAGGCGTTGGACATGCCGGAGACCCAGCCCTCGGCGCCCAGCATCACGCTTTCCAGCACGGTGTCGTCGAGGCCGGCGAACATGCGGAAGCGGTCGCCCACCATGTTGCGCAGGTCGGTGAAGCGGCGCGCGTCGCCCGAGGATTCCTTGAAGCAGACGATGGTCTCGCAATCCGTCAGCGAGGCCAGGATCGCGGGCGTCACGTCGTTCTTGTAGATGGGCGGGTTGTTGTAGACCATCACCGGCAGGTCGGTGGCCTTGGACACGCCGCGGAAATGTGCGGCCGTCTCGTGCGGCTTGGAGGAATAGACCAGCGCCGGCATCACCATGATGCCGTCCAGCCCGATGCGCGCGGCCTCCTTCGCCATCGCCGACGCGAAGGGCGTGGTGAACTCGGCGATGCCGGCGATCACCGGCACGCGGCCGGCGGCGGCGTCCTTGGCCGCCTCCATCACCGCCACCTTCTCCTCCTTCGAGAGGGAGCAGTTCTCGCCCACCGTGCCGCAGACGATCAGGCCCGAGACGCCGTCGCGGATCAGCGCCTGCATCACGCGATGCGTCGCCTGGACGTCCAGGCTCAGGTCGTCGCGGAACTGGGTGGTCACGGCGGGGAAGACGCCCTGCCAGTCGATCTTGGCGGTCATGGCTCGGTTCCGGCGGTCACGGGATTGCGGGTGGCGTCTTCGTAGATTTTATACAATATCCAAGTCAACAGGTTTTTGCGCCGGATGACAGGCACACCTGCCGGTGCCACATCGGGCGCTCCACTCGCCCGGCGTCAGGCCGGGCGGGTGGGAGAGGAGAGTGGATGAACGTGCCGCTGAAACACCGCACCGTCTCGGCCGCCGTGCTGGAGGAAATCCGCCGCCGCGTGCTCGACGGTCGCTACCCGGCCGGCGCGCAGCTCCGCCAGGACAGTCTGGCCGAGGAATTCGGCGTCAGCCGCATCCCCGTGCGCGAGGCGCTGTTCCAGTTGGAGGCCGAGGGCTTCGTCCGCATCTCGCCGCACAAGGGCGCCACGGTCGCCGCCCTCTCGGCGGAGGAGGTGGGCGAGGCCTTCGAGTTGCGCGCCCTACTGGAGCCGCGCCTGCTGGAACATTCCGCGCCGCGCCTGACCGGGGCGGATTTCGCCGCGCTGGACCGTATCGTGGCGGACTATTCCCAGGCCCTGGCCGAGGGCGAGACCGGGCGCTGGGGCGAGCTGAACACGCAGCTCCACCGCCTGCTCTACAGCCGCGCCGGCAAGCCGCGCACCGAGGCGCTGGTCGCCAACCTGCTGCAGGAATGCGACCGTTACACGCGGTTGCAGCTTTCCGCCGACCCGACGGAACTGGCGCGCGCCGACCGCGAGCACCGCGAGATGGTGCGCCTTTGCCGCCAGGGCGAGGTCGCCGCGGCCGTCACCCTGCTGCGCGCCCATGTGGCGCATGTGGCCGGGGCGCTGGAAGCCTTCCTTCGCGAACGCCCCCTGCCCGCCACTCCGGCCTGAGCTGTCGCCCCTGCCCGGGACGGCCCATCCGCTCAGGCAATGTCACCGCTGTGGCTGCTCCCGAACCATGACGCGCCGAGGGCCGGCAAACGCCATCCCTTCGCATCATGCGAATGGCGGAATGCATGGGCCCCCGGGCATGTCCGGCCCAGCGGCGGGGCTGCGCTCCGGCTGTCACCAAGTCGGTGACCTGCTGAAAGAGGGAGGTCAGTAATGCCGTGGTGGCGGTGGCGGCCGGCGATGGACGCGCCGGCGACGGCGGCGGGGCGGCGGAGGCGGCGGACGACGGGGTGGGTGCGGTGGGCCGCCATGGGGGCCACCGGGAGGTCCACCGGGGGGACCGCCCGGTGCGGGTTGGGCCTCGGCCTCCGGTGCGGTCAGCGCCACCACCGGCGCAACCGACAGGCTCGCCAAGAGGCCGAATAACAGGCGGCGTCGTTCCACGGAGGATCTCCTGTCGTCTCGGGGCCCGACCCTGGCCGGCGGTCATCGGCCAAGTGTTCGAATCCGTGCCCGGCCGATAGGTTAGATCATCCATCGCGCGAGCAGAATCCCCGTCCGGACACGTAAATCGGGAATTCGAGCGGTGTGCCTCGTGCGTCCGCGGATTCAGGCTTCCGGGTGATCCGTCCTAGCGCCGCAAGGTGACGAGGCTGCCATGGATCCATCCCTCGGGGCTGGAATCTCCGACCTGATACCACCCGCCGGGAGCGGTGCCGAAGATCGTCAGGCTGGTCCCGGCCGGCACCACCCGCAGCACCTGCCCGCCGCCATTCGGATGCGCGCGGAGATTCCCCGGCTGCCGCATCGACAGCGTGCCGGAAGCGCTCTGGGCCGCCGCTGCCGGAGTGCGCTGCTGTGCCGGGTCCCTGTCCGCCCCCTTCGGTACCACGACGGTGGTGGTCACCTGCGTCACCTGCGGCAGGTTGGCCGGGACCGGCGGCAGGAGCGGCGGGGCGGCCTGCCGCAGGGTGGGCTTCGGCCCGCCTTCCTCCCGGCAGCGGGAGACGGTCTCGACATAGACCCGCGTCGCCTCGACATCCGACAAGGCGACATGCTGTTCCAGCGCCGGGTCCGCGCCATCGGGATAGGTCACCACGGTCACGAAGGGCACGAAGGCGCCGCTGGCGCCCTTGGCGTTGACCTGTCCGCAGACGGCCACCGTGTTTGGCATCGCCTGGACATAGCTCTGCACCGCGCGGAGCTCCGGCTGGCCATAGGAGGCGAGTCCGGCGCGCAGGGCGGCCTCCGTGGCCGCCTGGGCTTGCGTCAGGCGGTCAGGCCCGCCCCCGTCCTTGGCGTCCTTCTCGTTGCAGGCGGCCAGCGCGGCCAGCAGGGCCAGGCCGGTGCAGGCGCGGACGATTCCCGGTCCAATGACGGCTTTCACGGCACCCGATCCTCCTGTCCCGTCGAGGGCCTCCGGCCCATGGCATGGCAGGACGCCGGCCGCGCCGGAACAGCGTCGCCATACCCGACAAGCCGGCCACTCGCGGACAGAACGCCGCTGCCATCGTAACGTTTGGCCGGACCGGCGGAAATTCACCGGCGCGATGCCCTATGGGCCAGGGAACACGGCCCGGCCAGGCGACGGGTGGCGCGGCCGGTGGAAGCGTCCTCCGCCCACTGTGCCTTTCGTCAGGCGCCCCCGCCGGCAGTGCCCGGGGGCCGCGCGGCGGATGGCCTCAGAGCAGTGACTTGGCGCGCTGCAGGACCTGGTCGCACAGCTTCTGCCCGAGCTCGCTCTTCAGGCTGGCGAGGTCGAAGCTCTTGCCCTGCGCGTCCAGCACGCCCTTGGAGCCTTCGACGAAGCCCGGGTTGCTGCTCTGCTTCGCGGTGCCGCCGAGCTTGCCCAGGAGCTGGTCCTTCACCGAGGCCGCCTCCGCGCCGCCGGTCAGGCGCTGCTGCACGCAGTACTGCATGAGTCCCGCGATGTTGCTGCTGCTGGCGGCGGCCGGGGACGGCACCGCGATGCTGCCGAGGCTGTTGCCGGCGGCGTTCTTCAGCGTGTCCATCAACTGCGCCCGCGCGGGGGTGACGGCAGCGGGCGCGGCGGCCAGCAGGGCCATGGCGGCGAGGCCTGTCACGAGATGTCGCATCGGCGTCTCCTTACCTTCCGGGAGGCGGTGACGGAGCACAGGCCGCCCCCCGGCACAACCCGGGTCGGCTACAGGATTTCGTGCGCGGCCGGAAAGGGCGAGGCGCGGGCTGCCGCCTCGCCCGGCACGGCTATTTCACCGTCTGCGCCGCGGTGAAGGCGAAATTGGCGTAGCTGTATTCCGCGACGCGGAACCAGAGGAACTCCTCGTCGCGGTACTTGCGGTAGCTTTCCCAGATCCGCTTGAAGCGCTCGTTGCGGTTGCCGATCTCGTCATACAGTTCGTTCGCCGCCTTCCAGGCCGCGGTCATGACGTCGCGCGGCCAGGGACGGAGCTGCGTGCCCGCGCCCACCAGCCGCCGCAGCGCCTCCGGATTGCTCTGGTCGTAGCGCGAAAGCATGTCGGTGTTCGCCTCGGCGCAGGCGGTCTCCAGCGCCGCGCGGTAATGCGGCGGCAGCGCGGCCAGGGCGCGCTGGTTGACCAGGAGGTGCGTCTGCGCGCAGGGCTCGAAGAAGCCCGGATAGTAGTAGTAGGGCGCGACGCGGGCGAAGCCGAGCTTCTCGTCGTCATGCGGGCCGACGAATTCCACCGCGTCGATCGTGCCGCGTTCCAGCGCCGGGTAGATGTCGCTGGCGGCGAGCTGCGTCGGTACCGCGCCCATCTTGGCGAACATGTCGCCCGCCAGGCCGGCAATGCGGAACTTCAGCCCCTTCACGTCGTCGAGGCCCTTGATCTCCTTGCGGAACCAGCCGCCCATCTGGGCGCCGGTGTTGCCGAGCATGAAGGGCACGGCATTGTAGTCCTTCAGCAGCTCCTCCATCAGCGCCTGGCCGCCGCCCTGCTGGTACCAGCTCGTCTGCTGACGGTCGTTCATGCCGAAGGGCACGACGGTGAAGAAGGCGAAGGAGGGATCCTTGCCGGTGTAGTAGTAGGTGGCGGTGTGGCAGGCCTCCACCGTGTTGTTCTGCACGGCATCCAGCGCCTGCAACCCGCCCACGATCTCGCCCGCCGCGAAGAGGCGGATCTGGAACCTGTTGTCGGTGAGCTGCGCCACGCGCTTCGTCATCTTCTCGGCCGTGCCGTAGAGGATGTCGGTGGAGCGGGGGAAGGAGCTGGTCAGGCGCCAACGGACTTCCGGCATGCCCTCCGCGCCGCCGGCGGGCGCCGGGGCCTGGGCGGCGGCGGGCAGGGCGGGCGCGGCCGCCACGGCGGCGGTCAGCAGGGCACGGCGTTGCATGGGGGTCCTCCCGAAACCGGTTCTTGCCGCAACAGCAGCAGAGAACGAGCGGAAGCGCCAGAGGTAGGCGGCGAAGTGGGCGGCGAGGTGGGCGGGCGCGACGCCGGCCCGGTCCGCCTCATCCACTGGGTGCCCCGGAGGCCCTGGCCCCTCCGCCGATATGCCATAGCCTGCCGGGGATGACGCGAATCGATGCAGCACCGCCCCCCTCCCGCGGACCCGTCCGGCCATGACCATGTGGTTCGACGCCTTCGTGCCCGCCTTCGGGCTGATCGTGCTCGGCATGCTGCTGAAGCGGCGCATGCTGCGCGACGGCGCGGTCTGGGCGGGCATCGAGCGACTGGTCTTCTATGTGCTGATGCCGGCGCTGCTGGTGTCCTCGATCTCCTCGGTGGACCTGCGCAACCTGCCGTTCGGCGGCATGGCGGCCAGCATCTGGGTGGCGCTGCTGCTCGGCACCGCCCTGGCGCTGTTGCTGGCCCGGCTGATGCGGCAGGGGCATGCCAGCGCGACCTCGGTGCTGCAGGGAGGGATCCGCTTCAACAACCTGGTCGCCTTCGCCGTCACCGGCGGCGTCCTGGGGCCGCCCGGCGTGGCGCTGGGCGGGGTGACGACCGGGCTGATCGTGCCCTGCGTGCAGCTCATCCTGACCATCGCCTTCGCCATGGGCGGTGAGCGCGGCTGGCCGCGCCCGGCCTCGGTGCTGCGGCAGGTGGCGCTCAACCCGCTGATCCTGGCCTGCCTGCTGGGCTTCGCCCTTTCCGCCCTCGGCGGCCTGCCGCCGGGGGTGGGGCCGCTGCTGCATGCGCTGGGCGGCGCCTCGGTGGCGCTTGGCCTGCTGGCCGTGGGGGCGGCGCTGACCCCGGGGGCGCTGTGGGACCGGCCGCTGCTGCAGAATCTGGTGGCGGCGCAGAAGCTGCTGCTGATGCCGCTCCTCACCCTGATGCTGACGCGGCTCTTCGGCCTCGACGCCCTGGCCTCCTCGGTCGCCGTGCTGTTCATGGCGATGCCGACCGCCACGACAGGCTATGTCATGGCGCGCGCCATGGGCGGCGACGCGCCGCTCATCGCCGCCATGACCACCGGACAGCATATCCTGGCGGTGCTGAGCCTGCCCTTCTGGGTCTGGCTGCTACTGCCCTGACCCGCCGGACGCCGCCGTCGGGCCTGACCCGCACAACGGCTCCCTTGGTGGCTGGCTCCGGGGGAGAGGCGCTGCCTCGCCCCCGGAACCCCCACACCGCCGGGCTTTCGTTGGCTCCGCATGGCGGCCGTCAGCCTGATCCCCGATCCCTGGGAGCAGGCGGAAAGGTGGGGCTCCCGAAAAGAAGGAAAAACACCTGTTCGCGCTGGTGCCATCGGCAGTCCGCCAGAGAGCATGGCTCTCCGGCGCGATCCGGCGCCGGCAGGTGCCAGCTCATCGGGTCCAGGGCGCGAAGCGTCCTGGCGGATAGGGGGTCCGGGGGACAAGGCGGAGCCTTTCCCCCCGGGACGGCGCAACGCCGGAACAGCCGGGCGAACCCGGTCCGGGATCAGTCCCGCAGGTTCGTCGGATCGTGCAGGGTCATGCGACCGGGGGGCAGACCGTGCAGGGCGCGGAGGAGCTGGCTGGCGAGGCAGGCATCCTCCAGCGCGCCGTGCTGGTCGCTTTCCCGGGCGAGGCCCAGGGCAGCCGAGGCGGCATCCAGCCCGGCGCGCTGGCCAGGGCGGTAGAGGCGCCAGGCGCGCAAGGTGCAGTATTCCCCCTGCCAGGGCCGGGTGAGGCCCAGCCGGTCGAATTCCCCGCCCAGCATGCGGCGGTCGAAGGCGAGGTTGTGCGCGCAGGCCACGGCCCCCTCGAAGAAGGCCGAGACCTCCCCGGCATGGGCCTCGAAGGCCGGCTGGCGGGCCAGGAAGCGGTCGGTCAGGCCATGGACCCGCACCGCGCCCGGGTGGCAGCGGCGGCCCGGCGCGAAGACGAGATGCAGGGTCGCCACCACGTCCAGGGCGGGATCGAGCCGGACCGCGCCAAGGGAAACGACCCGGTCGCCGATGGTGCAGCCGGTGGTCTCGGTGTCGAAGACGACCACATCACTCTGCAGGGAAAGCACGGGGTGCGCCGGGGCGGGTTTCGTGGCGAGGTCCATCATTCCCGCCATCCTAGGACAGCCCGGCGCGATCCGGTAAGGGCGGGGCCGTCCGGTCCCGCCCAAACCGGCGGCCTTCCCGCCGGTTTCATGGAGAGCAGCAGGAGAGGAACGGCGCGGGAATGCAGCAGGATATCCCGGAGGACTGGCTCCGCCCGCCGGATCTGGTCCGGGCAAGGCAGGTGCAGCGGGAGATGGCGGCCCGGGTGGTGCGCGAGGATGCCTTCGGCCCGGTGCACCGGCTGGGCGGGGCGGATACCAGCCTGGACCGCTTCGATCCGGCGCAGAGGATCTTCGCGGCGCTGGTCACCCTCGATCCGGATGGGAGCGGCGCCGGCGTGGAGAGCCAGGCGGCCGTGCTCCGTGCCCCCATGCCCTATGTGCCGGGCTTCCTGGGCTTCCGCGAGGTGCCGGTGCTGGTGGAGGCCTGGCGACATCTGGAGCGGAAGCCCGATCTCGTGATGGTGGACGGGCACGGCGCCAGCCATCCCCGCGGGCTCGGCGTCGCCTGTCATCTCGGCGTGGTGCTGGACGTGCCCACGATCGGCGTGGCGAAGTCGCGCCTCTTCGGCCATCCGGACGGCGAGTTGGGGCCGGAGCCAGGCGACCGGGTCAACCTCGTCCATGAAGGGCAGGTGCTGGCGGTGGTGCTGCGGACGCGGCGCCGCTCCAACCCCGTCTATGTTTCCGTGGGGCACCGGATCTCGCTCGCCAGCGCGGTGGAATGGGTGCTGCGCGGGCTGCGTGGCTACCGCCTGCCGGAAGCGACGCGACAGGCCCATCTGGCAGCGAACGCGGCGCGTCTCGCCCTGGGAATGCATGCGGAGGTGCCCGGCGTGGCGGCAGGGTCCGCCACTTGACCTCCGCTGCTCCCGTGTCATCTCCCGGCCGTCCTTGTGCAACGTCCTTCCCTGGCCTCCGGTGGCGCGGGCATCGACCGGCCGGCCCGGGTCCAGTAGGCATCGGGGCGACGGCGGCAAGACGGAGCGAGGCATGAGGGGTTTCAAGGCGGTCCTGTTCGACTGCGACGGTGTCCTGGCCGATAGCGAGCATCTGGTGGACCGGGTGCTGGCGGAGGACCTGACGGCGCGCGGCTGGGCGCTGACACCGGAGGAGTCGGGCGCCGTCTTCCTCGGCATGGCCCTGCCGGACATGGCACCCGTGGTGAAGGCGAAGCTCGGCCATTTGCCACCGGACTGGACGGAGCAACTCAAGCGCAAGGTGACGGAAACCATGGCGCGGGAGGTGCCGCCCGTGCCGGGGGCGGAGGCGCTGCTGCAAAGGCTGAGCCGCTCCCCCCTGCCCCTCGCCCTGGCCTCCAATTCCTCCCGGCTCGAACTGTCCGCCAAGCTCGGCCGGCTGGGCTTCGCGCCGTTTTTCGGCGACCGGATCTTCTCCTTCGAGGATGTGGCGCGGCCCAAGCCGCATCCGGACATCTACCTCGCCGCGGCGACGGCCTGCGGCGCGGCACCGGAGGACTGCGCGGTGATCGAGGACAGCCCGACCGGCGCCCGCGCCGGGGTGGCAGCGGGCTGCCGAGTCCTGGGCTTCTGCCGCAGGACGGAGCCGGAGGCGCTGCGCGCCGTGGGCGTTTCCGCCCTGTTCGAGGAGCTTTCGGAACTGCCCGGCCTGCTCGGGCTGGACGAGGAGGCGGCGTGATGGGGGGCATCCTGGACCTGGGCCAGCTCTATCCCTGGACCAAGGCGCTGCACCTGATCTCGGTCATCGCCTGGATGGCCGGCATGTTCTACCTGCCGCGCCTCTACGTGTACCACAGCGACACCGCGCCGGGCTCGCCGATGAGCGAGACCTTCAAGGTGATGGAGCGCCGGCTGCTGCGCGGCATCATCAACCCGGCGATGATCGCCACCTGGATCTTCGGCCTGACCCTGGTGATGACCCCGGGCGTCGTGGACTGGAGCGCGGGCTGGTGGCACGCGAAGATGTTCGGCTTCCTGGCGATGAGCGCCCTGCACGGCTACCTCGCCGTCCAGCGCAAGCACTTCCTGGCCGATGAGCGCCGCCATTCGGCGACCTTCTGGCGGGTGGTGAACGAGGTGCCGACCGTGCTGCTGGTGCTGATCGTGATCATGGTGATCGTGCGGCCTTTCTGAACCTGGCTTCGCCGGCCGGCACGCGGTCTTTCACGGCCGCCAAGGCGCCCGGCTCATCCATCTCGCGTAAAATCACAGAAATGTGATGATGCAACTTCCCGTTGCCGCACTGCAAGGACCGGCCTGCGTTCAAGTCGCCACGCATGATCTCATGGGAGCTATGGACGCAACCGCGCGGTTTATATTGCGAAATACCAAACACTCACCGCAGGATTTCTCCCTGGCAAAAGCCCACGCTGCAAAAATGCAACAGTTGAACAGGCAGGTTGTGGCCGTTCTGCCGCAACTTCATGATAGCCGGGCAGCCAGATCGCCGAGGCGGATTCGCTTGCCGGCCCGCGCGATCAAGATGGAGACATGCCAATGGCCCAACGCCATGTGACGATCCTCGCTCTTGCCCTGGCGGCGGGGATCGCTCCGATCGCCGTTCAGGCCCAGACCACCCTGACGCCGAGCCAGGCGACGCCGCGCGACAACAGCAGCGCCGGTTCCACGGCGCGCGAGCTGAAGCCGCTGGAGAACCTGCCGACCAGCCAGGCCACGCCGGGCGCGACCCCGCGCGACAACAGCCGCGTCGGTTCCGAGCCGCGCGAGCTGCGCCCGATGGCGAGCCAGCCGAACAGCCAGGCCACGCCGGGCGCGACCCCGCGCGACACGAGCAGCGTCGGCTCCGAGGCCCGCGGCGGCCCCGGCACCGGTCCGTTCCAGCGCCGCCAGCGCCCTGGGGCCCCGGCCAGTGCGGCCCCGGCCAAGGCCGCCCCGGCGGCGCCCGCCGCCACGGGCACGGGCGTCGTGATCGGCGGTCCGGACGCGGCGAAGAGCACCCGCGACATCAACGGCGCCTTCCTGGGCGGCGGCGGTGCCTTCGAGCGGATGCCGGACGGCAGCCTGCGCCAGGTCCAGTGACCCGGCGGGCCTTCGCCTAAGGCGGAGGACCGCCATGCCATCCTGTCCGCACCCCAAGAGGCGGGCCAGGATGGTGGCTCTAACCGAACGGTATCAGGGGGAGGCATCGCGCCTCCCCCTTTTCCTTTCTGAACCCCCTTCCCGCGCTGGTGGTACCGGCAACCCGTCCGGGAGCACGGCTTTCCGGCGCGATGCCGGATGCGAGACGCGGAGCATCCGGCGGGAGCCGCCCCCGTCTCAATCCTCGTCGAGCAGATTGGCGAGCTTGAGAGCCACGCCCTTCGATCCTTCGACCCTGAGCCGGCCGGTGGAAAAGGCGAGCATGGGGTTGAGGCGCCCGGCCATCAGCTTGCCCAGGTCCGCGGCGCTGAGGCGCAGCGCGGTGTCCACCTCGTCCTCGGGCGAGGCCGGACGAATATCGAGCTGACTTCCGGTTGCATCCAGAAGCACGCTCTCATCCAAATCGCTGATATCGATTCGGACCTTGTAGCCAAGCCTGCGCAGAGCCGGTGCTCGCGCAAGCATGGCGCTTATCAGCTCGTCCGTCGAAACCATGGGGGCCTCCCGCGTTGCAGAATCGATTCCTGTTGACCTTAACGTCAACTGCCTCCCTAATAGGTTACAAATCGGAGGGCCGGCTGTGAACGGCCCCCGCAAGGAGAGGAGACAGATGGACATGGAGGGAACAGCCCGCTGCTGTTGCCGGAGCCTCGCCGCAGGGGCCGCCGTTGGCGTCGCCGTCATGGGATGGGGCGCCACACCGGCCCAGGCCTCCGGCTATTTCCTGCGCGACCAGAGCGCGCTGGGACAGGGTAGCTCCTTCGCCGGTAGCACCGCGCGCGCCGACGACCCCTCCATGCAGTTCTTCAATCCCGCCTCGATGGTCCGGCTGCCGGGCTTCCAGGCCAGCCAGGTCCTCACCTATGTGTCCCCGAGCGCCGAGGTGGATTCGAGCAGCGGCCGGCGGGGCGCGGCGCTCGGCGGATCGCCGGTCCTGGGCGGCACGGGCGGCGACGTGGCCCAGAGCGCCCTGGTGCCGGCGGGCTATGCCACGTACCAGTTGTCCCCCGACTGGTGGCTCGGCCTCTCGATGAACTCGCCCTGGGGCCTGATCACCAAGACCGAGGCCGGCGACGTGGCCCGCTACCACGCCATGACCAGCGTGCTGCGCACCTTCGAGGTGACACCCTCGGTGGCCTGGAAGGCGACGCCGGAATTCTCGGTGGGTGCCTCGCTGATCGTGCAGTACATGAGCGCGCGCCTGTCGAACGCGGTGGATTTCGGCTCGGTCGGCGCCGCCGCAGGGCTCGGCCGGCTGGGGCTGACGCCGGGCAGCGCCGACGGGATCGGCTCGGTCAAGGGCGACGACTATTCCGTCGGCTGGCAGATCGGCACGCTGTGGGAGCCGCATCCCGGAACGCGGCTCGGCGCCAGTTTCCGCTCCGCGGTCTTCCAGAAGCTGGACGGTTCCTGGCTGAGCTTCGAAAACGTGCCCTCCGCCCTGGCGAACAGCTTCCGCGCCGCCCGGGGCAGCGCCAAGGTCACCACGCCGGAAAGCGCGACCCTCGGCCTGTGGCAGGATCTCGGCCGTGGCTGGACGCTGCTCTCCGATGTCAGCTGGACCAACTGGTCGCGCTTCCAGGAGCTCCGCATCAAGGCGGATGGCCGCGCGGACACAGTGACGGCGGAGAACTGGCGCGACACGGTCTTCGCCTCGATCGGCACGGAATACCAGCTCAACGAGAAGCTGCGGCTGCGCACCGGCTTCGCCTATGACCAGTCGCCGGTGAAGAGCGCCTACCGCACGCCGCGGGTGCCCGACACGGACCGCTACTGGCTCTCGGTCGGCGCTTCCTACAAGGTCACGGATCGGATGGAGATCTCGGCGGGCTATTCGCACATCTTCGCTCGCGATGGCGTCGTGCACCTCCGCGCCGGCAGCCCCGGCTCGGCCGACTTCCTGCGGGGCGACCTCGACCAGCGCTACAGCAACTCGGTCGATGTCTTCGCGCTGCAGGCGCGAATCAGCCTGTAGCGGCGGGGGCGGACATGCAGGGCGACGGAACGATGGCAGGCGATGCGGAACGGGCCCGGCCGGTGCCGCCGCCCTCCTCCGGCTTTTCCACCCCGCCACCGGACAGGGCGCCCGCCCCCGGCGGCGCGGGCGGAGTGCCGCACCAGGACGCCGTCCATCCCTGGCTCGCCAGCTATCCGCCTGGGGTGGACTGGGGCGCCCTGCCCGTCCCCGCCACCCTGCCGGAGATGCTGCGCCATGCGGTGGCGCGTTTCGGGGAGCGGCCCTGCCTCGATTTCTTCGGCCGTGGCTGGACCTATGCCCAGCTTGGCGCGCAAGTGGACCGCGCCGCCGAGGGCTTCCGCCGCCTGGGCGTGCGGAAGGGCACGCATGTCGGCCTCTGCATGCCGAACTGCCCCTTCTACGTCATCAGCTACTTCGCCGTGCTGAAGGCCGGCGGCGTGGTGGTGAATTTCAACCCGCTGCACATGCCGATGGAACTCTCGGCCCAGGCCCGCGCCTCGGACACGCGGATCATGGTGGTGCTCGACCTGGAGCCGATGCTGGAGCGCGTGCTCGGCCTGCTCCGCCGCCCGGGGCGGGAGGACGGTCCGCTGCGGCACGTGGTGGCCTGCCGCTTCGCCGGGGCGCTGCCGGCGCTCAAGGGCATCGGCTTCCGCCTCGCGCGCCGCGCCAGCATCGGCACCGTGCCGCGCCACGACCCGCAGGTCACGCTCTTCGACACGCTGCTGGAGGCGCCGCCCCTGGGTGACGGCCCCGCCATAACTCCCGGCGACGTGGCGGTGCTGCAATTCACCGGCGGCACCACCGGCCGGCCCAAAGGCGCGGTGCTGACCCATGCCAACCTGACCGCCAACCTGGAGCAGGTGCGGTGCTGGTTCCACGAATGCCGCGAGGGCGAAGAGCGCCTGCTCGCCGTGCTGCCTTTCTTCCATGTCTTCGCCATGACCGTGGCGCTGAATGCCGGCCTCGCCTGGGGTGCCGAGATCGTGCTGCTGCCGCGCTACGACCAGGCTAGCTTCCGCACGGCGCTGCGCCGCAAGCCGCCAACCCTGCTGCCCGGCGTGCCGACGCTGTTCAAGGCGATCCTCGATGCCGGCACGCCGCGCGCGATGCTGTCCTCCGTGCGCTTCTGCATTTCCGGCGGCGCGCCCCTGCCGCTGGAGGTGAAGCATGATTTCGAGGCGGCGAGCGGCTGCGTTCTGGTGGAGGGCTACGGCCTCACCGAGGCCTCGCCGGTCTGCTTCTGCAACCCCCTGGTGGGCGAGAACCGCGCCGGCAGCATCGGCCTGCCCCTGCCGGGCGTGGAGGCGGAGATCCGCGCCCTGGACGACCCGGGCCGCGCCCTGCTGCCGGGCGAGCGCGGCGAGCTCTGCGTGCGCGGGCCCAACGTGATGCAGGGCTATTGGGGGGAACCGGAGGAGACGGCGCGCGTGCTGCTCCCCGACGGTTTCCTGCGCACCGGCGATGTCGGGATCATGGCGCCGGACGGCTATGTGACGCTGGTGGACCGGATCAAGGACATCATCCTGTGCTCCGGCTTCAACGTCTATCCGCGCGCGATCGAGGAAGCGCTCTACACCCATCCCGACGTGGCGGCGGCGACGGTGCTGGGCATGCCCGACCCGTATCGCGGCGAGAGCCCCGCCGCCTTCGTGCAGCCGCGCCCCGGCGCCTCCCTCACGATGGAGGATCTGCATGCCTTCCTGGCGGAGCGCCTTTCGCCCATCGAGCGGCCGCGGCTGATCGAGCTGCGCGAGGAACTGCCGCGCACGGCGGTGGGCAAGCTCTCCAAGACCGAGCTGCGCCAGGAGCTGCGCGAGCGCCATCCGCGCGGAGGGGCCTGACGATGACCCACCCAGCGCGACAGGCTCCGGCATCCATCCGCCACACCGCAGACAGGGGGTTCCAGGCTGCGCCAGCTCTATACGGTCAACCAGCTCGCCGAGGAGCTGGGCATCACGCCGCGCGCGATCCGCTTCTACGAGGCGAAGGGGCTGCTCGCCCCGGAACGCGCCGGCACCACGCGGGTCTTCGACCGGCGCGACCGGGCGCGGCTGATGCTGGTGTTGCGCGGCAAGCGCCTCGGCTTCTCGCTGAACGAGATCCGCGAGTATCTCGACCTCTACGACGCGCGGCACGGCCAGGCGGAACAGATCCGCTGGCTGCTGGACAGCGTGCGCGAACGCATCGTCCGGCTGGAACAACAGCGCACCGACCTGGAACAGACCCTCACCGAGTTGCGCGACATCGAGACCCAGGCGGCGAAGGCCCTTTCCGGCCAGGGCTGACCCTCGGGGCTTCGTGCTTCGGCCCGGGAACCGGGAGGCTCTGCCTCCCGGACCCTTTGCTGAAGAAGGGGCCGCTCAGCGGCACAGCGTGCCGCCGAGACCCCGCCATGAGCGCTCCGCGAGGAGGGGTGATGGCCAGCCGGTCGCCACCTGGCGCAATGGCGGTCGAAGCTCCTCCTCGCGGAGCGCCCACAGGGTTCCAAGGGACCAGCGTCCCTTGGCGGGTGGGGTCCGGGGAGGGCAGAGCCCTCTCCGGAGCGCCGCGCAAGAACACCAAGGACCAGAGGAACGAGCCATGACGGATGTGGTGATCGCGGCCTATCGGCGTTCGCCGTTTCACTTCGCCGGCAAGGGGGACCTGGCCAGGGTCCGGCCCGACGAGCTGGTGGCACAGGTGATGCGGGCGCTGCTGGCGGAATCGAAGGCGGACCCAGCGGCGATCGAGGACGTGGTCATGGGCTGCGCCTTTCCGGAGGGCGAGCAGGGGCTGAACATCGCCCGGCTGGCGAGCTTCCTGGCCGGGCTGCCGCAGGCGGCGGGCGGGGTGACGGTGAACCGCTTCTGCGGCTCCTCGATGCAGGCGGTGCATCAGGCGGCGGGGGCGATCCGCATGGGGGCGGGGGAGGCCTTCCTCTGCGCCGGGGTGGAAAGCATGTCGCGGGTGCCGATCATGGGCTTCAACCCGCTGCCGCATCCCGTGCTCGCGAAGGAGTTCCCGCAAGCCTACATCTCGATGGGCGAGACGGCGGAGAATGTCGCGCGGCGGCACCAGATCCCGCGGCGGGAGCAGGAGGAATTCGCTGCCGAGAGCCAGCGCCGGGCGGCGAAGGCCCAGGCGGAGGGCTATTTCTCCGCCGAGATCGTGCCGATCCGCACCAGGACCGGGACGGTGGAGGCGGATGGCTGCATCCGCCCCGACACCACGGCGGACGGGCTCGCCTCGCTCAAGCCCGCCTTCGACAAGGAAGGCACGGTGACGGCCGGCACCTCCTCGCCGCTCACCGATGGCGCCGCGGCGCTGCTGGTCTGTTCGGAGGAACATGCACGATCGCGCGGCATGGAGCCGCTGGCCCGCATCCGCGGCATCGCCGTGGCGGGCTGCGCGCCTGAGATCATGGGGATGGGGCCGGTCGAGGCCTCGCGCAAGGCACTGGCCCGGGCGGGGATCGGGGTGGGCGACCTTGACGTGGTGGAGCTGAACGAGGCCTTCGCCAGCCAGTCCATCGCCTGCATCCGCGAGCTGGGGCTCGATCCGGCCATGGTGAACATCGATGGCGGCGCCATCGCGCTCGGCCATCCGCTGGGCGCGACGGGGGCGCGCATCGTGGGCAAGGCCGCCTCGCTGCTGCGGCGGCAGAACGGGCGCTATGCGCTCGCCACCCAGTGCATCGGCGGCGGCCAGGGCATCGCCACGGTGCTGGAGGCGGTGGAATGAGCACGATCCAGCGGGTCGGCGTCATCGGCGCCGGGGTGATGGGCGCCGGCATCGCGGCGCAGATGGCCAATGCCGGCTTGCCGGTGGTGCTGCTGGATGTCGTGCCAGGCGGCGCGGCCAAGGCGGTGGCGGCGATGCTCAAGGCCGATCCGGCTCCCTTCATGAGCCGGGCCGCAGCGAAGCTGGTGCAGCCGGGCGAGCTGGAGAGCGACCTGCGCCTGCTCGCCGAATGCGACTGGGTGGTGGAGGCGATCACCGAGCGGCTGGAGGCCAAGCGCGACCTCTATGCCCGCCTCGACGGGGTGCTGAAGCCGGGGGCGGTGCTGTCCTCCAACACCTCCACCATCCCGTTGCAGGCGCTGACCGAGGGCATGCCGGCGGAACGCGCGCGGCACTTCCTGATCACGCATTTCTTCAACCCGCCCCGCTACATGCGGCTGCTGGAGGTGGTGGCCGGGCCGCGGACCGACGCAGGTGTGCTGGCCACCATCCGGGAGAACGCCGACCGGCGCCTCGGCAAGACGGTGGTGATGGCGAAGGACACGCCGGGCTTCATCGCCAACCGCATCGGCACGCTGTGGATGCAGTCGGCGGTGAACCATGCCACGGAGCTGCGCCTCTCGATCGAGGAGGCCGATGCCGTGGCCGGGCGGCCGATGGGCGTGCCGAAGACGGGCGTCTTCGGCCTGCTGGACCTGGTCGGGCTGGACCTGATGCCGCATGTCTCCCGCAGCCTGCTCGCCAGCCTGCCGGAAGGCGATGCCTACCGCGCCCTGCACCGCGAGCATCCGGTGGTGACGAAGCTGATCGAGAGCGGCCGCACCGGGCGCAAGAGCAAGCTGGGCGGCTTCTACACGCGTGGCCAGGATGCCGGCGGGAAAAGCCTCAAGCGCGCCATCGACCTCTGGACGGGCGAGGACCGCGACAGCGAGAAGCCGGCGCTGGAAAGCCTGGAGGCCGGGGCCAGGGACCTGCGCCGGCTGGTGGCGCATCCCGACCGCGGCGGCCGCTTCGCCCGGGCGCTGCTGCTGGACACGCTCTCCTATGCCGCCTCGCTGGTGGGGGAGATCGCGGATGACGTGGATGCCGTCGATACGGCGATGCGGCTCGGCTACAACTGGAAATACGGGCCCTTCGAGCTGATCGACCGGCTCGGCCCCGGCTGGCTGGCCCAGGCACTGCGCGAGGAAGGGCGTCCGGTGCCCGCGCTGCTGGAGCGGGCCGGGGAGCGCAGCTTCTACCGCACCGAGGGCGGCGTGCTGCAGTTCCTGGGAGTGGACGGCGAATACCATCCCGTGCCGCGGGCCGAGGGCGTGCTGCTGCTGGCCGACATCAAGCGCCGCTCGAAGCCGCTGCTGCGCAACGGTTCAGCCAGCCTCTGGGACATCGGCGAGGGCGCCGCCTGCCTGGAATTCCACACCAAGATGAACGCGCTGGACCCGGAGGTCATGGCGCTGATCGGCAAGGCCATCGCGCTGGGGAAGAAGGGTGCCTTCCGCGCGCTGGTGATCCACAACGAGGGCTCGCATTTCTCCGCCGGGGCCAATCTCGGCCTCGCCCTCTTCGCCGCGAACATCGCCGCCTGGGGGGAGATCGAATCCCTGGTGGAGCAGGGGCAGAAGACCTATCGCGCGCTGCGCGACGCCCCCTTCCCCGTGGTCGGCGCGCCTTCCGGCATGGCGCTCGGCGGCGGCTGCGAGATCCTGCTCCACTGCGACGCGGTGCAGGCGCATGCGGAGAGCTATATCGGCCTCGTCGAGGTCGGCGTCGGGCTGATCCCCGGCTGGGGGGGCTGCGCCACCCTGCTGCGCCGCTGGCAGTCGGCGCCCGGCCTGCCGCACGGACCGATGCCACCGCTGGCCAAGACCTTCGAGATGATCTCCACCGCACAGGTGGCGAAATCCGCCTTCGAGGCGAAGGAACTCCAGCTCCTCCGCGCCACGGACGGCATCACCATGAACCGCGACCGCCTGCTGGCCGATGCCAGGGAACGGGCGCTGGCCATGGTGGAGGGCTACGAGCCGCAGCAGCCCGCGCCGCTGCGCCTTGCCGGGCCGTCCGGCCGTGCCGCGCTCGACCTCGCCGTGGGCAGCGCCGTGAAGCTCGGCAAGGCGACGCCGCATGACGAGGTGGTCTGCGCGTATCTCGCCGACACGCTCACCGGCGGCGAGGCGGCGGACTATACCGAGGAGGTGCCGGAGGAGCGCGTGCTGTCCCTCGAACGGAAGCACTTCATGGCCCTGCTGCGCCATCCCGCCAGCCTTGCCCGCGTCGAGCACATGCTCGAGACGGGCAGGCCGTTGCGGAACTGATGCCCTGGTCCTGGCCTGAACAGAGAGAGGAACGGACATGCCGAGCTACAAGGCACCGCTGCGGGACATGCGCTTCCTGCTCGGCGAGATCGTGGCGATGGACCGGCTGCGGGCGCTGCCGGGCTGCGAGGAGATGCAGCCGGACCTGATCGATCCGGTGATGGAGGAGGCAGCGAAGCTCTGCGAGGAGGTGCTGTTCCCGATCAACCGCCCGGGCGACGAGGAAGGCTGCCATTACGAGAATGGCGTGGTGCGCACGCCGAAAGGCTTCCGCGAGGCCTATGACGCCTTCCGCGAGGGCGGCTGGACGGCGATGGCCTGCGACCCGGCCTATGGCGGCCAGGGGATTCCGCGCACGATCTCGCTGCTGTTCGAGGAGATGATCTGCTCCGCGAACCTCGCCTTCAGCCTCTATCCCGGCCTGTCGCACGGCGCCTACACGGCGCTGCACACGCATGGCTCGCCGGAGATGAAGGACCTCTACCTGCCGAAGCTGGTCTCCGGCGAGTGGAGCGGCACGATGTGCCTGACGGAGCCGCATTGCGGCACCGATCTCGGCCTGATCCGCACCAGGGCCGTGCCGGCGGGGGACGGGAGCTACCGGGTCAACGGCACGAAGATCTTCATTTCCGCGGGCGAGCACGACCTGACCGGGAACATCGTGCATTTCGTGCTGGCCAAGCTGCCGGACGCACCGCCGGGGGTGAAGGGCATCAGCATGTTCCTGGTGCCGAAGTTCCTGCCGGACGAGGATGGCCGGGTGGGGCAGCGCAACGGCGTGTCCTGTGCCTCCATCGAGCACAAGATGGGCATCAAGGCCTCGGCCACCTGCGTAATGAACTTCGACGGGGCGAAGGGCTGGCTGGTGGGCGCTCCGCACAAGGGCCTGCGGACCATGTTCACCATGATGAACGAGGAGCGGCTTTCCGTCGGCGTCCAGGGACTGGGCATCGCCGAGGTCAGCTACCAGAACGCCGTGGCCTATGCGCGCGAACGCCTCCAGGGACGGGCGCTGGGCGGCACGAAGTATCCGGACAAGCCGGCCGACCCGATCCTGGTGCATCCGGATGTGCGGCGCATGCTGCTGACCATGCGCGCCTATACCGAGGGCTGCCGCGCGCTGGGCGTCGCCGTGGCGTTCCAGCACGACATCGCCACCCGCCATCCGGAGCCCGAGGAGCGCTTGGCCGCCGAGGACCATGTCGCGCTGATGACGCCGATCGTGAAGGCGCTCTTCACCGATCTCGGCACGCTATGCGCCAACCACGGCATGCAGGTGATGGGCGGGCACGGCTATATCCGCGAATGGGGCATGGAGCAGTATGTCCGCGACGCCCGCATCGCGCAGATCTACGAGGGCACCAACGGCATCCAGGCGCTCGACCTCGCCGGGCGGAAGATGCCGGCCCATGCCGGGCGCTATCTCCGCCGCTTCTTCCACCCCGTGCTCGCCTTCATCGAGCAGTACGGGGAGGACGAGCGCATGGGCGAGTTCATCCTGCCGCTGTCCAAGGCTTTCGGCCGGTTGCAGCAATGCACAGCGGAGCTGGCGCGGCGCGGGCTGTCCGACCCCACCGAGATCGGTGCCGGGGCGACGGACTACCTGCGCCTCTTCGGCCTCACCGCCCTGGCGCACCAATGGGCGCTGATGGCCGAGGCCGCGCTGCGGGGCGATGGCGGGGAGACGCCGGAATTCTATGCCGCCAAGCTGGCCACGGCGCGCTTCTTCATGCAGCGCCTGTTGCCGGAAACCGGCGCGCTGGCCTCGGCCATCCTGGCGGGCGGGGGTTCGATGATGGCGTTCGACGACGCGGCGTTCTGAAGGGGCCGTCTTTCCCGGCCCCGGATGGGGGGCTGGTGGATGCCGCCAGCCCTTCGTAACATCCGCGGCGGTTGGCGTGGCACGAAGCCTGCACCGGCGATGCCACGCCGCCGGCCTGTCCAGGTCCGGGTGGATCTGCACGAGCTCCGCCATCCCGGCCAGGGTGGCGCGACGGAGAAGGCGCGCCGCCCCGCGCCCCGAGATGGAGAACAGCATGACCAGCCTCTTCCTCGCCCAGGCCCGGATCGTCGACGGCACCGCCCCGGAGCCTTCGGCCCCGCAGGGCGTGGTGATCGAGAACGGCCTGATCCGCGAGGTCTCGCCCCAGGCACGGGCGCCGCAGGGTGCCAGCACCATCGACCTGTCGGGCAAGGTGCTGATGCCAGGGCTGATCGACTGCCACGTCCATATCAACGCCATCGACGCCAGCCTCGCCAAGTGTGCGACGCTGCCGGATTCGCTGGTGATGGCGCGCTCCATCCGCCTGCTGCGCGAGATGCTGATGCGCGGCTTCACCACCGTGCGCGATGTCGGCGGTGCCGATCACGGACAGGTCGTGGCGGTGGAGGAAGGGCTCTTCCCCGCGCCGCGCCTCGTCATCTCCGGCAAGGCGCTGTCGCAGAGCGGCGGGCATTGCGACTTCCGCGGCCCCTTCGACAACAGCGCGCCGCGCTTCAACACGCGCCTCGGCGCGCTGGGCCGGCTCTGCGACGGCGTGCCGGAGGTGCGGCGCGCGGCGCGTGAGGAGATCAAGTCCGGCGCCCGCTTCGTGAAGATCATGGCCAATGGCGGCGTCGCCTCGCCCACCGACCCGATTCATTTCCTGGGCTTCTCGCGCGAGGAAATCACTGCCGCCGTCGAGGAGGCGCGCAATGCCGGCACCTATGTCTCGGCACATCTCTACACGGACGAGGGCATCCGCCGCGCCGTGGAATGCGGCGTCCATTCGCTGGAGCATTGCAACCTGATCACCGAGGCCACGGCGCGCTTCGCGGCGGAGCAGGGTGCCTTCGCCGTGCCGACGCTGGTGACCTATGACAAGCTATCCTCCGAGGGCGAGGAACTCGGCATCGGCGCGGAGGCCGTGGCGAAGGTGGACGATGTGCGGCTGGCGGGGATGGAATCCCTTGCCCGCATGCAGGCGGCCGGGCTGCCGATGGCCTATGGCAGCGACCTGCTCGGCGCCATGCACCGCCACCAGTCGGAAGAATTCGTGATCCGTGGCCGGGTCCTGCCGCCGCAGATGGTGATCGCCGCCGCCACCCATGTCGCCGCGAAGCTCTGCCGCATGGAAGGCCGGATCGGCACCGTCGCCGCCGGCGCCCATGCCGACCTGATCGTGGTGGACGGCAATCCGCTGGAGGACCTGTCGCTGCTGACCTTCCAGGGCCGGCACATGCCGATGATCCTGAAGGGCGGCGTCTTCATGAAGGGCGGCTAGCGTCGCGGGCGGGATGCCGGTGGGCCGTCTCGCGGCCCACCGGGGGAGGCATGGCGCTCAGGCCAATTTCCGCTTCACGAAGCGGCCCGCCTGCATGATCGCCGGGATGCGGTTGCCCTGGCCTTCGAGCAGGCTCCAGTCCTCCAGCGGATTGCCTTCCACCACGATCAGGTCGGCATCCGCCCCCGGCTCGATGATGCCGGCGCGGCCTTCCAGCCCGCAGACCTTTGCCGCGACGGTGGTGGCGGAACGCAGCACCTCGATCCCGGGCAGGACGCGGGCGCGGAGCGCGAACTCGCCCGACTGGTAGCCGTGCATCTCCCCCAGCAGGTCGCTGCCATAGGCCATCTCCAGCCCGGCCTCCCGCATGATGGCGAGGGATTCGAGGCCGCCGCGCCGGACGGTCTCGATCTTCGCCACGCTGTCGGGGCCCAGGCCCCATCGCGCGCCCTCGGTGGCCAGGATCTCGTAGGTGATCAGCGTCGGCACGGCATAGCAGCCGCGCTCCACCGCCAGCCGCGCGGTCTCGGGGCGGATCAGGTTGCAGTGTTCCAGCGAACGCACGCCGCATTCCACGGCGCGGCGGATCGCCTCGTCCGTGTAGAGATGCGCCGAGACATAGGTGCCGGAATTCTCCGCCTCCTCCACCGCCGCCTTCAGCTCGTCGCGCGAGAATTGCAGCATGTGGATCGGGTCGGTGGGCGAGGCGACGCCGCCATTGGCCATCACCTTGATGAAGTCGGCGCCCTCGCGCAGCTCCTCGCGCGCCGCGCGGCGCACCGCATCGACGCCGTCCACCAGCCGCCCCATCGTGCCGACTCGGCGCTCCGGTGGCGCGCGGTTGTCGGAGCGGGCGCGGCCGTCGCTGTGGCCACCGGTCTGCGACAGCGCCTTGCCGCAGATGATCAGGCGGGGGCCGTCGAAAAGCCCCAGCGCCTGCGCATCGGCCAGGCCCCGGTCGGCACCCGCGAGGTCGCGCACCGTGGTGAAGCCGCGCATCAGCATGCCCCGCATCACCTCCGCCGCACGGAAGGCGGCGAGGGAGGAGGGTTGCAGCGCATTGGCGGCGAGGTTGGCCATGGCCGCCACCACATGCACATGCGCGTCGATCAGCCCCGGCATCAGCACGCGGCCGCCGAGCGGGATGCGCGTCGCCGCCTCGCTCCGGATGGGCCGGTCGGAGACCTCGCGGATCACCTTGTCCTCGACCAGCACCTCGACGCCGCCGCGCGGCTTGCCGTCGCGGGGATCGAGGACCCAGCCGCCAGTGAACAGGAACAGGCTCATCGCGCGGTCTCCACGCCGAAGGGATCGTCCACCGAATGGCAGGGCCGGGTGAACCAGCGCGCCCCGCTTTCGGTCATATAGGCGATGTCCTCCAGCCGGACGCCGAACTCGCCGTAGATGCATATCGTGGGCTCGATGGAGAAACACATGCCCACCGCCAGCGGCGTGCGGTTGCCGCGCACCATGAAGGAAGCCTCGTGCACGTCGAGCCCGATGCCGTGGCCCGTGCGGTGCGGCAGGCCGGGGGTTTTGTAGCCGGGGCCGAAGCCCGCCGCCTCGATCACGCCGCGCGCCCCGGCATCCACCGCCTCGCAGGGCGCGCCGAGCTTCGCGGCGACGAAGCCGGCGAGCTGGGCGCGCTGCTCCAGCTCCCAGATCTCGCGCTGGCGCGGCGTCGGCTCGCCGAAGACATAGGTGCGGGTGATGTCGGAACGGTAGCCATGCAGGGTGCAGCCGGTATCGACCAGGACCATGTCGCCGTCCCGGAGCACCTGCTCATAGGGCACGCCATGCGGATAGGCCGTGGCCTCGCCGAACTGCACGGCGCCGCCCGCCGGCACGCCGCCCAGCTTGCGGTGCGCCGCGTCGAGGAAGGCCTTCACCTCCGCCGTGCCCACCCCCGCGGAAAGGGCCCGTGCCGTGGCCTTCTGGACCTTCAGCGTGATGTCGTTGGCCGCCTGCATGATGGCGATCTCGGCCGGGGACTTCACCTGGCGGCAGGCCTCGGTGATCGTGGCCGCGCTGGTGAAGCCGAAGCTGTTCCCCGCGCGGCGCAGCCCGTCCACGGTGAAGAAGGGCGTCGCCGGATCGATGGCGATGGTGCCGCCCTCATGCCCCATGCCGCGCACCGTCTCGATCACCAGCGCGGTCGGGTCCTCGTGTTCCTCCCAGACGCGCACGTCGTCGCCGAAGCGCATGTATTCCCGCGTCTTTGGTTCCTCGAAGGCCGGGCTGAGATAGGCGATCGCGCCCTCGGCCGGGATGATGGCGCCGTGCAGCCGCTCGGTGAGCCTGAGGCCGATGCCGGTGAAATAGGCGAGGTTCGTGGAGGTATCGAGGTAGAGCGCGCCGATCCCCTGCTCGCGCATCAGCGCCTGGGCCTTCGCCACCCGGGCCTTCAGCTCCTCCGTCGAGATCGGCGCGACCCGTTCCGCCACCGGCGTCAGGCGCGCCAGTTCCGCCTCGAAGCTCGATCCGCCAACACCCGCGACCATCCCGGACCCCTCATCCTCAACCTTGCGCGCAGGACGCTAGGAGAAACCATCCGGGCACGCCAGCGCCGCGCGCGCATCGGCGGAGCGGGCCGGACATATGCTGCACCGCATGGCACGGCGATTGCTTTTGCGGGGTTTTCCACCGAGGTTGCGACAATGGCTCCGGCGTTGCGTCCTCCCGGCGGATGCGGATAGGGATTCCGGGAGCACAGGAATGAGGCGCGTGATGACGATGACCTGCCTTGCACGGATGCAGGGACGATATCCTTGAGCCAGGCTGTTCCTGCATCGGGCGCGGGGCAGGTCCTGCAAAGGTGGCTGGTGGCCGCGCTGACGGCGGCCGGCCTCGCGCTGATCTTCGTGCCGCTCGTCCTCACCCTGTACCTGAGCGTCTTCGACGAGACGCTGATCACCTTCCCGCCGCGCGGCTACACGCTGCACTGGTACGCGCGGATCATCCCGGAATTCGGCGGTCCGTTGCAGACCAGCCTGGTGGTGGCGCTGGCTGCCGTGGCGGTCAGCCTGCTGATCGGCGTGCCGGCGGGAATCGGCCTGTCGCGCTACAGCTTCCGTGGCCGCTCGCTGGTTTCCACCCTGTTGCTCGCGCCGCTGACCATGCCGGGCATCGCCATCGGCCTCGGCATCTATGTGCTGGCCATCCTGTTCGAGGAACGGACGCAGCTCGCGGTCAGCGGCTCGGTCTGGCTGATGATCGCCGCCCATGTGCTGATCGCCCTGCCCTGGGTGGTGCGGCTCTGCCTCGCCTCGCTCGCCAACCACGACCGCTCGGCGGAGGAGGCGGCGGCCAGCCTGGGCGCGCGGCCCTTCCTGGTGGTCTGGCGCGTCACCCTGCCCGCCATGCGCAGCGGCATCGTGGCCGGCGCGCTCTTCGCCTTCATCGTGTCCTTCGAGAACCTGGAGATGACGCTGTTCCTGATCGCGCCCGGCATGACCACCCTGCCCATCTCCGTGCTGCAATACCTGCAATACCGGCTCGATCCGCTGGTGGCCGCCGTGGCGGTGGCGCAGGTGGTGCTGGTGGGCGTCGCGCTCGCCGTGCTCGACCGCCATGTGCGCCTGTCGCGGGTGGTCGCATGAGCCGCCTGACCCTCGACCGGCTGAGCAAGCATTACGGTCCCACCGTGGCGGTGGACGAGGTCAGCCTCGACATCCCGCAGGGGGAGATGGTGGTGCTGCTCGGCCCCTCCGGCTGCGGCAAGACCACGACGCTGCGCATGGTGGCGGGCTTCATCCAGGCCAGCGGCGGCGATGTGCGGCTGGACGGGCAGAGCATCCTGGCCCTGCCGCCGCACCGGCGGGAGATGGGCATCGTCTTCCAGAGTTACGCGCTCTTCCCGCACTTGACCGTGGCGCGCAACATCGCCTTCGGGCTGGAGATGCGCGGCGTGCCGGCGGCGGAACGCAAGGCGCGGGTGGAGCAGATGCTCGGCCTCGCCCGCCTGGAGGCGCTGGCCGACCGCCTGCCGCGCCAGCTTTCCGGCGGGCAGCAGCAGCGCGTGGCGCTGGCCCGGGCGCTGGCCATCCAGCCGCGCGTGCTGCTGCTGGACGAACCGCTCTCCAACCTCGACGCCGCGCTGCGCGGCGATGTCGGGCGCGACATCCGCCTGCTGCAGCGGGAATCCAACCTGACCACCATCATGGTCACGCATGATCAGGACGAGGCCATGGCGATGGCCGACCGGCTGGTGGTGATGAAGGACGGAAAGGTGCAGCAGACGGGCACGCAGGAGGATCTCTACGAGCGCCCGGCCACCCCCTTCGTCGCCGGCTTCATCGGCCGCAGCAACATGCTGGAGGGGCGGCTCGACGCCTCCGGCGCGGTGATGGAGGCGGAGGGCACGGCGCTGCGCCTCGCCGGCCGCTATGCCGGGTCCGGTGCCTGCACCCTGGCGCTGCGGCCGGAGCGCCTGTCGATCCGCGAGGACGGAGAGGGCGGTGCGGGCGAGGTGCGGGGCGTGGTGGAACTGGCGAACTATCTCGGCCCGGTGCGGGAGCACCTGGTCCGCCTCGGCACCGGGGCACGGGTCCTGGTGCGCGACCCCACCAGCCAGCCCGGCCGCCTTCATGCGGCGGGGACGGCCGTGACCCTGGGCTGGGATCACGCAGCCGAGCGACTCTTCGATGCCAAGGGGGCGCCGCTGCCCTCGCAACGTCCCGAAACTGCCGAAACAAGGTGGAACGCGAATGCCTGACATCCTGAATCCCGCTCTCTCTCCCGGCCGCCGCCTCGTGCTAGCCGGTGCCGCCGGCGCGCTGAGCCTGCCCTTCATCCGCTCCGCCCGCGCGGCGGAGCAGATGGTGGTCGGCACCTGGGGCGGCGACTACGCCAACCTGCTGCGCGCCAATGTGGAGGAGCCCCTGCTGGCACCCAAGGGCATCACCGTGGTGCAGGACCTCGGCGACGAGGACCCGCGCGTCGCCAAGCTCTACGCGCAGCGGCGCCTGCCGCGCGGCGCGGTGGACGTGGCCTGCACCCAGGCCAACCGTGGCTATGAGGTCTCGGCCGCCGGCCTCGTCGAGCCGATCGACGAGACGAAGGTGCCCAACCTCGTCCATGTGTTGCCGAACCTGCGCGACCCCGCCTTCGTGGCGCATATCTACAGCCCGCAGGTGCTGATCTATAACCCCGAGAAGGTCAGCAACCCGCCCACCAGCTTCCAGGACCTGCTGGACCCGAAGTACAAGGGCCGCGTCGGGCTGGGGAACGGCAACTATTTCTACGTGATGATGGCGGCGGCGCTGGCCGCCACGGGCGACCCGAACAAGGTCGATACCGACGCCGCCCGCGACATGATGAGCAAGCTGAACGCCAACGGGCTGCGCCTTTATCCCTCAACCGATTCCATCGGCGCCGGCATCAAGTCGGGCGAGATCGATGTCGGCATCATCTGGCTGGCGCGCGTGATCATGTGGCAGAACGCGGGGATCCCGGTGAAGGCCTCCTTCCCCAAGGAAGGCAACATCCTCTACGTCGCCGGCATGCTGGTCCCGAAGAACGCGCCGAACAAGGAGACGGCCTACAAGTACCTGAACGCGATGCTGGAGCCCTCCGCCCAGGCGGAGTTCGCGGCGAAGATGGGCTACCTGCCGACGGTGGACAACTGCCCGCTGACCGGCAAGGTGGGCGAGCAGCTCGCCCTGCCCGCCGACGTGAAGATGCTGCCACCCGACTACAGCGTGCTGGGCAAGCTGCAGAGCGCGACCTCGGAGTGGTGGAAGAAGAACATCGCCGGGAGCTGAGGCGGACATGGCCGACACCGCGACCGCCGCGGCACTGGCGCACCCGGCACCCCACCGGGAAAGGGGGCAGGCCGCGCCGGCCTCCCTCTTCCTGGCGCCGGCCACGCTGCTGGTGCTGGTGATGCTGCTGCTGCCGCTGCTCCTGCTGTTGCGCTTCAGCCTCAACCGCTACGACCCGACCGAGCTGATGATCGAGATGGTCACGGCGGAGAACTACGTCCGCTTCGTTTCGGACCCCTTCTATCTCGCCGTGCTGCGCACCACGCTGCTGGTCGCCGTCGCCTCCACCCTGCTCTGCCTGATCTTCGGCATGCCCATCGCCTACCGGCTGGCGCGCTCGCAGAGCCGGTGGAAGGGGCTGTTCATGCTGGCCCTGGTGCTGCCGCTCTTCGTGGGCAGCACGGTGCGGATGGTAGGCTGGATGATCCTCTTCGCCCATGGCGGGATCATCGACAACGCCTGGCGCGCCCTGACGGGGGAGGGGCTGGAGCTGATGTACACCTCCACCGCCGTGGTCCTGGGCATCGTCTCGATCAACCTGCCCTTCGTGGTGCTGACGATCCAGAGTGCCGTGGAAACCATCGACCCTCGCATCGAGGAGGCGGCGCAGAGCCTGGGCGCGGCGCCCGACCGGCGCTTCTGGCGCGTGGTCTGGCCGCTGGCCCTGCCCGGCACGGCGACGGCCTGCATCCTCTGCTTCATCCTGGCGATGAACGCCTATGCCACGCCCTTCCTGCTGGGCGGCCCGCGCTTCCAGATGATGGCGCCGATCCTGTACTGGGAGTTCAGCACCAACAACAACTGGCCCTTCGCCTCGGCGCTCGCGCTGATCCTGATGGCCACGACGCTGCTGCTCACCACCTTCGGCAGCCTGCTGATCCCCCGGCGCTACCGGATCTGAACGGAAGGCGGGGGCGGCCCCGCCTTCCACCCCCCGAGGAACCGAGAACAGGAGGACACCGCATGCGCGGCATGGTCGTGGCACCGCAGCCCGAGGCGGTGGAGGCGGGGGTGGAGATCCTGCGCCAGGGCGGCAACGCGGTGGATGCCGCCATCGCCTGCGCCTTCAGCCAGGGCGTGGTGGACCCGCAGATGTGCGGCATCGGCGGCTTCGGCGCCATGCAGGTCTGCATGCCGAAGCGCGGCGAGCACAGCGTGCTGGAATTCTTCGCCCGCGCGCCGCTCGCCGCCACGTCGGGCATGTGGGCGGACCGCTTCGTGGGCCAGTCGCGCGACGGCTTCGTCTTCCTGCTTTCCGACCAGATCAACGATATCGGCCCCGGCGCCATCGGCACGCCGGGCAACGTGGCCGGCTACACCACCGCCCTGGCGCGCTTCGGCACCATGCCGCTGAAGACGGTGATGGCGCCCGCCATCGCCCAGGCGAGGCGCGGCGTGATGATCCGCCCCTATGTCCACTACTACTGGACCATCGACCATGGCAGCGACGGCCAAGTGAACATGGAGGACAAGCTCCGCCTCACCGAAACGGGGCGCCGTGTCTATTTCCGCGACGACGGGCGGCTGCGGCGGCCGGGCGAGATCCTCGACAATCCCGACATGGCGCGCAGCCTGGAACGGATCGCCGAGGGCGGTGCCGAGGTCTTCTACCGCGGCGACATGGCCCATGCGATGGCGGCCGACATGCAGGAGCGTGGCGGCCTGCTCGGCATGCAGGACTTCACGAGCTATCGGGTGCGGGAGAAGCCGGTGATCTGGGGCGATTACCGTGGCCTGCGGGTCGCCTCCAACCCGCCGCCCTCCGGCGGGGCCTCGCTGATCGAGCTGCTGCAGATCCTGGACCATTTCGATCTGGCCGCGCTGGAGCATGGCGGCCCGGAGCATCTGCGCCTGCTGGCCGAGGCGATGAAATGGATGACCATCGACAAGGACGCCCATATGGGCGACCCGGATTTCGTCGATGTGCCGCTGGAGATGCTGCTGTCCCGCGACCATGCTGCGATGCTGGCGGACCGCATCCGCTCCGGCGCCCGTGCGCATGTGCCGCGCGCGGAGAAGGCCGCCGACCCGCCCGATACCACGGTGGCCTGCGTCATCGACGGCGAGGGCAATGCCGTCGCCCTGACGCACACGCTGGGCAATCCCTCCGGCGTCATCACCGAGGGGCTGGGCTTCATGTACAACGGCTGCATGAGCGGCTTCGACCCGCGCCCCGGCCGCGCCGCCTCCATCGCCCCGGGCAAGAGCCGGGCCAGCGCCATGGCGCCGACCATGCTCTTCCGCGACGGACGGCCGGAGATGGTGATCGCCGCGCCGGGAGGCACCTTCATCGTGCCCGCCATCGCCCAGGCGATCATGAACGTGGTGGATTTCGGCATGGGCATGGCCGAGGCGGTGGCGGCGCCGCGCATCGTGGCGCTGAGCGATACGATCGATGTCAGCAACCGCATTCCCCACGGCATCCAGGCGGCGCTGGAAGCCGAGGGTTATCCCGTGGCACGTTCCTATCAGAGCTACGCCTTCGGGGCGCCGCACGGGCTGCTGATCCGCGATGGCGCGTGCAGTGGTGGCGCCGATCCGCAGCGGGATGGCATGGCGATGTCTGCCTGATTGGGGTCTGTTGTTGCGCCGTCCCGGGGGGAAGGCTTCGCCTTTCCCCCGGACCCCCTATCCACCAGGACGCTGCGCGCCCTGGACCCCATTCGTTGGCTCTGGCTGACGTCGGATCGCACCGGAGAGCATCGCTCTCCGGCGAGCTGCCGGTGCCACCAGCGTGGACGAGGCTTTTTCTTCTGTTCGGGTAGCCCCGCCGATCCACCTGCCCCCAGGGACCGGATGTCAGGCTGACGGCTGCCACCGGAACCAACGAAAGCCCGGGGTGTGGGAGGCCGGGGGCAAGGCAGCGCCTTGCCCCCGGGGCAGCCACGGAAGGCGACGATCGGAAAAACCGGCCATTCCGTGTAGTGGTATTTCCGGGAAATACATCCTCGGATAGGGACCCGCTCAGGGCCCGGAGACGCAAAACGGCAAATATCGGGCCAAGCTGCGCATGATCGGCGTGGATTTCGCTGGTTTTCCAGGCCGGTGGCGGTTCCGCCTTTCCGGACTGCTGGAAACCTTCCGAAAGTGAAAAATCATCCCGGAAAACTTCTTTCCGAAATTTCCGGAAAGGGTTATTGCGGCCGGCGCGGAATTCCACATCTATTGGGGCGATTTATTCCCCTTCCCTCGTTTTGATCAGAAGACAAATGACCAACAAATCCCCGATCAATCTCGACAATCTTTCGGTCCCGGAACTGACCGCCCTGATCGGCAGCGCCGAGGAAAAGCGTCGCGAGAAACTGGCGGATGCGAAGCGCGACCTTCTGGCGGAAATGGAGGAGAAGGCGGCGGCCCTGGGCCTGTCGCTTGAAGGCCTCGTCCAGTCCGAGGCACCGGCCCGCGGCAGCCGCAAGGTCCGCCGCGCCACCGCCGGCGCGGCGGCCGCCAAGTATCGCGGCCCCAATGGGGAGGAATGGTCCGGCCGCGGCCGTCCGCCCGCCTGGATCGTGATGGCGGAGGCCGATGGCAAGAACCGGGAAAGCTTCCGGATCTGAACCCGTCGCGGGGCCGGGCGCGAAGCCCGGTCCCCGAAGGCGGCGCCTCAGCCGTGGTTGTTGTAACGGCGATAAACGATCTTCGTCGGCGGGCCGACCAGGTACTTCCCGACACCGTCCCGCAGGGCCCGCGCATAGACCGGCAGGGCTCCCTCGAAAGCCTCGATCGTGCGGTCGATGGCGTTGTCGTCATGGGCGTAGCTGATCACCAGCGAGGGGCCGATGACGCCGCGCCGGATCAGCTCCTGCATCAGCAGGGCGCGGAAATGCTGGGAGGCCTTGCCCTCCGCGTCCCGCGTGCCGAAAACGAGGTTGCTGCCCCGCCCCTCGATCGGCACATGCTCCGCTAGGCCCAGCGCCGCCGTCCGCTCGCGCAGCGCGGTTGCCAGGCGGTCGCCCTGGCGCTGCATGGTCTCCACCACGGGTTCCTCGCGATACACGCGCATCGTGGCGATGGCGGCGGCCAGGGAATGCGTTTCCCCGCCATGGGTGGTGGAAAGCAGGAAGACCCGCTCCCCCTCGTGCTGCAGCCCCCCCAATTCCATGTAGCGGCGCTTTCCGGCCAGGGCGGAAATGGCGAAGCCATTGGCCAGTGCCTTGCCAAACGTGCTGAGATCCGGCTCCAGCCCGTAATATTCCTGGCCGCCCCCGTTCGCGAGGCGGAAGCCGTTGATCATCTCGTCCAGGATGAAAAGCGTGCCGTTTTCCTGGCACAGCGCCTGGACAGCCTGCAGGTAGCCCGGCGGCGCGTCGGCGTATTTGCAGCTTTCCATCAGCACGCCCGCGATCCGGCCGGGATGGGCCACGAAGAGTTCGCGCAGGGCGTCGATATCCCCGTAGGGAAAGCGCAGGCTCAGGCTGACATTCACCGGCGGAATGCCCGCATCCATCGCCGTGGTGCCGATGAACCAGTCGTCATAGGAAAAGAAGGGATGGTCGGCGCAGAAGGCGATCATGTCGCGCTTCGTGGCGGCGCGCGCGATCTTCACCGCGGCGGAAACGGCGGTGCTGCCATCCTTGGTGAACTTTACCATCTCCGCGGCGGGCACCATGGACAGGAAAGCCTCGGCGCATTCCACCTCCAGCCGGTGCGGGCGGCAAAAATTGGTGCCGAGGGAAAGCGCCTCCCGCACCGCGGCCAGCACGGCGGGATGCCCATGCCCCAGCCCGACGGCGCGCAGTCCGGGGCTGTATTCGATGTACTCGTTGCCGTCCGCGTCCCAGACATGGCATCCCTCGCCACGCTCGATGAAGCCGGGGGCCAGTTCGGGAAACTGATCGTCGCCCTTGGCGTAAGTATGGGCCCCGCCGGGAATCGCCGCATGGGCCTTGGCCTGCAACCGTCTGGATTCGGGATAGGGCATTCTTCCGCTAAGCTCCGCCGATCGGTTTGGGATTGCCGCCGCGCCCGCCATGGTGGAAACGCCCCGGCCATGGCGTTTTCCGCTGGCCAGCCTCTGCGGCCGACCCATGCTGCACCGCCATGCTCCGTCTCATTTATTAGCGGTGAGGAAGTTTGACGATAAGAAGTATATTGTGAATTGTCCGATAAGGATTTCACGTTAGGGTTGTTCATGGACGATTTTTGGACAACCATCGACAGCGCCGACGATCTGCGTCTCGGCGAGGTCATGCCCGCCTGGTTCGCCGGGCGAATGATGGCGGATGACTGGCTTTTCGGCCTGCTGCTGACCACGGGCCACACCATGATCATCCGCAACATCGACGCCATCCATGTGTCGCGCACGGGACATGTCCTGCTCGACGTGAACATGGCCACGGCGTCGGATGCGCCGCGGCTTTCCGGCCCGCTCCTCACCTCCCCGACGGAACGTGGCCGCGCGACCGTCGCGCTGGCCCAGGTGGCCGTGGCCTTCGAGCTCAAGGACGTGCCGGAGGACTGAGCGCGGAGGCCTCCGCAGCCCCCGGCCCGGGCGGGAGCACCGGCTTCCGCTTGCCGCCCCCTCCCCTGAACCGCCCTTGGCGCTACCCGCCTCCGCCCGGGGATGGTAGCCGGGGAGGGTCAGCAGGAAGGGGGTGACCATGGGTCGTCGTCAGATGAAGGGCGCCAACCGCCGGACCACGAAGCCCCGGGCGAAGTCCGCGGAGAATCCGGTCCTGGAGCAGGGACGGACCGGCGGCGAGGCCGAGACGGAGATCGCGCGGCTGCGGCAGGAATTGCGGGAGGCCCGCGCCACCCTGGAACGGCTGGCACTGGCGCGTGAACCCGAGGCGGCCCGGGCCGCCCTGTCCAGGCGTCTGGCGGAGCTGGAGGAAGCCCGGCAGGTCGCCCGCGGCCATGCCGTGGAAGCCGCCCTGGCGCGTTCCCGGGCCGAGGCCGACCTCCAGGCGCTGCGCAACGCCATCTCCCGCGCCCCGGGCCTGTCCGGCTGGCTTCTGCGCCGCGCCCGGCGGCGGCTGGAGGAAAAGCCGTCGCGCCAGGGTTGATGCGGGCGGCTTCCTGAGATCGACGCCGTCCGGAGGACCGGGCGACACCGCGGTTCCGGTGTCGCCCTGCCCGCCGGGGCAAGGCAACGGTCTGCCCCGCTGTGCGGCGAATAGGCCCTTTCCCGCTGGATTACGACGGCGCGCCGGACCAGCCCTTCACCAAGATGTTGCGTTTCCAAGCCGCGGCCGATGGGAAAACCTGTGGGCACCGATATGTCACGGCGGGTTTCCAGCGGGCCATCCCGGCCCGGCCCAACCGGGTCTGAACGAAGCCCGGAGCCCCGCCGGCCGCAGGATGGAACTGCATGCCGCAACCCGTTTCCCCCTCACGTGCCGCGCTGATACCGCTGGTCGCCATCGCGGCGGTCGTGGGCGGCAGCGCCGCCGCCTTCGCCTATACCGCCGGCTGGCTCTCCCCCGGGCGCGTGACGCCCGCGAAGGTGGTGGACGCCCTGGCACCTCCCGGGGGGCCCGCCCTCGGGCACCGGCGCAACCATGCCAAGGGCATCTGCTTCACCGGCCGCTTCGAATCGAACGGGTCCGGCGCGGCGCTGTCGAAGGCCTCGGTCTTCGCCCAGGGCAATTCCGCCGTGCTCGGCCGCTTCAACCTCGCCACGCCGGACCCGAAGGCGGCGGATGCGACGGCGCGGGTGCGTGGCCTGGGGCTGCAGATCACGGCGCCGGATGGCCAGGTCTGGCGCAGCGCCCTGATCGACGCGCCCTTCTTTCCCGTGGCGACGCCGCAGGCCTTCTATGACCTGCTGCAGGCACAGGCGAGCCAGGACCCGCAGGCCATGCCGGGCTTCGTCGCCGCGCATCCGGAGCTGGCGAATTTCGGCGCCTGGGCGAAAAGCGCGCCCTGGACCGCCAGCTATGCCGAGGAAGCCTATAACAGCCTGAATGCCTTCACCTTCACCGATGCTTCGGGCACGGCGCGCGCGGTGCGCTGGTCGCTGCGGCCGGAGGCGCAGCCGGTGCTGGTGGAACCCGGGGAGCTCGCCGGGCGCGGCCCGGATTTCCTGGAGCAGGAGATCCGCCAGCGCGTGACCCAGGGTCCGGTGCGCTGGAGCATGGTGGTGACCGTCGCCGATCCGGGCGACCCCATCGCCGACCCCAGCAAGGCCTGGCCGGCGGACCGCCGGAGCGTCACGGCCGGCATGCTGGTGGTGCAGCGGATCGAGGAGGAGGCGGACGGCCCCTGCCGCGACATCAACTTCGACCCGACCATCCTGCCGGCCGGGATCTCCACCTCCGAGGACCCGTTCCCCGCCGCGCGTTCCGCCGCCTATGCCGTGTCCTATGACCGGCGCACCGCGGAGGCCAAGGCCTATCCCCGCCAGACGGCGGGAGCCCGCCCATGAGCGCGTCCCTCCGCCCGGCTTCCGCCGTCCCCGCCGCCGTCCGGCCGGCGCCCCGGACCTTCTCGCCGCTGCAGCGCCTGCTGCACTGGGTGATGGCGGTCTGCATCCTGGCGATGCTCTTCATCGGCATCGGCATGGTCTCCACCATCGCGCCGCGCTACCTGACCCTCGTCTCGATCCACAAGCCGCTCGGCATCGCCATCCTGGTGCTGGCGCTGCTGCGCCTGTTCATACGCTGGCGCCTGGGCTCGCCGCCCCTGCCCGCCGACCTGCCGGAGCCGATGAAGCTGGCAGCCCATCTGTCGCATGTGGCGCTCTATGCGCTGATGATCGCCATGCCGCTGATCGGCTGGGGCATGCTGTCGGCCGCCAGCTATCCGGTGGTGCTGTTCGGGGGCGTGACGCTGCCGCTGATCCTGCCGCCGAGCGACAGCCTGCACACGCTGCTGCGGAGCGCCCATACTTGGCTGGCGCTCGCCTTCTTCGCATTGATCCTGATGCATCTGGCGGCGGCGCTGTTCCATGCGCTGGTGCGCCGCGACGGTGTCTTCGAGGCCATGGCCCCGGTGCCGGCGGGCCGGGAGGTCCGTCCGGCGGAATAGGGCGCGCATTCCGGGGCGGGCCGGCTGGCACGGCATATGCCAGTCTGTCCGCCATGGACGATTCCCTGATCGAATCCCTGGCCCGTGTCATGGGCCTGGAGAAAGCCCTGGCCGGACATCGCGACGATGTCCTGGCCGCCGCGAGACGAGCCGCCGATGCGCGCGGCAAGCTGCCGCCCGACCCCGAGCCGGCGGCGGAGCCCTGGCCGCCCATGCAGGTGAGGCCGCGCCCGTGAGCCACCCCGACACCGCCCCGCACCGGCTCGGCGCCGCAGCGATCGCCGCGGCCTACGAGGCCGGGACACTGACGCCGACCGTGCTGGTCCGCCACCTCCTGGACCGTGCCGGCCGGCTGGACCCGAAGATCCATGCCTTCATCCGCCTCGACGCCGAGGCGGCGCTGGAGGCCGCGGCGCAGGCGGAGCGCGAGATCGCCGCCGGGCGCAAGCGCGGCCCGCTGCATGGCGTGCCCGTCGGCATCAAGGACATCATCGATGTCGCCGGCCTGCCCACCACCTGCCACTCGAAGATCCTGCTCGACAACATCGCGGCACGGGATGCCACCACCGTGTCCAGGCTGCGCGCGGCGGGCGCCATCATCCTGGGCAAGCTGTCCACGCATGAATTCGCCATCGGTGGCCCCTGCCACGACCTGCCCTTCCCGGCGGCGCGCAATCCCTGGGGCACGGACCACCACCCGGGCGGTTCCTCCTCCGGTTCCGGCGCCGGGCTGGCGGCGGGGCTCTTTCCGCTGGCGCTCGGCACCGATACCGGCGGCTCGGTGCGCAATCCCGCCAGCCAATGCGGCATCACCGGGCTGAAGCCGACCTATGGGCTGGTCTCGCGCGCCGGGGTCTTCCCGCTCGCCTTCACGCTCGACCATATCGGCCCCATGGCCCGCAGCGCCGAGGATGCCGCGCTGCTGCTGGAGGCCATCGCCGGCCACGATCCGAAGGACCCTGGCAGCACCATGCCGCCGGCGGCGGAGTACCGCCCCGGCCCCGCCGGCAGCCTGAAGGGGCTGCGCGTCGGCTTCGTGCGGCATTTCCACGAGCGCGACATGCCCGCCGATCCGGAGATGGCGGCGGGGCTGGAACGAGCGGCGGAATGGCTGGGCGCCCTGGGCATGCGGGTGTGCGACGTTACCCTGCCCTCGCTCGACGAGTTCGCGGCGGTGAACCGCGTCATCCTGCACGCCGAGGCCTTCGCCATCCACGCGCGCTGGCTGCGGGAGCGTCCAGGCGACTACGCGCAGCTCACGCGTTCCTCGCTGCTGACCGGCGCCTTCCTCACGGCGGAGGATCTCGGCCGCGCCCAGCGTGCCCGCCACCGCATGATCGCGGCGGTGGAGGAAGCCTTCCGCGAGGTGGACGTGCTGCTCTGCGCCAGCTCCATGGACCCGGCGGCACGGATCGACGACCCGGCGGAGATCGCCCGGACCTATGCCCGGCAGGCGCGCACGCCCTTCAACGTCACCGGCCACCCGGCCCTGGCGGTGATGACCGGCCTGTCCTCCGGCGGCCTGCCGCTCGCGGCCCAGTTCGTCGGGCGCTATTTCGACGAGCGGCGCCTCTTCACCCTGGCGGCGGCCGTTGCAGGGGTCGCGGGGAATCCGGCCTGCCCGATGCTGCTGGAAGACTGATCGGGCGTTCCTTTGGGGGCAAGGCTCGCCTCGCCCCCAAACCCCCACTCCGCCAGGACCTTGCGGGCCCTGGACCCCGTTCGTTGGCCCTCGCTGACGCCTGATCACGCCGGAGCGCATGGCGCTCCGGCGGACTGCCGGCGCCGCCAGCACGGAGATGGCGATCATCTTTTTGGAGAGCCTTGCCGATCCACCTGCTTCCGGGGATCGGGCCACAGGCTGACCTTGTCACCCGGAGCCAGCTCAAGGCGGGGTCTGGGGGAATACCATTCCCCCAGCGGTGGGGGCTCCTGGGGCAAGCGGAGCCTCCCCCGCGGTCAGCCACGAAAGCGACGCCCGAGTCTCAGGCCAGCATCCGCGTATCGCCATCCACGGAGATGGCCTGCCCCGAGATGGTGGCGCCGCGTCGGCTGCAGAGGAACAGGATCTGGTCCGCGAGTTGGCGCGGCGTCACGTAGTCCTTGATCGAGGTGTAGGAGAAGGCAACCTGCTCCATCTCGGCGAAGCCGATGCCGCGCTGCTGGGCTTTCGCTTCCAGCACGCGGCGCTGCCGGTCGCCGGCGACGAGGCCGGGCAGGATGGCGTTCACGCGGATGCCGGCGCCGCCCAGTTCGATGGCGAGCGACTTGGTGAAGCCGATGACGCCCCATTTCGCCGCCGCATAGGGGCTGCGGAAGCCGAAGCCGAACTTGCCCGCCGCCGAGGAGAGGTTGACGATCGAGGCATTGTCGCTCTGGCGCAGATGCGGGACGGCAAGCCGGGCGCAGTTGAACTGGCTGGTCAGGCAGACCTCGATGCAACGGTCCCAGTCCTCGGGATGGATCTCCTCCACGGCACCGGTAGGCCCGGCGATGCCGGCATTGTTCACCAGCACGTCCAGCCCTCCGAGCGTGGCGACGGCCTTCTCGAAGAGCGAGGCCACCTGCGCGCGGTCGGCCACATCCGTGACCTGGTGCCCGACACCCTCGGGCAGGGTGGCGAGCCCCGCCGCGTCCACGTCGCAGGTGAAGACGCGCGCGCCTTCCTCGGCGAAGGCCTCCACGATGCTGCGCCCGATCCCCGCCGCGCCCGCCGTCACCAGCACGCGCAGCCCGGTCATGCCCAGGTCCATTCTTCTTCCTCCCTGTCAGGCGCCAGCCGCTAGCCTTCCGGCAGGCGGCCATGCGCGATGATGAAATCCGCCGCGTCGCGGATATCGGCGGCGATGGCGGCACTCGCGCCGGCGCCGTCGCCCGCCTCGATGGCCGCCAGCGCCTCGGCATGGCGTCGCAGCGCCGAGCCCTGGCGCACCCGCTCGGGGTGCTCCCGCAGGTCGAGGTTCAGCACCGGCCCGGCCTTGAGCCAGAGCCGCGCGATGATCTCCTGCAGCGGCAGCAGCGAGGCGGCGCGGTAGATGGTGAAGTGCACGTCGCGGTTCAGCGCGACGAGGCGCACGCGGTCCGGCACGGGTTCCTCCGCCATCAGGCGGAAGGCGCTCTCCGCCCTGCGGATCGCGGCCAGGGACTCGGCGCTGCGGTACGTGGCGGCGCGGGCGGCGGCCAGGCCCTCCACGGCCATCCGCGTCTCGGCCAGGGCCTCGAACTCGCTCTGGCTCATCACCGGCACGCGGATGGCGCGGCCCGGCGTGACCTCCAGCGCCTGTTCCGCCACCAGCCGGTTCACCGCCTCCCGCACCGGCATGACCGAGACGCCGAGGGCCGCGGCGCTGTCGCGCAGGGAAAGCCTCTCGCCGGGGCCGAGCTGGCCCGAGGCCAGCAGCTCCGAGAGGGCGGCATAGACGGTCTCACCCAGGGTGCGCCGGGCGAGGAGGGGAAGGTCGGCGAGAACCGCGGCGGAGGTCATGAAGGAGACTGGACAAGGACCGATGCTTTCGGCAAGCTAACTGTGATCACAGATCACAACAAGGGCCACAGAGCCCTGTTGAGGGAAAAGACGATGTCCAAGAACGTGCTGCTGCCACGTCGCGGCCTTCTCATGGCCGGCGCCGCGACAATCCTTCCTGTCGGCCTGGCCCACCCCGCCCTCTCGCAGGGGCAGCCGGATGTCATCCGCATCGGGCACCTGACGCCCCGCACCGGCTTCCTGGGCCCGCTCGGCGAATTCGCGGTGCAGGCGGTGCAGCTCGCCACCGAGGAGATCAACGCCGGCGGCGGCATCAACGGCCGCAAGGTGGAGGTGCTGTACGAGGACAGCGTCAACCCGCAGACCGCCTCGGCCAAGGCCGAGCGGCTGACGCAGCGCGACAAGGTCGCCTGCATCGTGGGCGAGATCAATTCCGCCTCGGCGCTGGCCATCGGGCAGGTGGTGCAGCGGGAGAAGGTGCTGTTCATCAACACCGGCGCCAATTCCGACGCGCTGCGCGGCTCCGACTGCCAGCGCTTCATGTTCCACACCGAGTCGCAGAACACGATGATGGTGCGGACCGCCGGCAACGCGATCCTGCAGCAGGGGCTGGTGAAGGGGAAGAAGTACTACGCCCTGACCGCCGACTACGCCTTCGGCCATGACCTGCTGCGCGTCGCCAGGAAGTTCCTCGGCGAGAACGGCGCCACGGCGGCGGGCGAGGACCTCGTGCCGACCGAGCTGACCGACTTCTCGCCCTTCCTGCTCAAGCTGCGGCAGGCGCGGCCGGATATCGTGATCTGCAACCTCGCGGGCGCGCAGATCACCAACTTCCTGAAGCAGTACAGCGAGTTCGGGCTGAGCTATCCGGTCGCGGGCTTCGGCTTCGACATCGCGCTGGCCTGGGGCGCCGGACAGGGCAACTTCCTCGGCACCTGGCCGGTGGTCTGGCACCACATGCTGGAGGCGCCTTCCGCGAAGAAGTTCGCGGATGCCTATCGCGCCAAGTGGAAGAAGCCGCCGGAGAACCAGGGCTGGAGCGACTACACGGCGATGAAGGTCATCGCGCAGTCGATGAACGAGCTGAAGTCCATCGAGCCGGCCAAGGTGGTCGAGCATCTGGAGAAGGGCGCGAAGTTCGACATCTCCAAGAGCCGCGAGGGCTATTTCCGCGCCTGGGACCACCAGCTGATGATGGAGATGTACGCCATCACCGCGCTGCCGCCGGATCAGGTGAAGAACCAGTACGACATCTTCAAGCCGGATGGCAGCTTCCCCAAGCCCGACGAGAGCCTGGAGAGCATCGCCACCACCAAGGCGGAGAACGCCTGCTCCTTCCCGGCCTGAACGCCGTCACGCACCGCGTTCGCCTTTCCGGAGGCGGGCGCGGCGCCCCACGCGACCATTTGGGGGAGCGCGGATCGTGGAATTCGTCTTCGTGCTGGAGCAGGTCCTCAACGGCCTGCTGATCGGCGCCTATTACCTGCTCATCGCCCTGGGCCTGTCGCTGATCTTCAGCCTGGGCGGCATCGTCAACCTCGCGCACGGCGCCTTCTATGCCATCGGCGCCTATCTGGCCGTGGCGCTGACGCCCACCATCGGCTTCGGCGGGGCGCTGGTGGTCTCGCCCGTGGCGGTGGCGCTGCTCGGCCTGCTGGTGGAACGCTTCATGCTCCGCCGCTTCTACCGTGGCGACCCGATCCTGAGCCTGTTACTGACCTTCGGCCTGGCCATGGTGGCGGAACAGGCGCTGCGCATGATCTTCGGCGCCGCGCCGCTGCCCTTCTCCATCCCGCTCTGGCTGCGCGGGCAGGTCTTCATCGGCGACTTCATCTATTCCAAGTACCGGCTGATCATCCTGTGCGTCGCCGTGCTCTGCGTCGCGGGCTTGTGGCTGCTGCTGACGCGCACGCCCTTCGGCCGCGTGGTGCGGGCGGGCGTGCAGAACCCGGACATGGTGGCGGCGCTCGGCATCTCGCTGAAGCCCTACATGACCGCGGTGGTGATGATCGCCGTCGGGCTGGCCGCCCTGGCCGGCACGATGATGGCGCCGGTGACCGGCGTGACGCCGACCATGGGCGCGGAGATCCTGACCTTCGCCTTCGTCGTGGTGGTGATCGGCGGCCTCGGCTCCTTCTGGGGCGTCGTGGTGGCGGCGCTCATCGTCGGCGTGGTGCGCGGCCTCGCCGCCTACTACTTCCCCCCGGCCACCGAGGCCTCCGTCTATCTGCTGATGGTCCTCGTCCTGCTGCTGCGCCCGCGCGGCCTGCTGGGCGAGCGCATCCAGCGCTTCGAGTGAGGTTCCCGTGATGCCCCTCGACACCTCCCCCGCCGTGAGCCCGGCCGAGACGGTGCGCCGCGAGGCCCCCTCCCGCCAGATCGGGCAGATCCTGGCCGCCGCCGCCATGCTGGTGGCCCTGCCCTTCCTGATGGAGGCGATCGGCCTCACCATGACCACCGCCACGGATGTGGTGGTCTTCGCCATCGCCGTGATGGGGCTGAACATCCTGGTCGGCTGGACCGGGCTGGTCTCCTTCGGCCATGGCGCCTGGTTCGGCATCGGCGCCTATGCGGCGGCGCTGCTGCAGCGGCACTTCCTGCCCACGGACATGCTCCTTCCGGGCCTGGGCGCCCTGGTCATCGTGGCCGTGGCCTCGCTGGTCGCGGGGGCGCTGATCCTGCGGCGGCGCGGCGTGTACTTCTCGCTGCTGACGCTGGCCTTCACGGCGATGCTCTTCGCCATCGCCTTCCGCTGGACCGACCTGACCGGCGGCGAGAACGGGCTCGGCAACGTGCGGCGCTACGCCGCGCTCGACAATCCCTATGCCTATTACGCCGTTGTCGCGGTGGTCGCCTTCGCCGTGCTGATCGGCCTCTGGCGCCTGCGCCGCGCCCCGCTCGGCACGGTGCTGGTGGCGATCCGCGAGAACGAGCAGCGCGCCGGCTTCATCGGCTACAGCACCAACCGCTACAAGCTGGTGGCCTTCATGGTCTCGGCCACGATCACCGGGCTGGCCGGGGTGCTCAGCGTCTATAACCACCGCTTCGCCTCGGCCGATCCCATCGCCATCGCCTTCTCGGGCGAGCTGCTGGCGATGGTGGTGATCGGCGGCATGCGCTCCTTCCTGGGGCCGGCCGTCGGCGCGCTGTTCTACATCCTGTTCCGCGAGTTCCTGAGCATCTACACGGCGAACTGGCTGCTGATCTTCGGCCTGCTCTTCGTCGGCTTCATCCTCTTCTCGCCGGATGGGCTGGTGGGCATCGGCAAGCGCCTGCTGAAGCCTTTCCGCCGGGAGGCCACGGAAGGCGCCGCCATGTCCGCGCGCCGCACCGGGGCCAGCGGCCGCATCCCCGCCCGCTTCATCCGCGAGGGCCGCACGGCGGGGCCGGTGCTCTCCGCCGAGGCGATGCGCAAGAGCTTCGGCCCGGTGAAGGCGGTGCAGGGCGTGTCGGTCGCCGTGGAGGACCGGCGCCTGCACGCGCTGATCGGCCCGAACGGCGCGGGCAAGACCACGGCCTTCAACCTGCTCTCCGGCATGTTCCCGCTGGATGAGGGCCGGGTGCTGCTGGACGGGCAGCGGGTGGACGGCATGGAGCCGCACGCCATCACCCAGGCCGGGCTGGGGCGCAGCTTCCAGATCACCAATCTCTTCCCGGGCCTGTCGGTGGAGGAGAACATCCGCCTCGCCGTGCAGGCGCGGCACCCGGCCCGCTTCAATGCCTGGCGCGACGCGGAATCCATCCCGGAGCTGCACCAGGACACGGAGGAGCTGCTGCGCTGGACCGGCCTCGCCGGCGTGGAGCGGGCGGAGGCCGGCAGCCTCTCCTATGGCGGGCAGCGCCTGCTCGACATGGGGCTGGCCCTGGCCACGAAGCCGCGCATCCTGCTGCTGGACGAGCCGCTGGCCGGCCTCGCCGCGGCGGAGCGGGAGCGCGTGGGCGACCTGATCAAGTCGCTTTCCGCCGACATCCCCGTGCTGCTGGTGGAACACGACATCGACCGCGTCTTCCGCATGGCCGACCGGGTGACGGTGATGGCCGATGGCGCCGTGCTGGTGGACGGCACGGTGGAGCAGGCGCGCGACGATGCGCGGGTGCAGGCGGTCTATCTCGGCTCCGGCGCCGCCGCCGTGGCCGCCAGGCCGCGCCCCAGCGCCGCGACGGAGCACGACCTGCTGGTGATGGAGAAGGTCAACACCTTCTACGGCAAGTCGCACATCCTGAACGACGTGTCGCTGACGGTTCGGCAGGGCGAGATCGTGGCGCTGCTCGGCCGCAACGGCGCGGGCAAGTCCACGCTGCTCAAGACGCTGATCGGCACGGCGCGCCCGGCCTCCGGCCGGATCGTGCTGGGCGGCGACGAGATCGCGGGCCTGTCGCCGGACCGGATCGCCCGGCGCGGCATGGGCTTCGTGCCGCAGGGCCGCGGCCTCTTCGCCGGCATGACCGTGGGCGAGAATCTGGGCCTCGGACGCCTGAAGCGCCTGACCGGCGCGGGCGTGCACTGGGAGGAGGAGCGCGTGCTCGAATTCTTCCCCCGGCTGCGCGAGCGCTGGAACGTCGCGGCGGACCGTCTGTCCGGCGGCGAGCAGCAGATGGTGGCGGTGGCCCGGGCATTGTCCGGCGACACGCGGCTGCTGCTGCTGGACGAGCCCTTCGAGGGGCTTTCCCCGGCGGTGACGGAGGAGCTGTTCGAGTGCTTCGACCGGCTGCGCCGGGAAGTCTCGATCATCATCGTGGACCATCATCTCGATCTCGCTCTGGCCCTGTCGGACCGGACCGTGGCGCTGGAACGCGGCGCGGTGCAGTGGCTGGGTGAATCCCGGCTGCTGCGCGAGGACGAGGAACTGCGTCGGAAGGTGCTGTGGCTGTGAGCATGCGCGTCTGCATCGCGGGGAGCGGCCTGATCGGCCGCGCCTGGGGAATGATCTTCGCCCGGGCGGGCTGGGAGGTCCGGCTCTGGGACCCGGTGGAGGGGGTGGCGGACAAGGCCCGCGCCCTCTGCGCCGAAGGGCTGCGCAACCTGGCGGAGCACGGGCTCTGCCAGGACCCGGAGGGCGCCGCCGCCCGCATCCAGGCGGCCCGCGATCTCGCCGCCGCGCTCGACGGCGTGGATTTCGTGCAGGAGAACGGGCCGGAGGTGCTGGAGGTGAAGCGGGCGCTGTTCCGCGAGCTCGACGCCCTGGCGCCGCGCGGGGCCATCATCGCCTCCTCCTCCTCCGCCATCCGCTGCTCGCTTTTCACCGAGGACCTGCCGGGGCGGGCGCGCTGCCTGATCGGGCATCCGGTGAACCCGCCGCACCTCGTGCCGGTGGTGGAGATTTCCGGCGCCGAATGGACCGATCCCCCCGTGGTGGCGCGGGCGCGGGAGATCTACGATTCCATCGGGCAGGTGCCGGTCACGGTGCTGAAGGAGATCGAGGGCTTCGTGCTCAACCGGCTCCAGGGCGCGCTGCTGGCCGAGGCCTTCCGCCTCGTCGAGGAAGGCTATGTCACGCCCGAGGACCTGGACCGCACGGTGGCGGACGGGCTCGGCCTGCGCTGGAGCTTCCTCGGCCCCTTCGCCACCATCGAGCTGAACGCGCCGGGCGGCATCCCCGACTACTGCGCCCGCTATACCGGCTTCTACCGCCGCCTCGCCGCCGATCCGGCCGGGCCGGAGGTCTTCGACGAGGCGAAGACAGGCGAGATCATGCGGCAATGGCCGCGGCGTGACGATCTGCCCGAAAGGATGCAGTGGCGCGACGCGCGCCTTGCCGCCTTGCGGGCGCACAAGCAGGAACAGGAGACACGCTGAGCATGGCCACCAAGCGCAAGGTCATCATCACCTGCGCCGTCACGGGCGCGATCCACACGCCGAGCATGTCGCCGCACCTGCCGGTGACGCCGGAGGAGATCGCGGAGGCCGCGGTCGGCGCCGCCGAGGCCGGCGCCGCCATCGTCCACCTGCATGCGCGCAACCCGGAAACCGGCGAGCCGGACCAGACGCCCGAGGCCTTCGCGAAGTTCCTGCCGGTCATCAAGCAGCGCACGAACTGCGTGGTGAACCTGACCACCGGCGGCGCGCCGACCATGAGCATCGAGGAGCGCGTCCGCCCCGCCGCGACCTTCAAGCCGGAAGTGGCATCGCTGAATCTCGGCTCGATGAATTTCGGCCTGTTCGGGATGCTTGACCGCTTCAAGGACCTGAAGCACGAATGGGAGCGGACCTACCTCGCCAACAAGGACATCATCTTCCGCAACACCTTCGGCCAGATCGAGTACATCCTGACCACCTGCGCCGGCAACGACACGCGCTTCGAGTTCGAGTGCTATGACACGGCGCATCTCTACAACCTGAAATACTTCTTCGACCGTGGGCTGGTGAAGGCGCCGCTCTTCATCCAGACGGTCTTCGGCCTGCAAGGCGGCATCGGCGCGCATCCGGAGGATGTGATGCACATGAAGCGCACGGCCGACCGGCTCTTCGGCGACAACTACCGCTGGTCCGTGCTCGGCGCCGGGCGCAATCAGCTTCCCATCGCGGCCATGGCGGCGGCCATGGGCGGCAATGTGCGCGTCGGGCTGGAGGACAGCCTCTGGGCCGGGCCAGGCAAGTTCGCCACCAGCAATGCCGAACAGGTGCGGCTGGTGCGGCAGATCATCGAGGGCCTCGGCCTGGAGATCGCCACCCCGGACGAGGCGCGGGAGATCCTGTCGCTCAAAGGCGGGGATCGCGTGGGGTTCTAGGCGTCACGCCCTTGGCCCGGGGGGAAGGCGCCGCCTTCCCCCGATACCCCCATCCGCCAGGACGCTGCGCGCCCTGGACCCGGTTCGTTGGCTCCTGCTGATGCCGGATCATGCCGGAAAGCGATACCCCACCGCCGGATGCGGCGAGGCGAGGCGCGGCCCGGCGCCGAACAGCTTCTCGCGGAACGTGCCCGGCGCGTAGGCGTGCTTGAAGGCGCCGCGTTCCTGCAGGACAGGCACGACGCGCTCCACCACCGCCTCCAGGCATTCCGGCACCACGGTGCGGGACAGGTTGAAGCCGTCCACATCGGCCTCCTCGACCCAGCGGATCAGCGCCTCGGCCACCTGTTCCGCCGAGCCGACGATGGGTGGCTGGCGGCTGCCCAGCACGAACTGGTCGATCAGCTTGCGCTTGGTCCAGACCGGGCCGGCGGCGCGCTTCGCGGCCTCGACATTGGACTGGATCGCCTGGGTCGGCCCGGCCTCGATCGGCTCGTCCATGCCATAGCGGGCGAAGTCGATGCCCAGCGAGGCCGAGGCATGGGCCAGGGCCCCCTCGACGCTGGCGTGACGGCGGTAGTCCTCCAGCAGGTCGCGCGCCTCGGCCTCGGTGCGGCCGATCACCAGCGTGGCGCCGACCAGCACTTTCAGCGGCCGTCCCGCCGCGCGGGCGCGCAGGTCGGCGACGAGTTGCGCCACCGCCGGCTTCGCGCCGCCATTGACGAAGACGCATTCCGCATGGTGTGCGGCGAAGCGGCGGCCACGCTCGGAAGCGCCGGCCTGGAACAGCACGGGCGTCCGTTGCGGCGAGGGTTCCACCAGATGCGGCGCGTCCAGACGGTACTGCGCGCCCTCGTGCCGCACGCGGCGCACGCGGGCAGGATCGGCATAGAGACCCTCTGCCCGGTCCGCCCGTACGGCGTCGTCGGCCCAGCTTCCCTCCCACAACTTGTAGACGAGTTCCATATACTCGTCGGCGAGGTCGTAGCGGTCGTCATGCGCCATCTGCGAGGCCATCCCCATCGCGCGCGCGGCGCTGTCGAGATAGCCGGTGACGATGTTCCAGCCTGCGCGCCCCTGCGTCAGGTGGTCCAGCGTGGAGAAGCGGCGCGCGAAGAGATAGGGCGCCTCATAGGCGAGGTTGCAGGTGATGCCGAAGCCCAGATGCCGCGTGACGCCGGCCATGGCTGGCACCAGCAGCATCGGGTCCAGCAGCGGCACCTGCACCGCGCCGCGCAGCGACGCATCGGGGCTGTCGCCATAGACGTCGTAGATGCCCAGCACGTCGGCGAGGAACAGCCCGTCGAACAGCCCACGCTCCAGCGTCTGCGCGAGGCGCATCCAGTGATCCAGGCGGAGGTAATCCGTGGAGCGGTCGCGCGGATGCGTCCACATCCCTTGCTGGATATGCCCGACACAGGCCATGTCGAAGGCGTTCAGGACGATCTGGCGTCCCGCTTTGGCTTGGCTCACAGGTAGCGGCCCCGTTCCAGGATTTCGAGCGTGTATTCGCGATAGGTCATGCCCAGTTCCTCCGCCCGGGCCAGGCGGCGCAGCGCGATCTCGCGCAGCGGCGTCTTCCAGGCCTTCTTGTGCGCCTTACGCCAGAGATGCAGCCGGCCCGAAGCGCCGGGATCGGGCTCCTCCAGCGGCGGGCCCCCGTTGTGGCCGATCGGGGTGGGTGGGATCATGCGATCCCGTCCTTCGGGCGATAGGCCATGGGGTGGTGCGTCATCCGGCTGGATCGGGGGCGGCTGGTCACCGGTCGGTGCGACATCTACTATGATGGATGAATGAGCAAGATACAAGACGAAGCGGAGCTATCCGACCTGACGCTCCCGCTGGCCGCCCGGCTGAGGGCGGAACGCGAGGAACGTGGCTGGTCCATCGCGGAGATGGCGGAACGCTCCGCCGTCTCGCGAGCCATGATCAGCAAGGTGGAACGCGCCGAGGCCAGCCCGACCGCCGCGCTGCTCGGACGGCTGGCCTCGGCGCTGGGTCTGACGCTCTCCACGCTTCTGGCACGGGCCGAGGGCGATGCCGGAGGCGGGCGGGTATCGCGCGCGGACACGCAGCCGCTCTGGCGCGACCCGGACACGGGCTATATGCGCCGCGCCGTGACACCTTCGGGCAGCGATCCGGAGCTGGTGCGGGTGGAACTGCCCACGGGCGCGCGGGTGGACTACCCGGCCTCCACCTACCTGGCCTGGAAGCACGCGATCTGGGTGCTGGAAGGCGAGTTGCTGTTCCACGAAGGCGCGGCGCGGCACCGGCTCGCTGCCGGAGACTGCCTGGTGCTGGGCGCCCCGGCGGACTGCGCCTTCGAGAATGCCTCGGAGCGGCCCTGCAGCTATCTGGTCGTGCTGTCGCGCCGCTGATACCGGGCGCGGAGCCCCTTGGCGCCCGGTATCAGGAATGCTCCTCCAGCGCCGCGATCAGGTGCTGCGCCACCAGTGCCGAGGATTGCGGATTCTGCCCGGTGATCAGGTTGCCGTCGCGTAGCGCGAAGCCGGTGAATTCCGGGCCGCTCTCGTAATGGGCGCCCAGGGAGCGCAGCCGGTCCTCCAGCAGGAAAGGGACCACCTCCGACAGGCCCGTGGCGGCTTCCTCGCGGTTGCTGAAGCCGGTGACCCGCCGTCCCTCCACCACCGGGGCGCTGGTGCCCTGGCGATGCGCCGCCACCAGCCCGGCCGGCCCGTGGCAGAGGGCGGCCACCAACCTGCCGTCCTCCATGGCCTGGCCGATCAGCGCGGCAAGCGGCCGGTTGGCCGGCAGGTCCCACATCGCGCCGTGGCCGCCCGGCAGGAAGATCGCGTCATGGGGCTGTTCCGCCACATCTTCCAGCCGCGACGAGGTGCGGGCCAGGGCCATGGCGCCCTCGTCGGCCAGGAAGCGGCCCACGGCGCCATGGATGCCGTTGGGTTCGGGCGAGGCGCCCGGCACGCTGCGCGGATCGACGGGGATTTCGCCCCCGGCGGTGGAGACCAGGAGCACCTCGAAGCCGGCATCCAGCAGGGCATAGTAGGGCACGGCCAGTTCCTCCAGCCACAGCCCGGTGCGATCCGGCCCGTCGCCCAGGAGGCCATGCGAGGTCGCGACCACCAGAACTTGTCCCTTTGCCATCGTCCGGATCTCCTTCTGCGGCCGGAAGGCGGCGCCCCGGAAAGGAAGCGCCGGGCCCGGCCAGGGGGCACAGCGGGAACGCCTCTATCCGGACAGGGTTCACCCTGCCGGCCGCGCTCCGCAACCCGACACCACTTGTCGAGGCCGGCATGATGGGCAGGTGCCATCGGACGCGGAATGATTGTCGAATTCTTAGTGCCGAGGGGCGCTGTTAACCTTTTCTCAACCAGATGCCGGCACACTGCCGGGCGGGTTCTCGGAGACCCGCACCGGACGCAGGGAAGAATTCCATGCCAAGACCCCCTATCGCCTGGCAGCCCCTGTTCCTGGCCGAGCCCGAGGGATTCGCCCGGCTGCTGGCGGAACCCTCACTGGACCGCCGCCTGCGTTCCTGGCGGGGCTATGAGGACATGCTGCTGGGGGAGGGCCTGCGAGCCGGGCTGCACGACGACCGGGCCGCCCGCACCTCCCTGGAGGAGCTCTACGCCTTCGGCCTCGCCAACGGGCTTCCGCTGCGGAGCCGGCGGGAGGCTGTGCAGGCCCTGCGCGCCTATGCCGCACGGCATTCCGTGCCGGGCGGCACCTGGGAGCCCTTCCTGCGGCTGGACCCGGACTGGCAGGTCGCCCTGACAGTCGCGAGCGCCTGGCTCGAATCGGAGGATGCGAGGGCCGTGCCCGATCTTCTGAAGGCGCTGGAGGAGGAGCGGCTGGCGAACCGGGGCGGCGTCTTCGGCGCGCTGCTCCGCCACGGCGTCACCGTGCCGCTGCGGCGGCTGCGGGAGGTGCTGGAGGCACGCGAGCTGGAAGATGTGGCCGCCTGTTGCAGCCGCGGCATGTCCACCGAGGTGAACGGCTTCCTGGCCGACTGGATGGAAACGCTGGCGGCGGCGGAGAACGGTGCCCTGCGCGACATCCTGGGCCGCTGCCTGGAACTGCGGGCCGGGGAAGCCGATCCCCGGCGCGTCGCAGAGCACTTCCTGCCGCGCTCGGCCGAAGTGATCCCGATCCATCGCCGGCGCGGCCGACCCGCCGGCAGCCGCAACGCCCAGGCCACGCCGCCCATGCCCGGGAAGGGACCGCAGCAGTAGAAGCCCGCGAAGGCCGGGACGGCACGGGCCGCGACGCCGCGCCGGTATCAGGCCGAGAGGCCGACCCGGCCCCGGCGCTGGGTGCGCAGCACGTCTTCGATCCAGCGGTCGAGGCGCATGGTCTCGGCCTCGGCCTCGGCGCGGTTGGGATAGGCCTCGGGAAAGCGCAGGGAGAGCCAGCGCCAGGCGACGAGGCGCTTGTGGACCTTCTCGGCCCGCTCCAGCTCGTCGCGCTGGGCACGTTCCGGCGCCGGCAGACGGCCGGCCATGGGCGGCGTGACCGGGCGGCCCGCACCGTGGTCCACGGCCCAGCGCGCCAGCCGGACGATGCCGTTGTCGCGCTGATCCACCGGGCAGAGCGCGTAGGTCCAACGCTGCGTCAGGGCGAGACCCTGCACGCCGTCCACCGCCGTGGCGATGGCCATCTGCTGGCTGAGATCGGCCAGCCGGTAGTTCGGGTCGTCCCGCCGCAGCACGGCCCGGCGGATACGCGCCAGCACGCCGAAGAGGCTGTCCGAGCCGATCTCCGCCGCCACGGCGGAAACGATGTCGGCATCGGGCTGCACCTGGGGGCGTAGGTCCTCCGGCAGGTCGGGCGGGGCCTCCAGAAGGCGGCGGATCTGCTCCGGCGTGCCGCCCCCGGCCAGGACGGAAACGATGCCTTCCTCGAAGCGCCCGAAGCGCCCGGCACGGCCGCCGATCTGCTTCACCTCCTGCGTGTTCAGGTCGCGGCGCTGCTCGCCATCGAATTTCCGCAGGGTGGAGAAGACGATGCGGCGGATGGGCAGGTTCAGCCCCATGCCGATGGCATCCGTGGCGACCAGGATATCGGCCTCGCCATCGCGGAAGCGGGCGGCCTCGGCCCGGCGGACCTCCGGGCTGAGGGCACCATAGACCACGGCGACGCGACGGCCGCGCCGCACCAGCTCGGCCCGCAGGTCCAGCACGTCGCGGCGGGAGAAAGCTACCAGTGCGTCGCCGGGGCGCAGGTCGCCGAAGTTCACCGGCGCGCGGGCGGCGCGCAGCGGGCTCTTGCGCTGGAGCGAGATCTCCTCGACCGGGTCGTCGCAGAGCGAGGCAATGCGCTTGACCATCGGCACGCAGTCCGGCGCGCCGAGCACGAGGACATGCCGCGCCGGGGCGCCCATGATCGCGGCCGTCCAGGCAGCACCGCGATCGCGGTCCTGGAGAAGCTGCGCCTCGTCCACCACAGCCACATCGGTCGGGTTGTGGAAGGGGCACATCTCCACGGTCGCGGCGAGATGGCGGCTACCCTCCACGGGCATGCGCTCCTCCCCCGTGGAGAGCGAGGCGGCGATGCCACGGCTGGCGAGCGCCTCGCGGAACTCGTGCGCCAGCAGGCGGAGGGGTGCCAGGGCCATGCCGCTTTCCGCTTCGGAAAGGCGGTCCAGCGCCAAGTGGCTCTTGCCGGAATTGGTCGGGCCAGTGACCAGGGTGATGCGGCGGTTCAAGGCGCGTGCGGTGCGGAAATGCGCCGCGAAACGGTCCAGCGCGGCGACACGGGCAACGGCGGCGTTGAGGCCCTTGCCGCCGATCAGCGCCGGGGCGGCGGGGCGGCCGGGCCGGGGTTGTTCCGCCTCGCGCCAGAGGGCCATCTCGCCACGGAGTGCCGCAACCTCCGCCGGATCGAACTCCCAGCGCTCCCCTTTGCGCGAGGGGACACGGCGGGCGACGGGGATCAGGCCGGTGCCGGCCCAGCGCGTGGCCTCACGCAGCGAGGCGTCGAGCATATGCGCGACCTCCTCGATGCCGACGAGGCTCTTCTCCCATTCGCGCAGGCGGCTGACCTCGGCCCGGCGGCGTTCGCGCGCGAGCTTCTCCGCTTCGCGCTGCTGTGCGCGGCGGGTCTGCTCGGTGGCGCTGACGCGGCCGACGAAATCGCGAAGGGCGGGACGATCGAGGGCAAAGGCCTCGGCCACCGCCTGGGCGAGAAGGGCCTGGCGTTCCGGATTCAGCTGGGTGCCGGACACATCGCTGAGCTCGGACAGCACTGCCTCCATCACCCCCTCTGGGGTGGGGGCGAGATTCCGCAGGCGCTCCCGCACCGTGCTGTCGAGTCGCGAGAGAAGCTCGTCGTCCGTCGGCTCGGGATTCTCGATCGCGCCGACGGCTTTCGTCGCATCGCTCCGCTGTACCCAGACCTGGCCGGCACGGTTGGCGAGATCCAGAAGGCGGGAGGCCCAGCGGCGGCGGCGCACTTCGCAAAGCGCAAGGCGCACCGTGTCGCCATCTGCGGGCAAGCGGCGGATGACGAGGCGGAGGAGTTGCGGCAGTTCGCGGCTGTCAACAGCGTAACCGGCCGCCTCAATGGCGGCCTCAGCCGGATTGCCGGGGGAAAGAGCGGTCATGGAACACATTGTCTTACGCCCGCAAAGGCGGGTCTGGAATATACCAAACCTCCCGAGCGTGTTGCTACGGGAGGTTGTGTTGGCGTTGGCATGGTGTGTAAGTGGGATTTGGATGCGGGGACAGGATTTGAACCTGTGACCTTCAGGTTATGAGCCTGACGAGCTACCGGGCTGCTCCACCCCGCGTTGGGTGAGTGTGTGATGCGGTGATGGCGATCGGGTCGGTGTGTTGTGTGTGTAGGTTCCCATCGGGCGGCCTGGCGGCGACCGACTCTCCCGCGTCTTGAGACGCAGTACCATGGGCGCTGAGGCGTTTCACGGCCGAGTTCGGGATGGGATCGGGTGTGGCAGCCTCGCTAGGGCCACCAGGCCACCGGATGGGAACCGTGGAGGTGTGTGTAGTGTACCGACCTGATGCGCTGGGTGATGGAGGATCTGGGCCTTGTGGCTTTATGGGGCTTTGGGGCTGGAGGGAGCGGGGTATCGGGTGTTGTGAGTGTGTGTTGCTGACTGAGCGGGTGCGCTTTGGTGCTGCGCGCGGTGTCCCTTGTTGAGGGGGACTGCGGCGGCGGGGGAGTGATGGAGTTCGATCGGGCGATTAGGATCGCTCGGCTGCATCCGTTACCGGACTTCCACCTGCGACCTATCGACGTGGTGGTCTTCCACGGCCCTTGGGGAGACCTGGTTTTGAGGCTGGTTTCCCGCTTAGATGCCTTCAGCGGTTATCCGTTCCGTACTTAGCTACCCGGCGATGCTCCTGGCGGAACAACCGGTGCACCAGAGGTACGTCCATCCCGGTCCTCTCGTACTAGGGACAGATCCTCGCAAGTCTCCAACACCCATGGCAGATAGGGACCGAACTGTCTCACGACGTTCTAAACCCAGCTCACGTACCGCTTTAATCGGCGAACAGCCGAACCCTTGGGACCTGCTCCAGCCCCGGGATGCGATGAGCCGACATCGAGGTGCCAAACCTCCCCGTCGATGTGGACTCTTGGGGGAGATCAGCCTGTTATCCCTAGAGTACCTTTTATCCGTTGAGCGATGGCCCTTCCACGCGGGACCACCGGATCACTAAGGCCGACTTTCGTCTCTGCTCGCGCTGTCGCGCTCGCAGTCAGGCGGGCTTATGCCTTTGCACTCAACAGCCGATGTCCGACCGGCCTGAGCCCACCATCGCGCGCCTCCGTTACACTTTGGGAGGCGACCGCCCCAGTCAAACTGCCCACCACGCAGGGTCCTGGCCCGGGCTAACCGGGCTCAGTGAGATGCCAGAAAGAAACAGGGTGGTATTTCAAGGTTGCCTCCACCTGAGCTAGCGCCCGGGTTTCGATGGCTCCCACCTATCCTACACAGTTCCTTCCTGGCACCACTGCGAAGCTGCAGTAAAGGTTCATAGGGTCTTTCCGTCTGACCACGGGTACCCCGCATCTTCACGGGGAATTCAATTTCGCTGAGTCTATGCTGGAGACAGTGGGGAAGTCGTTACACCATTCGTGCAGGTCGGAACTTACCCGACAAGGAATTTCGCTACCTTAGGACCGTTATAGTTACGGCCGCCGTTTACCGGGGCTTCGGTTCGATGCTTGCACATCTCCCCTTGACCTTCCGGCACCGGGCAGGTGTCAGACCCTATACGTCATCTCTCGATTTCGCAGAGCCCTGTGTTTTTACTAAACAGTCGCTACCCCCTGGTCTGTGCCACCCCACCTTGCTTGCGCAAGAAGGGGTCTCGCTTATCCCGAAGTTACGCGAGTAATTTGCCTAGTTCCTTCAGCATAGTTCTCTCAAGCGCCTCGGTATTCTCAACCAGTCCACCTGTGTCGGTTTCGGGTACGGTCTTTCTCGACAGCGCTATTTCCTGGGCTGCTTTGGCTGCCCCTCCAATCCGATAAGGAGGAACAACGGTTGGCAGCCGTCACGTCTGTCAGGCCCAGGAATATTCACCTGGTTTCCATCGACTACGGCTTTCGCCCTCGCCTTAGGGGCCGGCTCACCCTGCGCGGATTGACCTTGCGCAGGAACCCTTGGACTTTCGGCGACAGGGGTTCTCACCCTGTTTATCGCTACTCATGTCCGCATTCGCACTTCCGATACCTCCAGGAGCCCTCACGGGTCTCCCTTCGCAGGCCTACGGAACGCTCCGCTACCACTGCACTTGCGTGCAATCCACAGCTTCGGCACGTGGCTTGAGCCCCGTTACATTTTCGCCGCAAGACAGCTGATTAGACCAGTGAGCTATTACGCTTTCTTTAAAGGATGGCTGCTTCTAAGCCAACCTCCTGGTTGTTTTGGCCGTCTCACATGCTTTCCCACTTAGCCACGATTTGGGGGCCTTAGCTGGTGGTCTGGGCTGTTTCCCTCTCGACAATGGACCTTAGCACCCACTGTCTGTCTGCCGTCCTGTACTCTTCGGCATTCGGAGTTCGGTAGGGTTTGGTAGGGCTTTGGGCCCCCCTAGCCCTTCCGGTGCTCTACCTCCGAAGGTAATCGGACGACGATCTACCTCAATAGATTTCGCGGAGAACCAGCTATTTCCGAGTTTGATTGGCCTTTCACCCCTAGCCACAGCTCATCCCCGACTTTTTCAACAGGCGTGGGTTCGGTCCTCCAGTGGGTGTTACCCCACCTTCAACCTGGCCATGGCTAGATCACTCGGTTTCGGGTCTTCTGCCGGCAACTCAAGCGCCCTTATCAGACTCGCTTTCGCTGCGCCTACACCTCTCGGCTTAAGCTTGCTGCCAACAGAAACTCGCGGACCCATTATACAAAAGGTACGCCGTCACACTTCAAGAGTGCTCCGACTGCTTGTAGGCGCTCGGTTTCAGGTCTCTTTCACTCCCCTCGTCGGGGTGCTTTTCACCTTTCCCTCACGGTACTTGTGCACTATCGGTCGCCAAGGAGTATTTAGGCTTGGAGGGTGGTCCCCCCACGTTCAGACAGGGTTTCACGTGCCCCGCCCTACTCGAGGATCATGCCAGACACTACGCCTACGGGGCTATCACCCGCTCTGGCCGGCCTTTCGAGACCGTTCGGCTTCTTCTCGCACAATCACTGGCCTGCTCCGCTTTCGCTCGCCACTACTCGCGGAATCTCTGTTGATGTCTTTTCCTCCGG